>NZ_JABVWW010000004.1 GCF_013350005.1 Methylocystis silviterrae
ACTGAGCGCTCACGATCCCGTGGACTGAGCGCTCATGATCGTCTGGAATCAGTGCTCACGATCGCGTGGATTACGCATGGGCGAGCGAGTCTATCTCTACTTCGTGGCGCTGATCGCCGTTCTCGGCGCCTTTCGTCTTTACGTTTTCTTGGCGCATGCGAGCGCGCCCGTCTCGCTTCGACGACGCGATTCGCGGGAATGGGAGAGGCTCTACGCGATCGGCGCGGTCGGCTTCATGACGGCGGTCGGCGCTTCCGTCGCCATCTTGTTCTACAACCATTACAACGACGTTCTCGGCATTTACAGCATCGTGATTATGATGAGCGGCCTGAGCGGACTTGCGGGTCGCAACGCCGGCCGTCCCTGGATCGTTCTTGCGCAATCGCTCGGCCTCGCGCTTCCCCTTGCGATCGCCGCGATGATGCATGAAGAACGGCGCTACCTCGGCCTCGCGCTGATTGTCGTGCTGCTGATCGTCTCCATTCATTCAACGACGAAATTTCTGCACAGCAATTTGGAGTCGGCGCTGCGCAACGGCTTGGACGCCACCCGCCAGCGGCAGAAATTCAGCCTCGCGCTGAACTCGATGACGCATGGCCTGTGCATGGGCGACGCCGACCTCTCCGTCACGGTCGTCAATCGGCGCGTCATCGATTTCTTCGGCATCGTGGCGGCGGCGACGCCGATCCGGCTCGAAGCGCTGGCGCATGCGATCGGCAAGAGCGTCGGCATGTCGTCGCAGGAAGGCAAAATCTTTTTTGAGCGATGGAGGCGGCACGTCACAATGCCGCGCGCCAACATCTTCACGCACAAGCTCGGCGAACGCTTTTTTGAATTTCACTGCGAACGCGCCGAAGCGGGATCCTTCATTACCGTCATCGAGGACGTGACGATACAAAAGCGCGCGCTCCGCGAGATCGAGCGCATCGCGCATTTCGATGATCTGACCAATCTGCCGAACCGCTATCAGTTTCAGGAGACGCTTGAGGAGGAAATGGTTCAGCTCAGGCAACGCGGGTTTCACGCCGCGCTGCTCAACATTGATCTCGATCGGTTCAAAGAGGTCAATGACACG
Organism: Methylocystis silviterrae; assembly: GCF_013350005.1. GTDB lineage: Bacteria > Pseudomonadota > Alphaproteobacteria > Rhizobiales > Beijerinckiaceae > Methylocystis > Methylocystis silviterrae. The sequence goes on from NZ_JABVWW010000004.1 coordinate 1,076, forward strand.
CTGGGCCATTCCATCGGCGATCAGCTGCTGTCTGCGGTCGGAGCGCGTCTTGCCGCCTGCGTGCCGCGTCCGCATGTGGTGGCGAGGCTCGGCGGCGACGAGTTCTGCGTGCTGCTGCGCGCCGGCGAACGCCTGCCTGACGTGGATGAACTCGCCGCCAATATACTCACCGAGATGCACCGCACCTTCATCGTCGAAAACCACGTCATCAACATCGGCGCGAGCATCGGCATGGCCGCCGCGCCAAAAGACTCGGAGACCTCCGGCGGCCTGCTCAAATGCAGCGATCTCGCGCTTTACCGGTCGAAAACGAAAGGGCGCGGCAAAGCGATCTGGTATTCCCAGGAGATGCAGGACGCGCTGACCCGAAAGCGCGCAATCGACACCGAATTGCGTCATGCGTTCCTGGCGAATGAATTGATCGTCTACTACCAGCCGGTCGTCGATTCCCGCACCGCGACGATCGTTTCCCTGGAGGCGCTGCTGCGATGGCGCCACCCGACCCGAGGAATGATCTCGCCAAGCGAATTCATTCCTATCGCCGAAGAAACCGGCATGATCATCGAACTCGGCGCCTGGGCGCTGCGGCAGGCGTGCAATGACGCGAAATCGTGGCCCTCGAACGTCCGTGTCGCCGTCAATATCGCGCCAAGGCAATTCCAACAGAAGGATCTCGCCGAAATGGTCGCGGCGACGCTCCGCGAATCTGGATTGGAGCCCGATCGTTTGGAGCTCGAAATCACCGAAACGACGCTCATGGTGTCAGATGACGTCGAAAGCAAATTGCGCGAGATCGAAGCGCTCGGCGTCCGTCTCTCACTCGACGATTTCGGAACCGGCTACAGCAGCCTCGGCTATCTCAATCGTTTCCCTGTCAAGAAGGTCAAGATTGATCGCGCCTTCGCGCGGCAGGCGATCGAGTCGCCCAAAACGCAGGCGATCATCTCGGCGATCTCTGCGCTCGCACAGGATCTATCCATCGATCTCGTCGCCGAAGGCGTCGAAACTGACGCTCAACTCGCCTTCATGGCGAGCAAGAATATTTTTCTCATTCAGGGCTTCCTCTACACGCGACCGCGGCCAATCGAGGAGCTGAGACCGCTCCTCGAGTATTGGCGGGACGCGCCGCGCCTCGTCAGCGCGGCGTGAGATTTCGCGAGCAGGCCTCAGTTGCGCTCGAGCGCCACCAGGCTACGCCGATCAACCCCAGGTTGCACCATACGTTGCGCGCGAAATATCGCGTGCGACGCGTTATAGCGCCGGCCGAACCGGGCCAAGTAACGCTCTATCGCCGCGGCGCCAGGCTGCGGTTCGACGACGTCTCTGACGATCAGCAGTTCGTGCGCGTCTTCCGCAGTGAGCGCCGTATTGCTGTCCATCAGACGCTCGGCCTTCACGAAGCCCAATGTCCGACCGACTGCGGCGTAAAGCCCCAAGAGGTCGGAGGGATCTCCCGAGAAGGAGAATTGCGCGTCCCTTTCGGCGACGATGCCGGAGCAATGCATAGCGAAGTCGAAATCGGAGCCGGTCATGAGGCCGCGCGCCCAGGCGAGCGTGATCACCGGTGTATCGACGATCAGCTCGGAATTTTCGGCGGCCATCTCTCCAAAACCCTCCGCCGGCCTTGGCGCCTCTCGCACGCCATGCGCGAAATCGTAGACGATGTAGCGGAGCTCGTTCAGCTCGCCTCGGTCGATCGCCGATAATATGTCTGTAATTGTACGGATCGTGGGCGCGTCAAAACCCGGACGAGTCTTGCGCAATACTAGAGTCTGGTGGTCTTTCAACCAAATGGTCGAAAGACAGCCGCCGGTGACAGAAAGTTCAGCTTGGTCACGCAGATAAGGAAAGTTCAACATGTTTCCCGCCATAGTTTGTGAAGGCTCGATTAAGTTAAATGAAAATTTAACTTCGCCAACCCTGGCGCTGATGATTGCCCCGAAATTGCGCCGAAGTTACGCCAAGTGCATGACATTTAAGCAACTTCTCTAACACGCGAACCTTACGAAAAAATCATCGTCAGGCGACGGGATTGTACAATAAGCGGGCCGCGCAGACTTTTTCGAGCGCGTGTGGCCCTTGGTCGCGGGACAAGTGGGCGCAGCTGATTTATATTAACTAGAGCGCCGCTGGAGGTTCCGGAATCTCGCCCGTCGCAGCTCGCCTTCGCTCAAAGGGTGTGCGAAAACTGGCGCGTCGGAACCGGACTGCGCGCCAATAAGAGACTGCTCATCGCAGAGCGGCCAGTTCAGAAGGGAGAAAACCAGATGATCATGCGATTTTTCGCCGCCATGCTGTTCGCGGCGGCCGGCTGGATCACGCAAGCGCACGCGCATGGCGACGTCGGCGTTAACCAGGGCCAATGCCTGATGAAACTCGGCCCGGATACGATGACATTCACGGGGTATCAGCCGCAAAAGTCGCGTGAGCAGTTCTGCGACGATATTCCAGACGCCGGGCCCACCATTATCACCCTGGATGCGCAGCAGGACGAACTGCGTGACATGAATCTCGAGATGCGCGTCGTCCGTGACGTCGGCCAGAAGGACGACTCCGAAAATCTCGAGGCGAATACAGAGTATTACTCTCCCCCCAAGAAGTATAAGTCCGGCACGCTCACCTTCGAGCACGTCTTTCCGCAGGAAGGCAAGTTCATCGGACTGGTGAAGGCGAGAAGCGACGATGGCGCGAAAGAATATGTCGCGCGCTTCCCCTTCTCCGTCGGCTTGACCCAAACCAGGGAAATCACGATCGCCGTGTTCTTCGGGGCCCTGGCGCTAGTCGGCTTCGGCCTCTGGTACAGGCACCAGTTCATGGGCAAGAAGCCCACAACGAAGGCTTAAAACGGCTTCAGCTTAAGAGCTCCACTCGACCGTCGCGTAAGGTTACGCGGCGGTCCATTTGTTTCGCGAGCTCCATATTGTGAGTCGCGATGAGCGCCGCCAGTCCGGTGCTGCGGGCGAGCGCCAACAACGTCCCGAAAACATGCTCCGCGGTGCGCGGATCGAGATTGCCGGTCGGTTCATCGGCAAGCAGAAGATGCGGCGCGTTCGCGACGGCGCGGGCGATGGCGACGCGCTGCTGTTCGCCGCCGGAAAGCTCCGACGGCCGGTGCGACGCGCGCGGTCCCAGCCGCAAATAGTCGAGCAGCTGTTGCGCCCGCAGGCGCGCTTCGTTCCCGCTCAGGCCATTGATCATCTGCGGCAGCGCCACGTTCTCGAGCGCCGAGAACTCCGGCAGCAGATGATGGAACTGATAGATGAAGCCGACGGTGGCGCGCCGCAGCCGCGTGCGCTCGGCGTCGGACATGCGCGACGTCGGCGCATTTGCAATCAGCACTTCGCCGCCGTCCTGGCGCTCCAAGAGTCCGGCGATATGGAGGAGCGTCGACTTGCCGGCGCCAGACGGCGCCAGCAGCGCGACCGTCTCGCCCGGGTAGATGGACAGATTGACGTCCATCAGAATGTCGAGCCGCGCCTCGCCCTCGCGATAGTGGCGCGCGATGCTGCGGAGTTCGAGAACGGCCTCGCTCATCGCGACTACTCGTGCCGCAGCGCTTCGATCGGATCGAGCGATGCGGCTTTCCAGGCTGGATAGATCGAGGCGAGAACGGCGAGCGTGAGCGTCATGACCACAATCGCCGTCACCTCGCGCGGGTCGACGATCGCCGGCAGCCGCGAGAGAAAATAGAACTCCGCGGGGAAGAGATTGGCGTCGAACAGCTTATTGACCCCGACGCGGATAGTGTCGAGATTTTTCGCCAGCGCCAGACCTAGCGCAAAGCCGGCCAGCGTGCCGACGACGCCGATCGAAGCTCCGATGATCAGGAACACGCGCAGGACCGCGCCCCGCGTCGCGCCCATCGTGCGCAGTATGGCGATGTCCTGCGTCTTGTCCTTCACCAGCATCGTCAACCCGGAGATGATGTTGAAGGCCGCGACCACGACGATCAAAGCGAGAATGATGAAAAGGATGTTCTTCTCGACCTGCAGCGTGTCGAAGAACGTTTTGTTGCGCTGGCGCCAGTCGGTGACGATCAGCGGCCGGTCGATGGACTTTTCGACGTTGATGCGAAAATCGTCCATCTTCTCGGGATCAGCGACGAAAGCTTCGACGACCGTCGCCTCATTCTCCCTGTTGAAGAAGAGCTGCGCCTCGGTGAGCGGCATATAGACGAAGACGCTATCGAATTCGGACATGCCGATCGAGAAGATCGCAACGACTTTGTAGGCTTTGATGCGCGGGGCCACCCCGAAGGGCGTCTGCACCCCCTTGGCGATGAGCAGGCTGACCGGGTCGCCGACGCCGACGCCGAGCGTCTCCGCCAGCCGCTGTCCGATGGCGACGCCGCCGGCCTTATCGAATCCGGCAAGCGCGCCGCTCTTGACGTTGCCCGCCACGCCGGGGAGCCGCGTCAGGTCCTTCTCGCGCACGCCGCGCACAAGCACGCCCGATTGGCCGAACTGAGTCGATATGCCGGCCGCGCCCTCGACCATGGGAATTGCAAGCTGGACGCCGGGCAGCTTCGCCGTCTTCGCGGAGACCCGATCCCAGTCGGTGAACGGCGTCTCCACCGCCTGCAAAAAAGCGTGGCCGTTGATGCCGATGATCTTGTCCATCAGCTCGCGATGGAATCCGTTCATCACCGAAGTGACGACGATGAGCGTCGCGACGCCCAGCATGATGCCGAGGAACGAAAAGCCGGCGATGACCGAGACGAAGCCGTCGGCGCGACGGGCGCGCAGATAGCGCAGCGCCACCATCCGCTCAAAGGCCGAAAAGGCGCCGGCGCCTCTTGCCGGTTGCGCCGCGCCGGCGCCTCTTGCCGGTTGCGCCGCTTCGGTCATGCCTGAGCCTGTCTCATTGCGGCGACGATGCGGGTGACGGCGTCCTGAGGCGCGAGAAGCTCCCGCTCTCCGGTGCTGCGCTGCTTCACCTCCACCCTGCCCTCAGCCAGGCCCTTTGGCCCGACCAGAACCTGCCAGGGCAGGCCGATGAGATCGAGGGTCGCGAATTTCGCGCCGGGGCGTTCGTCGCGATCGTCATGCAGCACGTCCAGTCCCGCGTTCTCGAGCTGCGCCACGAGATCGGCGCAGACCTTGCCCGTCGCCGGGTCTCCGACTTTCAGATCGGCGACCCCGACATGGAACGGCGCGACGGATTCTGGCCAGATCACGCCGTTGTCGTCATGTCCCGCCTCAATAATGGCGGCGGCGAGGCGCGACGGCCCGATGCCGTAGGAACCCATTTGCACGACGACCTCCTTGCCGTCCGGTCCGTTGACGACGGCCCTCATCGGCTCGGAATATTTGGTTCCGAAGTAGAAAATATGGCCGACCTCGATGCCGCGCGCCGCGACCCGGGCGTCCTCGGGAACGGCGTCGAAGGCGGCGGCGTCATGCATCTCGCTCGTCGCCGCATAGCGGCTGGTCCATTTGTCGACCACCGCCTGCAACGCCGCCGCATCGTCGAAGTCGATCGAAGGGGGCGGCGGCGCGAAGGATAGAAAATCTTTGTGGCAAAAGACTTCGCTCTCGCCGGTCGACGCGAGAATGATGAACTCATGGCTGTTGCCGCCGATCGGGCCCGACTCCGCCGCCATTGGAATGGCGGTCAGGCCCAGGCGCGCGAAGGTGCGCAGATAGGCGACGAACATCTTGTTGTAGGAATGCTGGCCGGCCTCGGCCGTGAGATCGAAGGAATAGGCGTCCTTCATCAAGAATTCGCGCGAGCGCATCACGCCGAAACGCGGCCGCACCTCGTCGCGGAACTTCCACTGGATATGAAAGAGATTGAGCGGCAGATCCTTGTATGAGCGCACATAGGCTCGAAAGATCTCGGTGATCATCTCCTCGTTGGTCGGGCCGTAAAGCATCTCGCGGTCATGGCGGTCGGCGATGCGGAGCATTTCCTTGCCATAGGCGTCATAGCGGCCCGACTCGCGCCACAGATCGGCGGACTGAATGGTCGGCATCAGACATTCGATGGCGCCGGCGCGGGTCTGCTCCTCGCGGATGATGGCGTTGATCTTGTTCAAGACCCGCAATCCGAGCGGCAGCCAGGCGTAAATGCCGGCCGACTCCTGTCGGATCATGCCCGCCCGCAGCATCAGCCGGTGCGAGACGATCTCGGCCTCTTTCGGGGTCTCGCGCAAAATGGGCAGGAAATAGCGGGAAAGGCGCATGTCGAATCCGGTTGGGCGAATCGGGGAGCGGCGAGCATAGCCTGTCCGCCGCCCGAGCAAACGGCGCGGGCGAGGCTGTTGAACCCCGGCGCGGCCGAAAACGCAAGCGGCAGGCGCCCTTCTCTTCCGGGCGGCGCGCGCCCATTTCGGGAGCATGAACTCTTGAGGAGGCCGACATGGGCAAGGCTGTGGGCAAGGCTGTGGGCGAGGCTATGGGCGAGGCTATGGGCGAGGCTAAAGGAGAGCCTGCGACCAGACATCCCTGGGGAAGCGTCCGCGACAATCCCGAGTTCAGTCGCTTCGAACTCGACATCGATGGAGAGACGGCGCTCGCCTATTACCGCATCGACAATGACGTGATGGTCTTCACCTCAACGCAGACGCCGCCAAAGCTGCGCGGTCAGGGCGTCGCCTCCGAACTCATCCGCAACGCGCTGCAATTCGCGCGGACTCGCGGCCTGAAGGTCCAGGGCGAGTGCGCCTTCGTCGCGGATTACTTGCGGCGCCATCCCGAGTTTGCGGACTTGGCACATTGACCTAGCGCCCGCGCTTGTGAGCAAATTACCATTCCTGTTCGATGACAAATATCCTCCCCGAGCCCCATGATTATTGATTTCGGGGTTCTCCCTTCTCCCGCTTGCGGGAGAAGGTGGCCCGGCGAAGCCGGGTCGGATGAGGGCGGATTATGCGTGATGATACGCCAATAGAACGGTTCCGACAGGCCCGCGCGCTTCGCCGCGTCATGACAACCTCCGAAGAATTGCTTTGGCGGCATCTTCGCGGACGCGGCCTCGGTGGAGAAAAATTTCGCCGACAGGTTCCGATCGGACCTTTCATTGCGGACTTCGCTTGTCTCGAAAGGCGTTTGATCGTCGAACTCGACGGCCGACCGCACGAAGCGCCCGAAAGGCAAGCGCGACCGCCATCGCGACGAATTTCTCGCGGCCCATGGGTGGCGCGTGCTGAGATTGACGAACGAACGCGTCATCTGCGGCGCGGCGTTGCTGGATATCATGGCGGCGCTGCGGCCACCGCCCTCATCCGACCCTCGCTAACGCGAGGGCCACCTTCTCCCGCAAGCGGGAGAAGGGATGGCGCGGCGAGATTTCGGCCTTAGACCGTGACGGACCGCAACTTCAACGAAGCGACGCGATGCAGCATCTCCGGCGGAAACATATTGGTGGTCGTTCCGACCTCCGCCGCTCGTTCAATTTCATGATGCCGCTGGCGGACCTTCAGGCCTAGTGGCGCAATCCGCAGGAGGGGCGGGCCTTGCGTCGCAGCGTGAGGAATTGGCGCGTGCGCTGGCCGCCGCCGAGGAACAGTGGCTGGAATTCGCCGCTGAGGCGGAAGCGCTGTGAAAGAGCTCTACGCGAAGTCAGCCCCCTGCTCGGCTCGCGTAGCGGCCTGAGCACTGCAGAAGAGCCGATGGCAAACGTCGCAGCCAAGCTCGCGGAGCTGGTTACCCTGCAGCTTCATTGCCGGGGTGGGGCTGTTACAGAATTCAAGATTTTTGAACCACCCGAATGATCGCCGCTTCGGGCTTTAGACGACGCCGAACCGGGCGTTCCCCTGTGCGCTCTGGGATGCTAAGTTCGTGATTATGGTAGTAGTCGATGTTGCTTCCATACTTCGCTCTGATCCGCTGCGTTGGCGGCTTCTGGAAGTAGTTCGCGGCCTTGATTTGCCCGATAGCTGGATAGGTGCTGGCTTCGTCAGAAACGTCATCTGGGATCATTTACATCAACGCCCCGCGTCTGCGCTGACCGGCGATGTTGACGTCATCTGGTTTGATCCTGAACGAGCCGACCCTACCGAAGACCGGGTTTATGAGGCGGCGTTGTGCGATGCAGAACCATCAGTCTCGTGGTCAGTGAAGAACCAAGCGCGGATGCATACCCGCAACGGCGATGATCCCTACGCTTCCGCAGTTGACGCCATGCGCTACTGGCCAGAGACGGCGACGGCAATCGCCGCTCGTCGGCACGGACTTAGTGGCTGCGAAATAGCCGCTCCGTTTGGCATGGATGATCTGCTCAACCTTGTTCTGCGACCAACACCAAGGTTCTCTGATGAGAAGCGCAGCGTCTACGAGGAACGTGTGAGGACGAAAGGCTGGGCCGTCACTTGGCCTCGGCTACGAGAAGTCGAGACATAGCTTCGCTTCTCCACTGGAGCCGGGCAGTGCATATCTCAAGACAACATTCGCTGACCCCTTGTTTTTCGCTCGCTTGCGGCGTGCACAAGTTTGTTGCGAAAGTTGAGCGCTTCCCTACTCCTCCCCGCCCGCTCCACCGACGACAGGCGCAAGAATTCGGCGACGCGACGGCCAAGAGCCCCTAAGCTTGAACCTCGGCGGCGAGTTCCAGCCACTGTTCCTCAGCGGCGGCGAGCGCCTGCGCCAATTCCTCGCGCTGTGATGCCAGCCGCGCCGCTTCCTGCGGATTGCGCGCGAAGGCGTCGGGCGCGGCGAGCGCCTCGTCGACGCGGGCGATCAGCTGCGTGAATTTCTCGACGCGTTCCTCGGCGGCGGCGAGCTTGCGCCGCGCCTGCCCGGCGTCGCGACGCCTTGGCGCCTGCTGCTTTGCCGCCTCTTGCTTCGCCGCCTCCTGAGCCGGCGCGCGCCTTGGCTCATCGTCGCGCGATTTCGAGAGCACCTGCCGCGCATAGTCGTCCATGTCGCCGTCAAACGCGCGCACGGTTCCGTCGTCGACCAGCCACAGGCGATCGGCGCAGGCCTCGAGCAGATAGCGGTCATGCGAGACCAGAACGACGGCGCCCTCGTAATCGTTGATCGCCTCAATCAGCGCGGCGCGGCTGTCGATGTCGAGATGGTTCGTCGGCTCGTCGAGGATGAGGAGATGCGGCGCGTTGAAGGTGGCGACGCCGAGCAGCAGCCGCGCCTTTTCGCCTCCCGAAAGCTTGGCGATGAGGGTTTCGGCGCGCGCGCCGGAAAATCCGGTCTGCGCCGCGCGACCGCGAATACGCGCCTCGGGGGCGCCCGGCATCAGCCGCGCGAAGACGGCGTAAGGCGTCTCGTCCTCATTCAGATCGTCGACCTGATGCTGCGCGAAAAATCCCGCCTCGAGCTTTGGCGCGCGCACCATCTCGCCGGCGCAGGCCGAAAGCCGCCCGCCGAGCAATTTGGCGAAGGTCGACTTGCCATTGCCATTGGCGCCGAGCAGGCCGATGCGATCGTCGTTGGAAATCGACAGCGTAAGCCGCGACAGCACGATTCGATCGCCATAGCCGACCGCCGCTTTCTCCAGCGCGATGATCGGCGGCGACAGCGGCTTCTCGGGCGAGGGCAGATGAATCGGCAGGACCGAATCGTCGACGATCGCCGCGATGGGCTGCATTTTGGCGAGGAGTTTCAGGCGCGACTGCGCCTGGCGCGCCTTCGTCGCCTTGGAGCGGAAGCGGTCGACGAAGGCCTGCAGATGCTTGCGCTGCTCTTCCTGCTTCTTGGCGCCCTTGACGGCGAGGAGCTGCGCCTCGCGCCGCTGTTTTTCGAAGGAGGAGTAGTCGCCCTTATAGAGCGTCAGCTTTCCCCGCTCGAGATGCAGAATATGAGTGGCGACGTCGTCGAGCAGATCGCGGTCGTGGCTGATGACGATCACGCTCGCCGGATAGCGCGACAGGTAATCGACCAGCCACAGCGTGCCTTCGAGATCGAGATAATTGGTCGGCTCGTCGAGGAGCAGCAGGTCGGGCTGCGCGAACAGCACCGCCGCCAGGGCGACGCGCATGCGCCAGCCGCCGGAGAATTCCGACAGCGGCCGGCGCTGCGCCGCGGCGTCGAAGCCCAGCCCGTGCAGGATGGCGGCGGCGCGGGCGGGCGCCGAATGGGCGTCGATGTCGGCGAGCCGCGTCTGAATGTCGGCGATGTCGTGCGGATCATGCGCGGCCTCGGCCCGCGCCAGCAGGTCGGCGCGCTCAAGGTCCGCCGCCAGCACGAAGTCGATCAGCGCCGTCGGACCGCCCGGCGCCTCCTGCTCGACGCGCCCGAGCCTTGTGCGGGCGGGGATCGAGATCGCGCCGCTTTCGGGGGCGATTTCGCCGCTGATCAGCCGGAACAGCGTGGTCTTGCCGGTGCCGTTACGGCCGACAAAGCCCGCGCGGGAGCGTCCCGGGAGGAACACCCCGGCGTGGTCGAACAGCAGCCGGCCGCCAAGCCGGTAGACGAGATCGTTGATCGTGAGCATTGCTGCGATGCTTTAGGGCCTCGCCCGAAGGGGTGCAAACGCGAGGCCATGCGCGGCGATCTGGCGCCGCCGGACGGCCTTGTCTTGCGCCGCCCGCGCCTCTATACACGCCCTCGCGCCGCCGCAATGCGGCCGCGCAGCCGCGCCCATCGTCTAGAGGCCTAGGACGTCGCCCTTTCACGGCGAAAACAGGGGTTCGATTCCCCTTGGGCGCGCCAAACGGCGTATCGGCCTGTTCCAGGCGATTGGTCGGGATCACGCGAGAGAATGCGCGTGAAGGCCGTCGATTCCACGGCCCTCGCTCATCTCAGGCCAGCCGCCTTCAAAATGGCGTCGGCGTCCGCCAGCCATACAGCGTCGTCGGCCTTGAGGCGCAAAAGAACGCGCCGCAGCGCGAAGGCTCCGTCAGGCGTGCCGACGACAAAGGGATGAATTCCGATGACCCCAGTCGTGGCGCCTCGCGCGGGGTTGGCGCGAGCCTCAATGACCAGTTCCGATACATAGTCTAACCAGAGCGTCTCGATCTCTCTGGTCGTTTTCATCCGCGCCAGATATTGCCCCATGTCGACAGTTACGGCCGGATAGGGCAGCAGGATGAGCGGGCCTTCCGGCGTCTTCAAACGTGAGATGACATCCGAATCCATCTGGTCGAGCGTGTAGGCGACGCCTTCGGCGGCCATCGCCCGCATCGTGTCGCGATTGGCGTAGACGCTCGGACTCGACCAGCCCGTCGGCCTGACGCCGTCCGCTTCGGCGATGAGATCCAATGTGCGGCGAATGTAGGCCTTCTGCGCAGCAATCCCACTCCGGAGCGACAACATGCGGCTTGTGTTTTTCATGCCGTGCGCGATGATCGGCGCATTCGGCAGCATCGAACGGAACTCCTTCCAGACCGATGGGCGCCTGCCGAAAAACTCCGCATTCACCACGATGGTGAGCGGCACATTCAGTTCTTGAAATAGCCGGCCGACGCGGACAACGCCCCAGTCGATCGCATATTGACGGAACGCCTCGTTCACGAGGTCAGGCTTTCGCGACGCAAGATCTGGACGGAAGATCGGACCTTTGCCGAAGCCGAACTCCTCCACGAAGAACGCAAAGCTGACTGCGACCTTTTTGCCGCCAGGCCAGGCGGCGGTGTGAATCGCTTCGCGCTCGAAACCCGTGACGCGATCAATGCGATCTTGCGCGCCGCTCTCGAGGGGAAGCAGAGCGGCAAAAAGGAGCGCAACTCCTGCGACAAAACGAGGTTCAGGAGCCTTTCGAGCCGTGATCGCGGCTACAGGATTCGAATTCACGGAAGATCGCTCAAGCTCTTAGCGCCGGGCCCCGGCGTGATCAGCGTCGGCCATTGACGCGAGCCGAACGGCGCTTGCGGCGGCAGGACCACATTCATCTTGCGCTTCGCGTCTTCCTCGATGATCGCTTGCCGCGCGTCTCCGCCGATCAATTCGAAATCCATGAGGTGGTAGTTGCCGAAGAATGCGGCGCCCACCGAGCGGTCGGCGATGATGCGCGTCAGCGAGTCCAGCATATCGTCGGGCGTCGTGGTGAAGGATATCGTCTCGATCAGCATCAAGCGATCATTGATGGCCTCGGGGCCGAAGAACTGCGCGAGCACGCTAAACAGGACGTTGTTCTGGCGGGCGACATAGATCGTATTGCTGGCCGCATAGGTTTTGTCCCAGTCGGCGCCAAACGTCTCTTTCCATCCGCCGATGACATCCATCCAATGGGCGACCTGGGTTTGCGCCGCCCAAGCAATATTTTTCTTCAGCAGCGGCGACTGCGTCTTGGCGAATTTTTGCAGGCCTTCCGCTGAGATCGCGTTGTTCTTCAGGCACTCGTCCATGAACGCGATATTGTTTCGCAGAATGCTTCGATTGTTTGTTCGCCAGTCTTTTTGCATTCCGCTCGCGTCAAGCGTGTCGAGCGCGGATTGCATGCGGCTCCTATACGCCGCCAACGCGCCGCGCCATGTCGTGTCCTTGGGACTGTTCAGATACGGAACGACGACTTCGGCCAACGCCATGGTGCTGTGGCCAACCGATTTCAGCAACTGATAGACGATCGGCGCCATGCCGGGGCGATAAAGGATAAATCGCCCGCCGGCGCCGGAAAACAGTCCCAGAATAATTGGATGCTTGGCGAGGATGTTTTTCTTGAAGATCTGCGCGCATGGCGTGCGCGGCATGCGTCGGCCATCCCGGGAGATCCGCGGCGCGGAAATCGGACGCGTACAGCTTCGCCCCTGTGACTTTGGCGACTCCATCAATCCGACCTGCGCCCGTGGCGGCCGGATTCCAGCGTTGTCTTCCGGGCAGCGTCTCGCGTGCGGCGAAACCGGGTTCATTCGCTAGGGCGAGACGCGACAGGCTGAGCGCAATGCCGCTCGCGGTGACAAATTTGGCGAACTCGCGTCGAGAAGCTTTCACGCTCCGACCTCTTGGTTCCACCTCGGCGACCGCCATCGGCGATGCTTTCATTCGCACGGGCATAGACCGCCGGCAAGCTCGACGCTCCGGGCCTTGGTCTTTACAAGCGCAGATCCGCCGGAGACCAACCGACCAAATTGACGATGCACCGCCGTAAGCGCTTTGCGCGATTGGCTTCTCACCAACCGCATCGCAACGCCATCGCGTTTAGCCGCCCGACAAGTCGGTCGTCGTTCACTGCGACGGCGTTATCGCAGTCGTCGATCACAGCGAAGGGATCGCCGCCGTGACGAAGTCGCGGCCAACGGGCGTCGCGCTCGCTACGCCGTCGCGCGCAATTGCGCGACCCGCACCGGCACGGGCGGATGCGAGAAATAGAAAGTGGCGTAGAGCGGGTCGGGCGTCAGCGTTGCGAGATTGTCGCGCGTCAGCCGGGTCAGGGCCGAGATCATCGGCTCCTTGCCGACGATATCGCGGGCGAAGGCGTCCGCTTCGAACTCCGCCCGGCGCGACCGCCACGCCAGCAAGGGCGACAGGACATGCGAGATCGGCTCTCGCGCAAGCAGCAGCGCGACGAGCACCACGCCGGGGTCGTTCGGCAGGCCGAACCAGCCGGCGAAGACATCCGAGCCGAAGGCCCACCACAGCACAGCGAAACCGACGAAGGCGATCGCGGCCGCCAGCGCCAGCATCTGCCGCACATGGCCGAATTTAAAGTGGCCAAGTTCATGAGCAAGAATCGATTCGATCTCGTCGGGCGAATGTTTCTCGAGCAGCGTGTCGAAAAAGACGATGCGCTTGGCCTTGCCGAAGCCGCTGAAATAAGCGTTGCCATGCGTGGAGCGCGTTGAGGCGTCCATCACAAAAAGGCCTTTCGACTCGAAGCCGCATCTGGCGAGCAGCGCCTCCATGCGCCGCTTCATGGCGCCGTCTTCAAGCGGCGAAAATTTATTAAACAGCGGCGCGATGACGGTCGGATAGATCACTGTCATCGCAATCGCGATGGCGATGAAGACGACATAGGCGATAAGCCACCATGTGTCGGGGGCGGCGCCCAGAAGCCAGAACATGCCGAAGAGCAAGGGCGTCGAAATGGCGAGTTCCAGCGCGCCGGACTTTGCTTGGTCGACGAGAAACTTTTGCGGCGTCAGTCGGTTGAATCCAAACTTTTCTTCGAGCCAGAAGGCGCGCGCTGCGGCGAAGGGCATGTCGATCAAACTGCCGATCACGCCGAAGACGAGAACGAAAAGAACGCTGCGAACGAGGCCAGGTTCGACGAAGGCGGCGATCGCCGCATAAAGCGGCGCGAGCCCCAGCGCTAGCCACGCGATAGAAATCACGGCGTCGAAAATCGTTTCGGCGACGGAAAATTCTGTTTTTGCGATCGTATATTCGGCGGCGCGGCGATGATCGTCGAGCGTGACTTCGTGCGCGAAATCCGCCGGCACCTGATCGCGATGGGCGTTTACCGTCGCCGTCTGCCGCATGCGCAGATACAAGCCAAGGCCGGCCGAGGCGGCGATCGCCAGACAAATCACGACGCCCATTGCGCTCATTCTTCTCTCCCGCAAACTTTCATGCGGCAATATAGGAAAGCGCGGCCTGCTTTGCGAGAGCGCCGCCTTATGTCGCCGCCGAGTTGGGCCGCTGTGCGCGCGCGCCGTCGATAACGCGCATCTCACGTTTCATGCAGACGAGGCCTTCTCCTGACCGGTTGTATGGACGAAAGCCTGGACACAGTTGATGTCGTCGGCGCTTCGGCTTGACCACGACGTCGGCGCGCTGTTTGAAAGCGCGATCTCGACCCGCGGCGGGTGCGCGACTTCGATCTCGGCGCGGAGACGCGCGCGACAAGCGAACCCATCTGCGATGCGACGAACGCGTCGAACCGCCATGAAGAACGCTGGTCGAGTCTGCTCGATGTCTATAATTTGGCGATGACGCCTGCGACTCTCCTTAAGGCTGAGAGCGCCATCCAGCGGAGCCGCGAAACGGAGTTTGCCTTTGAGACTGTCGTTCGCCATCGCGACTATCGCCGCTCTTCAAGGAGCGGCCGGCGTGTCTCTCGCCGCCGCCGCGGCCCATGCCGACGCGAGTCCTTTTCTCGCGACCGCAAGCCAATTTCTCATGATCCACGCCGCCGCCGGCGTCGGCCTCGCGGCGCTTATACGCACGACGCCGCGGCCAAAGGCGAATTGGCTCGCGGCTATCGCGCTGGCGCTCCAGGCGGGGGTCACGCTGTTCGCGGGCGACCTTGCCGCCCGGGTCTTTTTATCGGGGAAGTTGTTTCCTCTCGCCGCGCCGATCGGCGGCGGGCTTACGATCTTGAGCTGGTGCGCTCTCGCCGTCTGGGCGGCGTTCGCCATGTTCGCAGCAAATTCACTGCAAAAGCCGCCCGCAAGCTAGACAACTGCGGCATTCCGCCCCACCATTTACCCATGTCGGTTTCAAGCTCCGGCCTTTCGTCCTCGGCCGCTCCGAGAGATGACTCCCAGCGCACGAGCGATCCTTTGCTCGGGCGACGGCTGCTGATTGTCGAAGACGATCCCTATATCGCGCTGGCGCTGGAAGAGACCCTGGCCGAATTCGGCTTAGTTATCGCGGGGATGGCGCGCAGCGTCGACGAAGCGGTGCGGCTATCCCGCGAGGACGGAGTCGATTTGGCCTTGCTCGACGTCAATATCGGCCACGAGAAGATTGATCCGGTCGCCGACGCGCTCGCCGCCCGCGGCTGCCCCTTCATTTTCACGACGGGGTGCGGGCGCGCAGGACTGCCCGAGGCGCATCTTGAGCACGCCATGGTCGAAAAACCGTTCTACGTCGAGGAAATCCTGACCGCGCTCCGCAGCGAACTGTCGCGCGCCGAAGAGCGCTAGGCCCAGCCTTTTCGTCACTATCTTTCGCCACTATATCGCCGCCCTTGGCCGCGACAAGCGACGTCTCAAGACTCGCTTCAGGAGCACGCGGCTGCAGCCCTCCGCCATAACCGACAAGCCCTCCGAATCGCTGAGAGCGCGCCGCCCTTCAGGCGCTGCGCTTCGGCTGTTGGCGACGGCCTTGGCGGCGGGGGCAGCCCTGGCGGCGATCGCCGCCGTTGTTGCGCCGTGGCTGTTCTCGCCCGGCGCTCTCATGGACGCCGTCGCCGATCAGCTCCAAGGCTCTTCGGGGCTTTATGTCGCCGCGCGCGGCCGAACGAGCTTCTCGCTCTTTCCGCGTCCAAGCATCGCGGTCGAGGGCGTCGCCTTCGCCGACCGCAATGGCGCGCTGCTCATCGAGTCGAGCGAGCTGCGCGGCGACGTCGACGTTCTGCCGCTGATCGCGGGGCGCCTCAGAGTCGCGTCGGTGAAGCTCGTACGGCCGCGCGCCCACATCGATCTTGACAGAAAGCCGGCCGGCGCGCCCGGCGCAGCCGCCCGAGCGGCCGCCGCAAAGCCGGCAACGCTCGAAGCCGCGGCGGCCGATAATGTGCGGTTTGGGGTGGTGTCGATCGTCGACGGCGACGCACGAATCACCTACCGCAACCGCGTCTATGCGCTGGAGCGAATCAACGCGAATTTTGAATGGCGCCGCATCGGCGAGGCGGCGGCCCTGACCGGCGCGTTCGATTTCAACGGCGAACGGCTCGAGGCGATCTTATGGGTCGCGCGTCCGGGAGCGTTGTTGCGCGGAGAACCCTCCGTTGTGACGACCCGGCTTGACGGCAAGAGCCTTCGGGCTGAAGCGCAAGGCGTGGGACAACTTGGAGCCAACGCCCGCTTTGAGGGGCGCGCAGCGGCCAGCGCGCCTTCGGCGCAACAGGCGCTGCAGCTCTTCGGCGTCGCCGCGCCCCTGCCCGGCCCCTTCAATGACGCGCAATTCTCCGCGCAAGCGACGCTCGCGCCCGGAGAGGCGCACTTCAAGGGCGCACGTCTCTTTGTCGACGGAAACGAGTTTCGCGGCGATATCGACCTGCAGAAAGAGGACGGCCGCCCAACGCTGACGGCGGCGCTCCAAAGCGAATTCCTCTCACTGCGGCCGTTTCTCGCCGACGCGCCGCCGCTTGTCGCCGCGAACGGACAGTGGAGTGATCAGCCGTTCAATCTCCCGGACCTCTCCGGCGCGGACGTTGATCTGCATCTCGCCGTCGGCCACGCCAGGCTTGGCCGGCTCAAGGTCGAAGACGCCGCCATCGAAGTCAGTTTGCGCGACGGCGCCGCGGAGTTCGCGATAACGCAGGCGCACGCCTATCGCGGCGGACTCAAGTTTCGGGCCTCGATCGCGCCTGGGCCCGATGGGCTGGCGCTGCGGGCCGATGCGCAAACTACGGCGGTCGAAGCAGGCCCGCTGCTCTGGGACGCTTATGGAAAACCTGTTCTGGCGGGAGCGCTTAACGCGACTCTCGCGGTCGACGGCACGGGCGATCGGATGGCCACGCTGATGCAGAGCCTGAACGGCCGCGCCAGCGTCGCTCTCGTCGACGGCGAGATATCCGGCGTCGATCTCGAGAAAGCGCTTCGCCGATTGGAGACGCGGCCTCTATCGAGCGCCGTCGACATCCGCTCGGGCCGCTCGACGCTCGACGCCGCGAGCGCCACCGTAAAGATAGAGAACGGCGTCGCCGACATCGCCGAGGGCGTCGCGCGAGGACCCGGCTTTACGCTTGCCTTCGGCGGCTCGGCGCGCCTTCCGGAGCGCAGTCTCGCGGTCAGAGCCGTTGCGCGCAAAGCCGACAGCGCCGGTCTGACCGCCGAGTCGGCGCCAAGCATCGCCCTCGACCTCGCCGGCCCCTGGGACGAATTGGCGTTGGGGCTGGACGCGCAAGCCTTCATCCGCCGCTCCGACGCGGCCGCTCCGCTGCTGCCGCGACTGGATCCGCCGCCGCAGGACGGACCGGCGGCGCAATGACGCGAGAAGGTTAAACGTCCTCCAACTGCGTTTCGTGCAGCAGCCTTGTCAGTTCGTCAGGGATATCGAGATAACGGAAGCGACGAAGCTCAAAACCAACCTCGACGACGCCCCAGGGCGGCGCATAGGTTCGCCAGGGCGAAACTTCCCCAAGAATGACGACGTGACCGCCATCGATGCCGCGAGCGATCCGCGCGACCGTGTAAATGGCGCCACGGGCCAAGCCCTCGCAACGACCATAGGGGCCCGCAGTCGCATCTACGCAAACCACCTCGGCGCCGGGAGGCGTTTCAGGACTAATCATCTGGCGACCTCGTTCTGCGGCGCGATGAACGCGCGCTCCTAAATTAATTATGGAGCGCGCGTCGGCCGACGAAAGAGCCGACGCGCCGCATAGCGGTCACCAGATTTTCAGAAAGCCGAAAATGCCTCTCTTCAGCTTCTTGCGGTCAAGCGCGCTGAGTTCGTCATAGACGCGGCGCGCCGACGCCCGCAGTTCCAGGAGCCTGTCATCCGAGACGTCGAAATCAAGAACGGCGGATTTCAACTCGCGGCGCGCCTGGTCCAGCCGCGCCTGCGCATCCGCAATCAACGCATTCAGCATTATTACCCTCTTCGATGTGAAGTCGCCCCAACTATACCGCAACTGCGAAGAAAACGAACCCAGGTGCAGCGCGTGTCGGCCGCGCGGTCCGCTCCATCTGCGCTATCGCTAAGCGCGCGCCTTCAAATTGACGGCGCCAATTTCTCGCGTGAGAAAGGCGAGGCCTCGGAGGGAATCGAACCCCCGTACAAGGATTTGCAGTCCTCTGCGTAGCCACTCCGCCACGAGGCCTTAGCACGGCGTGCGCCGCGTGGGCTCGCTCATACAGGAGGGCGTCATGGCGAGCAAGCCAAGTCGCGCGATTACGCGCGTCAATAGGGGCGGCCGTCCTTATGCGTCATGACCCAGTGGCCGTCCGGGCCGAGCGCCGCGGCGAGGTCGTCGTCGGGATAGCTCGCCGCGTCGCCAGCCGACCGGTCGCCAATTTCCAGATAGGCGACGTCGCGATCGGTTCTGTTGACGAGGCAGTGGGCCGGCCCTCGCGCCGGAAATCCCGCGCACATGCCAGCGCGCAGGAGGATCTCTTCATCGTCGCGCAGCAGCGTCGGCTCTCCATCGAGGATAAAGACGAATTCGTCCTGCCGGCTGTGGCGATGCTTCAGCGCGGACTGCGCGCCGGGGGCGAGCGTCGTGAGATTGACGCCAAAATTGGTCAGGCCAAAAAAGTCGCCAAGCGACCGCTTCTCGCGCCCACGAACCCGCGCCGCGAACGGGTCAGGGTAGCTCGAGCGCTTGGCTCGAGGGGCGACATCCGCCGCCACGACTGCGGCCGACAGGGACCTAATCGGCGTTTCCATGGCGCAGCTTTCCTTCAGGCCCCTGGGCTAGCCAATTTGACAGGGGGCGCCCATTTTGACCATCTTCCGCCGCTCGCCAAGCCGGCGCGCCTCCTGGAATGATCACGAAATGAATGTCGTAATCGTCGAATCAGCGGCCAAAGCGCAGACGATCAACAAATATTTAGGCAAGAATTTCAATGTGTTGGCCTGCTACGGCCATGTTCGCGATCTTCCCGCCAAGGACGGATCGGTCGATCCCGACCAGGATTTTCTCATGGTCTGGGAAATGGACGCCAAGGGCGCAAAGCGCGTCGCCGCCATCGCCGAGGCGGTGAAGGGCGCCGACAAAGTCATCCTCGCGACCGACCCCGACCGTGAGGGAGAGGCCATCTCCTGGCACTTGCTCGACATTTTGAACAAGAAGCGCGTGCTCAAGGACAAGAAAATCGAGCGCGTCGTCTTCAATGCGGTCACCAAGGCCGCGATCCAAGAGGCGATGGCGCATCCGCGCGAGATCGATCAGGCGCTGGTCGACGCCTATCTCGCGCGCCGCGCGCTCGACTATCTCGTGGGCTTCACCCTGTCGCCGGTGCTGTGGCGCAAACTCCCCGGCGCCCGTTCGGCCGGCCGCGTGCAGTCCGTCGCGCTTCGCCTCGTCTGCGACCGCGAACTCGAAATCGAGAAATTCGTCGCACGCGAATATTGGTCGCTCGTTGCTCATCTGAAGACCAAGGCGGGCGAACCCTTCACGGCGCGACTGGTCGGCGCCGACGGCAAGAAGATTTCGCGGCTCGACATTGGCGCGGGCCAGGAAGCCGAGGACTTCAGGAAGGCGCTGGAGACCGCCGCCTTCGTCGTGCGCTCGGTCGAGGCGAAACCCGTCAAGCGCCACCCTTACGCGCCCTTCACGACCTCCACCTTGCAGCAGGAGGCGTCGCGAAAGCTCGGGCTCGCGCCGGCGATCACCATGCGCATCGCCCAGCGGCTCTATGAAGGCGTCGACATTGGCGGCGAGACGGCGGGTCTCATTACTTATATGCGTACCGACGGCGTCGACATGGCGCCCGAGGCGGTCGCCAGCGTGCGCGGCGTCATCGGCCGGGAATACGGCGACCGTTTCGTTCCCAAGGTTCCGCGTAAATATACGACGAAGGCCAAGAACGCGCAGGAAGCCCATGAGGCGATCCGCCCGACCGACCCCACGCGACTGCCCAAGGAAGTGGCCAAATATCTCGAACCCGAGCAGGCCAAGCTCTATGAGCTGATCTGGACGCGCACCATCGCCAGCCAGATGGAGTCGGCCGAGATGGAGCGAACCACCGTCGACATTGACGCCAAAGCCGGAGCCCGCGCGTTGGAGCTGCGCGCGACGGGTCAGGTCATTCGCTTCCCAGGCTTTCTTGAACTCTATCAGGAAGGCCGCGACGACGGCGAGGACGACGACGGCGGTCGCCTGCCGGCGATGGCGCAGGGCGAGCCGTGCACGCGCGAAAAAATCGACGCCACCCAGCATTTCACCGAGCCGCCGCCGCGCTTCACAGAAGCGACGCTCGTCAAGCGCATGGAGGAGCTCGGCATCGGGCGCCCCTCGACCTACGCCTCGACGCTCGCCGTGCTGCGCGACCGCGACTATGTGCGGATCGACAAGAAGCGCCTGGTGCCCGAGGACAAGGGACGCCTCGTCGTCGCCTTCCTCGAAAGCTTCTTCTCGCGCTACGTCGAATTCGACTTCACCGCCGACCTCGAAGAAAAGCTCGACCTCGTCTCCAATAATGAGATCGACTGGAAGCAGGTGCTGCGGGACTTCTGGAAAGATTTCTCGGCGGCCGTCGACGGCACCAAGGATCTACGCGTCAGCGAGGTGCTCGACAGCCTCAACGAGCTGCTGGGTCCCCACGTCTTCCCGCCGAAGGAGGACGGAAGCGATCCTCGGCTCTGCCCCGCCTGCAATAGCGGTCAGCTCTCGCTGAAAGTCGGCAAATTCGGCGCCTTCGTCGGCTGCTCCAACTATCCCGAATGCCGCTACACGCGCACGCTATCGCCGCCGACGGGCGACGCCGCCGACGCGGCGAGGCCGGGCGTGAAGGTCCTAGGCGTCAATCCCGAAACCGGCGCGGAAGTCACGCTGCGGGATGGCCGCTTCGGCGCCTATGTGCAGGAAGGCGAGCAGGAAGAAGGCGGCGAAAAGCCCAAACGCGCTTCGCTCCCCAAGAGCATCAGGCCTGACGATCTGACGCTGATGCAGGCCATCGCCCTGCTCGCGCTGCCGCGTGAAGTCGCGAAACATCCGACGAGCGGCGATCCGATCGTCGCCGGCATCGGGCGCTTCGGGCCCTATGTCCAGCATGGCAAGACCTACGCCAATATCGGCCGCGACGACGACGTGCTGAGCATCGGCGCCAACCGCGCCATCGATCTCATCGTGCAAAAGGAATCGGGCGGCTCCCGCTTCTCGCGCGGGTCCTCGGAGCCGGCGCGCGTGCTGGGCGATCACCCTCAGGGCGGATCGGTGACCGTCAAGGCCGGCCGTTTCGGTCCTTATGTGAACTGGGGCAAGGTCAACGCCACGATCCCGCGCGCCGTCGATCAGGCGTCGCTGACGCTCGAACAGGCGCTCGAGCTTCTCGCCGAGAAGGCTGCTGGCGGCGGCGCGACGGGCGGCGGGGGACGCTTGCTGGGCGAGCATCCCGAGGGCGGCAAGGTCACGGTGCGCCCGGGCCGCTTCGGCGCTTACGTCAATTGGGGCAAGATCAACGCGACGCTGTCCAAGGGCGCTTCGGCCGAGGACGTGACTCTGGAAGAGGCCCTGCAATTGATCGAAGCCAAGGGCGGCGCGCCGAAGAAATCGGCGAAAAAAGCGCCGGCCAAAAAGGCGTCGGCAAGGAAAGCGGCGCCGAAAACCAGGAAGACGATCGAAGAGAGCGACGCGACGCCCTTCGAGGATTCGCGACCGGTAGGACAGGCGGCGAAGGCGTCCGCGAAGAAGGCGGCGCCGAAAAAGCCGGCTGCAAAAAAGCCCGCGGCGAAGAAGGCCGCAGCGAAGTAGGATTGGCGCGGCGTTTCGATTTCGGCGCCGGCATCCTATATGTTTGACAAGGAATCCGGTCGAACTGACGGATGTCATTCCCGACGCGCGCTTGCGCGCGCGATCGGGAATCCAGAGTGACGACGATAGCCTGACGACTTCCGCCCTGTTTGAGCGAGCCTTTGGCAAAAAAAGATAGAGAAAAACACGCCCCCTCTCGCGAAGACATTCTCGCCTTCATCGCCCGTGAAACCGAGGCGGGCGGGCCGCGCAAGATCGGCCTGCGCGAAATCGCCCGCGCCTTCGGCGTTGCCGGCGACGACCGCATCGCGATTAAGCGCATGCTCGCCGAACTCGCCGAAGAAGGCGTTCTGGAAAAGCGCGGCAAGCGCGTGACCCGCAAGGGGACGCTGCCGCCGGTCGCGCTCGTCGACATCATCGCGCGCGACCGCGACGGCGAGATGATCGCCGCGCCTGTCGAATGGGACGAGGACGAGCTGGGGCCGGCGCCGCGCATCCGCATCCACGCGCCGCGCCGCGCAAGGCCGGGCGAGCCCCTGCCCGGCGTCGGCGATCGCGCGCTGGTTCGCGCCGAGCCCGACCGCGATGCCGGACCGGACGAGCCGCCCTATGTCGGACGCGTCGTCAAACTCCTCTCGCGCCAGCGTCAACGCGTGCTCGGGGTGCTGCATATCGAGGCGAATGGCGCCGGCCGCATCGAACCCATCGACAAGAAGCAGGCGGGACGCGAACTCGCCGTCGCGGCGGCCGACATCGGCGCAGGCAAGCACGGCGACCTCGTCTCGATCGATCTCATCGGCAAGACGCGCTTTGGCGCGCCGCGCGCCCGCGTGCGCGAAACGCTCGGCTCGGTGACGGGCGAAAAGGCGGTGAGCCTCATCGCGCTGCGCGCGCATGACATTCCGGATGTGTTTCGCGCCGAGGCGACGGCGGAGGCCGAGCGCGCGCAGCACGCGTCTCTGCACGGCCGCGAAGACTGGCGCGATCTGCCGCTCGTCACCATCGATCCGCCGGACGCCAAGGACCACGACGACGCGGTTCACGCCGCGCTCGACACTGCGCCGGACAATGACGGCGGCTTCGTCCTTACGGTCGCGATCGCCGACGTCGCGCATTATGTGACGCCGCGCTCGGCGCTCGACCGCGACGCCTTGGAGCGCGGCAATTCGGTCTATTTCCCGGATCGCGTCGTGCCGATGCTGCCCGAGCGCATCTCCAATGACTTGTGCTCATTGCGGCCCAACGAAGATCGGCCGGCGCTCGCCGTGCGCATGCGCGTCACCAGCAAGGGCAGGAAGATCGACCATAGTTTTCATCGCGTGATGATGCGCTCGCACGCCAAGCTCGCCTATGCGCAGGCGCAGGACGCGATCGAGGGCCGCACGGATGAAACCACGAAGCCGCTGCTCGCCCCGGTGCTGCGGACGCTTTACGCCGCGCATGAGGCGCTGCAGCACGCCCGCAATCTGCGCGCGCCGCTCGATCTCGATCTGCCCGAGCGCAAGATCCTGTTGAAGAAAGACGGCTCCTTCGACCGCGTCATCATTCCGCCGCGGCTCGAAGCGCATCGGCTCATCGAAGAATTCATGATTCTGGCCAACGTCGCGGCGGCCGAAACCTTGGAGCAGCATCGCCAGCAGCTGATCTATCGCGTGCATGATGAACCTTCGCGCGAAAAGGTCTCGGCGCTTTCGGAATTTCTCGCGACGATCGGCGTCAAGCTCGCCAAGGGCCAAGCGCTGCGCCCCGCGCATTTCAATGTGATCCTCGATCGCGTGAAGGGCTTGGAGCATGAGAACATCGTCAACGAGATCATTCTGCGCACGCAGGCGCAGGCGGAATACACGCATGAGAATTACGGGCACTTCGGCCTCAATCTGCGTCGCTACGCGCATTTCACGTCGCCCATTCGCCGCTACGCCGATTTGATCGTGCATCGCGCGCTCATTCGCGCCTTGAAGCTCGGCGAAGGCGCCTTGCCGGAGATGCCGGTTGGCGAACTCGCGGAGATCGCCGCCCGCATCTCGGCCGCCGAACGGCGCGCGATGGCGGCTGAGCGCGAGACCGTCGATCGGCTCATCGCGCATCATCTCGCCGACCAGATCGGCGCGCGCTTTCAGGCGCGCATTTCCGGCGTGACGCGATCGGGGCTTTTCGTGCGCCTCGCCGAGACAGGCGCCGACGGCTTCGTGCCGGCGGCGACGCTGGGCCGCGAATATTACGCCTACGACGAGGCCGCCCATGCGCTCACCTCGCGCTCCGGCGTCAGCTACCGGCTGGCGGATATTATAGAAGTGAAGCTGATCGAGGCGGCGCCGATCGCCGGCGCCTTGCGTTTCGAAGTCGTGAGCGGCGGCGAACGCCGCGCGCCGCCACCGCGGGCGAAAAAGGAACGTGAGCGGAAGCCCGCGCGCCGCAAATGATAGTCTGACGGTCGAGACTTACGTTTGCCCGAGAACCGATGTCTCGATTTCTCGCCAAACGCCGTTGCGCTTTTCGAAAATTACCACCGCGTAAAGGAATTCGGGCGCGCCGCGCCCTATGCCGCCGTCCTTCGAACGTCTGAAATAGCTTTCTGAGATGTTTACAAGGAACGCAGCCCTGCGGAATTTTGTGTCGAACACTGGAAAACTAAATTCTTTATGCAATACATCACGAGTCCTATATTCTCCAACACGGGATGATTCAAAAATCCAACTCTTGTCCGCGAGCTTATGCTCGTCCTTCAACATGTCGCGCACAGCATTCAAATGTTCTTGAAACTCTTCCTCGGTGCAAAAAGCGTCAGGCTGCTGACCTTCGGGATCGAAGATTTTTCTGACCTCATTTTCAGGAGCCTCTGCCGTAAGTCCCGCCAGCGCTTTGATCCCGAAATATTTACGCGAGTAACCTTCGGGAATGCTCCCGGATTTCCAGCTCGCTACATAGAAGCAGCGCGGCAATGAATTGGGAGTCCCTTTAGGGTGCATGACTCCAAAGGCGCGAAAGAGCGCGATCGCCTCCTTCACAACCCTCTCCTCTGACTCCTCCGCCAGAGCGACGCCTGAAAACAATATGGCGGCGAGCGCGAAAGCGGTCGCGATATGATGTTTGAAATTCAACCTGGCCTCCATTGAAAAAGTTGAATTCACGCCTTTGAGAAAACGCAAAAGCCCCGCCGCTAACGTTCGGCGGGGCTGCCATTGTATCCAAAGTTGCCGGCGGGCGCGCCGCGCCCTCCGATTATTCTACGTGAGCGAAAAGCCGATAGGCCCGGCGCGCTTCAGGCGCCCTTCGCGCAGATGAAGACTTGGCGACGCCGGCCCCAGCACGCCCCGGTCCGATAGACCTTGCCGAGGCTGCGGCCGCCAAGGCTCGCCGTCCACGTCCGTCCATGATCTTGCGTCAGAACAACGGCGTCGTCTCCGGCGTTGAGCGTCAGCGTCGAGCGCGTGGGCTGGCGGAGCATGCAGCTGCGCTCGAAGAGAACCCGTCCATCGACCTTTACAAAGCATTTTGCGCGGCGGCCTTCGTCGGCGGGCTCGTCCTCGCGCTGACTTTTGCGCGTCGCGGGCGCCTCCTCGTCCGGCTCCGCCGTCGCGGCCGCATCAACTGGCGGCGCGTCGTCGAAGGCGGTTTTCGGCAGCGCCGCGCCGAGCGGCGGAACCGTCGCCGCGCCGAGCGCTGGCGCGGCGGCGGGAACGTCGGTTTTTTGGGGCGGCGGCAGCGGCTCGGGCAGGGGCTCCGCCGCGGCCTGTGCCTCCAGAAGCCGCTCTTTCAGCTCCTTGGAGTCGGGCGTCGACGGCGCGGGAGACGCAATTGTGTCCGGCGGCGCGCTAACCGTAAGCGCCGAGGATGGCGCGACGTCGACGGCTTGCGCGGCCTCAGTCACGGGCGCCGGCGGCGGCTCGATCCGCACAGGCGTCGTCGGCGTTTCGACCTGACGCAGCGTCGCGCCATCGGCGCGCGGCGCGGGCGCGCCTCTTAGCGCGAGAGTCGCGACGCCGCCGACGCCTCCGAGCAGGATGGCCCCGGCGACGACATAAAACCAGATCGGCGCTCTAAATGATGCGGCGCCCTGGACCGCGCGCCACTCGCCAGCGACGTCGCTCGAAAAATCCTTGATCCAGGCCATCGCGCGCGTGTTGCGGAAGGGCTTTTCCAAGCTTTCGAGCTCTCTTAAGAGGCGCCGCTTCTCTTGGAGTATCCGCCGTTCAAAATTCTCCAACTCCGCGACTTTGCGCCGCTTTTCGAGTGTTACGCTCATACTACTCACTCCAAGCGCGTTCGCGTGAAGACGAAGGAAGCACTTCTTCACGTCGATACATGCAGGCGCTGCGCTTCGACGACGCGCGCGAGCACCAGCTACTTACGAGATATTTCCTCCCGCCCGAGTATTGCCGCGCAATTCGCCGGAGTCGTTCCAGCCACACGCCGCTTCTCTTGTGGATTAACCAACAAAATTATGGCTGTTCTTTGCCGCATCCTCTTGACGAGGCTCGAATCGCTCTGGGCTCAGGACTGGCCCGGCGCGCCTTCTTGACATCGTTCGCGCCGCACGTATGTTGCCGGCCAATTCGCTCCCGGCGCGCTCAGCGACCGGGACGATTTCATTTCTCTGATAGACTGGGATGAGCGATGGCCAAGTCCGCCATGATCAAGATCAAGCTCCTGTCCACGGCGGATACGGGCTATTTCTACGTGACCAAGAAGAACGCGCGCACCAAAACGGAAAAGCTCGTCTTCAAGAAATACGATCCCGTCGTGCGCAAGCACGTGGAATTCAAGGAAACCAAGATCAAGTAAGCGCGCGCAGATAAAGCGCGCGCCTTGCCAAGGCGTTCGTCACAACCGCTGGTCTAGCCAGGAGGAGCGTCGCCGCAGGGGGACGCTCCGAGAGTTTTTGGCTGGAGAATAAACCGCTTTGGGGAAGGCGGCCGACTGACGATGGCTTCAAGGAGGCCACTCCAACCACCGCCAGTCGGCCAACCCCACGGACCCAGGAGATGCGGCGGACCTGAGCACTCCGCAGGGTATTCAAAGTTGTGCCGAATACGCATCAAACGCTTACGCACGCCATGGGTCTTCTTACAGGCCCTTCGACGCCGCCAGACGCGCAACTCATTTGGCGCAGTCACGTTACTCCGGCTGCACAAAAATGCAACTATCTGATATGAATTTTCACAGACGCTGAGTTGTGAAGCGTTTGTGCGATATCGAAACAAATAACATCGCGCTGCGATGAACGCGGCGCCGGAGGAGTAGATGGCTTCTGGATTCCGCTTTGTTCTTGGGCTTGTGGCCGGCGTCTCGATCGCCCTGACGCTTTCCGCTTGCGGCGATCATATGCCCGGCGACGCCACGGGCGCGAAGGTGTTGCGCAATCTTCTGGAGAAGAATGGCGTGGACGCCAAGCTCGTGTCCTTCAAGAAGGTGCAGGGCCGCGAAGTGAAGCGCGAGAACGTCGACGCTTACGAATTGATGTATGAGGCTGAAATTCTGTTTCCCGAGGGTTTCGAAGCCAAATGCGCTGATGAGCGCGAGCGCGGAACCTGCGCCTTTCTCGGCCTCGACGACGACCGGACATTCGCCAAGGCCGAAGTGCACACGAGCGAAGGCACGCTGCATTTCGTGAAGAGCGAAAAGGGCTGGATGGCCGAGGACAGCAACGCCTATTAGCGCCGTGCAGGCGCTCGCGCCGATCGTTATTATTCCGGCGCGTCTACGCTCGACGCGTCTGCCCGGCAAGGCGCTCGCCGAAATCGACGGTCGGCCCATGATCGTCCATGTCTGGGAGCGCGCATGCGCCGCAGCGCTCGGACCTGTCGTGGTCGCGACCGACTCTCCCGAGATCGCGCGCGCGATCGAGTCGGTCGGCGGACACGCGGCGCTTACGCGCGGTTCTCACGCTTGTGGCAGCGATCGCATCGGCGAAGCCTTGCGGGCGCTCGACCCACATGGCCGCCATGGCGCCGCCGTCAATCTGCAGGGCGACCAGCCCTTCCTTCCCGAAGGGGCGCTCGAAGCGGCGCTCGCGCTTCTCGACGATCCAGCCGTCGACATCGGCACACTCGCCTGCCCGGCGCGCGCCGAAGACGCCAGCGATCCCAACGCCGTCAAGCTCGTCGGAGCCTCGCTCGCGCCTGAACGGGTTCGCGCGCTTTACTTTACGCGCGCCCCGGCGCCTTATGGCGCGGGGCCGCGATTGAAGCACATCGGCGTTTACGCCTTTCGCCGCGCCGCTCTGGAACGATTCGTCGCGCTTCCGCCCTCTCCGCTCGAATTGCGTGCGCGCCTCGAGCAGTTGCGCGCGCTCGAGGCCGGCATGCGCATCGACGCCGCTGTGCTGGACAAAGGCGCCCCATCGGTGGATACGGAACGCGATTTGACCGCGCTGCGCGCCACGGCGCGCGAACAGGACCCAAAGTGACGCAATATATCGCCTATCAGGGAGAGCCCGGCGCGAACTCCGACCTCGTCTGCCGTCAGGCCTATCCGCAACTGACGCCGCTTCCTTGCGCAAGCTTCGAGGACGCCTTCGCGTCGGTGACCGAGGGGCGCGCCGCGCTCGGCATGATCCCGATCGAAAATTCCATCGCCGGACGCGTCGCGGATATTCATCATTTCCTGCCGCATTCGGGTCTGCATATCGTCGGCGAATACTTCCTGCCGATCCATTTTCACTTGATGGCGCCCAGGGGCGCGACGCGGCAGGGGCTCAGAAGCGTCTACAGCCATGTCCATGCGCTGGGTCAGTGCCGCCGCGCCATCCGCCAACTCGGCCTTGCGGCGCACACCGCCGGAGACACTGCCGGCGCCGCGCGCGAAGTCGCCGAATGGGGCGATCCGACGAAGGCCGCGATCGCGCCGCGACTCGCCGCCGACATCTACGATCTCGACGTGCTGGCGGAGAACATTGAGGACGAGGCGCATAACACGACGCGGTTCATCGTGCTGTCGAAGACCAAGCATTGGGCGGCCCCGAGCGCGGGGTCGACCATCACCACCTTCATCTTTCGCGTGCGCAACGTGCCGGCCGCGCTCTACAAGGCGCTTGGCGGCTTCGCCACGAATGGCGTCAATATGACCAAGCTCGAAAGCTACATGGTTGACGGCGAATTCGCCGCGACGCGCTTTCTCGCCGACGCCGACGGACATCCCGAGCAGCCGGCGATGGCGCGCGCGCTCGAAGAACTGCAGTTCTTCTCCAAGGAAATGGAGATTCTCGGCGTTTATCCCGCGAGCGATTTTCGCCTCACCAATATCCGCGCCTTCGCCTTTGGGGATTGACAGGCCTCAAGAGCAATTGCTTTCCTTGCCGGCCTTCTTCAGCGGGAACGGACTGTCGCCTCAAGCGACGCTTCGTTCGCGCCATGAGCGACGTCCTTCGAGACGCAAGCGCCCGTCAGAACGGCCAAAATGGTTTTAAGGAGCAAGCGCTCGAAGGGAACAGCCCATGGCCGTCGCCTATGATCCCAACAATATTTTCGGCAAGATTCTGCGCGGAGAAATCCCTGCGCATAAGATCTTTGAGGACGACGTCTCGCTCGCGTTTATGGATATCATGCCGCGCGCCGAGGGCCATGCTCTGGTCATTCCAAAGGAAGGCGCGCGCGGACTCCTCGACGTCTCGCCGGAAACGCTCGGCCAATTGATGAAGCGCGTGCAGCATGTCGCGAAGGCGATCGAAAAGGCGTTTGCCGCCGACGGCCTGACGCTGCATCAATTCAACGAAAGCGCCGGCGGGCAGGTGATCTATCACCTGCACTTCCACCTGTTGCCGCGTTGGGACGGCGTCGCCTTGCGCCCTCCGGGGACCATGGCGGACGACGCTAAGCTCGCTGAACAGGCGGAGAAAATTCGCAGCGCAATGGCGCCGTTCGAAGGGTGAGGCCGCTGCGGCGCCGGCTTGCCTGATCGGGCAAGCCTTGCTGGAAAAACCTATTCTTCGCCGACCTTCGCCGGCCTCAGCGCCACCGGGCGCAGCAGGAAGGACGGCACGTGGTCGCCCAGTCCAATGACGGGCGGCCCATCGTCTTCATGATGGCGCGGGCGGCGCTCACGGCGCTCTGCGGCCGGAGGCCCGGCCGGCGCCCCATAGGCCGGAGGCCGTACGCCTTCTCCATCAGCCTTGGCGCGGCCGCCGCGGGACCGGCCGATGCTGACGGGGGCCTCGCGATCTGCGGCGGCTGACGGCGGCCGGCGGCTGACAGGCGTTTCGCGTTCGGCGGCGGCTGGTCGGCGGCTGACGGGCGCGTCGCGCTCGGCGGCGGCTGACCGGCGACCGCGGTCCCGGCGCGGCCCGCGTTCGGCGCGCTCGCCGCGGCGCTCTTGCGGGCGGCTCGTCTCCATCGGCGGCGGCAAGGCGTCGAAGCCCGGCCCCTCCCACTCGATCGCCTTGCCGATGAGGCTCTGGATCTGGTCGATATATTTCATGTCGTCTTCGGTGACGAGCGTGATCGCCACGCCCGACCGGCCGGCGCGGCCGGTGCGGCCGATTCGGTGCACGTAATCTTCGCTGTGCGTCGGGACGTCGAAGTTGAGCACATGGCTCACGTCCGGAATGTCGAGGCCGCGCGCCGCCACATCCGAACACACGATCAGCGACACATCGCCAGTCTTGAACGCGTCGAGCGAGGCCATCCGCGCGAGCTGATCCATGTCGCCGTGCAGGGCGCCGGCGGAAAAGCCGTGCTTGACGAGCGAGCGATGAAGGGTCGCCACGTCGCGCTTGCGGTTGCAGAAGATGATCGCGTTCTTGAAGTTATCGGCGCCGCGAATGAGGTTGCGCAACGTCTCACGCTTGTCGGCGTGGCCCCGCGAAGCGACGAGAACCTGCCGGATCGTGGTCGCCGTCGTCGCGGCGCGCGAGACTTCGCAACGGATCGGATTATGCAGAAAGGCTTCCGTTAGCCGCGTGATCTCAGGCGGCATGGTCGCAGAGAAGAAGAGCGTCTGCCGCGTGAACGGCACCAGCTTGCAGACGCGCTCGATGTCGGGAATGAAACCCATGTCGAGCATACGGTCCGCCTCGTCGATGACGAGAATTTCGATGCCGGTGAGCAGCAGCTTGCCGCGATCGAAGAAGTCGAGAAGGCGACCCGGCGTGGCGATCAGCACGTCGGCCCCGCGCATGATTTTGGTTTCCTGCTCGCCGAAGGCGACGCCGCCGATCAGCAGCGCGACGTTGAGACGATGGTTCTTGCCGTATTTTGCGAAGCTTGCTTCGACCTGCGCGGCAAGTTCGCGCGTCGGCTCCAGAATGAGCGTTCGCGGCATTCTGGCGCGGGCGCGGCCGCTTTCGAGACGGCTCAGCATCGGCAGGGTGAAAGCGGCGGTCTTGCCGGTGCCCGTTTGGGCGATGCCGAGAATATCGCGCCCCTGCAAGGCGGGTGGAATGGCCTGCGCCTGAATTGGCGTGGGGGTCGTATAGCCGGACGTTTGGACGGCTGCGAGAACCTTTTGGGAAAGGCCCAGTTCTTCGAATGTCATTAATTATCCTGAATTACGGCCCGCATGTGCGGAAATTCCGCTTGCGCGCTAGCCGTAAAGAAGCGCGCGTGGATGTTGAGAGAAGTCGCCGTCGACGCCGCAACGGCTATCTGGCCCGCCGACGGTCCGCCGCAAAGAAGCGCGGGCGATAGCCACGGGAATGCTTTAAGGGCAATTGCCAGATTGTCAATAAATATATGCGCACGTCGGGCCGCGCACACGGGGGTTGGTCGCAAAAAAACTAATGATCGGCGAATTCGCCAGCTTCGCCGCAAGGCGTCAACGCCTTCCGCCCTTTGCGCTTGTCTGGGATCGTGCCTGTCGGCAAACGGTCGACGTCGGCCTCGCGTTGTTCTGTCGGCGCCGGCGCCTCGTGTTGCGGCGCCGCCTTGGCAAGGCCGCGCAGATCGGCTTCTGCGCCCCTCGAAAAGCGCGCCGGCGCTCGCGTTTCGGGAGGCTCAAACATATTTGAGAGCAGCTTGGCGCCGAGCACGCTGCACAAACAAGCGGCGATCGACAGCGCCGCGAGACTCCAGACGCCCGCCGGAAGGCCGGCGCGGGGGTTGCTTAAACGGCGATGCTCGAGGGGTCGACGCACTTGAATGCCTGAAGGTTAGCGGTGTGACGCTAATCTAGCGGAGGTGAATTTTTTATTGATGCGGCTTTCGACAAAACTCGGCGACGGCGCGTCGCGCGACCCCTTGCCAAGCCGCTGGGAAAGCTCAAAACTAGCGATGTTCTTGATTTCCCTCACCGTGGAAATGGCCCAGATTCTGCGAGGCGACCCTAAAAGAACCACTGAGCCGACCTACATGAAAAGGATCGAAAGGGTGAAGACGTGGCGGCGGAGGATTTAACGCTAGCGATGGCGGCTAGTGCGCCGCGAGCGGCCAAGGAGCCGCGCAAGGGAGGCGACGTCGGTCCCGGGGCCGGAACAGCGCTCGTCACGCGAACGCGTCCTCAGACGCGCAAGCCCAATATGTATCGGGTGCTTTTGTTGAATGACGACTACACGACGCAGGAGTTCGTGGTGATCGTGCTGCGTAAGTATTTCAACAAGTCCGTCGAGGAAGCCACGCGCATCATGCTCCACGTCCACAATCACGGCGTCGGCGAATGCGGCGTCTACACTTACGAGGTCGCTGAGACCAAAGTCACCCAGGTCATGGATTTTGCAAGGAAGCATCAGCATCCTCTGCAATGCATCATGGAAAAGAAATAGGACGAGCGCATGCCGACCTTCTCGCGCAATCTCAAGCAGACCCTCGACCGTGCGCTCGCGTCCGCCCGCGAGCGGCGCCATG
Organism: Methylocystis silviterrae; assembly: GCF_013350005.1. Lineage (GTDB taxonomy): Bacteria > Pseudomonadota > Alphaproteobacteria > Rhizobiales > Beijerinckiaceae > Methylocystis > Methylocystis silviterrae. The sequence goes on from NZ_JABVWW010000004.1 coordinate 33,988, forward strand.
AATATGCGACGCTCGAGCACCTCCTGCTGAGTCTCGTCGAGGACGTCGACGCGTCGGCGGTGCTCCGCGCCTGTTCGGTGGATCTCGACGTCCTGACCAAGAATTTGCGCGACTACATCGATCGCGAACTCGACAACCTCGTCAACGAAGACGCGGACGAATGCAAGCCGACCGCCGGGTTCCAGCGGGTCGTGCAGCGGGCGATTATCAGCGTTCAATCGTCCGGCCGCGAAGACGTCAGCGGCGCGAATGTACTTGTCGCGCTGTTCGCCGAGCGCGAAAGCCACGCCGTCTATTTCCTGCAGGAGCAGGACATGACGCGCTATGACGCCGTCAATTTCATCAGCCATGGCATCGCCAAGCGTCCGGGGCTTTCGGACGCCAGCCGGAGTCCGCGCGGCGTCGAGGAAGACGGCGAGCGCAGCGAAGGCCGGGAGGGCCGCGACGGCGAGAGCCGCAAGAAGGAAGGCGCGCTCGAGGCCTATTGCGTCAACCTCAACAGGAAGGCGCGCGACGGCCGCATCGACCCGCTGATCGGCCGCGAGCCGGAAGTGCTGCGCACGATCCAGGTTCTGTGCCGCCGGCAAAAGAATAATCCCCTGCTGGTCGGCGATCCCGGCGTCGGCAAGACGGCGATCGCCGAAGGCCTCGCGCGTAAAATCGTCTCCAACGAGGTCCCGGAGGTTCTCGCCGGGGCGACGGTGTTCGCGCTCGACATGGGCGCGCTGCTCGCCGGCACACGCTATCGCGGCGACTTTGAAGAACGCCTGAAGCAGGTCGTGAAAGAAATCGAGAATCACAAGAATGCGATTCTCTTCATCGACGAGATCCACACAGTCATTGGCGCGGGCGCCACCTCGGGCGGCGCGATGGACGCCTCGAACCTTCTGAAGCCCGCGCTCGCGCAGGGCGTTCTGCGCTGCATCGGCTCGACGACCTACAAGGAATACCGCCAGTATTTCGAGAAGGACCGCGCGCTCGTTCGCCGCTTCCAGAAGATCGACGTCAACGAACCCTCGATCCCCGACGCGATCGAAATCGTGAAGGGGCTCAAGCCCTATTTCGAGGAATTTCATAAGATCCGCTACACCAACGACGCGCTGAAGGCGGCGGTGGAGCTTTCGGCGCGTTACATTCATGACCGCAAGCTGCCGGACAAGGCGATTGACGTGATCGACGAAACCGGCGCGGCGCAGATGCTGGTCGCGGAAAACAAGCGCAAAAAGACGATCGGACTGAAAGAAATCGAAACGACGATCGCCACCATGGCGCGCGTGCCGCCGAAGACCGTCTCCAAGGACGACGCCGAAGTTCTCGCGCATCTCGATGAGACGCTGCGCCGCGTCGTCTACGGTCAGGATAAGGCGATCTCGGCGCTGACGTCGGCGATCAAGCTCGCGCGGGCGGGCCTACGCGATCAAGAGAAGCCGATCGGCTGCTATCTCTTCTCCGGACCGACCGGCGTCGGCAAGACGGAAGCCGCGCGCCAGCTGGCGACATCGCTCGGCATCGAGCTCGTGCGCTTCGACATGTCGGAATATATGGAGCGCCATACGGTGAGCCGACTGATCGGCGCGCCTCCCGGCTATGTCGGATTCGATCAGGGCGGTCTGCTGACCGACGCCATCGACCAGCATCCGCATTGCGTGCTGCTGCTCGACGAGATCGAGAAGGCGCATCCCGATCTCTACAACATCCTGCTGCAGGTGATGGATCACGGGAAGCTGACGGACCATAACGGCAAGACGATCGACTTCCGCAACGTCATCCTCATCATGACGACGAATGCGGGCGCGCAGGATCTTGCGCGCACGCCGATCGGCTTCACGCGCACGCGCCGCGATCTCGACGACAGCGAAGCGATCAATCGGCTTTTCGCGCCGGAGTTCCGCAATCGTCTCGACGCCATCGTGCCTTTCGGTCATCTGCCGGTCGACGTCATCAAGCGCGTCGTCGACAAATTCATCATGCAGCTCGAAGCGCAGCTTGCCGACCGCAATGTCACGATCGAGCTCACCGACGAAGCGCGCAGCTGGCTCGTCGAGCATGGCTATGACGAATCGATGGGCGCGCGGCCGATGTCGCGGGTCATTCACCAGCACATCAAGACGCCGCTCGCCGACGAGGTGCTGTTCGGCCGCCTGAAGAACGGCGGCGCTGTGCGCGTCGTCGTCGTCGGCGACGACACCGGAGCGAAGTCGCTGGGCTTCGTCTTCCCGGAGGGCCCGGTGTTGCCGCGGCCTGAGCGCGACATCTTCGAGGCCGGCAAGAAACGCGCCGCGGAGGAAGCCGCGTCGGGAGATGACGCGGCGATTCGCGCTGCGGATGCGGAACGCGACGAACGTTCGGCGCCGCTGAAGAACTAAACGCCCAACGCAGCGCGCCGCACAACAAACATGAGCCGCATCGCATGCGCTGCGAGGCGGCTCCTACTTTTGAGGCGAAGACGTGCCGGTGGGGGCTTTTAAACCGTTCGCGCTTTCTTGGGTTTCGCCGGCGCCGCCGCAGCTGGTTTTCGCGCCATCGCTTCAGCGAGATAGCGCCCCGTGTGGCTGCGCGTTTCCTTGATGATCTCTGACGGCGGTCCTGTCGCGACGATCTCGCCGCCGCCGTCGCCCCCCTCCGGTCCCATGTCGATGATCCAGTCCGCCGTCTTGATGACTTCGAGATTGTGCTCGATCACGACCACCGTATTGCCCTGCTCCACGAGTTCATGCAGCACTTCGAGCAGCTTGGCGACGTCATGGAAATGCAGACCCGTCGTCGGCTCGTCGAGAATATAGAGCGTGCGGCCTGTCGAGCGGCGCGACAGCTCCTTGGAGAGCTTGACGCGCTGGGCCTCGCCGCCCGACAGCGTCGTCGCCTGCTGGCCAACATGGATGTAGTCGAGGCCGACGCGTTTTAAGGTTTCCATCTTGTCGCGGATCGACGGCACCGCCTTGAACAGATTCGCCGCCTCCTCAACCGTCATGTCCAGCACGTCGGCGATGGACTTTTCGCGATATTTCACTTCGAGCGTCTCGCGATCGTAACGCTTGCCCTTGCACACGTCGCAGGTCACGTACACGTCCGGGAGAAAGTGCATCTCGATTTTGATGACGCCGTCGCCCTGGCAGGCTTCGCAGCGGCCGCCCTTGACGTTGAAGGAGAAGCGTCCGGGCGCATAGCCGCGCGCCTTCGCCTCCGGAAGACCCGCGAACCATTCGCGAATGGGCGTGAAGGCGCCGGTGTAGGTCGCCGGATTGGAGCGCGGCGTGCGGCCGATCGGCGACTGGTCGATGTCGATGATCTTATCGATCTGCTCGAGGCCTTCCAAACGATCGAAGGGCGCCGGGTGCTCATGCGCGCCGGAAAGCCGCCGCGCCACGGCCTTGTAAAGCGTTTCGATGATCAGCGTCGACTTGCCGCCGCCCGAGACGCCAGTGACGCAGGTGAAAAGGCCAAGCGGCACTTCCGCCGTGACGTCCTTAAGATTATTGCCGCGCGCGCCAAAGAGCTTGAGCCAACGGCCGGCCGTCGGCTTGCGCAGCTTGTGACGAAGAATCACCTGCTTCTCGCCGGTCAAATATTGCCCGGTGAGCGATGCGGGATCGTTCATGATCTCCGCCGGCGTCCCTTGCGCAACGATTTTGCCGCCGTGAATGCCGGCGCCGGGTCCGACATCGACGACATAATCCGCGGCGAGAATCGCGTCCTCGTCGTGCTCGACGACGATGACGCTGTTGCCGAGATTGCGCAGCCGCCGCAGCGTGTCGAGCAGACGGTCATTGTCGCGCTGATGCAGCCCGATCGACGGTTCGTCCAGCACATAGAGAACGCCGGTCAGTCCCGAGCCGATCTGCGACGCGAGGCGGATCCGCTGGCTTTCGCCGCCCGACAGCGAGCCTGAATTGCGCGACAGCGTCAGATAATCGAGGCCGACGTCGACGAGAAAATTTAGCCGGTCGCGAATTTCCTTCAAGATGCGGAAGGCGATTTCGTTGCGCTTCTTGTCGAGCGCGTCGGGCAGCGCGCGAAACCAGTCGAGCGCGGCGCGCACCGAAAGCTCCGAGACTTCGCCAATATGTTTGCGCGCGACTTTGACGGCGAGCGCTTCGGGCTTCAAGCGAAAGCCTTCGCACGCGAGACACGGCGTCGCCGACATATAGCGGCCGATCTCGTCGCGCGCCCATTCGCTTTCGGTCTCGAGATAGCGCCGCTCGAGATTGATGACGACGCCTTCGAAGGGCTTCTTCACGTCATAGGCGCGAAAGCCGTCGTCATAGGAAAAGCGGATCTCCTCGTCCCCCGAGCCGTAGAGAATGACGTTTCGCGCCTTGTCGGAAAGCGTCTCCCAAGGGACGTCGAGCCGAAACTTGTAATGCTTGCCGAGCGCTTCGAGCGTCTGCTGATAATAGGGCGAAGTCGATTTCGCCCAGGGCGCGATCGCGCCTTTGCGCAGCGTCAGCTTTGGATTGGGCGCGACGAGGTCGGCGTCGACCTTCTGCTCATGGCCGATGCCGCCGCAGACTGGACAGGCGCCGAAGGGATTGTTGAACGAAAACAGCCGCGGCTCGATCTCCGGGATGGTGAAGCCCGATACGGGACAGGCGAATTTCGAGGAAAACACAATGTGATGCGGCGCGTAATGCGTCGAGACGTTCGCCGCCGGCTGCACGGGGCCGAGCAAAACGTTCTGGCCCTTTGGCGCGTCGGCGAATTCGACGACGGCGAGGCCGCCCGACAAATCTAGCGCGGTCTCAAAACTGTCGGCCAGTCTCGCGCTCATGTCGGGACGCACGACGATTCGATCAACCACGACATCGATGTCGTGCTTCAATTTCTTGTCGAGCGCCGGCACGTCGGCGATCTCATGATAGGCGCCGTCGATCTTGAGGCGCTGGAAGCCTTTCTTGGTATATTCGGCGATCTCCTTTCGGTATTCGCCTTTGCGGCCGCGCACGACCGGCGCGAGCAGATAGAGCCGCGAGCCTTCTGGAAGCGCCAGCACGCGATCAACCATCTGCGAGACGGTCTGGCTCTCGATCGGCAGGCCCGTCGCCGGCGAATAGGGCACGCCGACGCGGGCCCAGAGCAGACGCATATAGTCGTGAATCTCGGTGACCGTGCCGACGGTCGAGCGCGGATTTTTGGATGTCGTCTTCTGTTCGATGGAGATCGCCGGCGACAGCCCATCGATCTGATCGACGTCGGGCTTCTGCATGATCTCCAAAAACTGCCGCGCATAGGCCGACAGCGACTCGACATAGCGGCGCTGGCCTTCGGCATAGATGGTGTCGAAGGCGAGCGACGACTTGCCCGAGCCGGACAGGCCGGTGAACACCACCAGCTTGTCGCGCGGAATCGTCAGATCGACGTTCTTGAGATTATGTTCGCGCGCGCCGCGGATGGAGATGGATTTGGAGTCTGCGCTGGAGTTTATTGATGCGCCCGCTCGCGCGTCCTTTTGCTTGATGATCGCCATTCACAAAGGCCGGAAGGAGAGTGGAAGCGTCATTTAGGCGCCGAGCAAGGCAAATGCCACGCGCCGCAGCATAAATCCATCTGAAGCTCATCCGATGCTCGATCCGCTCGCTTGCACGTCAGCCTTGATATCGCGCCCGCATAGAGATATCATTGATATCAAATGTGGAGGCTGGCGTGCCTGACATTCTGTTGAGAGACGTTCCCCCGGAAATGAAGCGCCAGATCGAGGATCTGGCGCACGGGCATAAGCGCAGCATTTCGAGCCAGGCGAAATTGTTGCTCGAACGCGCTTTGTCTCAGGCTGTCCGGCCAGAGCGCGCCCGAGCGGCCGGAGGACTTGGAACGCGACTCAAAAGTCTCGTGTCGCAAGAAGATTGGACGGACGATTTCATTCAGCCTCGTGATCAAAGCGACCGCGCCCCGCCAGACTTCGAATGATCTTGCTCGACACGAACATCGTCTCTGAAATGATGAAGCCGATGGGCGACGGTAACGTGCGGCGCTGGATGGACTCCTATTCTGAGCTCGATTTCTTCATCGCGACGCCCGTCATCGCGGAGCTTCGTTTTGGTCTGGCGCTGCTGCCTGAGGGGCGAAAGAAGGATGTTTTGACCAAAGCCTGCGACGCGATCGAAGCTGAGATTTTCGCTGGCCGCATATTGTCGTTTGATCAACGCGCGGCGCAGGCCTTCGCCCGTTTGCGTGGCAGACGCAAAATGCGAGGCAAGCCGCTCGCCGTCATGGATGCGATAGTTGCGAGCATCGCCGCCGCCCACGCAATGACGCTCGCGACGCGCAATGTCGCGGATTTCGTCGATCTCGACATCGCCGTCGTCAATCCGTTCGAAGCGCGCTAGCGATACGCTTTGGAAATCCCCCACCGTCGTTGCGAAGAGGCGCAGCCGACAAAGCAATCCAGAGGCGGCGGCGGACGGCTGGATTGCTTCGCTTCGCTCGCAATGACAGGCGGTTTCGACGCGAAAGGTGATACTAAAGTATGCGTTGCTCCCGTTACGCGCGGCAGGCGCCAATACCCTCATGACCGCCAATCCCTCCGCTACCCGCAAGCCACTTTACCGCCACCTCTATGTCCAGGTGCTCGCGGCCATTGCCCTTGGCGCGCTCTTCGGCTGGCTGGCGCCGCACGCCGCCGCGCAGGACTGGGTGAAGGCGCTCGGCGACGGCTTCGTCAAGCTCATCAAGATGGCGATCGCCCCCATCATCTTCTGCACGGTGGTGTCGGGCGTCGCCCATATTGAGGACGCGCGCAAGGTCGGCCGCGTCGGACTGAAGGCGCTCCTCTATTTCGAGATCGTCTCCACCTTCGCCCTCGCGCTTGGCCTGATGATCGGAAATCTTGCGCAGGTCGGCGCCGGCTTCGCCGGAAAACCCGACCCTTCCGCCATCGCCAAATATACGGCGCTCGCCGAAAAGCGCGGCGGCGTCGATTTTCTTCTCGACATCATTCCCGACAGCGCGATCGGCGCCTTCGCCAAGGGCGACATTCTGCAAGTTTTGCTGTTCTCGCTGCTCTTCGGCTTCGCGCTCTTAGCGCTCGGCGAGCGCGGCCGCGCGCTGCGGGTGATCATCGACGACGTCGGCCACGCCATGTTCGGCGTCATTGCCATCATCATGAAAGCCGCGCCGATCGGCGCCTTCGGCGCCATGGCCTATACGGTCGCGAAATACGGCTCAGCCGCGCTTCTGTCGCTCGCCGGACTCGTTGGTCTGTTCTATCTCACGGCCGGGCTCTTCGTCGTCTTCGTGCTGGGCGCCATCGCGCGCGCGGCCGGGTTCAACATCTTCAGCCTTATCGCCTATCTGCGCGACGAGCTGCTGATCGTGCTTGGCACATCCTCATCGGAAAGCGCCCTGCCCGCTCTGATGGAGAAGCTGCAATGGCTCGGCTGCTCGAAGTCGGTCGTCGGACTCGTCGTGCCAACCGGCTATTCCTTCAATCTCGACGGCACCAACATCTATATGACGCTGACGACGCTGTTCATCGCGCGCGCGATGGGCGTCGAGCTTGATCTGTCCCATCAGGCGACCATCCTCATCGTCGCAATGCTGACGTCGAAGGGCGCGAGCGGCGTTTCCGGCGCGGGGTTCATCACCCTGGCGGCGACGCTGATGGCGGTCGATCCGCAGCTGGCGCCAGGCATGTCGCTCGTGCTCGGCGTCGATAAATTCATGAGCGAGTGCCGAGCCTTGACGAACTTCATCGGCAATGGCGTCGCCACCATCGTGGTCGCCGCTTGGGAGGGCGAGCTGGACCGCGCGCGGCTGACGGCGGGGCTCGCACGCAAGATTGATCCTTCCGATGTCGCGATCGGCGTCACGACCGATTGAGACCGGGAGCCCGCAGACGCGCGTAACCGCTAAGCTTAGGAAAAGAGAACAAAATTCCGCTATGCTTGCATGACGTTACGACCGATTCTAGAACAAAAACTGAACATTAACGGTCTCCTGGCGCCACATCAGCTGTGGACAAGCCGAGCCGGCGCGCCCGAGGACCGGCCTTTGCACTAGAGTGCCACGCGTCAACAAGCGGAGAGCGATATGGCGGGCAGCGTCAACAAGGTGATCCTGATCGGCAATCTCGGCCGCGATCCTGAGGTGCGGACGCTGCCGTCGGGCGATCGCGTCGTCTCTTTTTCGGTGGCGACCACCGAGTCCTGGCGCGATAAAAACACCGGCGAGCGCAAAGATCGCACCGAGTGGCACAATGTGTCGATCTTCAACGAAAATCTCGGGAAGATCGCCGAGCAATACTGCCGCAAGGGCTCCAAGATCTATCTCGAGGGCCAGCTGCAGACTCGCGAATACACCGACAAGGACGGCAATCAGCGCAAGGCGACCGATGTCGTGCTGCAGCGTTTTCGCGGCGAGCTGACTCTGCTCGACAGCAAGGGCGGACGCAGCGAGGGCGACTACGAAGGCGGCTATAGCCAGAGCGGCGGAACCTTTGGCCGCTCCTCGCCGATGGAGCGCGGTCCTAGCGAACGGCGTCCCGCCTCGGCCGGCAAGCTTTCCGACCAACTCGACGACGACATTCCCTTCTGATCCCAGAACGCTCTAAGAGCGACCGCGCGACGCATATTCGAGGATGATGTCAGCCGCCCGAGCGCTCGGCGTTCGGCCTGTCTCGAGCAGGCGCTCGCGGACGCGCTTGAAGGCCGCGAGCTGCGCTTCGCGCGCGGCGCTCTCGCGCAAGAGCGGCCTCAACGCCTCGGCGAGCGCGCGCGGCGTCGCCGCCTCCTGCAGGAATTCAGGCACAATATTCTCGCCGATGATGAGATTGGGCAGCACGATTGACTCGACTTTGACGAGAAAGCGCAGCAGCGATTCGGCGCGCGAGACCTTATAGGCGACCACCATCGGAACTCCGGCGAGCGCCAGCTCCAGCGTCGCGACGCCGGACGTGACGAGCGCGGCGCGCGCATTTCGAAAGGCGGCGAATTTCTCCGCCTGGCCAATCAGACGCGGCGTCAACGGCCATCCCTGCAACTCACGCAACAAGGTCTTCTCAACATTCGGCGCGACGGGAATGGCGACCTCGAAGTCGGCGCGTTCGCGCAAGAGAAGTTCGAGCGCGTCGCCGTAGATCGACGTCATGCGTCGCACTTCCGCCAGGCGCGACCCGGGCAGAACAAGCAGCGAGCGCGCGCCGCGCTCCTGAAGGGGCCGCGCCAACTCGTCGAGACGCTCGACGAGCGGATGGCCGACATAGACGCATCGCGGGCCGCCGAGGCGAACATGCGCCTGCGGCTCGAAGGGCAGCAGCGCCAGCAGGCAATCGACATAGTTGCGCATCGCGGACGCACGGCCGGGCCGCCACGCCCATACGGTCGGGCTGACGTAATCAACGATCGGCAGGTCAGGTCGGGCGGCCCGTACCCGGCGCGCGACGCGATGGGTAAAATCCGGCGCGTCGATGATGACGAGACAATCCGGCGCCTGATCGATGACCGCGCGCGCCGTCTGCGCGATGCGCCGGAGAAGACGCGGCAGCCGCGCCAAGACAGGAATGAGGCCCATCACCGCGATGTCTTCGAGCGGAAACAGCGAAACGAGGCCTTCGCGCGCCATCGCCTCGCCACCGACGCCGGCGAAAACGGTCTCCGGACGCGCGGCGCGCAAAGCCCGCATCAGCGCTGCGCCGAGCTGATCGCCAGAGGCTTCGCCGGCGACAAGGAAGATGCGCGGCGCGCTCATGCCGATCCAGCGCGCGCGCGAGGCGCGCAAAGCGGCCGCGTCGAGGGCGCGCGCAGAAATTCTATGATCGCCGCAATGTCTGCGTCTCCGGCGAAATCCCGTGACAGACAGTCGATGCGTTCGCTCAGCGCGCGCGCCTCTCGCACGAAGAGCAGGCGATACGCCCGGCGTAGACGCTCGATGCGCTCCGGAGCGAAATCGCGCCGCTGCAGGCCGATGCGGTTGAGGCCGAAAAGATGCGCGCGGTTGCCCGACGCAAGCGCGAAGGGAATGACGTCGGCTTCGACGCCCGAGAGGCCGCCGACGAAGGCGTGCGCGCCGATGCGCACATTCTGATGCACCGCCGTCGCGCCGCCGATCATCGCATGGTCCCCAATCTCGACGTGCCCGCCCAGCAGAACCTGATTGGACAGTATCACGTCGTCGCCCAGCCGACAGTCGTGAGCGACGTGCGAAGCGGCAAGAAATACGCAGCGCGCCCCAATACGCGTGCCCTCCCCCGCGCCTGCATTGATCGTCACGCCTTCGCGAATGACGCAATCATCGCCGATCGTCAGCGCGCCCTCCGTGAGCGCAGCCTTCATATCCTGCGACGGCAGTCCCACGGCGGCGAAGGCGAAAATCCGGGCGCGCGCGCCGATCCGCGTCCGCCCGCCGACGACGACATGGGAAAGGAGAGTCGCGCCGTCGCCGATCTCGACGCCGGCGCCGATATGACAGAAGGGGCCGACGGCGACGCCGGCGCCGAGCCGCGCGCCGTCTTCGACGACACAGGACGGATGAACCGAAGGGTTCATTGTCGCACTCGCCTCAGTGAAGCTAAGCGCCCATCATGACGCTGATCTGCGCCTCGCAGACCAGCGCGCCGTCGACCATCGCGCGCCCAGAATACCACCAGATGTTTCGCTTCTGCGCGGTTTTGGCCATGTGGAATTCGACGCGGTCGCCGGGCGTCACCGGCTTGCGGAATTTCGCATTGTCGATCGTGACGAAATAAACGAGACGCGACCGATCCGCGCCTTTTAGCGCGCGGATGGCGATGACTCCGGCGGTCTGCGCCATCGCCTCGATGAGCAGGACGCCGGGCATGATTGGACGCTCGGGAAAGTGCCCTTGAAACTGCGGCTCGTTGACCGTGACGTTCTTCACGCCGATGCATGATTCATCGCCGCGGATGTCGAAGATGCGATCGACGAGCAGGAACGGATAACGATGCGGCAGTTGGCTCATGATCTGCAAAATGTCAGCGCTCTCCAGAGTCGCGCCGGCCGCGGCCTCGGGCATTTCTTCCTCCTTATCGAGGGCATGGCGAGCGCCATCCCATGTGTCTTGATTGTCTTACGTCGGCTTGTCCTTGCGCGCGAGTCGGTCGAGCAGCGCCGCGCCGCGCAAGAACCGCCGCAACGGTCGCGCTGGCGCGCCGCCGACCCGCGCCCCGGCCGGCAGGTCGCGCATCACCCCGGATTTGGCCGCAACCGCTGCGCCTTCGCCGATTGTGAGGTGGCCGGCGACGGCGGATTGTCCGCCAAGCGTGACGAAATCGCCGATCTCACAGGAGCCGGCGAGTCCAGATTGGGCGACGATGGCGCAAAAACGGCCGATCACCACGTTGTGGCCGATCTGCACGAGATTATCGATTTTCGTTCCCTCGCCGATAATCGTGTCGCGCGACGCGCCTCGATCAATCGTCGTATTGGCGCCGATCTCAACATCGTCCTGCACGATCACGCGACCGACCTGCGGCGTCTTGAGATAGCCTTCGCGAGTCGGCGCGAAGCCGAAGCCATCCTGCCCAAGCCGCGCCCCCGGGTAAATGACGACGCGGTCGCCGATCAGCGCATGCGTGAGGCTTGCATGTGCGCCAATCGAACAGTCGCGGCCGATGCGCACATTCGGACCGATCACCGCCTGCGGCCCGATAATCGTTCCAGCGCCAATCTCGGCGCCCGGCCCGATCACGGCGCCGGGATCAACAACCACGCCTGGTTCGAGTCGCGCCTGCGGATGCACCGCCGCTCCCGGAGAAACGCCGCTGGATTGGAATAAGGAGCCGGGCCGCAGCGCGTCCGGAAAGAGATGCGCGGCCGCGAGCGTCATCGCGCGCTGCGGATCGTCGACGAGAAGCGCGACGACGGCGTTAGGCAGCAGGTCAAGATGGCGCTCGCGCAGGAAGCAGGCGGTCGCTCGGCACTCCGAGAGCGCCTTGCGATAGCGCGGGTTGTCGTAGAAGCAGAGGTCGCCCGGCCTGCTCCAATCGAGCGGCGCGACGCTTATGATGAGGGGCGGCGGCGCGAACTCGCCCGCCCCGGGCGCGCCGTCAGGGCCGCCGCGAATTTCTGCGCCGGAGATCTGCGCAATCTCGCTCAACGGCGCGGGCCGCGCCAACGGAAAGAAGGCCGCTGCGCTCACGCTGCAAGGACCTGTGCGGCAGCCCAAGCCGGCCCACGAGCCGTCCGCCGGGCGTGGTTCGCCCGGCGATCGTCTCCGATCATTAGAAGTTGGTGCCGCCGCTGAAGCGGAAGTTCTGCGTGATGTCGCCATAGACCTTCGAGGTCACGACGGCGTAATCGAAGCGGATCGGTCCCATCGGCGAATTCCACAGCACCGAAGCGCCCACCGACGAGCGGATCGCGAATTTGTTCGCGATCGGCACCACGCAATTGCCCTGGCCGAAGCCCGCCTGCGCCGTATAGGCGCCGATGCAGGTCACGCCGGGAATCGTCGGCATATTGTTGGCGAAGTTCGTCTTACCGCTGAAATTCCATAGCGAACCGGCGTCGGCGAAGAGCGCGCCTCTCAGCCCGAGATCCTTGGGCAGGTACCAGAACGGGAACTGAACTTCGAGCGATCCGCCGACATAGTTGGAGCCGCCCAGCGAGTTGCCGCGGTTGTTGTTGAAGCTCGTCAGAATGTTCGAATCGCGCGGGCCGATGCCGCCTGGCGCGAAGCCGCGCACCAGGCTGGGGCCGAGGTTGAAGTTGTCCTGAATGCGCGGCTTGTAGCCGCCGAAGGTCGACAGATCGCCGCCCTGCAGGCGGGCGATGCCGACCACGTCATCGAGATAGGGAATCTCGCGGAAGTAGCGAATGTCGCCGGTCGTGCGCAGATAGCGCGTGCCGCCGCCGAGACCCGCCACGTCCTGATTGAGCGAGGCCAGCCAACCATTATGCGGGTTCTTGAAGTTGTCGATGGTGCTGTAGTTCAGCGAATAGCCGACGAGCGACGTCAGCAGCCCGCCCTGCGACTCCTTGATCGCGAGCGAGGCTTCGCCGTTCGATTGGCAGTTGACCAGGAGGTTCGGATAGCCGGCGGACTGCGGGTAGAACGGACTGAAACCAGGCGTGTAGCCAAACACCGGCACCAAACAGTCGTTGTAAGGACGATTCTTGTCGTTCGGGATTGAGATCGTCGTCTGATAGATCGAGTAGTGCGGCGAGAAGCTGAGCTCTTCGGTGATCGGTATGCCGAAGCGCAACGTGCCGCCGTAGGACGTCGAACTGTAGATCGAGTAGTTATAAGCGTCCTGTCGACGCACGAAGACGTCGAAGCCGGCGGCGATGCGCTGGTCGAGGAAATAAGGCTCGGTGAAGCTGAACGTCACGCCGCGGGCGATCTGGCCGCCCTGCACCGAAAGGCGAACCGCCTGGCCGCGACCCATGAAGTTGCTTTCCGACACGGACACTTCGGCGATGAAGCCCTGGTTGGTCGAATAGCCGCCAGAGACGCCGAAGTTGCCGGTGGGCTGATCTTCAACGTCGACGTTCAGGATCACGCGGTCGGGCGATGAGCCAGGCTCATTGGTGATTTTCACCTTTTTGAAATAGCCGAGGCCATTCAGCCGGCGTTCGGCGCGGTCGATCAGGACGCGGTTATAGGCGTCGCCCTCGCCGATATCGAACTCGCGGCGAATGACATAGTCGCGCGTGCGCGTATTGCCGCGAATGTTGATGCGTTCGATATAGACCCGGGGTCCTTCCTCGAGCAGGAACTGGATCGCCACCGTCTGATCGGCCGGATTGCGTTCGCCGCGCGGGCGCGCCTGGGTGAAGGCGTAGCCCCGCTTGGCGATTTCGCGCGACAAAGCTTCGACGGTCTTCTCAACCGCGTCGCCGTTGTAGACGTCGCCCGGCGCAAGCCGCAGCAAATCGTTCAACGCCGCGCCGTCGACGTCGGGCAGATGGGATTCGACGCCAACGGACGACACGCGATACTGCGGACCTTCGTTCACGACGATGGTGATGATGTAGCCGGCGACCGTCGGATCAAACTGCACGTCGGAGCTGATCACGCGGAAATCGGCATAGCCGTTCTTGAGATAGAATCGACGAATGAGTTCGAGGTCCGCCGCGATGCGGTCGGGATCATAAACGTCGCTTGTCTTGAGGAACGACAGGAAGTTCATTTCCGTCGTCTCCATCATGCCGACGAGACGGCGTGTGGAATAGACCTCATTGCCGATGAATCGAATCTCCTTAACGCCGGTCTTGTCGCCTTCAACGACGGTGAAGACCAGGTCGACCCGTCCGTTCGGCAGATCAACCGTCCGATAGCTCACTTTCGCCGCAGCGCGTCCCGACCGACGATAGACTTCCGTCAATCGCGCGACGTCGGCCTCGGCCAGCTGCGGGTTGAATGCTGTGTGGGCGCGCGAGCGCACCTGCTCCTGCAAGATGTCAGTCTTGACCTTGCTGTTGCCCTCAAATGCGATGCGATTGATGTCGGGCGCGGCGAACGCCGGAACGCTAAACGCCAGCAGAGCGGCCACAACCGCGAACAGGAACGATGATTTCCAAATGCCGCTGATTGAGCGCATATAGTGCAGGTCCTCGTCGCAACGTCGCCGCCCGGGCCGCGGCGCGAAACTCATGTAAATTCGCCGACGATCGGCGCTTCGCCAGCGTTGAGCGATTCTTTCTACAAGGTTTGCCCGACCCTGCAAATGCAGAATAAATGGTGTTTCCGCAATTTGTCGAAGGCGTGACGTTAAAGCCACGATTCATGGTCAGCGCATGGTTAAGACGTGGCGCCGCAAGCGTCATCATGTCCAAATTACGACAGGAATGGCGCGCTTACGCGGCGTCCTGCGCGCCGCATAGTTACAATCGGCTGCGTGCGCGCTCAAGCGCCTGCCGATCACATCGAATCATGTGATCGATAAGGAAGCTCAAAATCAAAATAGCGAGCAGGTTCTCATCGAAAAAGTCTGCCCACTTTTTCGGAACCTGCGCTACGAGCCTGAGCCGGTGAGCTTTTGAATGAGTCGCGCGATGTCGTTATATGTCGAGAAAATCATCAGCGCGCCGACCATCGCGAGACCCACTCGGAAGGCGACCTCCTGCGCGCGCTCGTTGAGCGCGCGGCCGCGCGCCGCCTCAATCGCGAAGAACAGCAAATGTCCGCCGTCAAGCAGCGGCACCGGCATGAGATTGAGCAGACCGATCGAGACTGAGAGAATCGCGATGAGGCTCAACAGCGGCGCGATGCCCACCTTGGAGACCGCCTGCGCCATTTGCCCCGAGACTTGCGCGATGCCAATCGGTCCGGAGAGCTGATCGGCGCTCTCCCGTCCGGTGACGAGTCCGCCGATGTAATTTCCCGTGCGGCGCACGACCGTCCATGTTTCCTGCACGCCCATCGCCACCGCGTCGGCGGGCCCGTAGCGTTCCTGGCGGATGTCGGCCGCGGCCTTCGAGGCCTGAATGCCCAGCATGCCGATTCGGATTTTGCCGATCGCGCTTTCGACCTCGCGCAGGGCGGGAACGACCGGAAGCGTCAGCTGCTGATCGCCGCGTTGAATCACGAAGATGAGTTTCTTGTCGGCCGAACTCGAAACGATTTCCTGCAGATTCGAAAAGGAGCCGACCGGCGCGCCGTCGACGGTCAGCACCAGGTCGCCGGCCATGAAGCCCGCAGCGGCGCCGGCCCCATCAGGGGTCAACGAGCCGACGCGCGGCGCATAGATCGTGCGTCCGTAAACCCCGAAGAGAACTGCGAAAATCGCGATCGCCAGAACGAAATTCGCGAAAGGACCGGCGAAGACGATGGCGGCGCGCTTCCATACCGACTGCGCGGCGAACGTCACTGCGCGCTCGGTCTCGGGCATCGCGCGCACGGCTTCGGGGTCCGGCGCGCTTGCGGCGTTGGCGTCCCCATGGAAGCTGACATAACCGCCGAGCGGAATGCTGGCGATGCGCCAGCGCGTGCCGAGACGATCCACCCGAGACCACAGCTCCGGTCCGAAGCCGATGGAAAAGGCGTCCACCTTCACGCCGCACCACCGGCCAACGATGAAGTGTCCAAATTCGTGCACAAACACGACCAGCGTGAGAACGAGCACGAAGGGGATGAGATAAAAGGCGAAGGTCGTCAGGAGGTCTAGCAAAGCGCTGTCTCGCAGGTCTCGCTTGCGCCAAGCCTGCCGGCGGCGCGCGCCATGATCACTGAAGCAACATGCCTGAAGCGGCACGCCCGGCCAAGGCCGATCGTGATCTTTCTCTGACAATATGGTCCACCGCGAGGGCGTCCTCAACTGTTGCGGGCGCATTTGCGGTTCCGTCGCGCAACGCGGCCTCGCAGGCCTCGGCCACATGGCGCGCGATCCCGTCGAAGGAAATGCGGCGATCGAGGAAGGCTTCGACGGCGATTTCATTGGCGGCGTTGAGCACGGTCGGCAGGCCGCCGCCGGCGCGCAGGACCTCGAGCGCCAGTTTGAGCGCCGGAAACCGTTCAAAATCAGGCGCCTCGAATGTCAGCGTGGCGATTTTCGCCAGATCGAGGCGCGGCGTCGGGGTCGTCAGCCGATCAGGATAGCCGAGACAGTGGGCGATCGGCGTGCGCATGTCCGGCACGGCGATTCCCGCGGTCACCGAGCCGTCGGAAAAGGCGACGAGGCCGTGGACGATCGACTGCGGATGGACCACGACTTCGAGCTTTTCGGCCGGAATGCCGAAAAGATGATGAGCCTCGATCAGTTCGAGCCCCTTGTTCATCATGCCGGCCGAATCGACGGTTATTTTCGGGCCCATCGCCCAATTGGGATGATTGAGCGCCTCCTCGACGCTCGCCTCGGCGATGCGCTCCTTGCTCCAGGTGCGGAAGGGGCCGCCGGACGCCGTGACGATCATGCGTTCGATGCGGGAGGGGTCCTCGCCGCCAAGCGCCTGGAAAATGGCGTTGTGCTCGCTGTCCATCGGCAGCAGTTGCACGCCCATTTCCGCCGCCTTCCGCATGAAGGGCACGCCGGCGCAGACGAGACATTCCTTATTGGCGAGCGCCACGTCGCGGCCCGCGGCGAGCGCCGCGTAGGTCGGCTCCACGCCGGCGGCGCCGACAATGGCCGAGATCACGAGATCGGCGTCGCGCAGCGCGGCCTCGATGATCGCCTCGCGACCCGCGGCGACCTGAATGTTGGTCCCGGCGAGCGCCGCCTTGAGCGCCGCATAAGCGCTCTCGTCGCGGATGGCGGCGAATTCGGCCCTGACCGCGCGGGCGACGCGCGCGAGCGCCTCGACATCGCGGCCGCCCGCCACCGCCGACACCGAAAATCCTTCCGGATCGCGTTCGAGAAGGTCGACCGTCGAGCGGCCGATCGAGCCCGTCGCGCCCAGCAGCACGATGCGGCGCGGGACCGGCGCCGGCGGCTGGGCCGGGGCGTGCGCGTGAAACTGTCCGTTTGCTAATGTCATTGGGTCCCGCCCTACCAGAAGAAAAGACCGGCCGCCACCGACGGCGCGCCGCGCAGCAGGCCCACCGCCGCCGCGAAGGCGCTGGCGAAGATGAAGCCGTCGAGCCGATCCATGGCGCCGCCATGGCCGGGAATAAGCTGGCTCGAGTCCTTCACGCCGAAGCGGCGCTTGACCGAAGATTCGAAAAGATCGCCGACTTGCGAGAAGGCGGCGGCGGCCAGTCCGACCAGGAACACACGCCAGTTCGCAAGTTGCGGGCCGGCGCCGAGATAGACGGCGACAAGGCCCAGGAATGCGCCGCAAAGAACGCCTGTGATCGTGCCCGACCATGTCTTGCCGGCCGAGACGCGCGGCCAAAGCTTCGGTCCGCCGATCAGCCTGCCGCCAAAATAGGCAAAAACATCGGTGCCCCAGACCACGGCGAACAGGAAGGCGATCGCGACCGCGCCGAAATCGGGCGACTCGCGCAAAAGGCATACGGAGAAGGCAAGCGCGCCGGCGTAGACAACGCCCGTCGCCGCCCAGAGGCGACGCTCGGCTCCCGCCAGCGCTGCGCCCGCAAGGGCAAAAACCACAATCGCGAGCGCGGCGGCGCCCGGCATGAAGACGCGTCCGAACGCCGTTGCGGCGGCGACCGCCGCGCCACCGACGGCGATTCTGGCGGCGCGCCCGTCGCCGCCGATCAGGCCCTGCCACTCCCAATTCACCGCGAAGGCGGCCGCCAGCCAGAAGAGCGCGAAGACGTCGCCGCCAAGATAGAGCGCGCCAAGAGCGGCGATGACCATCGCCGCGGCGGATGCGAGGCGCGGCCCAAGGTCGGCGAAGCCTCCGGCAGACGGCTTTTCAGGAGACTGCCCGGCGCGGCTTAGGTCGCTTCGATCCGCCGTCATGAAGCGGTCTTGGCGCTGCGCGCCGCGGCCTCAAGCCCGCCAAACCGGCGATCCCGATGGGCGTATTCGGCGATCGCCGCCGAAAGCGCCGCTTCGTCGAAATCCGGCCAGAGAATCGGCAGGAAGACGAATTCGGCGTAAGCCGCCTGCCAGAGCAGGAAGTTCGACAGCCGCTGCTCGCCCGACGTGCGGATAATCAGGTCCGGATCGGGAATGTCCGCGGTGTCCAGCCGCCGCGCGATCGCGTCGGCGTCGATCTCCTCGGGCCTCAGTCGGCCTTGCGCCACCATTTCCGCGAGCGCGCGGGCCGCCGCCGCGATCTCCTGCCGCGCGCCGTAGTTGAACGCGACGACGAGGGTGAGCCCGGAGTTCGCCTGCGTCATCTGCTCGGCCTCGCGCAGCAAGTCCGAAATGTCGGGCGCGAGGTCGGCGCGCGCGCCGATGACGCGCACACGCACATTGCTCGCGTGCAATTCCGCCAGATCGTTGCGGATGAAGCGGTGCAGCAGCGTAAGAAGGCTTTCCACCTCCTCGCGCGGTCGCGACCAGTTTTCCGCCGAGAAGGAATAGACGGTCAAATAGCCGATATTGAGCTTGATCGCCGCCCGCACCGTGCGGCGCAGCGCCTCGACGCCGCGCCGGTGTCCTTCGAAGCGCGGCAGGCCCCGCTTCGCCGCCCAGCGGCCGTTGCCGTCCATGATCAGCGCGACATGACGCGGCGCCGTGCGCGCGCGCTGAGCGTTCGTTTGCGCCTCCAAAATGTCGCTTTCGGTCATATTCGAGTTCCAAACGGCCATAGGACCTGCGCCGGACGACGCCGCAGCTTCCTAGACCTGCATAATTTCCTTTTCCTTGGCGGCGAGCGCGGCGTCGATCTCCTTCACCGTCTCGTCCGTCGCCTTCTGCACCTCTTGTTCGTGGCGCTTCTCGTCGTCCTCGGGAATCGCGTGATCCTTTAGCAACTTCTTGAGAATGTCGAGGCCGTCGCGGCGCACGTGGCGCACGGAGACCCGCGCCTCCTCGGCGTATTTATGCGCGACCTTGACGAGTTCCTTGCGGCGCTGCTCGTTCAGCTCCGGCATGCGGATGCGCAAATTTTGACCTTCCACCGTCGGCTGAAGACCGAGATTGGCCTCGCGGATCGCCTTGTCGACGGCGATGACCAACGCCTTGTCCCATACCTGCACCGAAAGAAGGCGCGGCTCGGGCACGCTGACGGTGGCGACCTGATTGAGCGGCGAAACCTGCCCATAAGCTTCAACATGAATCGGATCGAGCAAGCTCGTCGAGGCGCGTCCCGTGCGAAGCCCGCCGAATTCGTGCTTGAGCGTCGCGACCGCGCCCTGCATGCGGCGCTTCATATCCTCAAGGTCAAAAGTTTCCGCCATGTGCACAACCTGTCTTTGATCTGTCGCCGCTCTCACGAACTCTCGCGCGGCTCGGCTTCTTATAATTTCGAACGTGGCGTGGCAAAAAGGCGCACGCCGCCGCCTTCGCCGGCGCTCCGGCTCCGCGGCGCAAGATTTATTGCACGATTTATCGTCGGGCGCGAAAGGGTCTTACGGCGCAACGAGGGTGGCGCGCGCCCGACCGGAAAGCGCCCCGTCGATGGCGCCGGCCTCGGCGATCGAAAAGACGAGAATCGGGATCTTGTTCTCGCGGGCGAGCGCGAAGGCCGCCGTATCCATCACCGCCAGATTTTTGGCGATCGCCTCGTCATGGGTCAAACGGTCGTAGCGCTCCGCGGTGGGATCGCGCTTGGGATCGGCGGTGTAGACGCCGTCGACCTGAGTGGCTTTGAGCACCGCGTCGGCGGAGAGCTCCGCGGCGCGCAACACCGCGCCGGTGTCCGTGGTGAAGAAGGGATTGCCGGTGCCTCCGGCCGCGATGACGACGCGGCCCTTGGCCAGATGATGCAGGGCGGCGCGGCGCGAAAAGGATTCGCATATGGACGGCATCGAGACCGCTGACAGGCAGCGCGCCTGCCGCCCCTGCCCTTCGACCGCCTGCTCCAGCGCCAAACCGTTCATCACCGTCGCCAGCATGCCGATCGAATCGGCGCGCGCGCGCTCGATGCCGGTTTCGGCGCCCTTGATGCCGCGAAAGAAATTGCCGCCGCCGACGACGACGGCGATCTCATGTCCCGCCGCCGCGGCGGTCGCGAGGTCGGCGGCGATTCGGGCGATCGTGACGGCGTCGAGACCATGCGGCGCCGAACCCTGCAGGGCTTCCCCGGACAGCTTGACGACCACACGCTTGAATCGTCGCGTCGACGTGAGGTCGGACATGAGGCGGATCTCGCTGACTGAGGCGGGGCGCGTTCTTCATACGGAGGCCACGCGGCGCCGGCAAGTGAGGCGCGTCACCCAAGCTTTGGATGAGGCCACCGGAGCGCGCCAGGGGAGCCGCCGACGCACGCGATTGCAATCGAACCGCCACGCGTCGGTCGGGGCATTATTCACGACGCTTGATTACGGCCCGACTTCGCCGCCCGTCGCGCCAAACACCTGTCCCGTCGCGAAACTCGCTTCGCTGGAGGCGAGCAGAACATAAAGCGGCGCGATTTCCGCCGGCTGTCCCGGGCGCCCCAGCGGCTTGTCGGCGCCAAATTCGGCGAGGTGATCGGGAAATTGTCCGCCGCTCGGCTGCAACGCCGTCCAGAAGGGGCCCGGCGCAACGGCGTTGACCCTGATGCCTTTGTCGGCGAGCTGCTTCGCCAGACATCTGGTGAAATTGAGAATGGCGGCCTTGGTCGCGGAATAATCCAGAAGCTGCGGCGAAGGATCGAAAGCGACGATCGAGCTCGTATTGATGATCGACGATCCCGGCTGGAGATGCGGAAGCGCGGCTTTGGTGATCCAGAACAGCGCGTAAAGATTGGTTCGAAACGTCCAGTCGAGATCCTCGGTCGTAAGGTCGAGGATCGATTTGCACGCATGCTGGCGCGCGGCGTTGTTGACGAGAATATCCAGGCCGCCGAGATCGCGCGCCGCATCGTCGACGAGCTTGCGGCAAAATTCTTCGTCGCGAATGTCGCCCGGGAGCGCCACCGCATTGACGTCGGCCTCGCCCATGAGGTCCATGACCTCCTTCGCGTCCGCTTCCTCCTCCGGCAGATAATTGATCGCGACATCGGCGCCTTCGCGCGCAAAAGCGATCGCCGCGGCGCGGCCAATGCCGCTGTCGCCGCCGGTGATGAGCGCCTTGCGGCCAAGGAGACGCCCCGAGCCTCGGTAGCTTTCCTCGCCATGATCGGGACGCGGCGTCATGAGGCCGGCGAGACCCGGCCAGGGCTGGGTCTGCTTCTCGAAGGGCGGCCTGGGATAGAGCTCGCGCGGATCGCGCAGTTCCCGCGCGGATGGCGCATCGTCAAAGCCGAGCACGGAGGTCGCGGCGTCGATCGCGCGCTCAACGCGCGGTCCGCGAATCGTTGCGTCGGCGGCGGTCTTCTTGGCGCGCATGTGCGGCTCCCTCTGCTCGATCTTCGCCCTGCGACGAAAACCAACATCCGGAGCCTAAACGCCGCCCGCCGGCGATTGTTTCGCGCGGGCGACGCTTTGCGTTAGAGGCGGGCGTCAGCCCTTCGCGGCGGCCGCGACCTCGGCGGCGAAGTCGCTCGTCTGTTTCTCAATGCCTTCGCCGAGCGCGTAGCGCACGAAGCCCTTGATGGCGATCGGCGCGCCGGCCTTGCCTTCGATCTCCTTGACCGCCTGGGCGACGCTCTTGCCGCCGTGGTCAGGATGGTTCGAGACCTGATCGAGCATGCAGACCTCCTTGGCGTAGGTCTTGATGCCAGAGTCGATGATCTTCTGCAGCACGTTTTCCGGCTTGCCGGCGTTCTTCTCGGCAAGCAGCTTCTTCTCACGCTCGACCGTCGCCGGGTCGAGGCCCGAGGCGTCAAGCGCCAGCGGATTGGCCGAGGCGACATGCATCGCGAGCTGGCGCGCGAGCGTCGCCAGCACGTCCTTGTCGCCCTTCGATTCGAGCACGACGATCACCGCGATCTTGCCCTGGCCGTCGACGACCTGCGCATGCACGTAACGGCCGACGACGCCCTCGCCGACGCTGAGCGCGGCGGCGCGGCGCAGCGTCAGGTTCTCGCCGATGCCGGCGATCGCATTGGTGATCGCCTCGCTCACCGTTCCGCCGCCGGGATAGGCTTCCTTGCCGAGCGCCTCGACGTTGCTCGCGCCGCTCTTTAAGGCGACTTCGGCGATGTTCTTCACAAGCGTCTGGAAATCGGCGTTGCGGGCGACGAAGTCCGTTTCCGAATTCACCTCGACGACGACGCCCGAATTCCCCGAGACGAGCGCGGCGACAAGCCCTTCGGCGGCGACGCGATCGGCTTTCTTCGCGGCCTTGGAGAGGCCCTTCTTGCGCAGCCAGTCGACCGCCGCTTCGAACTCGCCGTCCGTCTGTGTGAGCGCCGCCTTACAATCCATCATGCCCGCGCCGGTGCTCTCGCGCAGTTCCTTCACAAGGGCGGCGGTGATCGTAGCCATGGCTGAAATTCCTTCTTAAGGGAGTCATGCGACGACGCCGGCCCACTGGACCGGCGCGCGCGTCTTAAGCATTGGACTTGACGGATTGATCAGGCTGCGAGGAGCGCCTTCGCCTGATCGACCCAGCCGTCGCGCGCAATGCGGCCGTTCAGCTTCAATTCGCCGTCGAGTTTTTCGACGTCCGCCGGAGTCATCGCGGCAAGCTGCCAATAGTGGTAGACGCCGGCGTCGTTCATCTTTTTGACGAGCTGCGGGCCGACGCCGTGCAACTTGGCGAGATCGTCCGGAGCGCCGCGCGGCGCCGACAGCAATTCGAAGGCCTCGACAGGCGTATCTGCTTCCGCGCCGGCGACCTCGGCGGGACGCAAATCTTCGCGGACCACCGGGCGCGCCTCGAGGGCGGGCTCAAGCGCCGGCGACTCATCGGCGCCGATATCGATCCCCACCGAGCCCTGGCTGCGCGAAATGCCGTCGATGGCGGCTCTCGCCACGAGATCGCAGTAGAGCGCGATGGCGCGGCCCGCGTCGTCATTGCCTGGGATCGGATGGGTGACGCCGTCCGGATCGCAATTGGTGTCGAGCACGGCGACGACGGGAATCTTGAGGCGATTCGCCTCCTTGATCGCGAGCTGCTCTTTGTTGGTGTCGATCACGAAGATCAAATCCGGCGTGCCGCCCATATCCTTGATGCCGCCGAGCGCCTTTTCGAGCTTGTCGCGCTCGCGGGTCAGCAGCAGGCGCTCTTTCTTGGTGATGCCCGATGCGCCGGCTGAAAGCTGCTCGTCGAGCTTGCGCAGACGGGTGATCGATCCGGAAATCGTCTTCCAATTGGTGAGCGTGCCGCCCAACCAGCGGGAATTGATGTAATATTGAGCGCTCCGCTTGGCGGCGTCGGCGATCTGCTCC
Organism: Methylocystis silviterrae; assembly: GCF_013350005.1. Classification (GTDB taxonomy): domain Bacteria; phylum Pseudomonadota; class Alphaproteobacteria; order Rhizobiales; family Beijerinckiaceae; genus Methylocystis; species Methylocystis silviterrae. The sequence goes on from NZ_JABVWW010000004.1 coordinate 57,652, forward strand.
TGCGCCTGGCGCTTGGTGCCCACGAACAGCACGCGTCCGCCTTTGGAGACAGTGTCCGAAATCGTCTTCAGCGCCTGATGGAGCAGCGGCACCGTCTGGGCGAGATCGATGATGTGGATGTTGTTGCGGGCGCCAAAGATAAAAGGCGCCATCTTCGGGTTCCAGCGATGCGACTGATGGCCGAAGTGAGCGCCGGCCTCCAGGAGGCCGCGCATGGTGAAATCGGGCAGAGCCATAGTGTCTTTTCTCCGGTTGAACCTCGGCGAGAGATGAAAGAGGCCGGAGAGCCGGCCACCGGAGCGACGTCTTGAGGCAGACGCCGCGTAACCCTCGCCTGTGGAATGGCGCGCTTATAGGCGATGCGCCTACGTCCGGCAAGGGCCGCCGCCGACCAGCGCGCGCGGACGCTTTAGCCGTTAGATGCATGGCTGGCGCATCGGCGTTCGAAGGGAACGCGAGGACAGGAAATGCGCTTAATTTTTTGCAACGTCCGCGACCTCTTGTCGCATGTTAACGTATTGAATTTCAAAAGTAATATTGCTTTTTTGACGGAGCTTTGAGCCCCCGCAAGAGCGCATTGCCATCCGATCGGAAACAAGCTAGGCTCCCTCTCGATGCGGCAAGCATTCACGTAAAATCAAGAACAGGGGGAAAACGCATGGCCGTCAACGTTCACAATACCGGCGATATCGGCAAGATGCTGCTTTGGATCGCCGCCTTCGTCGCGTTCGTCGTCGTCGCTCTGACCTGGGTTCCGGACTGGATTTCTCCCGAAGGAACCAACGGCACGGGCAACCGCGGCGGCATCCAGGGCGAAGGCGTTGGCTCTACCGCCCGCATGATCCAGTAAAACATACCCCTGCCGAAAAGACTCGCCGGGCGCGCAAGCTCCCGGCCCTTGTCTTTCTGGCGGGTGATCGGCCGGTTACCGCGCAGATCATTTTGGAGCCGACGTTCTCGACGTGATCGAGCGTCGGCTTCCACTTTTTCGGAACCTGCTCTAACGCGCCCGACTCCACACTTGCGCCAACCAAGTCCAATATTGCGTCAGCCAAATATTTTGCGCGGCCGGTCCAGCTTCGACGAGCACGGCGCTGAGCAAGATGAGCAACCCGCCCAGCATCGCAGGCCCGGTGAGACGCTCGGACAGCAGGATGACGCCCGACAAGGCTGCGAAAACGCTCTCCAGCGACATGATGAGCGCGGCTTCGGCCGCTGGCGTGTAGTTGAGCGCCACGATTTGAAGCGTGAAGGCGATCCCCCCGGAGCACAGCCCCGCATAGAGAATCGACGGCAGGGCCGCGGTCAGGCCATCGAGCGAAAAAGGCTCGCCGCCCAGGCCCACGACAGTTCCAAGAACGCCGATGACGCCGAACTGCGCGAAAGCCAAAAAATACGGCCGGTTGGCGCGAGCGAGAAAGGTCGGAACGAGACTGATCCCGGCGGCCCACGCAATATCCGCAATTAAAACCAAGGCGTCTCCCGACGTCCAACTCTGGAGCTGCGCGCTGTCCGTCAGAAGCCAAGCGCCGACGATGGACCCCAGGCCCGCGACGAGGACGACCTGCCGGGGTCTTACGCCGGTCTGCGCAAAGACGAACACTGGAACGAGCACGACATATAGCGCCGTGAGAAATCCGCCGTTTGTGGCCGTCGTCGTGGCAAGGCCGACTTGCTGCAAAGCCGCGGCGACGAAGACGCAAAAGCCGATCAGGCCTGCGAGAGGCAAATCGCCCTTTTTCAGCGGAGAGCCGCTGCGACGGGCTTCATAGAGCGCCAACGGCGCCAGCGCGACGCACGACAGGAGAAAACGGACGCCGACGAAGGTGACGGGACCCATAAGCTCGCCGGCGTTTTTTTGCGCGATAAAGGCCGTCCCCCAGATAAACGCCGCCAGCACCAGCAGCAGATCGGCGCGAATACGGCTCATAATATGCCTGTGCTCTTTAGCCTTTGACGGCGCTGCTCCAGTCGCTCGGTCCCTGCATTCCACGCATCGGCGAGCGCGCGCCAGAGCGCGAGGGCAGCTCTATAAATCGGGGTCGCCAATAGTCCGAGCGACGAATGCGGGTCCGCGGCGTCTTCCTCGACCCCGTATTTCAGGCGCGGGTTCTTGGTCGAAGGCATCTCGAGCGATCCGAACATCCAGTCCCAAATGGCGAGAACGCTGCCGAAGTTGCGATTGAAGTGCTGCGGATCTGTCGAATGATGGATCTGGTGATGCGCGGGGCTTAGGACGATTTGTCCCAAAATCCCGCGAAAGGGAATCCAGAATTGCGAATGTTGAAGATGCCCGATCGTCCAAAGGAAGAAGATGAAAAGGATGTTCTTCCCGTCGACCGTGAAGGATTCTGTGGTTCGCCCAAAGACCCACGCCAATATGCCTGACGCGCCGCCAATGAACGTCGCGAGCATGTAGCCGAAAATGATGTTGTCGATCGGATGATTGCGAAAGTTCGTCACCGGGGTAAGCACCTCGGCGGTGTGATGCACCTTGTGGAACTCCCACAAAAACGGAATTCGATGCTTAAGGTAGTGATCGACCCAATAGCCGATCTCATAGGCCAAAAAGAGCACGGCGGTAGAGAAGAGCTTTATCGAAAGGTCACAGCAAGAGACCGGCGCAATCGCGCCAAATGAATTGCGCAGCGCGGCGCTCACGAGCGTCGCGACGGCATTCGACGATATGACGAGCGCGCCCACCACGACCGGCATGAGAACGACGCTCAGGATGAAGAGCTTGACGTCCGCGGCAAACGATTTGGACAGCAGGAGTCTCTTGTCGAAGATTGCCCGCGCGATGGCCCGCGGGTTGACGCGCCCCCGGCGCATCTTGCGCTGATAGGCCAGCGCGACAACGGCGATGAGAAACGTCGTCGCCAGGGAATAGACCGAAAAAATCGATCCCGCCGAAAACAGTTCGTTGGAGATCTTCGCAGCGGAAAAGCGGAGCGCGCCGTAAACGTCCATCGAGCTTTCGGGTCCAGATGATGTTGAGAGTTCAGCCTAGGACTGACGCGCCTCGGGATGCCTGCTCGCGTCGCTGGCGCGCGTCCCTGTCCGCCACGGGCTTGCCTGCCTGCAAAGCGTATTCTCTACGCGAGCCGCTGCCAAGAGCGATATGCCGGCGGGCCTTCAGAGCATAGGTTCCGGATTAGAATTCGATTCCCTCCTGCGCTTTGACGCCGGCGCCGAAATGGTGCTTGACCAGGGTCATCTCGGTGACGAGATCGGCTGCGGCGATGAGCTCCGCCTTGGCGTTGCGTCCGGTCACGACGACGTTGAGATCGTCGCGGCGCGCGGCGAACGCACCCAGCACCTCCTCCAGCGGCAAATGCTCATAGCGCAGCGAAATGTTCAATTCGTCGAGCACCAGCAAGCGGATCTCATGGTCGTCCATCAGTTCGCGCGCCTTCTCCCAGGCGCGCCGCGCCGCCGCTTCGTCGCGCGCGCGGTCCTGGGTCTCCCAGGTGAAGCCTTCGCCAAGCGTATGCCAGGCGACTTGACCGAGCTCTTGGCCAAGCTTTTCGAGCATGTTGCGCTCGCCGGTGCGCCACTGGCCCTTGCCGAACTGAACAACGCCGATCTTCCAGCCATGGCCGAGAGCGCGCAGCGCCAGCCCAAAGGCCGCCGTCGACTTGCCCTTGCCGGCGCCGGTGTGGACCATCAGCAGGCCTTTGCGGGCGACCGTCTTGCCGGCGACCTCGGCGTCCTGAACCGCCTTGCGCTTTTCCATTTTGAGGCGATGGCGGCGCGCCTCGTCTTCTTCGTTCATCTCGGTCACAGGCGCTCCTCGGCCGGTTTGACGGAAGCATGAGCCGCGCATATGACTAGTCGGGACGGTCCTTCGCAAGAAGTGAAAAGGGAACGCGGCGCGGGCATTACGCCCCTATCCGCGGCTGCCCCCGCAACTGTAGCCGGCAAGGTCCGCGCCATCTGCCACTGAGCGTGAGGCTTGGGAAGGCGGCGCGGTCCGACGACCCGGGAGCCAGGAGACCTGCCGTCAGGGCGATCATTTTGCATCGCCGCGCACATCGCATCGCCGCCGGTGGGGCGGCAGGGAGACCGATATGAACGCCAAATCATCCGCCACCGCCGCCGCCCTCCCCTCTTCGAGACTTGAGGCGCTGAAGGCCGCCTTTGTTGCGCTCACTCTCGGCTTCGGACTCGTTTGGCTCGCGGGCTTCGCCTATCCAGAAAGCGTCCATGACGCGGCGCATGACACGCGCCACGCGCTCTCCTTTCCCTGTCACTAGGCCACAACGCGCTTGATCGCGCGCGTTTTGACGACCGGCCTGATCGCCGGCCTTGTCGCCGGGCTTGCGGTCGCGGCCCTGCAGCACTTCACCACGACGCCGCTGATCCTCGCCGCCGAGGTATATGAGGCGGCGCAGCATGCGCATGACGGCGCCGACGCGGGCGCGGCGTTTTCAGGTCTGAGCCGCACGGCGGCGACCAGCGCCGCAACGATCGCCGTCTCGATCGGCTATGCGCTCATATTGCTCGCCGCGATGCTTCTCTCTGGCGACGCCATCGCGCCGCGCCGCGCCGCCCTGTGGGGCGCCTGCGCCTTCGCCGCGACCGGGCTCGCGACGAGTCTTGGCCTCGCGCCGCAGCTTCCCGGCATGGCGGAAACCGAACTCGCCGCGCGTCAAATCTGGTGGCTCGCGACCGCGCTGTCCACCGGCGCCGGACTGTTTGCCCTGTTGCGGCTTGACTCGACGGCGGCAAAGATCGTCGCCGTCGCGCTGATCGTCGCGCCGCATTTCTTCGCGCCGCAGCCCGCGACGCCCGAGAGCACGGCGCCGGCGGAGCTCGCCGCGCGCTTCGCGGCCGCCTCGCTCGCCGTTCAGGCGATCAGCTGGGCGCTTGCCGGCGCGCTTGCCGGTCTCGTCTGGCGACTCCAGTCGCGCCAACAGGAACTTTCATGAGCGCCAAAATTCCTGCAACGATCGTCACCGGCTTCCTCGGCGCGGGAAAGACGACGCTCATTCGTCATGTGCTCGAGAACGCCAAGGGTCGGCGCCTCGCGCTCGTCATCAATGAATTCGGCGACGTCGGCGTCGACGGCGAAATCCTGCGCGCCTGCGGCGTCGAAAATTGCCCGGAAGAGAACATCGTCGAACTCGCGAACGGCTGTCTGTGCTGCACCGTCGCCGACGATTTCATCCCGGCGATCGAAGCGCTGCTCGCGCATGAAAAGCGTCCCGATCACATCATCATTGAAACTTCGGGACTGGCGCTGCCCAAACCGCTCGTCAAGGCGTTTGATTGGCCGGCGATCCGCTCGAAGCTGACTGTCGACGGCGTCATCGCCGTCATCGACGGCAAGGCCGTGGCGGAGGGCCGTTTCGCCGATGATCTCGATGCGATCGCCAAGGAGCGCGAAGACACGCAGACGATCGATCACGACAATCCGCTTGAAGAGGTGTTCGAAGATCAGCTCGCCTGCGCCGATCTCATCGTCCTCAACAAGACCGATCTGCTGGGCGCCGATGAAGAACGCGACGTCGCAAACCGTTTGGCGTTAGGCGCCCGGAAATCGGCGAAGATCGTGCGCGCCAGCGGAGGGCGCGTCGATCCACTCGTGCTGCTCGGCCTTTCGGCGGCGGCGGAGGATGATCTGGCGAACCGTCCGTCGCATCATGACGCCGAGCCCGGACACGACCATGACGACTTCGACAGTTTCGTCGTGTCGCTCTCGGCCGTCGCCGATCCGGCGGCGCTGGTTGCGCGACTCGCCGAAGCGGCGCGCGCGCATGACGTGCTGCGCATCAAGGGATTCGTTGAAGTCGTCGGCAAGCCGATGCGCCTGCTCGTGCAAGGCGTCGGCGCGCGCATCGAACATCACTTCGATCGGGCGTGGAAGCCCGATGAGCAGCGCATGAGTCGCGTCGTGATCATCGGCGAGAAAGGCCTCAATCGCGACGCGGTTATCGCGACGCTGGCGCAGCCGTGATACGCCATGCATCTTCTCCCGCGCGATCTCCATAATCTCGACGACGCCGGCGCCGCCGTCGATCTTGGACAATCTCCTGCGGAGATCGTGTTTCTGTCCTTTTCGGATTCCGAGCTGCGGCTGCTGGCGCGGCTTTATGAGCAAAGCGGCGCGACCCTCCCGAGCTTTCGCTGCGCGTCGCTTGCGCAATTGAAGCACCCCTACTCCGTCGATCTCTATCTTGACACTGTGGCGCGACATGCGCGGCTGATCGTCGTGCGGCTGCTCGGCGGCAAAGACTATTGGCCCTATGGCGTCGAGCAACTCGAGGCGCTTGCGCGCGCGAAGGGAATCGCCCTCGCGATCGCGCCCGGCGACGCCCATGACGACGCGCGCCTGCAGCACGCTTCAACGCTCGATACAGAGACTCTCAATCGAATCTGGCGGTTCTTTCAGGACGGCGGTCCCGACAATCTGCGTTCGTTTCTCGGTTACGCATCGACTCACGTCGGCCATCCGGCGCCGTGGCGGGAAAGCGTTCCCGTCGCCAACGCCGGGCGATTGGAGGCCGCTTGCCGCGCCAGCGGGGCCTTGCGCGCGACGATCGTCTTCTATCGCGCCATGTTCCTCGCCGACGACGTCGCGCCGATCATCGCGCTCTCCGACGCGCTGGGCGAGCGGGGGTTCGCGGTCGAGGCGATTTATGTCGCAAGCCTAAAGGAAGCGGAGAGCGAAGCCTTCGTGTCGGGCGCGCTCGAATCTTTCGCGCCCGACGTCATCCTCAACGCCACCGCCTTTTCGGCGCGCCGCGATGCGGGAAGCGTGCTCGATTGCGCCGACGCGCCGGTGCTCCAGGTCGCTCTTGCCACCTCTTCGCGCGAAGCATGGGAAGCTTCGATGCGCGGCGCGAATGGCGCCGATCTCGCGATGAATGTCGTCTTGCCGGAAGTCGACGGGCGCATCTTCACGCGGGCGATTTCCTTCAAGGAAGAAGCGCCGCTGCGTCTTGCGGCGGAATTCAGCGAAACGCGCCACGCGCCCGAGCAATCGCGCATCGACTTCGTCGCGGACCTCACGTTGAACTGGGCGCGGCTACGCCGCAAACCCAATACGGAAAAAAGCCTCGCACTCATTCTTTCGGACTATCCGGCGCGGCGCGGCCGTGGCGGCTACGCCATCGGCCTCGATGCGGAAGCAAGCGTGCATGAGATCGTCTCGGCGCTGACCGATGCGGGATATGACGTTGGCGCAATCCCCACCTCCCCCTTGAGGGGGGAGGTCGCGTCGCGAAGCGACGCGGGAGGGGGTGACAAATTCGAGGATAATTCACCCCACCCCGGACTGCTGCGCAGTCCGACCCTCCCCATCAAGGGGAGGGTGATGCGCGCACTGGAAGATGGATATCAGGCTATCCGCTTCCCGCTCGCCGACTATCTGGCGCTGCTCCGGGCCCTCCCCGCATCTTTCGTCGCGAGCGTCAACGACGCCTGGGGTGCGCCGCAGATTGATCCTGCCGTCGTCGACGGCGCCTTCCGCTTTTCCTGTCTCGAAGCCGGCAAGCTCATCGTCGCGCTGCAGCTCGATCGCGGCGCGCGCACGGAGCGTTACGAGACCTATCACGACGTGCAGCGCCCGCCGCGTCACGCCTATGTCGGCTTCTATCTCTGGCTGCGGCATATGCGAAAGATCGACGCGCTCATTCATCTTGGCGCGCATGGCACGCTCGAATGGCTTCCCGGCAAATCGGTCATGCTGTCCGAGGCGTGCGCGCCGGAAGCCGTGTTAGGCCCGACGCCGCTCATCTATCCGTTCATCGTCAATGATCCCGGCGAAGCCGCGCAGGCGAAGCGCCGCACATGCGCCGTGACCATTGGTCATCTGACTCCGCCGCTCGTCGACGCGGAACTCTTCGACGCGGCGGCGAAAGTCGAAACGCTGCTCGACGAATATGCGACGGCAAGCGCGCTCGACGCGCGCCGCGCGCGACTCGTCGCCGGCGCCATCATCGACGAAGCCGAGCGCAGCGGTCTTGCAGCGGAATGCGGCGTCGCGCGCGAGATGGACATCGCCGAGACATTGACGCGCCTCGACGCCTGGATGTGCGACCTGAAGGACATGCGCATCGGCGACGGACTCCATATCTTCGGGCGCGCCCAGGAACATTCAATCGCCGATCCCGCGCGCGACGCCTGCGCGCGCGCCGAACGCGAGGCGCTCATCGCCGCGCTTGCGGGCCGCTTCATCGAGCCCGGTCCGGCCGGCGCGCCGTCGCGCGGGCGCGCAGACGTTCTGCCGACGGGACGCAATCTTTATTGCATCGATCCGCGCCATGCGCCCACACAAACGGCCTATGACATCGGTCGCCGCGCCGCCGCTGAGGTGATGACGCGCCATGCGCAACTGCATGGCGAATTCCCGCGCCACATCATGCTCGACCTGTGGGGAAGCGCGACGATCCGCACCGGCGGCGAGGATTTCGCGCAAGCGCTCGCGCTTCTCGGCGTCGCGCCGCGCTGGGACACGGCGAGCGCACGCGTCATCGGCTTCGAAATTCTGCCGCAGGCGCGGCTCGAGTTTCCGCGCGTCGACGTGACGCTGCAGGTTTCGGGGCTGTTTCGCGACATGTTCGGAAATCTCATTGCGTTGTTCGACGACGCCGTGCATGCGGTCGCCGCGCGCGATGAAGACGCTGAAATCAATCCGCTGAAAGCGGCAGACGATCTGCGCCGCGTCTTCGGCGCCGCCGACGGAACTTACGGCCTTGGCGTGAGCGATCGCGCGCTGCGCGGCAATTGGTCCGGCCGCGACGATCTTGCGCACGCCTATCTTTTCGCCGCAGGTCACGCCTTTGATCGCGCGGGTGAAAGCGACGAGGCCATCGCGGCGTTCAGCGCGCGCGTCGCTGACGCCGATGCGCATGTCCATGTGCAAGACATGGCGGAGGTCGACATTCTGATCGGACCCGCCTTCGCCGATTACGAAGGGGGCTTTGCCGCCGCCAACGCCATGCTTGGCGGAGACGCCGATTTGGTGCATATCGATGCGACGCGGCCGGAACGGTTACGGCCGCGCGCTCTGAAAGACGAAATCGCGCGCGTCCTGCGCATGCGGCTCGCCAATCCCCAATGGCTGCAAGGCCAGAAGCGGCACGGCCACCGCGGCGCCGGCGAAATCGCCGAGACGATAGACAATCTCTATGCTTTCGCCGCGACAAGCGGCCTCATTAGCGATGCGCAATTCGATCTCGCTTTTGACGCCACCTTAGGCGATGATGCGACACGCGATTTTCTCGCCATGGAAAATCCCCGCGCGCTCACCGCAATCGCTCGGGTTTTTAGCGAAGCGCTCGCGCGCGGCTTGTGGAATACGCAACGCAACAGCGTGCGCGGCGCCTTAAGCGATATCGAACGCCAAGAGGGAGGGCGTATTGCAGCCGAGGCCTGAGATCAAGGGCTGGTGTCCCGGAGCCTTCGCGCCGATGCCGAGCGGCGACGGTTTGCTGATCCGCGCCAAGGCGGTCGGCTCTCGCATGAGCGCGGCGCAGGCGCGCGAGATCGCGAGAATTGCGGACAACTGCGGCAATGGGCTCATCGATCTCTCGCAGCGCGCTCAACTGCAGCTGCGCGGGATCAGCGAAGCGACGATCGCCGAAGCCCTGCGCGGCCTCGAGGCGATCGGCATGCTCGCGCCCAGCGCCGACGCCGAACGCGTGACGAATGTCATCGCGTCGCCGCTCGCCGGCCTCGTCGCCGGCGCTTTCGACGCCAACGTCATGGCTGTGGAGCTTGCTGCGGAATTGCAGCGCGACGCGGCGCTGCGCGCGCTTCCGCCGAAATTTCTGTTTCTTCTGGATGATGGCGGCGCGCTGTCGCTTGCCGACGTCGAGGCCGACATTCGGATCGAAGCGATTGCAAAGGGCGACGTCGCAATTCGCATCGCCAGCGTTCCCAATCGCGCCGTAGTCGTCGCGACCGATGACGCGCTCGACGTGGCGTTGCGCTTTGCGCGCGCCTTCGTGGAGCTGCGCGACCGTCATGCAAATAGCTTCAGGCGCGTCCGCACGCTGGTCGAGGCGCTCGGCGCCGACGCGCTGCCACGCGCGGCCGGACTCGTCATGCGCGTCTCCAGGGAAGCGCCGGCGCCCGCGTCCCGCGCGCATATTTTTGGGGCGCAACGCTGCGGCGCCCTCGCTTTCGCCGGCGTCGGCGCGCCCTTCGGCCGCTGGCGCGCAGATGAACTCGCCGCCGTGGCCGATCTTGCACAAAGCGAAGGAACCAGCGAACTGCGCCTCACGCCGTGGCGCGCCTTGCTGATCGTCACGCCCGATAAAGACAACGCGCGACGCGTCGTCTCGCGCGCGCAAGACCACGACCTCATCACGTCGGCCGACGACAAGCGCCTCGCCGTCATCGCCTGTCCCGGCGCGCCGGAATGTCCGCAGGCGATCGCCGAGACGCGCGCGCATGCGATGGATCTCGCGCCGCTTGCGCAGATGATCGGCGGCGCTGACGGCGTTGGCCTTCATCTTTCGGGCTGCGCGAAAGGCTGCGCCCGGCAGAGCGCCTCGCCGATCACGCTGCTTGCCAACGCCGAAGGGTTCGATCTCATCGAGAACGCCGGCGCCGATGGCGCGCCGCGCTTCAGATCGCTGACATTCGAGGCCGTGATGCGCGAACTCTCCGCGCGCGCAAGCGGTAGGACGCAATGAGCCGCCGCTTCGACTATATCCACGAAGGCGCGCAGATTTACGCGCGCTCGTTTGCAACCATTCGCTCCGAGTCGAACCTCGCGCGTTTCACGCCCGAGCAGGAAAAGATCGCCGTGCGCATGATCCACGCCTGCGGTATGGTGGAGCTTTCCGACGACATCGAGTTCTCGCCGGATTTCGTTGCGGCGGCGCGCAACGCGCTGCAGAAGGGCGCGCCGATTCTATGCGACTCCAACATGGTCGCGCATGGCGTCACGCGTTCGCGTCTGCCGGCGGAGAACCAGGTGGTCTGCACGCTGCTCGAGCCGCGCGTGCCGGCGCTTGCCGCCGAGATCGGAACCACGCGCAGCGCCGCGGCGCTGGAGCTGTGGCGCAACCGGCTGGATGGCGCATTGGTCGCGATCGGCAATGCGCCCACCGCGCTGTTCCGTCTCCTCGAGATGATTGACGAAGGCGCGGCGCCTCCGGCCGCCATCATCGGCATGCCGGTCGGCTTTGTCGGCGCGGCGGAATCGAAGGACGCGCTGCGCGAATACGGCCGCGTTCCCTTCGTGATCGTGAAAGGCCGCAAAGGCGGCAGCGCCATGGCCGCCGCCGCCATAAATGCGCTGGCGAGCGAACAGGAATGAACGCGCTCGCCTCGACATCGCATGAAACCGTCGCGACGCTCGGCGCGCTGATCGGCGTCGGCCTCGGTCCTGGCGATCCGGAGCTTGTGACGGTGAAGGCCGCGCGCCTCATCGGCGCGGCGAACGTCGTCGCCTTCTTCGCCAAGCGCGGACGCGCAAGCCACGCGCGCGCGATCGCTGCGCCTTATCTCGCGCCGGGGTGCGAAGAGATCGCGCTGCTCTATCCAGTGACGACGGAGATTCCTTTCGATCAGCCGGAATATGTCTCGTCGCTTCAGCACTTCTACGAAGATTGCGTGACGCGCATTCGCGCCGTGCTCGAAGCCGGCCGCGACGTGACGCTGCTCTGCGAAGGCGATCCGCTGCTCTACGGCTCCTTCATGCATATGTTCGCACGGCTTGACACGCGCTTTCGCGTCGAGATTTGCGCCGGCGTCTCGGGCATGTCGGGGTGTTTCGCCGCGGCGCGCCAGCCGATGGCTTGGGGCGACGACATTCTCACCGTTCTGCCGGCGACGCTCGACGAAGACAGACTTGCGTCGCGCCTCGCCGAAACCGACGCCGCGGTGGTGATGAAGCTTGGCGGCAATTTCGCCAAGCTGCGCCGCGCGATGACTCGCGCCGGCGTCATCGATCGCGCGATCTATGTCGAACGCGGCGCGATGCCCGGCGAAAAGATCATGCGCTTCGCCGACAAGCGCGACGATGACGCGCCCTATTTCTCGATGGCGCTGGTGCCGGGGCGAGGCCGGCGCCCTTGAGCGGCGCGCTTGACATCGTCGGCCTTGGTCCGGCCGACGCGCGATGGCTGACTCACGAGGCGCAGGCGGCGCTCGATGAGGCGCAGGACATTATCGGTTATGCGCCTTACGTCGCGCGCGTTCCCGAGCGCGCAGGACAGACACGGCTTGCAAGCGACAACCGCGTCGAGATCGACCGCGCCCAAGAGGCGCTGGCGCGCGCCGCGCAGGGTCGCCGCGTAGCCGTCGTCTCCGGCGGCGATCCCGGCGTCTTCGCCATGGCCGCGGCGGTTTTCGAAGCGGTCGATTGCGGTCCGCGCGCGTGGCGCGATCTCGACATTCGCGTGCTGCCCGGCGTCTCGGCGATGCAGGCGGCGGCGGCGCGTCTCGGGGCGCCGCTCGGCCATGACTTTTGCGCGATCTCGCTGTCCGACAATCTCAAGCCGTGGGACGTCATCGCCAAGCGGCTGGAACATGCCGCGCAAGGCGACTTTGTCATCGCGCTATACAATCCGGCGTCGCGCGCGCGGCCGACGCGCATCAACGACGCCTTTGCGCTGCTGCGTCGTCATCTTCCCGGCGAGACTTTCGTCGGCCTTGCGAAATCCGTCGGCCGCGAGAATGAAGAGATCATTCTGACGCGACTTGATGAAGCCGAGGGCGACAAGGTCGATATGTCGACGCTTGTCGTGATCGGCGCCAGCGGCACGCGGCGCATCGCGCGCGAGGGCGCGCGCGACTGGGTCTATACGTCGCGGAAGGCGACATGAACGCGCCATGGCTGTCGCTGATCGGGCTGGGCGAAGACGGCGCCGACGCGCTGACGCCGGCGGCGTGGGCGCTCGTGGCGCAAGCCTCGCTGATCGTCGGCGGCGCGCGACATCTCGCGATGATCGACGCGCCGGCGGAGCGCCTGCAGTGGCCCTCGCTGCTCTCCGACGCATTGCCCAGAATTCTGGCGCAGCGCGGCAGGCCCACGGTGGTTCTCGCCTCAGGCGATCCCTTCTTCTACGGCGTCGGCGATCTCATCGCGCGCCATGTCGCGCGTGACGAGATTTTCTGCGTTCCGGCGCCATCAGCGTTTTCACTCGCGGCCGCGCGGCTCAAATGGAGCCTGCAGGATTGCGCGCTCCTCTCGCTGCACGGCCGCGCCTTTGAGCGTGTGACGCCGCATTTGCAGCCGCGCGCAAAGATCATTGCGCTCTCCTGGGACGAGACGACGCCGGCGCGCCTCGCGCGGCATCTCGCTCTGCGCGGCATGGGCGGATCGCGCGTCCATGTGCTTGAACGGCTCGGCGGTCCACATGAGCGCGTCCGCGACGCGCGCGCCGACGCCTTTGCGCTCAATGACATTGCGCCGCTCAATACGGTCGCCGTTGAAGTTGACGCCGGCGGAGACGCAATGGTCATTCCGCTGGCGCCGGGCCTCCCCGATGATTGGTTCGAGCATGACGGGCAGCTCACCAAGCGCGACATCCGCGCCGTGACGCTTTCGGCGCTCGCGCCGCGCAAGGGCGAATTGCTGTGGGACGTCGGCGCCGGCGCCGGCTCCGTCGCCATCGAATGGATGCTGAGCGATCCCGGAAACCGCGCCATCGCTATCGAGCGCGATGCGGCGCGCGCGGCGCGCATCGCGCGCAACGCGCTGTCGCTCGGCGTTCCGGATCTGCGCGTCGTCGCTGGCGAAGCGCCGCAAGCGCTCGCCGAACTCGATACGCCGCAGGCGATCTTCATCGGTGGCGGCGCCGATGCGGCGACGCTTGCCGCCGCGTGGGACGCGCTCCCTCGCTTGGGACGCATCGTCGCCAACGCCGTTACGATTGAGACTCAGTCGCTGCTCGCCGACGCCTATCGCGACAATGGCGGCGAGCTCATACATCTGCAGATAGCGCATGCGCGCCCGATCGGCCGCTTCCATGCGCTCGATCCAGCAATGGCGGTCACGCAATGGCGAGCGACAAAGAGATGAATGCCACATACGCCTTTGGGCTCGGCGCAAGGCGCGGCGTCGCCGCGAACGATATCGTCGAACTTGTGCGCCGCGTCGCGCAGACGCATAACGTCGATCTCAGCGAGGCGAGGCTCTACGCGCTTGAAAGCAAGGCGGAGGAAGCCGGGGTGCACGAGGCGGCGCGCAAACTTGGGCTCAAACTCGTCTTTTTGCCGCTCGCGGCGCTGCGCGCCCGCAAGGCGACGGCGGCGACGCATTCGCCGCGCGTGCAGGCGATGTTTGGAGTGGGCAGCGTCGCCGAAGCCGCGGCGCTTGTCGGCGCCGGACCAAACAGCCGCCTCGTCGCGCCGCGCCTGACGACGCCGGTCGCCGCCTGCGCTCTGGCGAAGCGCAGCGAAGAGAACAACTCATGACCGTGCATTTCATCGGCGCGGGCCCCGGCGCCGCCGATCTGCTCACCTTGCGCGGACGCGATCTCATCGCGCGATGTCCGGTGTGCCTATACGCCGGCTCGCTCGTGCCTGCCGGCGTGCTGGCGCATTGTCCGCCAGGCGCGCGCATCGTCGATACCGCGCCGCTGTCGCTCGACGCCATCATCGCAGAAATGCAGCAGGCGCATGACGCCGGTCTCGACGTCGCGCGGCTGCATTCGGGCGATCTCTCGATCTGGAGCGCGGTGGGAGAGCAGATGCGCCGCCTCGACGCGCTCGGCATTCCTTGCACAATGACGCCTGGCGTTCCCGCCTTCGCGGCGGCGAGCGCCGCCTTGAAGCGCGAACTCACACTGCCCGAAGTCGCGCAATCGCTGGTGCTGACGCGCACGTCGGGGCGCGCCTCGTCGATGCCTGAAAGCGAAAGGCTCGCGACATTCGCGCAGTCCGGCGCGACGCTCGCGATCCATCTCTCGATCCATGTTCTGGCGCGGGTCGTGGAGGAGCTGGCGCCCTATTATGGCGGCGGCTGTCCCGTGGCCCTCGTTTATCGCGCCTCATGGCCCGATGAGCGCGTCGTGCGCGGCACGCTCGCCGACATTGAAGGGCGCGCGGCCGAGACGCCGATGGAGCGCACCGCGCTTATTCTCGTCGGACCGGCGCTCGCGAGCGAAGATTTCCGCGAAAGCGCGCTTTACGACGCGGACTACGATCGGCGCTTTCGGCCGAGTGGCGAAAGGTGAACGCGCCTGGCCTGCTGATCGGCGCGGCGCGCTCCTCATCGGGCAAGACGACGCTGACGCTCGGCCTGATGCGCGCGCTGACGCGGCGCGGCTTGCGCGTCGCCCCGGTCAAATGCGGGCCGGACTATATCGACCCTGCCTTTCACGCGGCGGCGACCGGCCGCGCCGGCGTCAATCTCGATTCATGGGCGATGGATGCGGCGCTGATCGCGCGGCTCGCCGCGCGGGTGAGCGAAGGCGCGGACATCGTGGTCGCCGAAGGCGCGATGGGGCTCTTTGACGGCGCGCCCGACGGCGCGGCGGGAATCGGCGCCAGCGCCGACATCGCCGCCATGCTCGGCTGGCCGGTCGTGCTCGTTCATGACGTCTCCGGCCAAGGGCAGACGGCGGCGGCGATTGTTCGCGGCATCGCTGGACACGACGCGCGCGTAAAGGTCGCCGGCGTCGTATTGAACCGCGTCGGCTCCGAGCGTCATCGCAGACTCGCCGGCGAAGCGATCGAGGCGCTGGGCATCCCGGTGTTCGGCGCGCTGCCCCGCAACGAGGCGGTTTCCCTCCCCGAACGCCATCTGGGGTTGGTGCAGGCGGGCGAAACGGCAGGTCTCGACGGGCGTCTCGAGGCGCTCGCGGACTTCGTAGACGCGCATGTGGATATCGCGGCGATTGTCGCTTGCGCGACGATCGCCGCAACTGGCGATGTCATTCCCGACGCTTCGCGCAAGCGAAGCGATCGGGAATCCAGCATGACGCCAGACGCGCCTGTCGCGGCTCTGGATTCCCGATCGCCCGCTGCGCGGGCGTCGGGAATGACAAGCGTCGTGGCGCTTCCGCCGCCGGCCCAGCGCATCGCGGTGGCGCGCGACGACGCTTTCTCCTTCTTTTATCCGCATCTCGCGCAGAGCTGGCGCGACGCCGGCGCGGAGCTTTGCTTCTTCGCGCCGCTCGCCGACGAGGCGCCGCCCGAAGCTTGCGATCTCTGCTGGCTGCCGGGCGGCTATCCGGAGTTGCACGCCGGTCGGCTGTCGGCGGCGCAGTCCTTCATAAAGGGGTTGCGGCGTTTCGCTCGGAGAGGATGGCTCCACGGCGAATGCGGCGGCTACATGGTTCTCGGCCGCGCGCTGATCGACGCGGCGGGCGAGGCGCATGAAATGGCCGGACTGCTCGAACTGGAAACGAGCTTCGCCCAGCGGAAATTGCATCTCGGCTATCGGCAGGCGCAACTCGCGGCAGACCACCCGCTGGGCGCTGTCGGATTTCGACTGCGCGGCCATGAATTTCACTACGCGACGGTTCTTCGCGAAGAAGGCGCGCCCTTCGCGCTGGCGCGCGACGCCTATAGCGACGACGAACGCCCAGCCGGACTGGCGAGAAACGGCGTCTCCGGCTCGTTTTTCCACCTGATGGCATAAAAAAAGGGCCGCCGGACGAACCAGCGGCCCAAGTCAAGGGAGGAAACGCCCAAGGAGGGCTACGAAGCAAGACAACTCTCGCTGCGTCGCACTGTTATATTGCTGCGCCGCACAAGAGTCAAGATATTTTTCGCTACACGGCAAAGGTTCAGCGAGTCGCCGCCCATCGCCTTGGACAGAAAAGAAAGCCGCGCCTAGGCGCGGCTTTGAGTTTGCTCGAAGGATCCGAGAGTCTTAAAACGATTTGGTCGAGTGAGCGGCCGCGGATTTCCTGACTCCGATAGAGGCCGGCGGCGTCGGAATATCTCCCGCTTCCTTGTTAGAACGCGCCAATTTTTTGACGCTGTTGGTGGGGCTTGGATCCGAGGCGGCGAGCGCGGAGAGGTCGCGGTGGTCGCTGCGCATCGGCGCCAATGCGACGACGCGGGTCTGCCGGCTTTCGGCAGCGGCCTTCGCCGCGGCCAAGGTCACGACCGGCGATTTGGCGGCAGCCGCCCCAGCGCCTCGGTTCGGCTTCTCGTCGAGGGCGATTTCGGTGGGCGGAAGGATCGTTTCCGGCCGGCTGACCTCCGGAACCCGCGACGCAAAGGCGGGGTGCTGGCCGCCGTCCTGATAAACGATTCGCACCGGCTTCACGCCGCTTTGCGCGAGCTGAGCGATTTTGGCTTCGTCCTTGGCGGTCTTCTCGGCCACCGCCTGGGCGATCTCCGGGTCCTGTTTGAGCGGCGGACAGGCGGCCTCCGGATCGAGATTGGCCGAGCCGGCGGCGTTGAACACGTAACGCCGGTTGCAAAAGGCGACCTGCGGCTCCTGCAAGCTCACCTCGAAATGATCGGAGCCTTCCTTGAGCTGCTTCCAGAAGTCGATGTTGGGATCGAGACGGTGCTTGGCGAGATTTTCCGCCGTCATCTTGAAGGGGAAGGATTGCATCTGGATCGCGCGTTGACCGCCGGCGAGCGACGAGCGGGCGATCGCGTAGATCTCGGCGATCTGCTTGTCGGTCATGGAAAAGCAGCCGGCCGACGAGCAGGCGCCGTGCACCATGATGTCGCCGCCGGTGTGGCCAAGGGCGCGGTCGAGCGCGTTCGGATAGCCGACGTTAAACGACAGATAATAGCTTGAGTTCGGATTCATCTGCGCCGGGCCGATGGCGTAAAAGCCTTCCGGCACTTGGCGGTCGCCCTGGCGACGCTTGGGTCCGAGCTGACCCGACCAGCGGCACATCGGAAACGTTTTCAGATGGACGTAACGACCATCGGACCGCATCTTCCAGATTTCGAGCTCCGCTTCCTTTTTGTAGGCGCGGATCAGCATCGGCGCTTCCTTGGTCGTGCCGGCCTGCTCCATCAGCGCGACAGTCTCGGAGGGGATCGGCGCTAGCGAGCGATGCGCGAGACCGCTCTGCTCGCAGGCTGAGAGCGCAAAGGCGGCCAGGACGGCAAGCCCCAGCGCCGGCGCAATGCCTCGAGTCTTCATAATGTCCCCTCTGGCGGCGCAGTCGCCTCGCGAAGGTCTCGGAAGCGAGCCGCCGCGCCTGATCACGAAAACCAAACAATGGGACGAGAACGTGTCCAAATCAGCGAAGAACCGCGCGCGTACGCGCTTTTAGGGCCAATCTTCTGGAATTTACGTTAACGCTTCTCTTCAAGTTTCCGGCCCATGGCCAAAAACTTGTCGGCGCGGAATTGTCTCAGCTGTTCGCGCGACAAATTCGCCAAGCCGGCAAGTTCCTTGGCGAGCGCATCTCCGACTGCGCCAATGGCCGCCTGAGGATCGCGATGGGCGCCGCCCGGCGGCTCCGTTACGATCAGGTCGATGATGCCGAACTTTAAGAGATCCTGCGCTGTGATCTTCATGCTCGTCGCCGCCTCTTGCGCCTTGGCGGAGTCGCGCCACAGGATCGAGGCCGAAGCTTCGGGCGACGCGACGGTGTAGACTGAGTGCTCAAGCATCAGCACTTTGTTGGCCGCGGCGATCGCGATCGCCCCGCCCGACCCGCCCTCGCCCACCACCACCGCGACATTGGGCACGCCGAGCAAGAGCGACACGTCGGTGGACCGGGCGATCGCTTCGGCCTGCCCGCGCTCTTCGGCGTCGATGCCCGGAAAAGCGCCAGCCGTATCGACAAGCGAGACGACCGGCAAACCGAAACGGTCGGCGAGCTCCATCAGGCGGACCGCCTTGCGATAGCCTTCCGGCCGCGCCATGCCGAAATTGTGATGAAGACGACTCGAGGTGTCCGAGCCCTTCTCCTGGCCGATGACGCAGATCGGCTCGCCGCGGAACCGCCCGAAACCGCCGACGATCGCGAAGTCCTCGCCGAACAGCCTGTCTCCGGCGAGCGGCGTGAACTCGTCGACAAGCTGCCGCACATAGTCAGAAAAATGTGGCCGCTGCGGGTGCCGCGCCACCTGGATCTTCTGCCAGGGCGTCAGGCCGGCGTAGAGATCCGCGAGCGCCTTCGCGGCTTTGGCCTGGAGCTTGCTGAGCTCCTCGCCGATCGACACGGCCTCTCCGTTTCCGGCCAGCGCGCGCAGTTCGTCGACCTTGGTTTCGAGTTCTGCGACGGGCTTTTCGAAGTCGAGATAGGAGCGCATTGAGGCGGCGTTTTCCTTTAGGCGAGGGACGCCTCGCGGGCGCGGGCAAACTCGCCGCAACCGGCTTTGAAGTCAAGGAACACAAAGCGCCAGCGGCGCAGTTGCGAAACTCGATTCATCGCGTCAATGTCGCTGTCGACCGGGCAGGTTTTACATGCGGGAATGGTCGTTCCATGGCGTCTGCGCAAGAACCGTTTAGCCGCTACATCCACGCGGCCGACGGGCTCCGCTTGCATTATTTCGACTATCCCGCGCCGCCGGACGGCGGCGGGGGTCTGCTCCCGGTTGTTTGCCTGCCGGGGCTTGCGCGCTCGGCCGATGATTTCGACCGCATCGCCAGGACCCTGCAAGCCGACGGCCGGAGGATTCTTGCGCTCGACTATCGTGGACGCGGCCGATCCGACTGGGATCAGGACTGGCGACGCTATGACTTCAACGTCGAGCATGCCGACATCATGGCTCAACTTGCCGACGCGGGCGTCGCGCAAGCGGTGTTCATCGGCACGTCACGCGGCGGTCTTCACACGATGCGCATCGCGGCGCGCCGGCCCGGCGTCGTGCGCGGCGCGGTGCTCAACGACATCGGACCGAAGATCGAGCATGCCGGCCTGCTCCGCATTAAGCGCTACGTCGGCAAGCTGCCGCCCATCCCGTCTATGCGCGAAGCGATCGCCTTGATGCGAATGACCGCCGGCGTCAATTTTTCCGGCGTCTCGCCGCAGGAGTGGGAGGATTATGCGCGGCTTACCTTCGTCGAAAAGGACGGGAAAGTTCTGCTGCGCTACGATCCGGAATTGTCGCATACGCTCGACTCTGTCCTGCCCGACGTTGCGCCAAAGGAACATTGGGACGACTTCGCCGCGCTGTCGGATGTGCCGATTCTCGCCATTCGCGGCGCGAACTCCGACATTCTCTCGCCCGAAGTCTTTGACGAGATGGCCCGGCGCGCGTCGCGCCTTGAGCGGGCCTGGGTCGAAGGCCAGGGCCATGCGCCGCTGCTGCTCGATCAGCCGACGATTGCGCGTATCGCGGACTTCGTGCGCCAATGTCCATAAATCGCGCATCGCCCACTGCTAAGGCGCATATCCCTGCGCCTGATTAAGTCGGGAGATCGCGACGCCGACATTGATCTCGGCGTTCGCCTCCATGCGCTGCGCCTCGAGTTGAATCTGCCGCACGCGATAAAGATCGAAGGCGCTGATCTCTCCGAGCTTGAAGGCTTTGCGCGACAGTTCAAACTGTTCATTGGCGACGGTAAGACGGCTGTTGGCCAGTTTCGCCGCGCGTTGCGCCGCCGCCAGCGATGCGTGCGCCGCCTTGATCTCGGCGACCACGACGAGCTTCGCGCGCTCATATTCAGCGGTGGCGCGATCCATTTCGGCGAGCGCCTCGGCGCGTCTCGGCTCATTTCGGCCGGCGGTCGGGAGCGGAATGCGGATGCGCACCCCCACCGTGGTCGCATCCGTGCGCTGGTTCGTGATCGGATCCAAGAGATCGATCGAACGGTCGGTCGCATATTGATCATTATGTTCCTGCCGGCCGAAAATGCCGATCTCCGGACTGGGGATCGGCGTCGCGTCGACAAGCTCCGCCTGCGCTCTGGCGCGCGCAAGCGCGGCGACGGGCGCGCGCAGCGCAGGATGCTCCTCGATGTCGATCGGCGGCCGCACGGATTCAAGCTTCCCATCCGGCTGCGCGCCGCCGGTCAGGCCCGCGTAGGTGGCGCGCGCCACCTTTACCGCGCCCTCCGACTGCGCAAGCTCCGTTTCGGCGGCGAGCGTTTCGTTCCTGGCAAGCAGCGCATCGGTCTGAGCGGCGTCGCCAAGCTCGACGCGGCGCGTCATGTCCGCGCCGATGTCGCGGGCGGTGGCGACGCGATTGCGCGCAACGGAAACTTCGCGCGCCGCGCGCTGCGCAGTCCACCACACGTCGCGCAAAACGCCGGCGACTTCTAATCGACGAAGCGCCAGTCGCTCTTCAACCTCGAAGAGTCCGGTCGTGACAGTTCCCGCATAGGCGTCCCGCTGCCCGGGCAGCCACAAGGGCATGCCGATCTCAAGTTCGGTTTCATTGTAGTTGCGTAAATTGCCGGCGGCCGAGTTTCGCTGCAAGCCCTCGACATAGGGCGAGCCTGGCGTAATCGAATTGGCCGTCGCATAGCGCGCCGAGGTGGCGCGAAACTGCGCTTCGAGCGAACGGCTCTGCGCATCAACCAAGACGGCCATCTCAAGGTGTTTCGCCAACACGCCGCCGCTTCGCCTGGTCGGCGCCCGAACACGGGCTTTCTTGGGCGATGTCCCAGGCGGTTTCTTGGGTACAGCTTTGACAGACGCTTTGATCTGCATCTCCGCCGGCTCGCCCTGCTCCTGTGCAAAGACTCCCGTCCCGAAAGGCAAAGCGAACGCAAACAAGAAAAATGCCGTGTAGACCGCGCCCATCCTCATGCGCGAGCGTCCTCGCGCGCACGCATTGGTGCGGGTTGCCGCTTCGCGCGCGCGCGAAACTTCTGACGAATGACCAAGCCGAGATTGGCGGTGCGATCGTAAAGAATCGGCAGCAGGATCAAGGTCAGCACCGTGGCCGAGATCAACCCTCCGATGACGACGATGGCGAGCGGGCGCTGGATCTCGGCGCCGGGCCCATGCGCGAACAGGAACGGGATCAAGCCGAAGGCCGCGATGGTGGCGGTGAGCATAACGGGCCGCATGCGCCGACGCGCGCCCTCTAACACCGCTTCGCGCGTGCTGCGCGTGCCTTCAGCCACAAGCTTGTTGATGTAGGATATGAGCACGACGCCATTGAGAACCGCGATTCCGATAAGCGCGATAAAGCCGACCGACGAGGGCACGGACATGAATTCTCCCGAAAGCCACAGGCCCAAAATGCCGCCGATCGCCGCGAAAGGCACATTGCAGAACACCAGCGTCGCCTGCAGCACCGAGTTGAAGGTTAGATAAAGCAAGAGAAAAATCAGCGCCAGCGCGATCGGCACGACGATCGCGAGTCGGGCCGAAGCGCGTTGCTGGTTTTCAAACTGACCGCCCCATTGATAGCGATATCCCGGCGGCGTCTTTACGTTTTTGGCGACGGCTTTCTTGGCTTCGTCGACGAATCCGACAAGATCGCGTCCCGTCACATTGGCGAGGACGGTGGCGAAGCGACGGCCTTCCTCGCGAATGATCTGGATCGGCCCATTTTCCACGCGCACGTCGGCGAGTTGCGACAGTTCGACGACTTTGCCTTCCGACGACACCATCGGCAGCCGCGCGAAATCGACGGACGAGCGGCGCGAGGTCTCCGAGCCGCGGATGACGAGCGGCGTGCGGATCGGCCCTTCCAGCACGATGCCGACCGGCTGACCGTCGACCCACACGCGCAGCGCGTCCTGAATCTCGCCGGCGTTGAGGCCAAAGCGCCCGGCAGCCAGCCGATCGACGCGCGCCGTCAGATAGCGCATGCCGTCGTTCTGCAGACCGAAAACGTCACGCGACCCCTTGATCTTGCGCAATGTCGCGGCAACCTCGCGGGTGAGGCGGTTGAGTTCATCGATATCGTCGCCAAATATCTTGACGACGACGTCGCCGCGGGCGCCGATGATCATTTCCTGCACGCGCATGTCGATCGGCTGCGAAAAGGCGTAGGAAATGCCGGGCATGCTGTCGAGAACGGCGCGAATCTCGCCCATCAGCCAATCTATATCCTTGCCGCGCCATTCGCTTTTCGGCGCCAGCGTCAGGAAATTGTCGGTGTCGTTGAGGCCGACGGGATCGATGCCGAGCTCGTCGGCGCCGGCGCGGGCCATCATTCCCTTGACTTCCGGCACGCGCTCCATGATTGCCCGCTGAATGCGCATGTCGGTCTCCGCGGCCATATTGACGCTGATCGTCGGATGTTTGCGGATGGTGATGACGGGCGTGCCCTCGTTCATCACCGGCATAAAGGTCTGGCCGATGCCCGCATAGGCGGTGAAAGCGACGACGAGGCCGATGATGGCGGCGGCGCCGACAATTAAGGGCTTGTCGAGCGAGCGTCTGAGCAGCGGCTCGTAAATCCCGGCGAGCTTGCGCACAAGCCAGGGCTCGTCGGCATGGCCGGGCTTCAACAATGTCGCGCTCAGCGCCGGAACGACGGTGAGCGACAGCACGAGCGCCGATCCGAGCGCGAAGGCGATGGTCAGCGCCACCGGCGCGAACAGACGACCCTCCAGCCCTTCGAGAGAGAGCAGCGGCAGAAACACGGTGACGATGATGACCACGCCAGACGTGAGCGGGACGGCGACCTCGCGAGTCGCCTCAAGCGTCATGAAAATGCGATCGGAAAGACTGACGTCATGCGCATGCGCCATGCGATGTTCGACGTTCTCCACGACGACGACCGCGCAGTCGACCAAAAGTCCAATGGCGATCGCAAGACCGCCGAGCGACATGATATTCGCCGAGAGTCCCCACCAGCGCATGATGCCGAACGTCGCGAGCGCGGCGAGCGGCAAAATGACCGAAACGACGATCGCGGCGCGAAGATCGCCAAGGAACAAGACGAGCAGGATGACGACGAGGACGATCGCCTCGATCAGCACCTTCTGTACGGTCCAGACTGCTTTGCCGATCAATTCGCTGCGATCGTAGAAGATTTCGATTTTGGCCCCGTTCGGCAACGTGGGCTCGATCTCGGCCAGGCGCTGCTTCACGCCACTGACCACCATGCGCGCGTCGGCGCCGCGCAGCCCGAGAACAAGTCCCCACACCGCCTCGCCTTCGCCGTTGCGCACGACGACGCCGTTGCGCGGCAACGCGCCGTTGCGCACTTCGGCGACGTCGCCGACGCGCACGATGCCCGTGTCACGCGCGGCGATGACGACGGACCGTATCTCCTCAAGCGATCGCAGACGACCTTCGGCGCGCACGAGCAGCGCTTCCTCGCCATCGCGCACGCGCCCCGCGCCGTCGTTCTTATTGTTGTTGGAGAGCGCCGACTGGAGCATCTCCACGGTGACGCCGCGAGACGCCATGGCGGCTGGAAACGGCGCGACTTCGAAGGTGCGCACGAAGCCGCCGAGCACGTTGAGGTCGGCGACGCCCGGCAGGCCGCGGATGGCGGGGCGTATCGTCCAATCGAGCAGCGTGCGTTGCTCCGTCGGCGTGAGATGGCCGCCGACGATGGTGAACATCACCATCTCGCCAAGCGGCGTGACAATCGGCGCGAGGCCGCCGGAAACGCCGTCCGGCAACTGACTTTGCGCTTGCGCCAGACGCTCGTTGACCTGCGCGCGCGCCCAGTAGATGTCTGTCCCTTCCGAAAATTCGAAGGTGATCAGCGTCACCGAATAACGCGTTGTCGAGCGCATGCGGACGAGGCTGGGAATGCCTTTCGCCGCGAGCTCGATCGGCACGGTGACGCGCGCCTCCAACTCCTCTGGCGTGAGGCCCGGCGCGCGCATGGCGACCATCACCTGCACCGGGGCGACGTCCGGAAATGCGTCGATCGGCAGTTTGAAATAGCTGACCGCCCCCCACGCGGCGAGGCCGAGCGCGCCAAGAAAGACGAGCAGCCGCTGCTGGAGCGCGACACGGATCAGTCTTTCAAGCATTGCGTATCGTCACCTTTCGGCCTCGGCGAGTTCCGCCAGCAAGGTCAGCAGGCCGCGAGTCGCAACGCGCTCGCCTGCCTTAAGCGCGCCTTGGACGGACGCGGATTGCGGCGTCTCGGAAAGTAGCGTCACCGGGGTCGCGACAAAGCCTTCCGGCGAGCGCACGAACACCCAATTGTGATTTTTGAAGTTCACCAGAGCGTCCGAGGAAACACGCCACTGGGAAGCGTCGCCGCCCTTAAGGCGCAGGATCGCCTGAACCGCTTGGCCAGGGCGCAGCGGACTCGATCCAGTCCGAAACTCGGCGACGGCCGTGACCGACTGCGTCGCCGCGTCCACGGTGCGGCCGATGCGAATGAGTCTGCCGTCAATGCCCGCCAATGGCAAATGCACGCGGTCGACGTTGTCGAGGGCCGCGGCGCGGCCAAGGGGCACCTGCAGATTGACCCAAATGGGGTCGAGCCGCGCAATGGTGATGAGCGGCGCCGACGCCTGCACGCGTTCGCCCGTCGTTCCGTGTCGCTGCAGCACGGTCCCGGCGACCGGCGCGCGCACGACAAGCGAGCTTGCGAGCTTGCGCTCGCGCTTCAGCGTCTCGATCTCCTTATCCGTCATGCCGGCCAGTGACAGAATTTGCCCGCGCTCATCCAGCGCCGAACGCGCCTGAGTCGCCTCGGCGCGCGTGACGATCAATCGCCGCTCGGCGATGATGTGCTCCTTGAACAACTGCTCGTCGCGCCGCAGCTTCTCGGCCGCGAGATTCGCCTCCGAGACAGCGTGCAGGAAGGCGCGCTGGGCCTCGATGAGCTCCGACGACTTCAGTGTCGCGATCGGCGCACCTTGTTTGACATCCTCGTCGATTGCGACGAGCAGAGTCTCGACGAGACCCGCGGCGGGGGCGGCCACGATGAGGAGCTGTTGTGGCGGCACGGCGACGACGCCCGGCACGACGAGTTCGCCCATGCCCGACTCCTTCTCGACGGGCTGAGTCTCAACGCCGGCGACGCGCATCTGATCTTCGCTGATTTTGACGAGGATCGGCTGCAGGTTCTGTGTCTCGGCGGGGGCGCCTAGCGCTATTGGAGCGCTGAAGGTCAGAAGGCCGCCGCCGAGAATGAAAAAGCCCGAGAGAATGCAAAGGCCAAAGAAAGGAGCAAGCGCCAGCCGCATGTGAGTGATCATGAACCTTCGCTTTACAGGCCGTCCGCCTGCCTTCCGCTGTCGAGGGCAGCGGGACGCGTTCCAGAGGCGAAGCGGCGCACGCTGAAGTGACGCGCGCAACAGCGGCCGCCGCATTCCTACGGCGCCGCGATGGCGCTCATCTTGCCCGGATGCGGCGACAGGCTCAAGGCAATTCGGCCGCTCGCCGGAGATTTTCCAAAAAAAATAGATTGCGCGTCCGTGTTTTCGGCCGCTCCGACCGTCGCAAATGAGCGCGCGGGTTCTATAATCTTCAAAGAAACCGTCACCCTAGCCCTGAGGAAGATATGCGTCATCCTTCGACCGCCGCCATTCGGCTCGCCGATTACCGTCCTGCCGATTTCGCGATCGATTCTGTCGAACTTGATTTCAGCCTGCATCCGACCAAGACCCGCGTCTCCGCGCGACTGGCGCTGCGCCGCAATCCAGCGGGGGATTCTTCTGCGCCCCTCGTGCTCGACGGCGACGAGTTGATGCTGCTGGGCGTGAAGCTCGACGGCCGGACGCTCGGGCCCGGCGAATATGAAGCGACGCAGGAACGCCTTACTCTCGCCAATGTTCCTGACGCGCCTTTCACGCTGAACATCGACACGGAGCTCAATCCGAGCGGCAATACGCAGCTTTCCGGGCTCTATCGCTCCGGCTCGGCCTATTGCACGCAGTGCGAGGCGGAAGGTTTTCGCCGCATCACCTATTTCCTAGACCGACCCGACGTGCTCAGCGTCTATACGACGCGCATCGAAGCCGAGAAAAGCGAAGCGCCGATCCTGCTGTCGAACGGCAATCCGATCGAGCATGGCGATGTTGCAGGATCCAATCGCCACTATGCCCTCTGGCGCGATCCATTCCCAAAGCCTTCTTATCTGTTCGCGCTCGTCGGCGGCGATTTGGGCGTTGTGCGCGACGAATTCACGACAATGTCGGGCCGCGTCGTCGAACTGGCCATTTACGTCGAACATGGCAAGGAATCGCGCGCGGCCTATGCGATGGACGCGCTGAAGCGCTCGATGCGCTGGGACGAAGAGAAATTCGGCCGCGAATATGATCTCGACGTGTTCAACATCGTCGCCGTTTCCGACTTCAACATGGGCGCGATGGAGAACAAGGGCCTCAACATCTTCAACGACAAATATGTGCTCGCCTCGCCCGACACCGCGACCGACGGCGATTACGCCGGCATCGAAGGAGTCATCGCGCACGAATATTTCCACAATTGGACGGGCAATCGCATCACCTGCCGCGACTGGTTCCAGCTTTGCCTCAAGGAAGGGCTGACGGTTTTCCGCGACCAGGAATTTTCGGCTGACATGCGTTCGCGCGCGGTGGAGCGCATCGGCGACGTGCGCGGCCTGCGCCTCGCGCAATTCCCCGAAGACGCAGGTCCGCTCGCGCATCCCGTGCGTCCGGACGTCTATCAGGAAATCAACAATTTCTACACATCGACCGTTTATGAGAAAGGCGCTGAAATCATCCGAATGCTGCGGACGCTGATCGGCGAAGACACCTTCCGCCGCGGCATGGATCTTTATTTCGAACGCTTCGACGGGACGGCCGCGACGATCGAAGATTTCCTCTCCTGCTTCGCCGCATCGTCCGGCCGCGACCTGACGCATTTTGCGCTTTGGTACAGTCAGGCAGGAACGCCCGTCGTGACGACGTCAAGCGACTACGATCCCGCCGCCCAGACGTTTGCCTTGAAGCTGAGTCAGCAAACACCTCCAACGCCGGGTCAAAGCGACAAGAAGCCAGTCGTGATCCCGCTGGCGCTGGCGCTCTTTGGCGAGAACGGGCAAAAGCTCGATCTCGTCAGCGAAGACGCGGCGCCGACTGAACTTGCCCGTGGTTTGATCGAACTCGACCGCGCCGAGCGCGTCATCCGTTTCCGCGAGATTCCCTCGCGGCCCGTGGTCTCGCTGCTGCGCGGCTTTTCCGCGCCTGTGCGCCTCGAGCCGGCGCCGGCCAGCGAGGATCTCGAACGTCTGCTCGCCTGTGACGACGATTCGTTCAATCGCTGGCAGGCGTCGCAAAGCCTCGCCTTGCGAACGATCTTCGGTCGGCTTGAAACCGGCGCATTGGACGCCCGGGGACTTTGCGCAGCGCTGCGACTGCTGCTCGCCAAGGCCGAGGACGATCCGGCATTGGTCGCACAGGCGTTGTCGCTGCCGTCGGACATCGACCTTGCGCGCGAAAAGGCGAACGACGTCGACCCGGATCAGCTCTTCGACGCCCGCATGGCGTTGCGCGCGGAAATCGGCAGGTCGCTCGGCTCAGAACTCGACGCGATCCACGCGCGCTTTTCCGCCGCTGGCGCCTTTACGCCCGACGCCGCGAGCGCGGGACGCCGCGCTTTGCGCAACGTGACGCTCGACCTCATGGCCGCAGGCGACGCTGAAAAGGGGCGATCGTTGGCTACGGCGCAGTTCGAAACCGCAGGAAATATGACCGACAAGCTCGCCGCGCTCGCCACATTGGCGCTTCTCGGCGGCCATGCGCGCGAGGAGGCCTTCGCCCGTTTCTACGCACAATATGCCGGTGACGCGCTCGTCATCGACAAGTGGTTCTCGCTGCAGGCGATGATTCCGGAAGCGGCGACCACACAGCGCGTATTGGGCCTGATGACGCATCGCGAATTTTCGATGAGCAACCCCAACCGCGTACGCGCGTTGATCGGCGCCTTCGCGAACGGCAATCTCACGCGCTTTCATGCGCTCGACGGGTCAGGATATGATTTGCTGACGGCCGTGGTTCTCGAAGTCGATCCGAAGAATCCCCAGGTGTCCGCACGGCTTCTCTCGGCGCTGCGGTCCTGGCGCACGATGGAGTCGCGGCGCCGCGACCTCATTGAAGCACGGCTCAAGCATATCGTCGCGCAGGAAAATCTCTCGGCGGACCTGCGCGATATCGCCACGCGGGCGCTTGGCTGAGGCGCTTGGCTGAGGCGCTTGGCTGAGGCGCTTGGCTGAGGCGCCCAAAAAAGAGTCGTTAACGTCGCGTTAAGATCTGGACAATCGCGCGTCGAGAGATTCGAATGAAGGTGATTCGCTCGTAAGCCGCGTTCGCATCATATTCATTTTGGAGGCTATCGATGGCGCGCGCTCCCGCTGCCCGCGTGAAGACTCACGCCCATACCGTGTGGGGAGCGTACCGGTTCGATGAGAACGGCGCAAAGCGTCCGAAGGACTTCTCCTGGCTGCGCCCTTTGGCGTTCGCCGCCTGCGCGGTTTGCCTCGTCGCTCTCGCCGCCTTTGTCGTGTCGCTGACCAGCGCGATGCAGGATCGACTGGTCGAGCAGGCCGTCGACGATCTCGACCTTTTCGTGCGCGCCGTGTCGCAGGACCTGCGCGATAAAATCAAGACCGACGCGCAAAAGCCCTTCGGCGCGCCGCTCGATCAGCTCGTGCCGCAAGGCGCGCTCGCGCGAGGGCGACGCGTTCTGGTGACGGATGAGCACGGCCGCGTCGCCGCCGCCTTTCCGCCGATTCCATCGAAAGACCTGACGCTGTCGCAAGCCATCGGCGCCGAAGAGGCGCTCGTCGACTTCGCCGACAACGCCGGCGTCTTGCGGGTCACTTTGCCGGATGGCGTTCCCGCCCTCGTGAGCGTCAGAAAGCTGCCGACGCCCTTCGGTCAGGTGGCGATGATATATCCCGTCGACAATGTGCTCGGCGAGTGGCGCGTGATCGCGTCCCGCTATGCGCTGCTGTTCGCCTGCACCACGCTGCTGCTGCTCGTCATCGTCCTCGCCTATTTCCGCCAGAGTTGGCGTCGTCAGGAAGTCGAACGCGCCAACACGCTGATCCGCAGGCGCCTCGAGGCGGCGCTTTCGCGCGGCCGGTGCGGCCTTTGGGAATGGGACATTGCGCGCGGCCGGATCTACTGGTCAGACTCCATGTATGAAATGTTGGGGCTGCCGGCCGAGCGGCGTTCGCTCTCCTATGCCGAATTGAGCGCGCTGCTGCATCCCGACGATGGCGACTTCCAGACGATGGCCGACATGGTCGCGAGCGCACGGACGAATAGCGTCGATCACGAGTTTCGGCTGAAGAACGCCACGGGCGAATGGATCTGGCTGCGCGCGCGAGCGCAGATTGTCGAAGATAGTCGGGAAGCCGGCAAACATCTTATTGGAATCGCAATCGACGTTTCGGAGCAACGCGCGCTCGCCGAACAAACGGAGATGGCCAATTTGCGCCTGCGCGACGCGATCGACGCGATTTCCGAAGCCTTCGTGCTGTGGGACTCCAAAAACCGACTCGTGACCTGCAATTCGAAATTTCTCTCACTGCATGGCCTTTCGCTGGAAGCCGCATCCGCCGGAGCGAACTATCGGCAGATCATGAGCTGCGCCATCGCGCCGCTGATCCGCACCCAGGTCGCCTCGCCCGACGGACCTTCGCCAGACGCCCGCACCTACGAGGCGCAGCTCATCGACGGGCGCTGGCTTCAGATCAACGAGCGCCGCACCAAGGATGGCGGCTATGTTTCCGTGGGCGCCGATATTACGGCGCTCAAGCGCAACGAGGAGAAACTGCGTGAATCGGAGCGCCGCCTCACCGCGAGCGTCGCCGATCTGACCCGCTCGCGACAGACGCTGGAGATGCAGGCGCAGCAGCTCGCGATTCTCGCCGAGCAGTATCATCACCAAAAGGCCGAGGCGGAAGCCGCCTATGTGGCGAAATCGGAATTCCTCGCCAATATGAGCCATGAGTTGCGCACGCCGCTCAACGCCATCATCGGCTTTTCGGAAATGATGGAGGCGGAGCCTTTCGGCGCGCTCGGTTCGCCAAAATATCTCGAATATTGCTGCGGCATACGCCAGGGCGGCAATTACCTCAACGAAGTGCTGTCCGACATTCTCGACATGTCGCGTCTCGAAGCGGGCCTCATCCGCCTTGCCGAACGGGAGATCAACGTCGCGGAGGCGCTGCGCAAAGCCGTCGGAGCCTGGCGCGGGCGCGCCGAAGTAAAGAACATCGAGCTTGTCGCCGACGCCCGCGAAAACCTGCGTTGCGTCGGAGACGAAGCGGCGATCGTCAAGACGCTGAGCATCTTTCTGTCCAACGCAGTCAAATTCAGCGAATTCGGACGCGTGGTGCGGGTGCGCGCGCGAGCCCACGGCGGCGCGATCGACGTCTATGTCGAGGATTCGGGACGCGGCATCGACCCGCGCGCCATCCCCAAGCTCGGCAAGCCGTTCGAACAATGCGCCGATCTGATGGAAAACGGCATGCGCGGATCCGGGCTCGGCCTCGCCATCGCCCGCGCCCTCATCGAGCTGCATGGCGGCGCGCTGCGCGTCCGCTCCCGTCTTGGAGAAGGCACGGTCGTCATGATGCGCTTGCCGGCGGCCTCGGCGACGGTGACCCCATTGAAGGCGCGCGCCGTCGAAGCGGGCGGGACCACGAAGATTGCGCCTTATGCGCGCTCCATCCGCGCCGTCGGGCCGACCGTTGTACGCATTGCAGGCAGCGACAGCGCCACGCGCAATCCAGGCGCATTGTCTTCTATCCGCAACGCGCCGTGATGCATCCGCGCAACCGCCGCCGCGAGCGACAAGCCGAGACCTGAACCCGGCCGCGAACGGGAATTCTCAAGCCGCACGAAACGTCCCACCACGCGCTCGCGATCCGATGGCGCAATGCCGGGTCCGCGATCCGCGACGACAATTTCCACACGATCGCCGACGCGCCGCGCCTCGATGGCGATGCGCGGCTCATCGCCTGTCCCGCCATATTTCAGCGCGTTGTCGACGAGATTCACGAGCGCCTGCCCGAGCAATTCGCGGCTGCCGGTGACCGCAAGTCCGTCCTGCGCCGCGACATCGAGGCGGACGCCCTGCTCTTCGGCGACGGGCTCATACATCTCGGCGATGTCGCGCACGACGGCGTCAGCGTCGAAGTTCGCCATATTGTCGCTTGAATAGCCGGCCTCGGCGCGCGCGATCATCAATAGCGCGTTGAACACGCGGATAAGGTTGTCGGATTCTTCGATCACGGCGGCCAGCGCCGCACGATGCTCGCTGTCCTCGGCGTCTGCGCGTAGCGCCGCCTCGGCGCGGTTGCGCAAACGGGTCAACGGCGTCTTGAGGTCATGCGCGATATTATCGGAAACTTCGCGCAAGCCGGCCATCAGCTCGCTGATGCGCTCGAGCATGGCGTTGAAGTTTTCCGCCAGGCGATCGAGTTCGTCGCCGGCGCCCGAGATGGCGAGTCGCTCGTGCATATCGCCCGCCATGATGCGGCGCGCCGAGCCCGACATCACGTCGACGCGCTCCAGCATGCGATACGAAACGAACAAGCCGCCTAGCGCGCCGACGAGCGCGAGCCAGAATAGCGACACGCCGAGCGCGCGGCGCAATATGCCGCGAAGCACTTCATGATCTTCGATGTCATGGCCGATAAGCAGGCGAAAACCGCCGGGAAGCAGGAACAGCCGCAGCAAGGCCGGATGTTTGACGCCCGGCTCGCCGCGTCGCTCATAGGTCGTCTCGACGAGTTCCGTGCCGCCCGACGGCGTGAAATTCGGCGGCTCGATATTGCCGACGATGACGTCTCCGGAATGACTCGAGAGGAGATAGAGCGAGCCGCCGGGCGCGCGCACACGGCGCTCCACCGCATTGGCGAGCTGGCGCAGCCCGCCCTGCGCATATTGTTCGGACAGCGCCCGTATTTCGGCGTCGACGGTCTGCTCGATCTGTTCGTCGAGAACTTCCTTGACGCGTGCGCCGACGCGCGCGAGCACGAGGCCCGCGCCAATCGAGAACAGCACGAGATAGGCGATCGACAGTTTGAACGCTGTCGTGCGGAAAAGCTTACCGAGCGCCGTCACGGATCATATACCCAGCCCCGCGGATGGTGTGCAGAAGCGGGTTCTCGCGACCTTTGTCGATCTTGGAGCGTAAACGGGAAATATGCACGTCGATGACATTGGTCTGCGGATCGAAATGATAATCCCAGACGTTTTCGAGCAGCATGGTGCGGGTCACCACCTGACCGGCATGTTTCATCAGATATTCCAGCAGCCGGAACTCGCGCGGCTGAAGCACCACCTCCTGGCCGCCGACCGTCACCTTATGCGACAACCGATCGAGCTCCAGATCGCCGACGCGATACTGGGTTTCTTCGCCCTTGGGCCCGACGCGGCGTCGCGCCAGCGCCTCGACCCGCGCCAGCAGCTCCGAAAAGGCGTAGGGCTTTGGCAGATAGTCGTCGCCGCCGGCGCGAAGACCCTTCACGCGGTCGTCGACCTGGCCGAGCGCGGAGAGAATGAGCGTCGGCGTTTGAACGCCTTGCTCGCGCAAGCCCGAGATCAGCGACAGCCCGTCCATCTTGGGCAGCATCCTGTCGACGATCAGCACGTCGTAATCGCCTTCGCTGGCGCGTCCATAGCCCGCGAGCCCATCGGCGGCGTGTTCAGCGACATGGCCTTGTTCGCGGAACGCCTTGACGAGGTATTCGCTCGCTTCGCTGTCGTCTTCAATGATCAGAATGCGCATGTTTCACTATAGCTGAGATTGCAAAAAAACGGCAGGCCGGCGCATTGCGCGCCAGCCTGCCCCGCGATCGGGCGCCAGGAGGGGACTGGCTCTGCCCGACGCTCTTCGTTGCGGAGACCGGCTGCGGGCGGGTGCAGTGACGACGGCCTCAACGCAAGAAGTTCCTTAAACGGCCTTAGCCGGCGCCGCCTTTCACCGGAACGGCGATGAACTTCGCGCCGTCCGCAGATTTCACACGCAGCAGCACCGAGCGCCGTCCCTCCTTGCGAGCCGCCTCGATTGCGGAGGCGAGCTCGCCACGGGAACTCACCGGCTGCCCCGCGGCCTCGATAATCACGTCGCCCCTGCGCAATCCTTTTTGCGCGGCGGCGCCGGAGGGATCGATATCCGTCACGAACAGCCCTTCCCGGCCTGCGCCTCGGACCTCGGCCGCCGGGGCGACCTCGAGCCCAAGGCCGGACAGTTCCGGTCCCCGCTCCGAGAAGCCTTCATCGTCAGCGCGCGCTTCCCGCTCGTCGGGAAGAACGCCGAGTTTCAGCTTCACCGTCCTTTCGGCGCCCGAGCGCAGATAAGTGATGTCCACCGTCTTGCCAGGGCCGAGAGCCGCGATGCGGCGCGCGAGATCGCGCGACGTGTCGATCTTGTCGCCATTGACGGCGACGATGACGTCGCCAGACTTCAGGCCGGCCTCTTCCGCCGGAGCGCCCCGCTGCGGCTGCGCGATCAGCGCGCCTTTCGCGGACTTCAGCCCCATGCTGTCGGCGATTTCCGGCGTAACGTTCTGAATCTTGACGCCGATCCAGCCACGCGACACGGAGCCTTTTTCCTTGAGCGCCGCGACGACGTCCTTGGCGACCTCGGCCGGAATGGCGAAGCCGATGCCGATCGAACCTCCCGAAGGCGAATAGATCGCCGTATTGACGCCGATCACATTGCCGCGCGAATCGAACGCCGGACCGCCGGAATTGCCGCGATTGACCGGCGCGTCGATCTGCAGGAAGTCGTCGTAAGGGCCGGCGCCGATGTCGCGCCCGCGCGCCGAAACGATGCCGGCGGTGACTGAGCCTCCAAGACCGAAGGGGTTTCCGACCGCGATCACCCAGTCGCCGACCCGCGGCGCCGCGGAGCCCCAGTCGACATAGGGCAGCTTGGCGCCGTCGCTGATCTTGAGCAGCGCCAGATCGGTGCGCTTATCCGCGCCGATAACCTTGGCGGGCAGCGTTCTTCCGTCGTCGAGCGCAACGTCGACTTCGCTGGCGTGATCCACAACGTGGTTATTGGTGACGACATAGCCGTCTGGGCTGATGATGAAGCCAGAGCCCTGCGACATTGTCATGTGCTTCTGCGGACGGCCCCCTTGACCTTCTCCGAAGCGCTTGAAAAAGCGATACATCGGGTCGTCGGGCGACACGTCCGGCATCTCGAAGATGCCGCCGCCGTGCTGATCATCGACAGCCTTGACCTTGATGGCGACGACGGCGGGCTTGACGCGCTCGACGACGTCCGCAAAGGAGGCGGGTCCGGCGGCGGTGACAGATCCTGAAAGCGGCGCTTCGGCGTAAGCCGGCGTCAGCGGCGCCGGACCGATCGCAGCGCTAAGCGCGAACGCTGCCGCAGCGCCCATCAGCGCCAGACGGGACGCGCGGCGCGGCGCTTCTGCGGCGCGGGCGCGAGGATTGTTTGCGATAGGCATTTTTCGAAAATCTCCATCTTGAACGACGCCGCGTGGAGGAGAAGCGCAACGTCGCCGCAAGATGGAACATGGAGATCGCCGCTTTGCCGGCCAATGGCGGCGGGATGAAACTTTCGTAAGGCGCTAGGCCCACGGAAACGGTCGCAGGCGACTGCGCCTGAGACACGCGCGGCGTGAGAGCATTGCTGACACGCCTGCCCCGTGATGGCGCGCGGCGCTCACAGCCAGCCGGCGCGGCGCAGCCGATAGTACAGATAGCCGCAGATCGACACCGTCATGCCGAGGACCACGTAATAGCCATACTTCCAGTCGAGTTCGGGCATGTGACGGAAGTTCATGCCGTAGATGCCGGCGATGGCGGTGGGCACCGCCAGAATCGCGGCCCAGGCGGCGAGCCGGCGCGAAATGTCAGTTTGCTGGATCTGCGCGTTCATCAGGCTCGACTCGAAAGCGAAGGCGAGCGTCTCCCGCATCGTGTCGATGCGTTCCTGGACGCGGCGCAGATGGTCGCGAACGTCGCGAAAATGCGGCCGCATTTCCCGGTCGATGGCGACGATGTCGCTGCGCTCCAAGCGACGACAGACGTCCGATAGCGGCGTAACGGCGTTGCGCAGATGCAAGAGGTCACGCCGCAAACTATAGAGCTGCTCGATTTCCGGCTTGCCCATCGTCGTTGCGAGAACATGATCCTCGATGTCCTCGACCTGATCGTTGATCGCGTCGAGCACCGGAAAGTAGTTGTCGACGATGAAATCGAGAATGGCGTAGACGATAAAATCTTCGCCCTCCGTGAGGCGTTCCGCGCGCGCCTCGCAGCGTTCTCGCACATGCGCATAGGAGCTCGATGCGCCATGGCGCACGCTCACGACATAGCCGGCGCCAATAAAAATATGCGTCTCGCCGAAGGCGATGTGGCCGTCGACCATCTGCGCGGTGCGCGCGACGATGAAAACGCTGTCTTCATATTCTTCGAGCTTGGGAAACTGATGCGCCTTGAATGCGTCCTCGATCGCGAGATGATGCAACGCGAACTGTTCGCCGACGCGCTCCAGCAGCTTTTGTGACGGCTCGTGGAGTCCGATCCAGACGACATAGCCTTCGCGCTTGGTCCACTCTCCGGCCTCGTCGATCTCGATATCGGCGATCTTACGTCCGCCGTGATAGACCGCCGCTGCGACGACCCCGGCTTCCTTAGGCTTTGTCGCGGTCGCTCGCTCGTCCATGCGCATCCTCGATCGGTCAGGACGGCTTAGATCCGCCGCGCGCCACGCCGACTTTTGCGGGGCGCAACACGCGTTCGCCGATCATGTAGCCTTGCTCAACGACCTGAGCCACCGTGCCCGCGGGTTGCGTCTCGTCGGGAATTTCGAACAGCGCTTCATGCTGATTCGGATCAAAGCGCGCGCCTTTGGCGTCGATCTTCCTGACGCCGAAGCGCGCGAGCCGCGCGAGGAAATCGCGCTCCATCACGTCGACCCCCTCAAGCAGCGACGCAACCGCCGGCTCGGCGCGCGCCTCCTCGGGCACACTCTCGATCGCGCGGCGCAGATTATCGGCGAACGACAGCATCTCCCGCGCGAAATTCGCCACGCCATAAGTCTTCGCGTCGGCGATCTCGCGCTCGGCGCGACGGCGCACATTCTCGACTTCGGCGAGCGCGCGCAGGAGCTTGTCCTTTAAGCCCGCATTTTCCGCATATAAATTTTCGAGTTCAGTGAACGGCTCCGGCTGCGCAATGTCGGATTCGGCCGACGGCTGCGACAAGGACGAAGGCTCTGCGCCCCCCCGATTTTCGGTCGAGTCAGCCTTTTTGTCCGTATTCGTTGGATCGCTCATGCTGTCACCATCATTCTTCGTAAAGGCTTCGATATCTGCGCGCGAAACGTCAAAATCAAGTCGCGGCGGCGGCCGGCGTTTTGGCCCCGCGCGCGCCAGGAGCGCGAAACACGTCCAGGAGCTGGCGCTTGATCGCCGCCTGTCGCTGCGGGGAAGCGATCTTCGCCCCCGTCAGATCCGTGACATAGAAGGCGTCGACGGCGCGTTCGCCAAAGGTGACGATATGCGCCGAGGCGATATTGAGATTGAGCCGCGAGATCGCGTTGGTGAGCTCGAACAGCAGGCCCTCGCGATCAAGTCCCGAGACCTCGATCACCGTATAGACGTTCGACAGGCTGTTATCGACGACGACCTCAGGCGCGACCGAGAAGGCGTCGGTCGGCAGATGCGCTTTGGCGCGCGCCCGCAGCTCATCGGACACGACGACCTCGCCGCGCAGCGCCCTGGCGATGAGGCCGGCGATGCGCCCAGCGCGACGCATTTCGTCTTCGTCAAAATCGAAGGCGCGCGAGAAGAAGATCGTGTCGAGCGCGAGACCATCCGCGGTGGTGAAAATATGCGCGTCGACGATATTGGCGCCGCCGGCCGCGCAGCCGCCGGCGATGATCGACAGCAGACGCGGATTGTCGGGCGCGACGACGGTCAGCTCCACGGCGCCGCGCGTCCTGTCGAGTTCGACCGCGGTTGCGAGCGGCGCCGATGCGCCGTTCATCTGGCGAAGCAGCTCCGCGTGACGCAGCTTGCGGGCGACGTCGACCTTGAGCCAGTAGGCCGGATAGTGACGCTTGGCGTAGGCGTCGAACGCCTCGTCGCTCCACTCCGGAAGCGCCGCGCGCAGCTCGGCTTTCGCGGCGGCGACGCGACTCTTGCGATCGACCGCCGAATGGCCGCCGCCGAGCACAACCTCGGTTTCCCAATAGAGCACGCGCAGCAGCTGCGCCTTCCAGGCGTCGAGCACGCCGGGCCCGACCGCGTTGATGTCGCAGACGGTGAGAACGAACAGCATCTTCAGCCGCTCCATCGTTTGAACGATGGCGGCGAAATTCTCGATCGTGACGCGGTCGGAGAGATCGCGGCTCTGCGCGAAACTCGACATGGTGAGATGATGCTCGACGAGCCAGGCCACGGACTCGGTCTCGCCGGGGGTGAAGCCCAGACGCGGACACAGGCTGCGCGCCACCTCCATGCCGGCGCGGGAGTGATCCTCCTTTCGGCCCTTGGCGATGTCGTGCAGGAACAGGCCCAGATAAAGCACCTTGCGGTTGACGATCGTCGGCAGGATTTCGTCAACGAGCTGCTGATGCTCCGGCATGCGCCCGGCTTCGAGATCGGACAGTCCGCCGACCGCGCGCAGCAGATGCTCGTCGACGGTGTAGTGATGATACATATTGAATTGCATCATCGCGACGACTTTGCCGAAATCCGGAATGAAACGCCCAAGCACGCCGGTCTCATTCATCCGGCGCAACGTAATCTCGGTCATGTTACGCGAGAGCAGGATTTCGAGAAACAGCCGATTGGCTTCCTTGCTGGCGCGCAGATTGGCGTCGATCAGGCGCAGCGACAGAGTCACCGCGCGCAGAGCGTCGGGATGCAGCGGCAGGCCGTGATGATCGGCCATCCAGAAAAGCCGGATAATGTTGACGGGATCGCGCGTGAACACATCGGCGTCGACGATGCTGATGCGGTCGTGATCGACGATGAAGTCGCCTTGCGGGGCGCGGCTGCGCCGGCGCCGAAACGGCTGCAGAAACCGCTCGAAGATGGCGCGCGGCTTCGCCTGCTTTTCTTCAAGCGCCGCGCAGACGATCGCGGTGAGATCGCCGACTTCTTTGGCGACGAGAAAATAGTGCTTCATGAAGCGCTCGACCGGCGACAGTCCGCTACGGTCGTGATAGCCGAGACGCTTGGCGATCGTCGTTTGCACGTCGAAAGCCAGCCGTTCTTCGGCGCGTCCCGTCGCGAAATGCAGATGACAGCGCACGCGCCACAAAAACTCCTCGCAGCGCTCGAACAGACTGAGCTCCGCCGCGGTGAAGAGGCCTGCG
The DNA here is from genome assembly GCF_013350005.1 of Methylocystis silviterrae. Taxonomy (GTDB): domain Bacteria; phylum Pseudomonadota; class Alphaproteobacteria; order Rhizobiales; family Beijerinckiaceae; genus Methylocystis; species Methylocystis silviterrae. The sequence goes on from NZ_JABVWW010000004.1 coordinate 96,657, forward strand.
GCGACGAGTTCCTTCGCCTCACGCACGCGATAGACATATTTGGCGATCCAGAACAGCGTATTGAGATCGCGCAGGCCGCCTTTGCCTTCCTTCACATTGGGCTCGACGAGATAGCGAGAGGCGCCGGCGCGCATCACCCGCGCGTCGCGTTCGGCGAGCTTGGCGGAGACGAATTCGCGCGCATCCGAACGGGCGATCTCGCGATCGAAGCTCTCGCGGAACTCGCTGAACAGCTCGGCGTTGCCGAGAATGAAACGCGCTTCGAGAAGCGTTGTTCGAATGGTCATGTCGGCGCGGGCCTGGCGCATGCACTCGGCGACGGAGCGCGTGGCATGGCCGACCTTCTGACGTAGATCCCAGAGAATATACAGGATCGCCTCGATGACGCTTTCGCCCCACGGAGTCTGTTTGTAAGGGACGAGAAACAGCAGATCGATGTCGGAGCCCGGCGCCAGCGTCCCGCGTCCATAGCCGCCAACCGCGATTATGGCGAGACGCTCGGCAAACGTCGGATTGTCGACGACGTAAACATAGCGCACGACATAGTCATAGATGGCGCCGATCAGCTCGTCTTCGAGCCCTGAAATCAATCTCGCGCACGCCAGTCCCGAGCCGCGCGCCTCAAGCCGCACGCGCGCAATCTCGCGTCCTTCCGCCAAAGCCGAGCGAAACAATTCGACGATCGCCGTGCGTCGCGCATGGCCGCGCTCCCTCTTGCAGATCGCCGCGATGGCCGGCGCGAGCGCCTGCCGCAGACCGCGAAACTGCTCGTTGGGATCAAGGCCGGCGAAAACGCTGAGCGGCGCCACTTGGTTCATGGAGTCAATTCCGGCGATCGGCCCGATGCGCGCAGGGCCCGCAGACGCGCCTCGATGGCGTCGAAGAGCGGCGGCGCGAGATCCGGCCCGCCGATGCGTTTTAGCGCGCGGAGCCCCGTCGGCGAGGTCACATTGATCTCGGTAAGCCAGCCATCGATCACGTCGATGCCGACGAAAACCAATCCGCGCCGTTTCAGCTCCGGCCCGAGCCTCGCGCAGATCTCTCTTTCACGCGCATTGAGCTCGGAAGCCGCCGGCGCCCCGCCGCGAACCAGATTAGACCGGATGTCGTCATCGGCGGGAATGCGGTTGATCGCGCCCATCGCCTCGCCGTCAATGAGAAGAATACGCTTGTCGCCCTTCACGATCTCCGGCAGGAATCGCTGCACGACCCAGGGTTCGCGGAACGTCGTCGCGAACATGTCGAACAGCGAACCGAAGTTCGGATCGCGTGGCGCGACCTTGAACACCGCGGCGCCGCCATGGCCGTAGAGCGGCTTCATGACGATCTCGCCATGCTTGGCGCGAAAGCGCTCCATCGCCGCGCGGTCGCGCGTGATCAGCGTCGGCGGCATCAGGTCGGCGAACTCCATCACGAAGATTTTTTCCGGCGCGTTGCGCACATGCGCGGGGTCGTTGACGACGAGAGTCCTCGGCGCGAGCCGCTCCAGAAAATGCGTGGAGGTAATATAGGCGAGATCGAACGGCGGGTCCTGACGCAGCAGCACCACGTCCATGGCGCCGAGTTCAAGATCGGTGGCCTCGCCAAGCGTGTAATAGCGGGAAGGATCGTCGAAAACGTCGATACGATGCGCGCGCGCCGTCAGCCGGTCGCCTTCAAGCGACAGTTGATCCGGCGTGTAGAACCATAGGCGATGGCCCCTGCGCTTTGCCTCCAGCATCAGCGCAAAGGTCGAATCCCCAGCAAAATTAATGCGTTCCAAGGGGTCCATCTGGACCGCAATCTCGAGCATTGATCCCCCTGCCCCGGCCGCCGGCGCCCTGCGCCGGCCCTTGGGAACGGCGCCGCCGCCCGGCGACACATAGCAGGAGAACCGTGGCCCTGCGCAACCCTCAATCGCCCCGGCCCTCAGCGGACGCGGCGGCGCGGGTCAGATGACGTAATCGAAAGAATCATAGGCGAGGCCGCGGAGGATCTGGTCCATGTCGCGCGCCGGCTCCATACGCGATTCGGTCCCGACCACCTTCGCCGGAACGCCGGCGACGATGGAATTCGGCGGAACCGACTGCAGCACCACCGAGCCCGCGGCGATCCGCGAACAGGCGCCGATCTCGATATTGCCGAGAATTTTGGCGCCCGCGCCGATCATGACGCCGCGCCCGACCTTCGGATGACGGTCGCCCGCGACCTTGCCCGTGCCGCCCAGCGTCACGTTATGCAGAATCGAGACGTCGTCGTCGACGACCGCCGTCTCGCCGACGACGAAACCGGCGCCATGATCGAGGAACAGGCCTTTGCCAAAGCGCGCGGCCGGATGAATGTCCGCGGCGAGCGCGTCGGAGGCGCGGCTTTGGATATAGAAAGCGAAGTCGTGGCGCCGCGCGCGCCACAGCGCATGCGCCAGCCGCGCCGACTGGATCGCGTGAAAGCCCTTGAAATAGAGCAGCGGTTCGATCATCCGCCCGCAGGCGGGATCACGCTCGACATAGGCGGCGAGATCGGCGCGGAAGGCCGTAGCGATCGCCGCGTCGTCGCGCACCGCCTGCAGGAAGGCGTCGGCGATCGTGTCGGCGTCCACGGCTGACGCGCCAAGTCTTATGGCGATGCGATGGACCACCGCCTCTTCAAGCGACGCGCGATTGAGGATCGCGCCGAGCATCAGCGGCGTCAGCGACGGGTCGAGACGCAGCGCCTCCTCGGCTTCGCGGCGCATATGCGCCCACATCGCCTCCCGCGCGATCAGCTCTTCTGTCGGCGCGTCGGCGCTCATCATTTAGAACTTCACTTCCGGCGGCGATTGCGCCGCGCCGGCCGCGGAAAATTCCGCCATCGGCTTCGTGCCGGCGAAGAAGGTCTTCGCCCAGAGGAGCGTCGGGAAGGTGCGCAGCGACGTGTTGAATTCCCGCACCGCGTCGATGTAGTCGCGCCGCGCGACATTGATGCGGTTCTCGGTGCCTTCGAGCTGCGACTGCAGGGCGAGGAAGTTCTGGTTCGATTTCAGATCCGGATAGGCTTCGCTCACCGCGATCAGCCGGCCGAGCGCGCCGGTCAGTTGATTTTGCGCCTCCTGGAACTGCTTCATCTTTTCAGGATCGGTCAGCGAACCCGCGTCAACCTTGACGGACGTCGCCTTGGCGCGGGCCTCGACCACGGAGGTGAGCACGTCCTTCTCCTGCCTGGCGTAGCCCTTCACGGTCTCGACCAGATTGGGAATGAGATCGGCGCGGCGCTGATATTGCGACTGCACGTCCGACCACTTCGCCTTGGCGTTTTCTTCGAGCGTTGGAATCGTATTGTAGCCGCAGCCTGCAAGACCCAGGCTCAGAAAAATCGCGGCGGCGACGGCGCGCCAGCGGGAAAAGTCGCTCATATAAAACTCCCAAAGAGCGGCGCGGCGCGCCAGCGATCGTCGCGCGGAATGTAAGGCGTGGCCCTCGCCAAGGAAAGGGCGCGGCTTAGCGCCGAAATGAGGTAGAATGCGTCTTGGCCGGAAGGATGCGGAGCAAATGCAGATCGACGAGATCATAGGCAATTTCGAACTGCTCGATGAGTGGGAGGATCGCTACCGCTATCTCATCGAGCTTGGCCGCACGCTCGAGCCGCTGCCGAAAGACGCCTATACGGACGCGAACAAGGTGCGCGGCTGCGCCAGCCAGGTGTGGCTCGAAACGACGCCGACGCGCGACGCCGAGGGGCGGACCGCGCTCTCGTTTCGCGGCGACAGCGACGCGCATATCGTGCGCGGCCTCGTCGCGCTCGTGCTCGCGCTCTACTCGGGGCGGCCGGCGCAGGAGATCGTCGACACCGACGCTGCGCCGCTCTTCAAGGAGCTTGGCCTTTCCGAACATCTGACGCCGCAGCGCGCCAACGGCCTGCGGTCCATGGTCGAGCGCATCAAGAAAGAAGCCAAAGAGGCGATGGCGGCGTAAGCCCCCCTCCCCAGCCCTCCCCCGCTTCGCGGGAGAGGGAGTGAGACTCGGGCGTTTCATCGATGCCGCGCTGGCGTATCTATCCCGACGCCATAGCGCTGCGCTGCTCATTAGCGTCCCCTCTCCCGCGAAGCGGGGGAGGGACAGGGAGGGGGCGCCAGTCCAGCAGCACTATGTTCTGTCATCGTTCGGCCGTTTCGCGACATGAGCGACGCGTAGGGCTGCGAAACCTTGCCGCGTCACGCCCGCCTTGAGCCGGGCATCCACGAATGCGCCCGTCTTCACGTGGAGAGCCCGTGGGACAAGCCCCGGCCATGACGGGCTGGCGCAACGCGTCTCGCGCCGCCGGCGCCTCTCGCGCAACGGCTCCGCTCATGTTACGCTTGTCGAATATTAGAGAAGATATCGCTGGGGCATTTTATGGGATTTCAGTCGGCGATCGACGCCAAAGATAAATGTTTCCGTCGGATTTTTTTCGATGGCGTGGAAACGATAGCAGTTCATGCCGCGCTCTGGGCGATCTTCGCCTGTCTCACCCCGATCAAAGCCGATGCTGCGCCACGCACTTCGCATATGCGTAATGCGCAATCGGCGGAGCATTTCGCGAAGCGTGGATCTTTGTCGCCGTCCGATAACAAGCGTTTCGAGTTATTGGCGCGCGAAGCGGAGGCGTTTTACAAGCGAGGAATTGCATCTGGAGATAAAGCCGCGTTTGACGCCGCTATTGATCGCTGGAAAAAACTTTTGGACCTGCTCCCGCGCAGGACGTTTCCGCTCCAATGGGCGGGTATTCAGAACAATCTCGGCAATACGCTTTGGGCGCGCGAGGAGCGGGAGAGCGGGACGGCGACGCTGCAACAGGCGGTCGCCGCCTACCGAGAGGCGCTCAAAGAAAGGACGCGCGCGCGATCTCCGCGAGATTGGGCGGCGACGCAGAATAATCTCGGCGCCGCGCTTCAACTGCTCGGGACGCGGGAGAGCAGTAGAACAACCCTGGAGCAGGCCGCGGCGGCCCTGCGCGAGGCGCTAAAGGAGTGGACGCGCGAGCGGGTTCCGCATCACTGGGCGATGGCCCAGAATAACCTCGGCAATGCGCTTCGTGCGCTCGGCGAGCGAGAGAGCGGGACGGCGACGCTGCAACAGGCCGTCGCCGCTTACCGCGAGGCGCTCAAGGAATACACGCGCGCGCAGAATCCGCTCCGATGGGCGATGGCCCAGAACAATCTCGGCTTTGCGCTTTTGCGGCTGGGGGAACGCGAGAGCGGGACGGCGGCCTTGCAACAGGCCGTCACCGCTTACCGTGACGCTCTCAAGGAATACACGCGCGCGCAGAATCCGCTCCGATGGGCGATGGCCCAGAACAATCTCGGCTTTGCGCTTATGCGGCTCGGCGAGCGCGAGAGCGGGACGGCGACCTTGCAACAGGCCGTGGCGACTTTGCGAGAGGCGCTCAAGGAAAGGACACGCGAGCGCGTTCCGCTCGACTGGGCGATGACCCAGAACGATCTTGCAGTCGCGCTGGCGCGGCTCGGCGAACGCGAGAGTGGGACGGCGACCCTGCAACTAGCCGTGTCGACTTTGCGAGAGGCGCTCCAGGAAACGACGCGCGAGCGGGTTCCGGTCCAATGGGCGACGACGCAGAGCAATCTCGGCCTTGTGCTTACGAGACTAGGCGAACGCGAGAGCGATCCGGCGACGCTGAGACAGGCAGCGGCGGCTTTCAAAGAGGCGCTTCTCGAAAGGACGCGCGAGCGGGTTCCGTTCGATTGGGCGATGACCCAGAACAATCTCGGCCTTGCGCTTTTTAGACTAGGCGAACGCGAAAGCGATCCAGCGACGCTGAGACGGGCCACGGAGGCCTTCCGTGAGGCGCTCAAGGAATGGACGCGCGATCGGGTTCCACTCCAATGGGCTGGGACTCAGAACAATCTCGGCCTTGCGCTTATACGGCTCGGGGGGCGCGAGAGCGGAACGGCGACGCTGCAAGAAGCGGTGGCGGCTTTCCGCGCGGTCCTCACGGAAAGCACGCGCGAGCGTGTTCCCCTCGATTGGGCGACGACACAGAGCAATCTGGGGAGTGCGCTAACGACGCTCGGTGAGCGCGAGAGCGGTTGGGCGACGCTCCAAGAAGCGGTGACGGCTTTCCGCGAGGCGCTCAAGGAAAGAACGCGCGAGCGCGTTCCCCTCGACTGGGCGACGACACAGAACAATCTGGGGAGTGCGTTGGCGCGGCTTGGGGAGCGCCAGAGGGGAACGACGGCTCTGCAAGAGGCCATAGCGGCCTTCCGCGAGGCGCTCAAGGAAAGGACACGCGAGCGCGTTCCGCTCGATTGGGCGATGACGCAGAATAATCTTGGGGGTGCGCTAGCGAAGCTCGGCGAACGCGAGAGCGGAACAGCGACTCTGGAACAGGCCGTAGCGGCCTTCCGGGAGGCGCTCATGGAAAGGACGCGCGACCGCGTTCCGCTCGATTGGGCGATGACGCAGAACAATCTGGGACTTGCGCTGGCGGCGCTCGGTGAACGCGAGAGCGGGACAAAGACGCTGCAACATGCGGTCGCCGCCTATCGCGAGGCGCTTGAGGAATGGACGCCCGAAGCTGCTTCCTACCAGCATGAATTAGCGCAGCGAAATCTCAGTCGCGCGCAGGCTTTAATTGCGCGACGAAGAAGATAGTATTCGCGTAGCTGCACTGGCGCGATCCGCGCTCGACGGTTGAGCGCATCCGAGGGAAGCGCGCGAGGCGATGGCGGCGTAGACCCCCACCCCCAACCCTCCCCCGCTTCGCGGCAGAGGGAGTCCGACTCGGCGCTTCATCAACGTTGCGCCGACGCATCAATGCCGCGCTGGCTGCGCGGCGCCGCTCGTTAGGGTCCCCTCTCCCGCGAAACGGGGGAGGGACAGGGAGGGGGCGCAGGAGATTCGGCGCTGACGAGCATACATGTCGCCGCGATGCGGTTGCCGGCATCGGACACGAAGACTTCGACGCTTGGCTGCGCCAAAGTCTCCTGCCAGATGCGCTCAGCTCAAATGCGCTCGACCACAAAAAGCAGCCATCTTCAGATCGGCTCGGCGTGCAAAGTTTGGCGCCAATGGTCCCGTCGTTCTCTCAGAGCGCGCTCACGCCCATAGACAAGCTTCTCGACATCCACCCGTTCAACGATCTCGAATGTGAAGCTTGCGGCGCCATGTTCTCGCCAGGCGGTCTGCAGTGAGCGATGTGGGTCGACGCCCTGGCGAAGCGTGAACGACAGGCGGTTCCAGATCGTGGCGAGATCCGGCGCGCTGCCCGCCCATTGCTGGCCGGTCGTCACGCAGCGCACGACATAGACGCCGGCGACCGCCTTGCGTTCCTTGTAGGCGGCGACGGCCGCCTTCCTATCCTCCGGCTTCAAGATTCACCCTCCAATTTGTCTACGGCCAGGCCGCTCACACAATTTATACCCGGATGATATTTACAAAAGCAAAATTACCCGGGTAATATATGACTGCATTAGAGAGTCCTTCATGCCGGAATTTCTGTCCAAGCCTTGCACCGCTTTCCAGGGAACGCGCCGAATAGCTGCTGGCCCGCTGATCGATGTCGCGCGGGCTGTAAAGGCGGCGATGGACGCCAATCCCAATTGCTCCTTCCTCACTTTTGACGATGCGACCGGCGCTGTGGTGGACCTCGATCTGCGAGGCGAGACAGCGGAAATCGTGGCGCGCTTGGCGCAACGCGCCAACATGGAAGATCGCGCGAGGCGAACGCCTCGCCGCCCTGACGTCAGCGATGGGACGCCGGAGCGCGGCCGCGGCCGGCCGAAATTGGGCGTTGTCGCCCGGGAAGTGACATTGCTTCCCCGGCATTGGGATTGGCTGGCCTCGCAATCAGGCGGCGCGTCGCAGGCGTTGCGCAGGCTGGTGGATGAGGCGCGGCGCATGGACGGCGGCCGGAGCCAGGTCCGCGCCGCGCAGGCCGCGACCTACGCCTTCATCTCGGCGATGGCCGGCGACCTTGCGGGATTCGAGGAGGCGACGCGCGCCTTGTTCGCTGGGGATCGTGAGCGGTTCGCCGAACATAGCCGTGCTTGGCCGCCGGATATCCGATCCTACGCCGAAACCCTCATGACCACTGGACTCGCCGCGCCGCAACAGGGAGAGCGGACCGATGCAGACCTACCTTGAACCAACTCAAAAGGCAGGGCGCGCGCTCTTTATGCGCGGCATTCAAGGCGAGGTCGTCATGCTCAACCTGCTGCGCTTGCGCCAGGTGGCGGACTATGCCGCTAACCCCGAACTGGCGCCCGCGCGGCCGATCAGCGGCGCCGAGGCCTATGATCGCTACATCGCCCATACCCTCCCATATCTGACCGAAAGCGGCGGAGCGCTCCTCTTCCTTGGTGAAGGCGGCCCCTTCCTGATCGGCCCCGAGGGCGAGCGATGGGACCGCGCGACGCTCGTGAAGCAGAGCTCCGTGCAGGCCTTCATGGCCTTCGCCGGCCACGACGCCTATCTCGCCGGCCTCGGACATCGGACGGCCGCGGTCGAGGATTCGCGATTGCTGCCGCTGCTCCAATATCCACTTCCAAACGTCGATTGAACATGACAGCAAGCACGAACGCCGCCGTCGTCGACGAACTCATCTGGCGGGGCGCGAGTTTTTGAAGGCTCCCCTCTCCCGCGAAGCGGCGCGACCCACCCTCCCCTTGAGGGGGAGGGTCGGACTGCGAAGCAGTCCGGGGTGGGGTGAACCCCCACCCAACGCTCTGCTCGCATCGTCTTTCTTCGGCGCTTCGCGTTTGTCACCCCGCCCCGAAGCGCTGCGCGCTTCGACCCTCCCCCTCAAGGGGAGGGTAAGCCTTACACTCTCGGGCGATAATCCTCGGCGCCCCAATGCAGCAGCGCCTCCGCGCGGTCGCGGCCGCGCGCTTCGACCGCGAGGCCGTAATGGCGCGCCAATCGATCGAGCGCGATTTTGAGCACGACTTTCGCCGAGCGCGGCGGCCAGCCGCGTTCGCTTTCGACAATCTCCATGCCTTTCAGATAGCCGCAGACGTCGGTCAACAGGCCCGCCAGTTCCGGCCCGACGGCATCGACGGCGCGCGCGAGTCGCCGGCGCGCATCAATCGCAACCTCGGAGACGGCGCCGGCGTCGGCGCCGCGGCGCGCCGCGTTGATCGAAGCCTCCCAATTCGCGGTCACGCGTTGCAAGAGCTGCGCCCGCTCGATGTCGCGGCGAAAGCGCTCGCCGGCTTCGAGCTGCGCGGCGTCGAGAAAGGTTCGCCCCTCGCGATCCTTTCGCCGCGCCAGCCAGGCGAGCGGACTTTCCGCATCATTGACGAGCGTCGGACGCGCGGCCTTCTCGAGCTGACGCAGCGCATAGGATGCGTGCTGGGCGCGAAAGGGCTCCGCCTGATCGACGTCGGGCGCAGACAATCGGCGCAGATAAGCGCGGCCGGCGTCGGTGAGCGCCAGCCGACGCTCGCCGCCGTCCTGCTCCCATCGCGCGAGTCCTTCGGCGAGCGCGGCGTCGGAGGCGGCCGCCGCAAATCGCGCGCGCGCCACGGTGACGCCTTTACGCGCGGCGAGCACGACGAGCGTCGAGGCTTCGAGCGGGCTGAGCGCGCCGCGCGCGCCAGGCTCGGCAAGCGCCTGCAGCAGCCGGCGCATGGCGCGGCCGGTTTCCTCCCTTGTTGGGGTCCCCGATCTTTTCTTCATTGCGCGCTCCCTTGCGTGAGAAGGCCGCAGATCATGTCGCGCTGCGCGGCCAGCGCGGTTTCGAGCCGGCGGGCGCCGGCGTCGAACAACGGATCGTCGCGCAAGTCTTCGATCGTCGCGCAGGCGTGACGGACAGTGGCGCGGTCGCGCGCGAAAGCTTTGGCGCAGGCCGAAACGCTGGCGCCGAGGGCGACATGGTGGAGATAGACGGCGAGCTGACGCGCCCTCGCGACCGAGGCGCAGGAGCGGCGGGGGGAAAAAAGATCGGCGAAGGGCGCGCCCTGAGCGGCGGCGGCCGCGGCGGCGCTAAGCCCCGGAATAGGCGTCGGATCGAGAAACATCGAGGTCTCCAGCTGGGTGGCGCGCAAGCGTAAGCTGGAAAATAATCCTATTCAAGGACAAAATACCAACTATTGTAGTTGGCATACCCAATCGCAAGGAAATGGAATAAAATGAAATTCACCGATGCTCATTTCCGATTCGGGCGGCTACCTTGCGGACCTTCGATAATGAAATTCACTCTCACATTCGACGGTGATCTTCCCTCAACGGGAAATGGCGGGTCACGTAAGGCTCTAAAAAAGTGGGAGGTAAAAAAACATTTTGACCCTCAACTAAGAGAATTGTGGGACACCCATCCATCGCTTGTTGAGCTTAAAAGGAATCCGACTTGGCCTATAACAGGCGCGTGGCGAGCAGACGCTCATCACAGTTATAATATAATTGAAGATACGCCCCGCGAGCGGAAACCTAACGAAATCAATTTGATCGAACCTATAGTATGCGCAGGAAGATCGTTTGTCCCCTTAGTAAGATCGTCGCTTGCCCTTCACTGTGGTCTTAAAATCTTATTTTTAAGGAAGGAGACTCCCGGAAAAATCTATCAAGGCGGGGATATAGATAACAGAATTAAAACGTTGCTGGACGCTTTGTGCGCGCCTAACGACCCGTGTCTGGTTATAAAAGATGATACAACGATTAATGATCCTATTTTTTGCTTGGTCGAGGATGACGCTCTAATCTCAAGCCTGTCGATTGATACGCAAACCCTCTTAACCGGACAAGGCGCTAACGTTGCATCAGTAAGATTGGTGATTGAGGTTGATGTAAGAGTCGCTCAGTCTAGAGCATATAATTCACTTTTTCTTAGCTAATTTACTTTTATCGATAATCAACTTCATAGCAATTTCGAATAGATTTCCAGATTCATCAACTTTCAATTCCCTCGCGGTATTCAAGAACCGCGAGGATTGTTCCATGTCTTCTATTTTCTGTTTTTCTTTTCGCGTGATGCCGCGAGCTTTGGGCTTCTTATCCACTGTGCCTCACTGCGCACGAGTCGTTTGATAGGTGAGCCGCTTGCCGACGACGCCCCTAAGCGCGCGTTCCGCCCTCTCAACGTCATTACAGCCGAGCTTCACTCGATTGTTGTGCCGGAAGTCGAATTCGGCAAGATACCGATGTAGGTGCTTTTCCTTGCAATATTGGTAGGTCCCGCGCATCCCGCGCTTAAAGACGCTGAAATAGCCCTCGGCGCTGTTGGTGTTAACGTCTCCGCGAGCATATTCGCCGCGCGAATGATTGACGGTCTCTCGAGAAACCACATGATTGGTCGCGTCACCATAGATGCGGCTTTCATCGGTATGGAGCCGAGTTTCGCGATCTAGGTTTTCGGTGATGATCTTGTTCACGGTGAGCTTGTCAGCGTTCTCAACATGGAATGAGCGAACCGAGCCGCCGCGCTCAACAAGCGAAATGATCACGCGCTTGTCGGCGGTGCCGATCTTGCCGCCTTTGACGGGCTGCGGGATGCGGCCGCGTGAGCGGGCAATCGGCTTCTCAGTATTCCACAGGTAAGTTTCATCAGCTTCGACAATGCCGCCGTTGCCGCCGAGCGGAGCAAGCCCGCCGTCGCGCATCGCCTCTCGGATGCGGTGGCTCATAAACCAAGCGGTTTTCAGGGTCACTCCAAGAGTTCGGTGAAGCTGATTGGAGCTAATGCCCTTCTTGGAAGACGCCATCAGGAAGATAGCCTGCAACCAAATCCGCATAGGAACATGGCTGGACTCGAAGATGGTCCCGACCTTCACAGTGAACGGCTTCCGACACTGGTAGCACTTATAGGCGCCAATCCGAGTGCTCTTGCCCTGCATCTTTGAGATGCGCTCAACGCCGCCGCAATGAGGGCAAATAGGATTTTTTCCCCAAATTCGCGCCTCAACCCACGCATAGGCGGCTTCTTCGTTGTGAAAGTGTGGCGCGTTCAAAACCGACATAGCCAAATCTCCTACGAAAATCAGCCTAGTTCACGAGAGTGGGTATGTCAAATACAATATTAGGACAAAATACTTATCCTCATCCGTTCGAGGGAAAGCATTCTGAGCGTCACGGAGGATGATCCATGACGCTCAGGCCCGTTCACGCCCCGCAAGACGACCGCCCCGCCCGCTTCGCCACAGAAGCTGGCGCGGCGCTCGACGCCGCCCTCGTCGCGGGTCTCAACGCCTATGATCGCACGCGCGCGCTGGCGCGTTTCCATCGCCTGTCGCCTGACACGATCGCCAGCGAATCGCCCGATGCGGCGCGCGCCGCGCTCAAGGAAATCGAGCGCGCGATGCGCGGCGAACGCGCCCGGCGCGGTCATTGGAGCTATGATCTCAACCGGCATATCAGCCTGCTCGTCGCCCATCGCGCCGAGACCGCGCGGCTTCATCGCCTGTTGAACCGCGCATGAGCGCGGCCGCGCTTCCGCCCACCTGCGCGATGCTTTAAGCTTCGCGCTTTCCGTCAGAGACGCAAAGGCCGGCGATGTATCTGGAGAAAATTCTGGCGCTGTTGGCTGCGGCGCTGGTCGCGGTCGGAGCCGGCATCGGCCTGACCTGGCTGGCCCTTAACCCCGCGCCGCGCATGGCCGATGCGGGATCGGGGATCGCCGCGCCCGCCAATGGGCAAGTCGACAAGGGAAGCGCGCGGCAACAGATCGAGGCGCTGATCGCCTCGACGCCGGATTATGCGCGCTACTTCGCCCGGCTCCGCGAGACCTTCACGGCCGATTACGAAGCGGCGATCAATGATTTCGCCACCCGCCTCGCGCAGACGAAAGAAGAGCAGAGCGTCGACTATTATCTTTCCGAGGCGGTCCGCCGCATCCGAACCTCGCGCGGCGCCCTCGCGGCGAAGGCCGAGCCAGAGCCGATCGCCCGCGTCTTCGAAAAGCAGCTGGAAGTGCTGCAGGCGGTGGCGCGGGAGGACAAGCGCATGTGCGTCGCCTTCCTCTACGGCGCGACCAATCTCGACTTCCAGCGATTCGCCGCCTCCCGCCGCCAGATCGTCTCGGACATGGCGCTTGCGGGACTCGAGGCGATCGTCAGCGGACAAGCCAAAAAGATCGATAGGACCGCGCCGACGGAGGCGGACTTTCGCCTGTTGGAGACGGCGCTCGCCGCGCGGGGTCTGAGCAAGGTCGAGATCGACGCGCTGCTCGACGGCAAAATGCCCACGCCGCCGCTCGAAGACGCGCGCATGTGCGGCGCCGGGCAGGCCTATTTTGAAGTGCTGAAAACCCTACCCGAACCCGCCCGCACGAAAGTCTATGGGCTCGCGCTGGAGCTGATGGCGCGCTCGTAGAGCAGCTTTCCGAAAAAGTTGACAGACTTTTTCGATGAGAACCTGCTCCAACATTTCATATTGAGCGAATCCTTATCGATCACATGAGTCCATGTGATCTGGAAGCCCTTGGCGCGTCATGGCCCCGCATGCGCCGGCGGCGGCGGCGCCTGCGCCGGGGGAGCCGGCGCAGCATCGCCTCCCGACTTTGCGGGCGCCTCTAGCATCTGGCGCAGTTGTGCGACGGCGATCCGGATCAGCGCATCGCGCGGCCGCGCCGGCCCGATCTCGACCGCCGCCATATTCGCCATCACCTTGGCCAGGTTTTCGGTCGGCAGGCCGGCGGCGGTGAACAGCGCCAAATCCTCGTTGGCGCCGCCGACGACGCCCTGGGCCATATTGGCCGCGTAAGTGGCGATCCGCGCCAGCTCCCCCGAGCAATTCGAAACGCCAAACGGCGGCGGCCGAGGCGCGGGCGACGGCGGCAGGTCGACGACACTCGTCTGGGGCGATGGTTGGATCAGCTCGGCGAGCTTTTCCCGCCGCGCCGGAAGCTCGGAGACGCCCGCCATGATCGAGGGCGCCGGCATCAGGTCGACGGGTTTTGCGAGCGGTCGCCGCGCCGTCTTCAGATTGACCCCGCCGCGCCCATGAGCCGCCAGCCAGCGCGCGCGAAGCGTGTTCTGAATGCCGCGCGGCGCAATCCCCATGGGCGCGACGCGCTGCGGCGGCATGCGCGCCATGCCGCCGCGCGACGCCGGCAACCCGGGAGCGGCCGCCGGCCGCCGAGGCGCGGTGGGCATGACGACGAGCGAACATTGCGCCGGCGCCCAGCGCTCGACGATGGCGCGCGCGGTGCGCCGCCCATAGTCGACGTAATATCGGCGCAGCAGCAGCGCGGCGACGGCGGCTCCCTCCTCCGCCGATGCGAAGGCGACATGGCCGTCGGCGTCGGCGGCGATCTCGCCGCTCCAGCCCGCGCTCTTGATGCACCAGTAATTGTTAAGCTTGACGCAGCGCGCCGGCTCGCCGGCCTCCGCGCCGAACGCCCGGCGGATCGCGGCGACAGGCGCCATCTCCAGCGCCAGGGCGCTTTCGAAGCGCCAATTGTCCACGGCGCGCGTTTGAGGCTGATAGGCGGGGCTCGGCGTCGCGGCGAATATCGACGAGGGCGCGACGAGCGCCGCCGGCGCCTTGTGCGGCGCAGCTACGGCCAGCATCGTCAGGAGCGCTTCGATCAGCATGGCCGCTCTTTGCGGGTTTGCGACTGCGCTAGATCACGCTGCATTTGGGCGGAATCGTCCAAATGCAGATAACGTGATCGATTCCAAAAGTTTAGAGCGCGCTCAACGCGAAAAACCGGTTCCCACTTTTTCGCAGCGCGCTCTAGTCGGGGTCTTCCGTCGCCTCGCCCCGTAGAATGCCCGGCGTGACGAAGCGCGCAAGTCGCGCCCCGCCCCTGCCGACGTCCCCCCAATGATCGCTCTCAAAGTCGAGCATCGCCAGCGCCGCCGTTGGGAATTTAGAGCGCATCAGCGCCAAGTCATCGGCCTCGCCCGAGCCGGCGAGCCATGAGGCGAGTTCGGCAAAGCCGGGATTGTGACCGACGGCGAGCAGCGTCGCGACCTTGTCAGGCGTCTGCCGCAAAATTTCGACCAGATGGTCGACGGTCGCAAGATAAATCGTATTCTCGATCAGATGCGTGACATGGCCTGGAAAAGCGTCGAGCACCTGGTCGAGCGTCTGTTTGGCGCGACGCGCATCGGAGGCGACGGCGAGGCCCGGCACAATGCTGGCGTCTCGCAGATACTCGCCCATGCGCCGTGCATCCTCCATCCCTCGACGGGTGAGCGGACGTTGGCGGTCGCCGCCGGCCGAATGCCGATCGGCCTTGCCATGGCGCAGGAGCAGGAGTCGACGCATGCGGCCTCTCTATCACGGCGCCGCCGCGCCGCCACGCGCCGCCCCTCGCTAAACGCCGGCTGCGACGAAACTACGCGCCTCTTTACCCCGAAAGGCGCGGCGTGCAAGCTCTCTCCGTTCGTCTTCCCAAGGTTTCCTGATGCGCAAATTCCTCGCTGTCGGCGTCATGACGTCGCTTTCGCTCATGAGTTTCGCCGCGCCTTCGCCGGGCGCCGGCGAAAAGCCGCTGACGCTCGACAATCTCGTCATCACGCTCGGGGCGACGACCTATCGTATCCCGCACATCGAAATCGAAGGCGCGAGTCTGCCGGCGATGGAGTTGGCCGCGCTGTTTTTGAGCGGCGACGGAAATGTCGCGGCGCGTCTTGCGCGCATTTCGGCGCGGCGAATCGCCGTGCGGGCGATGTCGAGCGAAAGCCGCAATGAGTCGAACATTGAACGCGCCGCGTATCGCAAGCTGCTTTTCGAGGATGTCGTTTCGGGACGCGCGGCGATCGTGCGCGGCGACGGCGGCGAGGAAACGATCGAGTCAGCGAAGGGCGGGGTTCAGCGCGTTTCCTGGGGCGCCTCTGTCGCCAAGGGGGTTGATCTTGCCGAACTCGCGCGTCTGGCGCTCTCCACGCGCGGCGAGGCCAATGCGCCGCTGAAGCCGTTGGTCGAGGAGGAAATCGTCGAATCGTCGCGCCTCGAAGACGCAAGCGCCAATCTCGTTCTGACGACGGGCCGCCTGAAGATTGAGGGCGTGCGCGGCCGCGCGCTGCGGACTCCCGCCGTCAAACTCATTGAAAGATTCGAGAAGCTCGATCCGGCGAAACCGGAAAACGATCCCGCGCTGATGCGCGATGTCCTCGACGCGCTGCAATCCTTCGAAGCGGCGGCGATCGAGGTCGACGACGTCGTCGCCGCCGGCAAGGGCGAACCCGCCGGGAAGCCGTTCACGGCGAAGATCGCGCGCGCCGGCCTGCGCAAAGTCGCGGGCGCCGGCGCCGGCGAAATGTTTTTCGACGATTTCTCGCTCGCCGCGTCGGACGGCGGCCATCTGTCGGTCAAGCGATTTGCGCTGAACGAAGTGCAACTGGCGCCGGTTTTAGAGGGCGCCGCCTATCCCAAGCTCGCGCGCATAGAGGTGCGCGGCGTCGCCGCCGATCTGCCCGACTCCAAAACCGAAGAAACGTCGCGAATGAAATTCAGCGTCGAGAACGCCAGCGCGACATTCGACAATTTTCTTGCATCGACGCCGACAAAATTCTCCGGCCGCGTCGACAATTTCGTCGTCGATCTTTCGGCGCGCGGCGAAACCCAGACGACGGCGCATTTCCTCGCGCTCGGCTATCGCGAACTCGCGCTCTCCGGACTCGCCGCCGGAGAGTGGCGCGAGAAAACGTCCGAAGCGGCGCTGGAGCCTGTCGCGGTCAACGCCAAAGACATGGGCGTCGCGCATCTGTCGGCGCTCTTCGGCAATGTGTCGAGCGCGGCGTTCTCGTCTTCGCCGCTCATTTCCCGCGCCGCCATGCTCACGACGTCGATCAAATCGATCGATCTGACCCTCGAAGGCGACGGTCTCGTCGATCGCGTGCTCGCGCTTGAAGCCAAAGAGCAGAAAACATCCGTCGACAAGGCGCGCACCGATTACGCCAAGGCCGCCGCGACGGCGATTACGGCGCTCGGCGGCGCAGGGGCAAACGCCAAGCGCATCGCCGACGCGGTCTCGGCCTATATTGAGAAGCCGAAACGCCTGCATCTGCGCTTTGCCGCGCCAAAGGGCGTCAACGCGATCGACGTATTGGCGCGAAAGCCCGGCGAAATTCTGGAAAGCCTCGACGTGGAGGCGAGCGCCGACAGGTGATGATGCGCGAGATTGCACACGAACTTCTTTAGAGGAAGCTAATCGGTCGCACATTTATCTCGTGACTCGCGAGATGCGCGAAAGTGGTGCTGAGATTTTGTCTGACCCTGACTTGGGGTTTTCTGCTGAAGAGAAGGCTGAGGCGGTCTATATCGCCATGGTTCGCGCAAGATTGCTTGGTAAATCTGATCAGAGTTATCCACCTCCAATTTCGCCCCGCGCTCAACGCGAAACATGATTGAGATGCCGCCCAAGTCCCAAGTCATGTTGCTTAAATCTAGCGGGTCTATAAAAAATTTCTTTGGCCTTGACGGCTTGCGTGTTTCATTAGAAACGCGGAATTTGTAGCCTTTGTCGAGACGCACGCCCCAGTGAACAATGTTGTTTCTAACCGTAGCTATCGCAGCAAATTGAGAAAATGGGCTTTCAAGGCGCTGCCTTTGTTCAATTTTGTCGCTCGACTGGAGCAGTTTATTTATTGCATCTCTCGCTGCTTCCTGTCTATATTCGCTAAATATTAGTCCGCCTCGCGCCCGTCCAAGTTTAGACGTCTTGATAAGCAGTTGTATTAGTTGTTCTTCTGCATCCGCGAATGCGTGAATAAACTGCCCGAGCTCCATCCAGAAGTCATGATACGGTTCGTCTACACGGCGAATGAATTGCGCTGCTTCCTCAAATGAGCTTGGAAGTTTCATGCCTGATGCCGAGTCGAAGGAATCTGCCTAGTCCAGATTTGAGCGCGCTGTTGACGCTGCGGTCAATAGCGGCCCGGAACATAAGGCAGCCGCTACCGTGGGCGTGAGCAAGAAAGAACGGCCCGCGAGCAGGGGGCGTCCACAAGGGAAAGACGCGCTCCCAAGGGCGATCTTCTTGCGCCAGCGAATGAAGGCGTAGGCCGCTTGCTTATTGCGGCCTTGATTCACCCGCCCGCCGATACGTGAGTCCCTTCCCAACAATGCCGAGAATGCTTCCGGCCATGCGGTCAAAGTCGCGAGAGAGCGTGTTGTAACGGTAATCGAATTCGAGCATGTCGCGGTGAAGGTGCTCTTCCGAAACGTGATCGTAGTTGCCAATGATGCCGCGCTTCACGATGCTGAAAAAGCTCTCTGCCGTGTTGATATGGATGGATGTCACCGCCCCGAGAAACGCGGCTCGCGCTTCTCGAGGAACGCGGCGCGCCCCTCCATATAGTCCGCGCTGTCGAAGCAGGCGCTCGTCAGCGCTTCGCACTGCTCATGCGACGACGCGCCGGGCAGGCGCGCGGCGGCGCGGATCGCCGCCTTGGCGGCGCGCAAGGTCAGCGGCGCGCCAGCGGCGATGGTTTCGGCCAGCGCATGCACCGCGCCTTCGAAACTCTCACTGGCGAAGAGGCGGCTGACGAAGCCGCGCTCCTTGGCTTCATCAGCGGTCAGGCGGCGCGCCGTGTAAAAGAGATCGAACGCCAGTTGCGGGCCGACGGCGGCGACGACATAGGCCATCGCCGAGGGCGGATAGCCGACGCCGAGCTTCGCCGCCGGAATCGCGAACGTCGCTTGCCCATCGGCGATGCGCAGGTCGCAGGCCGCGGCGATTCCGAATCCGCCGCCCATGCAGAAGCCCGACACGGCCGCGATCGTCGGCTTGGAAAGATTCGAAATCGCGTCGAACGCCTCGACATTGGCGTGTTCATACGTCCGTCCGCCTTCGCTCGTCGCGCGCAGGTTGGAGAATTCGCTGATGTCGGCGCCGGAACAGAACGGCAGACCCGGCGCGCCGCTGATGACGAGGACGCGCGCGTCCTCCGCCGCGTCGACGGCGCGCAGCAGCGACGGCAGCGCGCGCCACATCTCAAAGTCGAACGCGTTCCGCTTGGCGGGATTTTCGATGTAGAGGCGCGCGACGCCGAATTCGATTGTGACGCGCAGCTTCGGGGTCGGAGATATGATCGCCATTGTTCCTCGTACAGCAAAGTTTCAAGTCGCCGGACCGCTGGCTAGGAGCGCATGTCGGCGTGTTTTGGACCACATTCGCCGACCACTCTAAGCCGACACACGCAAAGCGACGAACCAGGCGCCAACCGCCGCGCAAGCGCTGCAATCGCGACGCCATGTCGCGCCATAAGCCCCTCGTCGCGACCTCATGCCACAGCATTCCACGCGCTGATCAAGATTAAGATCAATGTCGCGCATTTAAAGGACATCTCCTGCCAGCCGTGGAGCAGCGATGGCGATGAGACCAGACACATTCGCGTCGCCTGGCGCCCTGCGGCTAACTTTAGCCTTTGCGGTCTTCCTCCACCACACGACCAGTTTCAACCTCGGCATGTCAGCCGTGCTGGTCTTCTTCGTGCTCAGCGGCTACTGGGTCGCGGCGATGTGGAAGAACACCTATTCGAAAACGACGTCGGCTTATTTCACCTATCTCGTTTCGCGCGTATGGCGCATCGCGCCGGTTTTCGCTCTCTGCTCGGCGATCGCTTGGGCGCTGCTGCTCTGGCGCGGCGACGCGCCCGTCGCCTTCGGCGGGCTGATGCATCAGCTCTTCTCCAACATCATGATCCTCGGCTACAGCGCGCTGCCGTTCCAGGCGAACATTCCCGGCTGGTCGCTGGATGTGGAATTGCAATTCTATCTTATCGCGCCGGCGATCATTTTTCTCATTTCGAAAAACATCTTTCTCTTGCTGATTTGCCTTGTCGTTTCGGCCGGCGCGCCGTGGCTCGGCGGCTCCGCCACGGTCGCGCCTTTCCTTTTGTTTTTTGGAATCGGCGTCGCGGCGGCGAGCCACGATTTGAAGCCCGATCGCGCCTTCGCCTATCGCGCATTGTTCACGACGCTCGCGACGCTGTTCCTCTGCGCGCTGATCTTCGCCAAGGACATGATGCTCGGCGAAAAGCCGGAGCTGCTCGCCTTCAGCGACAAGATGAATCTCGTCATCGCGGTGATGATGACGCCCTGGGCGCTCTATACGACGCAGCAGGCGAGCGGCGCCAAGGACCGAATGCTGGGCGAGCTTTCCTACATCTTCTATCTGCTGCACTGGTCGGTGCTCGGCGCCCTGAAGACGGGCGAAGGCTCCTATCTCGATCGCGCCCTGCTCTGCTCCGAGGCGCTCGTCATCATCTTCGTCGCCTCCTACCTGATCTGGCGGCTATTCGATCGGCCGATCAATAGATTGCGCGCCGCCTGGGTGCATGGCCGACTTATGGACGCTCCGGGCGCGATCCCCTCGGCGACGCCGGCGAGCGCCGCGCCCGCATTCGCCTGGAGCGCTTCCCGATCACATGGACTCATGTGATCGGATCGATCGCGCGGCAGCAAGCACATCCAGAAATTTGCTTGAGTCCAGTCGCCGGGATATGGGTTCGCCATGTTCCCGGGGGCGCACAAACTGGCGTTTGTTCTGGCCGTCGCCAGCGGGCTGACGCTTCTCAGCCTGAAGCGGTCGGATGAGCCGACGCTCTACTGCGCCAATGTGAACGGCGGCGGGGACGACTACAGAATCCTTGTCATCGGCGAGTCCTGGGCCTCGGACGGCAAGGTCCTGCCCGAACTGCCGCGCGCCGTCTCAAAAAGACTTGAAGGCCGCGGCGTCCGGGCGTGCAGTCTCGGTTTTGCCGGCCGCAACTCACGGTTGCTCTACGCCGAGCTGCGCGAGAAATTCCCCAAATACAAACTCTACCGCATGTTTGAGGACAAGAAGCCCGACAAGGTCGTCCTGATGAACGGCGTCAACGACGCGATTCAGCACATCGGCGCATCGGCCTATGTCGAATATACAGAAAAGCTCGTCGAATATTTTGCCGACGTCGACGACGTCGAACTCATCTCCATACCGCGGGTCAACGAGCGGAATTTCAGGCCGCCGAATTTCTACAGCGCCCTCAAGCGGTCGATATTGAGCTGTTTCTATGATGACTGCGAGCGACAGGTGAATGACCTCTATCGTGTCGCGCTGTGGCGCGACCATCCCGATCTCAACACTCTCGAATATGACGCCTTCATCGATCGCTACGAAGGAAACGAGCGGTCTTACACGGCCGACGGGGTGCATCTGACTGACGAATATTTTCATAAATACGGAGAGTTCATCGGCGGCGCGGTTTCGCTCGGAAAGGCCGCGCCGGCCGTGAAATAGCGCCGTCTTGCCCACCTCGCTGCTATAAGCCGCTGATGGACCTCCTCTCTCGCCTGCTCCACCGCGACGGGCTGATGCTGATCATCGACAAGCCCGCGGGCGTCGCCGTCCATCGCGGGCCGAAGGACGGCGCAAGCCTTGAAGACGGCTTCGACCAGCTGCGCTTTGGCCTGCCCCGGCCGCCGGCGCTGGCCCACCGACTCGACAAGGACACATCCGGCTGCCTCGTTCTTGGGCGCCACCGTAAGGCTCTCGAGCGGCTCGGCAGGCTGTTCAAATCCGGCCGCATCGGCAAGACCTATTGGGCGGTGGTCGAAGGCGCGCCCACGGGCCAAGAAGGCGAAATCGACCTCCCGCTCGGGCGGCTCGACGCGACGCGCGGCTGGTGGATGCGTCCGGACCCTCTGGGTCTGCCCGCCAGAACATCCTGGCGCGTGCTTGGCGGAAGTCCGGACAACGCGCTGACATTCATCGAATTCACGCCGCACACCGGCCGCACGCATCAGATCCGCGTGCATGCGCAGGCGATGGGGTGGCCCATTCTCGGCGATCCGATCTATGGCTCAGGTCGCCGCGAGGACTCGGCCCCTCTGCATCTTCATGCGCGCGCGGTGAGCGTGCCGATGCAGGACGGCAAGCCGCCCGTGAACGCTGTCGCTGCGCCGCCTGAACATATGTGCGCGGCGCTCGCCGCATGCGGATGGAACGGCGAAGCGCAACCGTAACACGGCGATTGCAAATCGTCGCCGAAACGACCACCATATGATGGAATTTTGGAGCGACCAATGGCGCCTGCCGCCCCGCCTTCGACGAGCGAAGCCTCACGCCCCAGGGGGGGCAACGCCTTCGCGTTGGACCGCGCGCTGCTCTACGATCTCGCCGATATCGCGCTGACCGCCGCGAGGCGAAACGGCGCCAGCTACGCCGACGTCAGGATCGGCGAAACCCGCCGCGAATACGCCTTCGCCAAGGACGATCGCCTGGAGAATTTCGACGAGCGCGCCTCGCAAGGCTTCGGTATGCGCGTGCTGCTCGACGGCTGCTGGGGATTTTACGGCGCGCGGCGGCTCGATCCGCAGAGCCTGCGCGATGGCGTCGAGCGCGCGCTGGAGAACGCCCGCGCGGTGAAGCGGATACAGTTCCAGCCGATCGCGCTCGAGCGTCTGCCCGTGCATGAAGCCGAATGGATCATGCCGATGGGCATCGATCCCCTTGAAGTGTCCGCTGGCGAGAAGGCCGACCTGTTGCTTTCGATCATCGCCAGCGCGCGCGATCACGGCGCGGATTTTTGTTCAGCCTCGCTTTCGGCGACCTGCGAGGAGCGATTCTTCGCCAATAGTCTTGGCAGCCGCATTCATCAGACGCGCACGCGCGTCGCGCCGAACTTTCAGGCGACCGCCATCGACCGCGCCAGCGGCCGTTTCGCGACGCGCGACTGCCTGGCGCCGGCGCGCGGCGCCGGCTGGGACTATGTCGTCGGCGCCGGCCTGATCGAGGAGGCCGCGCAGGCCGGCGAGGAAGCGCGCGCGAAGCTTGATGCAAAACCCGTAACGCCAGGCGATTGCGACGTTGTGATCGACCCGACGAATCTGTGGCTCACCATTCACGAGACGGTCGGCCATTCGACCGAGCTCGACCGCGCGCTTGGATGGGAGGCGAATTTCGCTGGAACCAGCTTCGTCAAACCCCATATGCTCAACGAACTGCAGTTCGGCTCCGAATTGATGACAATCGTCGCCGATCGCGCGCAACCCGGCGCGCTCGCCACGATCGGTTACGACGACGACGGCGCCCCTGCGGAAGCCGCCGACTTCGCCATCGTCGAAAAGGGCGTGTTCAGGAATTTCCAGATGGCGCTTGGACAGGCGCATCTCATCGGCCTGTCGCATTCGAACGGCTGCGCCTATGCGGACAGCCCCACGACGTTTCCCATTCAACGCATGCCGAATATTTCGCTCAAGCCCAACCCTCAGAAATGCTCCTTCAGCGATCTCATCAGCGATGTCGAGAACGGCATTTACGTCGTCGGCGCGGGCAGCTGGAGCATCGATCAGCAGCGCGATAACTTTCAGTTCGGCGGACAGCTGTTCTATGAGATCAAGAACGGCAAGCTCGGCGATCTGCTGCGCGACGGCGCTTATCAGGGCCGAACCACGCAATTTTGGAACTCTCTCGCAGGGCTATGCGACGCGAGCGCCTATCATCTCGACGGCACCTTCACCTGCGGCAAGGCCGAGCCGGTACAGGTGGCGCCGGTCTCGCATGGCAGCCCGCCGGCGCTCTTTCGCAATGTGCGCGTGCTGAACACGAGCGACTAATACACGACAAGGCGAAAATGAGCACAGTCTTCACAATTGGTTACGAAGGTACCGACATAGAGAGGTTCATGGCTACGCTTCACGCCGTGCAGATTGCCGCGCTCGTCGATGTCCGAGCTATTGCGATATCACGCAAAAAAGGGTTTTCGAAAACTGCGTTGAGTGCAAGACTCAATGCAGAGGGCATCGCCTACCACCACTTGAGCGAACTCGGCGACCCCAAGCCAGGGAGAGACGCGGCGCGTGCTGGTCGTCTCGGCGAATTCCGTCGAATCTACAACAACCATCTTCGCAGCGCTGACGCGCAAGCATCTCTGAAGATACTAGCGGAATTAGCGGTTATGCAATCAGTTTGCTTGCTCTGCTTTGAGCGTGATCCGAAACACTGTCACCGCTCAATCGTTACCGCTCATCTGGTTCCGATGGGGCTCAATCATTTCGATCTCTACGGCGATCTCCCGAGGCGCTATGAAGATTTCTCCCCCGTTAGAGCGCGTTGTCATTCTCGTCAAAGCCTTGCCGCAGCCGAGTAAGAAGTATGGGGAAACGGTCTGCTGCGCGGGCGTTACAGCAGATCGGCGATGGAAACGGCTTTTCCCTGTCCGATTTCGCCGTCTGAAAGGCGACAATAGCTTTTCACGATGGGACTGGGTCAGCTTCACTTACGGTCGACCGAAATCTGATAGGCGCGTGGAAAGTTGCCACGTGCACGAGGAGTCAATCGCCATTGAGGGCAGACTCAAAGAAAGCGAAAGAGTCCGTCTCCTGACGCCCATGCTATTAGGGTCCGCCAAGGCTGCGGCTCAGAAAGGTCAATCTCTCGCGCTTATTCGACCTCGAAACACTCGCTTTCTATGGAAGCTGAAAACAGCCGAAGAAATCTCCGAAGAGCGTGAGGTGTTCCGCCTCGCCGCGCGTCAGCCTGATATGCTCGACGATGAAGAACTCGCCGAACTCGAGCCAACTCCCTACAAATTTAGCTTCAGGTTCGATGACGAGGACGGCGCTCATCACTACCATAATGGCGATTGGGAAGCACACGCAATGTTTTGGCGCCAAAGCCAAGAAATCTCGACAGTAGACGCTCTGCAATGGATGAATCACGTGTTCAATGAGGATTATCCTAAGAAGGGAATGGTGTTCGCACTAGGTAATATGGCCAAGCGGCCGCAGACGTGGCAGCTGCTGGGGGTAATCCGACTGGACGAAACAACTCAAGACGAGTTGTTCTAATGTTCCTTTCTTCAGACGACGCAAAGTCGATCGCCGACAATGTTCTCGCACGCTCCAAGGCCGACGCCTGCGCCGTGCAGATTCACGGCGGCCTGGATCAGAGTCTGCGCTTCGCGCGGGGCGGCGCCACGACCAATCTTGCGACCGCCGAAGCCAATCTGCGCATCTCGTCGCATATCAGCGGGCGCATCGGCTCTTGCAGCATCTCGCGTTTCGACGACGCGGCGTTGGCCGCCGCCGTGGCGCGCTCGGAAGAGATCGCGCGCCTATTGCCCGTCGACGCGGATTATGTCGCGCCGCTCGGCCCGCAGAATTACGGCTTCTCCGACCGCTATGACGAGGCGACCGCCCATCTGCGCCTCGACGCCCTCGCCGACGCGGCGTCGCGAGTCATCGAGGAAGGCGCGCGCATCGGCGTCGACACCTTCGGCTGCGCGACGACGGCAAGGCGGTTCGACGCATTCGCGACGAGCGCAGGCCTCTTCGCCTATGAGAGGCGCAGCGAAATTGATCTTTCCGCCACGGCGCGCAATCGCGCCGACGCCTGGTCGGGGTGGGCCGGCGCGCATCAATTCTTCGCGGATCGTCTCGACGCCGAAGCAATCGCCCGCGTGGCCTGCGCCAAGGGCGCGCATGACGCGACGCCCGTCGATCTCGAACCCGGAGCCTATACCGTCGTTCTCGAGCCGGAGGCGACGGCAGAGCTTGCCTTTTGGCTCATCAGAACGATGGAGGCGCGCGCCGCCGACGAAGGGAGAAGCTTCTTCGCGCGTCCTGGCGGCGGAGCGCTTTTGGGCGAGAAGCTCTTTGACGAACAGCTCACGATCCGCGTCGATCCCGCCGACCCGCTGGCGCCGGAAGCGGCCTTCGGTTTCGAGGGCGTGCCGTATCGCGCCCGCGCCTTCGTTGAGAACGGCGTTGTGACGACGCTCTATCGGTCGCGCGTCTGGGCGCAAAAGACCGAATCCGAACCGATCCCCTTTGCGAAGAATTTCGTAATGTCCGGCGGCGACGTATCGCTGGACGACATGATCCGCTCGGTGCGGCGCGGCGTTCTGGTGACGAGACTTTGGTACACCAATATCGTCGACCGGAAGAGCCTGCTGCTGACCGGCCTCACGCGCGACGGCAATTTTCTCATCGAAAACGGCCGGATCGTCGCGCCCATGCGCAACATGCGCTTCAATCAGCGGCTCGGCGAGCTGTTCAGCAACATCAAAGCGCTCGGTCCAACGCGTCGGACCTGGCGCGCGGCGGGCGAAGGCGGCGCGCCGGCGGCGCCGGCGATGCTCGTCGAAGGCTTCAATTTCTCGTCGA
Organism: Methylocystis silviterrae; assembly: GCF_013350005.1. GTDB lineage: Bacteria > Pseudomonadota > Alphaproteobacteria > Rhizobiales > Beijerinckiaceae > Methylocystis > Methylocystis silviterrae. The sequence goes on from NZ_JABVWW010000004.1 coordinate 122,645, forward strand.
AATCGAGCGGGATATAGAGCCCGCGCGCGTTCATGTATGATGCGCGCCTCGCAGCCGGAGCCCGCACCATGCGCCTTGTCGCCTTGCTCATCGCTCTCCTCATCGCGGCGCCCGCCCTCGCACTCGACAAGGTGCGCTTCGCCACCGATTGGCGGGCGCAGGCCGAGCACGGCGGCTTCTATCAGGCCGTCGCCGACGGCACGTACGCGCGCTACGGACTCGACGTGACCATTCTGCAAGGCGGCCCGCAGCTCAACGCGCGGCTGCTGCTCGCCGCGGGCCGGGTCGACTTCGCGATGGGCGCAAACACGATTCAGATGTTCGAATCGGTGCAGCAGAACGTGCCGGTCGTCACCCTCGCCAGCATGTTCCAGGTCGACCCGGTGATTTTCATGTCGCATCCCGGCGTCGGCCTCGATCGTTTCGAAGATCTGCCGAAGGCGACGGCTTTCATCGCCAGCGACATGCGCGCTTCCGTCTGGCAATGGCTGAAACAGGCCTATGGGTTCAAGGACCAAAACGCCAAGCCCTATAATTTCAACTCGGCGCCTTTCCTTGCCGACAAGACGTCGATTCAGGAGGGGATTCTCACCTCAGAGCCCTACGCCATCGAACGCCAAGGCGGCTTTACGCCTAACGTCTTTCTTTTGCATGACTACGGCTATGACAGCTATTCGACGACGATCGAGACGCGCGCCGACACGATCGCCAAGAGCCCTGACCTCGTACAGCGCTTCGTCGACGCCTCGATTGTCGGTTGGTACAATTACCTCTATGGCGACAACGCTCAGGCGAATGCGATGATCAAGCGCGACAATCCGGAGATGACCGACGGCCAGATCGCCTATTCCCTCGCCAAAATGAAGGAGCGCGGGATCGTCGATTCCGGCGACGCGCTGACCTTTGGCGTCGGCGTCATCACCGACGCGCGGATGAAGAGCTTTTTCGACAAAATGGCGAAGGCCGGCGTGGTTCCCGCCGACATCGATTACAAGCGCGGCTACACGCTGCGTTTTATCGGCAAGAAGGTCGGCATGGAGCTGCGGCCGAAATGACGCTCGGCGCTTCGGCGGTCGAAGAGACGCAAGTGACGGCGCCCGCGCTCGTTTCATTGCGCGAGGTCGGCAAGATTTTTCCAAGCGGGCTCGTCGCCCTCGCCGACTATGACCTCGACGTGCGCGAAGGCGAGATCCTGACGCTGCTCGGGCCTTCGGGCTGCGGCAAGTCGACGGTGCTGCGGCTCATCGCAGGGCTCGCGAGTCCGACGGCGGGCGTGATCAACTGGAGCGCGCCTCAAGTTAAGAACAATATCGGCGTCGTGTTCCAGGACGCCACCCTGCTGCCCTGGGCGAGCGTCTTCGACAATGTCTTTCTGCCGCTGCGGCTTAAGGGCGTTCCGCGCGAAGCGGCGTCGCCGCGCATCGAAGAGGCGCTCGCGCATGTCGGTCTTCTCAGCTTTTCGCGCGCACTGCCGCGAGAACTCTCCGGCGGGATGAGAATGCGCTGCGCCATCGCCCGCACCCTGGTGACGCGGCCCACGCTGATGATGATGGACGAACCTTTCGCCGCCCTCGACGAAGTGACGCGCTTCAAGCTCAATGACGATCTTCTCGCGCTCAAACGCCGGTTCGGCGCGACGATCGTCTTCGTCACCCATTCGGTGTTCGAAGCCGCCTATCTCTCGACGCGCATCGTGGTGATGTCGCGGCGCGCCGGCAGAATCATCGACGACATCGAGATCGACCCGGCGATCCCACGCGACGACGACTATCGCTCGAGCAGGACTTTCGCCGACGTGTGTCGCCGGGCGTCGCAGGCGCTTCGCGTCTCAATCGAAGAGGCGACGCCGTGATCCAGAAACCAAGCGCGATCGCATGGCGCGACATCGGCGTTCCGCTCGCAGTGCTTCTCGCTGCTTTGGCGCTGTGGGAAGGGCTCGTGCACTGGAAAAACATTCCGCCCTATATTCTCCCGGCGCCGAGCGTCATCTTCGCCAAGCTGATCGAGGACCGTGAACTCCTGTTCTCGTCGTTATTGGTGACTCTCGGCGTCACCTTCGAGGCGCTTATCGTCGCTACGGTTTGCGGCGTGGCGCTGGCGCTGCTCATCGCCCAGTCGAAATGGCTGGAGCGCGCGCTGCTGCCCTTCGCCATCACCTTGCAGGTCACGCCGATCATCGCCATCGCGCCTTTGCTGCTGGTTTATCTGCAGCCCGGCAATGCGGTGCTGGTCTGCGCCTTTCTCGTCGCCTTCTTTCCGATTCTTTCGAATACGTCGCTCGGACTCGCCTCCGTCGACTTCGGCTTGCGCGACCTGTTCGACCTTTATCGCGCCTCGCCGTGGCAGAAGCTGATTTATCTACGCCTGCCCTCGGCGCTGCCGCAATTCCTCGCTGGCTTGCGCATCGGCGGCGGACTGGCGCTCATCGGCGCCATCGTCGCGGAACTCGCCGCGGGCGCGTCGGGTCAAGGAACCGGCCTCGCCTATCGCATCGTCGAGGCGGGCTTTCGTCTCGACATCCCGCGCATGTTCGCGGCGCTGGCGCTCATCTCGCTGAGCGGGCTGGCGATCTACGGCGCGCTCGCGGCGCTGTCCTATGTTCTGCTGCGCGGCTGGCACGAAAGCGCGAGAGCGCAAGACGAATGACGCTCATCCGGGACATTCGCGAGGCGGACGCCACGGCGTGGCGCAGGCTGTGGGCAGGCTACAATGATTTTTATCAGACGGCTGTGCCCATAGACGTGACGGAATTGACCTTGCGCCGGCTTCTCGACCCGACCTCGGCCATGATCGGCCGGATTGCTGAAAGGGAGGGATGCATCGCCGGCTTTTCCGTCTCCGTGCTGCATGAAAGCAGTTGGACCTCCTCCCCTTCGTGTTACCTCGAAGACCTTTTCGTCGATCCAAATGTTCGGAGCGCGGGCCTGGGGCGCGCGCTCGTTCAAGACCTCATCGATCTTGGACGCGCTCGCGGATGGGCCCGCGTCTATTGGCACACGCAGGCCGACAATGAACGCGCGCGGCGCCTCTATGATTCATTCGTTGAAGCCGACACTTTCGTTCGCTACCGCGTGACGCTGTAGCGCTCACTGCTCGGCGACTCCGCTCACTTCGTCGAGATGGTAGACGTCGTCGCGAAAATGCACGAGGCCGTCCGCCGACGCCCAGCCGGTCATATACACCCACGCCACCGGCACATGCTGCGTCAGCCGCACCTCCTCGCGTTCGCCCGACGCGATTTTTGCGTTGATCTCATCCTTGCTCATCTGCGGGCCGGATTCGCCGTCAAGCAGCCAGGCCGCGAGATCGACGACGCCCTGCACGCGCACGCAGCCATGCGACAGGAAGCGATAGTCATTGGCGAAGAGATTCCGCGACGGCGTGTCATGCATGTAGACGGAATGGGAATTGGGCATCGAAATGCGGATCGAGCCCAGCGAATTGTCCGCGCCGGAATCCTGCCGCAGCGTGTATTGGGCGGCGCGCTCGCTCGCCCAGTTGATCGAGCGCGGATCCACCTCCTCGCCATGGCCGTTCAGCACGCGAATGTGCGAGCGCTGCAGGTAGGTCGGATCCTTCAGCATCTTCGGCGCGATCTCGTTCTTGATGATCGAGACCGGAACCGTCCATGTCGGATTGATGTTGACCGCGACGACCTTTGCATGCAGCTCCGGGGAATGGTGCTCGGGATCGCCGACGATCGCGGCGTAGCGGCGCACGACGCGATCATCTTCCACCGCATCGACCGCCGTCGACGGAATATTGACGACGATGTAGCGCGGGCCAAAGGCGAAATCGAACGCGGTGAGCCGCTGTGCGGTGGACTCGAGCTGATGGAAGCGGGTCTCCGCCGGCACGTCGAGTTCGCGTAATGTCGCGCCGGCGACGACGCCCGTCTGTTTCAGCCCCAGGCGATATTGAAAGCGCTTCACCGCCGCCGTGAGATCGGCGTCCCACTTCTCTTTCGCCGTGTCGACGATGCTGTCGTCTTCGGCCGCGAGGCGCCGGCGCAGCGCCGAGACCGCAGATCCCTTCGCGCCAGGCCGAAGCGAGACGCCCACTCTCGGCCATCCGCCGAGATCGACGATCTGCCGATAGCGATCCGCCGCCTTCGAGGTGGTGAAAAATGTCTGGGGCTGCAATGCGGGCGTCGGATCGTCGGAAAGCGCCGCCTCGCGCGGCGGCGCAGGTTTTGGTTTTGGTTTTGGCTTTTTCACGGCGGTCTGAGCGGGCGCTGGATTTGTCGCTTGCGGCGCGGCGGGCGCGGCGCTGACAGGCGGCGCAGATATCACAGGCGCGGGTTCGGACGGCGCCGCGGGCGGCGGCGGCGCTATGGGCGTCGGCGCCGTCTGCGCGGGCGCAGGCGCCAATTCGGGCGTCGCGGTCTGAGCGCGCACCGGCGCGTCTGTCGCGAGCATCGCCAACAGCGCCCCAATTAGGAGGCGAAGGCTCGAAGCGGAAGGAGTTCTCTTCATTTTCATGCCGTGTCGGCGTGCGCGTCGCGCACAGCGGCGGCGCGCCGCCGCCCGTTGTGAATCACGCGCGCCTATGCTCTAATTTCATCGCATATTCTATTGTTTTGGGGGAGCCATGATTGCAAACAAAACACTGCGCCCGCTATTGCGGGCGCATATCGCCGCCGCGCTGCTCGCACTCGCCGCGGCAAATCCTTCGTCAGCCGCCGAACCGAACTACGCGAATCAGGGAGTTCATTGGACGCCCGCCGAGCGCAAGGAATTCTACAGTCTCGATCAGGGCTCGCGAATCATGCCGCTCGACTGGTTCAAGGCGCTGAAGCGTCCCGACGGCTCACATTTTCTCGACGACGGAATGACGCGCTACGGCTATCTGCGCAATCCGGACAGCGCCGCCGGCCTCCCTGTTGGATTTCTTGTCGCGCCTGAGAGCAAGACGCTCAGCATGACATGCGCCGCGTGCCATACGCGCCAGATCGACGTCGGCGGAGTGTCGTGGCGAATCGACGGAGGTCCGGCGATCGTCGACATTCAGCACTTCTTCGCGGACATCGACACGTCCGTCGATAAGGTTGTCAACGACACGCCGACATTCGCCGAATTCGCCAAACAAGTGCTGGGCCAGCATGCGACGGAGCTGGAACGCAAACTGCTCCACAAGCAGGTGGAGGACTGGTTCAAGCCCTACCATGTGCTGATGAAAGAATCCCTGCCGCCCCAAGGATGGGGCGTCGGGCGTCTCGATGCCGTGTCGATGATCTTCAACCGCGTCTCGGGATTGGACATCGGGACTTCACCCGATCACATCATCAAGGAGAATATAAAGAGGGCCAACGCGCCCGTGCGCTATCCCTTCCTTTGGAACGCGCCGGTCCAGGATATGACCCAGTGGCCGGGGTTTGCCGAAAACGGGAACAACATTCTCGGGCTCGCGCGCAACGTCGGCGAGGTTTATGGCGTCTTCGGCGTCTTTCATCCCCGTAAGGATTTTTTGTATCCGGACGGGGTCGAATATCTGAATGGCTCTTCACTCAATATGCCGGGCCTCATGCGTCTCGAAACGCTCATAAGGCAAATTGAGCCGCCAAAGTGGCAGTGGGCCGTCGACAAGAGACTCGCCGACGCCGGAAAGAAAATTTACGACCGCGAATGCGGAGCGAATTGCCACGAGATCAACACCAAAGACGCCGCCAAGCGTTTGTGCGCGAAATTTACCTGGAGAACGCCGATACAGGACGTCGGAACAGACGTCGCGGAATATGGGGTTCTCGAGCGTGTCGGCAAAACCGGCGTGCTCGAAGGCCAGTTGCTCCCAAAACCTCCCTTTAATCAGAGATTAAAGCGCGAGGGTGAAAGCCAAATCAACATTTTAACCGTGGCTGTCGTCCAATCGATCCTTCGCGCGCCCATACATTTCAGAGACATCGCACTGTATGAGCCCCTGCTGCGGGAGTGCCTAAATAATGAGTCCGATAGGGCGGATGTGACGGCGCAGGCATTGAGGGAGAACTTTCTCGGCGTCATCGGGAAAAGCCTCGCCACTCTCTATCAAAAGCCGGAGGAAAAGACGCCGCCTGCATATGAGGCTCGGGTCATGCAAGGCATCTGGGCGGCGGCGCCTTATCTGCACAATGGCTCTGTGCCGACGCTCGCCGATCTCCTGAAAAAGCCTGCCGACCGTCCGGCGTCTTTCAAGGTCGGCCCCGCCTATGACATCGAAAACGTCGGCCTCGCCAAGGAACAGACGAAGTTCGACGACACCTACACCACCACCGCCAGTTGCGATCCGAAAAACCGCGACGCTTCCGGCAACAGCCGCTGCGGCCATGACTTCGGGACTTCGCTTTCGGATCCCGACAAGAAGGCGCTTCTTGAATATTTGAAGAGCCTGTAGCGCGAAGGCCGCGCGCGCGACGATCGCAGCATGAAGACGAGGGGGACGCGCGTCCCCCTTGCCTTTTCTCGCGCCGCCCCGCATACCGCGCCGCAACGCGCAATCCAAAAACCGGGACGGATATGGGGTTCAAATGTGGCATCGTCGGCCTGCCCAACGTCGGCAAGTCGACACTTTTCAACGCCCTCACGCAGACCGCCGCGGCGCAGGCCGCGAACTATCCCTTCTGCACGATCGAGCCCAATGTCGGCGAAGTCGCCGTTCCGGACCCGAGGCTTGAGGAACTGGCCAGGATCGCCGGCTCCAAAGAGATCATTCCAACGCGCCTGACCTTCGTCGACATCGCCGGCCTCGTGCGCGGCGCCTCCAAGGGCGAAGGGCTCGGCAACCAGTTTCTCGCCAATATCCGCGAATGCGACGCCATCGCTCATGTCGTGCGTTGTTTTGAGGACGGCGACGTGACCCATGTCGAAGGCGGCGTCGATCCGATCCGCGACGTCGAGACGATCGAGACGGAGCTAATGCTCGCCGATCTCGACAGCCTCGAAAAGCGCGTCGTCGCCATGGAGAAGAAAGCCAAGGGCGGCGACAAGGAGGCGAAGGAACTCGCCGATTTAATGAACCGCTGCCTTGTCCTGCTGCGCGAGGGCAAGCCCGCGCGTCTCGCCAAGGTCAGCGCGGAGGAGCGCGTCGCCTTCGCGGGTCTCGGGCTCCTCTCGTCGAAGCCCGTGCTTTATGTCTGCAATGTCGAAGAAGCGTCGGCGTCCGAAGGCAACGCCCAATCGGCGAAAGTCGCGGCGCGCGCCGCCGAGGAAGGCGCGATTGCGGTCGTCGTCTCGGCGAAGATCGAAAGCGAGATCGCCGTGCTGCCGGCCGCCGAGCAGAAGGATTATCTGGAGGCGGTCGGCCTCACCGAGCCCGGGCTCAATCGCGTCATCCGCGCCGGCTATGACCTCCTGCATCTCATCACTTATTTCACCGTCGGCCCCAAGGAGGCGCGCGCCTGGACCATCGAGAAAGGCGTGCGCGCGCCGGCTGCGGCGGGCGTGATTCACACGGACTTCGAGAAGGGTTTCATTCGCGCCGAAACGATCGCCTATGGCGATTACATTTCAAACAAGGGCGAGGCGGGGGCGCGCGACGCCGGGCGCTTAAGGCTGGAAGGCAAGGAATATGTCGTCGCCGACGGCGACGTGATGCATTTCAGGTTTAATACGTAAATCCGCGGCGACTCCCCTCTCCCGCATGCGGGAGAGGATGGCCCGGCGAAGCCGGGTCGGGTGAGGGCGTCGCAATTTCCTGAACGCCGTTGCCCTCATCCGTCGCGCCTTCGCGCGACACCTTCTCCCGCTTGCGGGAGAAGGAGAAACTCAGCATTACGCTGACCGCCTCACCCCTTCGACAAATTATCGATCCGCTTGTTGAGTTCGTCGAGCTGGCGCTTCAGGTCGGCGACGTCGCCGCCGCCTTCCTTGCGGGCGCCGCCATTCTCCTGCTCGTCGAGCGTCGGCGCCGTGGTCATCATGCCTTCCGTCGGCACGCCGAAGGGATTGAACATGGTCAGCGCCTGACGGAACACGGCCATGTTCTTGCGCGCCTGCTCTTCGAGCGACTGGAACGCCGCCCGTGTCGGCTCTGCGAACGGAGCGCCCCCGACGCCGAGCGCCGAGGTGAACTGATCCCGGAATCTTTGCTGTTCCTTCGTCAGCTTGTCGATCGAGAATTCGAGATAGCTCGGCACCAGCATCTGCATCGAGTCGCCGTAAAAGCGGATGAGCTGGCGCAGGAAGGCGATCGGCAGCAGGCTTTGGCCTTCTTTGCCCTCCTGCTCGAAGATGATTTGGGCCAGCACCGGACGGGTGATGTCATCGCCGGTTTTTGCATCGCACACGACGAAATCCTCGCCGCGCTTCACCATCCCGGCAAGGTCCTCCAGCGTCACATAGGTGCTCGTTCCCGTGTCGTAGAGCCGACGATTGGCGTATTTCTTGATCGTTGTGGGTTTTTTCTCAGTCGCCATACGCCTGACACGCTCCCCTCGCCGCACGACCGCCCCCGCCTAAAAACAGTCGTCTAGCGTTGGACGATACGCGCAAATTGGCGCCTGCGGCAATATTTTCATGCCGAAAGCCTTTCGCTACCGCTCGATTCCGTGCAAAACGGGCCGCGGCTTGCCCACCGCAAGCGCGAAAGGACCAACACTTCGCCCCCTGACCGGCCAAGGCGGTCGGGCGGTTGGACTATTTTTTTAAGGAGATCGACAGATGACCGATATCGTGATCGTTTCCGCGGCGCGCACCGCCGTCGGATCGTTCAACGGAGCCTTTGGAGCGGTTCCGGCCCACGAGCTCGGCGCCGTCGCCATCAAGGCCGCTCTCGAGCGCGCCAAAGTCCAGCCAAGCGAGGTCAACGAGGTCATTCTCGGGCAGGTGCTCGACTCCGCGCAGGGCCAGAATCCGGCGCGTCAGGCGGCGATCAAGGCCGGCGTTCCGGACAGCGCCACGGCCTTCGGAATCAATCAGGTCTGCGGCTCCGGCCTGCGCGCCGTGGCGCTCGCGGCCCAGCAGATCCAGGCGGGCGACGCCAGCATCATCGTCGCCGGCGGTCAGGAGTCGATGTCGCTCGCGCCGCACGCGTCGCAGCTGCGCACGGGCACGAAAATGGGCGACGTCAAATTCGTCGACACCATGATCATTGACGGGCTCACCGACGCCTTCAACAATTATCACATGGGCGTCACCGCCGAGAACGTCGCCCGGCAGTGGCAGATCACCCGCGAGCAGCAGGACGAATTCGCGGTCAAGTCGCAGAACAAGGCCGAGGCCGCGCAGAAGGCCGGCAAGTTCAAGGACGAAATCGTCCCCTATACGATCTCGACCAAGAAAGGCGACGTCGTTATCGACGCCGACGAATACATCAAGCATGGCGTGACCATGGAGGGCGTCGGCAAGCTGCGCCCGGCCTTCGCCAAGGACGGCACAGTGACGGCGGCGAACGCTTCCGGCCTCAACGACGGCGCCGCGGCGCTCATCGTGATGAGCGCCGAAGAGGCCAAGAAGCGCGGCCTGACGCCGCTGGCGCGCATCGCCTCCTGGGCGACCGCCGGCGTCGATCCGTCGTTGATGGGCTCCGGGCCGATCCCCGCATCGCGCAAAGCGCTGGAGAAGGCCGGCTGGAAGGTCGCCGACCTCGATCTCATCGAGGCGAACGAAGCCTTCGCGGCGCAGGCGCTCGCGGTCAACAAGGACATGGGCTGGGATCCCGCCATCGTGAACGTCAATGGCGGCGCGATCGCCATCGGCCATCCGATCGGCGCCTCCGGCGCGCGCGTGCTCACGACGCTCCTGCACGAGATGGCGCGTCGCGGCTCCAAGAAGGGCCTCGCGACGCTCTGCATCGGCGGCGGCATGGGCATCGCGCTGACGGTGGAACGGTAATCATCGGCAATAGTCGGTAAGCAGTAGGCATTCGGATTGCGATATTCTCCGACTGCCTACTCACGACCGCCGACTGCCGTTTCAAACGATTAACAATTCTGGAGGAGACTCTTTAAATGGCAAGAACTGCAGTTGTGACAGGCGGCACGCGCGGCATCGGCGAAGCGATTTCCAAGGCGCTGAAGGCGGCGGGCTATACTGTCGCGGCGACCTACGCCGGCAATGACGAAGCCGCCAATAAGTTCAAGGCCGAGACGGGCATTCCGGTCTTTAAGTTCGACGTTTCCGATTACGACGCCTGCGCCGCCGGAATCGCGCAGATCGAGAAAGAGGTCGGCCCGGTCGATATTCTGGTCAACAATGCCGGCATCACCAAGGACCGCCTGTTCCACAAGATGGAGCTTGCCCAGTGGCAGGCGGTGATCAACACCAATCTCAATTCGCTGTTCAATGTCACGCGCCCGGTCATCAACGGCATGCGCGATCGCGGCTTTGGCCGCATCATCGTCATCTCGTCGATCAATGGCCAGAAGGGCCAGGCCGGCCAGACCAACTATTCCGCCTCCAAGGCCGGCGACATCGGCTTCGTGAAGGCGCTCGCGCAGGAGAGCGCGTCTAAGGGCATCACCGTCAACGCCATCGCGCCGGGCTATATCGCCACCGAAATGGTGAAGGCCGTTCCGCAGGACGTGCTCGACAAGCACATCATTCCCTATATCGCCGTCGGCCGCCTCGGCGAGCCGGAAGAAATCGCGCGCGCCGTCGTATTCCTCGCCGCCGATGACGCCGGCTTCATCACCGGCTCGACGCTGACGATCAACGGCGGCCAGTATCTGCACTAAGCGGATGGCCAGAGAACTGGCCGGTCTTCGCGCCGGCCGTTTTTCTGATCTATGAGGCGAAGCGCTATTCCGCGCATAGCGAGATGGCCATGAGCGTAGAGGACGATCGACTTCGACCGACGCGTCTCGCGCCCGAGCTGCGATTGAGCGAGATTGTCTCGCCGGTCGGCGGCCTTCCGCCTTTGCCCCTGAGCGCCGGTGCGCAGCAGGCGACCGGCTCAATAAAATACATCTCTCAGCGTAGCGGATATGTCGCGCTGATTTTGAACGCCGCTTTTTTTGCCTACATATCCTACTGGCTCTATCAGAACATCGAATTCGTCGATCTGTCGCAGGAGCTCAAGCAGCTCCCCTTAAGCGCGATTCTGATCGCAATGACGATGAATGTGTTCGTCTTGCTGTTCTACGGGTCGCGCCTCTCGACGCTGCTTGAGGGCGGACTCTTGTCCGGCTTTCTGATCGCCACGATGGGTTTTACCTTCAACAGTTTAGTTCCATTCAGAGCTGGCGAAGGCGTAAAAATCTATTTTGGACATTCATATTTCAGTTATGCGATCGGCGGCATCAGCGCCGCAGTCCTGCTGGAGAAACTCTACGACGTTACAGCGATCGTCATTTTGTCGTTGCTTATCCTTGCGAGCTCAGATTCGCGCATTGTCGATCCGCGCTTGTTGATCGCCGCCGCCGTGTTCATTTCGATTGTTTTTTGCGGCATGTTCGTCTTCCGGCGGAAAGCCGTCGTCTGGCGCCTTCCGGATTGGCGCATCGTGGACGCCTTGCGACTGGACGCATTTTTCAAACAGGCCGGAGGTTTGGTCGCCCATCATCGCGCGGCGAGAACGGCGTTCTTCACGGCCTCGATATGGACGACAAATGTCTGCCTGGTCTATGTCGCCTTCAGAACGCTGCTGCCTGAAATCGACTTCACCCTTATCCACGCGATGACATTATTGATGATCGGCGCGCTCGCGGTCGCCGTTCCCGCAAGCCCCGCCGGCTTGGGACTGTTTGAGGCCGGCATCGTCGCCTATCTCGTCAACGGCTATGGCGTTCAGAAGGAACGCGCCATTTCCGCGGCCTTGGCGTATCATTTCTCAATCACCGCGCCCCACACGCTGATCATCGTCGGCTTTCTGGGCGTGGCGCTCTTCCGGTTTTTGAGAGAGCGCTCGACGCCCGAGGGCGCTGCGCCGAGTCGCGCGCAGCCGCAAGACTCCGCTTCGACGCTCACCTGACGGAATTTCCCGCGTGCGCCGCCGCACGGATTGCGGGCCGCGCCTCTTCTACAACGCGCTCATCGAGACATCGAACATCGAGCGCAAGACAATGAACCGCCGCACTTCCAGGATCGCCCAATTCGCTTTCGCCGCCGCCCTCATCGGCGCCGCCTCGGCGCCCCAGGCCGCCGCCGCCCGCGAATTCGTTCATTATCACTCCGAGCTCGATCCCGGCTCCATCGTCGTCAGCGAGCACGAGCGCAAGCTCTATCTCATCGTCGATCAGGACGACGCCATCGCCTACAAGGTGGCGGTTCCGAAGGCGGGCAAGGAATGGAGCGGCGTCGTGCAGATCAACGCCAAATTCGTCGAGCCCGACTGGACGCCGCCGGAAGATGTGAAGCACGATCATCCTGAGCTTCCCGAGGTGATCCCGGGCGGCGCGCCGAACAATCCGATGGGCGCCCGCGCCATGACGCTCAGCGAGGGTCAGGTCGCGATCCACGGCACGACGCAGAAGATGCGCAAGTCGATCGGCTCGGCCGCTTCCTATGGCTGCATCCGCATGCTGAACGAGGACGTCGTCGACCTCTATGACCGCGTCGCCGTGGGCGCGACCGTGGTGGTGACTCCGTAAGCCGCCTCACGCCGAACGGTCGGCGGCTGATCGCCGCTACTCTTCCGGCAGCGGAATGAACTCCGCGTCGCCCGGCACTGAAGGGAATTTCCCTTCCCGCCAGTCGCGCTTGGCCTGCTCAATCCGCTCCTTGCTGGAAGAGACGAGGTTCCACCAGACGAAGCGGCGTCCGTCGACCGGCGCGCCGCCGAGCAGCATCATCCGCGCATCGACAAGCGCGCGGATCGTGATCGCGGCGCCGGGGCTGAAGATCAGCAGTTGCGGCTCGTCGAAACGCTCGCCGGCGATCTCTACGGCGCCCTCGACGAGATAGAGCGCGCGCTGCTCATAGTCGGCGTCGAGCGGCGCCGAAGCGCCGGCGGCGAGACGCAGCTCGACATAGAACCAATCCGACAGGGTCTCCACGGGCGACGTTGCCCCGAACGCCGCGCCGGCGATGACGCGCGCGAACACGCCTTGATCCTCAACGACGGGAAGAACGTTCGCGCTAAAATGCTGGAAGCTCGGCTCGGTTTCTTCATGCGCCAGCGGCAAGGCCAGCCAGCTTTGCACGCCGAGCATCTGTTGCCCCGCCGCGCGCGGCCCCGGCGGCGTGCGCTCGGAATGAACGATGCCGCGCCCGGCGGTCATCAAATTCATGGCGCCTGGCGCGATCTCCTGCACATTGGCCAAACTATCGCGATGCAGAATGCGCCCGTCGAAAAGATAGGTGACGGTCGCAAGACCGATATGGGGATGCGGACGCACGTCTATCCCCTGTCCCGGCGCGAATTGAACCGGGCCGAAATGATCATAGAAGACGAACGGCCCGACCATCTGGCGCCTGTCGTCGGGCAAGGCCCGCCTGACGCTGAAGCCGCCGAGATCGCGCGCGCGCGGCGCAATCTGCAATTCGATCGTCTTCGCCGCCGTCTCGGCGCCGCCGGGGATGGACATGCTGAACCTCTTCTCGCGCGTGAAGGTTGCGCGAGTAGCTAACGCCGCCCGTTGACGGATCAAGCGCCGCGCAATTAGGCGCTGCGGCGCTTGCCCTTCATGACGCATCCGACATTCGCCACCTGTCGCACCCTCTTGCTATTGGCGCAACGCGGCGGCGGATTGGCGTCGAGACCCGTCGCCTGCGGCGCAGAGATCGACGCGCGCTTCAAGCCGCCAGCGCTCGAATAGAGACTGAACGACATGGCCAGAGCGGCGACCACCAGGAATATGAACATTCGCATCTCATCACTCCCCTTTTGATAATGAGAAAAGCAGTTCACGACCCTCATCCGAAGCGCGTTGGTTTACTGTGCTCTCGCGCACAAGCGAGCGCCGGCCGCACTTGACGGCGCGAATAAACGGGCATATACATATATCATGACTTCGTTAGACCAAGCCGACGTCAAGCTGTGCGCGCAAAGCTGCGCGGCCGCGAATATCCGCCGCGCCAGCCGCGCCATCACGCGGCTCTACGGGCAGTTCATGGCGGCGACCGGTCTGGAGCCGACGCAATATTCGCTGCTCGTCGCCTGCTCTCTCACCGGAGGCGCGACGGTCAGCAAACTGGCCGAATATTTCGCGCTTGATCGTAGCGCGCTTGCGCGAAACCTCGCGGTTTTGGAGAAGCGCGGGCTTGTGAAGGTGAAGCGCGGCGACGATCGCCGCACGCGCAAGATTGCGCTGACGCCGTTCGGCGAGGCGACGCTCGCCAACGCGCTGCCGCACTGGCGGGAGGCGCAGAATGCAGTGGAGTCGAAATTCGGCGCCGAACGCCTGCAAAAGCTTCTCTCCGAACTGCGCGTCCTGACGGAAGCGACCTCGCCAATCTAAGCTGAACGGCGCCGAGACTGTCGCCGCGCTGAAAAGGGGTATATGCAATGATGGTAGATCGCAGCCTCTCCTTCGCACGTGACGCCGCAGATCTCGATGCGAACGCCCTCCGCGACATTGCTCTTGAGGCTGGCGCCGACGACGTCGGCCTTGTCTCACTCGACGATCCGGCGCTTGACGATCAGCGGGGCGACATCCTCGCGGCCTTTCCCTTCGCGCGCACGCTCATCTCCTTCGTCCTCCACATGAACCGCGAGAACATCCGCAGTCCCGCGCGATCCGTCGCCAATCTCGAATTCCACCATGCAGCCGATGATTGCGACGAAGTCGCGCGCGCGATTGCCCACTCCCTCGAAGCGTGCGGCGTGCGCGCCGCCTATCCGTCAATGGGATTCCCAATGGAGGCGTCACGGTGGCCGCGCAAGATGTGGATCATCGCGCACAAACCCGTCGCCGTCGCCGCAGGTCTCGGGCGCATGGGACTCCATCGCAATGTCATCCATCCGAAGTTCGGCAATTTCATTCTGCTCGGCACGGTCGCCGTCGACATCGACCTTGAGGCGCACGCCAGACCAATCGACTTCAATCCATGCTTCGAATGCAAGCTCTGCGTCGCCGCCTGTCCGACGGGCGCGATCGCGCCGGACGGACATTTCGATTTCGGCGCCTGCTACGCGCATAATTATCGCGAGTTCATGGGCGGTTTCGGCGAGTGGGTAGAGACGATCGCGGATTCAAAAAGCGCGCGCGCCTATCGCGCAAAGGTCAGCGACGCCGAGACCGTCTCGATGTGGCAGAGCTTGGCCTTCGGTCCGAACTACAAGGCGGCCTATTGCATGGCCGTCTGCCCGGCGGGCGCCGATGTCATCGGCGCCTATCAGGCCGACAAGAAGCGCTATCTTCAGGAGATCGTCGATCCGCTGCAGAAGAAAGCCGAGACGGTCTACGTCGTCGCTGACTCCGACGCCGAAGCCTATGTGTCGCGCCGGTTTCCGGGCAAGACGCCGAAACGCGTGGGCTCGACGCCACGTCCCGTGACGATCGAGGGCTTCCTCTCCGGCTTGCGGCTATTCTTCCAGCGCGGCAAGTCGACCGGTCTCGACGCGGTCTACCACTTCGTCTTTACCGGCGCGGACCGTCGCAGCGCCACCGTCGTCATCGCCAACAAAACGCTCAGCGTCCACGACGGGCTTGTCGGCGACAAGCGACTGACCGTGACCGCCGACTCCGAAACCTGGCTGCGCTTCGTGCGCAAGGAGACGAGCCTCGTCTGGGCGCTGCTGCGCGGCAAGATCCGGCTGCGCGGCGATCCGCGCCTGCTGCTGGCCTTCGGGCGCTGCTTTCCAGGCTGAACCGCTATCCCGCGTTCGCCTTCGCCGTATGCGCGGCGACGATGTCGCGCGCCTGCTTGCCGACGACTTCCGCGAGGTGGTCGAAGCGCGCTTGGTAAAAGCCCGCGCCGGCGGTCGCCGAGCGCAGTTCGACGATGAGATTGTCCATCTCCGCCTCGGGAATCAAAGTTTCGAGCTTGTCCCAGCCTTCCCACCCCTCACGGGGGCCGAAGCCCATGATCTGGCCGCGCCGCGCCGAGACGATGCCGGTTGCGCGCGACATGGCGTCGCTCGGCACGAAAATATCGACCGCGAGCACCGGCTCCAGCAGGATCGGCTCGGCCTTTTCCAAGGCTTCGCTCATGCCGATGCGCGCCGCGGTGCGGAACGCCATGTCGGAAGAATCGACGGAATGGTACGAGCCGTCGGTCAGCACCGCCTCGACGTCGACCACCGGAAAGCCTAACGGGCCGTGCAGCAAGGCGTCCTGACAGCCGGCCTCGACGGACGAGAAATATTGCCTGGGCACGGAGCCGCCGTGCACGCGCTCGCTGAAGGCGAATCCTTCGCCGCGGCCGCGTGGCGCGATCTCCATCACCACGTCGCCGAACTGGCCATGTCCGCCCGACTGCTTCTTGTGACGGCCGCGGACGGTGACCTTATGGCGGATCGTTTCGCGATAGGCGACTGTCGGCTTTGAGCAGTCGACCGCGACGTTGAAGCGCGAGGCGAGGCGTTCGAGCGCGACGCGCAAATGCATCTCTCCCTGGCCGAAGAGCTTGATCTGCGACAGCTCCTGGTCATGGACAAAAACGAGCGAAGGATCCTCTTCGATGAGCTTCGTCATCGCCGCGGCGAGGCGCATCTCGTCTTTGCGGTCCTTCACATTGAGCGCGAGGGCGTGCACCGGATCGGGAGCGTCCGCGCGCGTCTTCTGCAAATCCGCCGCGCCGGAGCGGGCGTCGGCGACGATCGTGTCACCGGTCTGCGCATGATCGAGACGCCCGAGCGCGACGACGTCTCCGGTCTTCGCCTCCGTCGTCTTGCTCGTCGCCGCGCCCATCACATGCGACATGCCCGAAATGCGATCCTCTCCCTGCGGCGAAGCGACGGTCTGCCCGTCCGCAAGGGAGCCGCGCAGCACGCGCGCGACCGACATTTTTCCGCCGTGCGGCGTGTGGATCGTACGGATGATGCGCGCGAGCGCGGGGCCGCCCTCGCCGACGCCAAGCCGCACGCGGGTCGCTTCGACTCCCGGCGCCTCGTGGCGCATCGCTTTCAACAGCCGCGTCACCCCGGCGCCCCGTTCGGCCGAGCCGATGAACAAAGGCACGACCAGCCCGGCGCGCAATTCCTTGGTGAGGTCGTCGAACACCTGATCGCGCGGCGGCTCGATATCGGAAATCAGCTCCTCCATCAGCGCGTCGTCGTAATCGGCGAGCCGCTCCAGCATCGAGTAGCGGGCTTCCTTCTCGGTCGCGACGTCGCCCCCGGAAATGTCGACGACTTCCGACGGCGCATGTTCGCGATAGACATAGGCGCGCTCCAGCGCGAGATCGATGAAGCCGACCGCGACGCCATTGTTCCAGATCGGAACCTGGCGCAGCAACAGCGGCGTGCGCGAAGCCTGCTGCAGAATGGTGAGCGCCTCGCGCACATCGATGGTCGCGGCGTCGATCTTGTTCAGGAAAATGAAATGCGGCACGCCGAGCTCTTCGAGCTGGCGCAAAATGAGCTGCAACGCCGGTATCTTGCGGGGGTCGGCCTCGCAGACGACGACGGCGGCGTCGACCGTCGGCAGGATATTGCGCGAGTCATGGGCGAATTCGACGGAGCCTGGCAGATCGACGAATGTATAGCCGTCGCCCATATAATCGACCGTCGCGACATTGGAATCGACGCTCATCTGATGGGCGCGGGCTTCCGGACTGGAGTCGCCGACGCTGGCTCCTGCCGCGACGGGGCCCTGCCGCGGGATCGCCCCGGCGTGGGCCAGAATAGCCTCGAGAAGAGTGGTCTTGCCGCATTGGAAAGGGCCCGCCAGCGCAATCAGCCGGGGGCCCTGTGCTCTCGCCTCGTGAGAATGCGCTCCTTGGGACGACGCTGGGGACAATGTTTGACCCATCACTCCCTCCTTATCTGTCGCAGCCTGGTTTCGTCCGGCCCCGTTAGCTCATGGTTTCACCATGCGGCCGCCAGCGCAAGACGCCGTCCCTCGCCCGGCGCTTCCACGCTCGCGGAAAGCGCGATAGAAGGCGCAACCCATACGACAACGGAGCTAATATGCGCCCCAGTAAACGCGCGCCCGACGAGATGCGCCAGGTGAGTTTCGAGCGAGGCGTCGCCCGCTACGCCGAGGGCTCCTGCCTCGTAAAATTCGGCAATACGCAGGTGCTCTGCGCGGCGTCGCTCGAGGACAAGCCGCCGCCGTGGCTGCGCGGCCAGGGCCGAGGCTGGGTGACGGCGGAATATTCCATGCTGCCGCGCGCCACCCACACGCGCACGCGTCGCGAGGCCGCCGCCGGAAGGCTCTCGGGACGCACGCAGGAAATTCAGCGCCTCATCGGCCGCTCGCTGCGCGCCGTCACCAATCTGCCAGCGCTTGGCGAGCGGCAGATCGTCGTCGACTGCGACGTCATCCAGGCGGACGGCGGCACGCGCACGGCATCGATCACCGGCGCCTGGCTGGCGCTGCATGATTGCCTTGATTGGATGCGTTCGCGCTCCATCGTCAAGGAAAGCCCGCTGCGCGATCATGTCGCCGCCGTGTCCTGCGGCATCTTCAACGCAACGCCGGTGATCGACCTCGATTACGCCGAGGATTCAACCGCGGCGACCGACGCCAATTTCGTCCTCACCGGGTCGGGCGGCCTCGTTGAAATTCAGGCGACAGCCGAAGTCGCGGTTTTTTCCCAGGATGAGTTGTCGGCCATGCTGGCGCTCGCCCAGCAGGGAGTGGCGGACCTCGTCGCTCTGCAGAAAGCGGCGCTCGCGTAAGCGATCTCGTCCGCGTCAGAAGCACAAAGGCCGCAATTGGCTCTTCATCCATTAGCGCTTGAAGAGGCGGCGCAGCTCAAGCCGATTTGTTACGCGCCCTGCATCTATCGCCGGGCGCGTTTCATTCAGTGTTCCGCTTACGCTGGCGATGGCGGATTGATCGGCTGAGGATCAGTTTCCAACAGCGCATAAAGCAAATGGTCGCGCCACTGGCCGTTGATGTTGAGATAGGAGCGCGCATAGCCCTCCTGCTTGAAGCCGACGCGCTCCAGCAAGCGCTTCGAGGGCTCGTTCGTCGGCAGGCAAGCCGCCTCGATGCGATGGAAGCCGCGCTTCTCGAAAGCATAGGCGCAAGCGGCGCGAACGGCGCGGGTCATGTGGCCCTTGCCTGCATAGGGTTCGCCCATCCAGTAGCCGAGCGTCGCCGCCTGCGACACGCCCCGCCGGACATGGCCGAAGGAGAGGCCGCCCATCAGCGCGTCGTCCTCCTCACGGAAGACGAAGAAGGAATAGGCCTCGTCACGGGCCATTTCCTCGGCGTGGCGGCGCACGCGATAGCGAAAGCTCGCCCGCGTGAGATCGTCGATCGGCCAGAGCGGCTCCCAGGGCGTCAGGAAGGAGCGGCTTTTTTCGCGCAGCTCGGCCCATTCCATGTAGTCGCGCATTTCGGACGCGCGCAGATAAAGACCGTCGCCTCTAATCGGCAGGTCGCGCCGCCCGATTACGCTGAAGATCGCCATCCTGCTCCTTGCCAAACCTTGTCAGTTCTTCGCCGCCCGCGCGTGCGACGAGATGAATTCGGCGACTCGCGCGCCATCATTTTCAAGAATCGTGAATCGTTCCGGCGCGTCAAGTCGCGCCGCAATATTTTCAGGCGGCTGCGGACGCAGTCCGATGGCGCGCTCAATGGCGTCCGGAAACTTTGCCGGATGCGCCGTCGAAAGCGCGATGACGGGCGTCGCCGGATCTTTCGCAAGCCGCGCGCGCGCCGCGCTGACGCCGGTCGCGGTATGCGGATCGAGCACATAGCCGGTCTCACGCCAGGTGCGGCGAATCTCATCCGTCGTCTCGGTCTCGCCGACGGACTGCGCATCGAATTCGGCGCGAATGGCGGCGAGCGCCGCAGGCGGAATCTCGAAGGCGCCGGATTGATCGAGCGAAGCGAAAGCGGCGCGGACCACCGCCGGATCGCGCCCGCTCGCGTCGAATAACAAGCGCTCGAAATTGGATGAGACCTGAATGTCCATCGACGGCGACTGAGTCGGCGTGACGCCCCGCGGCTCGTATCGGCCGCTCGCAAGCGCGCGCGCAAGAATGTCGTTGGCGTTGGTCGCGACGACCAGTCTGTCGATCGGCAGACCCATCCGCTTGGCGACATAGCCGGCCAGCACGTCGCCAAAATTGCCTGTCGGCACGGCGAAGGAAATATGCCGATGCGGCGCGCCGAGGGCGACGGCGCTCGTGAAATAATAGACGGTCTGCGCGACGACGCGCGCCCAGTTGATCGAATTGACGCCGGCGAGTCCGACGCGCGTGCGAAAGTCGGCGGCGCGAAACAGCCGTTTTAATATCGCCTGCGCGTCGTCAAACGAGCCCTGCAGCGCGATCGTATGAACATTGTCGTCAGCGACCGTGGTCATTTGCTTGCGCTGCACGTCGGAGACCCGGCCATGCGGAAACAGAATGAAAACGTCGACGCGGTCCAGACCCTTGAACGCCTCGATCGCCGCGGCGCCGGTATCGCCGGACGTCGCGCCGACGATGGTGGCGCGCAGATTTCGCTCTTCGAGCACATGATTCATCATGCGCCCGAGGAGCTGCATCGCCAGATCCTTGAAGGCGAGCGTCGGACCGTGAAAAAGTTCGAGAACGAAGAGATTGTCGGCGATCTGCGTCAGCGGCGCGATCGCGCGGTGACGAAACCCGCTATAGGCGCTCTCGGTCTGCGCCCGCAAAATCTCACGCGAAAACGTCTCGCTGAGATAGGGCGCGATCACTTTCGCCGTCGCTTCGGCATAGGACCGGCCCGCGAGCGCGGCGATCTCGGAAGGCGCGAGACGCGGATAGGCGAGCGGCGTGTAGAGCCCGCCGTCAGTCGCAAGACCGGCGAGCAGAACGTCGTCGAAGCCGAGCTGCGCGGCCTCGCCGCGGGTTGAGAGATAGCGCAATCTTCGATCCATCGATGCGGCGGGCGCGCCGCTTGCGACGCGCATGTCATACGATTTCCTTCTGAGCCGTTCAGGGGTCATTCCCGACGCGCGGAGCGCGATCGGGAATCCAGAGCAAAACCAGCGCTCCTGGGTAGGCTCTGGATTCCCGATCAGGCCTCGGCCTGTCGGGAATGACAGATCAGCGAACGGATCAATCGGCGTTCAGTTCATTGCGCCTTTTCATAGCATATTCGCGATCGCCGCAAGGCCGAGGCTACGGCGCGTCCGCGCGCGCCAGGACGCCGCGGGCATAAAGCGCGAATATCACTAGAAGCGCGAAGGACAGGCTGAACCACGTCACGGCGTAGGAGAAGTGATTATTGACGATCGTTGGAACGCCCCCCACCGGGCGCGGCCAATCCGGCCCCGCTGCAGGAACCTCGTCGAGGACGAGCGCGAAAGGCGCGGCGTCGGCTAAGCCGAGAGCGCCGGCGATCGCCGTAGGATCGCGCGCATAGAAGACGCCCTTCTCGGGCTCGTCGGCGGGCGTAAAGGAGTTGCGGCGCTCCGGCGCACGCAGCAGTCCGACGAGCGTCACTTCGTCGGGAGCGGCGGCGCGTATCGCAGCGTCGCCGGCTTTTGACGCTGGAAGAAATCCGCGATCGACAAGCACAACGCCGCCGCCCGTCAGCGCGAAAGGCGTGAGCAGCCAATAGCCCGGCTCTCGGCTCGCGCCTTCCGGCGGCGCGGCGAAGACGAGCGCGTCGCGGCCGCCGATAAAACGACCCGCCGCGCGCACATGCATGAAGTCGTAATCTTCAGCGCGAAGGCTCGCCCATCGGTCAGCCGGCGGCAGCGGCTGCGGCGACTGTGTGGCGCGCTGTTCGACGCGCGCGATCAGCGCCTCTTTCTCGCCGAGCCGCCGCACCTGCCAAAATCCCAGACTGACCAGCAGCGCAAAGAGCAACGTCGTCGCAACCGCCGGCCCCAGAAGCGCGCGGACGGCGGAGCTCACGACTGATGGCGGCTTTCTTCAGCCTTGTTGAAATATTGCAGGGCGATCAGCAGGCCCTTCATCGGCCGCAGCAGCCCCACGCAGAGAATCGCCGACAGGGGCACAAGGATCGCGGCGTGCACCCAATAGGACGGCTGATATGTCACCTCGACATACCACAGCACCGCGATCGCGACGAAGCCGACGACGGTCATGACCATGATCGCCGGACCGTCGCCCGCGTCGGCAAAGGAGAAATCGAGCCCGCAAACCTCGCAGGTCGGCGCGACGGTCAGCAGGCCGCGGATCATGTGGCCCTTGCCGCAGCGCGGACATCTGCCGAGGATTCCGTCGACATAGAGCGAAACGGGCGGATAGACGTGCTCTTGTGACATGTTGGTCCTCCAACGAAAACGGTCACGGGCGCGCCCGTGACCGTCCAATGTTCTAACTGGCGTCGACGCGCCTATTCCATTGTCCCGCCCCAGTTCCCCCACACGTAAATGCAGGCGAACAGAAACAGCCAGACGACGTCGACGAAGTGCCAGTACCAGGCGGCGAATTCGAAGCCCAAATGCTGGTCCGGCGTGAAGGCGCCCCTGAAGACGCGCAGCAGGCACACGATGAGGAAGATCGTGCCGACGATCACGTGGAAGCCATGGAAACCGGTCGCCATGAAAAAGGTCGAGCCGTAATTCGTCGCCGCCGGCTTCGCCGGGTCGAAGGCGAAGGCGAAGGGCGCGTGGAGATATTCATAGGCCTGGATCGTCGTGAACAGCAGGCCAAGAGCGATCGTCGCGATCAAGCCCTTCTTCAACACGTCGCGCTTGTTTTCCAGAAGGCCGTGATGGGCCCAGGTCAGAGTCGCGCCGGAGCTGAGCAGAATGAGCGTATTGATGAGCGGCAGTTTCCAGGGGCTCAGCACTTCCATGCCCTTGGGCGGCCAGACGCCCTGGAACAATTCGGTGCGCAGGACCTGCGCCGCATCGGCGGGGAAGAGCGCCGAATTGAAGAACGCCCAGAACCAGGCGACGAAGAACATCACCTCCGAGAAGATGAACAGGATCATGCCGTAGCGATGATGCAACCGCACGACCGGCGAGTGGAATCCGCCGACGCTCGCTTCGCGGATGATGTCGCTCCACCACGCGTACATCACGAGCAGAATGCCGCCCATGCCGACGAAGAACATGGCGCCGCCGAAGGTCATGCCGCCGATCGGCGCGCCCTTGTGCTGCGCCATCCACATGACCGCGCCGATCGCAGTTATGAGCGCGGCGAGCGCGCCCACGATCGGCCACGGACTCGGATCGACCAGATGATAGTCGTGTTCGGGTTTCGCGTGTCCGTCCGCCATCTTGCTCTTCCTTGTCATCGGCCGGCGGTACCGGCCAGTCCCCTAGTTTGCCACGCGGTCAAGTCGCGCGGCGCAGTCAACCCTTCGGCTTTGCGGTCGCCGTCTCGCTCGTCTTCGCCGCAGTGGAATCCTTGATCGCGAAGAACGTGTAGGAAAGCGTGATCTCGCGAACGCCGCGCATGCCTTCTTCGCGCTCGAGAGCGGGATCGAGATAGAACACCACCGGCCATTCCTCGGCCTCGTGCGGTCCGAGCCGCTTCTCCTCGAAGCAGAAGCAGGCGACCTTGACGAAGAAGGCCCCGGCCTGGCCGGGCGTCACATTGTAGGCCGCCTGGCCGCTGGTCTCGCGATCAGAGAGATTGGCAACCTTGTAATAGACGGTTTTCGTCTCGCCGGTGCGCAAGGAGATCTTGGCGACCTCCGGCTCAAAGCGCCACGGCAGATCGCGGGCGACATTGGCGTCGAAGCGCACGGTGAGCACGCGCTCGCCGGGGGACGGCGCGCCGGCGACATCGGTCCTCGGCGTGCCGCCAAAGCCGGTCGCGGCGCAAAAGGCCCGGTAAAGCGGAACCGAAGCGAAAGACAGGCCGAGCATCGCCGCCGTGCCCACGACCAGCGCCGCCGCGATCATCCGCGGGCGTTTGCGTGAACGAGGCGCCGGCGCGTTCATGTTCAGATCGTCCGGTTGACGATGGCGGCGCCAAACTTCACGAGCGTGACGGCGTAGAATAAGACAGCGAGGAGCGCGATCGTCACGCCGATCGCGATGTTGCGCGCGCGACGGCTGCGCGCCTGCTCTTCGGTCAGAACGACTCCTGGCCGGTCGAATAAGCTTGCGCGCTCTTTCATCTTCTCTCCTGCATCGATCATTTCGTTCACCATTCGCTTGGCCGCCTAGATCAGCGCGAAAATATGCGCGGTCTGCTCGACGACGAGGACCAGGAACAGCAGGAACAGATAGAGGATGGAGAACAAAAACATCCGTCGGGCGGCCAGACGGGCCGCATCGCCTTCACGCTTCTTGAACACCGCCGCGGCTCCGCCGACGAGCGCAATCCCGCAGCCGATCGAGACGAGGCCGTAGGCGAGCGATGCGAAGCCCAACAGCCATGGCGCAACGCCAAGCGGCGCGAGCGCCAGCGCATAGATCAGGATTTCGAGACGCGTGCGGTCTTCGCCGGCGACATTCGGCAGCATCGGCACGCCGGCGCGGGCGTAGTCCTCGCTTCTCAGCAACGCGAGCGACCAGAAATGCGGCGGCGTCCACATGAAGATGATCGCAAAGAGCACGACGCTCGCAAGACTGATCTCGCCCGTCGCGGCGGCATAGCCGACCATCGGCGGAAGCGCGCCGGCGGCGCCGCCGATGACGATGTTCATCGGCGTCCAGCGCTTCAGCAACATCGTATAGATCACGACATAGAAGAGAATGGTGAAGGCGAGCAGCGCGGCGGCAAACCAGTTCGCGACATAGCCGAGCGTAAAGACCGACAGCGTCGCCAGCACGAGGCCAAAGGCGAGCGCCGTTTCGGGATCGAGGCGACCGGCGGGAATTGGCCGCTTGCGCGTGCGCGTCATCAGCGCGTCGATATCGGCGTCGTACCACATGTTGAGCGCGCCGGAAGCGCCGGCGCCGACGGCGATCGCGAGGAGCGAGGCAAAGCCGATCAGCGGATGCGGCGGCGTCGGCGCGAGCAACAGACCGGCGAGCGCGGTGAACACCACGAGCGACATCACGCGTGGCTTGAGCAGCGCGAAATAGTCGGATGGCGACGCGACCGAGATGCTCGGAGCCTGTTCGTCGTGCAGATAGGATGCGTCGCTCATGGCGTTTCACTCAGAACCTTGGCCGCTGAGGCGGGCGCAGAAGAGCCGAGTCATTGCTCGCCGGCGCCGGCTTGCATCGTCGGCGCGAGTTCTTCGCGCCGACGCTTCGTTTATTACCGGCTCGCCCCGGTGATCCGCGGCAGAACCTGGAACTGATGGAAGGGCGGCGGCGACGACAGAGTCCATTCCAGCGTCGTTGCGCCCACGCCCCAGGGATTGGCGCCGGCCAGCCGCTTCTTCATGAAGGCCTCAATGATCGCGTAGAACCAGACGACCAGCGAGAGCGTGACGAAGATCATGCCGGAGGACGACACCAGATTCCACAGCGCGTAAGCGTCCGGATAGTCGATGTAGCGACGCGGCATCCCGCCCAGTCCGAGGAAGTGCTGCGGGAAGAAGACGACATTGACGCCGATGAAGAGCAGCCAGAAGTTCGCCTTAGCCAGAGTCTCCGAATACATGTAGCCGGTCATTTTGGGGAACCAGTAATAGAACCCCGCATAGAGCGCGAAGACCGCGCCGAGCGACAGCGTGTAATGGAAGTGCGCGACGACATAGTAGCCCTCGTGGAACTGCTTGTCGGCGCTGGCGTTGGCGAGCACGACGCCGGTGATGCCGCCCATCGTGAACACGAAGATGAAGCCGATCGCCCAGACCATCGGCGCGCGGAACGAGATCGATCCGCCCCACATCGTCGCGATCCAGGAGAAGATTTTGATGCCGGTCGGCACCGCGATCACCATGGTCGCCAGCGTGAAGTAGCGCTGCGCATTGAGCGACAGGCCGACAGTATACATGTGGTGCGCCCACACGATGCTGCCGAGCACGCCGATGCTGACCATCGCGTAGGCCATGCCGAGATAGCCGAACACCGGCTTTTTCGAGAAGGTCGACACGATCTGGCTGATGATGCCGAAGCCGGGAAGAATGACGATGTAAACTTCCGGATGGCCGAAGAACCACAGCAGGTGCTGGAACAGCAGCGGATCGCCGCCGCCCGCCGGGTCATAGAACATCGTGCCGAAGTTGCGGTCGGTGAGCAGCATCGTCACGCAGCCCGCGAGCACCGGCAGCACGAGCAGCAGCAGGAAGGCGGTCACGAGCATCGACCATACGAACAGCGGCATCTTGTGCAGCGTCATGCCGGGCGCGCGCATGTTGAAGATCGTCGTGATGAAGTTGATCGCGCCAAGGATCGACGATGCGCCGGCGAGATGCAGCGCCAGGATCACGAAATCCATCGCCGGGCCGGGCGAGCCGGTGTTCGACGACAGCGGCGGATAGAAGGTCCAGCCGCCGCCGAAGCCCTTCATGCCCGGCGCGCCCTCGACGAACATCGAAATGACGGCGAGCACGAGTGAGGCGAAGAGCAGCCAGAATGAGATGTTATTGAGGCGCGGGAAGGCCATGTCCGGCGCGCCGATCATGATCGGCACGAACCAATTGCCGAAGCCGCCGATGAGAATCGGCATGGCCATGAAGAAGATCATGAGCACGCCATGGACCGTGATGAACACGTTGTAGAGGTTCTTGCCCGCATCCAGCGCCATCGACGGATCGGCGCCCTGGAGCGCTTCCGCAAGCCCCGGAAAAATCTGCACGCCCGGATACGCCAGCTCGAGCCGCATGCCGAGCGAAAGCAGGAAGCCGATGACGCCGCCGACTGACCCAAGGATGATGTAGAGCGTGCCGATGTCTTTGTGGTTGGTGGAGAAGAGGAAGCGGCGCAAACCCCTCGGATGATCATGCGCCCCGGCCATCGTCGAACTCGCCATCGTCATGTTCCTTAGAAAAACTAGTGTGTTCCGTTGCGTCTCGTTTCAGCGGCTATTCAGTGGCTCTCGGCGGCGACCCGCACCCGCGAGTCGGCGCTGGCGAACTTCTGCTTCGCCTCGGCAAGCCACTCATTGTATTTCTCGCGGCTGACCGCGCGGATCACGATCGGCATATAGGCGTGATCCTTGCCGCAGATAAAGAAGCACTGGCCGTAGTAGACGCCTTCCTTCTCGATCTTGAACCATGTCTGATTCAAACGACCGGGAATCGCGTCCATGCGAACGCCGAACGAAGGGACGCCGAACGCGTGGATGACGTCGTTCGACGTGATGTGCACGGCGATGACCTCATTGACCGGCACAACAGCCTCATTGTCGACGGACAGCAGACGAAGATCGCCGGGCTGGAGTTCGGATTCGGGCTTCATCATCTGATCGAAGCCAAAGCCGCCGCCCTGATCCTCCGGATATTTATAGGACCAGTACCACTGGTTGCCGGTCACTTTGATCGTGACGGACGCCTCCGGCACCTCAACTTGCTCCGCCAGCAGTCGCAGCGACGGAACGGAGATGAACAGAAGGATCAGAACCGGAATCAAGGTCCAGACGATTTCGAGCGGCGTATTGTGCGTCAGCTTCGAAGGAATGGGGTTCTTCTGCTCGTTGAAGCGATAGCTCACATAGACCAGCAAGCCCAGAACGAAGAGCGCGATGAACGAAATGATCGGCATCAGCACCATGTTGTAGAATTGCTGAGTCCCCAAGCCGACCGGCGTGACCATGTTCGGCAGGCCGAGGCCGCCCGGGGTGGGCTGCCCTTCAACTTGTGCGAGGGCGAAGCCCGCGAACAAAGTCGCAGAAATCGCCACGGCGGCCGCCAATGCGCCACGTGTGAGCATCTGTCGATTGACGTTAAACATTAAAGCCGCCTTTCGAACCCTTCGCCAGACAGTCGTTGTTCTTTTTGTGATTTCCGTGCGCAGCCCGCCCAAAGCCCGCCCCGCTCGGTAGTCGGCCGGTTCAATCACAAACCGTCGGTCCGCGCAATTGTTGCAACGCCAGATTCGACAGACAAATCGTCGCGTCAAAGGGTTTGCCAAACAATGCGGCGCGAACGCCGACGACCTTGACAGTTGAAGTCCATTTGATAGGCAACGGCCTGTCGCGCAGGACGGCCCGAGGCGACCGGCCACTTTCCCTGCGTCACGAAATTGGAACGGCCACGGAGCCGTCGGCCAGGAGCCATCATGAAGCCCTTGCGCGCTGCGAAAACGCGTCGCCTGTTGCGACATCAGGTCGCGGCGGCGGTCTCATTGCTGTTGCTCGGACTCAGCGCCAACGCGAGCCATGCGCAAGGCGGCCCCGCCAAGGCCAAATTCGGCGATTGGGAAATGCGCTGCGAAAAGCCCGCAGGCGCGGCCGCGGAACAATGCGCGCTGATTCAGAGCGTCGTCGCCGAGGATAAGAGCAACATCAACCTCGTCGTCATCGTCTTGAAGACGAGCGACGGCAAGAGCCGTCTGCTGCGCGTGATCGCGCCGCTCGGCGTGCTCCTGCCTAGCGGGCTCGGCTTGAAAATCGACCAAGCCGACGTCGGCCGCGCCGGCTTCGTCAAATGTCTGCCGACGGGCTGCGTGGCCGAGGTGATGATGGACGACAAGCTCATCGATCAACTGAAGAGCGGCAAGACCGCAACCTTCATCATTCACCAGGTTCCGGAAGAAGGCATAGGATTGCCGCTGACTCTGCAGGGATTCAAGGATGGATTCGCAAAGCTGCCGTAACGTTTGCACGAAGCGCCCGGTGGGCAAGCTCTTTAGAACTGCGCGGAGTCGCCTGGCGATTGCTGTTTCAGCGTCCATCGCGCTCACGCCTGTGGCGGCGGCGTTCGAACTGCCGCGGCTTCGCGTGCCCAGCATCTTCGGCGGCGGCGAACCAAAGGAAGGGCCGCCAGCGCCGCCCGGCGCGACGCCCGATTGTCCTGAAGTCTTCATTGAAAGCGGCGCGGCGATGCTGCGGTCGCCGCCGGACGCCGATGGCCCCAATGTGCGCTATCAGCTTTCGCTCGGTGAAACCGCGCGCCAATGCATTGTCGACGGCGACCATCTGACGATCAGAGTGGGAGTCGAAGGTTCGGCGGTACTCGGCGCGGCCGGTCAGCCCGGCGCCTTTGGCGCCAATCTGCGGGTGGCGATTCGCCGTCTGAAAGACGATACGCTCGTCACCTCGAAGACCTATCGCGTTAACGCTTCAATCCCAAAGGGCGGCGCGCGCGGCGAATTTCAAGTCATCGCCGATCCGTTCACGGTGCCTCTCATGAGCCCGCGCGCCCAGGACGATTACGAAATTCTCGTCGGCTTTACCCAGGGTGCAGAAAAGCCCGCAGCCGAAAAAAAGCGCAAGGGCGGCTAGCTCGCCCTTCTCATCAGTGCGCGAGCGACTTCAGTTCCTTGATGCCGTCGCCGACGAAATCCTTGCCAGCGCCCGCGCCGGCGGAGAGCGCGCGCTCGGCGATCTTGACTGCGGCGTCCGCGGCGGCGGCGCGCACTTCGGCCGAGGCCTGCGCCTCCGCCTGAGTGATCTTCTGTTCGACCTGCTTGACGCTGCGGTCCATGAATTCGCCGAGGCGACGACGCCCCTCGGCGGCGATCAATTCCGCCTCTTCCTTCGCCTGCGCGACGATGGACTTGGCTTCGGCTTCCGCTTCCGCCCGCTTCTGTTCGAAGGACGCAAGAAGCGCCTCCGCTTCGTTGCGCAGGCGTTCGGCTTCGGCGAGTTCGCCCTTGATGCGGTTGATGCGCGCATCAATGAACGCGGCGAACTTAGAGTGCGCGCCGACCCAAACCATCACGAGAACGAAGATCGTGAAGCCGACGGCGACGTAGAATTCCGCGTCGAAATGCATTGAGCCTCTCCTCAGTTCGACGATGTCGCGTGCTTGGCGAGCGCGGCCTGGTCGATTTTGGCGCCGGTGAGCTTCTCGACGATGGAGGCGGCGGCGTCGACGGCGATCTGCTCGACATTGGCCAGCGCCTGAGTCTTTGCGCTCGCGATGCGTTCGTCGGCGGCGCGGATCTTCTCCGCCGCCTGCGATTCGGCAAGCGCGCGCTGCCTTGCGCTCTCAGCGGCGATCTTGTGCTGCGCCTCGCGGCCGATGCCTTGCGCCTCGTCACGACGGCGACGAAGGTTTTCGTCATTCGCGGCGGCGGCGGCCTGCGCCTTCGACTGCATCTCGCGCGCGGCGCCGAGATCTGAAGCGATCTTGGCGCCCCGGTTCTCGATGATGCCGCCCACGCGCGGAAGCGCGATGCGCGACATCAGCACGTAGAGCAGTCCGAAAATGATGACGAGCCAGAAAATCTGCGGCGCGAAATTTTCGGTTTGGAAGGGCGGAAAGACGCCCTCGTGATGCGCCTCGCCGGCGCCGACGGCCTCGTGCGTCGTCTGCTCGCCCTCGGCGGCGAAAGCGGAAGAGATGATCGCCATGGACATGATCCAAGTCTCGGACAAAGGCCGCGCGGCGGCCGCGCGGCGCATGAGAAAGCGCGCCCGGCCGAAAGGCCGGACGCGAAACGTCACTGCTTCAGGAACAGCAGGATTGCGATCAGAAAGGCGAAGATGCCCAGGCCTTCGGCAAGCGCCGCGCCGATGATGGCGTTGGTGAACTGGGAAGCGGCCGCCGACGGATTGCGCAGGGCGCCGTTGACGAAGTTGCCGAAAATGATGCCGACGCCGATCGCCGCAGCGCCGGTGCCGATCGCCGCCAGTCCGGCGCCGACGAGTTGCATTTCTGACATATCTTTCTCCTGCTGAATGGGGCGACGTTTATTGTTCGATTTTTATCAGTGGCCCGGGTGAATAGCGTCGTTCAGATAGACGCATGTGAGAACGCTGAAGACGAACGCCTGCAGACAGGCGACGAGCAGTTCGAGCGCATAGAGCGCGACAATCGCCAGGATCGGCACGGGCGCGAGCGCCGCCCAGGCGCCGGCCCCGAGCAGCATCACCACGAAGCCGCCGAACACGGCGAGGGTGATGTGGCCGGCGAGGATATTGGCGAAGAGACGGACGGAAAGCGACACCGGCCGCGACAGAAAGGAGATGATCTCGATCGGCACCAGCACGACGAGCACGGGCAGCGGCACGCCATGCGGCACGAAAAGGTTGAGGAAGCCGAAGCCGTGGCGATAGAGGCCGTAAACGACCACGAGCGAGATCACCACGATCGCGAAGGCGAAGGTGACGACGATCTGGCTCGTCACCGAATAGGTGTAGGGCACAAGCCCGATCAGATTGGCGATGAGAATGAAGGCGAAGAGCGTGAAGACGAAGGGGAAGAACTTCATCCCTTCCGTCCCGGCGGTCTGACGCACCATGCCGGCGACGAATTCATAGAGCATCTCAGCCATGGCCTGCACGCGGCCCGGCACGATCGCCTTTTTGGAGGTCGCGAGGATCATCAGCGCGACGACGCCGAGCGCGGCGAGCAACATGAACAGCGAGGCGTTGGTGAAGGATGTCTCGACGCCGTTGATCTCGAAGGGCCACAGTCGATGCAGCTCGAACTGCTCGATGGGATTGGACTTTGCGGCTGCTTCTTCCGGATTCATCGCTTTTTCCGGGCGTCGCCGCCCGGCCCCGCTTGGCGCTAGGACGCGCCTTCGTGTTCCCTAGAGCGCCTGCCGATCACATCGAATCATGCGATCGATAGGAATCGCTCAAAATCAAAACGCTGGAGCAGGTTCCCATCGAAAAAGTCTGTCGACTTTTCGGAACCTGCTCTACTCCTCGCCCGGCGCTTTCGGCTTCGCCACGCGATAGACATTCCAAAATCCCGCCGCGACGCCCAGTCCGAGCATCACGATCAGAAGCCATGGCGTCGTGCCAAGCCACTGATCCGCCTGCCAGCCGATAACGGCGCTGACCAACACCGCCCCGACGAATTCGGAGAACGCGTTGAGGCCGACGCGCATGGCGCGCGTGAAGCCCTTGCGCTCCGTCCGCGGCGCCGCTTCGGCGGCGGCCTGCTCTTCGTCGACCTTGCGCAAGGCCGCGTTGAGCTTTTGAAGCCGCGCGTTGAGCGCCGCGCGCTCCGCGTCTTCCGCGTCGTCGTCGTTTTCGTCGCTCATCGGCGTTTTTCGCCTCGCAGATTGCGCCATGCGCAAAAATTGAACGATGGCGCGACGCCGCGCGACGGAAAAGTCGAACCGTTCGGGAGAACGGCGCGAAATTCTCGGCTTTGCGGCCAATCCTTTCGAGCCGCGCGCAACATATTTCCGGTCTTTCATTTAGTCAAGGCGAGGCTCGTCCAGATAACTCGTTGAAACAAAAGCCTGTTTATCTGAACAGACCCATCTGCTCTCCAACGAGGCGCCGCGGCGCGGCAATTTGTCGGAGCTCGGGCGCACGGAACTGTGACAGAGGGAAGTCTGTTACGCTTTTATGACGCTTCCCTCGCGATCCCTGGCGCCGCTGATCGGCTTCGTGCTTTTGCTGCTCGCGCCGAGCCTCGCGATCGCCGCCGGCGCGCTGTCATTCCAGATCCGCTTCGAAGCGCTGCTCGTCGTTTCCGGCCTTTGCATCGCCGCCTGCGTGCTCGGCGGATATTCCTTCGCTGAACTCGGTCTGGGCGCGCCCAGGGGCGGCCGCGCCTGGCTGATCTGCGGCGCCCTGACCTGCCTGCTTCTGGCGGGAATCGTCGTCGAAGCGCAGTTCCTGAAGCATTCGACTCCGGAGCCGAACTGGGTCGCCTTCGCGCCCTTCTATGTGCTCGTGTCGAGCCCCTGCCAGGAGATCGTCTGCCGCTCGGTCCCCAAGCTGATCGCCGATCGGCTGCAGATGAGCGGACGCCACTACGTGCTGTTTTCCTCGGCGGTCTTTTCGCTGATGCATGGCGCCTATGGCGATCCCGTCCTGCTCGCCAACACGTTTCTCGCCGGAGTCGCGTGGAGCACGGCCTATCTTTTCACGCGCAACGTCTGGCCGCTGACCGCTTCTCACGCGGCGGTCGGCTCTTTCGCGTTCTGGATCGGGGTCGCCTGATCGTCCGGGCGCGGTCCGGCGATGATCGCCGCGCGCAGCAGCAGCCACAACACGCAGGCGTTCAGCATATGCCACAGGACATGCGCGCCGAGCGGAAAGGCGGGACAGATCGCGCGATCGATCGTTCGAAAGACAAGCGAGATTGCGAACAGGAGCGCGGCGGCGGCAAGTGTGCGCCCCGTCTCGCGCCGTCCTCTCGACGTCCACAGCAGCGCGGCGAAGATCGACAGCGCCGCGAGAGCCGGCAAATAGCCGACCGAACCGTTCAGCGCGTCAACTGTCGTCGCAAAAAATGAAAGCGCCGCGAAAACGAGCGTGATCGCCGTCGCCAAAATTATCGACAGACGAAAGTAACGGCGAAGCGCCAGCAGGAAATAGCCATAGATGAAAAGCGCGATCGGAACGACGTCGAGCAGCATGGCGCCGCGCGTCGCGACCGTATGGAAGACGAAACTCCCGACGCCAACCGACGCCGTAACGATGATGAGCGCGAGCGCAGGATAATCCGCCCCGCCCCGCCGTCGCCAAAGAATGAAGGCGCTGGCGGCCGCGATCACAAAGGCGAAATTGCTCAGCGCATTCGCCGGCTCCGCCCAGAAGGCCGAACTCTGCCTTTCGCAATAATCCATTACCGGCGCGCGCCACTCCATGAGCTTTTTTGCAAGTCAATTGCTACGGCAGGACGACGGCGTTCGTCGTGTCGCCCACCCTCCCCCTCAAGGGGAGGGTTTTTGCGCAGCTTCTCACCCACTCATGCCAGCGCCAGGCAGACTCTTCGGATCCGCTTTCTCTCCCGGTAGCGTCGTCGACTCGCCGAGCGTATCTCGCACATAGAGCTTGATCACCGCGACATAGAGGACGACCGTCAGCGGCGCGGCGAAGATCGTCGCGCCCAATCCGAACAGCGTGCCGAACAGCGCAATTGAAATCAGCATGAGCGCCGGCGGCACGCGCACCAATTGCCGCTGGATGAGCGGCATGATCATGTTGCCGTCGAGCTGATGAATCGCAAGGTAAGCGAGGATCGTCCAAAGCATCGTATAGGGTCCGATCGTCGCCGCGACCGCCACTGATGGAAAAATCGCCAGAATCGGCCCGATATAGGGGATGAATTCCGAGAGCCCCGATATGGCGCCAAGCGCGAAGGGCGATGGCAGGCCGATGAGCCAGACCGCCACGCCCGCCATGACGCCCATCGTGACCATTTCAATCATCTGACCGAGCAGCCAGCGGCGCAGCGCGGTGGAGACGTGACCGAGTGTTTCGCGCGCTCTATTGCGCCAGCGCGGCGCGAACAGCAGCGTGAAGCCTTCGCTGTAGAGCGCCGGCTCGCTCGCGAGAAACACGCCGGCGAAAAAAGCCACGAGCCCGCCAAGAACGGCCTCGATGCTGATGGTGAACGACCGTCCGAGCAGACCCGACAGCGAAATATTTTCGCCGAAGGATGACGGCAGATAGTCGGAGAGTCCTGATCGGGTGATTTCGAGCGAGATAACGTCCGCCGTCTGCTCGGCGCGGCGCAGCACGTCGTGAAACTCGCCAGCCATCGTCCGGCCGAAGAGATAGAAGGTCCCGCCGATGATCGAGGCGATCAGCAGGCCCGACAGCGTGAGCGCCACGCCGCGCGGCAGGCGGAGCTTGAGAAACGGCGTCGCGACGAGGTGAATGAGCGTCGCGACGAGCACCGCGCCTGTCGCAAGGACGATGACGTCGAAGAGCAGCCAGATGAGAAACGGCGTTAGGGCGAGCGCGATAAAAATCGCTGAGCGCAGAACGAATTCGCTTCTGGTCATATCAGCTTCGCCCGGTCACGTGGTCAACGCGCGTAAGCCGCAAGCCAAGCGCATACTCGGGACATTTAGTGCGACGAACGGCCGAAGCGCTTACGACTCCGAGCGCCGAAACACGCCAGCGGCGACAAAGCGAAAGCTTTTGGCTTCGAGCGACTGCTTTCGCAACTCAAACCAAACCAAAACTTTCAATTCATCAACTCGCCAGCGCGAATTTCTCCGCCTGCTCGAGATCGACCGAGACGAGCTGCGAGATGCCGCGCTCGGCTTGCGTCACGCCGAACAGCCGGTCCATGCGCGCCATGGTGATCGGATTATGGGTGATGGTGACGAAGCGCGTGTCGGTCTTCTTGCGCATCTCCTCGAGGAGATCGCAGAAGCGCTCGACATTGCTGTCGTCGAGCGGCGCGTCGACCTCGTCGAGCACGCAGATCGGCGACGGATTGGTCAGGAAGACCGCGAAAATGAGCGACATGGCGGTCAACGCCTGCTCGCCGCCCGACAGCAGCGTCATCGTCGTCGGCTTCTTGCCGGGCGGGCGGGCGAGAATGTCGAGGCCGGCCTCAAGCGGATCGTCGCTTTCGACAAGCTGCAATTCCGCCGCGCCGCCATCAAAGAGCAGCGTGAACAGCTCCTTGAAGTGCGCGTTGACCTTGTCGAAGGCGGCGAGCATGCGCTCGCGCCCCTCTTTGTTGAGACTGGCGATCGCGGCGCGCAATTTCTTGATGGCTTCCGAAAGATCGTCGCGCTCGGCGATCATCTTTTCGCGCTGCGTCTCGACCTCGGTGAGTTCGTCCTCGGCGCGCAGATTGACGGCGCCGAGCCGTTCGCGGTCGGCGCGCAAATTCTCCAGCCGCCGTTCGATGTCGGCGATCTCCGGCAGATCGTCGCCGTCCTTGACCTCGGCAAGTTGGGCGAGCGCTTGCGGCGTCGATTCGAGATCATGCGCGATGGCGCGCTCGACGTCGGCGACGCGCTGGCGCGCGGCCTCCAACTGCGCCTCGCTGCGCGCCATGTCTTCGCGCGCGGCGCTCATCGCCTCGAGCGCGGCGCGGGCGGCGCGGTCGGTTTCGGCGAGACGCGTTTCGGCGCTGGCGCGCGCGTCGGACGCGTCGCGGCGGGCGGCCTCGGCCTCTTCGAGCGCATTCATCAGCGCGCGGCGCTGGCCGATGAAAGCGTCGGGCGCGTCGCCGATGCGGGCATGTTCCTCTTGCGACGTCGCCAGCCGCTCTTCCAGCTCGCCGATGCGGTCCTGCGCACGATCGCGGCGCTCCGCCCATGACGAGGTTTCTCGCGCGATCGCCGAGAGCCGCGACGCGCGCGCCGCTATTTCGTGGCGCAGGGAGGCGACCGCGGCCCGCGCCTCGCCGGCCTGGGCGCGCTCGGCCATGGCGCGGCCGCGCAAATTCTCCAAAGCGCCGGCGAGAAAGGCCGGCTCCTCAAGCTGGTCGAGCGCCTGCGTCACGCTTGCGCGCTTCTGCGCAGCCTCGTCGCGATTGGCGAGCGTTTGCGCCTTGGCTTCTTGCAGCGCCGACAGGCGCTGGGCGATTTGCGCCTGACGACGCTCCGCCGTCGAATGGCGTTCGCGCGCTTCCTCCAGGCGGACGCGGGCGCGACGATGCGCGTCGCGCCCCTCCGCTTCGGCCTGGGCGGCCGCTCGCGCGGCCTCGCGCGCGGCGTTCAGCTCTTGGGTCAGCGCATCGGCCGCGGCGCGCGCGGCGGCGGCTTCGACGCGCAGATCGGCGAGCCGGTTCTTCTCGGCGAGGCGGCGCGCGGCGGCGGTCGGCGCCTCGGCGGCCTGGGTGAAGCCGTCCCAGCGCCACAGGTCGCCCTCTTTCGAGACGAGCCGCTGGCCGGGCTTTAAAAGCTTGCGCAGGCTCTCGCCCTCGGTGCGCAGCACGACGCCGATCTGCGCGAGGCGACGGCGCAGCGCCGGCGGCGCGTCGACAAGCGCGGCGAGCGCGCGCACGCCATTGGGCAGGGCCGGATCGCCCTCACCGGGCGTCACCGACCAATGCGCTGGCGCCGAATCGTCGGCCGAGGCGTCAAGATCGTCGCCGAGCGCCGCGCCCAGCGCGGTCTCATAGCCTTTCTCGACGGTCATGCTCTCGACCACGGGCGCCCAGAGGCCGCCGGAGCCCGTTTGCAGCAGATGTTCGAGCGTGCGGATCTCGGTCTCGAGCCGCTGGGCGCGCAGCGCCGCCTGCTCTGACGGCGCGCGGGCCGCGGTCTCGGCGTCGCGCGCCCGCCGCGTGGCGGCCTCGGCCTCATGCGCCGCCTCTTCGGCGGCGCGCGCGTCCTGCGCCGCCTGTTCGAAAGCCTGGGCGAGACGCTCGACCTCGTCCGCGCCGCCGCCCTGCCCGGCGATCAGCGCAAATTCCGTCTCGATGCGGGTCAGCTCC
Organism: Methylocystis silviterrae; assembly: GCF_013350005.1. GTDB lineage: Bacteria > Pseudomonadota > Alphaproteobacteria > Rhizobiales > Beijerinckiaceae > Methylocystis > Methylocystis silviterrae. Next base: position 159,621 of record NZ_JABVWW010000004.1, read on the forward strand.
GCCTCGAAGCGCGCGACCCGCTGATTCTCGTCGCGCAGCGCCGCCTCAAGCGCCGCCCGCTTGGCGTTGACGCCGGCGAGCTGCTCCTGCGCGCTCGACAGCTCGGCCTCGGTCGCCGCCAGCGCCGCTTCGATGTCGACCAGCCGCGCCTGCGCCTCGGTCTCGCGGCCAGCGTCGTGCGCGTCGCCGCCCTGGAGCTCGGCGCGCTCGTCCTCAAGCCGCTGCGCGACCTCGGCCGCGTCCTGGATCAGCGCGCGTTCGCGCTCGAGATCGCGGCCGAACTGTTCGATATGGCGCTGAAGTTCAGCGATTCGTTGCTTGGCGCGCTGCTCGTCGGCCTCGAGCGCCTGACGCGCGACGACGAGCCGATGCAGCGCCGCGCCGGCCTCCGCCTCCTTCTCGCGCAGCGGCGGCAGCTCATGCGCGGCGACCGCCTGAAATTTCGCCGCCTCCGCCTGCTCCAGCGTGCGTTCCTGAACGCTGCGCCGGCCGGCGTCGAGCTTCTCGGCGGCGCCCTGCAGCTGCTGTGCGGCGAGCTGATAGGCGAGAAGCGCCGCCAGCGCCTCATTCTTGCGGATTTGCGCCGCAAGCCCGCGGTATTTGTTGGCCTGGCGCGCCTGCCGCTTCAAGCTGTCGGCCTGGCTGTCGACTTGCTTCAACACGTCTTCGAGGCGCGTGAGATTTTCGGATGCGGCGTTGAGGCGCAGCTCAGCCTCGTGCCGGCGCGAATGCAGCCCGGCGACGCCGGCGGCGTCTTCGAGAATGCGGCGGCGCGCCTGCGGCTTCGCCGAAATGATCTCGCCGATCTGGCCCTGGCGCACGAGCGAAGGCGAGCGCGCGCCGGTGGCGGCGTCGGCGAAGAGAAGCTGCACGTCGCGGGCGCGCACCTCGCGGCCGTTGATTCGGTAGGTGGAGCCCTGCTCGCGCTCGATTCGGCGCGTCACCTCGATCGCGTCGGCGTCGTTAAAGGCCGCCGGCGCGGTGCGCGACGAATTGTCGAGAACAAGCCCGACTTCGGCGAGATTGCGCGCCGGGCGCGAGCCGCCGCCGGAGAAAATCACGTCGTCCATGCCGGACGCGCGCATGTTTTTATAGGAGTTTTCGCCCATCACCCAGCGCAGGGCTTCGACGAGATTCGACTTGCCGCAGCCATTGGGGCCGACGACGCCGGTCAAGCCCGGCTCGATGAGGAAATCGGTCGGCTCGCAGAAGCTCTTGAAGCCCAGAAGGCGCAGGCGCTCGAATTTCATTGCCTAAAGACCGCCACAAACTGCAGGGGAAAGCAAGAAAACCGACGCGATATGTTGTGGGTAGGCTCTACCGAAGGGCGCTCCCGAGACGGAGGCGCGTCGCATTTTGCCACCGAATCACGATTTTCATTGCATCGCAGGATTGCGGCGGAAAAAATAGGAAAGAGGCGCTGGGCGCCTAGTGAAGGACAGCTATCCTCTCCCTCATGCTGAGGAGCGCCTGCAAGTCGCGGTTTACCCGACTTGCGGATTTAATGTCGATCTCGGGCAAGCCCGAGATCGAAGGCGCGTCTCGAAGCACGAGGGAGAGCTTAAACGGCGTGCGTGAAGGTTCCCCTCGTCCTTCGAGACGCCTGCTGCGCAGGCTCCTCAGGATGAGGAAACCTTCAGTCGAGCACTGCGAATCTTTGACCGAAATCGCGAGGCTTAAAAGGCGAAGAATGGGTTCAGCCAGTCCGCGGGACGAAGATTTCTGGGTGTTCGGCTACGGGTCGCTGATGTGGCGGCCGGGCTTCGACTTCATCGACAGCGCGCTCGCCTGGGTGCACGGCTATCACCGGGCGCTGTGCATCTTCTCGCATGTCCACCGCGGCACGCCGGAGCGGCCGGGACTGGTGCTCGGATTGGATCGCGGCGGCTCCTGCCAGGGCGTCGCCTTCAAGATCGCGGGGCGCGACCGCGCCGAAACGATTCGCTATCTGCGCGAACGCGAACTGGTCACCTCGGTCTATCTGGAGAAAACGCTCGGCGTGCGCTTTGTCGACGGCGGCGGCGCCAAGGCCCTCGCCTATGTCGTCGACCGCACGCATATCCAATATGCCGGGCGGCTGCCGGAAGACGAGATGATTCGCCTGATCGCCGAGGGCGTCGGCCTCAATGGCGACAATCCCGCCTATGTGCGCAACACCTACGAACATCTGCTGCGGCTCGACATCCATGACGCCGAACTCGCCGAGGTCGTCCGCCGGCTCGATCATCAGTCGTGCAGAGCCGCCGGGCCCGCGACCGGCGGCGCCGGCGATGAGCCGACGCCGCTTTGACGCGACGCCATACGCAACGCTTTTGCGCAATGACGCAACGCTTGCGCGCACGAAACTCGTGACGCAACGCTTACGCTACAGACAGGTCCGCCTGATCAGTTGAGCAGTGACGCGGAAAGATCGCGCAGCGACGCGGCGTCGGCGCAAAAATGCACATGCCATTCGGCGACGCCGAGCTCCCGCGCGATCTCGCGCAGCCCGCGGCGGTCGCGTTCCTGCGCGAGAAAGGCGCAGACCGGCCGCGTCGTCGCGCCCTCGCGCGCGACGCCGATGACGACGCCATTCGTCACGTCGGCGACGAAAGAAGCCTCGCCCGACTGAAACACCGAGCACACATAGCGGCGGCCGGAAGCGCCGCGCCAGGAAAAGAACCGGCTGCGCAGCGAATCCGTCTCGGCGAGCGATTGAAGCGCCTGGCCGCGCGGCGCGGCGTCCGCAAGCGTTTGCCCGAAGGCGCTGCGAGAGACGCTGCGAGAAATGCTGAAAGACGGATAACGAGGCTGATACATGGCACGATCCGCTAACGAGGATGAACACGGAACATGACTAGAACAAAACCAGCACGTGGTCAAGAAGCGCGCGCCCGTCCATATCTCTTGGGTTCCTGGCAAAAGACAGGACAGGCGCGCGACGCGCCGCTACTCGCCAACGGCGCAAGACGGTTTCCCGTCTCGCGCTTAGTGATGCATGGCGATGATCGTGAAAGATGTGCGCCAACGCGCATGACAAACGCTTTACCTCTTATCGAGGTGGGCGCCGATTGAGGCTTTCGCAATAGCGCGAGCGATTATCCGTTCGCGCCGCCGCCCGCCGTGCGCAGCCAGGCCGCGCCGCAGGCTTTCGCCAGTTCGCGCACGCGCAGAATATAGCTCTGGCGCTCGGTCACCGAGATCACGCCGCGCGCGTCGAGAAGATTGAAGGCGTGGCTCGCCTTGATGCATTGGTCATAGGCCGGCAGCGCCATGAGATGCATCTCGTCGCCCGAGCCCGCGCCAAAATGCAGCAGGCGCTCGCATTCCGATTCGGCGTCCTTGAAATCTTCAAAAAGTTTTCCCGTGTCGGCGGCCTCGAAATTGTGGCGCGAATATTCCTGCTCGGCCTGCAGGAAGACGTCGGCGTAGGTGACTTTCTCGTCGCCGTCGCGGCCGTTGAAATTGAGTTCCATGATGCTGTCGACGCCCTGCAGATAGCAGGCGAGACGCTCCAACCCATAGGTGAGTTCGCCGGCGACCGGCGCGCATTCGAAGCCCGCCACCTGCTGGAAGTAGGTGAACTGCGAGACCTCCATGCCGTCGCACCAGCATTCCCAGCCGAGCCCCCAGGCGCCGAGCGTCGGGCTTTCCCAATCGTCCTCGACGAAGCGGATGTCATGCAGCTTGGGATCTATGCCGATCGCGGCGAGCGAGGCGAGATAGAGCTCCTGCAGATCGGGGGGCGACGGTTTGAGGATCACCTGGAACTGGTAGTAGTGCTGCAGGCGGTTGGGGTTCTCGCCATAGCGCCCGTCCTTGGGACGCCGGCAAGGCTGCGCATAGGCCGCGCGCCACGGCTTTGGCCCGAGCGCGCGCAGCGTCGTGGCGGGATGAAAGGTGCCCGCGCCCATCTCCATGTCATAGGGCTGCAGGATGACGCAGCCCTGCGCCGCCCAGAAGTTTTGCAGGGTGAGAATGAGCCCCTGGAAGGAGCGGATGGGGGAGAGATGGGGTGAGACGGTGGGCATGGGAGACCTGCACGAGTTGGCATTGGGTATCCGGTCTAGGGATGCACCTTAGTAAGGTCAACGCAGCTCGAACCTATTATTGTCTTTCCTCTACATCCTCCAACCCACCGTCCTCTCGCGCGCGCTTCTCACGCAGGCTCAGACCGCGATAGAGACATTGGTGAACGTAAACAGCGCCCACCGCAGGAAGGACCAAATCACTATCTTCAGACCTAAACTTTGCTGATCCGGAATTACCAAGTCGGACACCTATTGCCGAGGCATTGAATAAAAGCTCAATAATTCTTCGAGTGCCGTATTCGTCCACCAATCTGGGAATACGATCCTGCAAATGCTGACCAATTTCTTCCATAGAATCGTATCGGTGCAAGCCCTGCCGCAATGATTCTAGCAACTCGTCAAAATCAGGATATAAGCGTCGATATTCTTGTTTAAGATCTTCTACCTTCCACGAGCTATATCTCTCCTCGGCCTCTCTTACTTGATCTTTCGTGATAAATGTTGCGCTCGGTCCAGCACGCCGAATGCACTCCTGCAAGAACTGCAGCACCTCCCTCGGCCGAAGAAACGTTCGCTTTACAATGTAATTGAAGGGAGAGATCGAGCCGCGCATTTCTCCTGGTTCGAAAAGCTCATCAACTGCTACACCCTCCGGTAGCCGCTCCTTCACCATGTCCTTGAGCAGCTCAGGAGTCCAAACAATGTTTTCTTCCGTCGCGCGATGCTTATCTTTGTCATCGAAACGGAGACCCTCATAGATATCTGTTCTCAAAAAAACCAAAACAGCCAAGCCGTTGGCAGGCGAGTCTCCTCGGAATCTGTCATTCAATTCCTTGCTCGCCTTCAACAAACCAATGAGCAATTGCTTTGATTGATCAGATCCTTCCCAAGAGTCGTCGAGTTTGTCCAGTGCAACTACAATTCCCACTTCCCTGGAAATTCGTGAAATAGACTCAAGCAGGGAATCTATGATCTGTGGCGTCAGTAACTGGTCTTCAATTTCTCGGGTGAGCCCTGCTCCAAATCCGAACGCGGAAACGTTGAAACTTTTGATGCCTTTGAGCAACCTAGTGGCCGATGCCATGAGGTTTGGCTTGCTGGCACTTCCATAGTTCTGCTCAAGGAAGGTCCTCAGCGTTTGACAGGCTTCCTTAGCACCCGCGTCCGTCAGCTCGTCGACAGCAACCGAAGACAACGCAGCAGCAATTTCAATAGCAATAGTCAGCTTCCAGGCATTCGAATGAGCTTGTTCCGGAAGAAGTCCTCCTTCGGAATACTGCCTGAGCGCATTCCAAGCATACTGATCAGGTGTGATCGCGATAACGAGACTTCTTGTGTATCCTGCCTCGTTTATCAGCCGACCAAGCTGAGTAAATAGCGCGGATTTTCCTGACCCCTTACGACCAAGATAAAGAGCTCGACGAAGATTAAGTGCTGAATCAACGTACGGCGTTCTCACAAAATAAGATGCCAGCCGCCGATCGGCTTCAGCGTCGGGCGCACCTATCTCGAAGTCAGCAAATGTTTTTCCTACCGCGGCTAAACTCATGTTTCGAAAACCCCTCTTGCCGGAATCAAGCCCGCATAACGAAAGCTCGCGCCAAACATATGAACTGCTACGTCGACCTGATTCGCTATCATATGCTGAACTTCTCGTAGTTGGAGAGGGATCAAGATCCAATTGCTATGCTCTTTCCCTTAAAACTCCTGCACGGTCGGCCTCACCACAATCTAATTCACATTGACATCCGCCGGCGGCTCAATCGCGCGGGCGATCGAATCGGCCGGGATCGCCAGCTTATAAAAATCGTCGACATATGTGCGGCTCAACGTCGGACGTCCCGGTCTTCAATTCGGCCCCAACCGCGCCGGGCATGATGTCGTCGTGCGATCCTGCCGCCCTTCTCAGCGCAACCCTTCCGAAATCGCCCGCGCGCTGCGAGATCGCGCCCCGCGACTGCGCCGCGGCGGCTCAACGCGCCCGTTACGGCCAACCTTGCATCCGATTGGCGCTTCAAATAGTTCAGACCGCGTCCCCTTTTCAGAACGATTTGAAGCAGCGCAGCTTTCGCCCTCGCGCTTAACCAAAGCGCGCCTGCGGCAAAGCCTTAATCTGGCCGCCAAAGCGGCGGCAAACTTGGCCGCGCCGTGGCGGGACATTTCGCGAAAGCGGGCGTTTTCAAAGCCTTAACTATTCGTCTTTACCGTAAGCGCGGACAAGAATTCGCCCTAAAGCAGCCAAAGCAAGGCCGCTTAGTTCTGGTGAGAATATGTGAAGGCGTTCCGTGCAGTTCTGGCTTTCGCCGAACTTTGACGCGATTTCGCGCAAATGTCAGCGAAGCTCAGAGCCTTGCGACGGAAGAGTAAATCGGAGGTAGGGGCGGATGATGCAAGGGATCGGTGCGCCAATCGATTTCATTTCTTTGGATCGTCGCATTTATTCTCGCAAGAGCTCGTCCCATCTGGTCATCGCCGGCGTCGCGCTTGCGGTGAGCCTGTCGGCGGGGTGGTGGGCGCTCTCGCAGCGCCCGTCTACTGAGACAGCCGCGGCGGCCTTCAGGCAGAGCGCCGCCGGCGCGCAAAATCCCTACGGCGCCATCGTCGGCCTCGGCGGCCGGCCGCAGACGCTGGCGTTCGCCGAAACGACCATGCGCGGCGCCCTCGACGCCAGCATCCAGCCCGCCGCGCAAACGCCGGCCGCCGTCGTTCCCGAGCGCCAAGACATCGATGGAGATCAGATCGCCTCGGCGGAGGACGCGCCGCTGCCGCCGCGCCGCCCGGTCGAACTCACCGTCGCCAATCGCGGCCTCTATGAAGGCTCGCTGCGCCGCATGGCGCGCACCACCGTCGTGCCCGGCTCGGGGCCGGACGACCGCTCGATTTTCGAGAGATTCTTTGGGCTCGGCGACGCCGCGCAATCGGCGCAAGAGGCGCGTCAGCAGCAGCCGCGCGGCCAGGCGCTCGCCTATGCGGCACCGGACGGCGGCACGCTTTCGGACCTCAAATCCGGCATCCTCGGCGGCGCGGCCGGCGCGGCGGTCGGACCTGCGGCGCGCTACGACCGCTACACCGCCGTCTATGACATCTCGTCGCATACGGTCTATCTGCCGAACGGCACAAAGCTCGAGGCGCATTCCGGCCTGCGCCAACATCTCGACGATCCGCGCTACGTCCATTTGCGCATGCGTGGCGCGACGCCGCCGCATCTTTACGATCTCAAGCCGCGCGAAGCGCTGTTCCATGGCGTCGAGGCGCTGCGCCTCACCCCGGTCGGCGGCGAAGGCGCGATCTTCGGCCGCGCCGGCCTTCTCGCGCATACCTATATGCTCGGCCCGAACGGCGATTCGAACGGCTGCGTGTCGTTCCGCGACTATCAGGCCTTCCTGCGCGCTTATAAGAACGGCGAGGTTCGCCGGCTCGCCGTCGTCGCGCATCTCTAGAGCAGGTTCCGAAAAAGTTGATAGACTTTTTCGATGAGAACCTGCTCCAACGTTTTGATTGAGCGATTCCTTATCGATCACATGATTCCATGTGATCGGGAAGCGCTCTAAGCGTTTTTTTCCTGCGCACGAAAAAAGCGGCCCCAGCGGCCGCTTTTTTTGTGATTTGCGCTCGATCATTCAATTTGGAATGACGGCAAGTTCTTGTCGGGATTGCGAAGTTCAATTAGCGTACGGTTCGGATCGCATGAGGGGTCGTGCATGTCCGTTTCGATTTATCTCATCAATCCTGGCGGCGATTTTCCCACTTATTTCGGCGGCGAGGCGCTGGCGGCGTCGGGCGCGCCGGGCGGCGTGATGATGGCGGACCTCGCCACGGCGACCGTCGCGGCGCTCGCGCCCAGGGACTTCGCCTTCGAACTTTGCGAGGAGTCGGTCGAACCGGTGAATTTCGACCATCCCGCCGACTACATCGCGATCACCGGCAAAGTCAGCCAACGCGGCCGCATGATCGCCATCGCCGACGAATTCCGCCGCCGCGGCAAGCGCGTCATCATCGGCGGCCCCTATGCGAGCCTTTCGCCGGCGCGGCTGCGCGATCACTGCGACGTGCTGGTGAGCGGCGAGATCGAGGAAATCGCCGGCGACCTCTTCTCCGATCTTCGCGCCCGCAAGCCGAAGGACAGCTATGTCGGCGACAAGCCGTCGCTCGCCGCTTCGCCGCCGCCGCGCTGGGACCTTTATCGCAACGACCGCGCGATTCTCGGCGCGGTGCAGACCTCGCGCGGCTGTCCGTTCGAATGCGAATTCTGCGACGTCATCCAATATCTGGGGCGCAAGCAGCGCCACAAGCCGATCGCCAACGTCCTCGCCGAACTCGATGCGCTCTGGGCGGCGGGCTATCGCACGGCCTTCCTCGCCGACGACAATTTCACCGCCTACCGCGCGCACTGCAAGGAGCTGCTCGCGGCGATCGCGCATTGGCGCCGCGATCGTCCGATGGAGTTCGTCACGCAGATCTCCATCGACGCGACGCGCGACGAGGAGCTGCTCGACATGTGCGTCGCGGCGGGCCTGACGCAGGTCTTCGTCGGCATCGAGACGCCCAATGTCGAAAGCCTGCGCGAGACCGGCAAGCGGCAGAATCTCAAGATCAGCCTCGTCGACGAAATTCAGAAGCTCGTCGACCACGGCATGTCGGTGATGGGCGGCATGATCGTCGGCTTCGACCATGACGGGCCGAGCGTCTTCGCCCAGCAGTATGAGTTCGCCATGGCGACGCCGATCCCGATCTTCAGCCTCGGCGCGCTGATGGCGTCGGAAGCGACGCCGCTCTTCGACCGCATCACCCGCGAAGGCCGCCTCATCACCGGCGGCGTCGAGACCCAGGCGGTGCCGTGGAGCTCCAACATCCAGTGCCAGACGATGAGCATGGAGGAACTGCATCACGGCATGCAGAATCTCTGCAACGCGATCTACGCCCCGGCCGCCTTCGGCGAACGCATGCTGCGCCTGATCGGCGCGTTCGGCCGCCATCGCAAGGCGCCGGCGCCGCAGCCCTTCGACCCCAAAGCGCTGCGCGAGGTCGAACAGCAGGCGATGCAGGTCGGCATGGACGTGCGCAAGATGGGCGAGGCGGAAGGCCGCATGTGGAACAAGGTCTGGGGCGCCGCCGTGCGCAAGCCCGAGACCATCACCATCGTCGCGCGCATCATGTTTCAATATGCGCAGGCGCGGCACATGTTTGATAAGGGCAATTACTGGGAGCCGCAGCTCTCGAGCCCGCCCGCGGCGTCGCAGCGCGCGGCGTAGCGCTCGTTCCGCCTTAGTCGCCGCCTGTCATTCCCGACGCGCGGAGCGCGATCGGGAATCCAGAGCAAGGCCAGCGCTGCTGTATCGGCTCTGGATTCCCGGTCAGGCCTGCGGCCTGCCGGGAATGACAGGCCCAGCGAACTGATCAACCGGAATTCGTATTAGACAACGATGCCCTTCAAAATCGACAGCGGCGCTTTCGAGCCCTTGACGCCGGCGAGAAGAATGCGCTTCGCCGGCGCATCAGTTCGCGTGTGGATCGGCTGGATCGACACGCCCCCTAGCCTGCCCTCCACAGCCGCGAGACATTCGGCGAGCGCGTCGGCGCGATGGATCATCACGAAAGTTCCGCTAGGCGCGAGCAGCGCGAGACAGGCCCGCACCCAATCAATCAGCGGCGCGCTGGCGACATGGGCGCGCGCCTTGGCGGCGTCAGGCGTGACGCGCACCTTGCCGGCGTCATGAAACGGCGGATTGGTGAGCACGAGCGCCGCCCTCTCGTCGATCAAAGCAGCGGCGCGGCGCGATTTCGCGGCGAGCACGTCGGCTTCGTAAACTGTCGCCCTTGCGCCCAGCGCATTTTCGGCGACGTTTTCACGCGCGAGCGCGCAAGACTCGGGGTCGATCTCCACAAGTCCAACGGTCGCGCGAGGGGCGCGCAGCGCCGCCATCAGTCCGACCGCACCCGACCCGGCGCCGACGTCGAGAATGAGCCCCTGCTGATGTTCGGGCGTCGCGGCGGCGAGCAGCTCGGCCTCCGTGCCGGAGCGATGGCCGGCGGCGCTTTGACGCAGGCGCAGGCGCCCGTCGAGAAAACCGTCAAACTCTGCGCCGCGTTTTGTCATTGCGTCGGGAGGCTTACCACGGCGGACCGCGCGCACGCCTCGCCCGTGTGGGGAGGTCGCGCGCGCCGAGGCTCCGAGCGAAAGCGCAGAAACGCGCCGGCGAGCCTCGCTGGAGGCGGCGAAGCGGCTCCCCGCCTCGACCTCGCATGACGACTCTTCGGTCGGGCATGATATGAGACATTTGGCGGCCGTTGCGCGGGGCGCTCATTCGGGACAAGGACGGAACACGAACATCCTCGGCGACTTGCCGCCTCCATCCCAAAGCCGTAAGTTCGCCCCAGAAAACGTAAGGCTTAAGGGGGGTCCGTGGGTATCGTCATTCCGCTCGATGAGAAAAAGGACGCCGGCCTCGACAGCCTCCTCGAACTCATCAAGCCCGACCTGGAGCGCACCAATCAGCTGATCATTCAGCGCATGGGCTCCGACGTCACGACGATTCCCGAGGTCGCCAATCATCTCATCTCCGCCGGCGGCAAGCGTCTGCGGCCGATGCTCGTTCTCGCCACCGCGGGCATGTGCGGCTACAGGGGCGACGGGCATTTGAAATTCGCCGCCGGCATTGAATTCATGCATACGGCGACGCTGCTCCATGACGACGTCGTCGACGAAAGCGACATGCGCCGCGGCAAGATCGCCGCCCGCATGCTGTGGGGCAATCAGACCTGCGTGCTCGTCGGCGACTTCCTGCTCGGCCACGCCTTCAAAATGATGGTCGAGCCCGGCGTCATCGCGCCGCTCTCCGTGGTTTCGCAAGCCGCCGCGGTGATCGCCGAAGGCGAGATCATGCAGCTCAACGCCGCCAAGGACACGACCACGACCGAGGACGCCTATATGGGCGTCATCCGCCGCAAGACGGCCGAGCTGTTCGCCGCTGCGGCCGAAGTCGGGGTGATGCTCGGCGGCAAGCCGAAGGCCGATGAAGCCGCCGCGCGCAGCTACGGCATGAATCTCGGCATCGCTTTCCAGCTCATCGACGACGCGCTCGATTACGGCGGCTCCTCGGCCAAGCTCGGCAAGAATGTCGGCGACGACTTCCGCGAGGGCAAGATCACGCTCCCCGTGGTCCTCGCCTTCCGTCGCGGCAATGAGAAAGAACGCGAGTTCTGGCGGCGCACGCTGGAAAAGGCCGAGATCAAGGACGGCGACGTCGAGACCGCCTGCGGTCTGATGAAGAAGCACAAGGCGCTCGACGACACGATTGAGCGCGCGACGCACTACGGCGCCATCGCACGCGACGCGATGGAGATTTTTCCCGCATCGCCGTGGAAGAGCGCGCTGCTCGAAGTCGTCGACTTCTGCATCGACCGCGTCTACTAAAGCAGGTTCCGAAAAAGTTGACAGACTTTTTCGATGAAAACCTGCTCCAACGCTTTTATTTGGAGCGATTCCTTATCGATCACATGATTCCATGTGATCGATAAGCGCTCTCGCGTCGCCGGCCGCGCGAGGCGACCGGCGGGCCTATCATCCCTTCAGACAGTCGGTCTTGAAGTGTTTGCGCTCTTTGCCGTGAAGCCCTTTGGCCTCGGCCTGCGCGCGGCAGTCTTTTTCCCTCTCCGCATGCGTCCTGGCCGGAGCGGCGCTCGTTGGCTGCGCAGCGGCGGCAGGCGCTTCGGCGCTTGGCGCGGGCGCATCTGCAGGCGCGGCGCTCTTCGGCGCGATCTCGGCGGGCGGCGCCCAGGCGGTCGGCGCGTCAGTTGGCGTAGACGCCTTCGGCTCGGCGAGCGCGGCGGCGCCTAAGGAGAGGCTGGCGCAAATGACGCCAGCGGCGATGCTTTTCATATTGGTGAACATTTTAAATTTCTTCTTTGCTTCGAGGCGCGCCGCAACGCCGCATGTTGATCCAGTTGCGGCGCGACTCCATCACGCGCGAGCGCGCGTCCGCGTCGGCCGCGCCTCTAGCTTAGGCGATTTATGACAGTTTGTCTTGATGCAGCGCAGCAGCGTGGAAATGCCGCCTAGCGCCGCCACCACACGTAGATCGCGACGCCGGCGATGAAGCTCGAATAGATGACCTTCCATGCGAGCCGGCGCAGCGTGGACGCACGGCGCACAGGAAGGACATTAGGGCGGGAGATCTTTCGCTCGCCGACGGAAACCGGACTGAGCGCAGCATGGGAGTAACGCATGAATCGCTCCTTATCCAAAAACGGACAGGTCATTAGCGGCAAGGCTAAGGCGCGATTGATTTACAAATTGCTTCGATCCCATCCGCCCGAGAGATCGCTGCCCGAGAGATCGCTGCCCGAGAGATCGCTGCGTTGCGCGCCATGCGATGATAAAAGCCTCTGACGACAATCGGCGGAGGATGCCATGGCCCGCGACACGGCGGCGAAATTATCGGATTGGCGATTCGAACTTGCAGGCGCGGCGCCGCCCGTCGCGGCGCAGCGCCACACGCGCAGAGTCATCCATGGCCGCGTGCTTGATGATCCTTATGACTGGCTTGCCGCCAAAAACTGGCGCGAGGTGCTGCGCGATCCCGACGCTCTTCCCGCCGACATCGCCGAGCTGATCAAGGCGGAAAACATTTACTGCGATCGCGTCATGGCGCCGCTCAAGAATTTACGAAAAGCGCTGGTGGCCGAAATGCGCGGCCGCATCAAGGAGGATGACAGCGAAGTTCCCGAGCCGGATGGGCCTTACGCCTATTACGAACGCTTTCATGAAGGCGCGGAACATCCGCTCTACTGCCGGACGCCGCGGGAAGGCGGCGCCGAAACCGTGCTCCTCGACGGCGATGCGCTCGCCAAGGGCCACGACTTCTTCGACATCGGCGACGCGGCGCATGCGCCAGATCACGCGCAGCTTGCCTGGAGCGTCGACGACGCGGGTTCGGAGCTTTACGACATCCGCACCAGGGCGTTGAGTGATGGCCTCGACCGCGCCGACGTCGTGAGCGACAGCGACGGCGCCATTGTCTGGAGCGCCGATTCGAACGCCTATTATTATGTGCTGATCGACGAGAACCATCGCACCGCGCAGGTCTTTCGACACGAAGTGGGCGCCGATCCCGCCGACGACGCGCTGATCATCGAGGAATTGGACAGCGCCTGGTTCGTCAGCCTGCATGAAAGCCGTTGCAGGCGTTTCGCCATTGTGTCCATCCACGGCCATGACGCGACGGAATGCTGGCTGATCGACCTTCGCGAAGACAATCCGACGCCGCGCATTGTCGCGCCGCGCGAACCGCGATTGCGCTACGACGTCGAGCCGCATGGCGACCTTCTCTACATCCGCAACAACGCCGACGGCGCCGATGATTTCCGCATTTCCGTCGCCCCGCTCGCCGAGCCGGGCCGCGAAAACTGGAAGGACGTCGTGCACCATCGCCACAGCGTCTTGATCGACTCCTTCACCGTTTATGCGCGCTATCTTGTCTGGCTGCTTCGGGAAAACTCCTTACCGAAGCTCGTCATCCGCGCGCTCTCCAGCGGCGATGAACATGCGATTCACTTCGAGGAGGACGCCTATGCGCTGTCGATAGATCCGGGGCTTGAATTCGACACCGACATTCTGCGCTTCGTCTATTCGTCGATGACGACGCCAGACGAGACTTATGACTACGACATGGCTGCGCGCACGCGCGTCGTGCGCAAGCGCCAGGAAATTCCCTCCGGCCACGATCCAAAGAACTATGTGACGCGGCGCCTGTTCGCAACGGCGCGCGACGGCGAAATCGTGCCGATCACGCTCCTGCATCGCGCCGACTTCACGCCCGGCGGAGACGGCGCGCCGCTGCTGCTCTACGGCTATGGCGCCTATGGCTACGCGCTCTCGGCACACTTTAACGAAGACGCGCTATCGCTCGTCGATCGCGGCTTTGTCTATGCGCGCGCCCATATTCGCGGCGGAACGGACAAGGGCTGGCGCTGGTATGAAGACGGCAAGCTCGAGAAGAAGCAAAACAGCTTCTTGGACTTCATCGATTGCGCGCGGCATCTGGTTTCGGCAGGCTACACGCGCGAAGGCGGCGTCGTCGCGCAGGGAGGATCGGCGGGCGGTCTGCTGATGGGCGCTGTCGCCAACGAGGCGCCGGAGCTGTTCGCCGGCATCATCGCCAGCGTGCCTTTCGTCGACACGCTGAATACGATGCTGCGCGACGATCTTCCGCTGACGCCGCCCGAATGGCTGGAATGGGGCAACCCGATCGCCAGCGCCGAAGCCTATGATCGCCTCGCATCCTATTCGCCTTACGACAATGTGCGCGCGCACCACTATCCGCCGATACTCGCCGTCGCCGGCGTGAGTGATCCTCGGGTCACCTATTGGGAGCCGCTCAAATGGGTCGCGAAGCTTCGCGCGACGATGAGCGGCGGCGGACCTGTGTTGCTGTTCACCCATATGGGCGCGGGCCACGCCGGCGCCTCGGGCCGTTTCGAAGCGCTTGAAGACACGGCGCTGGAATATGCCTTCGCGCTCGCCTGCGCCGCACGCGCATTCAAAGACGACACAGATGTCCTGGCGGAATGCTGAGGCGAGCCGCTGCATTTCCCGAGAGTCGGGAAATGCAGCGAAGAAAGTCACTTAGCGAAGAAAGTCACTTGGTGGGATGCACCCACTCCGAATCGGGGGGTATGACGGGCTTGCTCTCGGCGGCCGGGGCGCTCGTTTCGGCGGGCGCGCTGGGCGCCGCCGTTTCGGCTGGCGCTGCGCTCACCGCAGCGGGCGCTGCGCTCGCCGCAGCAGGCGCTTCGCTTTGATCTTCGGCGCGGACCGGCGCGCCGAACATTGCGCCCGCAGCGATTGCGGCCGTCAACAGCAGTAGTTTTTTCATATGGCGAATCCCCCTTTGGATTGGGCCCGAGTCGCGGGGTTGCGCTCATTTATGGCCGGGGCGGATTATAGTCGGCGAGTTCCTCGACTCAAGGAATAACGCCAAGCTTGGATTCGCATGTTTGATTCGCATTCATGTGGAAAGGCGATCGGCGACTCTCACGACGCTGAGTTCAGTCGCCCATGCATCGCGAAGCCGCCGATCGATTCGCACACGGCGATTCCCGACCGGTGTTTTTCTTGCCGCTGATCGCAGCTCGAACTGACGCTAAGAGGTTGGCCCCTTCTTCCGCCTGATCTCTTCGGGCGGGGCCCATTCCTGCCCGCTCTGTGTTCCTTTCTTGCCCTCCACCGCCGGCGCGCCGGCGGAGGTGCCGCTTGGGCCGGAAACGCCGCTTGGGTTGACGTCCTCCGCTTTGGGATTGTCCTTCTGCACCGATCCCGAAGGCTCAACAGGCGTGCCGGCGGCCGGCCCCGACGTCACGCCCTGCTCCTGTTGCTGCGGCTGTGACTGCTGTTCCGACTGTTGTTGCGGCGATTGCCCCTGCTGCTCCTCCTCGGCCAACGCCGCAGGCGCCAGAAAGGCGAGGGCGAGGCTTCCGATGACGGCGATTCCTGTCTTCATGTCGAACTCCCTGGCGGGGCGCCAACGCGCAACATTCGCCCCGCGGGTAAATGGAGGAGGGAACAAAACTAGCAATGGCGTGAAGCGCGCCATGTAGCGCTCGCACACGCTTTGCCGTATTCAGCTTGCGCTTACGCCACAGCGCTTCCCGATCACATGGAGTCATGTGATGGGATTAGGAATCGCTCAAAATCAAAATGTTGGAGCCGGTTCTCTTCGAAAACGTCTATCAACTTTTTCGGAACCTGCTTTAGGAGGAAAATGATGGCCGTCGACAGCACGCACGCCGAAACGATTGCGCTCCACGCCGGCTGGCGCGCGGATGAGACCAACGGCGCCGTCGCCGTTCCGATCTATCAGACGACCTCCTATCAGTTTCACGACACCGAGCACGCCGCCAATCTTTTTGCCCTCAAAGAGCTCGGCCACATCTATACGCGCATCGGCAACCCGACGACCGGCGTCTTGGAGGCGCGGCTCGCGGCGCTGGAAGGCGGCGTGGCGGCCCTGGCGCTGGCTTCAGGACAGGCGGCGTCGGCGCTCTCGATTCAGAATCTCGCGCGCGTCGGCGACAATGTCGTCTCGTCCACCGATCTTTACGGCGGCACCTGGAACCTCTTCGCCAATACGCTGAAGGATCAAGGGCTCGAGGTGCGCTTCGTCGATCCGGCCGATCCTGAGAATTTCCGCCGCGCCACCGACGATCGCACGCGCGCCTATTACGCCGAGACTCTGCCTAATCCGAAACTCACGGTGTTTCCGATCGCCGAAGTGGCGGCGATCGGCCGGGAGCTCGGCGTTCCGCTGATCATGGACAACACCGCCGCGCCAATCCTCTGCCGGCCGATCGATCATGGCGCGGCGATCGTCGTTTACTCGACCACAAAATATCTTGGTGGACACGGCACGTCGATCGGCGGCGCCATCATCGACTCCGGCAATTTCGACTGGGAGAAATTTCCGCAACGTCAGCCGGCGCTGAATACGCCAGATCCGAGCTATCACGGCGCCGTCTGGGTTGAGGCGGTCAAGCCGATCGGGCCGGTCGCCTATATCATCAAGGCGCGCGCGACGCTGTTGCGCGATCTCGGTCCGGCGCCCTCGCCGTTCAACGCTTTTCTCACGCTGCAGGGCGTCGAGACGGTGACGCTGCGCATGGAGCGTCATGTGCAGAACGCGCAGAAGGTCGTCGACTTCTTGAGTAAGCGCAACGAAGTGACGCGGGTCATTCATCCGTCGCAGCAGACAGGCGAGATGCGACGGCGCGCCGACGCCTATCTGAAGGGCGGCTATGGCGCGCTGCTCGGCTTCGAGCTGAAGGGCGGCCTCGACGCCGGCCGCAGATTTATCGACGCGCTGGAGATGTTCTATCACGTCGCCAATATCGGCGACGCGCGCAGCCTCGCCATCCATCCGGCGACGACGACGCATTCGCAGCTCGCCGAAGAAGCGCAGCTCGCATCGGGCGTGACGCCCGGCTATGTGCGGCTCTCGATCGGCATTGAACATATCGACGACATCATCGCCGATCTCGAAACGGGGCTGAACGCGGCGGGAGCGTAAGGCGCTCCCTTCTCCCGTGAAGCGGGAGAGTGGCCCCGCGACGCGGGGTCGGATAAGGGCGATGGCGACGACATTTCTTGGTTTACAGGCGACGACACCTCAGAAGTTCAAGAAGCCATGTGAGCGAATCGTCCATCGTTTGGCGTTGATCTCGAGGCGCGGTCGCCCGAGCATGATCGTTTCGGACAACGGCGCGGCGTTCACCTCGAACGCGACGGCAATCCGCGCTTTAGTGAAGCTTATCGACGCTTTCGCCTCGCATTCGGCGCTTGTGTCCGTCCTGACGATCGGACCTGCCATTCGTCAAAAAAAAGGCAGGGGAGGCAGGGGAGGCGGAGGAGGAGGTGGTGGCGGTGGAGGCAATCGACGCCATCGTCTGCGGCGTGGTCCCCACGAGTCTGGGGGCGGAGGCGGCGGTCCCCAGCCGGGCCCCGGAGGCGGCGGTCCCCAGCCAGGCTCCGCTTGTGCGAAAGTCGCCGACGCAACTGAGACGACGCCGGCGAGCGCGGCCAATTCGCTACAACAAATAGCAAATGCCAGCGCTCCCGCCGTCGCGGTCAGCCGTTTGCGCCGTCGAGACGACACATCTTTGTTACACATGATGTCTTCACGCTTGATAGGAAAGAACGCGCTATGGTGATGAACATCGCCAAGCGGCTCAGCGTTTCCGTGGAATATCTGCGACCCTTGGGAACGCTTAGAAGGCCTTTGGCGGGCTTAGAAATGCATATGGATCGAAGCGATAGTTGAGTCCCGCTCGCACGACGTGGAATCCCTGGCCGCCATGTCGACGTGGCCCAAAATCTTCGTTCTGGGAAAGGCGGACATAGAGGTATTCAACCTTCGCGGACCATTTCGGAGCGAAAGCCCATTCGACGCCGCCGCCGGCGGTCCAGCCTGCCCGCGCGCCGCCGCTTCCACCATAGGCGAATCCGCCGGTCCCATAAACGAGCAATGTCGGATTAACTACAGTTGTGCCCAAGCGTCCCCGAACCGTTCCAAACCAATGCACGCCACTCATGCTTGATCCCTGGATATCGGTTTCAAGGCCGGCAACAAACAGCGGCGAAAATTGGTAATTGTAACCCAGCTGACCGCCGCCGATTACGCCGCCGGCTCCCCTATTCGGCACTCCTCCTCCGAGGTTTGCGCCAACGTAGAAGCCGGTCCAAAGCGGAGGTGGCGCAATCAAGTACGGCGGCGAAGATTTACGGGAAGACAAGTCCGCCGCCTGTGCGCCCATTGAAATCGCGCTAAATGCCATGAGCGCGCCAAGCGATCTTTTCATATCCTTACCCCTTTTTTATCCACGCCGTCCGGGTCGAGCGAACGCAGTGACGTCCGACAGTTCCGAGCTGCGCCTAGCATATGGGGCTACTTCCTCGGCCGGACTGGGGCCAATTGATTTCAAGTTGTTTCGGGCAGTCGCTCGTGCAAACTCAAGAATAAAAGCGCTCTCGGCCCCTCGCGACGTCTGCCTTTTGGCGCGACGAGATTGCCCGTCCCCCATCAACGCCACACGACCCGAACGATGGCCACATGCTAGGCGCTAAACTCAAGGCTTCGTCGCAAGTCGGTCTACGATCGCGCGAATGGCGGCGATCTGCGGACCTTTCTTGGTGTGGTGCTCGGCGTTGTCATAGCCCCACCAGTCCCAGCAGGCGTTAGGGTTCCATACGAAATTCAGCGTGTAGAACGGCCAGCCCCAGCCCCAGCGGCTGATGGTTTGCGGATACACAACGATAATGTGGTTCGTATCCGCCCAACGATTGTAACCGGCGTTCTTATAGAATGCGTCGCCGATTTGGGCGGCCTGCTGTTTGCAGCCATGCAGCGCGACATGCACGCGGCACGTCTCCAAGGCGCAGGCATGCGGCACATAGGCGTAGCCGACATCGCTTAAACTGTGATTGTAGGGATTGCCGTCGGGCAGAAATTCTTTCTGATCGAACTCGACATATTTTCCCGAAGGCTGCGCGCTCGGCGAATTGAGCGGACCGTAAATCTGTTCGAGCAACGCTTTCGCGGCGTCGAAGTCGCAATCGACGATGAACGGAGCCTTGGTCGCGGCGCAGTCCTTGTCGCCATAGTCCTCGGTCACCATAGCGTGGCCCGCGCCGATGTCGTTTCGGTAGACGATGCGATCCGGCGGCACATAAAACGAATAATAGTCGCGCGCCGCATCCATCACGACCGGAAGCACCACACCGTCCTTGCGGCCGGAAAAAAGCCAGACGCGCGCATCGTTCAAATTGGCGACGTCGTCTATGGCGCCGGAGCGCGCGAGCGAGTCGGTGATGTCCGTAAGATGCGCCGGATCCGGGACAGGATGCGCGGCGTCCGGCTTCATGCAATTGCCGGTCGCGCGATTAGAGCTCTGCTCCGCGCAGTCGTAAGGCACGCCGGCGATGATCCCCGCGCCTTTGACAACGCCGGAATGCGCCACATGGAATTGCAAGGCCATCGCGGCGCCCGATGAAAGCCCTGACACTGAAGTCTCGGACAGATTTGCGCCGTAAGCTGGCAGGCGCTCGGCGCCCGACGCAGCTTCGATCGCAAATAGGGCCGCGATGGCGACAGCGACAAGGATTTTTGATTTGAGCAAACTGTTGCACATGAACTTTCTCCTTCAAATTACGCGCCACAAGATTCATTACGCGCCCCAAGACTCAATCTGCGCGGAACCCAAAAATCAGATGCTCGGCTGACCCTTCACGATCAGCGGATTGCCCGCGACGACAAGCGCGACCCTTCCCGCAATCTGCGAGACAGCCTGATGCAATTCGCCTGCCGCATCACGGAAAGAACGCGCCAGCGCATTATCCGGCACGATCGACAACCCAACCTCGGACGAGACGGCGACAGTCGGCGCCGAACGTGACGACAACGCATGAACAAGCGCGGCGCGATCGCGCGAAAGATCGGCGCCGCCAAGCAGCCGATTGCTCAGCCAGAGCGTGAGACAGTCGATCAGCAGCGGCCCATCGACTGGCGCCTCGCGAACCGCTTCAACGAGCGCTTGCGCCGCTTCGACAGTGCGCCATTCCCCGCCGCGTCTTGCGCGATGCGCGTCGACGCGCGCGCGCATTTCCTCATCGAGAATGTCCGCCGTCGCAATATAGGTCCAGGGCGACGGATGCGTGACGATGAGACTTTCCGCATAAGCGCTTTTGCCGGAGCGCGCGCCGCCGAGCACAAGGGTGAGATACGGATTTTCGTTCATGGCGAACGAATTCCAGTTAATCCGTTCGCTGGGCGCGTCATTCCCGGCAGGCCAAAGGCCTGACCGGGAATCCAGAGCCGATCCAGCAGCGCTGGTTTTGCTCTGGATTCCCGATCGCGCTTCGCGCGTCGGGAATGACATGGGAACGGTTCTGACGGAGAAAGCAACAATCGTCCGTCCGTCATTGCGAGGAGCGTCAGCGACGAAGCAATCCACGGGTCCCGGCGCTGTGGATTGCTTCGCTTCGCTCGCAATGACGCGCTGGTTTTTTCAGTTGCGCCCATGAATCGCCTTTCGGAGCGGCGTGCGGGCAAGCAGAGCGCCCTCGCGATCGAATATGATGATCTCCAATTCGCTCTCCGCCGTATCGAGCGCCCGCGCGGCGGTTCTCCATGCATCGCGCGCGATCGGCGCTGCGAGATCGACCCCGGCGCTTCGCGTGATCTGCAAGGCTTCGAGCGCGCTATTGGCGTTGGCGATGAGCGCGGCAATCTCTTCGCCCGCGCCCGCCTCTCGCGCGGTTTGGGCAAGCCGCGCAAAATCAACGCTCGAGCGTCCCGAATGAAGATCGAGCCGTCCTTGCGCGAGCTTGGTCATTTTGGCGAAGCCGCCGCCGATCGTGACGCGCGCGACCGGATGCGCGCGAAGATATTTCAACAGTCCGCCGACGAAATCGCCCATTTCGATGAGCGCCGTCTCGGGCAAATCATAAAGCCGCTTCACCGCCGCTTCGGAGGTCGAGCCCGTCGTGCCGGCGATATGCGCCAGGCCGCTGGCGCGCGCCACATCGACGCCGCGATGGATGCTGTCGATCCAGGCGGCGCAGGAAAAGGGCGTCACAATCCCGGTGGTGCCGAGAATGGAGAGTCCGCCGACGATCCCCAGCCGGCCGTTGAGCGTATGTCTGGCGAGCTCCTCGCCGCCGGGAATCGAAATTTCGATGTCGGCGTCCACGCCGACGCCGATCTTCGCGCTCGCCTCGAGGATCGTGTCGGTCATCATCTTGCGCGGCGTGGGATTGATCGCCGGCTCGCCGGGCGGCAGCGGAAGCCCCGGACGCGTCACGACGCCAACGCCCTCGCCCGCGAAAAACCGCACGCCCGCGCCCGGAGCGCCTCGGCGCACCTGCGCGCATATCAGGGCGCCGTGGGTGACGTCCGGATCGTCGCCGGCGTCCTTGACCACGCCGGCGCGGGCGACATCCGCTTCCCGCTCGAAGGTCGCCAGCGCGAAGGCGACGCGCTTTCCCGACGGCAGCGCGATCTCGACCGGATCGGGAGGCGGCGCGTTCGTCATCAGCGCCTCGAAGGCGGCGCGCGTCGCGGCGGTCGCGCAGGCGCCCGTCGTCCAGCCGCGGCGCAAAGGACGCCCACTTCCCGCATCGCTCATGCGCCCTCTTTACCGCGAAGCGCGGGCGCGCGACACCAGCGCGCCGATCCGCTAAAGATGCGGCGAATTCCAGATTTGAGGAGCACGCTTACATGTTGCGCAGCGTTTCATCCTTTCTCGGCCTGATCGCGCTGGCCGTCGCCGATTCGAGCGGCGCCCATGCGTTCGAACTCACAAGCCCCGACATCGCCGAAGGCAAGACGATCGATATGAAGCATGTCTATGATTCCATGAGCTGCACCGGTGAGAACGTCTCGCCGGAGCTCAATTGGAGCGACCCGCCTCCTGGAACCAAGAGCTTCGCTGTCGCCGTGCACGATCCCGATGCGCCGACGGGCGGCGCCGGCTTCTGGCACTGGCTCGTCGTCGATATTCCGGCCGACGTTCGGGGTCTGAAGCGGGGCGCAGGCGACGCTTCGGGGAAAAATCTGCCGCCCGGCGCGCATCATTTGGAGACGGACTTCGGCGACAAAGCCTATGGCGGCCCCTGCCCGCCGCCCGGCAAGCCGCACCGCTACGTTTTCACCGTCTATGCGCTCAAGACCGAGAAGCTCGGCGACGCCGCTCATGGCCGCACCGCCATCGCCGGCTTCACCATTAATCAGAATGCGCTGGCCAAGGCCTCGATCACCGCGCTTTTTGGACGGTGAATTTCGGCGTTGCGCTTCTGGCGCTCGCCATCGAGGCGGGCGCCGGCTATCCGGATGCGCTGTTTCGCAGGATCGGCCATCCGGTGACATGGATGGGGGCGCTGATCGCCGCGCTCGACCGAGGACTGAACCGTGAGAGCGACTCCTTTGCGCTTCGACGGTCGAAAGGCGCTCTCGCTCTCGCCGCGCTTCTTGTCGTCGCGATTGGGAGCGGCGCGCTGATCGAACGCGCGGCGCTCGCGCTTCCGCTCGGCTGGATTGCGCTCGCTGTGGTTGCGTCCAGCCTTCTGGCGCAGCGCAGCCTTCATGCGCATGTCGCCGCAGTCGCGGAGGCTCTGGCGATTTCGGTAGAGGACGGCCGGGCCGCGGTGGCGAAAATCGTCGGCCGCGACGTATCGGCGCTCGACGCCTCCGGCGTCGCCCGCGCCGCCATCGAGAGCCTTGCCGAGAATTTCTCCGACGGCGTCGTCGCGCCGGCGCTCTGGCTCGCGGTCTTCGGCCTGCCGGGCGCGCTGGCTTATAAGATCGTCAACACCGCCGACAGCATGATCGGCCACAAGTCGCCGCGCTATCTCGCCTTCGGCTGGGCCGCGGCCCGCTGCGACGATGTGATGAACTTTCTCCCCGCGCGCGCGGCTGCGGGCCTGCTGGCGATCGGCGCCTCGGCGACGAGGGGCGCCTTCCCGGCCAAAGCGCTGACGGCGGCCTGGCGCGATGCGCCGAATCACGCCTCCCCAAACGCCGGCTGGCCCGAAGCCGCGGCTGCGGGCGCTCTTGGCCTCAAGCTCGGCGGGCCACGCTCCTACGGCGGGGCGGAGGCGGTGGACGGCGCGAGTCTTGGCGACGGCAGGCGCGAGGCCAATGCGGCGGATATTCGCCGCGCTTTGGCGCTCTATCGGATTTCAACCGCCACGCTCTGGTTTTCGCTTGCAGTCGGGGCCTTGACTGCGAGAATATGACAGAACTGCAAATTTTCAGGTCCGTGGCGCAACAGCTCTGCTCGCCAGATTTCTAACTTAGCCCATCTTGAATGTGTTATAAATTTGATTGTGCAGTGCAACATGAAACCGCAGCGCGGCGGCTGCGACGGGGGTGGCGGGGAGAAGCGTAAAGATGGACCGTATGTCTTACCAGCTGTACGAAATGTTGCACTTGGCTTTCGCGCCGGCGCGGGCGGCGACGGACGCGATGTTGCACGCGATGAAGAATCCGCTCAATCCGCTGCATCACACGTCGTTCGGCCGCAACGTCGCCGCTTCGGCGGAGCTGTTCGAGCGCATGACTCGCCGCTATGGGAAGCCACTGTTCGGCTTGGACACGACGGTTATCGACGGCGCCGAGGTCGAGATCGTCGAGGAGGTTGTCTGGAGCCGCCCCTTTTGCGGCCTGCTGCATTTCAAGCGGCTGTTTACTGGTCCGGCGCCCCGACAGTCGAAAATGCTGATTGTCGCGCCGATGTCCGGCCACTACGCCACGCTGCTGCGCGGCACGGTCGAGGCGTTCCTGCCGAGCCATGACGTCTACATCACGGATTGGAGCGACGCGCGCACGGTGCCGCTCGTCGACGGCACCTTCGATCTCGATGATTACGTCGATTATCTCAGCGAAATCATGTGCTTCCTTGCATTGGACGCGACCCAAACGCCTTTGCATACGCTTGGCATCTGTCAGGCCTCGGTGCCGCTCATCTGCGCGATCGCCGCGATGGAGGCGGACAACGATCCTGACGTCCCGGAATCCATGGTGCTGATCGGCGGGCCCATCGACCCCCGGGTGAATCCGACGGCCGTCAACAAGCTGGCGCAGCAGCGCGGCATGGATTGGTTCCGCAGCCATTGCATCCACACCGTGCCGTTTCCGCACGCGGGCATGGGACGCCAAGTTTATCCGGGCTTTCTGCAGCTCTCCGGCTTCATGTCGATGAATTTCGAGCGCCATATCTCGGCGCATCTCGAAATGTTCAACCATCTCGTCGAGGGGGACGGCGACTCCGCCGAAAGACACCGCGATTTTTACGACGAATATCTCGCGGTGATGGACCTGACCGCAGAATTCTATCTTCAAACCGTCGATCGCGTGTTCGTCCGCCACCAGGTGCCGCTCGGCCTGTTGCGCCACCGAGGCAATCTCATCGACCTCAAAGCGATCCGCCGCACGGCGCTCTTTGCCGTCGAGGGTGAAAAAGACGACATTTCCGGCGTCGGCCAGACCGAAGCCGCGCTGGATCTCTGCGCCAACATTCCTGCCGCCCGGAAGCGTCATTATGTGCAGAAAGGCGTCGGCCATTACGGCGTCTTCAACGGCTCGCGCTTTCGCGACGAGATCGCGCCGCGCATTCGCGCCTTCGCGACGGACATGGAGAGTCTCGACGGCGTCGGGACGGCGCGTCCTCACCTTGCATGGAGCGCGGAATAAAGGCAAACTCCGCGCCCTCGCCGCGCGATCAGAGTGGACGCTTTCGCGCGCCTGACGCAATTATCCAAGGAACATTCGATGGACGTGCAGGACGCAGCCTCGCGCGAAGCGCTGCAAAAAGAAATTGACGCCATTCATTGGTATCATGAGTTCGATTTCGGAGACGGGCTGCGCGCCCTCAGCGTGTCGCAAGCCGATGATCACCGTCGCATCTGGCGCTTCATCGAGAACGAGCTCGACAAGATCGATTTCGCCGGCAAGAGCGTGCTCGAAATCGGCTGCTGGGACGGATTCTGGAGCTTTTACGCCGAGCGACGGGGCGCCAAGCGCGTTGTCGCCACCGACGACGTGAGCCAAAACTGGGCGAGCGGCGCCGGACTGCGCCTCGCCAAGAAGCTTTTAAAGTCCAACGTCGAGATCAATCAGAACGTTTCGATCTACGAAGCCTCGAAGCTCAATGAGACCTTCGACATCGTCCTCTGTCTTGGCGTCTACTACCATCTCGTCGACCCCTTCGCGGGATTTGCCGAAGTGCGGCATCTCATGCACGAAGGATCAATCGCGGTTTTCGAAGGCGACGCGACGCTCGAATTGCGACCCGACACCTATTATTGGGACATGTCGGATTCGGCCAAATCCTGCTTCGTGCCGACGCAGTGGGGCCTCAACCATATGTTGAAGACGGCCTATATGGATGTGGCCGCGCAGAGCTGGATGCGCCCGCCGCCGGCGTTCAAGCTCAATGTCGATCCGGCGCATCTTATCGGCTTCACCGGCGCGCTGGACCCTTCGGGTTTCGCGCCCCTGAAACATCGCGAGCGCATTCTCACCGTGGTGACGCCCTTCAGCGGCGAAAATCCGCTGCATCCCTATAAGCCGCCGTTCAACCTGTCGAAATTCGACACGCGCTGGAAATAGTACGGATATCCGTGCATTTGGGCCACGTCATTCCCGGCAGGCCAAAGGCCTGACCGGGCATCCAGGGCCGATCCAAGCGCGCTGGTCTTGCTCTGGATTCCCGATCGCGCGCGTTGCGCGCGTCGGGAATGACGCAATCAGCTCACAGGGTCGGCGTGAGGCCCGCGGCGAAATTCTCCCGCGCCAATCTCATCAGCAATCCGCTCGTCGCCTCGTCGGCGAGCCAGGCGTCGACGCGCGCATTGCTGAGCTTTGACAGATCATGTGCGCTGTAGCTCTTGTAACAGGACGCAAGAAACTGCGGCAGGTTCAGGAAATCGCCCACCGTCGTCGATATATGGTGGTTCTGCAGCTTGAACATATAGCCGCCCTGCGCCCCATATCGCTTGGCGATCGGCGGATAGATCGGGAAGATCTCGCTGCGCGCAAGATCGTGAATGTCGTAGTAGTTGAAATTCACCGCGCGCGGCTTGAGTCCGACCTTCTCGAAAAGTTTTTTGGAGAGATCGAACAGCACGAAGCTCATCGGATGCACCGTGCTGTACATGAAGACGCCCCGGCGCGACCAGTTCATCAGCTCGGCCGAAAGATCGACGCCATATTTGTCGCGCGCGGCGTCGAGCAGCTCGCGCGACGCGTCGTTCCACATGTCCAAATAGCCGAGCGCCTCAAAGACGTTTTCGTTGAAGAGGGCGTTCGCCATCTCAAGCGACAGGCCTTTGCGGTAGGCGAAAAGCCCGATCGCTGAATGATAGGCTCCGATCGGACCGGAGACGA
Organism: Methylocystis silviterrae; assembly: GCF_013350005.1. Lineage (GTDB taxonomy): Bacteria > Pseudomonadota > Alphaproteobacteria > Rhizobiales > Beijerinckiaceae > Methylocystis > Methylocystis silviterrae. The sequence continues at coordinate 186,064 of NZ_JABVWW010000004.1, forward strand.
AACCGTGCAAGCGCGTCAGATCATGGATATAGACGAGATCGGGATGAAAGGCCGCGAAGCCGATCGCAGGAAAGATTATTGTTTTCGGCAGACGCTGGCGTAGTTCCTCCGAGCCGCCCCCGCGCACATGACCGTCAAGAAAGTCGTGCGAGAAGACGTAGTCGTAGGTCTCCAGCGTCTTGACGAAGAGGCCCATCGTCGAGCGGGCGCGGGCGATCATCGAAAAATGGTCGACCGTCGCGCTCGGATCGAGCACTTTCATGGCGTAGGCGACGCCGAAACTCTGGCAGTTGCCGACGATCGCAATCCGCGGCCCGGTGTTGCGCATGACGCGGCCGGTGAATTTCGCGATCCTCGGCTCGATGGCGTATTGCCGCCAGGATTTTAGAATCTGTCTGTCAACCTGCGTTAACATGCGGTCTTTCATGGATTGGCGACGGCGCGGGCGTTCTCAGCGACGCCGCCGGGTGACAAGCGGGCGGGCGCCGTCTATGTTGCGACGCCAGAAGGCGGCTCGCGAACGACGCGGGAAAAGCTCGATCCGCGACCATCGGCCGGATCAGAAAGGAGTGCGACCATGGCGGAGAACCCCTATAGCTCCCTACCCGACCATCGCTTTTGGCGCAAGGCGGTGACGTCGCTGCCGCCCTTCGCGCTCGATCCAATCATTCGCACGCCTTTTAAGATTTCGCCGCAGGACAAGGTCGCCACAGGCGGCAGCTGCTTCGCGCAGGAGATCGCCATGGGCCTGCAGGCGAGCGGATTCCATTATTATCTCGCCGAGCAGCCGCCGGCCGGCATGTCCGCGGATGAGGCGCTGCGCCGCAACTACTCAATGTATTCCTGCCGCTACGGCAATCTCTACACGACCGCTCAGCTGCTGCAATTGATCGAACGCGCCTATGGACGCTTCACGCCGCAGCTCGATCACTGGAATCGTCCGGAAGACGGCCGCGTCGTCGATCCGTTCCGGCCGCGCATCGAGCCGGACGGATACGCCACTGTCGACGAGATGCGCGCCGATCGCGAGCGGCATCTCGCCGCAGTCCGCCACATGCTCGAGACGATGGACGTCTTCGTTTTCACATTCGGCCACACCGAGACTTGGCGCCACAAGCCGGATGGCGCAATCCTGCAGCTCGCGCCTGGCGTCGCCGGCGGCGCCTGGGATCCGAGCGTCTACGAGTTCTACAATATGACCGTCAGCGACGTCGTGCGCGACTTCATGGCCGCCGTCGATCGCATTCGCGAGGTCAATCCCAAGGTTCGCATCGTGCTGAGCGTGTCGCCTGTCGGCATTATCGCGACCTACGAAGACCGGCACGTCATCGAATCGAACTGCGCCGTCAAGGCGATTCTGCGCGCCGCCGCCGACGAGGTGGTCCGGGCAAGGCCGAACATCGCCTATCTCCCGTCCTATGATCTCGCCACGGTTTCCCCGAACGTGCCGATGTTCTATCGGGAGGATACGAGACGCATCAATCCCTATGGCGTCGATCGCGCCATGAGGGTGTTCTTCGACCATTTCACCGATCGCCGAAACGAGCAGGATGCGGTGAAGGCGGTGAAAATCGACATCGCCGCTGAAGCCGAGAGCAACTCCCGCGTCGTCTGCGACGAGGAAGCGATCGAGTCAGCTTAAGAATAACGGCGGCGGGTCGGCGGTCGGGGTCGATTCGCCAGGAACGCCGAGTTATGCGCCGACCGCCAAAGGACGCTTGAATGATTATTGGTTCGCTTGCGCTCGCGACGGCTGGCGCTTTCACCGGCGCCTCGCTCTACGTCAACTATGTCGAACAGCCGGCGCGGCTTGCGCTCACTGACGACGCGCTGATCAAGGAGTGGGAGCCCTCCGATCACCGCGGCTTCATTGTGCTCGCAAGTTTTGCCGCGCTTGCCGCCCTCTTCGGCTTCATCGCCTATCGCGAGCTCGATGACGTCAGATGGCTTTTCGGCGCCCTGCTCGCCATCGCGAGCTGGCCCTATACCTATCTCGCCATCGTGCCGCTCAACAATCGCATCCTGGCGCTGATCGAGGCCGATGCGGCGCATGAGGCGCGCAAGGTCATCGACCTTTGGGGGCGCCTGGAGCTGGGTCAAACCGCGCTCGGGCTCGTCGCAACGCTCATCTACGTCTGGGCCGCCGCCTGATTTCCGGCGTTTAGCCAAAATTCATCTCGGATGCGTTCATCTGAGAAACGGATCTTGGAAGCGGCGCCATTTTTGAGTTGCGGATGACATGACCTACGATCTTATCGTGATCGGATCCGGTCCAGGCGGTTACGTATGCGCGATCCGCGCGGCGCAACTTGGATTGAAGACGGCCGTCGTCGAGAAGGACCCGACGTTCGGCGGCACATGCCTCAATGTCGGCTGCATTCCATCAAAGGCGCTGCTCCACGCGTCGCATATGTTCGAAGAAGCCGCGCATGGATTGGCGCCGCTCGGCGTCATGGTCGATCCACCGCGTCTCGATCTTGCGGCGATGATGAAGCACAAGGACGACACCGTCGGCGCGAACGTCAATGGCGTCGCCTTCCTGTTTAGAAAGCACAAGATCGAGTCGTTTCGTGGCGTTGGCCGGCTGAACGGCGCCGGGCGAGTCGCGGTCGTCGGCCCCGACGGCGCCGTTCAAACGCTCGAAACGAAGAACATTGTTCTCGCCACCGGTTCGGCTGTCGCGCCGCTGCGCGACGCCTCCGGCGCGGAGATTGCGGTCGACGAAAAGCTGATCCTTTCGTCGACCGGCGCCTTGGCCCTGGCGAAGACGCCGAAGCGGCTGGTCGTCGTCGGCGCGGGCGTCATCGGACTGGAGCTTGGATCGGTTTGGCGGCGGCTCGGAGCCGAAGTGAATGCGATCGAATATCTCGATCGCATTCTGCCGGGCTTCGATCTTGAGATCGCCGCGCGCTTCCAGAAAATCCTCGAAAAACAGGGTTTCGACTTCCGCCTCGCCTCCAAGGTGACAGGCGTGCGGCGCGAGGGAACCGGCAAGGCCGAGCGCGCTGTCGTCTCCTATTCGTCGGTCGACGGCGCGACGTCCGACACGGTCGAGGCGGACGCGGTGCTCATCGCGACGGGCCGCATCCCGTTCACGCAGGGTCTCGGACTCGAGGACGCCGGCGTCGCCCTGGAGCGCGGGCGCATCGTCATCGACGAAAGCTTCGCGACCAATGTTACGGGCGTCTACGCCATCGGCGACGTCGTGCGCGGGCCGATGCTCGCCCATAAGGCTGAGGACGAAGGCATCGCCGTCGCCGAAATCCTCGCCGGACAGGCGGGGCATGTGAATTACGGCGTCATTCCCAGCGTCGTCTACACGATGCCGGAAGTCGCGGCCGTCGGCATGACCGAGGAAGAAGCCAAGTCCCGAGGGATCGAGGTTGCGATCGGCAAATTTCCCTTCACCGCCAATGGCCGCGCGCGCGCGATGCGCGCGACCGACGGCTTCGTGAAGATCATCGCCGACACAGCGACCGACCGTGTGCTCGGTGTCCATATTGTTGGCGCCGCGGCCGGCGAATTAATCGCTGAAGCTGCGGTGTTGATGGAATTTTCCGGCTCGGCGGAAGATCTCGCGCGCACCTGCCACGCCCATCCGACGCTCTCGGAGGCGATGCGCGAGGCGGCCTTCGCCGTCGCCAAGCGCGCCATTCACATGTGAGCTGGTCTATGATCGGCTGTCGTGGTTCACGCCGCGCGCTGGCGCTACGCGCCCGCCGCATGTGAGAGGAAGAACTTATGGAAGATTGGAAACGGCGCCTGAGGGATGCGTTCTGGTTCACGCTCGCCGTCCTCTTTCTGGTCGAAACCTGGCTGTGGGATCATTTCAGAGATTGGCTGCACGATTTCGCGCGCGCGCTTGGGCTTGAACGTTACGAGCAGCAGTTCAAGGACTTCGTTGCGACGCTGACGCCCGTAAAAACATTGGCGATATTTATCGCGCCAATGTTCGCGATTCTCCCGGCCAAGCTGGTAGGTTTTGAGTTAATCGCGCATGGACATGTGTTCACGGGGCTGTTGGCGATCCTTCTCGCCAAAACAATGGCGCTCGGCGTCATGTCGTTTCTTTTCGACATCTGCCGGGACAAGCTGATGCAGATGAACCGCTTCCGTCAGATCTATTCGGTTGTCCTTGAAATTCGCGCTTGGGCGGCCAGACTGGTCGCGCCGTTCAAACAGCGCGTCCATCAGACCGCCGACGCGATCTGCAGGCGAATAGAAGCGTTTATCGGCGTTGAAGCAGGCTCGCTAACCCGCAGCGTCGCGCGCTTGCGCGAACTCGCGCGTCAGAAACGTTCGGTCTGACTATTCGCAAATCGCATATCCAAAGCAAAAATCGTCGTCGCTGGGCGACGGTCGAGAGAGAATCGTCGTGGCGCTTGCAACGCTTGCGGCGAATAGGAACAACATCAATACATACAAAACCAAATTGCGCATGACGGGCCCAGCCTTCCGCCTCTCGCTGCAACGGATATGAAAACTTGAAAGGCGCGGCGCTCCGAGTCTCCGCTCTTTCGAGCATTGATTTTGGGCGCGCCGGCCTTTCAGAACAAAAACGCAAATGTCGCGCGCGCGTTCCACGAATTGCGCGACCGAATGAAAATTTTTACTGGCAAATCGCATAGCCGTAGCATGGGTCCGAGGGTTTCGCTTGCGCGGACGACGCGAAGTAAGCGCCCGCGCCAGCGAATTCCAGCAAGAGAACGCAGACCACCAGGACTAAGCAGCCCATGCTTGTCGTCGGACGCATAACCATTTCCCCTCTTCTGTCGCCCGCACCCTGCGAACATTCACAACGTTAAGGTTCGCTTTACCAAGGCGCAGTGCGACGGCGCACACTGGCGATCGGTCGAAGACCGGTTTGCTCGGGCTGCGGTTACGCCGAGCGACGGGCAAGACGTCTGATGGCAAAAAAGACGACGCCCTCGCGCGCTGGGCGGAGGGCGTCGCAGAAAGCTTAATGAACTGTGGCGAAAAGCCTTAGAGCACGACGACTTTCGTGCCGACCTTTACGCGGTTGTAGAGATCGATCGCGTCGATGTCGCGCATGCGGATACAGCCCGAGGACACCGCCTGTCCGATCTTGTCCGGCTCATTGGTGCCGTGGATACGATAAAGCGTATCCTTGCCGTTCTGATAGAGGTAGAGCGCGCGCGAGCCGAGCGGATTGTCGGGACCGCCAGGCAGACCGCCGGCATCCGCCGTCGGCTGGAGATGCGGCCAACGCTCAAGCATGTCCTTTGGCGGGATCCACCGCGGCCATTCCTGCATGCCGCCCACATAGGCCCGGCCGGTGAAGGCCATCGCGTCCTGACCGGTGGCGACGCCGTAGCGCACGGCCCTTCCGCCCGGCATGACATAGTAAAGGAATTTCGAGCGGTTATCGACGATGATCGAACCGACGGGCTCGTTCGTCTTATAATCGACGAGGTAGCGTTCGTATTGCGAGCTTACCCCAGCCTTGGGAGCAAGCGCCATGAATTCGGCGTCGCGGCCATTAAGCCTCGGATCGGGAAGAGGCGTTCCGCCATTGCAACCCGCCAAAAAGACAGCGAGAAGCGCAGACGCCGCTGTCACATATCTGAAACTCATTTCAGGCACTCCTTCCCGCCGAAAAACAGTTGTTACGATTTTCTTATCATGAACTTTGGCGCTGGGATCACGTCTTCAGAATTATTCCCTTACTGTTGCGCCGGCGCCACGCTAACCGGCGCAGCCCCGCGCTTGAGCTTTACCATTTCTTTTTCATGGACAGGAGGCCGCGGAAGGCCGAAAATCCTTGCGTTGACTGGCGTAGCGTCGCCCGCTTGGATTGCGTCGCAGCATTGAAAACCCTCCTCATCACACATGAAAGCGGGCTCCTTCATGAGATGGGTCCCGGCCATCCCGAAGCCCCCGAACGGTTGCGGGCGATCCAACGCGGCTTAGAACAAGCGCGATTCGCGTCCCTGAGCCGAATGAGCGCGCCCGAAGCGCAAGCGGAGGCCCTGCAACGCGTCCATCCGCAATCCTATCTTGCAGCCCTCGAGCGCGCCGCGCCGCGCGAAGGCTATTCAGCGCTCGATAGCGATACGCTGATGTGTCCGAAGACGCTCGAAGCGGTGTGGCGCGCCGCCGGCGGCGCCGTCGCGGCAGTGGATGAAGTCATGTCGGGACGGGCCGACAACGCCTTCGTCGCCGTCCGGCCGCCGGGACACCATGCCGGCGCGCACAATCCAATGGGTTTTTGTTTCGTCAACAATGTCGCCGTGGCCGCGCGTCACGCCCTGGCGGCGCATGGGGCCGAACGCGTCGCGATCGTCGATTTCGACGTCCACCACGGCAATGGAACGCAAGAGATTTTCTGGGCCGACGACAAAGTGCTGTTTTGCTCGACGCATCAGGCGCCATTTTATCCAGGCTCCGGCGGACGCAACGAAACCGGCGACCATGACAATATCGTCAATGCGCCGCTGCTCGCCGGCTCGACGGGGGACGCCTTTCGAGAAGCGCTCGCCGACCGAATCCTGCCGCGGGTGCGCGATTTCGCGCCCGATCTGATCCTGATTTCTGCGGGCTTCGACGCCCATGAGCGGGATCCGCTCGGCGGCCTGCGGCTCCGCGAGACGGATTTCGGCGACGCGACCAAACGGCTGATGGATATCGCTGATCGGCGTTGCGGCGGCCGCGTCGTCTCAACGCTCGAAGGCGGCTATGACGTCGACGCTCTGAGCCGCAGCGTCAACGCGCATGTGCTCGCGCTCATGGGCGTTGCGGAAGTCGGCGGCGTCTAACGCGGCGGTACGCGATTGAGAAGTGCAAAAGGGCCGCGAGCTGACGCTCCGGCCCTTCTTCATGCATCTGGATCAACAAGCGTGGCGAGACTCAGCCTTGGCGCGCCTTATAGCGCTTCTGGACCTTGTTGATGATGTAGACGCGGCCTTTGCGGCGCACGATCTGGTTGGCGCGATGGCGCGAACGCAGAGATTTCAAAGAGTTGCGGACTTTCATCGATCTTACCCCGGCAATAGTGAACTGGCCGGGATACGCCCAGCGCTTCGTTGGCCCCGCCTATGCCCTATTTCGCCCCGGCGATCAAGCCGAAACGCCTCCGGCGCCAGTGGGGATTGTTTTCCTCACCCTCATCCTGAGGAGCCGCTCGCAAGTCGGGTTTACCCGACTTGCGAATTTAATGTCGATCTCGGGCAGGCCCGAGAGCGAAGGCGGCGTCTCGAAGGACGAGGGTGAGGAAAAATACGCAAAAACGGGCTTCCTCGTCCTTCGAGACGCGTGCTGCGCACGCTCCTCAGGATGAGGAAGCCCTTCACCCGATCGCTCTGCCACAGGCGCTTAAAAGCGCGCATTCGCGAAAAACCGCAGATTCGCGCCCGGGAGCAGCACTTCATCCTTGCGGTAGGAGACGCTGTTGCGGATGTCCTCGTTGAGGAGATTGTCGCCGACCAGTCCCAGCCTTAATTCGCGGCTCAGCGGATCGCCCGGATCGAGCAGCATGCGGTAGCTGATTTCAGCCCTCAGCAAATTATAGCCCTTCGTTGGCGTTTCATTGGTTGGGTCGATGTCGCGCTGCGCGAAGGCGTGCAGGAGGTTGACCCGCAGCAGCCAGTTCGTATCTCGCCAGAACAATCCGCCGCCGAGCCGAACCGGCGGGATGCGAGGGACGTTGCCGCCGCCCACGAATGTCGCCCGCACCACGTCGAACTGGTGCTCCGCCCCAAAAACGCCGCCTGCCAGCGTCGCGACGTCGAGTTGGCTTTGAAACTCGCCGCCCCGGAAGAGCGCATTGCGCTGCGAATAGATTGCCTCGCGCAGATCGCCCTCGCCGTCCAAGGCGCAACTCGCAATATCGGCCTCGCAGACCGCGCCGGTGAGATTTCGGAAGATAAAGCCGTCAAAGCGCGTGAGGTAGGCTGTCGCCTCGAAGCGGAATGGGCCGACTGGGCGGCGCAGGCCGATTTCGATGGTCTTCGCCCCTTCAATGCGAAGATTCGGATTGCCGATGTCGAAGGTCCCCGTCGCTTCATGGATCCCGCGCGAAAAGAGTTCGGGCGCGCGCGGCGCGCGTTCGACATATTGCGCGGTCAGACTGGCGACGACGCCTTCCGGCAGATCCTGGAGGAACCCAAAGGCTGCGCTCTTTGGCGTGAAATTTCGCACGCGAGCGACTTGCTGCGCCGGATCAGCGAGGAGTTCGGGAAATGCGCCGGAGACGAGGAGTTCGGGAAACGCGCCGGAGACGGTCGCATGTTCGATGCGTCCCGCAAGCTGCATTCTCGATGTGTCGGTCAGTCTGAATTCGTTGAACCAATAGCCGGCGACGCTTCGCGTCCGATTGGGGTCGAAGAGCCCGCCCTCGCGTCCTGGCGAGGTCAGGATCTGATGCATGCCCTGCACGCCGAAGGCGCTTGTCAGAGTCGCGAAGGACAAGTCGACCGGGCGAAGCTGCGTTTCGACCCGCGCCTCGAGATCCTTGTTGGTGAAGGTCTGCTGAACGCCGTTGAAACCCTCCTCATTGGCGAGTTCGTGGTGCTTGTAGTCGGTCAGACCCGCCCAGAAACGGACGGCTTCGATATAGGCCGACTGCGGACGGAACTCGCCCTTGGTCGTCACGCGCGTCTGGCGAAGCTCGATGCGCGTATTGGTCTCCGTCGGCTCAATGCCGGGGATGTGATAGCGCGAGTTGAACTGCGTCACCGCGACGCCGACGAAGCCGCCGTCGAAGAAATAGGAGCCGCCGACCGAACCGCCGGCCGAGCGCATTGAGGAATTCGGCTGGCGTCCGAAGACCGGCGGCGGCGGATCCGGCGGAAAAAGATAAGGATAGCCGGGAATAAGGTAGTCGCTGCTGCGACGGCCATGGACATCCATGTGGAAGGCGACGTTGCCGCGGCCGACGTCGAGCAGCGTCGCGTTTTCCAGCGCGTTGTCGACGGTCATCACCGCGCCGCGAGTCTCGATGACCGAACAACCCTCCGTCTCGGCCGTAGGGATGAAAGCAAGACGGCAGGGCAAGGCCGTGGGAATGCGGTTGTTTTCGACGTTGACGACGCCGCCGATCGCTTGCGACCCCCAGCGCAGCGTCGCCGGGCCGCGCACCACCTCGACCTGGCTTGCGGCGACGGGATCAAGCGGTACGGCGTGGTCCTCGCCGAGTTCCGAGACGCCGCTGTTGCTGACGCCATTTTCCTGGATGCGCACCCGGTAGTTGTCGAGGCCGCGCACAATGGGACGGCTCGCCGCGCCGGGCGCGAAGCTTGATCCGGTGACGCCCGGCTTGGCGAAGAGCACGTCGCCAAGGGTCGCGCCCGGCGAGCGCCGCAGCTCCTCATTGGTGACGACCGTCACTGTCGCGAACTGATCGGCGACGATGGGAAGGACGCCTTGCGGCGCCACGGCCGGTTCGCGCGGCTCAGGTCCGCTCGGGCCCGCGACGCTGCGGTTGCGCCCGCCGGGCGCTGGGGGGATCTGTGGCGGGGAGACGATCTTGGCGCGTTTAATCGGACTCACTGCGCCGACTTCGATCGGCGGCAAAGCCTGCTGAGCCGAGGCGCTTACGACGCTGGTGAAAAGCCCGACTACTGCGCCGCCGGCCGCTGCGCCGACCCAAACGCTCTTCCTCATCGACGCCCGCTCTCTTTACGAATATGTTATAACATAACATATCAAGAGCTGGCTGAAGCCTGTCAATGAGTCTTCGTTCGGCGTGATGACGTCAGCGCCGACTGTGGCCCTCATGCCACAGTTGAGCGGTCGGACAGGTCTCAAGCGGTCGCGCGAACGCTTGCGGCGCGATAGTTCTCCCAGCCATGCGCGCGCAGCTTGCAGGCGGGGCATTCGCCGCAGCCATAGCCCCAGTCGAAGCGGCGGCCCCTCTCGCCGAGATAGCAAGTGTGGGTTTCTTCGACGATGAGCCGCACCAGCGCTTCGCCGCCGAGCGATTCAGCCAGTTGCCAGGTCGCCGCTTTGTCGATCCACATCAGCGGCGTATGAATATTCATGCTGCGATCCATGCCGAGACTGAGCGCCTGCGCCATGGCGCGGATCGTCTGGTCGCGGCAGTCGGGATAGCCCGAATAGTCCGTTTCGCACATGCCGCCGACGAGATCGGCGATGCCGCGACGATAGGCGAGCGCCGCGGCGAAGGTCAGAAACAGCAGATTGCGCCCTGGAACGAATGTGTTGGGAAGCCCGTCGGCGGCGAAGGCGATCTCGGCGTTGCGCGTCAACGCCGTCTCGGAGATAGCCCCGAGCGCCTCGATCGAAATCGTGCGATCCTCGCCAAGCCGCTCGGCCCACAGCGGCGAGAGGCGAATAAGGCCGTCGCGTAGCCCCGCGCGGCGCGAGAGTTCGACGCGGTGGCGCTGGCCGTAATCGAATCCGACCGTCTCGACGTGGTCGAAGCGTGACAGCGCCCAGGCAAGGCAGGTCGTGGAATCCTGCCCGCCGGAAAACAGCACGAGCGCGGCGGCAGGTTGAGTCGGGAGATCGTTCGTCATCGCACTTAACTTAAATCATGGCGCTAAAACTGCGAACCGCCGCTGACGGGAATGCGTTTTCGGACAGTTTTCGCGCCGCCCTCACCAATCGCAACCCGTCCACCCATATCGAAACCCGAACCGAGACCGACATGCTGCTCTACAACACGCCGCTCGCGCCCAATCCCAGACGCGTCCGCATTTTTCTGGCTGAGAAAAACGTCACGATTCCCATTCGCGACGTCAACCTCATGTCCCATGAGCACAAGCAGGAGTCCTATGCGGCGGTCAATGCGCTGGAGGAAGTTCCGGCGCTCGTTCTCGACGACGGCGCGACTCTCACCGAATCCGTCGCCATCTGCCGCTACATCGAGTCGCTTTACCCGGAGCCGCCGCTCTTTGGCCGCGGCGCGCGCGAACAGGCCTTTGTCGAGATGTGGCAGCGCCGAGTGGAATTTCGCCTGTTCACGCCGGTCGGGCTCGCTTTTCGTCACAGCCATCCGGCGCTGGCGCGGCTCGAATCGCCGCAGTTGTCGCAAGTGGCCGAACTGCAGCGGCCGCGCGCGCAGCAGATGATGCGCTTTCTCGATGGGGAACTCGCCTCGCGGCGCTTCGTCGCCTCCGATGACTTCACGATCGCCGACATCACCGCCATCGTCGCCATGGACCTGACCAAGGCCGCGCGGGTCGATATTCCTCAAGACCTGCCGCATCTTTCGCGCTGGCGCGCGGACGTCTCGGCGCGTCCTAGCGCCGTGCCGTAATGACGCGGCGCTCGTTGAGCAGGAAGCTTGAGGAGATAACGGGGCGCATCCGCGCCTGCCGTCTCTGCGCGGAGACGCCAGAGGGCGCGATACTGCCGCATGAGCCGCGGCCGGTGCTGCGCGTCTCGCCCAGCGCGCGGCTTCTCCTGGCCAGCCAGGCGCCGGGCAACCTCGTCAATCAGACTGGCGTTCCCTTCAACGATCCCTCTGGTGATCGGCTGCGCGACTGGATGGGCGTCGATCGCGAGACGTTCTACGACGTCTCGCGCATCGCCATCGTCCCGATGGGCTTCTGCTTTCCGGGTTACGACGCCGCCGGCGGCGACCTGCCGCCGCGCCCTGAATGTCGCCCGCGCTGGCACGACTCGCTGTTTGCAACGCTGCCGCAGATCGAGACAGTCGTCGCGATCGGGCGCTATGCGCAGGACTATCATTTCGAGCGGCTCGGCCATGCGCTGCGGAAGGGCGCGAGCGTTTCAGAGATCGTCGCGCGCTGGCGCGAATTCCAGAACACGACGCCGCTGATCTTTCCCCTCCCCCATCCGTCCTGGCGCAACAGCGGCTGGCTGAAGCGCAATCCCTGGTTCGAAGCCGAGGTCCTGCCCATGCTGCGCGCCGAGGTCGCGCGGCTCGTGAAAACATGAGAAAAGGCCTGGGTGACAAGCGTAATCATCGGAGACGGCGCGCGCCGCGTTGAGATCGGCAATGATCGGCCGCTGACGCTTATCGCCGGCCCCTGCGCGCTTGAAAGCGCGGACATGGGGCTCAAGGTCGCTGAAGAGCTTGCCCGGCTCGGCGAGCGGCTGAAGATCGGCGTCGTCTTCAAGGCGTCCTTCGACAAGGCGAACCGCACCAGCGGCGAAGCGGCGCGGGGCGTCGGCCTCGACGCCGCCCTGCCGATCTTTGCTGAAATCAAGGAAAAGACCGGCCTCCCGATCACGACCGACGTGCATGAAGCATGGCAATGCGCGCGCGTCGCCGAGGTCGTCGACCTTTTGCAGATTCCCGCCTTCCTCTGCCGCCAGACCGATCTCATCGTTGCGGCGGCGAAAACCGGACGCCCCGTCAATATCAAGAAGGGTCCGTTCCTGGCGCCCTGGGACATGATCCACGCCGTCGAGAAAGCGCGTGAAGCCGGCGCCGCCGGCGTGCTCGTCACCGAGCGCGGGACGAGCTTCGGCTATAATGCGCTCGTCGCCGACATACGCGCCCTGCCGATCCTGAAGGAGACCACCGGCGCGCCTGTCGTCTTCGACGCCACGCACGCCGTGCAGCAGCCAGGTGGGCAAGGCGCGTCATCGGGCGGCGAGCGGCGCTTCGTTTCGACGCTCGCGCGCGCGGCGGTCGCCGTCGGCGTCGCCGGGCTTTTCGTCGAGACGCATCCCGATCCCGACGCGGCGATCTCGGACGGCGCGACGCAAGTCCCGCTCGGAGAGCTGGAGACAATGTTCGAGGAACTGATGGCGTTCGACCGTCTGGCGAAAATGCCCGTCTGAAGCGAGGCGGAGCAATTCCTATGTAGCTGTCATTCCCGACAGGCCGAAGGCCTGATCGGGAGGGCGTCGGCATTAACGCGCCTCCGCATAATCCGTCAGCCAGCCGACGGCGATGATGACAAGGCCCATTCCCGCGAAAAAGGCGAAGGCTGGCTTGACGCTGAAAATATCTGGAAGAAAAGCGACGGCGATGAGCGCCGGGCCGACGATCCTTTCGACCCAGCCATGGAGCGTGAACGCCAGCCGCCGAAACACGCCGAGCGGAAATTTCGTCACGAGCGTCATCGCCAGATGCACGCCCGCGAGCAGCCAGGCGAGCTTCGCCGGCAGGCCGCCGAAACCAAGGACGCTTGGCGCGGCCAGGAAAATCAACACCGTCAGATAGTCCAGATATCCATGCAGGCTCGCCGTGAGTGGTTTCATTGTGGTTTCTCCGCGTTGGCGGCGCGGATTGGCCGCCTTCTCCTCTCGTTAGGGCGCGGCGCGGAGGCGGTCTGTCATCTTGATCACAGATCGCCGCCTTTTTCTTTCGCGAGGGATTGCAGCGCGACGTGATTGACGCAGATAAGGTCACGCCGATAGTCGAGCGCCCCCCGGCGCCTCAAACCGTTCATGATCCGGGTCACGACGGGGCGGCTCGCATGAACAAGGTCAGCGATATCCTGCTGCGTGAGCCTGATCTCGAGCGAATAGCCATGCGGGCAAGGCGCGCCGAACGCGTGGGCAAGCTCCCCCAGCGTTTCGATCAGCCGCACGGCGACTGTCTTTGTTTGGCGATCTATCAGCCTGCGCTCGGCGCGTTCCCGCGACGCCTCCAGTCCGGCGTTGAGGAAGCCTGAGAACGACGGGCTGTTCGCGACGAGACAGGCCACGTCCGAAGGGGCGATCATCAAAACGCGCGCGTCGCCGATGGCGTTCGCGCTGTGCGCCGACGCTCTTCCCCGCGACACGCGCCCGAAGAGATCGCCCGCGCCCGCGATGGCGAGCGTGATCTGCGCGCCGCTTTCCGCGACATGAGAAAGCCTGACGACGCCCCGCATCAAACAATAGAGAAAGCCCGGCTCCTGGCCTTGCCGATACAGCGTTTCGCCGTCGGAGAACTCCGCTTCCCGCAGCGAAGGCGCGCAGAGCCGCCACTCGGCGATATTCTCTTCCGACAGCATGTCGTTACCCGGAACTTCCGCCTGACCGCGCATCCTATCAAAATCGAAGCTGCGCAAACCATTTTGCTTAAGAGACCGTCTGGCGAAGGCGATCCGCTAAGCCTTGCGCGCAGCCAACGGATGGTCGAGAAGCGCGCGATCAATCGTCACGAGACGCAACGCCTCGATTTTGCATTGCGCCAGCAACAGGCGATCAAACGGGTCGCGCGTGTGCGGCTCAGGTTCGACCGCGACGAGCGCGTGCCGCGCGTTAATTGAGATGACCTCGATCCCCATCGCTTCCAGCAGTTCGGGAAGCATCTCAAGATTTATCGCGAGTTCGAGTTTGCCCAGACGCCACTTGATGGCGATCTCCCAAAGACTCGCGACGCTGACCAGAAATTCCGCATCTTCATTCTTCAGCAAAGACTGCACGTGCGATCCGAACTCGGCGACACGGTTTTCAATCAACGCCAGCAGAATATGCGTGTCGAGCAGCAGCCTCATGCATCATCCGGCAGCGGGCGCAGCAGGAAATCTTCCGGCAATGGCGCGTCGAAATCCTCGGCGAGGAAAGTGACGATGGACTGGAGGCCGTGTCGTTTCTTGAATTCGTCGACGGCCTCGAGCCGCAAGCCGCGTTTGGGTTGATGAGGAACCAAATCGAACACCGGTTTCCCATTCCGCGTCACGACGATCGTTTCGCCCTTCTCGACCTGTCGAGCAAGTTCGGTCAGGCGATTTTTGGCGTCTTTGATCGAAACAGTCGTCATGGGGCGAATAGTGGCTACCCATAGCCACTTGGTCAAGTCGGCTCCCGCCCGCTCGTCGCCCGTATGAACTTTCCTAATTAAGCGATTACGGTTAAGGGTCTTTATTGCTCAGGCGGCGGGGGTCATGGCGCTCAATCCTTTCGATGACCAAGGCGACAATTTCAAAGCCAAGGCTTCGGCGACCTATGGCGTGATCATCGCGGCCAATATCTTCGCCTGGACTTGGGCGTGGACAGCCTTCTCCGATCGACCGGGCCTGATGGGTGCGGCCGTTCTGGCCTTTATGTTCGGACTTCGCCACGCCTTCGACGCCGACCACATCGCCGCCATCGACAATGTCGTCCGCAAATTGATGCAGGACGGCAAGACGCCCTATTCGGTCGGATTTTTCTTCTCGCTCGGCCACTCCACCTTTGTCGCGCTCGCTTCGGTCCTGATGGCGGCGGCGGCCGTGGCCATGCAGGGCCAGGCGCATGACTTTCAAGCCTTCGGCGGCGCCATCGGCACGATGGCGTCAGCTTCGTTCCTCATTGTCATCGGCCTTGCAAATCTTCTCCTGCTCAGGGGCATCTGGTCGGCCTACAGCCGCGCCCGACTTGGCGAACCGGTCCTCGAAGAGGACCTCGACCGTCTGCTCAACGGGCGAGGCGTGTTCACCCGGGTTTTCCGCCCGCTGTTCCGCTTTGTTTCGCGGTCATGGCACATGTACGTCGTCGGATTTCTGTTGGGACTGGGCTTCGACACGGCGACGGAGATCGGCCTGCTCGGCATTTCGGCGGCGCAGGCCGCGCAAGGCATGTCATTTTCGACGATTCTGGTGTTTCCGGCGCTGTTCACCGCCGGCATGTCCTTGATGGACACCACGGACAGCCTCGTGATGACCGGCGCCTACGGCTGGGCGTTCGACGATCCGCTGAGGAAACTTTGGTACAATCTGGTCATGACCGCGATGTCGGTGATCGTCGCCATTTTCATCGGCGGCATCGAAGCGCTCGGCTTGATCGGCGATAAGCTCGGCTTCGAAGGCGGCCTTTGGCGCCTCGTTCAAGGGCTTAACGACAATCTTGCCAATTTCGGCTTTGCGATCGCCGCGATCCTGATCGCGAGCTGGATCATCTCTATGCTCTTCTATCGAAGCCAGGGGCAAATGAAGGCGTATCGCGGCGCAGTCGGGATGGACTATCCGGCGCGGCGCCAGGAGTCGTGAACTCCAAAATTCCCGGCATCTGCGTCTTTTTGCCGATCAGAAAGAACGAGCGCGTCGCCTCTTTGCCTTTTAGTTCGACGGTCCCGCCGTCCAGGAATACGTAATCGTCGCTGAGACGCACCTTCACCGCTTCGGACACGTGAATCTTGTCGGGCTTGGATGTCGATTCAAATCGGCTGGCGACATTCACGACATCGCCCCACAGATCGTAGGAAAATCGTTTTTTCCCCACGACGCCGGCCGCCACCGTGCCGGTATGCACGCCCATGCGCATTTGAAGCGGGTAAGGAACCTCTTCTGCGTAGCTCATGATGTAGCTTTGCGCTTCCAAAGCGAAATCCGCGATGTGCTGACAGTGCAGCGGGTCACGGTTCGGGACGCCGCCGACCACCATGTAGCTGTCGCCAATCGTCTTGATTTTTTCGACGCCGTGCTTTTCGACAAGCTCGTCGAATTTCTCGAAGAGGACGTTGAGCATATTGACGGTGGCATGCGGTCCAAGCTTTGCCGAAAGTTCAGTAAAACCGACAATGTCGGAGAAAAATACCGTAACTTCGGGGAAAACTTCCGCGATTGTCTCCTCTCCGCCACGCAGTCTTTCGGCAATGGCGGCAGGAAGAATGTTGTGGAGCAGCTTTTCCCAACGGGAGCGTTCGATCTCCAGGTCCGACAAGGCTTTGCCCGAAAGCTTTATCTTGTCTTCGAGCTTGTCGAACGCGACGTTCAGATTTGCAGCCATCGTGTTGACGGTGGTGGCGAGTTCGCTGATCTCGTCGCTCCCGAAAACCGAGGCCTGAGCTGCAAGATTGCCTGAGCCAATCTCGCGAACGACCGACATGAGATGCGACGCTCGAACCGCGAAGCGGTTGCGCAAAAAGATCAGGGACAAAACAACAACGCCAAACAACCCGATATTCAAGTAAGAGTTGACTTCAAACAATTGGTTGGCGAACGCCTGTTCCCGTAAAACTCGCCCGGCGTACCTCTGCCGAATCAAGTTCTGCATCTGCGCAATTCTCAGAGTCAGATCTCCATTGAGCTTGCGGTATTCATCGCTGAACAACAGCTTTGTCGCTAAAACGCGATCGGGCTTGCCCTTGCGGGAATAGGTTCCAGCGCCGTCATCGAATTCGCCATCGACCGCATGCATTGCGGCGCGTTCGATCGCGACCACTTTTTCCAAAAAGCTTCGCGCTTCCTTAAGCTTGTTCAATTCATGCGCGGTGACATTTTGGCTTAGGAAGCGTTCTTCGATGGAAACTGCGCCGTCGCTTTTCTTCTCGGGCGGCGGAATGATTCCGCCGTTCACGAGATCCCAATAGCCAAAGTTATAGTCCTTCGGCCGAGCGGTTTCGCCGTTGAGAATGGCCCCGATGATGTTGTACCACTCAACGCGTCTCGGATCGTTGCTGGAGATGTAGCCTCGCGCAAAGCGAGTCTGCCACTGCGAGGAAAAAACCAAATCCTCCGCAAGCGTGGTCAAGGATTGCAACTCGCGATGCGATGTCTCCAGGTCCTGCTGAGCTTTTTCCAGAAAAACGCCCAGCGCCAAATTGCCGCCTGCGAGAGCGACGAGCAACAGGAAGAAGATCGAGAAAAACGTCCGAAGCTTCATGTTCTCTGGGCCCCGCGATCGGACGGTCTCTTTGTCAGGAGACCACAGCGACCCATAGGTGATTTACTGGCGCACGCACAAGGCTCGACTTTGGAGCGCCTATACGCCTAGCCTCGCCCCCGGTAGGGCGGCACGCCCTGATCAGGAAGCCACAGCCCTTCGGGCGGCGCCCCGGTCTGCCAGAAGACGTCGATCGGCATGCCGCCGCGCGGATACCAATAGCCGCCGATGCGAAGCCATTTCGGCGTCATCGCCGCAACGAGATCGCGTGCGATCCGCAGCGTGCAGTCTTCGTGAAAGGCGCCGTGGTTCCGGAAACTTCCAAGGTAAAGCTTCAGGGCCTTCGACTCGACCAGCCATTCGGCCGGGGCATAATCGATGACGATATGTGCGAAGTCGGGCTGCCCGGTCACCGGGCAGAGCGAGGTGAACTCGGGCGCGGTGAAGCGCACGAGATAGGTCGCGTCCTTGTGCGGATTGGGCACGAGATCGAGTTCGGCCTCGTCCGGCGAAGCCGGCAGCGCGGCCGTGCGGCCGAGCAGCGCGGCGCCCTTATGCGTCTTGGTCATGCGCGTAACAAAGGCGCGATCGCCGCCGCGTCAAGCGCCAACCCGCTCACGGGTCGCGCGAGTCGGGACATTCGCCCGCGCGCAAGGTGATCGGATGCGCCGACATCCAGCCGGAGAGAAGGCGATTCTCGGGGCTCTCCAGCGCCTTCAGCATTTCGACGCGCGTGATTTCGAGCCATTTCTCGCGCCTGTCCGGCGTGTTCATCTCCGCCGGCACGGCGATTTCGAGCGCCTTCACCGCGAATTGATAGGGCAAGGTGTTCCACAAGGCGACGCCGCCGCGGTCGAGCATCGCCGAGACGTCCTTTTCCGGAATATGCGCGATCTGCTCCTGCTCTTGGATCGGCACGGCGCCCGGCATCCCGCTCTTGGGCGCAACAATCGCGACGCCGTTGCGATAATAGCGATTCTGCTTCACGCCGCTGCGCGCCGCGATCAGATTGCCGCCGATCACGAAGCTGGCGCCTGTGCTGTCGAGCGCGCATTTCAGCGTCCGGTCGAAACAATGGCCGGCGCCGACCATCAGCGCGCTGCATCCGGTTTCGACCCAGCGCGCCAGAGTTTCCGGCTTGATGTCGAGCACATAGGCAAGGCCAGGCATGTCCTCGCGCTGATATTCGCACCGCTGCACGAGGCTCGCCGGCCAGCCCAGAAAATCTTCCTGCGCCGGCGCGCAATTGCCTCGGACGGGAGATTTCTCCAAAACCGCCTTGGCGGCGGCGACGTGCTCCGGCGATTGAGCCCAAGCGCTGGCGGGACTCCAAAGCCCAAAGCAAAGGGTGAACACGACGCCACGCGCGAACCGCGTTGTGCTTAGGGCCATCCGAACCTCCCGCCGACCGTCGCGCTTGGCGGCGAACGCCCGCTCATTAATTAAGCTCAAGGATAGGGAGGTCCCCTCCCCAGTCAACGGATTTCACCGGCGCGGCTCGCCGCGGCGCAGCACAGATCCCACAAAAGCCCGCCGCGGACGCAGAACCTTTTTACGGCTGAGGCTTTTCGGGACCGCGCAATAGGTCTAAGAAGTCGCGCCGCTCCGCGCCGCATCATGAAGAGGCACCCATGACCGAGATCGTCGACATCCACGCCCGTGAAATTCTGGATTCTCGCGGGAACCCGACCGTCGAGGTCGACGTCACCCTGGAGGATGGATCGTCTGGACGGGCGGCGGTGCCGTCCGGCGCCTCGACGGGCGCGCATGAAGCGGCGGAAAAGCGCGATGGCGACAAGTCTCGCTATCTCGGCAAGGGCGTGCTCACGGCGGTCGACAACGTCAACGACGAAATCGCCGGCGCGCTGCTCGGATTCGAAGCTGAGGATCAGGTGGCGCTCGACGAGGCGATGATCAAGCTCGACGGGACGCCGAACAAAGCGCGGCTCGGCGCCAACGCCATTCTCGGCGTGTCGCTCGCCGTCGCCAAGGCGGCGGCCGAGGCGACCGCTCTGCCGCTCTATCGCTATGTCGGCGGCGTGCAGGCGCGGGTGCTGCCGACCCCGATGATGAACATCGTCAATGGCGGCGTGCATGCCGACAATCCGATCGATTTCCAGGAATTCATGATCATGCCGACCGGCGCGCCGAATGTGCGCGACGCCATCCGTTGGGGCGCGGAGATTTTCCACACGCTCAAGGCGGCGCTCAAGAAAGCCGGCCTCAGCACCTCGGTCGGCGATGAAGGCGGTTTCGCGCCCAATCTTCCCTCCGCCGAAGCAGCGCTCGACTTCATCATGAAGGCGATTGAAACGGCGGGCTTCAAGCCTGGCGTCGACGTGCATCTTTGCTCCGACTGCGCCGCGACGGAATTCTTCAAGGACGGCAAATATGTCTATGAAGGCGAGGGCGTGACGCGCTCGATCGACGAGCAGGTCGCCTATCTCGCCAAGCTCGCCAGCGCCTATCCGATCGTGTCGATCGAGGACGGCATGGCCGAGGACGATTGGGAGGGCTGGAAGAAGCTCACCGACGCGATCGGCGACAAAGTGCAGCTCGTCGGCGACGATCTTTTCGTCACCAATGTCGTGCGCCTCAATGAGGGCATTAAGATGGGCGTCGCCAATTCGCTGCTCGTCAAGGTCAATCAGATCGGCACGCTGACCGAGACGCTCGCTTCGGTCGAGACCGCGCATCGCGCCGGTTACACCACCGTCTTCTCGCATCGCTCCGGCGAGACCGAGGATTCGACCATCGCCGATCTCGTCGTCGCGACGAACAGCGGCCAGATCAAGACCGGCTCGCTCGCCCGCTCCGACCGCACCGCCAAATATAACCAGCTCATCCGCATCGAGGAGGAGCTGGGCGACGCGGCGATCTACGCCGGCAAAGGCGCGCTCAAGGCGCTGGCGTAACCCCCTCCCCTACCCTCCCCCGCTTCGCGGGAGAGGGAATAGATTCGAGCCTTCACTGACGTGCGACGAAACGCCGATCGTTAGCGTCCCCTCTCCCGCCAAGCGGGGGAGGGACAGGGTGGGGGCCAAAAGGCTCCTGCCCGATGACCATGGAAAAAACCTTCGCTCCCGCCTCAATTGAATCGCGCATCCGCGACGCGTGGGAGGAATCTCAAGCCTTCCGCGCCGGACGGCCCGAACGCGCGCGGGCGGCGCCCTATTCCATCGTCATTCCGCCGCCGAACGTCACCGGCAGCCTGCATATGGGCCATGCGCTCAACAACACGCTGCAGGATATTCTGGTTCGCTACCGGCGCATGAAGGGCGACGACGTGCTGTGGCAGCCGGGCACCGACCATGCCGGCATCGCGACGCAAATGGTGGTCGAGCGCCAGCTGATGGAGCGCCAGGAACATCGCCGCGAACTCGGACGCGAGAAATTCGTCGAGCGCGTGTGGGAGTGGAAGGCGGAGTCCGGCGGCAAGATCGTCGAGCAGCTGAAGCGGCTCGGCGCCAGCTGCGACTGGTCGCGCGAGCGCTTCACGCTCGATGAAGGCCTGTCGCGCGCGGTGGTGAAGGTTTTCGTTCAGCTCTATCGCGACGGCCTGCTCTACAAGGACAAGCGCCTCGTCAATTGGGACCCGGCGCTGCACACGGCGATCTCCGATCTCGAAGTGCAGCAGGTCGAAGTGAAGGGCCATTTGTGGCGCTTCAAATATCCGATCGTCGACGACGCTGGGCACGAGACCGGCGAATATATCGTCGTCGCCACGACGCGCCCCGAGACGATGCTTGGCGACACGGCGGTCGCCGTGCATCCGGAAGATGAGCGCTATACGGCGCTGATTGGCAAGCGCGTTCGTCTGCCATTGGTCGGCAGGCTGATCCCGATCGTCGCCGACGAATATTCCGATCCCGAGAAGGGCACCGGCGCGGTGAAAATCACGCCGGCGCATGACTTCAACGATTTCGAGGTCGGCAAGCGGCATGGGCTGCGGCTCGTCAACGTGCTCGACCCGCAGGCGCAGATGACGCTTGCCGCCAGCGCCGAGTTTCACGAAGGCGTCGACCCCTCCCCCGAACTTGCGGCGACGGTCTCCGTTCTTGACGGGCTCGACCGTTTCGCAGCGCGCAAGCGCGTCGTCGAAATGATGGAGGCGCGCGAGCTGCTCGAGGGCGTCGACGACCATAAGCACATGGTTCCGCATGGCGACCGCTCGGGCGCGGTGCTCGAACCGCGGCTCACCGACCAATGGTATGTCGACGCCAAGACTTTGGCGCAGCCGGCGCTCAAAGCCGTGCGCGAAGGCCGCACGAGCTTCGTGCCGAGGAATTGGGAAAAAACCTATTTCGAATGGCTCGAAAACATCCAGCCCTGGTGCGTGTCGCGCCAGCTCTGGTGGGGCCATCGCATCCCGGCTTGGTATGGGCTTCGATACGAGGATGGTCTGCTGACGTTAGCGTCAACCAATCGTGCGGAGACCGTCTTCGTGGAAGAGACCGAAGACGAGGCGCTGGCCGCCGCCCGGCTTTACTACGGCTCGGATGACGTGGTTTTGGTCAGCGACGAAAGAGCCGCGCTTGATGAGGTCTACGACTCTCAAAGAGGACTCGGGAAACCGCCAAGCAAATTCGCTATCTGGCGCGACGAAGACGTTCTCGACACCTGGTTCTCTTCCGCGCTTTGGCCCTTCTCAACGCTCGGCTGGCCGGAGAAGACGTCGGAGCTCGCGCGCTATTATCCGACGAGCGCCCTCGTCACCGGCTTCGACATCATCTTCTTCTGGGTCGCCCGCATGATGATGATGGGCCTCTATTTCATGGATGAAGTCCCTTTCCGCGACGTCTATATCCACGCCCTCGTTCGCGACGAGAAGGGCGCGAAGATGAGTAAGTCGAAGGGCAATGTCATCGATCCGCTGCGCCTCATCGACGAATATGGCGCCGATGCGCTGCGCTTCACGCTCGCGGCGATGGCGGCGCAGGGACGCGACATCAAGCTCTCGACGCAGCGCGTCGAAGGCTATCGCAATTTCGCGACGAAGCTGTGGAACGCCTCGCGCTTCGCCGAGATCAACGGCTGCGCGCGCGTTGCGGGTTACGATCCGCGCGCCAACAGGATCACGCTGAACCGCTGGATTATCGGCGAGGCGGCGCGCACAACGGCGGACGTGAGCGCGGCGATCGAGGCCTATCGCTTCAATGATGCGGCGAACGCCGTCTATCGCTTCGTTTGGAGCGTCTTCTGCGATTGGTATGTCGAGCTGGCGAAGCCCCTGCTGCAAGGCGCCGACGGCGCTGACAAGGACGAGACGCGCGCAACGACCGCCTTCGTTCTCGACCAGATTTACGCGCTGCTGCACCCGTTCATGCCCTTCCTCACCGAGGAGCTTTGGGCGATCAAGGGCGCGGACGGTCCCAAGCGCGAGACGATGCTGGCGCTCGCCGCCTGGCCGTCGCTCGAAGGACTCGAAGATGCGGAGGCCGAAAGCGAAATCGGCTGGGTCGTCGACCTTATTTCCGAAGTTCGCTCGCTGCGTGCGGAAATGAATTTGACCAGCGAGACCGAGCTGCTGCTGATCGGCGCAGATGACGCGCTGAAAGCGCGCGCGACGCGCTGGGACGAGACGATCCGCAAGCTGGCCCGGCTCTCGCACATTGGCTTCGCTGAGGCGGCGCCAAAGAGCAGCGCGCAAATCATCGTGCGCGGCGGCGTCGCCGCCATGCCGCTCGAAGGCGTGATCGACCTTGGCGCCGAGAGGGCGCGACTGGCGAAGGAGACGGCCAAGCTCGAAGCCGAGTTGAAGAAGCTCGACGCCAAACTCGCCAATGAGGGCTTCCTCGCCAAGGCTGAAGAAGAGGTGATCGACGAGCATCGCGAACGGCGCGAAGAGACCGCGGCGCGCATCGAAAAGCTCAATGCGGCTCTTACGCGACTAAGCTAGCGATCCGCGTTCTCGACGACCCCGACGATCGGCCCCATCGCCGGCATAAAGCGATCATGGCGCGAGAGCGACGGCGCATAAAGCGCCGAAGCGGCGCCGCCGTCGAGAAACAGCGCATCCAGACAGTGCAGGCGATCGCGAAAAAGTCGCGCGAATTCGTAAAATGTCACCGGCTGATTGGAGATCGCGAAACGCGCGACATGGCCGTCTTGGACGCAGACGCCGTTGCGAAATTTCTGCGACATGCCGTCCCCATGAATGCGGGGATGAATGCGCCCGCCGATGACGAGCATCGGTCCCGATTGCGTGGCGAATTGCGCCCGCTGACGGCTCTTTAGGAAGCGCGCCGTCTCGGTGACGCCGGCGCGCGATCCGTCGACCCAGAACACGCCGTTGGGCTTCATGTGAAAATTGCCGGGACCGGGACGCGTATTGGCGCCTTTGAGCGTGCGGCCGTTCTCGACATAGAGGCCGACCGGCGCGCGGTCTTCCGCATACATGCCGGCGTTCATGGCGAAGATGAGCGTTTCGCCTTTCTTTTCCAGTTCGCTCGCAAGGCGGGAAAAGGCGCCCAGGATTTCGCCTTTTCCGTCGCGCAGAAAGAGCCGGATGTCGCTCTTGCCCGCGTCGAAGTCGCAGACCGCATAGGCGACGCCTTGCTCCTCGAGCTCGGCGCAGGGGCCGGGCTCGGCCGCCGCCCCGGATGCGATAAAAAGCGCCAGCCCTAGCGCCGCGAGCGTTTTTGAAAAGACGCGCATCATGCGCGTCATTAGCTTCGTAACGAGCAAATGCCCTCTCCTTTCTTCCTATCGTCTAAATCACCATCCGGAAGCACCGACTTTGGGACTGTGTCATTCCCGGCAGGCCGCGGGCCTGACCGGGAATCCAGAGCAACGCCATGAATGGCCGGCTTTATGCTGGATTCCCGATCGCGCTCCGCGCCTCGGGAATGACAATTGCGAAAGCTGCGCAGCCACCCGTTTGAAACGTCGCCGCGGCAAGGCTAGATATGCGACGCAGGCGTCGCAAGCGGCGGGTTCCGGAGATCTCATTGTCCCATTCCATCACTGAAGCCGTCGAGGCCGTGGCTAGAGGCGAGATCGTCGTCGTCACCGATGACGACGATCGCGAAAACGAAGGCGACCTCGTCGTCGCCGCCGCGCTCTGCACGCCGGAGAAAATGGCCTTCATCATCCGCCACACGAGCGGGATCGTCTGCGCGCCGCTCACGCTCGAGGAAGCGCGCCGTCTGCATCTCGCGCCCATGGTCGCCGAAAACGACGCGCCGCTCGCAACGGCATTCACCGTCACCGTCGACGCGCGCCACGGGCTCACCACCGGCATTTCCGCCGAGCAGCGCTGCAATACGGTGCGCGCGCTCGCCAATGGCAATATGGGCGCGGCCGACTTCGTGCGGCCCGGCCATGTTTTCCCGCTGATCGCCAAGGACGGCGGGGTGCTGATGCGCTCCGGACATACGGAAGCCGCCGTCGATCTGTGCAAGCTTGCCGGCCTGCCGCCGGTCGGCGTCATTTGCGAACTCGCCAATGACGACGGCACGGTGATGACCGGCCGCCAGATCGAGGAGTTCGCGCGCGCGCATAATCTCAAACTCGTGTCGGTGTCCGATCTTATCGCGTTTCGACAGGCGCGCGAAAAGCTCGTCGAACGCGTCGCGACTTTCCCCGTCGAGACGGAAGTCGGTGCAATGATCGGCCATGCCTATGTGACGCCGTTCGACAGCGTGCAGCACTTCGCCTTCGTTCTGGGCGCGATCGGCGACGGACGCGACGTGCCGACGCGCCTGCATCGCGCCGATATCATCTCCGATGTGATGTGCGGCGCGCCGACGATCAAGAAGACTCTGGCGCGCTTCGCCCGCGAAGGGCGCGGCGTGCTCGTCTATCTGCGCGACGGCGCGGCCGGCGTCCCGGCGAATATCGTCGGACGCCAGAAGGACGAGGAGGAAAGAGCGGAGGAAACGCGCAAGCGGCAATGGCTCGACGTCGGTCTTGGCGCCCAAATTTTGAAGGACCTCGGCGTTTCCTCGATCCGTCTGCGTTCCTCGTCGTCAAAGCCCCGCGCTTTCGTCGGGCTCTCGGGCTTCGGCATCGAGATCAGCGCGGTGGAGCCGGTGGAGTGAGAGTTGCGCACGCTGCGCGAAATTGAGCGGCGTCGACCTTTCACCCTCCCCTCGAGGGGGAGGGTCGGCGCGAAGCGCCGGGGTGGGGTGGAGCCGCATCTCAAAATATTGTCGCTATACGAGCGGCTCGGTGCGTCATCCCTTACAGTCATCCGAGCTGTCACCCCACCCCGCATTGCTTCGCAATGCGACCCTCCCCCTCAAGGGGAGGGTAAAGTTCGCGGCTTCTCAGGGCTTTTACGCGGCCTTCAGTTTCACTTCGCCCGCGGATGCGCCGAGCGATAAGCGTCGAGGAGCCTCGTTTTATCGACCGCGGTATAAATCTGCGTCGTCGAGAGCGAGGCGTGGCCGAGCAATTCCTGGATCGTGCGCAGATCGCCGCCGCGACCCAGGAGATGCGTTGCAAAGGAATGACGCAGCGCATGCGGCGTCGCGCTCTCGGGCAGGCCGAGCGCCCCGCGCAGGCGCTGGACGGCGAGCTGAATGATGCGCGGCGAGAGCGGCCCGCCGCGCGCGCCGACAAACAGCGGCCCGCCGGCGAGATCATAGGGACAGAGCGCGAGATAGGCCTCGATCGCCGAGCGCACCGGCGCGATGACCGGCACGGTCCGGCTCTTGCCGCCCTTCCCCAGGATCGTGACCCGATCGGCGGCGCCGACCGGCGCCTCGGCGCTCCCGATCGACAGCGCCTCGGAAATTCGCAGGCCGGCGCCGTAGAGCAGCGCCAGCACGGCGGCGTCCCGAGCGATCACCCAGGGCTCTCGCGCCTCGCCCGCTCTCTGTTCGGGGTCCACGACGTCGCGGGCGTCGGGCACGGTGAGCGCCTTGGGGAGGCTGTGCGGGCGCTTGGGCGGACGCACGGCGCCGAAGACGTCCGTACGGGCGAGGCCCTTCTTCTCAATGAAGCGCAGAAAATTGCGAACGGCGGCGAGCGCCCGCAACAGCGACCGGCTTTCCAGCCCGTCGCGGCGACGCTTGGCCATGAAGGCGCGCAGGTCGGCGGGTTGAAGTGACTTAAGCGCGGCCGCGTCCGGCCGCTCACCAGTATGATGCGCCAGAAAACCCAAAAAATTGGCGAGGTCCCGGCCATAGGCCTCGACCGTGTGCCGGGAGGCGCGCCGCTCGCCGGCAAGATAGCGCAGCCAGAGCGCCGCTTCCTCGGCGATCGCCGGCGCCCCCTGAAAATAGGAGGCGTCGGGAAGCGGCTTCTGGCGGGGCGCTTTTAAGGACGAATCGCGCATAAGCGACTATCGCCCAAGAAAATGAATAAAGGCCGTGAATCGTCGGTTATTGGCCCGACTTGATCTCGGCTTTCGCCTTGGTCAGCATCTCGTCCATGGTGCGGCGGATCTGATGCTCGGACTGATTCACGCCCGCCGCCTCGAAATCCTTCTTGACCAAAGCCACGACCCGCTCGTCGGCGTCGGCGGTCACTTCCGCTGCGACTAGGGCATCCGCGTAGGCCTGCGCCTCGGCGCCCGTCTTGCCAAGCTTTTCGGCCGCCCAGAGGCCGAGCAGCTTGTTGCGGCGCGCTTCGGCGCGGAACTGCAGCTCCTCTTCATGGACAAAGCGTTTTTCGAAGGAATCTTCGCGCTGGTCGAACGTGCTCATGTCCATCCTCGGCCGGGTTGTTCTTAAATCAGGACTCGGCGATCATGCGCCGCATCGGCGTGCGCTCGATATATGCGTATTCGCGCGCAAAGCCAATGCCGGAAAGCGTGGTCCTGGCCGCGACGAAACCGCCCCATGCCCGCCACGGCGCCAGCTCGAGCGCGATATGGCCACGGGCCGTGCCGAAGTGCAAAAAGCGCGCCGGTGCGGCTATTTGTCGGGGCGAAGAGTTTTCCGTCCGGCGATCGGACAAAGCAGGGACGCTACGCGCCATAAGCGTCGCAGGGGTGAACGGGCGCGGTCGGAAAATCGCCGACCAGATGCTCAAATTGGGGGCGCCGGCGCGTGCGGGAGGAACCGACACGGCGACGGCGCCGCTGGGCCGCCGCCCTCTCAGTTTCATTGTATCGTCTTTCCCTTTGCGATAGAGTGCCCTGTCGGCTTGTCACTGGCCGCCAAAGACGCTAGGACCGCCGGTGCTCGCGGCTGGGCGCACGCCCGCCGCCGCTCCCTGAGAGCCGCCCACAAGCCGGCATGCGTTCACACTTCGGAGGAGCGACGACCCGCCAGATGGACTTCCTCAAGCCCCGGTTGATCCCAATGAACCGCCGACGCCGCATCTACGAGGGCAAGGCCAAGGTCCTCTATGAGGGCCCTGAGCCCGGCACTTTGATTCAGCACTTCAAGGACGACGCCACGGCCTTCAACGCGAAGAAACACGAGGTGATCGACGGGAAGGGCGTGCTCAACAACCGGATCTCCGAATATATCTTCCAGCATTTGAACAGCATCGGCGTGCCGACCCACTTCATCCGCCGGCTGAACATGCGCGAGCAGCTCATCCGCGAGGTGGAAATCATCCCGCTCGAAGTCGTCGTGCGCAATGTCGCGGCCGGTTCGCTCGCCAAGCGCCTCGGGATGGAAGAGGGCACGCAGCTGCCCCGCTCCATCATCGAATTCTACTATAAGAACGACGCGCTCGACGACCCGATGGTGTCCGAGGAGCATATCACCGCCTTCGGCTGGGCGACTCCCCAGGAGATCGACGACGTCATGGCGCTCGCCATCCGCGTCAACGATTTCCTCTCCGGGCTCTTTCTCGGCGTCGGCATCCGCCTCGTCGACTTCAAGATGGAATGCGGTCGGCTCTGGGAAGGCGACATGATGCGAATCGTCGTCGCCGACGAGATTTCGCCCGACAGCTGCCGGCTGTGGGATATCAAGTCGAACGACAAGCTCGACAAGGATCGCTTCCGCCGCGACTTGGGCGGGCTGGTCGAGGCTTATACCGAAGTCGCGCGCCGTCTCGGCATCATGCAGGAAAACGAGACGATCCGCACCGGCGCGCCGAAGCTCGTGCAGTAGCCGGCGCCGCGGGCGCTGGGATAAGGCCGCGCGAACAGAAAAGCCGCGTCGGCTGAAGCCGGAACGCGGCTTTGTCGCATCCGGGGCGCGGAATCATCTCGTGCGCGGCGATCCGACCGCTCGTCGAAGCGCCCCCCTCCAGGACTCGATGCTGGTCAAAACCACCAATGGCGCTTCTTCGGCGGAACAGGCGGCGCGTCGACGCCCGACCCCGACGCTTGGCCAAACGACGCCTCCAAGCTTTGCGCCAGGATAAAACGCACGATCACGCCGATCGTCGCCGCTAACGGCACGGCGATAAGAAGACCAACAAAGCCGAACAGATAGCCGAAGGCGGCGATGGCGAACATGACCAGGAGCGGACTGAGCTTCACGCGCGCGCCGACGAGACGGGGGGTCAAAGCATTATCGTCAGTCAGTTCTCCGACGATGAAAATCGCCAATATGATCGGTATCGAGGTCCAGCTTGGCCAGAACTGAAGCAGCGCCACGCCGACCGACAGGACGACGCCGGTAAGCACGCCCAAATAAGGAATAAAACTGATCAGCCCTGCGGCTATTCCAATCAGATAGGCATGATTGAGCCCGATCAATTCCAGCGCCACGGCATAATACAAAGCGAGAATGAGGCAAATAATCCCCTGGCCGCGTAGAAAGACGCTGATCGTCTCATTGATCTCGGACGCCAGAGCCCGCACGGTCCCCCGCTGCGTCGCCGGAATCATCTTGTCGAGCGCCGCGATGATTTGGTCCCAATCAATCAGCAAATAGAAGGTGACGATTGGCGCGACGATGAGCAGGGAGAAGATCGACGCCAATGCGCGGCCGTCCGACCATAGCCGGCGCAAGAGGTGTGCGCTCAGATGGGCGCCGAGAGTGGTCAGTTCTCCTGACGATTGCCGAGCTTCGCTAAGCCCCTCGTTGATGATCTTGCGCATCCATGGCCGGCCCGGATCTGTCGCCAATGTTTGCAATTGCGTCAGATAGCCGGGGAGCTTTTCGATGAAAAGCGCGATCTCCTCGCCGATGATCGGCGTGAGAACAACGATCAAAGCGATAATGACGCCATAGAAAAGACTGATGATTCCGAGCGCCGCGACGCCGCGACCCAATCCGAAGCGCTCGAGCCGAGTGACGAGCGGATCGAGTAGATAAGCCAGAGCAATCCCGACCAAAAAGGGCGTCAGGATTTCGCGTAACAGGACAACCGTTCCGGCGATGATGACAGCCGTCGCGATCCAGAAAATCGGTAGACGTTGAAGATTCATGGGTTGATCTTACTCCCCGGAATGCTGACCCCGAACGCCTTCAGAAAAAGGCCGAACGCAACCTCGCCGAGACCGATGGCGATCTGGTGAATATCGGCGTAAATGAGATTGCGTGTTTGTGTGGCCCCCACTAACACTTCTCCATTCAGCCTGGACCTCAGCTTATGAAAGCCCGCGTCGTCGTCACCCTCAAATCCGGCGTCCTCGATCCGCAAGGCAAGGCGATCGAAGGGGCGCTAAAGTCGCTTGGCGTCGAAGGCGTCGCCAGCGTGCGGCAAGGCAAGGTATTCGACGTGGAGCTCGCCGGCGCCGACGCCGACGCCGCCAAGGCGCAGTTGCAGGCGGCGTGCGAGAAGCTGCTCGCCAATACGGTGATCGAGAATTATCAGATCGATGTGTGAGGCGATCGAGGGCAGTCGGGCTTCGGCAGTCGGCAATCGGAAGAGCGCCGAGCTGCCAACTGCCGATCTGCCGACTGGCCGCCTGCCGCCTAGGACACGCCCATGAAAGCCGCCGTCGTCGTTTTTCCCGGCTCCAATCGCGAAGGCGACATGGCCCGCGCGCTGACACAGGCGACCGGGCGCCAGCCGTCGATGTTGTGGCATGCCGATCATGAACTTCCCGCCGGGACCGACCTCGTCGTTCTGCCCGGAGGCTTTTCCTACGGCGATTATCTGCGCTGCGGCGCGATCGCCGGCCGCGCCGCCATCATGGACGCGGTGCGCGCCCATGCCGCGCGCGGCGGACTGGTGCTGGGCGTGTGCAACGGCTTCCAGATTCTTTGCGAAAGCGGACTTCTGCCGGGCGTGCTGATGCGCAACGCCAATCTGCGTTTCGTATGCCGGATGCAGCATCTCAGGGTCGAACGCAACGACACCGCCTTCACGCGCCATTACGCCAAGGGCCAGACGATCGAAGTCTGCGTCGCGCATGGCGAGGGCAATTACGAAGCCGACGATGCGACGATCGACCGGCTTGAGGGCGATGGCCTCGTCGCCTTCCGCTATTGCGACTCCGCCGGCAATGTCGGCGGCGACGCCAATCCCAACGGATCGCGCAACGACATCGCGGGGATTTATTCGAACGGGCGCAATGTGCTCGGCCTGATGCCGCATCCTGAAAATCTCATCGACGCGCTCGTCGGCGGAACCGACGGCCGCGGGCTTTTCGAGAGCCTCGCCAGCGCGGCGTGAACAAACGAGACGACCGATTGTCATTTCCCGAGGCCGCCTCACAGGCATGTCAGAAAGAAGGAGCCGCGCAATGAGCTATGTCGACGGTTTCGTGATTCCCGTGCCAATGGGCAAGAAGGAAGATTACCATAAGGCCGCCGCGCAGATGTGGCCCATCATGAAGGAGTGGGGCGCGCTACGCGTCGTCGAATGTTGGGGCGACGACCTGCCCGACGGCAGAGTCACCGATTTTAAACGCGCCGTCGCCGCCGAGGGCGGCGAAAACATCGTGTTCTCGTGGGTGCTGTGGCCGTCCAAAGACGTGCGCGACGCGGCGCACAAGAAGATGCACGAAGACCCACGCATGAAGGACATGCCGATGCCGTTCGACGGCAAGCGCATGATCTTCGGCGGCTTCGAAATGCTGATGGACGAAGGCCAGGGCTGACTAACGCCGCGCCGCGCGCGCGATGTTCCACAGCGCGCGTTCGGCCTCCATCTGCGCCACGCCGGCGTTGGCGCGCGCCCGCATCTGTGCGGCCCGCAGCGGCTCGATCAGTGCGCCAAGACGCGCGGATGACCAGCTCTTGAGCTGCTCCTCCATCAGCGCGCGATGCATGAAGCCGAAGCCCGCGCGCATCAGCGCCGAAACGCCGACGTCGGGTCGTCCCCCCTCGCGCTCCATGGCGAGACGGGCGCGGTGCAGCGCCACGGCGTAGCGCAGCGCCCCGATGACAAGCTGCTGCGCATCGCCGTCCTGCGCGAAATAGGCGTCGAGCGCCACGGCGATATCGGCGGCGCCCGCGAAAGCCGCCGTCACCATGCGGTCCGACGCGATGTTCGAGGCATGCGCGACGATCGCTTCGACGTCCTTGGCTTCGACATGTTCGCGGCCGTGCATATAGAGCGCAAGCTTTTCAAGCTCGGCGCGACTCATCAGCCGGTCTTCCCCAAGCGCGCCGAGGAGCAGGCCGCGGGCCTCGGGACTCGCGACAAGGCCGGCGTCGCGCAGGCTGCGCTCGATCAGCGCCTGCAAATCCGCTTCCGCGTCGGGCTGACACTCGATCGCCGCGCCCTGCTTGGCGCCCTCGACCAGCTTGCGCAGCGGCGCGTCGCGCCTTAGCGCGCCAGCGGTCAGCACGACCGTGCAATGCGCTGGCGGCGCGCCGATAAGGGACGTCAGCGCCGGAATGACAGATTTGCCGCCGGTCTCGACGAGGATGGCGCGCCGTCCGCCAAAGAGCGGCGTGGTGTTGGCCTCGTCAAGCAGCGCAAGCGGGTCGGAAGCGACGCCATCGCCGCTCATCTCGACGAATTGGAAGGGATCGCGGCGATCGTCGACGCGCCTTTCGACGAGCGCGAGCGCGCGCTCGCGCACCATGCCCGCATCGGAACCGAAGACCAGGAAAAGAAAAACGCCCTCGGGCGGTGCGGCGATGAAACGTTCGGCGTCGCGACTCTTGACCGCCGTCATGAGGCGCTATTGTCCGTCTTCGCCGTCAATAGCGAACGACGGCGGGCGGCGGGACAGGCGACAGGCGCGTGGCGAGCACGGTGGCGATTCGGGTGCGGATCGAATCGGCGATGACCCGGGCGTTGCGGATCTCTGCATCGCGCGCGGCGCGCACATTGGAGAAGCGATTCGAGAAACGATCGTAGCTCGCAATGTTGAAAGCGATGCCTTTCGTGACCTCCACCTCATCAGGCAAGGTGACCAGCCGATATTCGGCGTCGACGATCACCGTCGCCGACGTGGCGCGGCCGGTCACGGTGTCGAGAATCGGCGTCTGCACGCGCTCGCGGAGCACAACCATCAGACGGTAGCGCGGCGGCGGCTGCGAACCGGTGCCGTTCAGCCCGAAGATCAGGTCGTTTCGGACATAGTGACCGAGCCGTTGCGGAATTTCGTCAACCGCGATCGACTGCAGCTCGGCCGCGAGCGGCGCGGAGTCGAGCCCAAATCCTGCCGGCGCATAAAGCGGCTGGATGCAGCCGGCGAGCGGCAGGACGAGCAGCGCCGCCAAAACAACCATCACTTGCCGGAACAGGGCAGTCGGCAGTCGGCCTTCGGCAGTAGGACGCGCGCCGACTGCCGACCTGCCGACCGCCGATTTGCTAAACGACCACATTGACGATCCTTTTCGGAACGAGAATGAACTTCCTCAGCGGCTTGCCTTCCATGGCGCGCTGAACGCCATCTTGCGCCAAAGCCTCTTTGCGAATCGTTTCCTCGTCGGCGTCATGGGCGACAAGAATTTCGGCGCGCTTTTTGCCGTTGACCTGCACCGGCAGGCTTATCATCTCCTGGGCCAACAGGGTAGGATCGGCCGCCGGCCACGGCGCTTCAGCAACCAGACCTTTGTGGCCCAAATCGGCCCAGCACTCCTCGGCGACATGCGGCGTCATCGGCGCGACAAGCCGAATGAGCGCGTCCGCCGCCTCGCGGAAGGCGAAGGCGAGATCGGGGGGCACGGGCGTTTCGGTCACGGCGTCGAGCGCGCTGGTCAGCTCATTGGCGAATTCGCGGATGCGGGCGATGGCGCTGTTGAAACGCAGCCGCTCGATATTTTCGCTCGCCTGGGCGATCGAACGATGCGTCGCCTTGCGCACGGCGAGCGCGAGATCGTGATAGGCCGCCGGCGGCTCAGCCCCGGCGGGAGCCGCCACCCGTCCCAATTCGCCGGTCAGCCGCCACAGGCGCTGGACGAAGCGCCATGCGCCCTGCGCGCCCTCGTCCGACCAGATGACGTCGCGATCGGGCGGGCTGTCGGAGAGCACGAAAAGGCGCGCCGTATCAGCGCCATAGCTCGCGACGATATCGTCGGGGTCGACCGTGTTCTTCTTCGACTTCGACATTTTTTCGATCGGGCCGATCTCGATCTCGACATCGCCGTCGAGGAGAAAGGCTCGGCGGCCGCCGTCCTTGGCCTCGACGCGTATCGCGTCTGGCGCGACCCATTGGCCGTCCGGCGCGCGATAGGTCTCATGCACGACCATGCCCTGGGTGAACAGTCCGGCGAAGGGCTCGGCCACCGCGGCGTGGCCGCTGTCGCGCATGGCGCGCGCGAAGAAGCGCGAATAGAGAAGATGCAGAATCGCGTGCTCGATGCCGCCGATATATTGATCGACCGGCAGCCAGCGCGCGAGCGCCTCGGCGCGCGCCGGCGCCGTCTCATTATGCGGATCGGCGAAGCGCGCGTAATACCAGGACGAGTCGACGAAGGTGTCCATCGTATCGGTCTCGCGCCGCGCCGGCGCGCCGCAGGAGGGACACGGGACGTTTTTCCAGCTTGCGTGGCGATCGAGCGGATTGCCGGGCTGATCGAAGGAGACATCCTCCGGCAACCGCACCGGCAGATCGGCCTCGGGAACCGGAACCGGGCCGCAGGTCTCGCAATGGATGATCGGGATCGGGCAACCCCAGTAGCGCTGGCGCGAAATCCCCCAGTCGCGCAGCTTGTAATTCACCTTCCGCTCGCCCTGGGGATGGCCGAAAAGCGCCATCGTCGTCAGACGGTTCGCGACCTCGTCCTTCGCCTGCGGCACGGTCATGCCGTCGAGGAAGCCGGAATTCACCAACCTGCCCTCGGCCTCGAAGGCTTCGCCGCTTGTCGCAATCTGCTTTTCGAGCTCTTGGGGAGCGAGGTCTTCCGGGCAGACCACGACCTTGAAGCCGAGCCGATATTTCGTCGCGAAATCCAAGTCGCGCTGGTCATGCGCCGGACAGCCGAAGATCGCGCCCGTGCCATAGTCCATCAGGATGAAATTCGCGACATAGACGGGCAGCGTCCAGTTCGGATCGAACGGGTGAACGACGCGCAGCCCCGTGTCGTAGCCCATCTTTTCCGCGGTCTCGATCGCTTCCGCGGACGTCGCGCCGCGCCGGCACTCGTCGGCGAAGGCGGCGAGCGCCGGGTCCTTCTCGGCGGCGGCCTTCGCCAGCGAATGGTCGGCGGCGAGCGCCACGAATTTCGCGCCGAACAGCGTGTCGGCGCGGGTGGTGAAGACTTCAATCTCTCGCGTTTCGCCGAGCTGCTGCGCGAGCGCGAAGCGCACGAGCATGCCTTCCGAGCGCCCGATCCAGTTGCGCTGCATCAGCCGCACCTTGTCGGGCCAGCGCTCGAGATCGTCGAGCGCGGCGAGCAGCTCTTCGGAATAGTCGGTGATCTTGAAGAACCACTGCGTCAGCTCGCGCTGCTCGACCAGCGCGCCTGAGCGCCAGCCGCGGCCGTCGATGACCTGCTCATTGGCCAGCACCGTCATGTCCACGGGGTCCCAATTCACTTTCGACTTCTTGCGGTCGACGATGCCGGCTTTCAGGAAATCGAGGAAAAGCTTCTGCTGGCGCCCGTAATATTCGGCATCGCAGGTCGCGATCTCGCGCGACCAGTCGAGCGACAACCCCAGCGTTTTGAGCTGCGCCCGCATCGCCGCGATATTGGCGTAAGTCCATTGCGCCGGATGCGCGCCGGTCTGCGCCGCGGCGTTTTCGGCGGGAAGGCCGAAGGCGTCCCACCCCATCGGATGCAAGACGTCAAAGCCCTTGGCGCGCATGAAGCGCGCGATGACGTCGCCCATCGAGTAATTGCGCACATGGCCCATGTGCAGCCGACCCGAGGGATAGGGAAACATCTCGAGCACGTAATATTTGGGCGCGGCTGGGCTGTTACCTGCCTTAAAAGACTGTTTTTCTTCCCAAATCTCTTGCCAGCGCGGCTCCGCCTCGGCGAAATTATAGCGTTCGGGTCTCATCTTGCTGGCGCGTCCGGTCAAAAGGCTTGCGGGATTGCGCCTCTAATGCCGGGCGGTCCGGGCGATGTCAAAGGCAGGAGCCATTCGCAGAGCCCCGAAAAAGCTCGGGGGCCGCAAGCACGGCCCCCGACAGTTCCCCATGAACTCACGCCTTCGCCGAAAGCCCGACGGTGATCCAGCTGACGCCCTCGAAGATCAGATTGATCGCGAGGAAGAGGCCAAGGATGTAGAGGCCCGACATCGGCCACTGGGCCAGGATCATTCCGCCCAACACGATGCTGATCACGCCCGAGAACGCCACGAGGCCCCAGGGGCCGACATCGCGGATGTGCCAGGCGAGGATCAGTTTGAACAGCCCGGCGACCACCAGCGCGACGCCGATGATCGCCGTCAGCGACACCGCCGCGAGCAAAGGATCGCGGAAGACCAGAAAGCCCGCGACGATCGTGATGACACCGATCGCGCCCCAGAGCAGCGCCCTGGTCCAGGGCCGGATCTGAACGGCGGTAATGATCTCCATTGCGCCGGCGACGAGCATCGCCGCGCCGACATAGAACACGGTCACGAGCGTGGCGGTCGTCACGTCGTAGAGCGCAAATAGTCCACCGGCGAGCATGAGCGCGCCGAGCGCGACGATCCATCCCCATTTGCGGCGCAGATGATGCAAATGCATCGCGCGCCCGTCGTAAATCAGGCTGTCATTGACCATATCGGCCTCCAATTTAGTAGGAACAATCATTGGTAGGCGGGACGCGTTTCTCAATGATGAACGTTGCGACGATACCGCCCCTCGCCCGGCCCCTCGCCCGCCGGAAGCTTAACGCGCCGGACTGCACGAAGTTCCGCGCTGCGAAGGCGTAAAAGATTCGGCGCTTGACCCGGCCGCCGAAATCGCGATTTTCGCGCCATGGGAGCCGCCGATCGCCTCGAATCGACACGCGAAGCGATTCGCCGCGCTGCGCTCGACTGCGGGCGCGATCCGGCCTCGGTCACGCTCATTTGCGTCACCAAGACCTTTCCGGCCAAGGACGTGGCGCCGCTGCTGGAAGCGGGCCATCGCGTCTTCGGGGAAAACCGCGTGCAGGAGGCTTTGTCGAAGTGGCCGGCGCTGCGCGAAAAATATCCGAACATCGAATTGCATCTCATCGGCCCGCTGCAGTCGAATAAGGCGCGCGAGGCGGTCGAGCTCTTCGACGTCATAGAGAGCGTCGACCGCGAAAAGATCGCCAAGGCGCTGTCCGAGGAAATCGCCAGGACGGGCAAGCGCCCGCGGCTGTTCGTGCAGGTCAACACTGGCGCCGAGCCGCAAAAGGCCGGCGTTCTGCCCGAAAGCGCCGACAGCTTTCTGGCCGCCTGTCGCGACGTTTATGGATTGAAAATCGAGGGGCTGATGTGCGTGCCGCCCGTGGGCGAACAGGCGTCTCCGCATTTTGCGCTGCTCGCCGACATAGCCGCGCGCAACGGAATCGCCGAACTCTCCATGGGCATGAGTTCGGATTTCGAACTCGCGATCCAGTTAGGGGCGACCTATGTCCGGGTCGGCTCGGCGATCATGGGCGAGCGCGACTATCCGGCGTGAGACGGCGGCCCCTCCCAAACTCGCGCGGATGATGGCGGGCGGTCAGCGCTATCCGATCAACAGCGCGACCTTGCGTCCCAGCCGCGGCAGCAGCCGCGCCATGTCGCGGGCGCGCAATGCGACGCAGCCGGCGGTCGGGGAAAGATCATCCGTGGCGATGTGAAAGAAAATTGCGCTGCCGCGACCGCACACCCGAGGACGAAGATTGTAGCCTATGACGCCGACGGCGTCATAGAGCGCGTCCTTGCGCCACATCTCCTCATGGCCGAGGCGCGACGGCGCCCGCAGCGGTTTGTTATAGAGAAAGGCGCGCGGATCGTCGCACCAGAGGTCGCCCGGCCGCGTGCGCCGCCATGGCAGGCGCAGGGGCGCGGGCGCGCGCAGGTAAAAATGGAGGAGCGGCCAGCGGCCGGCCGGGCTCGCGCCGTCGCCTTCGCGCTTGTTGCGCGCAACGCCGCTGCGGCCGAGCGCGCAAGGAAGAACGAGCGAGCCGGCGATCAGCCTTCCCTCATGCGGGCGGCCGCCGATGCGCCGCGCGACGCGCAGCAAGGCCAGTCCGGCAGGTTTCGTCCGGTTCATTCGGCGATGCATGATGCGTTATATGCGCCGCTCGCCGGCGCGTCTGACGGCCTATAGCAGGAATATTCTCTTCGAAGCGAGGAGCGACCCCGGCCGATGTTCTTTCCGCGCGCTCTGATCATCGCCGCCGAACCCCAGTTGCGGGCGACGCTCGTCGAGCAATTCGCCGCGCTCGGCCGCTATGCGCTGCGCGACGACCAGCTCGGCGCGCCGGGAGAAGATTGGCCGGATGCGGCGATCTTGGACGAATCCCATTACGACCCTGAGGCGCTTGCCGACGCGCGCGCGCGCGGCTGCAGGACCCGTGTCGTGCTCATCACGGATGGGCCGAAATCGCCGCCGCCAGGGGTCGACGCCGTCGTTACGCGTCCTTTCCGCTTTGCGGAATTGGTCGCGCTGATAGATTCCACGCCTTCTCGGGCGGCTGTCGGGCCCTATCATTTCGAGGCCGGCGAACTGCGGGCGCCTTCTGGCGCGCGCTTGAAGCTGACCGAAAAGGAGACGGCGATACTCGCGAGGCTGGCGCGCGCACACGGCGCGACGGTGTCTCGCGCGGCGCTGCTGCGCGATGTGTGGGGCTACGGTCCGAATATGTCGACCCGTACGCTCGAAACGCACATTCACCGTCTGAGACGCAAACTCGAGCCATCGCCCGAACAGCCGCGCTGGCTCAAAACGGAACGCGACGGATACCGGCTCGCCGCCAGCGAAGAGGACCCCGCGTCTTAACGCTTACGCCACGCTTACGCCGCGCCGCCGGCGCATATAGAGATAGCGTGGGGGACGCCGAACAAAAGTGACATGACGCTGGACGACGATATCGACAATCTCGCGCGCATCCCTCTCTTTTCGATCTTCGAGCCGAACGCCCTGCATATGCTCGCGCTTTCTGCAGAAACGCGCCTGCTGCGAGCCGGCGACGTCCTGTTTCGACGCGGCGAAATGTCGGACGGAGGCTATGTGCTCACCCTGGGGTCGATCGCGCTGACCGCCGAAAACGACGGACGTCCTCAGTCGAAGATCGTCCGGCCCTGGACGCTGATCGGCGAAACCGCCCTCCTCGCGGCCTCAACGCGCCCCGCCGCCGCGATCGCGCAGGAGCCGGCCACGGCGCTTAAGATCTTGCGGCCATTGTTTCATTTGATTTTGGAGCAGCATCCGGCGACCGCCGCTCGCGTGCGCGATTTCTTTCGTTGCAGGCTTTTGGATTTCATCCACGATATCGGCGCCGAGGCGTCGGCCACTGACAGCGACGTTGGGCGCTTAACGTAAACGCCAAAAAAAGTCACGTTTCAGCCTCTCGCAGCGGATCAATTTCCGCCTAACTAAGTTGTTATTACGGCGTGAGCTCCAGGGGAGTTTGCGGCGCAGCGCGGCAGGACGCCGCGCCAGGAGGAGGATGAACGATGCGAAAAGGCCTGAAATTG
This sequence comes from Methylocystis silviterrae, assembly GCF_013350005.1. GTDB lineage: Bacteria > Pseudomonadota > Alphaproteobacteria > Rhizobiales > Beijerinckiaceae > Methylocystis > Methylocystis silviterrae. Next base: position 225,331 of record NZ_JABVWW010000004.1, read on the forward strand.
GCGCTGTCCGGCGCGCTCTGCAGCGCGACATTGGCGGCCGCCGTTCCGGAAGCGATCGCCGGGCCGATGAGCGCGCCCGATCGGTCAATTGTCGCACCTTCGAGCCCGGTCGAAAATGTTTGGTATCGTCGCGGCTGGGGCTATCGCGGCGGCTGGGGCCGGCGCTACGGCTACCGGCGCGGCTATTACAACCCCGGCGGCGCCATCGCCGCGGGCGTGGGCCTCGGGCTGCTCGGCGCCGGCCTCGCGGCCTCAAGCGGTTATGGCGGCTATTATGGCTACCCCTATGGCTACGGCTATGGCTATTACCCGACCGCCTACAGCGGATGGGGAGACCCCTATGCCGGCTGGGGCGGCTGGGGCGGCGGCTGGGGCGGCGGCTGGGGTGGAGGCTGGGGCGGCGGCGGCTGGGGCGGCGGCTGGGGCTGGTAAGCTCAACATTTCTCCAGGCAGTCTGAACGGCGGCGCGGGACTCGCGCCGCCTTTTTGCCGTTGCCGGAGACGAATTGTAGAAGCGGACGCCGCGTCCCCGCGGCGCCGACCAACACGCGAGGCCACCGCTCCAAAATGGGGAATTCACAGGCGACCACGATCGCAACGACGCCCTTCGCCGATCAACGCCCGGGCACATCCGGCCTGCGCAAGAAAGTCGAGGTCTTCAAGCAGCGCCACTATCTTGAAAACTTCATTCAATCGATTTTCGACAGTCTGGAGGGATATCAGGGCGCAACGCTCGTCGTCGGCGGCGACGGCCGCTATTACAACCGCGAGGCGATTCAAAAGATCCTGAAGATCGCCGCCGCCAACGGCGTCGGCCGCATCGTCATCGGACAAAGCGGCATATTGTCCACGCCTGCGGCCTCGGCGCTCATTCGCGCGCTCATGGCCTTCGGCGGAATCGTGCTGTCCGCCAGCCACAACCCTGGCGGCCCGCACGGCGACTTCGGCGTCAAATACAATGTCGCGAATGGCGGTCCGGCGCCCGAGAAGGTGACGGACGCGATCTACGCGCGCACGCGCGAAATCACGTCGTTCAGGATCGTCGAAGCCCAGGACGTCGATATCGACAGGCTCGGCAAAACGCGCGTCGGCGACATGCGCGTCGATGTCGTCGACAGCGTCGTGAATTACAAAGCGCTCATGCAGACGCTCTTCGACTTCGATCGCATCCGCGACGCTTTTCGGTCAGGCTTCACCTTCACCTTCGACGCCATGTCGGCCGTCACCGGCCCCTATGCGCGCGCGCTGTTCGAAGAGGAGCTCGGGGCGCGGCCGGGCAGCGTCATCAATGCGACGCCGCTGCCCGATTTCGGCGGCCATCATCCCGACCCCAATCTCGTCCACGCTAGGCATCTTTATGATCTCGCCATGTCGGACGCCGCGCCAGATCTTTGCGCCGCGTCGGACGGCGACGGCGACCGAAATCTCATCATCGGCCGCGGCCGTTTCGTCACGCCCTCGGACAGTCTCGCGATCCTTGCCGCCAACGCCACAATCGCGCCGGGCTATCGCAAGGGGATCGCAGGAATTGCGCGATCGATGCCGACAAGCGCCGCCGCCGACCGCGTCGCGGAAAGGCTCGGCGTCCCGCTCTACGAGACGCCGACGGGATGGAAATATTTCGGCAATCTGCTCGACGCCGGTCTCGTGACTATCTGCGGCGAGGAAAGCGCCGGCGCCGGCTCCGACCATGTGCGCGAGAAGGATGGGCTATGGGCGGTGCTGTTCTGGCTCGACATCCTCGCGGCGCGCAAGGAGAGCGTCGACGCCATCGTCCGACAACATTGGACGACCTATGGACGCAATTATTATTCGCGTCACGACTATGAGGAAGTCGCGAGCGACGGCGCCCATGCGCTGATCGACGCGTTACGCCAACGTCTGCCGACTCTCAAGGGCCAATATCTCGGCGGCCTTGAGGTCGCGACGGCCGACGACTTCGCCTATCACGATCCGGTGGACGGCTCGGACTCGCAGCATCAGGGCTTGCGGGTGATCTTCGCCGACGGCTCGCGGATCGTTTACCGGCTATCGGGCACCGGCACGGCCGGCGCGACGCTGCGGGTTTATGTCGAGCGCTACGAACCCGATCCCGCGCGGCAGCATATGGAGACTCAGGCGGCGCTCGCCGATCTCGTAAACCTGTCGCGCGAAATTGCCGCCATCGAACGCTATACGCAGCGCGCTGCGCCAAGCGTGATCACCTGAGCCCCCAGGCCGGTGAATAGGATTCAGTCGCGTGAACGATGCACCCCTCCAATGCGAGCCGAGAGACGCAATGGAAATCAGCGAAGACGAACCCAAGACTCTCAGCGAGCATCCGTTCCGCGAAGCGGTTCTCGCGGAGCTGCACGCGCGGCCGTTCCTGCCGCTCGACGCGCCCCGGCGCGTCTATCACTACGCCTTCGCCACGGACCATGAAGCGGCGGCCGCCGATCGTGAAGCGATCGGCGCGCTCGCGCTCGCGCATGGCGTGCTGGCGCCGGATCCGGGCGCGCGGTTCCACTACTTTATCTTTGGCGACTGGCGGCTTCGCTGGGAGCAACATAGCGAATTCACCACCTACAGCTGGTCGACTGGCGTCGGCGCCGATATCCCCTTCGCGCATGCCGATCCGTTCAAAGCGGGCGAAATCTCCTTTAAGCCGCCGGGAGTTCTCATCGTCGCGACGCAGCTCTGCGTCGTCGACGGCGCGCGATCGGTCGAAGAGCTTGCATCCTATTTCAATTCGCAGAGTCTGTGCGTCGTCTGCGTCGAAGATCGCGACGCGCAGGTTCTGACCGACTTCGCCGTCGACGCCTATGGCTTTACGCGCATGCTGATCCGCGGAAAGGCGCTGCCGCGTTTCGAAGCCGGCCGTCTCGCGCAGCGCGTCCTCGAGATCGAAACTTATCGCACGATGGCGCTGCTCGGGCTGCCGCTCGCGCGGCAAGTGTCGCCGCAACTCGCCAACATGGAGCGAGAGCTTTCGGGCATCACCGAAGCGCTGAACGAAGCGCATGATATGCGCGTCAATTACCTTTTGCTGAAACGGCTCTCGGACCTGCTCGCGAGCGGTCAGGCGCTATCGACGCGCACGGCCTTCCGTTTCGACGCGAGCCGCGCCTATCGCGCGCTGGTGAAGAACCGGCTCTCCCAGCTGCAGGAACGGCGCGAAGGACAATATGTGACGATTTCGGATTTTCTCAATGCGCGCCTTGATCCAGCGATCGAAACCTGCAACGCCGTCGAGGCGCGCCAGACCCGCTTTTCGGCGCAGGTCGAGCGGGCGACCGATCTGATGCGCACCGGCATCACGCTGGAAATGGAGCGGCAGAACAGCGCGCTGCTTGAAGAGATGAACCGCCGCACGCGTTTGCAGATGCGGCTCAACCGCATCGTGCAAGGAATCACGATCGCCGGGCTCGCCTATTTTCTCACCGGACTCTTCAGCTTTGTCGCTAAGGGGCTCAAGGCCGCTGGCGCTCTGCCGCCGCAGGTTTCCGCCGATCTCGTCGCCGCCCTCGCGATGCCGATCGCGGTGCTCATCGCTATCGCGTTCATGGCCCGCGTCCACAGATTGTCGCGAGAGGCGGCGGAGGAGGAACACTTAGATTAACACTTGGATTAACGTCTATTCGACGTCGAAGGGCGCGACTCCTGTCGGCTGGCCGTTCTCGCCAAGCGTGATTTTCTCGATGCGGGCTTCGGCCTCGGCGAGAAGAGCCTCGCAGCGCGCCTGCAGCGCCTTGCCGCGCGCATAGAGCTTCACCGACTCGTCGAGCGAGACGGCGCCTTTCTCCAGGTCGGCGACGATACGCTCGAGCTCCTGCATCGCCTGTTCGAAAGGCAGCGAGGCGATGTCAGCGGCGGCGTCCGACTGCTGTGTCATGGCGTCTCTCATAGACGAAGCGCGCATCCTTGGCTATGCGGCGGTTGAGCGATCGCCGGGCTCGGCGCGGCCGACGATGCGCAGAATCGCCGGAAATTCCTCGCGTGTGCGGCGCTCGATCTCGTCGAGCGCGTCATGGGCGCTTTGCACGGATGCGGCCGCGTCCAGACGGCAGCGGAAGTTGACGACGATGCCTCCGGCGGTTTCGCGGACTCGTACGTCCCGCACTTGCGCCGGCGGTCGGGTCTGAGCGGCGACGCGCGCAAGCGCCGTTTCAATCGCGCAGGCAAGCCCGGGATCGGCGACCTGCGCCGCGAGCAATTGCAGCTCGAGCGGCTCGATATGCGTGTCGACTTCGGCGTCGGCGCCAAATTCGTCGCGCAGCGCGCTCTCGAAGTCGGCGGCGATCGCATGCGCGCGGCCGAGCGGCATCGCGCCATCGAGTTCGACGTCGACGCCGATCGATAGTCTGCCCTCGATCTGCTGGGCGATGACATGATGGGCGTGAATGTGGCGACGCGCCCCAACCAGCAGGATGCGTTCCGCGATCGTTTCGTCGTCAAGCGCCCGCGGCTCGATCGACAGCGTGACCCGGGCGCGCGGCGTGACTGTGGCGATCGCTTCGGCGACGGCCGATTTGATGCGCGCCGCCTGCTCGACGCGCAAGCCGCGCGAAACGCCGATCGTCGCTTCGCCGATGATGTCAGGGCCAATCGTGCGCAGCCGCAGCGAATCGATCGCGATGACGCCCGGCACGTCGACGATCGCCCTCTCGAGATGCGGCGCCACTTCGCGTGGCGCAGCGTCGAGCAGAGTGTCGATCGTGCGACGGCCCAGCCGAAAACCCGCGATGGCGATGAAAGCGGCCACGCCCAAGGCGGCGAGCGCGTCGCCGCGCTCAAACCCATAATGCGCCGCAATGAGTCCGAGCAGCACCAGCGCCGATGACACCAGATCGCTCGAAAAATGCAGCGCGTCGGCGGCCAGAGCGTCGCTGCCCTCTTCCTTTGCGATCCGCCGCAACTGCCGCGAGCGCACGAAATCGACGACGATCGAGACGACCAGAACGCCATAGATCGGCCAGCCGGCGTCGATCACGACATCCGTTTCCTGCAACCGCCTCCAGGCTTCGCCGACGATGAACAAGGCGAGGCCGAAGAGGAAGCCGGTTTGGATCAGCGCGGCCAGCGCCTCATATTTGCCATGGCCATAGTGATGTTCCTCGTCCGCCGGCTTCTCTGCTTCGCGCACTGCAAAGAAAGTCAGCACTGTCGCGCCGGTGTCCACGAAGGCGTGCCCGGACTCGGACAGAAGCGCGAGCGAGCCAGACCACAGACCGGCTGCGAGTTTCGCCGCCGCGAGCAAAGCGCTGGCGGCGATCGAGGCCTTCGCGGCCGCCAGCTTGACGCTGGTCGCCGCTCGCGGAAGAGCATTCGTCTCGGTCAACTCAATACGCACCATGTTTTGGGAGCGCCAGCGCTCTAGCAGGCGCCCGGCGTGGGTGCAAATCCGCGCCCGCGAAACGCTATTATTATGGCGGACGCATCAGATAGGAGCCGCATATGAGATTTCTGCACACCATGATCCGAGTCGGCGACCTCGACCGCGCGCTAGCGTTTTTTTGCGGCGCGCTTGGACTACAGGAGGTGCGCCGCACCCAGAACGAAAAGGCGCGCTATACGCTCGTCTATCTCGCCGCGCCCGAGGATGCCGCGCAAGCCAAGGAAAACAACGCGCCGACAATCGAACTCACCCATAACTGGGACGAACACACATATGCCGGCGGGCGGAATTTCGGTCACCTCGCCTTCGCCGTTGAGAATATTTACGAAGTCTGCGCGCGACTGCAGGCGGCGGGCGTGACGATCAATCGGCCGCCGCGCGACGGCCATATGGCCTTCGTGCAAACGCCGGATTCGATCTCCATCGAGTTGTTGCAGAAGGGCGCGCCGCTGCCGCCAACGGAACCCTGGGCTTCGGCGCCCAACATTGGCGCTTGGTGAGGATTCCGCGGCGCCGCGTGATCTTTTGCGCCGCAGCTACGAATTTTTTAGCTGCTCGGAACCATTGCTCTAGCCACGAGTTGAGTCAGAGGTCGTGCTGTGGCCTCAGCTCGGCTGATCATTATGTTGTTGATATGCTGGCGAACTTCGTCGCGAAGCTGTCACGGCTTTCAGTTAGAAGGCAGCAGCGCACGGCATGGGGAGCGAACGTCTCTCGGCTCTTGCGCCGACAGCCTTGTTCGCCGGGCTTGAGAGATCCCATCCGATCGTCGGATGCGGAATTTTTTCAGCACTCATACAGATAACGTTCAGCTTGACTGGATAGCTTGGCGGAAGCGAACGCGCCGAACGGCGCGAGGGAACTGATGTCGCGGAGACACCGCGGCCAACAAAGGGTTCCAAAACATGGAACGTTCAAGGGCGGAGGTCGTCATGGTCATCGTAGATCTGATCAATTCCTGCTCGAACGACAAGGTGGCGCATGCCGCCTTGGCATGCATTGGCGGCGGCTTCGCCGAGCGCGTGCGCGCCGCGGCTGAGGAGAAAGGCGTCAGCGTTGGCAGATTCGTCGCGCTGGCGGTGCGTGATTTCGCGAGCCGCTCGGATGAAGCCGCGCAAGAGGCGCTTCGGGCCAAGGTTGTCCGCGACGACCAGCCTCTGCTCAGAGGATTGCGTGAGGTCCTGCAAGTGGCGCTGGAGCGCCACCCCTTCTTCGTCGACAGCGAGGCCATGGCGGTGACGCCGCCCTACGCCTTCAGCGCCGCGCGCGAGAATGCGCTGCAATATCACTGACCCTGTCCGATCGACGTTTTTGAATGGCGGCCTCGCTTCGGCGACGTCGCCATTTGCGCGTTTAGGCCTACATGAGAGTCGCGGAAGCCGACACTTTCTGGGCCATGGATGACGCATTTTCTCGACCAGGCGCAGATCGCCGCGATCCTTTCGACCTACGGCTATTGGGCGATCTTTATCGTCGTGGCCCTGGAAAGCGCCGGCATTCCGCTGCCCGGCGAAACCATGCTGGTCGGCGCGGCAATTTACGCGCGGCTCTCCGGAGCGATCGCCATCGAGAATATTGTCGTGGCGGCCGCTGCGGGCGCGATCGTCGGCGACAATGTCGGCTATTGGCTGGGGCGGGAGTATGGAACGAAGCTTCTCGAACGCTACGGCCATCATGTCGGGCTCGGGCCCGAAAAGCTGCGCCTGGGCCAATATCTCTTCTATCGTTGGGGCGGCGCGATCGTCTTTTTCGGCCGCTTCATCGCGTTGCTGCGCATTCTCGCGGCCTCGCTCGCAGGCGCAAACCATCTGCCGCCTGGCCATTTCTTCATCTATAACGCGACGGGCGGCGTCGTTTGGGCGTGCGTATTCGGCTTTGGCGCTTATTACCTTACGGCCGGCTTCGAAAAAATCGAAGGTCCTATCGCGATGGCCCTCGCCGGCGGGCTCGTCATCGGGCTGTTTGTGCTTTGGCGCTACTATAAGCGGCACGAGGCGCGGCTGATGCGGGAAGCCGACGCTATGTTGAGCCAGCGACGATAGATCTTGCCGCTTTTGGGCGGAATGGAGCGCGTTCTAGCCGAAACGGGTTCCCATGCGCGCGTCGATGAGCGCGCGGTTGAGTTCTCGCGCCAGCTCCGCTTTCTGATCCGGCCCCAAAAAGGCGCCGATCTCAATGCATTCGCCGCGCGAGATCAGGGCCACCCGCTCTGTCCCGAATTCTTCGTGGATCGTTTGCTCAAGCCGCACCCAGGAAGGGTTGAAGCGCCATTCCTTTCGTTGTCCGCGCGCGCCGATTTGCGCGAAAACGAGCTCCAGCGGCGTGAGGTCGAGCGTCTCATGACTGCGGGCGGCGCGGAAGCTGACGCGGAAGGCGAGATAGAGACCAACCGCATCGAGGCCCATGAAGCCGGCGACGGGCCAGGCGCCCATGAAGAAGAACGGCAGCGCGAACAGGACCTGTCCGAAACAGAAAATCATGATGAAAAGATAGAAGGCGTGCGGCGTCATCGACCGATGCGGCGTCAGCCGCGCTGCGTAAATTTTCCGCTCGAAGGGGTCGGACATTTCTCCTGCCGGCTTTGTCCCTCAGATTCTAAAAGTTATAACGCGCCCATGGCGGAAACAAACAGTCAGCGCGCGCGCGTCACGAAAAAACCGCGAGCCGGTGGGCGGCGGCCGGCGGCCGCTGAAGCGGCGCGCATCGAAGAGATATTTGCGCGTCTCGCAGCCGCAAATCCTGAACCCAAGACCGAACTCGGTTACAAAAACCCCTTCACGCTGCTCGTCGCCGTCGTGCTGTCCGCACAAGCGACGGATGCTGGGGTCAACAAGGCGACTCCGGCGCTCTTCGTGCAGGCCGACACGCCCGCCAAGATGGCGACGCTTGGCGAAGAGCGCGTGCGCGACCTGATCAAAACGATCGGCCTCTACCGCGCCAAGGCGAAAAATATCGTCGCCCTGTCGCGATTGCTGGTCGAACGGCATGGCGGAGACGTGCCGCGCACGCGCGAGGAATTGACGGCGCTCCCCGGCGTCGGCCGCAAGACCGCGAATGTCGTGCTCAATGTCGCCTTCGGCGAGCCGGTGATCGCCGTCGACACGCATATCTTCCGGGTCTCCAACCGGTTGCCGCTCGCAAGCGGCAAGACGCCAGAAGAGGTCGAAGCGGGGCTGGAACGCATCGTGCCAGGCAAATATCTGCTGCACGCGCATCACTGGCTCATTCTGCACGGTCGCTATGTGTGCAAGGCGCGCAGGCCAGAATGCCCGCGTTGCCTGATCGCCGATCTCTGCCGGTTCAAAGCCAAGACGATTTGATTTTCCGATCCTTCCTGCCCCACGCGGGCGATGAGGACAAAGTCACAGACGCGCGGCGGGCGACGTGGGATTTTTTTGAAATCTAGCCCAAGGGCCGAACGCTGTCGGAGAGGAACCGCGATGAATTACAAAATGGCGATCATCATCATGGGCGGATTGCTGCTTGTCGCCGCCATGATCCCCTACGCCTACCAACCGCGATGCACGACCGCGGAATGCACGCCGGAGCGTCCGTATTAATCCGTCAGACGGCGATCCGAGACGCCTGCCGTGCAGGCGTCTCGCAATGTTCTCGCGTCAATTGACCTGGCAGGTCGACTCATATCTGCCGCAGGCCCGGGCGTCGCCCCTGTCGCAGCTCTGTTTCCAGGTCCGGCAACCCGGCTTTTTCCACGGCTGGCTTTCAAATTCGCTGGATCGTTTACGTACAGGCGCGCAATTATCGGTTTCCGGCACGGGCCGCGTTCCGGGCGGGCAGCCATGCATCGAATGGCCTTCCTCGCCGCGACCCGGCCGCTGTCGTTGGCCGCTGTCGACGCAGAACTTCTGCGAGATGAAGCACGTCACCCTCCCGCCTTCCCGGCAAGACGACGAGGCGGTTTGGTAATGAACATTGCGGCTCCCATAATTGCCTTCGAGCCTTCGAACCTCCACCAGTCCCTTGTTGTTGGCCTTTGAAAGCGCTTCCTCTCTGGAATAGCCGCTGGCCGAAGCCTGCAACACGCCGCAGAAAGCAAAGGCGCTTTCCGAAAGAGAAACCAGCGAGAGGAACATTATGGTCGAGATAAGCGCAATACGTCTGAAGCTCATGCTGCCCCCTTTTCCGCCCCAGCTCAGGCTAAGCCTGACGCGGGACGAAAGCCAGCAAGCGCGAAAATAAAACCGGGCGAAGTCAGGCGTGGACGCGTAAACGCCGGACGATCCTAAGACAATTCTTTGCCCAATCGCCCCGCGAGATCCTGCACGAACTGCCAAGCGACACGGCCGGAACGGCCGCCGCGGGTGATGGACCACTCCAGCGCCTCGGCGCGGATCGTCGCCTCGGGCGCGTTCAGGCCAAAATGGTCGGCGTAGCCGAAGACCATCGCCAGATAGTCGTCCTGGCTGCAATTGTGAAAGCCGATCCAAAGTCCAAAGCGATCGGAGAGCGAGATTTTCTCTTCAATCACCTCGCCTGGGTGGATGGCGGTGGCGCTCTCATTTTCCATCATGTCGCGCGGCAACAAATGGCGGCGATTCGACGTGGCGTAAAACAGCACATTGTCCGGCCGCCCCTCGACGCCGCCTTCGAGAGCGGTCTTGAGCGCCTTGTAGCTCGTCTCCGCGCCGTCGAATGAAAGGTCGTCGCAAAAGACGATGAAGCGGAAGGGCGCCTGCGCCAGCGCGCCGAGCAGCGCGGGCAGCGCTTCAATATCCTCGCGATGGATTTCGATGAGTTTCAGCCCCTTCTCGGCGAGCGCGCCGTGAACCGATTTCACCAGCGAGGATTTGCCCATGCCGCGCGCGCCCCACATGAGCGCGTTGTTGGCGGGAAGCCCCTGCGCGAAGCGGCTGGTGTTGGCGAGAAGCATGTCGCGCTGACGGTCGACTCCCTTGAGCAGCGCCAGATCGACGCGATTGACGCGGCGCACGGGATGGAACGCCTCGCCGGCGGCGCGCCAGACGAACGCCTCGGCGGCGGAGAAGTCGGGCGCCTGCGGCTGCGGCGGCGCCAGGCGCTCCAGCGCCCCGGCGATGCGGGCGAGCAGCTGCGCGACATCCTCTTGCGACATGAAATCTTTCTCATCATTGGCGCCACGCTCCCTCGTCCTTCGACAGGATGAGGGAGCTTGTTGTGCGCTGCTTCACTCAGCATCAAGACCACAATGACGCCGTGAAGCCTGTTCCTTCTGCGGAACCAAGGACCCTCATCCTGAGGGGGCTCCGCAGGAGCCGTCTCGAAGGACGAGGGTCCGGCTCCTTTTTCCGTTGACGATCGCCTGTCGACTCTCAAAGCTGATTTACCGCATAGCCGGATTTATATCCCGGCGCAAAACCGCTCTCGACGCCCTGAAAGGCAAATCAATTTGACGTCGGACGCCAACGCCCTTCTCGACAGCGCCAAGGTCTTCATCGCGCCTCTCGACGCCGAGAAGGCCGAAGCGGCGCTGGCGCGCGTTCTCGAAAAAGACGGCGCGGCCAATGGCGCGCTCGCGGCGCTGTTGCTGGAGCGGCCGAAAGCGCGCGATCTGCTGCTCGGCGTGTTCGGCGCCTCGACCTATCTGACCGACCTTGCCGCCCGCGATCCGGCGCGGCTCGCGCGCATCCTCACCAGCGATCCCGCGCAGCGTGTCGAGGCCCTGATCGAAGAAACGCGAAACATCGAAACCCAAGACGAAGCCGAGCTGATGCGCCTGCTGCGCGTCACCAAGCAAGAAGCCGCGCTCGTGATCGCCCTCGCCGATCTCGCCAAAGTCTGGGACATGCCGGAGGCGACGCGGGCGCTCACCCGGATCGCCGACGCCACGCTTTCCGCCGCCATTCGCTTCACGCTGCGCGCCGCTGCGCTCGCCGGCAAGATCGAACTCGCCGATCAGCGCGACCCGGAACGCGGATCGGGATGGATTTTTCTGGGCATGGGCAAGGGCGGCGCCTTTGAGCTGAACTACTCCTCCGACATCGACCTCATCGTTTTTTTCGACCGCTCGCGGGCGCGCCTCGCCGAACCGTCCGAGGACGTTGATTTCTTCGTCAGACAGACGAAGCGGATCGTGCGGATCATGAGCGAGCGCACGGTCGACGGCTATGTGTTTCGCACCGATTTGCGACTGCGTCCCGATCCGGGCGCGACGCCGATCGCCATCCCGCTCGAAGCGGCGCTGAGCTATTACGAGAGCATGGGCCAGAACTGGGAGCGCGCCGCCTATATCAAGGCGCGGCCGGTCGCGGGCGACATCTTCGCCGGCGAGCAATTCCTGCAGGAGCTCGCGCCCTTTATCTGGCGCAAATATTTCGACTTCGCCGCGATCGCCGACGTCCATTCCATCAAGCGGCAGATTCACGCCCATAAGGGACACGGCAAGGTCGCCGTCGTCGGCCACAACATCAAACTGGGACGCGGCGGCATTCGCGAGATCGAATTTTTCGTGCAGACGCAGCAGCTCATCACCGGCGGCCGCGATCGGCGCCTGCGCGGGCGCTCGACTCTGGCGATGCTCGACCAGCTCGTCGAGAGCGGCTGGGTGGCGCCGCAAGCGCGCGATGATCTGCGCGAAGCCTATCTCTTTCTGCGCGACGTCGAGCATCGCATCCAGATGGTCGCCGACGAGCAGAAACACACGCTGCCGGAAACTGAAGACGGCGTCGCCGTTATCGGCTGTATGATGGGCTTTGCGGGCTACGCCGACTTCGCCGCAGCGCTGCTGAAGCGGCTCGACGTGGTGCAGAGCCATTATGCGAAGCTTTTCGAAAGCGCGCCGCAGCTCACATCAGCGGCCGGCAATCTCGTCTTCACCGGCGACGACGACGATCCGGGGACGATCGAAACGCTCGCGAATATGGGCTTCGCCAGCCCTAAGACGGTGACGGCGACCATTCGCGGCTGGCATTTCGGCCGCTACGCCGCGACGCGTTCGACCGTCGCCCGCGAACGACTGACGGAGCTCACCCCCATCCTGCTCGAAGCCATCGCCGCGACGGAGAACGCCGACGCCGCATTTCTCGCCTTCGACAGGCTCATCTCGAAACTGCCGGCGGGGGTGCAGCTCTTTTCCCTGCTCGTCTCGCAGCCGCGGCTTCTCAAACTCCTCGCCGCGATTACGGGCGCGGCGCCCAAGCTCGCCGAAACGATCTCCTGGCGCCCGCGCGTGCTCGACGCGCTGATGGAGCCCGCCTTTTTCGAGACGGTGCCGACGCAAAGCGAATTGGAGCAGCGCCTCGCCGGGCAATTCGCCGAGGCGCGCTCTTATGAAGACGCGCTCGACCGCGCCCGCATCTTCGGACAGGAGCAGAAATTCCTCATCGGCGTGCGCATTCTGACGGGCTCACTGTCGGTAGCGGAAGCCGGCTTCGCCTATACGCGACTCGCCGAAACGCTGATCGCCCGGCTCTTCGCGCACGTCTGCGAGGAATTCGCCAGGACTCATGGAACGATCGATGGCGGCGCGTGCGCCGTCGTCGCCATGGGCAAGCTCGGCGGATGCGAGATGACGGCCGCGTCCGATCTCGATCTGATGCTGCTCTACGACGCCGACCCGCTGGCGGAATCACAGGGCGGCGGACGGCCGATTTCAACGCAGCAATATTACGGGCGCCTCACGCAGAGGCTGATCAGCGCCCTTTCCGCTCCCACGGCCGAAGGCCTGCTCTATGAGGTGGATTTTCGTTTGCGCCCTTCCGGCAACAGCGGGCCGCTCGCAGTAAGTCTCGCCGCCTTTTCGGATTATCAGGCCAACGAAGCGTGGACATGGGAGCACATGGCCTTGACGCGCGCCCGCGTCGTCGCGGGTCCTGAGCCGTTCACACAACGGGTCGAAGCGGCGATCCGCGTGGCGCTGACGAGTCCTCGCGACGCGCAAAAACTCAAGGACGACGTTTTGTCCATGCGCCGGCGAATAGAAAAGGAAAAGGGCGCGACGAGCCCCTGGGAGGTTAAGCAAGTCCCCGGAGGATTGATCGACATCGAGTTCATCGCGCAATATTTGATGCTGCTGCATGGCCCGCAACATCCTGAGCTTTTTTCAACGAACGCCACGCTCGCCCTGCAGCGTGTCAAAGACGCCGGATTTCTCGACGCAGGCGCGGCGGACGCGCTGGCGGAGGCCTCAAAGCTCTATCAAGGGCTGACGCAATTGCTGCGGCTCGCCATCGACGACGCTTTCCGTCCCGCCGACGCGCCGCGCGGACTAACGGAGCTGCTGCTGCGCGTCGGCGACGCGCCAGATCTTTCCAATCTCGAAGCCCTGCTCGCCGATACGCAGAAGAGAACCCGGGAAATTTTCACGAGCGTCGTCGGAGAGGTCGCCGAGCGCCCGGTTTCGGCGTAGCCGGGAGTTGTCAGAACCGGCTCCTCGGGCATAGATACGCCGGATTCCTCGCGCAGGAGCATTTCCCGCCAGCGGCGACGGCCGCTTTTGTTCAGGGCCGCCCTGGCCTCTTTTTGGAGCACATCATGTCTCACGCCCGCAAGAATGCGCGTTCTCTCGCCCGCGCCGCGCTCGGAGCGACCGCGCTCGCCGCCCTGCTGGCGATGAGCGCCGTCGGCGCGACATCTGCGGTCGCGAAAACCCTCGCCAAGGTCAATGGCGTCGAGATCACCGACGAGGACCTGAAGCTCGCCATGGAGGATCTTGGCGCCGCCATTCCGCGTCAGCTTGAAGGAAAGGCGCGCGAAACCTATGTGCTCGACTTCCTGATCGACGAGCAGCTCGTCGTGCAGAAAGCGCAGGCCGACAAGCTCGCCGAGACGCCGGAATTCGCCAAGAAGCTCGCCTATCTGCGCGACAAGGCGCTGATGGAGACGTTGCTCGGCGACGTCGCCAAGAATGCGGCGACTGAAGCTGCCGTCAAGCAGACCTATGACGAAGCGGCGAAGAACCAGAAGCCCGAAACGGAATATCACGCGCACCACATTCTGGTGCCGACCGAAGAAGAGGCGAAGGCCGCGCTGAAGCGCGTCAAGGCCGGCGAGGATTTCGGCAAAGTCGCGACAGAACTTTCCAAGGACCCCGGCGCCAAGGGTGGCGACCTCGGCTGGTTCACGAAAGACCGCATGGTGCCGGAGTTCGGCGACGCGGCGGCGAAGATGGAGCCGGGTCAGGTCTCCGATCCGATCAAGACGCAATTCGGCTGGCACATCATCAAGCTCGACGAGAAGCGCCCGAAAGTTTTTCCGCCGCTCAATGAGGTGAAGGATCAGGTCGCCCGCTATGTCGTGCAGAAAGCGCAGAGCGAACTCGTCATGAAATTGCGCGAGGGCGCCAAGATCGAACGTTCCGACGCGCCGGCCGAGGGCGCGCCAGGCGCCAAGCCGGCGGCCCCGACGCAAAAGCCGGCTGACGCCAAGAAGAAGTAAGCGCCGAGCCCTTCGCCCTCCCCTTTAATGGGGAGGGTTGAAGCGCGAAGCATTTTCGGGTGGGGGCGCCCCCGCGTGGATGACGGCGCGACTCTCCCCCTCAAGGGGGAGCGTGAATTGCGCGGGTCCGCTTCTCGGCCTTGACGCGGAGCTGTAGCGCCGGGCACATCCGCGCAGGTCCACTCCATTGACAAGGCTCCGCTATGGCTCATAACGCCGCTGTCTCCCCGCTCGCGCCGAAATCCGCGCCCGAAATCCCGCCGCTCGAGGGCGTGCGCTTCGGCGTCGGCGCCGCGGGCGTGCGCTATGCCGGACGCACCGACGTGATGCTGGCGTTGCTCGACGCGCGAACGACGGTCGCGGGCGTCTTCACCAAATCCAAATGTCCCTCGGCGCCGGTGGATTGGTGCCGCGACAAGCTGAAGGGCGGCAAGGCGCGGGCGCTGCTCGTCAATTCCGGAAACGCCAACGCCTTCACCGGCAAGACCGGCGCACAGGCGGTCAAGTTCTCGGCGAAGCTCGCCGCCGCGGCCACCGGCGCGCCCGAGCGCCAGATTTTTCTGGCGTCCACGGGGGTCATCGGCGAACCGCTCGACGCGCATAAATTCGACGGCGTGCTTGAGAAGCTCGCGCAGGAGGCGCGGCCCGACGGCTGGCTGGACGCCGCGCGCGCCATCATGACGACCGACACCTATCCGAAGCTCTCGACCCGAAGAACGACGATCGCCGGCGTCGAAGTGACGATCAGCGGCTTCGCCAAGGGCGCGGGCATGATCGCGCCGGATATGGCGACGATGCTCGCCTTCGTCTTCACCGATGCCGCCATCGGCGCCGAGGCGCTGCAGGCGCTGCTCGAGAGCGGCGTTAAGGGCAGCTTCAACGCCATCACCGTCGACGGCGACACGTCGACGTCAGACACGCTGCTGCTCTTCGCCACCGGCGCAGCGAAGACGCGAGGCGCGCCGAAGATTGAGAAGGCGAGCGACAAGCGGCTGATCGAATTCAAGCGTGCGCTCGACGCCGTGCTGCTCGATCTCGCCCATCAAGTGGTGAGGGACGGCGAGGGCGCGCGCAAATTCGTCGAGGTGACGGTGACGGGCGCCGACAGCGCCAAGGCGGCGAAGCGCGTCGCCTTCTCCATCGCCAATTCGCCGCTTGTGAAGACGGCGATCGCCGGCGAGGACGCCAATTGGGGCCGCATCGTCATGGCCGTCGGCAAGGCCGGCGAGAAAGCCGATCGGGACAAGCTGGCGATCTGGTTCGGCGGCGTGCGCGTCGCCCACAAGGGTCTGCGCGACCCCGACTATGACGAAGCGGAAGTTTCGCAGATCATGAAGCGTGACGACATCGTCATCAACGTCGATCTTGGACTCGGCAAAGGCGCTGCGACCGTGTGGACCTGCGATCTCACCAAGGACTATGTCGCGATCAACGGCGATTACAGGAGCTGATCCGCCGGATGATCCTCCCGAACGCGGTTCGCGCCGCGATTTTCGACATGGACGGCACGCTCCTCGACACGGAGCGGCTCTATCTTCGCGCCATTAGCGATGCGTGTTCCGCGATGCGGTTGGAGGCCGACGACGGCTTCTTTCTGCAGATGCTCGGAACGCCCTGGTCGAATTGCTACGCGCTGATGGAACGCCGGTTCGGCGGCGGTTTCGTTCGGGGGCGTTTCGACGGCCTGTTCGAGGATCGCTTTGGCGCGCTCACCCGGGACGGCATTCCTGTTAAGCCCGGCGTGCGCGAACTCCTGGCGCATCTTCAGTCAAGATCCACGCCCATGGCCGTCGCGACGTCGACGAGCGGCGAGGTTGCAAGACGCCAGCTCGAGCGCGCCGGTCTTCTGAACTATTTCGCGGCGCAAGTCACGGCGGACATGGTGAAAGAGGCAAAGCCCGCGCCGGAGACCTTTCTGAAGGCCGCGGAGGAGCTTGCTGTTGCGCCTCAATATTGTCTCGCGCTTGAAGACTCCCCTGCTGGCGTCCAGTCCGCCGTGGGCTCGGGCGCGATGACGATCATGATTCCCGACCTCGCGCCGGCGACTGCGGCTGAGCGGTCGCTGTGCGTCGCAGTCGTCAGATCGATGCATGACGTGCTAGATTGCCTGATCGCCGCCGAAGCCGCCTCTTCGGTCTGATCCGCGGGGCGTGGGCGTCGGCGCTGGTCAAAGTGTGCGACCTGCGTTCTGGTGGAGCGTTATTGTCATGCGTTGCGTCAAGCTTCTCTTCGTCGCGCCGCTCGTACTGCTCTCAGCCTGCAACGCCGGGCGCGGCCCGACCCCCGGCGTCGGCTTCGATCCGTCGCAGGCGAATTACATCAGGGCGCCCGGCAGGGGCGTCATTGCCGGACAGGCCTTTCTGCGCGACGCCTCGGGATCGAATGTGCGCTACGCCGCCGGCGAAACCGTGAGGCTGATACCGGCCACGACCTATGCGCAGACCCGCATCAAGAATTTTTACGGGTCGGTGAAATTCCTGCCGGCCGCGTCAATTCCAAAGGTCGAGCCGGACACGCAATACGCCTCTCTGACCCGCACGACGACGACGGAGTCGAACGGGCGATTCACCTTCGAGAATGTCGCTCCCGGACGCTATTATCTCACCACCCAGCTCATCTGGAAGCCAAAGGATGCGCCCACGCCTGAAGGCGGCGCGATGTATGAAGAAGTGACGCTCACCGGCAAGGAAAACGGCCCGGTGAAAGTCGTTCTCTCCGGCAATTGAGGGCGCCTGTGACTCTATTGCTCGTCGTGGCGGCGGCGCTCGTCGACGCCGACAATCGCGTGCTGATCGCGCAACGTCCCGAAGGCAAGCAGCTCGCCGGTCTGTGGGAGTTTCCAGGCGGCAAGCTACATCCCGGCGAGCGGCCGGAAGACGCTCTCGCGCGCGAACTCGAAGAGGAACTTGGCGTGCGGGTCTGCGCGCCCTGCCTCGCGCCGTTAACTTTCGCGAGCCATGCCTACGACGATTTCCATCTTCTGATGCCGCTTTACGTCTGCCGTAAGTGGGAGGGCTTTATTTCGCCGATGGAGGGACAGGCGGTGAAATGGGCGCGCGCCCGCGATCTGCGCAACTATCCGATGCCGCCCGCCGACGCGCCGCTGATCGGTCCGCTGATCGATCTGCTGGGTTGAGTGCGACAGGAACTTGAGCGATCAGGCCTGATCGTCCCTGACGGTCGCGTAGCTCGCCGGAATCGACAGAGTCCAAATCAATCCGTCGGGCGGAAAGTTGAGCGTCGCCGTTCCATCGAGCGCCTGCGCGACAAGTCGCTTGATGACCTTATGGCCGAAGCCTTCGCGCGGCGGCATCGCCACCGCCGGGCCGCCGCTCTCGCGCCATTCGATATTGAGCCGACCGTCCTCGAAGCGCCATGTCAGCGAGACGGCGCCGTCCGGCCGTGACAGGCCGCCAAAGCTTAGCGCGTTCGTGGCGAGTTCATGCAAGGCGAGGCCGATGTTCTGCGCCGCCTCCGGCTTCAGCATGATTTTCGGGCCATCGATCGTCGCGCGCGACGACACGTCGCCCTGCGGCACGTCCATGCAATAGGCGAGCTGAGCGCGCACCAATTCGCGCATCGAGGCGCCGCGCCAATCCTGCGACACGAGCAGATCATGCGCCATCGACAGCGCCTGCAGGCGAGCGCCGAATTTGCGCTGAAAATCTTCGACCGAGGGCGAACCGGCGGCCGTCTGCCGCGACATCGCCTGCACGACGGCGAGCAGGTTCTTCGAGCGATGCACGAGTTCGCGCAAGAGCACGCGCACATGCTGCTCGCGCTGTTTGCGCGGCGTGATGTCGCGCGCGGTGCCGAGAATGCGAACCGCGCGGCCTTCGTCGAAAAAAGTGCGGCCGCGCACCGAGACCCAGCGCTCGATGCGGTCGGTCTGACCGATGACGCGATATTCGATCTCGTAATCGCCCTCGTGGGTGGGATCGAGCGCGACGCCGACTGCCTCTTTCGTACGCTTCTTGTCCTGCGGATGCAGCGCGCTGCGGAAGATTTCAAAGCTTGCCGGAACGCCCTCGGGAAGGCCCCACAAGCGGCGTACGCGCTCGTCGATATGCACTTCGCCCGTCAGGAGGTTCCAATCCCAGATGCCGGTGCGCCCGGCGTCGAGCGCGAGCTGCATCCGCTCCAGGGCGAAGGCCTGCTCGTCGCAGACGGACCGCGGGGGGCGCGCATCCTCGGTCGTTGGGCGAATTTCCGTGTCGGTCACGCGGCGCCTATCGTCGTGGGAGGACGACACCATACTCCCGGACGCGTCCGGGCGCGAGGGGCTTGGCAAAGGGTTTCCTCATCCTGAGGAGGCCTCATAGAGGCCGTCTCGAAGGACGAGGAAACCCGTTTTCGCGTATGTTTCCTCACCCGATCGCCCTGGGCTAGATATCCACGAGTTCCGTCGCGAACGCGGCCCGTTCCTGAATGAAGGCGAAGCGCGCTTCCGGCCTGTTGCCCATCAGCCTCTCGACGCAGTCCGCGGTCTCCTCGCGATCTTCCGGCTCCACGACGACTTTGAGCAGCGTGCGCTTGCTCGGGTCCATCGTCGTTTCCTTGAGCTGAGCCGCGCTCATCTCGCCAAGCCCCTTGAAGCGGCCAGTCTCGATTTTTCCCTTCCCGGTCAGTTCCTTGGCGATCAATTCCTCGCGATGTTCATTGTCGCGCGCATAGACGGTCTTCGCGCCTTGCGTCAGCTTATAGAGCGGCGGCTGCGCCAGATAGAGATGGCCGTTCTCGATGAGACGCGGCATCTGCCGATAGAAGAAGGTGATGAGCAGCGACGCGATATGCGCGCCGTCGACGTCGGCGTCGGTCATCACGATCACCTTCTCGTAGCGCAGATCTTCGTCGCGGTAATGCGCGCCCAGTCCGCAGCCGAGCGCCTGCGCCAGATCGGCGAGCTGCTGATTGGCGAGGAGCTTGTCCTTCGTGGCCGAGGCGACGTTCAAAATCTTGCCACGCAGCGGCAAAATCGCTTGCGTCGTGCGGTTGCGCGCCTCCTTCGCCGAGCCGCCGGCGGAGTCGCCTTCGACGATGAACAGCTCCGAGCCCTGCGCCGAATTATTCGTGCAGTCGACGAGCTTGCCGGGCAGCCGCAGCTTGCGGGTCGCGGTCTTGCGGGCGATGTCCTTCTCGGCGCGCCGGCGCAGGCGCTCCTCGGCGCGCTCCACGGCGAAATCTAGGAGCTTATTGGCCTGCGAGGGGGCGCCGGCGAGCCAATGGTCGAAGGCGTCCCGCACCGCGCTTTCGACGATGCGCGCCGCCTCGGCGCTCATCAGCCGGCTTTTGTTCTGGCCCTGAAACTCCGGCTCGCGCATGAAGACCGAGATCATCGCGGCCGACTGGCCCATGAGATCGTCGGCGGTAATGTCCTTGGCGCGCTTCGCCTGCCCGACCCGCTCGGCGTGATCCTTAAGCGCCTTTAGGAGCGCGGCGCGAAACCCTGCCTCATGCGTGCCGCCGTCGGGCGTCGGAATCGTGTTGCAATAGGAGTGGACGAAGCCGTCATCCTCGGCGAGCCAGGCGACCGCCCATTCGAGCGAACCATGGCCGCCTTCGCGCGTGATCTTGCCGACGAAGGGCTGATCGGCGACGAGTTCCTTCCCATGGATTTCGCGCGCCAGATAATCCTTCAAGCCGCCGGGAAAGCGCAGCACCGCCTCAGGCGGCGTGTCCGCGCCGGGGTCGATCAGCGAAGGATCGCAGCGCCAGCGGATTTCGACGCCGCCGAAGAGATAGGCCTTGGAGCGCGACATGCGGAAGAGCCGCGCCGGCTTCCAATGCGCGCCGGCGCCGAAAATCTGCGCATCGGGCTTGAAGCGCACCTTGGTGCCGCGCCGGTTGTTGACGCGGCCAAGCGCCTTGAGCTTGCCGAGCGGCAGGCCACGCGAAAACTCCTGGCCGTAAAGCTGGCCGGCGATCGCCACCTCGACTTCAAGCTTTTCGGACAGCGCATTGACGACGGAGACGCCGACGCCGTGCAGACCGCCCGAGGTCTGATAGGCGCCTGAATCGAACTTGCCGCCCGCGTGGAGCGTGGTCATCACAACTTCCAGCGCCGATTTCTTGGGAAATTTCGGATGGGACTCGACCGGAATGCCGCGGCCGTTGTCATTGACCGTGAGCCAGCCGTCAGTTTCCAGCGTCACTTCGATGAAGGTCGCATGGCCCGCCACAGCCTCGTCCATGGCGTTGTCCAGCACCTCGGCGAAGAGGTGATGCATCGCCGCCTCGTCGGTGCCGCCGATATACATGCCGGGGCGCCGGCGGACGGGCTCGAGCCCCTCCAGCACTTCGATCGAGGCGGCGGAATATTCCGCCGGCCCGCGCTTTGGGGCGGGTTTCGACGCGGGCGCCTTGCGCGGCGCGCCGCTGAAAAGATCGGGTTTTGATGCCATGGGCGATCTTAGCGCGATTCGCGACAGGATGGGTCGGTTCGGCGCAAGCGTCCTCGCCTGGCCGACATAGGGAGTTCACAAAAAAGGCAGACAGCGCTTCGGCTTGTCGCACAGGCGACGCTGAGGCATGCTCGGACCCGGCTAAATACTCACCTTAGGTTTATCGCTCAATCAAAAATTTCGGAGCGGCCCCATGGCGCACGACAAACAATTAGCGGTGTACGAGGTCACCCCACCACCTGCCGCCAGGGCCTTCACACCCGCTTTCTTCGTCGAAAGCACGGCGCCCGATAATATCGACGACAAGGAATCCGTTCTGCCGGCTCCAGATAACTGCAAGGTTTCCGAATTAGAGAAGATCGTCGAGACACTGGCGAATCAGAAAAACCCTAAACTCCTGATTACCGTCCATGGCTTCAACACGCCTCGAAAGAAAGTTCTCGAAACCTTCAAAGAGTCGTTCATCGCGTTGAACGACGACGACGCGCTCAAGAACCGCGGCCTCGTTTGCATCGGCTATCGTTGGCCCTCAGAAGCGATGGGAACCCCTTGGCGAAGCGGTTTGAACGCTGCGCCAGTATTCCTCCTCGGCATTCTCTTCGTCTCACTCGCCGCCGTATATCTCGTGAACTTCTCTTTCGAGATTTGCGACTGGTGGAAGCTCACGCGCGTCGTCGTAACGGCTGTGACTGCGGCGATGGCCGTCATTCCCCTCACCCTTTTTGGCTTGCGGCTCATCGTCTATTTTCGTGACGGCTTCCGAGCGACGAATTACGGCGTGCCCGACCTCGTCAATCTTATTCGCGAGATCGACGACAGGCTTCCCAAACGGCCGAGCGATGACCCCGACGATCTTATCGGAAGGGTCGACCTTTCCTTTATCGGCCACAGCATGGGCGGCTTCGTCGTGACCAACGCCGTGCGCATTCTCTCCGACGTGTTTTCCCCACTCGCGATCGCCGCCATGCGCCACGGCCCAGAGACGCTCGGAAGCGAAGAGGAGCGCGGGCGGCGGGAGCTCAGATCGAAGATTGGAAAGAATTTTATATTGCGCCGCCTCGTGCTGGTCTCGCCCGACATTCCATCAGAGGTGCTGCTGTTGGGCCGAAGCAATGCGCTGCATTCGTCATTGATCCGCTTTCAGGAGGCCCATCTTTTCTCCAACGAAGGCGACGAAGTCCTGCGCGACATTTCGACGACGGCGAATTTCTTTTCGCTGCCGACGAAGAGCCGCAGGTTCGGCTATCGCCTCGGCAATGTCGGCGTGCTGACCGGCTGGGGCCTTTCCGAACAACTGACGCTCGGCAATCTGCGCGTCGGCGCGCGCACCCTTTACGAGCTTTACGCTGAACTCGACGCCGTGCAGTCGGAGGAGTCATTCGCTCAGCGGCTGACCTATTTCGACTGCACCGACAGCATCGACGCCGAGGGACATGGGGTGGTGACGGACGCTGCGCCCGGCGTGTCGCCGAATCTATCCTGGCTTGGACATCTGCGCCTGCTTTGGGTCTATGTCAGAGGCGAGGTTGACGTCCACTCCGGCTATTTCCTGAAGCCCAGCCTGGTACGTCGGCTCATTTATCGATTCGCGTCCATCGGCTATGGCGATACTCAGGAGCTTTACGGTGGCCTCGCAGCGTTGAGCGCGGAATGTGAAAAATATCAGATCAAGGCGCTGAAACCGGGCCAGCGCAGCGTCGCCGCCGCTGCGGCCGAAGACGCGAAAGCGGCCGTGTCGCCATGATCGGCCTCATCGTCGCGCTCTTCAGCGTGCTGCTGCCGCTGGCGCATCTGGCGCTAAGCAAAGTCGCAAGGACTCGCGCGCGCGTCGTTCGCCTGCTTCTGCTGTACGCGCTGGTTCTCGACGTCGGAGTCATCGGCCTGCCGCTCGGCTTCGTCCCGCATGTGTTCTTCGCCGATGAGACCGCGCGCAGCATCGGCTGGGCGCCGGGAAGCCCGTTCCAGTTCGAAGTCGGCGTTCACGACGGCGCCTGGGGCGTTCTCGGTTTTCTCTGCATTTGGATCCGCGGCGCCTTCTGGCTCGCCACCGGGCTTGGATGGTCGTTGTTCATGCTCGGGGCGACCTACGGCCACATCGAGCAGACGCTTCGCGCAGGGGACTATGCGCCCTACAACTTTTTGACGATTTTCTCCGACGGCTTTATCGCCGTTTGGCTGCTCCTGCTGCTTTACCTTCGCCATCGATGGGGCGCGGAGAAAGGCTAGGCGCAGATGAAGGGCCGCGCGGAGTCACGCATGCGGCGACCGAATGCCGTCAGAGGGTGAGATGGAAACGAAGGTCGATGAAATCGCCGAGCGCATCTATCGCCTGTCGACATATGTGCCGGAGATCGCCGCGCCGGCCGGATTCACCTTCAACCAGTTCCTCGTCGACGCCGACGAGCCGCTGCTGTTTCACTGCGGGCCGCGTTCGCTGTTTCCATGCGTATCGAAAGCCTTGGCCGCGATCATGCCGATCGAACGGCTGCGCTGGATTTCCTTCGGCCATGTTGAAGCCGATGAATGCGGCGCGATGAATCTCTGGCTCGCCGCCGCGCCGCGGGCGCAGGTGGTTCATGGCCAGACCGCCTGCATGGTGTCGCTCAACGATCTCGCCGACCGACCGCCGCGCGCCCTTGCGAATGGCGAAATCATGGACATCGGCGGAAGGCGCGTGCGCTACATCGATACGCCGCATGTGCCGCATGCGTGGGAATCGGGGCTGATCTACGAGGAGACGACCCGCACGCTGTTCTGCGGCGATCTCCTCACGCAGATCGGTCAAGGACCGGCCGTCACGACGGAGAGCGTGCTTGAAGCCGCAATCGCGGCGGAGAACGCCTTCCAGGCCACCTCGCTGACGCCGATGACCGGCCCGACGATCCGCATGCTCGCGGCGCTCGAGCCCCGCCGCCTCGCCATAATGCACGGCTCGAGTTTCGAAGGCGACTGCGCCGCCCTGCTCTCGCAGCTCGCCGATTTTTATGACGCGGCGCTTGCAGCGAAAAGTTCGCGCTCACCCTCCCCTTGAGGGGGAGGGTCGCATTGCGCAGCAATGCGGGGTGGGGTGATCGCCGGGAGAAATTCGTCAGAAAAGGTGCAGCGGACCGCGCGGCTTACGACATCGAGTTGAGTTGTCGCTCCACCCCACCCCGGCGCTTCGCGCCGACCCTCCCCCTCAAGGGGAGGGTGGGTAAAGCGCCGCATGGATCGTATCCAGCACGCCATCAATATTGTCGAAGACGTCTACATTCCAAAAGCGCAGAACACGGTAGCCTTCACTTTCAAGCCATGCCGTGCGGCGCGCATCTTTCTCCTCCGCGCCTGGTTCCGTATGCGACGGTCCGTCGAGTTCGATCACAAGCCGCGCGCGCAGCGAGACGAAATCGACGACATAAGGGCCGATCGGCGCCTGACGCCGAAAATGCGTCTTGACGAGCGGCACGCGTTCGAGCGCGCGCCACAGGCGATCTTCGGCGCTCGTCGTATTGGCGCGAAGCCGCTTCGCATTGGCTCGACGAAAGCCGCTAAGTTTGTCGTTCGTTCTCATCGAGCTTCATTCTTACGCTTCTTTGAGCAAAGGGCGTAACCTCACCCTCCCCTTGAGGGGGAGGGTCGCATTGCGAAGCAATGCGGGGTGGGGTGACCGCACGGATCAATCCGTCAACAGGCGCGCGTCGAGCCGTGCGCTTAACGACAATGATTTGCGATGCGGCTCCACCCCACCCCGGCGCTTCGCGCCGACCCTCCCCCTCTAGGGGAGGGTGAAAGCGCGCAAGTGGGATCGAACGCTATCGTCAAGAGAGTTTTCGTCGAGCTTCGTGCATCGGTTAGCCACCCTCCCCTATCAGGGAGGGTCGCATTGCGAAGCAATGCAGGGGAGGGTGAAGGCGCAGACGCATCGACGATATGTCGAACCTGCGGTAAGACGTTCCGAGAAACCTAAGGAAAAACATGCAACGCTTCTTCGTCGCTCTCGCCGCCTGTCTCGCCAGCGTCTTTCTCCTCGCCGCGCCGGCGCAGGCGGAAAAACTGCGTATCGCGCTGCAGAAAACCGGCACGCTCGGCTGGGAACTCGCCGTCGCTAAGGCGTTCGGCCTCGATACGGAAGCCAAGCTCGACATCAACGCCACCGAGCTCGCCTCGACCGACGCCGGCAAGATCGCCATCCAGGGCGGCGGCGCCGACCTCATCATCTCCGATTGGCTATGGGTCGCCCGCCAGCGCGCGCAGGGCGCGAAGCTGACCTTCTACCCGCACTCATCGGCGATCGGCGCGGTGATGACCAAGAACCCCGCGATCAAGAGCGTCAAGGACCTCGTCGGCAAGAAACTTGGCGTCGCCGGCGGGCCGCTCGACAAAAGCTGGCTGATGCTCAAAGCCTATGCGCTTAAACATGGCGTCGATCTCGACAAGACCGCAACGGTACTCTATGGCGCGCCGCCGCTCATCGCCGAAAAGGCGCTGCAGGGCGAGATCGACGCGGCGCTCGAATTCTGGAATTTCGCCGCCGATCTTGAGGCGCAAGGCTTCACGCGCGCCGTCGAACTCACCGACGTCGAAAAGGCGCTCGGCGCCAAAGGCGACGTCGTCGTCACCGGCTATGTCTTCGACGAAGGTTTCGCGGCGAAGAACAAGGACGCGCTGGCGCGGTTCTTCTCGATGACGAAGAAAGCCAAGGAGCTGATCGCGACATCCGACAGGGCCTGGGGCGCAGTCATCGCGCAGCGCCTCGGCGGCAGGGACGCCAAGACAGTCGACATCTATCGCAAGCGCTATGTCGCCGGCGCGCCGAAACGCTCGATCGCGCAGGAAGAGGCCGACGCCCGGACGCTCTATGGCGCGCTCGCCGCGCTTGGCGGCGCAAAGCTTGTCGGCCCCGGCAAAACGCTCGATCCCGGAACCTTCTACAAGGACGCCAAGGGCAAGCCGCGTTGATCCGTTTCATCTCGCTTGCGGCTCTGCTCCTGCTTTGGCAAATCGGCGCGTCTCTGTCCGATCCGCGCCGACTTCCGGGACCCACGGCCGTCTTCGAGAAGATTTACGAAGAGGCGGTCTCCGGCGGGCTGTTCTTCAATCTCACGATCACGCTCGCGCGCGTCGTCGCCGCCTTCGCGCTCGCCATGAGTTTCGGGTCGGCGATCGGCTATGTCATGGGTCGCAACAAGCTCGCCGACCGGCTGCTCGATCCTTGGCTCGTCACGCTGCTCAATCTGCCGGCTTTGGTCGTCATCGTGCTCGCCTATGTCTGGGCCGGCCTCACGGAAGTCGCCGCGATCGGCGCCGTCGCGCTCAACAAGCTGCCCAACGCCATCGTCGTCGTGCGCGAAGGCGCGCGGGCGCTCGATCCGCATCTTGAGGACATGGCGCATGTCTTTCGCTTTTCGCCCGCCGCGCGTTTCAAGCATCTCGTCCTGCCGCAGCTCGCGCCCTATCTGGCGGCGGCGACGCGCTCCGGCCTGTCGCTCGTCTGGAAGATCGTCCTCGTCGTGGAGCTGCTGGGGCGCTCCAACGGCGTCGGTTTTGAAATCAACATGGCCTTTCAGCTCTTTGACATGAAGCTTCTGCTTGCTTACGCGCTTCCCTTCGTCGCGCTGATGCTCGGCGTCGAAACTTTTCTGGTGCAGCCACTTGAACGACACGTCTCGCGCTGGCGGCGCGGCGTCTCTCGACGTCTCGATCGCGTCTAAGGATTATTATTCCGCCGGCGGCGGCCCGCTTCGCGCGCTGCAAGATTTGCGGCTGACGCTGCCCGCGGGACAGGCGGGCGCGGTCGTCGGCCCTTCCGGCTGCGGCAAGACGACTCTGCTGCGGCTCATCGCCGGACTCGACAAGGACTACATCGGAACGATCGTCCTGCCCGAACACGGCCGGCTCGGCATGGTTTTCCAAGAGCCGCGTTTGCTGCCCTGGCGCAGCGTCATCGATAATATCCGCATCGCCGCGCCGCATGCGCGCGAAGACGACATCGCCGCGCTCCTCGACGAACTCGGTCTCGCCGAGCACGCATCGCATTTCCCGCGCGAACTCTCGCTGGGGCTCGCCAGACGCGTCGCGCTTGCGCGCGCGCTCGCGGTCAAGCCGGACCTGCTGCTGCTCGACGAGCCGCTTGTTTCGCTCGACGCGGCGCTGGCCAAGGATCTGCGCGAGATGATCGCAAGGCTCATCGACGAGCGGCGCATCACCACGCTGATCGTGACTCACGATCTGCGCGAGGCAATTGCGCTCGCGGACAGAATCTTCCTTTTATCGCCGCGTCCGGCTCGCGTCGTCGCGACGCTCGAGGTGCCGGCGCCACGAAAACAACTGGAAAGAGAGGCGGCGGCGAAAATCGAGGCGCAGGCGCGGGCCATTCACCAGGGAATCTCTTCGCCGCGATAGTCGAGATAGCGGCGCGTGTCGGCGAACGTCAACGACTCGGCGACTTGAATGACGCCCGCCACGCTGTCGCGCACGTCGAGCGGCGCGTCCGGCCCGCCCATGTCGGTGCGCACCCGCCCTGGACTGAGGGCGACGACGACGACGCCTTCCGCCTTCAGATCGTCAGCGAGACATTGCGCGATCTTGTTCAACCCTGCCTTTGAGACGCGGTAGGCGACATTGACCGTCCCGCCCAGCGACATCGAGCCCAATCTGCTGGTCATCAACACGATGCGGGGACGGGCGCTCCGTTTCACCAGCGGCAGGAAGGCCTGAACGACGCGCAGCGGACCCAGCGTATTGACCGAGAGAAGATCGAGCGCGCCTTCGAAATCCATGTCGGTCGAGGATTGGCGCTGTGGCCCATAGGCGCCGGCGTTGGCGATCAGCACGTCGATCGGATCGCAGACTTGCCCGGCGGCGGCGCTGATCGC
Source organism: Methylocystis silviterrae (assembly GCF_013350005.1). Classification (GTDB taxonomy): domain Bacteria; phylum Pseudomonadota; class Alphaproteobacteria; order Rhizobiales; family Beijerinckiaceae; genus Methylocystis; species Methylocystis silviterrae. The sequence goes on from NZ_JABVWW010000004.1 coordinate 253,332, forward strand.
CGCCGCGTCGCGAACATCGAACTGCAAAGTCGCCGCGTCGGGCGCGGCCGCTTTGAGCGCCGCCAGGCCCGCCGCGCTGCGCACGCTCGCGGTCACGCGCTCCCCTCGCGCCGAAAGCTGACGCGCAGTTTCAAGTCCGATGCCGCGGCTGGCGCCGACAATGAGCCAGTGAGACATGTCGCTGTTCTGGCGCGCCCCCAGTTCCTCACCAATATAGAGCGAGCGAAGGCTTGGGGCAGGTGCAACAGCTCTGGTGAGTTCGTGCGACTTTTTGCGGAGAGCAGACCGACTTGGCGTGATCGGACTGAAAGGCGCGGCGCGCTTCTTGCGCCGCGTCGTTCAATCGTGCCTCGGATTCCGGAGCCGTTACGCCGCCGGCGCCGCCGCCGACTCGATACGCGCGACGCCGTCGCGCACCGCCGCCTGCACCTTCTCGAAGGCGCGCACCTCGATCTGGCGCACGCGCTCACGCGACACGCCGAATTCCTCGGACAGCGTTTCGAGCGTGACCGGATCGTCGGACAGTCGCCGCGCCTCGAAGATGCGCCGCTCGCGCGGATTGAGCACATCAAGCGCGCCGCGCAGCGCCTTCAGGCGATTGTCGCTTTCTTCGTGGGCGACGAGCAGATGCTCCTGATCGACGCTGTCGTCGACGAGCCAGTCCTGCCATTCGCCTTCGCCCTCCTCGCGCAAAGGCGTGTTGAGCGACGCGTCGCCGCCCATGCGGCGATTCATGTCGATGACGTCCTGCTTGGACACGCCAAGCCGATGCGCGATCTTCTCGACGTTCTCGGGCTTCAGGTCGCCTTCCTCGAAGGCGGAGATGCGGCTCTTGGCCTTGCGAAGATTGAAGAAGAGCTTCTTCTGACTCGCGGTGGTGCCCATTTTGACGAGCGACCAGGAGCGCAAAATATACTCTTGGATGGAGGCGCGGATCCACCACATTGCATAGGTCGCGAGGCGGAAGCCGCGCTCGGGCTCGAAGCGCTTGACGGCTTGCATGAGGCCGACATTGCCTTCGGAGACGATTTCCCCGATCGGCAAGCCGTAACCGCGATACCCCATGGCGATCTTCGCCACGAGCCGCAGATGCGACGTGATCAGGTCCTGCGCGGCTTTAGCGTCTTCATGCTCGCGCCAGCGCTTGGCAAGCATATATTCCTGCTGCGGCTCCAACATTGGAAACCGCCTGATTTCAGATAGATAGCGGGCTAGGCCGTCTTCTGAGACGATTGGCAAGGCATTCGCCATAAGTCCCTCCTGGCGAACCCCCTGAGTATGGCGGGTCCGCAAAGCGCGGCCACGAAACGCCGGCCGCGACAGGGGGACATTATAGGGCGCCCCTAGAGGGCTGGAAAATGACAATTGCGTGAAGGGAGGCTAAAGCACGGATTAAGATTCAGCAATGTGAATGGCGCGCTCAAAAGAACAGTCACGCCACTTTGGCGACTCGCACGGGCAATGAAATCGTCTCAAGTGTGGTGAGATCGAGTTTTTTCGAGGCGTGGTCGATATCGAGTCCGACCACGTCGCCAGACGCGTCAATATCCACGTTGAGGCCCGACACAACCTCTCGCGTCTCCGTTCCTGGACCGGACTTCAATTCTATGTAGAGACTGTCGGTCTCAGGGTAGTAGTGCAGTTTCATTGGTCTTCTTTCCTAAAATCTCGGTCAAAAAAGGCGTTGTGCAGGGTTTCGCCGTCCTCGAGCGTGATGACCCTCAATATACGCTCATTTCCGTCGCGTGTGTCGACCACCGATCCCCAATGACGAAGCCGACCATCTGGTTGGACCAGCCGCTTGAGCGGTGACGCTATAACGGCCTTGCACATCGACTCATTAATCACATCGACTCATTAATATAGGGTCGCTTGCGCAGCACTTGTTCAGAAAAATAGCGCGTCGACTTCATCACGACGTCCATGTCAACGAATGGATTCGATGGCCGTCCTGATTTCGCCCGAATTCACTTCGACATTCCGCCCAGCACGCCGCGCAGAATTTGGCGCGCGATCTGTGTGCCGGCGGACCGCGCCGCCGATTGGATCGCGGCGCGCGCCGCAAGTTCCACGGGCGACATGCGTTTCTTGTCGCCCTTGCCAAAGATGCCCCCCAATATGCGGCCGAGCGCGCCGAGCAGACCGCCGCCTGCGCCGCTTTCGGCCGCACCCTTGACGGCGCGCGCCTGCAGCATTTCGAAAGCGGATTCGCGATCCACCATCGTGTCGTATTTTCCCCCGAAGGCGCTCGCGGCCATGACGGCCTTCCGCTCCTGCGGCGATATCGGTCCAACGCGGGCGGACGGCGGCGCGATCAGCGTTCGTTCGACGACTTCCGGCGTTCCCTTGGCGTCGAGCATTGAGACGAGCGCTTCGCCGACTCCAAGCTGCATGATCGCCTCGGCTTCCTCGAGGGCGCGATTGTCGCGAAAGGTCTCGGCGGCGGCGCGCACCGCCTTCTGATCGCGGGGCGTGAATGCGCGCAGCACATGTTGGATGCGATTGCCGAGCTGGCCCAGAACCGTGTCCGGCACGTCGAGCGGATTTTGCGTGACGAAATAAACGCCGACGCCTTTCGAGCGGATGAGACGCACGACCTGCTCAATCGCGGACAGCAGCGCCTTCGGCGCGTCGTTGAACAGAAGATGCGCCTCGTCGAAGAAGAAGACGAGCTTCGGCTTTTCGAGATCGCCCACTTCCGGCAGGGTTTCGAACAGCTCGGAAAGCATCCAAAGAAGGAAGGTCGCGTAGAGCCGCGGCGCGCGCGACAGCCTGTCGGCCGCCAGAATATTGATCACCCCGCGGCCGTCGCGATCGACGCGCAGGAAATCCATGATGTCGAGCGCCGGCTCGCCGAAGAAATTTGCGCCGCCCTGCGTCTCCAGCACCAACAGCTGCCGCTGAATGGCGCCGACGCTCGCGGGCGCCACGTTCCCGTGTGTCTGCTTGTATGTCGCGGCGGCCTCCGCAACATGCGCGAGCATCGCCCGCAGATCCTTCAAGTCGAGCAGCAACATGCCCTGCTCGTCGGCCGCCTTGAAAACGATATTCAGAACGCCCTCTTGCGTGTCGTTCAGATCAAGCAGGCGCGAAAGCAGCAGCGGCCCCATTTCCGAGATCGAAGCCCGAACCGGGTGTCCCTGTTCGCCAAAAACGTCCCAGAAGGCGACGGGAAACCGATCAGGCTCGTAAGCAACGCCAATCTCCTTGGCGCGTGCGACGAAGGCCGACTTGCCTTCGCCCGGCTGCGACAATCCCGCGAGATCGCCTTTGACGTCGGCGAGAAAGACGCAGGTTCCGGCGTTCGAGAAGCCTTCGGCGAGCAGCTGCAGCGAAACGGTTTTGCCGCCGCCGGTTGCGCCCGCGATCAAGCCATGGCGATTGCCAAGCGCGAGCAGAAGGTAGCGGTAAGCGCGCGGTTTTCCGTCCGTTACGCTTGCGCCGACGAGGATTTTGCCTGGAGCGGGGCTCGGAGTTTCGCTCATGGTTAAAGCGCTTTCACAGTCAGGAATCGCAATTGCGCGAAGCTACACCATCGGCGCGGGACGCGCATGTTCGGCCGGTTCGGCGTGGTCTCGGCGCGACAGCGCTTGGCGAATGCAAAAGGGCGGGATAAGTTCCCGCCGGGAGAAGGTCCAATGAAGCTACGCTTGGCGATGATCGGCGTCATCGCCGCCGCCGGCGTCGCGCAGGCGGTCGGCGCAACGAAGCCGCGAACGGCGCCGGCGAAGCTGGCGCAAACCGTCGATCTGGAGAACCAGCGTCCCGTGCCGCTGAAAAGCTTCGAGATCGTCATGGCGGCAAAAGATAAGTCCCCGGAAGCCATCGTCGGCAAGCTCGATACGCCGCTGGCCGCGGGAGGCCGCATGCGGTTTCCGATCACCGGCGCCAGAGGTTGCCGCTTTCAGGCGCGTTGGGCGTTCGACGACGCGAAGGATTCAGGCGACGTGGACTTATGCAATGACGCCCATATAGTTTTCGCGGACTGATCCTATCCGCGGTTCGCGAAGCGGACCCGCTGCGGCGCGCGCCGCCCATGACAACAATCAGGAAACGCACGATGGCCAACGGATCGAAGGGTGGCGCAAAGGGAATGAAGCGCAGCGCAAAGGGCGCACAATCCGCCAGCGGACCAGGCATCTCGAGGCCGCTGCTGATCGGCGTCGGCGCTGTCTTCGCGCTCATGTTCGGCGCCTTTGTCTACTTCACCAGCGGCAAGCCGACGACGTCGACGGAAATCATCGGCGGACCTTTTCAGCTCACCGCGCATACCGGGCAGCAGGTGACAGAGCAGGATTTTCTCGGCCGCCCCTTCCTCGTCTTCTTCGGCTATACGCATTGTCCCGATATTTGTCACACCACGCTCTTCGAGATGTCGGAGATCTTGCGGGCGATGGGACCGGATACGAAAGTCGGCGCGCTGTTCGTCACCGTCGATCCGGAACGGGACACGCCAGAGGCTCTCAAAGACTATCTCTCCAATTTCGATCCGCGCATCATCGGCGTCACCGGTCCGCGCGCTTCGATCGATCCCGTGTTGCGGGAATATCGCATCTTCTCTAAGCGTGCGCCTGGCAAGGACGAGGACTATTCCGTCGACCACACCACCGTCGTCTATCTGATGGACAAGAACGGCCGCTTCGTGAGCCCGTTCAACGTGGCGCGACGCCCTGCCGAAGGCGCGCGTGAGCTTGAACGCCATCTGTAGCGCGCGCGGTCGCCTGCATCGCAGAGCGCGCAAAAAAGCAACGCAAGGGAAATATTTTCATCACGCCGCAATTTTGGAACTCGCGACTCATATGGCCTTTGCGCTAGCATGAGCGCTATGCTTCGACTCCTGCGCGAAGGACCGGCGCCAACTGGCGGCGCGTCGATTCTCACATTGGTCCACGCCGGCGAAACGATCCTCGTCGCTTTGCGTCGGTCACAGAATGCGCGGCGATTCACTTTGCGCGTGCGCTTCGCCGCACGCGATGCGGTGTTGACGATGCCGAAGCGGGCGTCGTTGCGCGATGCGAGAGATTTCGCTCAGCGCCACGCCGCCTGGCTCGCTTCGCGTCTCGACAGGCTTCCTGCAACCATTCCTTTCGCGCATGGTTCGGTCGCGCCTCTTCGCGGCATCGATCATATGATCGCCCATCATCCGGACCGCCGCGGGGTCACCTGGATCGAGCCAAGAGACGACGCTGAGGCTCCCTTCGCGCTTTGCGTCGCCGGTCAGACCGAACATGTGCACCGCCGCGTTCAGGACTATTTGAAGCGGGAGGCGCGGCGCGACCTTGAGGAGGCGGTCGCCCGTCATACCGGCGCGCTCAGTCTGCCGCCCCGCGGCGTCGGCCTGCGCGATCCGATCAGCCGATGGGGATCGTGTTCGGCCTCCGGCTCGCTGAACTTTTCCTGGCGGCTGATCATGGCGCCGCCGTTCGTGCTCGATTACCTCGCCGCCCACGAGGTCGCGCATCTCGTGCATCTCGACCATTCGCCGCGATTTTGGAAGCTGACGCGGCGGCTCTGCGCCGACACGGATCACGCCGAAGCCTGGCTCTCCGCCCATGGCGCGCACCTTCACAAATATGGAGCCAAGCCGCGATGATCGACCGCCGCCGCCTGCTCGGATTCGCCCTGCTCCTGACCCTGCCGCTGTCGCAAGCCGCGTCGGCGCTGGCCGAAGAGCCGCGCAACCGGCTGCTCGTTCTCGATTTCGAGCTGGTCGACACGTCAAACGAGCCTGTCGACCAAAGCGCCGAACATGCAAAAAGACTGGCGCGGGCGCGTGACGACATCGGCGCGGGACTCGCCGCGCGGCGCGTCTATGAGGTCGTCGACCGAGCCCCGATCGCGGCGGATCTCGACGCGATCTTGAAACAAACCTACATTCGCACCTGCAACGGCTGCGAATTGTCGCTTGCCCGCAAGGCCGGGGCCGATCTCGTTCTGACGGGCGTCGTCAATAAAGTCAGCACGCTGATCCTCAGCATGGGCGTTTCAATCGCGCGCGTTTCGACGGGCGAGCTGATCTATCATCAGGGGTTCGATTTTCGCGGCGATAATGATCAATCCTGGGCGCGCGCGACGAAATTCTTCGTCGATCGCATCGCCCGCGATCCGCCGAATTGAGCGAAGGAGGCCCGTATGAGCCAGAGCGCTGGCTGTGAACCGACGGCGACGTCGCGCCCGCCCTGGTCCATGGTGGCGCAAGCCCGCACGCGCGGCGCCTTGCTTGACGCGCTGGTGCGTCGGGCGCAGGCGCTGCCGCCCATCCGCATGGGCGTCATCCATCCTTGCGACGCGCGCTCGGTCGAAGGCGCGATCGCCGCGCGCGACAAAGGGCTGATCGTCCCGACTCTCATCGGACCACGAGCGAAGATCGAGGCGGCCGCGCGCGCGAGCGGCGTCTCGCTCGAAGGCGTCGAGATCGTCGACGCGCCACACAGCCACGCCGCCGCCGATCAAGCGGTGGAGCTCGTGCGCCGCGGCCGGCTGCATGCCCTGATGAAAGGCGCGCTGCACACGGACGAGCTGATGACCGCGGTCATACGCGACGGGGCCGGCCTGCGCACGGACCGGCGGATCAGCCATGTCTTTGTGATCGACGCGCCGTATTATCACAAGTTGCTGCTCGTCACCGACGCCGCGATCAACATTGCGCCGACGCTCGACACAAAGCGCGACATCGTGCGCAACGCCGTCGATCTCGCGCATGCGATCGGCATCGAGCGTCCCAAAGTGGCGCTGCTTTCGGCCGTGGAGACGGTCGAGGGGAAAATCCCGTCGACGATCGAAGCGGCGGCGCTCTGCAAGATGGCCGACCGCGGCCAGATCGCCGGCGCCGAGCTTGACGGACCGCTGGCCTTCGACAACGCCATCTCGCGCGAAGCGGCCGACGCCAAGCACATTGAGTCCAAGGTCGCCGGCGACGCGGACATTCTGGTCGCGCCCGATCTCGAGGCAGGCAATATTTTGGCGAAGCAGCTCGTGTTCCTGGGCGGCGCCGATACGGCGGGGCTGGTCCTCGGCGCGCGCGTCCCGATCGTGCTGACGAGCCGCGCCGACGACGTCGATTCGCGCGTCGTCTCTTCGGCGCTGGCGCAGATTTTCACGCATCGGCCGCGCGCCGCGCCGTAGAGCGCGCTGCGAATAAGTGGAACCCGGTTTTTCGCGCAAAGCGGGCGCGCCCAAATGCAGCGCGATCTGTCGTTCTCGACAGATCGCCCTCCGCGTGGCAGAACGCGGCGCAAGATTTCCCGAAAAGGGCGGCTGACCTTCGCCCGCATGCTTCGAGACGGCTCCTGCGGCGCCTCCTCAGCATGAGGGCGCAAGCGGCGCGCTTTACGTTTCCTCATCCTGAGGAGCCCGCGGAGCGGGCGTCTCGACGGACGAGGAAACGTCCACATTAGAAACCAATATGACCGACCTCGCCAAACTCGAAGAAGACACGCTGCGCCAGATCGACGAGGCCGCCGACGAGGCGGCGCTCGAAGCCGTGCGCCTCTCCTCGCTCGGCAAGAAGGGCGCGATTTCGGCGCTGCTCGCAACGCTGGGCAAAATGTCGCCCGAGGACCGCAAGACCGAGGGCGCGAAGATCAACGCGCTGAAAGACAAGGCGGCCGAGGCGATCGCCGCGCGGCGCGAACAGCTTGCCGAAGCGGCTTTGGAGACGCGCCTTGCGGCCGAGACGCTCGATATGACGCTGCCTGCGCCGGCGGGACCGCTGGAGCGCGGTCGCATCCATCCGATTTCGCAGGTCACGGACGAGCTCTCCATCATCTTTGCCGATATGGGCTTTGCGGTCGCCGAGGGGCCGGACATCGAGAGCGACGACTATAATTTCACCAAGCTCAACTTCCCGGAGGGGCATCCGGCGCGGGAGATGCAGGACACGTTCTTTCTGACCGCCGAGTCAGGAGAGAAGCGGCTGCTGCGCACCCATACGAGCCCGGTGCAGGTGCGCACCATGCTGTCGCAGACGCCGCCGATCCGGGTCATCTGCCCGGGCCGGGTCTATCGCTGCGACTTCGACCAGACGCATACGCCGATGTTCCATCAGATCGAAGGACTCGTCATCGATGAGACGACGCATCTCGGGCATCTCAAATGGACGCTCGAAGAATTTTTAAGGAGCTTCTTCGAGGTGAAGGGCGTCAAGCTGCGCTTTCGTCCCTCCTTCTTCCCCTTCACCGAGCCCTCGATGGAGGTCGACGTTCAGTGCCGGCGCCAGGGCGGCGAAATCCGCTTCGGCGAGGGCGAAGACTGGATGGAGATTCTGGGCTGCGGCATGGTGCATCCCAATGTGCTGAGAAATTGCGGGATCGATCCCGACCGCTATCAGGGTTTCGCCTTCGGAGTCGGCGTCGACCGCCTCGCCATGCTCAAATATGGCATGTCGGATCTACGCGCCTTTTTCGACGCCGACACGCGCTGGCTGGAGCACTATGGGTTCAGGCCGCTCGATTTCCCGACGCTGGCGGGCGGATTGAGCGGTTAGCAACAACCTCGCGGCGTCATGGCCGGGCTTGTCCCGGCCATCCACGCAAAGATCACCAGTCATAGAGACACGAAGCAAATGACGCCGCTCACTTTCATTATTCCGCAGCCTCACGGCGTGGATGCCCGCGACAAGCGCGGGCATGACGCGCCCTTGGCGCCGGCGCTCGACAACTTCAAAGTTCTCAACAAATGAAACTCACCCTCTCCTGGCTCAAGGAACATCTCGACACGTCGGCTTCGCTCAGCGAGATCGTCGAGACGCTGACGCGCATCGGCCTTGAAGTCGAATATGTGCACGACCCCGCCGCGCAACTTAAAGACTTCACCATCGCGCAAGTGATCGAGGCGAAGCCGCATCCAAACGCCGACCGTTTGCGGGTCTGCATGGTCGACACGGGGAGCGGCGCGCCCGTGCAGGTGGTCTGCGGCGCGCCGAACGCGCGCACCGGCATGAAGAGCGTCTTTTCAGCGCCAGGGACATACATTCCCGGAAAGAAGATCACGCTCGGCAAGGGCGTCATCCGCGGCGTCGAATCGCTCGGCATGCTGTGCTCTGCGGCCGAACTCGAACTTTCCAACGATCATGAAGGCATCATTGATCTGCCGGAAGACGCGCCGGTCGGCGCCGTCTATGCGCAATGGGCCAGGCTCGACGATCCCATTATCGAGATCAATCTGACGCCGAACCGGCCGGACGCCGCCGGCGTCTACGGCATCGCGCGCGACCTCGCGGCGGCGGAGCTCGGCGTCCTTAAGACCAAGGACATTGCGCCCGTTGAGGGTGAATTCCCCTGCCCCGTCGGCGTGACGCTGGACTTCGCGCAAGAAGACAAATATCTCGCGCCCTTCTTCGGCCTGCGTCTCGTGCGCGGCGTCAAGAACGGACCCAGCCCCGCCTGGCTGCAGGCGCGCTTACGCGAAATCGGCCTTCGCCCGATCAACGCTCTGGTCGACATCACCAATTTTCTCACCTTCGACCGCGCTCGGCCGTTGCATGTCTTCGACGCGAAAAAGGTGAAGGGCGATCTCGTCGTGCGCCGCGCGAAGATGGGCGAGACGCTGCTCGCCCTCGACGGACGGACCTATGAACTCGACGAGAGCATGGTCGTCATCTGCGACGACAACGGGCCGGAATCGCTTGCGGGCGTCATGGGCGGCGAGGCCTCAGGCTGCGATGACTCGACGACCGACGTGCTGATCGAAACGGCGCTGTGGGACCCGATGAATATCGCGCACACCGGCCGCAAGCTCGGCATTGTCACCGACGCGCGCTACCGTTTCGAGCGCGGCGTCGATCCGGCCTTTGCGCTGCCGGGGATCGAGCTTGCGACGCAGCTCGTGCTGGAATTCTGCGGCGGCGAGCCGTCCGAACTCACGCTCGCGGGCGAACTGCCGCTGCTCTCGCGCGCCATCAATTTTCCCTGGAGCGAAACCAAGCGGCTCACGGGTATCGACGCGCCGCGTGAAGACGCGGCGAAGATTCTCGAGCGCCTCGGCTTCAGCGTCGAGAGCGCCGGCGCCGACATCGCCCATGTCGCCGCGCCGAGCTGGCGTCCGGATATCGAGGGCAAGGCGGACATCGTTGAGGAAGTCGTGCGCATGATCGGCGTCGACAATGTGCCCTCAACGCCGCTGCCGCGCGCCGAGGGCGTCGCGCCGCCCGTGCTGACGATGATGCAGAAACGCGCCCGCAACGCCCGCCGCGCGCTCGCCAGCCAGGGCCTCGTCGAGGCGGTGACGTGGTCCTTCGTCTCCAAGGAGCAGGCGGAGGCGTTTGGCGGCGGCAAGCCGTCGCTGGCGCTCGCCAATCCGATCGCCGCCGATCTTTCCGACATGCGGCCGAGCCTGTTGCCGGGCCTCGTCGCGGCCGCCGGCCGCAACGCCGCTCGGGGGCTTGGCGATCAAAACCTGTTCGAAGTCGGCCAGATCTTCTTCGACGCCGCCGATACCGGCCAGCGCCTCGCAGCGGCGGGCGTGCGGCGCGGCCTCGCCGGCGCAGGCCGTCACTGGTCGGCGCCGGCGCGCGAGGCCGCCGCCTTCGACGCCAAGGCCGACGCCATCGCGCTGCTGAATGCGCTCGGCGTCGCTGCCGGCGGCTTGCAGATCGTTTCCGGCGGGCCGGCGTGGTTTCATCCCGGCCGCTCGGCGACGCTGCAATTCGGGCCGAAGAACATCGTCGGCCATGTCGGCGAATTGCATCCGCGCGCGCTGAAAATCATGGATGTCGAGGGGCCGGTCGCGGCGTTCGAGATCATTCTCGACGCGCTTCCCGCCCCCAAGGCGAAGCCGACGAAGATCAAGCCGAAGCTGGAGATTTCCGATCTCCAGCCGGTTTCGCGCGATTTCGCCTTCATCGTCGATCGCACAGCGGCGGCCGGCGATCTGGTGAAGGCGGCGCAGGGCGCCGACCGGACCCTGATCGCCGATGTCTCCGTTTTCGACGTCTATGAGGGCAAGGGCGTCCCAGAGGGCAGAAAATCGATCGGCCTCGCCGTCACGCTGCAGCCGCGTGAAAGGACCCTAACGGACGCGGAAATCGAGACGGTGGCGCAGAAGATCGTGGCGGAGGCGCAAAAGAAATGCGGCGCGACGCTGAGGGGATGAGCCGCCGTCATCTCCAGCGCCATGAAGCCGTCCAAAGCCGTGAAGCGGCCGCTGGATGGCTTTTTCGCGAAGCTCCTCGTCACGGCTTGACCGTGGCGGTTGCGGCATTCCTTGCTGTCCTCGCTGCTCCGGCGCTCGCCGCGCCGCGAAGCATCGACGATTGCGAAGCGATCAAGGAGGCGGACGCCTATAACCGCTGCCTCGCCTCCTTCGGGCCGATGCGCGGCCAGCATGGGGCGACCTATCCCGGCGTCGCCAGCGAGGGCGGCCACAGCGGAAAAGCTTCGGGCCGCAGCGTCTCTCGTCCCGCGTCGCGCTCCGGGCGCGCCGAGCTTTCGCGCGGGCGCGGCGGCCGCGTGCGGATGGAGTTCACGCCGGGGCGGCGGTAACGCCGCTGAACTGGGTGAGAAACATCGTTTTCCCTCTTGGCAAACCGCTCCACTCCCCTTAAATAGACGATCCGGGGCTGGCCAATCGACGTGCGGCCCCATTTTCAGATTTGAGCTTCCGCCTCGACCCAAGCCGCTACAGGACTTAGGAAAAGGCGGTGGATAGGCCGGCGGACCCGGGGGTTCTCCCTCGTGTCCCGTCCGGCCATGTCCTGTCCGAGACTGCCGGCGCACGCAAGGGGTTTCAACCCTGTAGCGGCTCAATCGGCCCAAGGGAAGGCGGAGCGATCCGTCGTCTTGAAGGCGGCCTGCACAGACGGGGAAACCGGAATTTTAAAGGCCGCAAGCGGGCTTCCCGCGAGCGTCCTTCGAATTTGGTTCGCGCCCCTTCAACCGCCGCGGCGTTGCGCCGTGACGGGGACAGGATCTACGGCGTCGCTCGCCTCAAGCGAGCGGCATGTCGCAACCGGCGGGATTCCCGCCAGTTAGAGAGAGCAACCGTGGACAGAGCGGAGAAAAAGGAAGCGGTCGCGGCGTTGCGCGAAGTCTTTTCGAAGACCGGCGTCGTCGTCGTCGCTCACTACTCCGGCCTGACCGTGGCCCAGCTGCAAAACCTGCGCAAGCAGGCTCGCAATGCTGGCGCGACGGTCCAGGTCGCGAAAAACCGCCTCGCCAAGATCGCTCTCGATGGCGCCGACGTCGCCTCCATCGCGCCCCTGCTCAAGGGGCCGACCCTGATCGCCTATTCAGACGATCCGGTGGCGGCGCCGAAAGTCGCCGTGGCCTTCGCTAAGGACAACAGCAAGTTTGTCATCCTCGGCGGCGCCATGGGCAAGACTGCTCTGAATCCGGACAGCGTCAAGTCGCTTGCGACGATGCCGTCCCTCGACGAACTGCGCGCCAAGCTCGTGGGCCTCATCCAGGCGCCCGCGACCAAGATCGCTCAGCTCTCGACCGCGCCAGCCGCCAAGCTCGCGCGCGTCTTCGGAGCCTACGCCAATCGAGACGCGGCCTAAGAGGCCGAGAACCAGACAAACCAAATTCAAAGGACGCAACAAATGGCAAATCTCGAAAAGATCGTCGAAGACCTCTCGGCGCTGACCGTCCTCGAGGCGGCTGAACTCGCGAAGCTCCTCGAAGAGAAGTGGGGCGTTTCCGCCGCCGCAGCCGTCGCCGTCGCCGCCGCTCCGGGCGCCGCCGCCGCCGCGCCGGTCGCGGAAGAGAAGACCGAGTTCAACGTGATCCTGGCCGCGACCGGCGAGAAGAAGATCGAGGTCATCAAGGAGGTCCGCGCGATCACCGGCCTCGGCCTGAAGGAAGCCAAGGACCTGGTCGAAGGCGCGCCCAAGCCCATCAAGGAAGGCGTGAGCAAGGACGAGGCCGAGAAGATCAAGGCCGCTCTCGAAAAGGTCGGCGCCAAGATCGAACTCAAGTAATTGCCGCCGCCTTTGGCGGCGTCGCGATCGTCGCAGCCCCGGCGCGCCGGGGCTGCGGCCAATGATAAAAGAAGGCGCTCACGGACGCGGGAATCACGCCGCAATGACGAGCGCTTGACGGGCAAAGGACCTCTCGCAGCGGGACGGTCGGCCCAACGAAGAAAGAGGCTCGAAAAGCGACATGGCTCAGACGTCGGCGAGAAAGTTCACCGGTCGCAAGCGCATCCGCAAATTCTTCGGACATATCCGCGAAGCGGCGGAAATGCCGAATCTGATCGAGGTCCAAAAGGCCTCCTACGATCAGTTCCTCCTTGTCGACGAGCCCAAAGGCGGCCGTCCTGACGAGGGGTTGCAGTCCGTCTTCAAGTCCGTCTTTCCGATCTCCGACTTCTCGCAGGTCTCCCTGCTCGAATTCGTGCGCTACGAGTTCGAACAGCCCAAATATGACGTCGACGAGTGCCGCCAGCGCGGCATGACCTACGCTGCGCCGCTCAAGGTGACGCTGCGCCTCATCGTATTCGACGTCGATCCCGATACGCAGGCGAAGTCGGTCAAGGACATCAAGGAGCAGGACGTCTACATGGGCGACATGCCCTTCATGACGTCGAACGGCACCTTCGTCGTCAACGGCACCGAGCGCGTCATCGTCTCGCAGATGCATCGCTCGCCGGGCGTGTTCTTCGACCACGACAAGGGCAAGAGCCATTCTTCGGGCAAGCTGCTTTTCGCCGCCCGCATCATTCCCTATCGCGGATCCTGGCTCGACATCGAGTTCGACGCCAAGGACATCGTCTATGCGCGCATCGACCGCCGCCGCAAGATTCCGGTGACGTCGCTCCTGTTCGCGCTCGGCCTCGACGGCGAAGAGATTCTGTCGACGTTCTACAAGACGATCCTTTACACGCAGGACGGCGAGAACTGGCGCATGCCGTTCGACGCCGAGCGCATCAAGGGCGTGAAGGCCGTCGCCGATATGGTCGACGCCGACACGGGCCAGGTGATTCTCGAAGCCGGCAAGAAGCTCGCCGTGCGCGCCGCGCGCCAACTCGCCGAGAAGGGCGTGAAGGCGATCCGAGTCGCGCCCGAAGAGCTCTACGGCCAATATCTCGCGCAGGACCTCTTCGACCCCGCCACCGGCGAGATCTTCGCCGAAGCGGGCGACGAGATCACTGTGAAGACGCTGCCGTTGCTGATCGAAAAGGGCTTCGACGAGCTGCCGGTGCTCGACATCGACCACATCAATATCGGCCCCTACATCCGCAATACGCTCGCCGTCGACAAGAACTCGATCCGCGAAGAGGCGCTGTTCGACATCTACCGCGTGATGCGCCCGGGCGAGCCGCCGACGATGGACACGGCGGAAAACATGTTCCACTCGCTGTTCTTCGATCCGGAGCGCTATGACCTCTCGGCCGTCGGCCGCGTGAAGATGAACATGCGCCTCGATCTCGACGCGCCGGACACGACGCGGACGCTGCGCCGCGAGGACATCCTCGCGGTCGTCAAGGCGCTCGTCGATCTGCGCGATGGTCGCGGCGAAATCGACGACATCGACCATCTCGGCAACCGCCGGGTGCGCTCGGTCGGCGAGCTGATGGAGAATCAGTATCGCCTCGGCCTGCTGCGTATGGAGCGCGCCATCAAGGAGCGCATGTCGTCGGTCGACATCGACACGGTCATGCCGCAGGACCTGATCAACGCCAAGCCGGCGGCGGCGGCCGTGCGCGAATTCTTCGGTTCGTCGCAGCTGTCGCAGTTCATGGACCAGACCAATCCGCTGTCGGAGATCACGCATAAGCGTCGTCTCTCGGCGCTTGGTCCGGGCGGACTGACCCGTGAAAGAGCGGGCTTCGAGGTGCGCGACGTGCACCCGACGCATTACGGCCGCATCTGTCCGATCGAGACGCCGGAAGGTCCGAACATCGGCCTGATCAATTCGCTCGCGACCTTCGCCCGCGTCAATAAATACGGCTTCATCGAAGCGCCGTATCGCCGCGTGCGCGACAGCAAGGTGACGGGCGAAGTCGCCTATCTGTCGGCGATGGAGGAAGCGAAATATCACGTCGCTCAGGCGAACGCGCAAGTCGACAAGGACGGCAATCTGACGGAAGACCTCGTGCTCTGCCGTCACGCCGGCGACGTCATGCTCGTGCCGCGCGAGAAAGTCGACGCGATGGACGTGTCGCCCAAGCAGCTCGTGTCGGTGGCCGCGGCGCTCATTCCGTTCCTTGAGAACGATGACGCCAACCGGGCGCTGATGGGTTCGAACATGCAGCGTCAGGCCGTGCCGCTCGTCAAGGCCGACGCGCCGCTCGTCGGCACCGGCATGGAGGCGATCGTGGCGCGCGACTCCGGCGCCGCCATCTCGGCGCGCCGCACCGGCGTCGTCGACCAGATCGACGCGACCCGTATCGTCATCCGGGCGACCGAAGAGCTTGATCCGGGCAAGCCCGGCGTCGACATCTATCGGCTGATGAAGTTCCAGCGCTCGAACCAGTCGACCTGCATCAACCAGAAGCCGCTCGTTCGCGTCGGCGATCTTGTGGTGAAGGGCGACATCATCGCCGACGGTCCGTCGACCGACCTTGGCGATCTGGCGCTCGGACGCAATGTGCTCGTCGCCTTTATGCCTTGGAACGGCTACAACTTCGAGGACTCGATCCTCCTGAACGAGCGCATCGTCAAGGACGACGTGTTCACCTCCATTCACATCGATGAATTCGAGGTGATGGCGCGCGACACGAAGCTCGGTCCGGAAGAAATCACCCGCGATATTCCCAACGTCTCGGAAGAGACGCTGAAGAATCTCGACGAGGCGGGGATCGTCTATATCGGCGCCGAAGTGCAGGCGGGCGACATCCTCGTCGGCAAGATCACGCCCAAGGGCGAAAGCCCGATGACGCCGGAAGAGAAGCTCCTGCGCGCCATCTTTGGCGAAAAGGCCTCCGACGTGCGCGACACGTCGCTGCGCGTGCCGCCGGGCGTTCAGGGAACGATCGTCGAGGTGCGCGTCTTCAATCGCCACGGCGTTGAGAAGGACGAGCGCGCCCAGGCGATCGAACGCGAGGAGATCGAGCGTCTGGCCAAGGACCGCGACGACGAGCTCGCGATTCTGGACCGCAACGTCTATACGCGTCTCTGCGAAACGCTGATCGGCAAGGTCGGCATCGCCGGCCCGAAGTCGTTCAGGAAGGGCGAGAAGCTGACTCAGGCGATCCTCGACGAATATCCCCGCTCGCAGTGGTGGACCTTCGTCGTCGAGGACGACGCGCTGATGGGGTCGATCGAAGCCGTGCGCAAGCAATATGACGAGTCGAAGAAGGGGCTTGAGAACCGCTTCCTCGACAAGGTCGAAAAATTGCAGCGCGGCGACGAACTGCCGCCCGGCGTGATGAAGATGGTCAAAGTCTTCGTCGCGGTGAAGCGCAAAATCCAACCCGGCGACAAGATGGCCGGCCGTCACGGCAACAAGGGCGTCGTTTCGCGCATCGTGCCGCAGGAAGACATGCCGTTCTTAGAGGACGGCACGCCTGTCGACATCGTGCTCAATCCGCTCGGCGTGCCGAGCCGGATGAACGTCGGACAGATTCTCGAGACGCATCTCGGCTGGGCCTGCGCCGGTCTCGGCAAGCAGGTCGGCCAGGCGGTCGACGCTTACTATCGCAGCAGAGACAGCAAGCCTTTGCGCAAAGCGTTGACCGAAATCTACGGCGACGATCCGGAGCTCGCCTCGCTCGACGAGACGAGCCTTGTGGAAGTCGGCAAGGATTTGAAGCGCGGAGTTCCGATCGCGACGCCGGTGTTCGACGGCGCGCGCGAGAAGGACATCGTCGACATGCTGGAGAAGGCGGGCCTGGCCTCGTCAGGTCAGGTGAGGCTCTTCGACGGACGCACCGGCGAGACCTTCGACCGTAAGGTGACCGTCGGCTACATCTATATGCTGAAGCTGCACCATCTCGTCGACGACAAGATCCACGCGCGCTCCATCGGCCCCTACTCGCTCGTCACCCAGCAGCCGCTGGGCGGTAAGGCGCAGTTCGGCGGTCAGCGCTTCGGCGAAATGGAGGTCTGGGCGCTCGAAGCCTATGGCGCCGCGTACACGCTGCAGGAGATGCTGACCGTGAAGTCGGACGACGTCGCCGGCCGCACCAAGGTCTATGAGTCGATCGTGCGCGGCGACGACACGTTCGAATCAGGCATTCCGGAAAGCTTCAACGTGCTCATCAAGGAGATGCGCTCGCTGGCGCTGAACGTCGAACTGACCAACGCGGAGCCGGAAGAAGAAGAAGCGCCGCCGACGGCAGTCGAGGCGGCGGAGTAATCCCTGCCGATGAAGCTGCAGAACGTCATTGCGAGCGAAGCGAAGCAATCCTGGATTGCTTCGCCGTTTCGCTTTTCGCGGTGACGGCCTGAATAAGGATTTCACGGCGCGCGGAATAAGGCTCGAAGCCGCATTCGCAGCGCCCTAGGAGAAGACCATGAATCAGCAAGAGGTCATGAATCTCTTCAATCCGGTCGTGGCGACGCAGGCCTTCGACCAGATTCAGATTTCGATCGCCAGCCCGGAGAAGATTCTTTCCTGGTCTTACGGCGAGATCAAAAAGCCAGAGACGATCAACTACCGCACGTTCAAGCCAGAGCGCGACGGACTGTTCTGCGCGCGCATCTTTGGTCCGATCAAGGACTATGAGTGCCTGTGCGGCAAATATAAGCGGATGAAATACAAGGGCGTCATTTGCGAGAAGTGCGGCGTCGAGGTCACCCTCGCGCGCGTGCGGCGTGACCGCATGGGCCACATCTCGCTCGCCGCGCCCGTCGCCCACATCTGGTTTCTGAAGTCGCTGCCCTCGCGCATCGGCCTGTTGCTCGACATGACGCTCAAGGATCTTGAGCGAATCCTCTATTTCGAGTCGTATATCGTCCTCGACGCGGGCCTGACGCCGCTCAAAGAGCGTCAGTTGCTGTCGGAAGACGAATATATGCGCGCGCAGGACGAATATGGCCAAGACACGTTCACGGCCATGATCGGTGCGGAAGCGATCCGCAAGCTTCTTGAGTCGATGGACCTGGAAGCGATCGCCGCGTCGCTGCGCATCGAGATCTCCGAAGCGAAGACCGAGCTCAAGCCCAAGAAGCTGGCGAAGCGCCTCAAGATCATCGAGGCTTTCCTCCAGTCGGGCAACCGCCCCGAATGGATGATCCTCAAGGAAGTCCCGGTCATTCCGCCGGATCTGCGTCCGCTCGTGCCGCTGGACGGCGGCCGCTTCGCGACCTCGGATTTGAACGATCTCTACCGCCGCGTCATCAACCGCAACAATCGTCTGAAGCGGCTGATCGAATTGCGCGCGCCGGACATCATCATCCGTAACGAGAAGCGCATGTTGCAGGAGGCCGTCGACGCGCTGTTCGACAATGGCCGCCGCGGACGGGTGATCACGGGCGCCAACAAGCGTCCGCTGAAGTCGCTCGCCGACATGCTGAAGGGCAAGCAGGGCCGCTTCCGTCAGAACCTCTTGGGCAAGCGCGTCGATTATTCCGGCCGCTCGGTGATCGTCGTCGGCCCGGAGCTGAAGCTGCATCAGTGCGGCCTGCCCAAGAAGATGGCGCTCGAGCTGTTCAAGCCCTTCATCTATTCGCGTCTCGACGCCAAGGGCTATTCGGCGACCGTCAAACAGGCGAAGAAGCTTGTCGAAAAGGAAAAGCCGGAAGTCTGGGACATCCTCGACGAGGTCATTCGCGAGCATCCGGTGCTGCTGAATCGCGCGCCGACTCTGCACCGTCTCGGCATTCAGGCGTTCGAGCCCGTGCTGATCGAGGGCAAGGCGATCCAGCTGCATCCGCTCGTCTGCGCCGCCTTCAACGCCGACTTCGACGGCGACCAGATGGCTGTTCACGTGCCGCTGTCGCTTGAAGCGCAGCTCGAAGCGCGCGTGCTGATGATGTCGACGAACAACATCTTGCACCCGGCCAATGGTCAGCCGATCATCGTGCCGTCGCAGGATATCGTTCTCGGCCTCTATTATCTCACGCTCGAGCGCGACGGCGAACCCGGACAGGGGATGGCGTTCGCGAGCCAGGGTGAGATCGAGCACGCGATCGCCGCCAAGGCGGTCACGCTCCACACCAAGATCAAGGGCCGCGCCTGGACCTATGATGAGAAGGGCAAGCGCGTATCGAAGATTTTCGACACGACGCCCGGCCGCATGATGCTCGGCCAGCTGATGCCGAGGCACGACAAGATTCCCTTCGACGTCGTCAACAGACTGATGACCAAGAAGGAAATCTCGAACATGATCGACACCGTCTACCGCAACTGCGGTCAGAAGGAGACGGTCATCTTCTGCGACCGCATCATGTCGCTTGGCTTCCGCGAAGCCTTCAAGGCGGGAATCTCCTTCGGCAAGGACGACATGGTCGTGCCGGAAAACAAGGAGGCGATCGTCTCCGAGACGCGCGCGGCGGCCAAGGAATATGAGCAGCAATATAACGACGGCCTGATCACCCAGGGCGAAAAATACAACAAGGTCGTCGACGCCTGGATGAAGTGCACCGACAAGCTCGCCGAGGAAATGATGCAGCGCATCTCGTCGGTGAGCAAAGACGAGCATGGCCGCGACATGCCGATCAACTCGATCTATATGATGTCGCATTCCGGCGCGCGCGGCTCGCCGCAGCAGATGAAGCAGCTCGCGGCGATGCGCGGACTGATGGCCAAGCCCTCGGGCGAGATCATCGAGAGCCCGATCATCTCGAACTTCAAGGAGGGCCTCACCGTCCTTGAATACTTCAACTCCACGCACGGCGCCCGCAAGGGTCTCGCCGACACGGCGTTGAAGACGGCGAACTCAGGCTATCTCACGCGCCGCCTCGTTGACGTCGCGCAGGATTCCATCATCTCGTCGACCGACTGCGGCTCGCAGAACGGCATCCGCATGCGCGCGATCATCGACGCGGGACAGGTCGTCGCCTCGCTGACGTCGCGCATCCTCGGCCGCACCGCGGCGGAGGCTCTGATGTCGCAGGACGGCAAGACCGTGATCGTGCCGGCCGGCGAGATGATCCAAGAACAGCACATCGACGCGATCAACGCCGCCGGCATTCAGGAGGTGAAGATCCGCTCGGTCCTGACCTGCGAGGCCAAGAACGGCGTCTGCGGCAAGTGCTATGGACGCGATCTCGCGCGCGGCACGCCCGTCAACATGGGCGAAGCCGTCGGCGTCATCGCGGCGCAGTCGATCGGGGAGCCGGGCACGCAGCTCACCATGCGCACCTTCCATATCGGCGGCGCGGCGCAGCTGGCTGACCAGTCGTTCATCGAGTCGAACTTCGAGGGCAAGGTGCATGTGCGCAACCGCCATCTCGCCCGCAACTCGGACGGCGATCTCATCGTCATGGCGCGTAACGTCGCCATCGTGATCCTCGGCCCGAACGGCGAGGAGCGGGCGGTGAACCGCCTCCTCTATGGCGCCAAAATGAAGGTCGACGAGGGCGACAAGGTGAAGCGCGGCCAGCGACTGGCCGAGTGGGACCCTTACACGCGTCCGATCATCAGCGAAGTCGACGGCGTCATCGGCTTCGAGGAACTCGTCGAAGGGCAATCGATGTCGGAGACGGTCGACGAATCGACCGGCATCACCAAGCGCATGGTCATGGACTACCGCCTCAACCTGCGCTCGGCGAGCCTGAAGCCATCGATCCTGATCAAGGGCGCCGATGGCAAGATCGTCAAGCTGGCCCGCGGCGGCGACGCTCGCTACTTGCTGCCCGTCGACTCGATCATTGCCGTCGAACCCGGCGGCACGGTGAAGGCCGGCGACATTGTCGCGCGTATTTCGGTGGAGAGCGCCAAGACCCGCGACATCACCGGCGGTCTGCCGCGCGTCGCGGAGCTTTTCGAGGCGCGCCGTCCGAAAGATCACGCGATCATCGCGGAAATCTCCGGCACGGTCGCCTTCGGCAAGGACTACAAGAACAAGCAGCGCATCACCATCACGCCGACCGAGGAAGGCGCGGATCCGGTCGAATATCTGATCCCGAAGGGCAAGCATATCCATCTTCAGGATGGCGATGTCGTCGAGAAGGGCGATTACATCGTCGACGGCAATCCGGCGCCGCACGACATTCTGGCGATCAAGGGCGTGGAGGAGCTTGCGGCTTACCTCGTCAACGAGATCCAGGAGGTCTATCGGCTGCAGGGCGTCAACATCAACGACAAGCACATCGAAGTGATCGTGCGTCAGATGTTGCAGAAGATCGACATCGTCGATCCGGGCGACACCGGCTTCCTCGAAGGCGAGCAGGTCGACAAGCTGGAGCTCGAGGAAGCGAACGCCAAGGCGCTCGAGAATGGCGGCAAGCCTGCGCATGGCACGCCGGTGCTGCTCGGCATCACCAAGGCCTCGCTGCAGACACGCTCCTTCTTCTCGGCCGCCTCCTTCCAGGAGACGACCCGCGTCCTCACCGAGGCCGCCGTCAACGGCAAGATCGACCCGCTCGTCGGCCTCAAGGAGAACGTCATCGTCGGCCGGCTCATTCCGGCCGGCACCGGCGCTGCGATGTCCAAGTTCCGCGCCGTCGCGGGCGGGCGCGACGAACTCATCATCGAGCAGCGCGGCGCCGAAGCGGCCGAGCCTGCGCCGGCGCTGCCGCCTGCGGAATGAGATCGCCTACACACTGAGACCGAAAAAGGCCGCCCTCGTCGGGCGGCCTTTTTCAATATAACGCCGAGTTTCGTTTTCGAATTCCGACTGGCGGATGATGATCGTGACTACGCATCAACCCACCCTCCATTTGGTCTGCGGCAAGATTGCAGCCGGCAAATCGACGCTCTGCAATCGCCTCGCCGCGGCGCCGGCGACCTTGCTGGTCAGCGAAGACAGGTGGATGAAACGCCTTTACGGTCCAGAGATGCATTCGGTAAAGGATTATGTGCGTTACTCGGCGCGCTTCCGCGATGTAATGGGCCCGCATATAGAGG
The DNA here is from genome assembly GCF_013350005.1 of Methylocystis silviterrae. GTDB lineage: Bacteria > Pseudomonadota > Alphaproteobacteria > Rhizobiales > Beijerinckiaceae > Methylocystis > Methylocystis silviterrae. The sequence goes on from NZ_JABVWW010000004.1 coordinate 275,225, forward strand.
ATGTGATGCGCGCGGGACTGTCGGTCGTCCTGGATTTCCCGGCGAACACCGTCGCTACTCGGCAATGGATGCGCGGCATTTTCGAGAACGCCGGCGTCGCGCATCAGCTTCATTATCTGAAGGCTTCAGACGCTCTTTGCAGGGCGCGCATGCATGCGCGTTACGCTCGCGGCGAGCACGAGTTCCTTGTAACAGACGATCAGTTCGACTTAATCACGAGCTATTTTGCGCCTCCGGCGCAGTCTGAGGGTTTCAATACCATCGTCTATCGAGAATCGGACTGATGCATACCCGCCCAATTCCCAGGAAACACGATCCTTCCCAATTCCTCCTGCGCGGCCATCTCGCTCAGGCCCGGGAAATGTATCGCGCGCCCTTCAGATTCACGTCCGGCGGAAATAGATTGTGTTTGTGCCGACCCTCCTTGCCCTGCTGCGATCCCTGCCCGCTCGCGCGGCGCGCGCGCTGATCTTCGTCTATCGCGTCACCTTCTCGGCCTTCGCGGGACGCTTCTGCCGCTATGCGCCCACCTGCTCGGAATACGCCGACGAAGCCATCGCGAAACATGGCTTATGGGCTGGCGGTTGGATGGGGTTCGCGCGCATCTGCCGCTGCCGTCCGGGCGGCGGCGCGGGTTTCGACCCCGTGCCCGAAACCCTGCGCGCCGATGCGCGCCCGCTTACGCCCTGGCGCTACGGCGTTTGGCGCCAGCGCTTGGTCTGCGAAGCCGTCGCGCCCGAGGACAAGGTGAACGCCGGGCGCCCTTAATTGAGCACGACGACTTTCGTCCCGACCTTAACGCGACTGTAGAGATCGACGACGTCCTTGTTGGTCATGCGGATACAGCCCGATGACACGGCGGCGCCGATCGTGTCCGGCTCGTTGGAGCCATGAATGCGATATTGGCTCGAGCCGAGGTAGAGCGCGCGCGCGCCAAGCGGATTTTCCATGCCGCCGGCCATATGGCGCGGCAAATCCGGTCTGCGCTTGAGCATCTGCGGCGGCGGACTCCAGTCCGGCCACTCGCGCTTGCGCGATATCGTTTTCACGCCGGACCAGGTGAAGCCCATTCGACCGACGCCGACGCCATATTCAATCGCGCGTCCGTCGCCGAGCACGTAATAGAGCCGACGGTCCTTGGTCGAGATGACGACCGTGCCGCGCTTGAATTGCGGATGGCGCCAATAGACGGCCTGCCGCGGTATCGCCTGCTCGCGAAATACGTTGAGGAAGTCGGCGAGCGGACCGCGATTGATCGGGCTGTCGAAAGCCTGCGCCGGGGCCGCCGTGAAGAGAAGCGCGGCAAAAATGATCGATCCGCTGTTTTGGCGCATGGTTGATCTCCCAAAAGCCGCGGACCGAGCTTTTTGGGCAATTATGGCTGATTTCAGGTGGCTGATATCGACGACATAGATGCGATACGCTCCGTCGGCTGCTCAGATCGTCGCGTTCGACGCGTCCCCGGCCTTCTTGGCGCATCGGTTGAGGATTTCGATCACTTCCTCATCGCTGATCTGGCGAAAATCACGGTAGAAAAACCCTATCGCGCCGAACGCGCGATGCGTCTCAAGACAGACAATCTCGTCGACTTCAGCGCTAAGAGACTCCAGCGTATCTGGAGGCGCGACTGGCACGGCCAGCACAAGCTTCTTCGGCGCACGTGCGCGGACGGCGCGCAGCGCCGCGCGCGTCGTCGCGCCGGTGGCGACGCCGTCGTCGACGACAATGGCGATGCGCCCTTTCGCCTCCGGTCGCTCGCGGCGGCCAAGATAGAGCTGCCGGCGCCGCTCGATCTCCTCAAGTTCGCGCGCGCACACGCTCTCAAACTCCTGTTCGCTCACATCCGCCATGGCGATCACGTCCTCATTGCGCACGATCACCGGCGCGCCGCCATCCGCCACGGCGCCCATCGCCAGCTCCGGCTGGAAGGGCACGCCAATTTTCCTGACAAGCACGAGATCGAGAGGCGCCTTCAGCAAAACCGCGATCGGCTCGGCGACGGGCGCTCCGCCGCGCGGCAGGGCGAAGACGACAACATCCTCGCCCTTGAATTTCTCAAGCTCGGCGGCAAGGCGACGCCCAGCGTCGGTTCGGTCGTAAAAGGACATGGCGCCCTCACTTCCCCGTCCGATTGTCGGCGGCGAGCGCCGATTGCGCAAGATTCAGATAGCGCGTCGCCAGCGGTTCCCACTTCGATGGCTCACGTGGCGATTCATCGAGAAGATGCGCCACAGACTGCCGCGCGCGCAGCACCGCGCGCCAAGCCGCGTAAAGCGACACCAGGCGTCGCGGGGGTGCGCAGGAGAGTCGCTGCGCCACTTTGTCGACGAGTTCGACGCCGAGCGCATTCGCGCCAAGCAGCGCACATTCGACGCCAAGATAGGCGAGCTCATCGAAGGGATCGACCTGGCGCAGTTCGGCGTTGAACTCCAGACAGTCGAATATGGCGATGGGGTCGCGAAAGCAGATATGCTCCGGGCGCAAGTCGCCATGTCCGTCGACGACCTGGCCCTGAAAGACGCGCTCCTGCAACAGTGATCGGCTGGCCGCCAGTCGTGCGTCGAGAAGGTCGAGAAGAATGGGCGTGCGCCCATGGTCGAGCGCGAAATCCCGCCGCGTCAGAACGTCTCGATTCTTTTCCTGCTCGCGAAAAAACCGCAGCGCATAATCCTCGGCGCTGATCGAGGAGCGTTCCACGCCGCGATAGAACGCCGCCAAGGTGTCGCAGAGCATGTCGATCTGCGCCGCGCTCAAGCGATCTTCGGCGATCAGCCGATCGAGCATCGCGTCGCGCGGCAGGCGGCGCATCACGACAAGCCAGTCGACGACGGCGCCATCGCCGCCGAGCGCCATGCGGCGAATCGGACCACAGGTCAACGGCGCGACGCCCAAATACACGTCGTCCGCGAGCCGGCGGTTGAGGCGCACCTCCTCGCGACAATTGTGTTCGCGAGCATCGATCGTCGAGAAGTCGAGAAAAGGATAGCGAACGGGCTTCTTGAGCTTGTAGACCTTATCGCCTGCCAGAAAGACATAGGACATATGCGTTTCCAGCACCGCCACCGACGCCGGAGCGTGCGAATAGGCGCCGGGCGCGCTAAGAAATCGAACCTTCTCGGCAATTGAGGGCAAGTCCGCCTCGCCAATGGCGCTCGCTCCGCTATGGGGGATCGACTCCATGTCGCGCTGCTTTCTCAGCCCTTGACGCAGATGAGCGGTTTCAGAAAGGCGACCTTTCGCGCCAATCCTGCCGCCTCGGCGGAATCGACGACCGCGCGAACGTCCTTGTAGGCGCCAGGCGCCTCTTCAGCGACGCCGCGCAGCGACGGACTCTTGACGATGATCCCCTGTGCGCGAAGATCGTCAACGACTTGGCGTCCGCCCCAGGTCCGCGTCGCCGCATGGCGGCTCATGCGTCGGCCCGCGCCGTGACAGGCGGATGAAAACGCCTGGGGCTCGCTCGTCTTCACGCCGGCGAGAACATAGGAGCCCGCGCCCATGCTGCCGCCGATCAGCACCGGCTGCCCATAAGGCCGCAGCGCCTCCGGCAAACCTTCATGGCCGGGACCGAACGCGCGCGTCGCGCCCTTGCGATGAACGAAAAGCTGGCGCGTCTCGCCGTCGATCGCATGGCGCTCGACCTTGCATGTGTTGTGGGAAACATCAAACATGAGCGGCAAGCCTTCCTGCGCGAAAAATCTGGCGAAGACCTGTCGCGCCAGATGGCCGATGATCTCGCGATTGGCGAGCGCGCAATTGATCGCCGCGCGCATGGCGCTAAGATATTTCTGGCCGAGTTCCGATTTGATCGGCGCGCAGGCCAATTCACGATCGGGCAACTCAATCCCGTAATTTGGCGCCGACAGCACCATCTCGCGCAAATATTCCGTGCCGATCTGATGGCCGAGGCCGCGCGAGCCGCAATGGATCGTCACAACGCACTCGCCTTTGACGAGGCCATATGCGGCGGCGATTTCATCATCGAAGATTTCGGCGACTTCTTGCACCTCCAGATAATGATTGCCCGACCCCAACGTGCCCATTTCGCGCCGCTGGCGTTTTCGCGCATGTTCCGACACTGCGGCGGGGTCGGCGCCCGACGCGCATCCTCTCTCTTCGATGCGATCGAGATCCTCGGGCCGCCCGAAGCCGCGCTCGATCGCCCATTGCGCGCCGCCGAGCAGCATGGCGTTCATGCCCTGCGCATCGAGGGCGATCTCGCCCTCTGAACCGACTCCAGCCGGGACATGCTCAAAGAGCGCGTCGGCGAGTTCCTGCTGAACGGAAACGACCTGCTCGCGCGTCAGATGCGTCAGATGCGTGCGTACGCCGCAGGAGACGTCGAACCCGACGCCGCCAGCGGACACCACGCCGCCTTCGTCTGCATCAAAAGCAGCAACGCCGCCGATCGGAAAGCCATAGCCCCAATGCGCGTCGGGCATGGCGTAGGAAGCGCGCACGATGCCCGGCAATTTCGCGACATTGGTCACCTGATCGAAGACCTTGTCATCCATTTCCGTCATGAGGTCTTCAGTCGCATAAACGATCGCCGGCACGCGCATGCCCTCGAAGGGCGCAATTCGCCACGCCGTCTCCGAGAGCTTTTCGAAACGTGAAACGTCCATCGCATCCTCCCGCGCCTAAACGTCGATGACGCACTGCGCGCGCCAAAGTCCTGGCCTATCCTCGACGAAGGCAAGTTCGGTGTAGGTCGCGCCTTTCACTTCCACGGCGGGCGCGTGTCGCGCGCGCGACACTGCCTCGCCAAGAGCGCGGCCCTTGAGACGATCGTTCTCGATCTTTACATGGAACGCGCCAAACACCATCCGACGCTCCGCCATTTCGTATATGAGCGCGTTAAGCCAGTCGACGAGCAGCAGGTCGAGGCGGGGCGCTTCGAGCGCAAAGTCTACCGTCTGCTCAAGCCGAACGGTCGCCGGATCAAGGATCGCCGCCATCGTGGCCAAGGCGGCCTGTTCGCAGGCTTCGCCGGGCGTCGCGCCATAGCCGCGGACGCCGATGTCGGCGTCGTGCGGAAAATGCTCCCACCGCACGGTCGCCGAGTGATCGCCGAGGACAGCCATCACGGCCAAGCTCAGGCGGCGTCGCGGCCGAGCGGAGTGACGCGGCTTGCTTGTGGGCCTTCTTGGCCCTCCTCCTCCCTGTAGCGAACGCGCGCGCCAGGTTTCAACGCGTCAAATCCGGGTTCTTCGACGCTGTTGCGGTGGAAGTAGATCTCTCGGCCGTCGGGAGCTTCGATGAAGCCATAGCCATCCTCGGCCACCATTTTCTTCACGACGCCGGTCGGCGGCGTCTCGTGATGCTTCACCTTGCCGCGCATGCGCCGGACCTGGTCCTGCAACCGGCGACGCGCCCGTTTGAACACGTCATTGAGCGCGAAATCGAAATCCTGGAACCGCTCGTCCTGATGGGGCGTGCGCTCGATCGCAACCTCGCGCTTGTCGGGCAGGACGAGATGCAGATTGATCTCGTAGAGCCCGCCCGTGTGATGATGCGCGCCCGGACCCTTCACGACGACGCGACAGGCTGTCGCACGTCCGTAGCGATCCTCGAGCTTTTCTATCTGTCGCATGATTTGTTCTTGCTGGCGGGATGAGGGCTCAACGCCCTGGAAATCTATCTTCGGCTGCGTTTGCATGCGAACCTCCCTCTGAACTGAGGCGGACAAGCGAGCGTCCTTAAGGGAATATGGCGAGGGCTCAGCGGTTTCTCCACACAGAAGATTCATGCTGCGACGCCATTTAGGACGCCATGTAGGCTGAAACGTCCAATCTGCACGAGGTCCCTATGACGCGCGACTTCACGACCGCCGACGTCGCAATCGGCCCCCATCGATTGGAGGGATCGCTGTACCTGCCTCAATCGCCACAGGGGCTCATCATTTTCGCGCATGGCAGTGGCTCCTCGCGCTTTAGTCCGCGCAACAGATATGTCGCCGAGCGGCTCGTCGCGCAGGGATTCGCCTGTTTGCTGTTCGATCTCCTGACCGCCACGGAAGGCGAACTCCGCCGCAATGTTTTCGACATTGAACTGCTCGGCGCGCGCGTCGGCGAGGCGATCGCCTGGACCGCAGAAAGTGACGCCGCTCGCTTGCCCATCGGGCTGTTCGGGGCGAGCACGGGCGCCGCCGCCGCGCTCGTCGCCGCAGCCGACGAACCACGCGTCGCCGCCGTCGTCTCGCGCGGCGGTCGGCCAGATCTTGCAGGCGACGCGCTGCGGCGGGTTCAAGCGCCGACGTTGCTGATCGTCGGCGGACTGGATTATGGCGTGATTGAACTCAATCGCAGCGCGCAGCAGCTGCTCAGATGCCGGAACCGTCTCGACATCGTTCCCGGCGCCACCCATCTCTTCGAGGAGCCCGGCACATTGGAGAGCGCCGTCGAGCGCGCGACCAAATGGTTTGTCGAGAATCTTTGCGCGAGTCGCGGCGCGGTGGATGAATGACGTCATTGCAACGAAAGAAGGTTTCAAGAAATGACGACGATGGCGCAGACCGAACCACCGCTCAAGCGGCTTTTCGACCGTCTGGACTTCGCGCCTCAGCCGAAACGACTGGAACTCGATCTCATACATGAGCGCTGGGAGGCGGCGCGCGCCGGCGCTGTCGCGCCTCGGCGAAGCGCGATCAGCTTTGCGCCGGAAGAGCGCGGCGCCGCCGAAACCTTGTTCGTTCATCGATTCGAGGGACCGGACGACGACGGCGTCCTGACCGAAGGCGCGTCGGCCGCGGCGATGTTATTGGGCCCCTACCGGATCGGCGACAGGCTGAGCGAAGCGGGAAATCGCCGCGGCGCAGTGCGGCTGCGTCGTCTGTTCAAGGAGGTGCGGCGAACCGGCCAACCCGTGCTCGCGCAATACACCAGCGCGGAACGTGGACGCGATCGCGCCATTGTGGAAATTCTGGTGGCACCGCTTTCGGAAGACGGGAGCACGATCGACTCGGCGCTCACCGCGATTTCGGCGCATGTTCTGGATGGCGCGCCCAGACGGACGACGCGCGAAACAGCGGAGAGCAGCCTTGCGCTATTTGCGCTCGGCGCAAGCATATCTGCTGGCGAAGACGTCGCACAGGCGCTTGGCGCTGAACTCGCGCCGCTGGAAGACCGCGAGTTCGAAGACGGCGAATATAAGATCAGGCCGCTCGAAAATGTGCGCGGCCGCGACTGCTACATCGTCTTCACCCTGAATGGCGATCACATCGCGAGCAGCGCCGACAAGCTCTGCAAACTGCTGTTCTTCGTCGGCGCGCTGAAGGACGCAGGCGCTCAGTGCGTCACGGCCGTCACGCCCTATCTGTGCTTCGCGCGCAAGGACCGGCGCACCAAGCCCCGCGATCCGGTCACCACGCGCTATGTCGCGCAGCTGTTTGAAGCGCTTGGAACAGATCGTGTGGTCTGCGTCGACGTACATAACATCGCCGCTTTTCAGAACGCCTTTCGTTGCGAGACGGTTCACCTTGACGCTCAGGCGTTGTTTGCGCGTCATGTCCTGGCCAACATCGGGGACAGGCCTGTCGCCGTCGTCTCTCCCGATCTTGGCGGCGAGAAGCGCGCGGAGCTTTTTCGGCTGCGGCTTGAACGCATGCTGAAGCGGCCCGTGGCCAAAGCCTTCATGGATAAATACCGAAGCGAGGGCCACGTCGTTGGCGATATTTTCGCGGGCGACGTCAAGGATCGCACCGCGATCATCATCGACGACCTGATCGCCGGCGGCGGCACGGTGGCGCGCACCGCTGCGGCCTGCCGCGCCAATGGCGCGGCGCACGTCTGGGTCGCGGCGACTCACGGCGTCTTTTCCGAAAAGGCTGCGTCCGCGCTAAAGAACGCGCCGATCGACCAGCTCATCATCACCGATTCCGTGCGGCTGCAACCGTCTATGGCCGCCGCGCTTGGCGATCGTTTGATTGTGGTCAGCGTCGCCGGTCTCCTGGCCGAAGCGATCAGACGCCTGCACGCAAATGGTTCGATCACGCAGCTTCTGGAGGACGGACCCTAGCCGCCGGGCGCGCTTTGGTTGCGTCCTGCAGCGACTCGCGCCACAAGCCTCGCATGAACTTGGAAGACATCGTCATTCGCCGAATGTCCGTGAGCGAAGTTGATCGCGCGCTCGATTGGGCCGCGGCCGAGGGCTGGAATCCCGGACTTTATGACGCGGAGTGTTTCTACGCCGTCGATCCGAAAGGGTTCTTCATCGCCGAGCGCGCGGGCGAGCCACTGGGCTGCGTCTCCGCCGTCGCCTATGACGAGTCCTTCGGCTATGTCGGGCTATTCATCGTTCGGCCGGCTCATCGTGGACAGGGCGTCGGCCTTCGGCTCTTGAACGTCGCGCTGCGGCATGTGCAGGGTCGCAATGTCGGGCTCGACGCCGCGATCGACCTTCAGCAGACATATGCGCGATACGGATTCACATTCGCCTATCGCAACATACGTCATCGATGCGTGGGCGGCGGCGAAGCGCCTCCCGACGTGACTGAATTGGCCGAAGTCCCCTTCGACGAGATTGTGCGTTATGACCAAACGGTCTTTGCCACATCGCGACCAAATTTTCTTTCGCGCTGGATCGCTCAGCAGCAGAGCGCGGCGCTCGCCGTGGTGAAGCAAGGCCGGCTCGCCGGCTATGGCGTGCTGCGCACGTGTCGCGACGGCTACAAGATCGGGCCGCTGTTCGCGGATGATTTACAAATCGCCGACGCTCTGTTTCAAGGCTTATGCGCGCGAGCCGCGGGTGCGCCGGTGTTTCTCGATACGCCCGAAGCGAACTCCGCCGCCATCGCGCTGGCGCAGCGACGCCAGATGACCGCCGTGTTCGACACGGCGCGCATGTATACGGAAGGACCGCCGCCGGGACGCATCGACCGCTGCTACGGCGTCACGACCTTCGAACTCGGGTGATTCGCTTCGCCGGACAGGGCGCCTAGGCGATCGATAAGATCAGAGGCCGTGAGGCTCGGGGCGATCAACGTCGGATCGTCGTCGGCGTCGCCCGAACGGTTGACGCGCGGCGACACGATCCATTCCTGCAGAGCCTCGTCGGACGGCGCGCGAAGCAACGCCCCGGGATCCTCGCCCGACATCCATGCATTCGCGTCGCGCCAGTCGAGGATGACCGGCATGCGATCATGGAAGCGGCGCATCCAGCCATTCGCTGGACCGACGATGATCGTCGCGGACTCGATCTTCGCATCGCTTTCAATATCGCGACAGCTCTCGCACAAGCCGGCGAATGCGAGCGGGGCGCCGTCGGGCGCCGTGAAATAATGCGGAGTCTTGGCGCCTTTCGCCCCGGTCCATTCATAGAAGCCCGACGCGGGGATGATGCAGCGCCGAGATGCGAAGGCCGAGCGAAACATCGGTTTTTCGGCGACCGTCTCGGCGCGCGCGTTGAAGGTTGCAGGCAGTTCGCGCAGGGGCTTCTTCCACCAGGAGGGCGCAAAGCCCCAGCGCATCTGGACAAGCTCATGTCCCGCCGGCGTCGGTCTGATGACCTCGATCATCGTCGTCGGCGCCACATTGTAGCGCGGCTGCAGATTGCGCGGCTGGCCGATCAAATCGGCAAGCCGCTGGAGCTCCTCCCAGGAAAGATGCTGCGTGAAGCGCCCGCACATTAAGCGAGACCGTCCTGTCTCAGTAGTAGTAGTGCCTGTGACGGCGGTAATATGGGCGCGGCGCCGTCGCGGCGCCAATGATCGCGCCGCCCGCTGCGCCGACCGCCGCAGTGGCGAGCGTCGGACCGGCGAGTCCGCCCGAAGCAAGCGCGCCAATGCCGGCGCCGCCCAGACCGCCGATGACGCCGCCGCCGAGAGCGCGCTCCGCGGGCGTGTAGCAGCCATAAAGCGGCATTGAGGCCGTCAGAAGCGTCGCAAGGACGAGGGCTTTCTTGACCCGGCGGGGCGTGGCGATGCTGTGCATTTTCATTCCCTTATTCATTGGTCGCGCCGCGTTGGGGCTGAAGCCAGGCCTTCGCGGCGTATTGTCGAATGAACCCAGATTTGCGCCGGAACGATGGCCCCGTCGTGAAGGCCACAGGCCAGAACGATGGCCTCGAGAAGGCCCCGGTCGGCGGCGCCGATGACGACGTGCAACGCTGATGTCTTGTGTTCCTTCTAATTGGAATATTTCGCAAATAAGAACGCTTCGGACGGCGCTTTCTGAAAGACTTCCGATAAGGGATCAATTGTATTGACGCAGGAAGTCGCCTGCTAAATCTTTCGAGCATACACGCGGCGCCGCTGAGACTTTCGGCATCGAACCCTCAAGCAAAGGATCAGGGCGCGCAACCCCACGCGTGACGTGTCGGACCCTCAAGGAGATAATGATGTGCGAACTGGCGCGCGAGAGAAAACGCATTGACTCGATTCTCGCCGAAGCGATGAACCAAAACTCGGTTCGACTGTCGATCAATGAAGTCGAACTCGCCGGCTATGGGCTCGCGGCGCTGCGCAGCCACTATGCGCTTTCCTGTTCTGATGAATGCATGCGCAAGAGATGTGACGAATTCGCCGCGCTCGTCGCGCTGTCGCGTCGTGCGCAGCAGCATGCGTGGCAGACGCCATGAAATATTCGGCAACAGGAAAGAAGGAACGCGCGATGTTCATGGCCTCGAACCAGTTCAAGGTCGTCAAGGGCTGCGAAGAAACATTCGAAGCGGCTTGGCGAGAGACAAGCGTCCGGCTGCGGGAAGCGGCCGGTCTCATCGGCTTTCAATTCCATAGGGGAAAGGAGTGCGGTCCGCACGTGCTCTATTTCTCGGTGACCATGTGGGAGACGGAAGAGCGCTTCATCGATTGGCGACGCGCCGAACTCTATGGCCTGCCGAGCGGCGACACTGGACCGCGCTGCGCCTCGAGGCTGGAGGAGTTCGATGCGACCGTCTCCAGAAGCAATCCGCAATAAGCGCCGACGGCGTTTTCTAGGAGAAAGACATGTTGGGAATTGGGGACAGCATACCGCCTTTCGTTGTTACCGGCGTTAAGCCGGGATTTAACGAGATCGAAGAAAACGGCGAGACAGCCTTCGAAACGCTCAGCGAGACGAGCTTTCCGGGCATGTGGAAAATCATCTTCTTCTATCCGAAGGACTTTACTTTCGTTTGTCCGACGGAAATCGCGGCCTTCGCGCGCTTGTCGAAGGATTTCGCCGAGCGCGACGCCGTCGTTCTCGGCGGCTCGACCGACAATGAGTTCGTGAAGCTTGCTTGGCGGCGCGACCACCGTGACCTGAAGAGCCTGCCGATCTGGCAGTTCGCCGACTCGAGGGGCGATCTGATCGATGGCCTCGGCGTGCGCGCGCCTTCAGGCGTCGCCTATCGCGCCACCTTCGTCGTCGATCCCGACAATGTCATTCAACATGTCTATGCGACGAATCTCGACGTCGGCCGCGCGCCGGACGATACGCTGCGCGTGCTCGACGCCTTGCGGACCGGCGCGCTTTGCCCCTGTAGCCGGCCGGTCGGCGGAGAAACGCTTATCCCCGCGGCATGACCGCGGACGCGGCGCCCGGCAACTGCAGCGTCAGACATTTCGCGGCGCCGCCCGCCTTCATGAATTCCGAGAGCGGCGTGACGACGGGCGTGAAGCCCGCGTCGATCAGGCGCGATCGAAGATCGTCGGAACAGGCGTTGAGGAAAACGCGCCCGGCGACTTCGACAGCATTGCAGGCGAAAGAGAGCGCGTCTTTCTCGCCGACTTCGATCCGCTTCTCCGCTGGCGCGATGGCTCGGATCGCTTCCCGTGACGCGATATCGAAGGCCGCCGGGTAATACATCAGCCAGCCGCCCCTCAGCGGGCAGAAGCAAGTGTCGAGATGATAGAAGCGCGGATCGACGAGCTTCAGCGCGACGGCGCGCAGACCGAAGATCTTTTGAAGATGCTTGGGCGCTTCCTCGCCTGAGCGCCAGCCGTATCCGCACCAGACAATACCCCGCGCGTGATCGAGGAGCGCGTCGCCGGCGCCCTCAAACGGAACGTTCTCCGGCCAGGGCGCGATTGAATAGCCTTGCGCTTCGAACCATTCGCAAAACAGACGCTCCTCGGGCCGCCGCTCCTTGGCGTGGAATCGACTCACGACGGCCATGTCGCCGATCGCAAGCCCCGCATTAGCGGTGAAGACCATGTCCGGCAGGCCGGGCGTCGGCGCGACGAAAGCAATATCGCTATGCGCCGCCAGCTTGCTGCGCAAGTTCTTCCACTGCGCCTGCGCGCGCGGCAGCGCTGCTTGCCCGATCTGATTTTCCATCCACGGGTTGATGATGTAATCGACGCCGAAATAGTCCGGCGCGCACATCAGTAGCGCGCGACGCGCAGGCGCAGGCCGTGGCGGCGCAGCCTCGCGCGCGTCGCCTCGCGGCGTATCGTTCAATACAGCGGCATCAGCGTCGAAGTTCATCAGCGTCACCTCTGGCGTCGAGCGACCGTCGATCATGCGGGCTGTTCCGTCCTTACGAGAGTTGCGACGTCCTGCTCCGCGTCGAGCGGATGCAGCAGTGAGAACAGATCCTTGGGGTCCGCGGGTTCCGCGATCAGCTCGATCGTGCGGCCGACGCCGGTCTCCCGCGCGAGATCCCGCAACAGGCGCAACACCGAAAAATCCTCGATGGCGAAGCCGACGCTATCGAAGATGGTGATCGCGTCTTTAGAGGTGCGCCCTGGTCGATGACCCGCAAGAACCTCCCGCAGCTCCGTCACCGGATGATCCGGGTCGAGTTGCTGAATTTCGCCCTCGCTGCGCGTCTGCGGCGCATATTCGACACATATCTCGGAACGCAGCAGCAGTTCGCGCGCAAGTTCGGTCTTGCCCGGGCAATCGCCGCCGACCGCATTGATATGGGTTCCAGGCTGAACCATGTCGTCGGCAAGTATCGTGGCGAATTTCTTATCCGCCGTGATCGTCGTAATGATGTCTGCGCCGGATGCGGCGCTGCGCGCGTTGGCGCACCGAATGATCGTCAGGCCGAAGTCGGCCATGTTGCGCTCGAACTTCTCGACGGCGTAAGGGTCGACATCGAAGACGCGAAGCCGGTCGACGCCAAGAACGGCGTGAAAGGCGCAGGCCTGAAACTCCGACTGGGCGCCAAGGCCAATCAGCGCCATCGTCTTGCTGTCGGGCCGCGCAAGATGCGCCGCCGCCAGAGCCGAGGTCGCGCCGGTGCGAAAGGCGGTGGCGAGCGTCATGTCGGCGATGAGCGTCGGATAGCCGGTCTCGACGTCGGCGAGGGCTCCGAAGGCGACGACGGTCTGCAGGTTGAAGTGCGTGTTGCCGGGATGACCGTTGACGAATTTAAAGGCGAAAGCCTCGCCGTCGCTCGTCGGCATCAGTTCGATGACGCCGCGCGGCGAATGGCTCGCGTAACGCGGCGACTTCTCGAATGCCTCCCAGCGCATAAAGTCGTGACGCAGATAGTCGACGAGCCGCGACCAAAAGCGTCGCGCGCCCACTTCTCCAACGATGCGGGCGATGTCTCGCGCGCTGAGAAACGTCACCATGCCTTCTCCCATCGATCCATGTCGGGAGACTAGAACGCGGCAACGCTAATCAAAATCGCCATAAACTATCGAAATGACTGTATTTTTGTAATTTCGGTCATAGATATTGACCGTTTCCACAGAGACATAGGTCATGGACGATCTCGACCACCGACTGATCGCGCTGCTGCGGACCGACGCGCGCGCCTCCTTGTCCCAGCTCGCCAAGGCGCTCGGCGTCTCGCGCGGGACGGTCCAGAACCGCCTCGATAAGCTGATCGCGTCCGACGTGATCCTGGGCTTTACGGTTCGGCTGAAAAATCCCGCCGCATCCGATCGCATCCGGGCGATCATGATGGTCGAAGTCTCCGGCAAGAATTCCCGCCGCGTCGCTCAGGCGCTGCGTGGACTCCCGCAGATCCACACGCTTTACAGCACCAACGGGCCTTTCGACCTCATCGCGGAAATCGAGTGCGCCAATCTCGAGGAATTCGATCGGGTGCTGTCGGGCGTGAGGATGATCGAGGGCATCGCCAGAAGCGAGACGAGCCTGCTGCTTGCGCCCGCATGAACGCGCCCTGGCTGTAGTTCGGGCGCGCTTCGAGACTGCTCAGCAGAGCGCCCTCCTCGCGCATGCATCAGCGGCGCATGAGGACCGTTCGATATCGTTCAGAAGAGCGCCGGCGCGGCCTTGTCCGTCGGAAACAGCTTATCGTCCCCTTCCACCGCGCGGGGCAGACAGACACGCGCGATCAGCCCGTTGGGCTCCCGATCGAGCAGCGACACGGATCCGCCGTGGTTCTCGACAAGCGAACGCACAATCGATAGGCCGAGTCCAAATCCGCTGTGCTCGTCAAGCGTTCGTCCCGGCTGACCGCGAACGAAGGGCTCAAATGCGGTGTTCTTGCCCTCCGCTGACATTCCCGGTCCGTCGTCAACGACGTCGACCTCGATGAGCGCTCCCGGGCCTTCCGCGATGTAGATGTCCACGGTCTTCGCGTGATGCGTCGCGTTTTCGACGAGATTGGTGAAAATGCGTTGCACGTCGCAAAGCGATCCGAAGACCATTTGGTGACCGTCGCCATGGTAGGTCACATGATGCCCGAGGTCGCAGAACTCGTCGGCGACCGTTTGCAGAACGCTGTCGAGATCGACCAGGGAACAGTCGGATTTGTCGTCTCCTTCAGCGCGCAAATACTGCAAATTCTTGAACAGCATTGCGTCCATGAGATCGACGTCGCGCATTATCCGCTGCTGAAGGCTTTGATCTGACACAAATTCTGTTTTCAGCTTCAACCGCGTGATGATCGTTCGCAAGTCATGACTGACCGCCGCGAGCACATGGGCGCGCGCGGCGATCATCTTGCTGATGCGCGCCTGCATGCGATTCAGCGAGCGGGTCAATTCGCGAACTTCCTGAGGACCTCGCTCCGGGAGCTGCGCTTTCGTATCGACATCGCTCGGAATCTGCTCAGCATATTTTGCCAGTCGTCGCAGCGGCGCCATGATCGCGTTCAGCGCCCAGAACACGAAGATCGCAGTGAATATGATGAAGGACAGGGCCGTTCGCGCGCCCTGAGTCAGGATGAACGGTTCGTCATCGGCATGCTGCCAAAGCCATCGCCATATCGAACCGGGAGATTTTTGATGCTCGGCGATTGAGACCGTCGCATAGCCGCCCTTATGCAATTCGACGGCGAGGACGCCGTAATCTCCGGGCGTTGAACTTTCGACCTCGAACACATCTGCGCCGCCCCACAACAGCGAGTCGATGTGACGAATTTCGTTTTCAAAGGCGAGATCGCCGCCGCCGGTCGAAGATGTCGCCGACGGAGGGCGCGACTCCTGAATCTCGATACTGGCGTAGGGTACGGCGTGAGAGAGCGCTGAAATGACATTGGCTCTCTCTGAGAGCGGAGCGACGTCCAAAGCGAGGATTATGCTCGCGATGAAATCTCCTTGGTCGACGATGTGCCGCCTACCGAACACATGGAACATGCCGATGACGATCGTTTGGAACGCCACGATCGACACGAAAATCAGCAGCGTGATTTGAACGGCCAGTTTGTTGAGCCGGAAACGCCAGGGAAGGCGAGCAGGGTTCATGCGCGCGCCACGTGAGTGGAGAAAATATAGCCCTCGGAGCGAACCGTCTGGATGAACGCGGGCTTTTTTGGATCCGCTTCTATCTTCTGTCGAAGCCGGCTGATCAGAACGTCGATGCTGCGCTCGAAGGGCCCAGTCGTCGGTCCATGCGTCATGTTGATCAGTTGCTCGCGCGTCAACACCCGATGGGGATTTTCGCACAAAGCATGCAACAGATCGAATTCGGCGCCGGTCATGGCCACCTTTATGCCGCATGGCGCGACGACCTCCCGCGCCAGCACATCGACGCGCCAGCCCGAGAAAAGATACGCTTGCCGTACGGCGCGCCCGTCGACGGCGTTCGGGTTTTCAGTTCGTCTCAGTACGGCGCGGATGCGCGCCAGCAGTTCGCGCGAATTGAACGGCTTGACGATGTAATCGTCGGCCCCGAGCTCCAGACCCAATATTTTATCGATATCCTCCGACTGCGCCGTCAGTATGATTATAGGGATGCGTCTCTCGGATCGCACCCGCCGGCAGATCGACAAGCCGTCTTCGCCGGGAAGATTAAGATCGAGGATCAGCAGGTCATAAGCCCCGGCGCTGAACGCAGCGTCCATTGCCTGGGCGTTTGCGGCCACCTTTGTCTGAATATCATGCGCCGCGAGATAGAGGGAGACGAACTCGCCGATTTCGGCGTCATCCTCGACGATCAGTATTGAAATGGGAGGGGTCAAAGGAGGCGCAATCGCTTTCGTTGGAGCTCGCCGGAACGTAATAATGCAATGTTTCTAGAGTGTTTCCAGCACAAAAAAACCTCCGCACCGCGACGCTTCAGTAGCTCTGGTCTGATCTCGTCGGATTTGGGAAATGAATCAGAAACAATCTCTGTGGCCTGAAAAACTGGAGAAACACCACAGCCACTGGCCTGTCCTATGTTGCGGCCGCGCTAACCTGTCGGCGCCAAGGTTTCGACTGAGCGCGATGGCGAGGACACCCTATGAAAAGCAAAGCTCAGGCTGTCACCCACGACCTGGAAGCGGTCGCGGCAGAGACGAGCGCCTCTCAGCGTCCCAGTTCGTCGTCGCAAGAATGGCTGGGCGAGGACCTGGGCGGACCCGCCGCGGATGAGAATCGCCCAAATTTCACAGGGACGATTCCAGCCCGGTTCACGCCGAAGACCGGCCTCGCCGGATTGGCCGAAAATTGGCGCGCCGACGTTCTGTCCGGCTTTCTGGTGTTTCTTATCGCGCTGCCGCTATGCCTTGGCATTGCGATGGCGTCGGGTTTTCCGCCCCAGGCGGGCATCATCACCGCCGTCGTCGGCGGCCTGCTGGTGTCACGAATCAATGGCTCCTTCGTCACCATCACCGGCCCGGCGGCGGGCCTCATCGTGGTCATTCTGGACTCGGTGCAGGCGCTCGGCGACGGCGACGCCAAAGCCGGCTACCACTACACCTTGGCGGCGATTGTATGCGCCAGCGTCATTCAGATGCTGATGGGCATCATGAAAGCCGGCAAGATGAGCGCCTTTTTTCCGTCCTCGGCCGTGCATGGCATGTTGGCGGCGATCGGCATCATCATTATGGCCAAGCAGATTCACGTCATGCTCGGCGTGAAGCCGGATGCGCAGTCTCTGTTTGAGACAATCGGCGCCATCCCCGCTAGCCTGCGCGACATGAATCCGGAGGTCGCCATTATTGGCTTCATTGGGCTTTTGATCCTGATCGCCTGGTCGTTGGTGAAGAGTCGCCGACTAAAAATGATCCCGGCGCCGCTCGTCGTCGTCATCATCGGCATGGCGCTCGCGCAATATTATGATCTCGACGATGAACATATCTATCTCTTCCTGCCGGACTATCCGTTTCTGCCGCATCACGAATTCACGATCGGTCCGAAATTCCTTGTCTCGATTCCGCAGAACTTCCTGTCCGGCTTCGCCTTCCCGGATTTCTCGCTGATCGGCTCCAGCATGTTCTGGCAGCAAGTCTTCGCCATCTGTCTCGTTGGCAGCCTGGAAAGCTTGCTCAGCTCGGCGGCGGTCGATAAGCTCGATCCCTATAGGCGCACCTCAGATCTCAACCGCGACCTCGCGGCGGTCGGCTTCGGCAATATTATATGCGGCCTGATTGGCGGTATGCCGATGATCGCAGAAATCGTCCGCAGCTCCGCCAATGTGAATAATGGCGCGCGCACGGGGTGGGCGAATTTCTTCCACGGATTGTTCCTGCTGACCTTCGTCGCGCTTTTCCCGAGGGTCATTCACGAGATCCCGCTTGCCTCGCTCGCGGCGCTGCTGGTGTTCACCGGCTACCGACTTGCATCGCCGCTCGAGTTCAAGAAGACGCTGGCGATCGGCTGGGACCAGCTCACCGTTTTCGTGATTACGATCATCGGCGTGCTGGGGACCGATCTCTTGATCGGCGTCGCCATCGGCATCGCCGCCGAGTTCCTGTTCCACTTCTGGCGTAGCGTTAACTGGGGACAGGTGTTTAAGCTGCATCGCGACGTCGTGGAGCGCGCGCCCGGCGTTTATCAGGTCAAGATCGGCGGCGCGGCCTTTTTCGCCAACTACCTCGCGCTCAAGGGCGATCTCGCCAAGCTCCCAAAGGGCAAGACGGTCATCTTTGATCTCTCAGACTCCTGGTGCGTCGATCATACGGTGATGGAGAACCTTCATCACTTTTGCGAGGACTATGAAGCAAACGGCGGCCACGCAGAGATTTGCGGACTGGATCAACACGTTGCGACGTCAAAGCATCCTCTCGCCCCACGCAAGCGCAGCGTCTAGCCTGTAAAGTTCACGCAAGGCGCGACCGACCGCCGCGCCGATTCGAAGGTGACACGTATGCCGCTCTACCTGGCGCTGACCTGTGTCAGCGCGCTGCTCGCCGTCAGCGTCTACGCCATCGTCGACAGGCGGAACCACGACGTCAGCCGTAACGTCTATCGCCTTTGCATCGGCCTCTGCGGCGTCCTCTTCCTCGCGGCGGTCATGCCAAGGGGCGCTCATGTCGTTTCGACGGCTTTGCCGCTCGGACTGCCGTGGATCGGCATGCATTTTCGCATCGACGTCCTGACCGCCTTTTTTCTCGCCGTCGTCAATCTGGGCGGCGCGGCGGCGAGCGCCTATGCGATCGGCTATGGCGCGCATGAGAAAGAGCCGATGCGCGTGCTGCCGTTCTATCCAGCTTTTCTCGCTGGCATGAACCTCGTCGTGCTGGCCGACGACGCCTTCACTTTCCTCGTCGCTTGGGAGTTCATGTCGCTTACTTCTTGGGCGCTCGTGCTGACGCATCATCATGAGGAGGAGAACAGGCGGGCCGGCTTCGTCTATTTATTGATGGCGAGCTTCGGCGGGTTTGCGCTGTTGATGGCGTTTGGCGTTCTCGGTGGCGTCGCCGGCGCCTACGACTTCGCCTCGATTCGCGAGTCGACCAAGGAGGGATGGAAGACGGGCCTCGTCCTGGCCCTCGCGTTAGTCGGAATGGGGTCCAAAGCGGGACTCGCGCCCTTGCATATCTGGCTGCCGCTCGCCCATCCGGCGGCGCCAAGCCACGTCTCGGCGCTGATGAGCGGCGTCATGACGAAGGTCGCCATCTACGGCTTCATTCGGGTTGTGTTCGATTTGCTTGGGCCGCCGGCCTTCTGGTGGTCGGTCGAGCCGATGACCTTTGGCGCAGCGAGCGCCCTCATCGGCGTTCTCTTCGCGACGATTCAGAGCGATCTGAAGAAGCTGCTCGCCTACAGCACCATCGAAAACATCGGCATCATCTTCATCGCGCTCGGTCTTGCCTTGGCGTTCAAGGCCAATGGCATGGCGCTGCCGGCCGCGCTCGCCTTCACCGCGGCGCTCTTTCACGTTTTCAATCATTCGCTGTTCAAGAGCCTGCTGTTCTTTGGCGCCGGCGCGGTATTGAACGCGAGCGGCGAAAGAAGCATCGAACGGCTCGGCGGTCTTATTCACTCCATGCCGAAAACGGCGTTCCTTTTTCTCGGCGGCTGCGTCGCCATCGCCGCCCTGCCGCCGCTGAACGGCTTTGTGTCGGAATGGCTGGTCTTCCAGGCGATCTTGCTGAGCCCGTCGCTGCCGCAATGGACCGTGAAGCTCCTCGTTCCGGCGGTCGGCGTGGCGCTGGCGCTGAGCGCGGCGCTCGGCGCCGGCTGCTACATACGCGCCTATGGCGTCGCCTTTCTGGGGCGCCCCCGCAGCGAAGCGGCGCGCGCGGCGCATGATCCGGATCGCTGGTCGCTTGGGACCATGGCGGTTTTGCTGACGCTGTGCCTCATGGCCGGTCTGCTGCCGAGCCTCCTCATCGACATGATTTCACCCGTGGCGAAAGATTTTGTCGGCGGCCGCATGCCGACGCAGGCTGAACTCTCCTGGCTCTCGATCGCGCCCGTGGCCGAAAGCCGCAGCTCCTACAATGGACTTCTGGTCTTCGCGTTCATTCTCTTCTCCGCCTATTCGGCGAGATGGGTCATCCACAAATTTGGCACGGCGCGGTCGCGGCGCGCGCCGGCCTGGGACTGTGGCTACATCGAAACCAGTCCCATGACGCAATACACCGCCAGCAGCTTCGCGCAGCCGATCCGGCGCACCCTTGGCGTCATCGCCTTTTCGGTGCGGGACCGCCTCGACATGCCGGCGCCGGGCGATACGCGGCCCGCGCGCTTGAGCGTCGACATCAAGGATCGGATCTTCGACTATCTTTATGCGCCCCTCACGCGGGCGGTGGAATCCTGCGCCGCCGGGCTGAACATCCTCAGTCTCCTGACGATCCAGGAATATCTCGCGCTGGTTTTCGCGGCGCTCGTCTTCCTCCTGGTCCTGGTGGCGATATGACGCTTCTTTTCAACATCCTGGCGCAAGGCGTCCAAATGCTTTTGGTGCTTGCGCTGGCGCCGCTGCTCATCGGCTTTGTTCGAAAGCTGAAGGCGCGCCTCCTGCGCCGCAAAGGGCCGCCGATCATTCAACCCTGGCTCGATCTCATTCGCCTGCTGCGCAAGGAGGTCGTCCTCGCGGAAAACGCGTCGTGGCTGTATCGCTGGGCGCCCTATCTGATCTTTGCGATGATCTGGGTCGCCGCATCGCTCGTGCCGACGTTCGCCACGGGACTGACGTTCAGCTGGTCGGCCGATCTCATCGCCATCATCGCCCTGCTCGGCAGCGCCCGTTTCTTCCTTGCTCTCGCGGGCATGGACATTGGAACGAGTTTCGGCGGCATCGGCTCGAGTCGCGAGGCGATGTTCGGCTCGCTCGCGGAGCCGGCGATGATGATGATCGTCTTCACCGTCTCCTTCGTCGCCGGAACGACGCAGCTGTCTGAAATTGCAGCCTACATGGTCGCGAATATGGAATTGCGCGCCTCGGTCGGGATGGCGCTCGTCGCGCTCCTCATCGTCGCCATCGCAGAGAATGGACGGATTCCCGTCGATAATCCCGCGACCCATCTTGAGTTGACGATGGTGCATGAGGCGATGGTTCTCGAATATTCCGGGCGCTATCTCGCGCTCATTGAACTCGCCGCGGCGCTCAAGCTGCTCCTTTATCTCTCGCTCATCGCCTGCGTCTTTTTCCCCGTCGGGCTCGCCTCGCATGATGCGGGCGCGGAGGCGATGATGATTGGGCTTTGCGCTTACGTCCTGAAGCTGGCGATCGGCGGCGGCGCGCTCGCGCTGTTTGAGACAACCACAGCCAAGATGCGCATCTTCCGCGTTCCCGACTTTCTCGGCGCGGGGCTGATGCTTGGCCTCCTTGCGACGCTGCTCGTTTTCGTGACACGGAGCCTCTGATGGAGCTTTTGACAATCGACATCGCCCATGTGCTCGCGGGCGCGCTCCTGCTGACGAGCTTCATGCTGCTGTATCAGGATCGACTGTCGGGGCTGATCAATATCTACACGCTCCACGCCGTCATCCTGTCGCTGTCGGTCGCCTGGCAGGCCTATTACCAGGACGCACATCATCTCTATCTAACGGCTGCCATCGCGGCGATCTTCAAGGCGCTGATCATTCCCTTCAGCCTTCGCCACATCATCAAGCGTTTGCGCATCCATCGCACCGTGGAGGTCGTTGGCGGCGTCGGCATCACCATGCTCATCGGCATATTTCTCGTGGCGCTGTCGCTCGTCGTCATGCTGCCGGCGACCGCCTCCGCTGATCCGCTGTCGCGCGAAGACATCGCATTCGCCTTGGCGATCGTGCTGCTGGGGCTGTTGATGATGGTGACGCGACGCAACGTCGTGAGCCAGATTATCGGTTTCATGTCGCTGGAAAATGGTCTGGTTTTGGCGGCGGCAGGGGCGAACGGCATGCCACTCGTCGTCGAGATCAGCGTCGCCTTTTCCATTCTCATCGCCTTCATCGTGATCGGCATCTTCCTGTTTCGCATCCGTGAGCGATTCGACAACGTTGAGCTTTCTGAACTCGATCGCGTGCGCGGAGGACGTTCATGAGTTCCGATCTCTTCCTGGTCTCGAACGCGCTTGTCGGCATTCCCGCCGTCGCGGCCATTGCCGTTGCGCTTGAACCGGCCTACCGACGCTCGGCGATCATCAACCTCTGCGCCTCCGGCGCGACGTTTCTCTTCGCGCTTGTGCTTCTCGTCGTCGAGCCCGAAAGCGGCGGCTATCTCTTTGTCGACGACCTCAACATCGTCTTTGTTGTGCTCTCGACCTTCATCGGCTTCACCACGAGCGTCTATAGCGCGAGCTATATCGACCATGAGATCGAAACTGGCCGACTGACCACGAGAAACGTCCGCTTCTATCACGCGATGTATCAGTCGCTGATGTGCGCGATGAATCTGGCGCTGCTCGCCAGCAACATCGGCCTCATGTGGGTCGCGGTCGAAGTCGCGACCCTGACAACCGTGTTGATGGTCGGCATGTACCGCACGCCGCACGCTCTCGAGGCCGCTTGGAAATATTTTATCCTCGGCAGCGTCGGGATCGCGCTGGCGCTCTTCGGCACGATCCTCATTTACATGGCGGCCGAGCCGGTTCTGGGACAGGGCTACGACGCCATGGTCTGGACGACGCTGATGCAGAAAGCGCCGCAGTTCAATCCGCGGATGCTCAACGTCGCCTTCGTGTTCCTGATGCTCGGCTACGGCACGAAGGTTGGGTTGGCGCCGATGCACGCCTGGCTTCCGGATGCGCACGCGGAGGGCCCGACGCCGATCTCGGCGGTCTTGTCCGGCCTCCTGCTCAATGTCGCGCTTTACGCGGTGCTGCGGTTCAAGATGCTGCTGACGGCCAATGCGGCGGCGATTACGCCCGGCCCGCTGATGATCACGCTCGGCCTTGCATCTCTCATCATGGCGGCCTTCATGCTTTACCGCCGTGGCGACATCAAGCGGCTGTTCGCCTACTCCTCCATCGAGCACATGGGCATTATCGCCTTCGCTTTCGGCATGGGCGGACCGCTCGCCAACTTCGCCGGTCTGCTGCACATGACGATGCACAGCCTGACGAAGTCCGCGATCTTCTTCTCGGTTGGTCACATCGCGCAGGTCAAGGGCACGCAGAGAATCGCCGACATCAGAGGACTGACGCAGAGCCAGCCGGCGCTCGGCTGGTCCCTCGTCGCTGGCGTCGTCGCAATTATCGGTCTGCCGCCGCTGGGCATCTTCATGAGCGAATTTCTCGTCGTGAGCTCGACCTTCGCACGCCAGCCGCTCCTCGCTATCCCGCTGGTTTTCGGCCTCCTTCTCGCCTTTGGCGCCTTGCTGTTGCGGCTCACCGGGATGGCGTTCGGTGAGCCAAGCCGCGACCAAGGCGAGGTGAAGGCGTCGATGTGGCCTGTCTACGCCCATCTATCCCTTGTGCTGCTGGCCGGAATCTATCTCCCGTCTCACGTCGTGACCTGGTTCCAGAACGTCGCGCGACTGTTAGGCTGAGTTCGAAGGATGAAAAGATGAACTTCGCCAGCAAACAAATACCGGCCCAGCCATCGCCGCCGACGTGTCTGCCCTGGCCGCGTGAGATCGTCGACAGAGCTGGTTGGCTCGCTTTCGCCGAAAGTCTTGCGAGAGGCGAGCGCGAACTCCTCAGCCTCTGGGGCGAGAGTTCGAGCGTTCACATGGCGGTGCTCGAAGAGCGGGAGCCGCGCCTGCGCATTGTCACGTTGGACTGCCCCAAGGGCTCCTTTCCATCCGTCGGGCGATTGCATCCGCCGGCGTCGAGGCTCGAGCGCGCGATCCGCGATCTTTATGGCCTGCGAGCCGAAAACGCGCCCGACGAGCGGCCCTGGCTCGATCATGGCCGTTGGGGCGTGCGTCATCCTTGCAACGACCCCGAAAAGATCGACTCCGCCAGTGACAGCTACGCGTTCCTTCCCGCAGAAGGCGAACCGCTCCACCAGATACCGGTCGGACCCGTGCACGCCGGCATTATCGAGCCGGGCCATTTCCGCTTCTCAGCCAATGGCGAAACCGTCGTGCGGCTTGAGGAGCGGTTTGGCTTCGTGCACAAGGGCGTCGATCAACTGATGGCCGGCGCCTCGATCGAGCGCGCCGCGCGTCTCGCGGCGCGCGTGTCCGGCGACAGCACGGTCGCCTATAGCCTCGCCTTTTCGCAGGCGATCGAAGCGGCGTTCGACGTCAATGTTCCGCCGCGCGCGACATATCTGCGCGCGCTGATGGCTGAACTCGAACGGCTCGCCAATCATTTCGGCGATATCGGCGCCATCTGTAACGACGCGGCCTTCGCATTGATGCATGCGCAGTGCGGCATCGTCCGCGAACGCATCTTGAGAAAAGCGGCAAGTTGCTTCGGGCACCGCCTGATGATGGATCGCATCGCGCCGGGAGGCGTTGTCGTCGATTTGGAGCAAGAGAACGTCGCGGCGCTTTTCACGCTGATCGAGTGGATCGAGCTCATGACTCCGCGCCTGATCGCGCTCTTCGGCGACACGACGTCGCTGCAGGATCGAACCGTCGGAACCGGCGTCGTCAGTGAGGCGCTCGCAAAGCAATATGCGTGCGGGGGCTATGTCGGACGCGCCTCCGGCCGGACATTCGACGCGCGCAAGGCGATCGGTTACGCCCCCTACCCGCAGCTGACGTTCGAGATCGGCGCCGCGAAGGGAGGCGACGTCGACGCGCGCGTCTGGGTCCGGTTCGATGAAATCCGAGCCTCGCTGCGAATCGTCAGACAGATTCTCGACGAGGCGCCGGAGGGTCCGATCATCGCCGCATGGACGCTGCCCGAAGACTGGACGCGCGAAGGCGCCGCGCTCGTCGAAGGATTTCGCGGCGATATATTTGTCTGGCTGCGCATTCGCGCTGACGGCGTGGTCCAGCGCTGTCATTTGCGCGATCCGTCCTGGTTCCAGTGGCCGCTGCTCGAAGCGGCGATCAAGGACAACATCGTCGCCGACTTCCCCCTCTGCAACAAATCTTTCAACTGTTCCTACTCGGGGCATGATCTCTAGGACACGCGCGCGATGCAGAAATTCTTGCTTCAGGGCCTGCTCCGCCGCGCTCTGACCGAACAGGCCCCCATTCCGAATCCGACGTCGATCGCGGAACTTGGCTACACGCTGGGACGCACCGCGCGCCAAAAACTGGGCCGAAGTCTGTCGATCCGCGAAGTCGACGCGGGCTCCTGCAATGGTTGCGAGCTGGAGATCCACGCGCTCAACAACGCCTATTACGATCTCGAGAGATTCGGCATGCGCTTCGTGGCGTCGCCACGTCACGCCGACGTCTTGCTCGTCACCGGACCGGTGACGAAAAACATGCGCGAAGCGCTTGAGCGAACCTATGCGGCGACGCCGGATCCAAAATGGGTGATCGCCGTCGGCGACTGCGCCTTTGACGGCGGCGTTTATTGCGAGAGCTACGCATGCGTCGGCGCCGTCGCGAAAGTCGTCCCCGTCGATCTTCATATTCGCGGCTGTCCGCCTGATCCGACGACGCTGCTCAAGGGGCTGATCGCCTTCGTTGAAACGATGAGCTGAACGACTCCGCCGAGACCCGCTTCGGCCGCGAATGTGGCGATGTGCTGTCCCCCGGCCGATTCTCGAAATGCGCGAGCAATATTTCCTCGCACGAGAAAAACTCGGGAAAAACCTACGTACGAAAACTTGGCTAGAACGAGAGCGCGCTTCGCGCTTCGCATATGCGAGTCGCGGCGTTCCACGCGATGAACTTGCTGTCTTGATCCGCGGCGAAGCGCACGCCGTTCACGCGAATAAAGACGCAATCGGGGCTAGTCATGAATCTCCCAGGCTGGAAGCATGTCGCGGCAAGCGGGCTTGTCGCGGTTTTCTCGACAACGGCGGCGCATGCCGCCTCAAGCGACGCGATTGAGGCGAGGCTGCGAGTGCTGGAGGCGGAGATTGCAAAACTGCGGCGAGAGGCTCGCCAGGCCAAAGCAGAAGCCCAGCAGGCGACTCAGTCCGCTCAACGAAGCGTGGCGAAGGCCGAGGCGGCGCAAACCGCGACGCCGCTCATGCCGCCGGTTTTTGTCGCATTCAAGAACGGCCTGTTCGTCGAAAGCGCGGACAAAGCCTACAGCTTCAAGATTGGCGGGCGCATGCAGTTCGATGGCGGCGGCGCGGCGCAGCCGCTCAATGGCTGGTCAGGCCAGGCCGGCGTGCGCCAGGTGCGTCTCGAAGTGGAGGGCAAGGCTGCAAAATACTGGTTCTACAAACTGCAATATGATTTCGCCGGCTCGCAATATGGCACGCCCTTCAATGCGCCAGTTCAGGGAGGCATTCGCGACTTCTATCTTGGCGTACAACATCCCATTCTCGCGCTGCCATTCACGAAGGAGCCAGCCTTCATCCATATCGGCAGCTATTTCGAACCCTTCAGCCTCGAATTCACCGCGTCCTCGCGGTTCCGCGACTTCATCGAACGCGCCATGGCGGTCGAAGCCATCGCGCCCAGCCGCCACCTTGGCGCGGCGATCGGCGCTTATGGCGACAATTGGACCGCCAAGGGCGGCATCTTCACCACGAGCTTCGAAGATTTGAACACAAACCCCGCAGTCGGCGCGCCGCCGTTAATCGGCATTCCGGCGCGCGCCGGTTGGGTCCCCACAGGCGGCGGCCAATATTTCGATCTGACAGGCCGATTGACCTACGCGCCGATCATGACTGAACATGATCTGCTGCATGTCGGCGTGTCGGGCCGCTATCACCAGCCAAACAGCGCCACGGGATTATCCGACGATCGCGTGCTGCGGATCGGCAACCGCATTCGCTCGGAAGCCTATATCCTCAATCAAGGGCTGCTCGGCACGCCGGATCTCTCGTGTGGCTCCGTCGCTCTGCCGGGATGGACGTCGGCCGCCGCGGCGCATTGCGTCAATAGCGTCGAGTCCTTCGGCGTGGAGCTGTCCGCGGCGCATGGGCCGTTCTCGCTGCAGGCCGAGTATCTGGGGCAGCAGGTCAATCGCAACACGACCAATATCGCGCTCGCGCGCCTCGCGGGCGCTTTCGCGCCGGGCGGCGCCTCGCATTATTTCAGCGGCTTTTATCTCTACGGGCAATGGTACCTGACCGGCGAGGAGCGCGCCGCCGCATATGACGTGACGAACAAAATCGGCGCGAACTTCAATCAGATCACGATCAAGCATCCGATGAGCGCCGGCGGCTTTGGCGCACTTGGGCTCGCCGCGCGCTACAGCGCGCTCAATCTCAACAGCGGACCCTATAGCGGCTCAAGCCTCTACAACATGCTCGCCTATACGACGCTCATCGCGCCCAATCCAGCCGCGGCCTCCTATATCGCCAACGCTGGCGTGGTCGGCGGCCGCCAGCAAAACGTCACTCTGGGACTCAACTGGTATCCCGACAATGGATTCCATTTTCAGTTCAACTGGGTCCATGTGCTGCAGGCCTCCGCGCCGCTCAATGATTACGCCTTGTTCACAACCGGCGTTCCGACGCGGCAAGGCCCCTATTTCAACGGCGCCCATCCCGATCTCTTCGAAGCGCGCGCGCAGGTCTATTGGTAGACGATCCGCCGACGCCCCCACAGCTCTTCAGCCCGTAGAAGGAACGGGCGCTCAAGACGCGCGCCGTATCGCTGTTTTGGAGCGCGCTTGCCCATGCGCTTCATTGTTCGAAAGCCCATATCCGGCTCCAATCGCTTTTCATGCTGATGACGAACCAACCCTGCCGCTTCGCCTCATCATGCAAAGACTGAGGAAAAGCCCCAATTCTGGTGTCGGGCAATCCGAGCGCCGGACCATAGGCGTATTCGCGCTGAGCGTCGTCGTGCAAAACCAACATTCCGAATCGCGCGCCGTCCCCCGACGTCGTGTATTCAAGCATCTGCCGGTCGCCCGTTGAGTTCCCGAATGCGGCGCGCGGCCGACGACCGATCATCAAATGGATGGCCTCCGGCTTGCCGACTCCGACGTCGCTGAGCAGCGTTTCGGGGCTCTCGATCAGAACGGGACGCCCGCGCTTGTCATAACGGTAGCTTACGCTCTCGAGAGTCCCGACAACCTGCTCGGGCGGAACGCCATAGGTCTGCTCTGCATAGACTCGCACGAAATCTTGCCCGCCTCCGGTGACGATGTAGGTCTTATAGCCGTTGGCGCGCAGATGCTTCATCAGCTCGAGCATCGGCAGATACGTCAGTTCGGTGTAGCGGCGACCCCAGCGCGGGTGTCTCGCTGTCTCGAGCCATTTTTCCGCGTCGGCTCTAAACTGCTCTACGCTCATGCCGCTGAGCGGCGCGGTCATGATCTTGATGAGGTCCTTCGTCGAAAGCTTCGATATCGCCTCCATGTTGCGTGAGAGCGCCGTCTTGAAGGGCTCGACCTTCGCTAGCGCCGGTTTCGCCTTTACGACGGCGGGCAGGCGATCCAGGCAATACATCAACTGCGGATATATCGGATGAGACGCCCATAGCGTGCCATCCTGATCGAAGACCGCGATGCGCTCCTCGGGCGGGGCGAATTTTGTACTGGATGGATCGGTCGTCGCTCGAATGAATTCAACGATTGCATGTTTGGTCGGACCTTCGTTCCATGACGGAAGCGGATCGCTTCCCGCCCTGACAGACGATCCCGCCAACAGGAATGCTGTGGCCATCACAGCAAACAGGAAGCCTAATCTAACCAGCGCTTTCATCATTCCTCCCTTAAGCCGAAAGTCGTCCAAAGAGCGCCTCTCGCGAGGTCGCATGTCCGCGCTAACCAATGGTTGGCGATAGACGATGGGCGGGGCCATTTACAAGCGATTTGCGTGGTCGATTGTGGTCGTCATCCCCATCGCGAAACATGAATCGCCTTCGAGCCCGGCGCCGCGTCTTTTGGAGCAGTTGCTTCGCCCGAAGATCTATTGAGAGCCATAAGCGCCGCGACAAATTTGCAACGCTTGGCGCAATTCGTCGATGAAAGACGCGAGAAGATCGGAACAGAGCTTGATTTCATTCGTTGTTAGGATGACGCTCCTAAATAGGTTGTTCAGTGGTCCGTCTCTTAAAGAAGGAGATTTCCAATGACCGCCAGGAAGCTTCAGCGAAGGCGAAGCGCGATCAGATCGCTTCTCCAGAACCTCGAAACGCGTCCATTCTGCGAAGATCATTTGCCGCACTCCGGCGGATGGCTGAGCCAGCCTCGGCCGAAGCTGTCGCGCGGCTCATCCAGCGTCGGCAGCCAAGGCGATCGCCGATAGATATTTGCCGCGGCGCTTGTGAGCGTCTCAGCCGCGCCAGCATTGGACGCGGAGAGCGTTCCGCAAACGAACGCCCCGACCGTCGATGTAACGGCGGGGCGTTCTGCGTAGAGCGGCAAAGGTCGCATGCAGCCTCGATAGAGGGGCCTTGGAGGCGGCAGCAGCTGTTGCTGCGGCGCTACTTTTCGGCTCAGGGGGATTCCGGGGCCTCCAGCACATTCTCAATCGGGCAGTCGAAGTCCCAGACGACGCCTGCGCTGTCGTATTGGAGCCTTGCATCCCCTCTGAGGTTCAGTCTGATCATGTCACGAATGACTATGGACCCGAAGCCGTTACGCGCGGGCGGAACGACCGTGGGACCCTCCGTCTCACGCCAGCGCATCGTGAAACGCCGGCCTTCGCCATCGTGCTCGCGGACGCCCCATTCGATGTCAACGCGGCCATCCGAGTTGGACAGAGCGCCATATTTGACGGCGTTGGTCGCCAGCTCATGCAGCGCCATGCTGAAAGATTGCGACGCCGCGGCCAAGATGATCAGCGGCGGGCCGTTTAGCCCGATGCGATCGCCGATCAAATCCTCCAGATGAGCGAGCTGCGAGCGCACGAGATCGCTTAGCGGGACGCCTTGCCAATCGCTGGCGACCAGCAGGTCCTGGTTCGCGGCGAGAGACAAAATGCGCTCTTGAAACGTCTCCTCGAAGTCGCGTCCTGGATTGCCCGCGGTCGCTCGTGCGATGGCCAGCACGATGCTCAACATGTTTTTCGAGCGATGATTGAGCTCGCGCATGAGAAGAGCGCGCTGTTCCTCCGCGCGCACGCGCTCAGTCACGTCCCTCGACAGCACGGCGACTCTTGGGCTTTCCGCTTCCTCGACGCGGAAGACAAAGGCGTCGTAGATCTTGCCGAGCGCGCGCGCTCTGCGGACGCGTTCGGCGTTCCCGGACACCCCGACTCTGCCGATCGTATCGATCCAGTCCTTTTCCAGGCTGGGCGCAAGCTCGCGACCGCTCCGCCCTTCAACGTTCTTCAGCCCGGTAATAGCCACAAATGCTGGATTGACTTCAAGGAAGCGGTAGTCGACCGCATGGTCATAGAGCGGCTCGACCACCGTGAAGCTTTCGTCAATGGATTCGAACAGCAGGCGATAGCGCGACTCGCTGGCGCGCAGCGCCTCCTCCGCGCGCGCCCGCTCAATCGCCGACCACGTTCGCTCGGCGACATCTTCGGCGACCGCCGCCTGAGCGGCGCTCCACGTCCGCGGTCGCCGCGAGTGAACGGTAACCACCGCGACCAGCCGGTCGTCCTTGACCAGCGGCGCGGCCAGAAAAGCGGAAATCGAACGGCTTTCGAATGACCTTAGGGTCTCAGGCGCCGCCGTGCGCGGGTCGTTGCGAACGTCGCTGACGACGATTGTTCTGCCGCGCTTGAGGTCCGCGATCAGGGCCTCTCCCCAACTCTCGAGACGATGGCGCCCGGCGTTGCTTGGCGCCGCGCCGTCGTTCCAGTCGTGCTCAACAGTTGCGTAGTCGCCGGTCTCGTCGATCTCCGCATAGGCCGCTTGGGTGGCCTTGAGATGTCGGCCCAGGACCTCGCTGGCCGCAGCCTGAATCGCCACGGGATCCGCCAACGGGCGCAATCGGTCATTCAGATCGATGAGGAGATTTTGCCGAACCTCGCGGTCCCGACGGTTCACCTCGCACGTCAGTTGCTCCATCGTGTCACTTATGGCGAGAACGATCAGGTTAAGCTGGTCGAGCCGACGGCCGTTCACCAGCATCACCCGAGGACCGAACCCTTGGACCACATGTTCGATCTGGTAGTCGTCGAAACTCTGGCGGCGAGGGAGAATGTCCTCAAGCAGCCGTCGCAGCTCCGGGGTGTCCCACTGGCCATTGTCCAGCTCGTAAACGAGACGTCCTTCCGTCTCCTTGGGATCTCCCCCGAAGAGTCGATAGAAGGGCCGATTCGCCGAGTGAACCGTGAGGTCCGCGTGGAGAACCAGCAGCGCTTCACGCACGCTGTCGATCAGTTTCTTTGAAAATTCGATCTGGCCTTCGAGTTCACGACGAAGCCGCTCACACTCGCTCTCGTCGGATATCGCAAGCAGGATGCAATCTTTTTCATCTGGCCTGCGGATGCGCTTGGCGTTGAGCCGCATGATGCGACGGCCGACACGTTCGAAGTCATGTTCGACGCGGCAATCCTCGACCGTACTGCTTCGCTCAACAATTTGCTCTAGCAGCCGGCGCAGCTCCGGGATGTCCCACAGCCCGTCGCAAAGCTCATAAACCGGCCGGCCGACTGTCTCCTCGCGCGTCATCTGAAACTGACTGAGGAACGCGTCATTGGCGACCTCGACCGTGAGCTGTGAATCAAGCGCCAGCAGCGGCAAGCCCACGGTCTCAAGGATCGAGCTCGCATAGGCGGAAATGTCCGTCTCGGTTGACATGCCTACCGAACTCAGATCGACGATCGCCCTCGCGAAAGGTAACGCGTTTTGACGTGAGAGGAACCCCGTAATGCGAAAGGTAGGCGGGCAAGGGGGTGCGATCGTCTGGCGAATCTCGATTATGATGTCCTTCAATCGCCATTAACTGTCGATTCGAGGGGAACCGTGCTTTTAAAATTCTGGATGTCGCAGACGACGCTCGTCATGGCGCTCATGCTCACATTCGCCATGGCCGCAGTCGCGCTTTTCCTGTGCTGGCTTAGCTTCGCCTCGCGCTTTGCCGCCTATGTGCAGAACTGGAAAGGCGTCGTGCCGCCCTTCGTCGCCGTTCCGGCAACCCTGTTTGGCCTGCTGATGACCTTCCTCTCGCAGGACGTCTGGGAAGCAAATCGCAGCGCCTATCGCGCCATCGCCATGGAGCGCGAGCAATTGGCGACGCTCGCGGCGCTTTCGGGCAATCATGGACTCAACGCGGACGATATTCCGCGCGCCGTGCGTGACTATGTGGAAACCGCCGTTGGCCTCGAATGGAAGACCATGGAAGACGGCAAAGAATCGCCGGAAACCGAGGCCGCTCTGAACAGACTCACGCGCGCGGTCGCCAGCGCCAGAATCGAGCCGGCCTTCCAGCGCGCGCTCGTCGATACGGTGATGCGTTTGCGATCGGCGCGGGAACAACGACTCGCGATTGCGGGGGCCTTTCCCGACGATCGCAAATGGGCGGCGGTGATCATCATCGCTTTCATCACGCAAATCGCCCTTGCCATCGTGCATCTCGACCGCCCGAGGCCTCAGCTTCTCGCGCAGGCGATTTTCGCTTTGGCGGCGATCGTCCCGATATCGCTGGTGGCATCCGTGGACGATCCTTATTCGCCGCCCAGTGCGGTGAGTTCGGAGCCGCTTGCGCAACTGCTGGAGCGCTATCCGCAAAAGTGACCGGGCCGCCCTCTGTGAGAGCGCCCTGCAAACGCAGCTAAGAGTTAACCTTCAACGAACGCCGGAACGCGTTTCTGCGCCGAGACAGCCAATGGTCGAAATTCAAAAGGTGGTGGGAACCGCTTTTGTCGTGGCGGAATTCCGCAATGACGAAAACAAGCAAGCTCATCCGCTCTACCGCGATCCCTTCGTCCACCTGTTCCTCAATCGGGAATCGAAAGAGGCGGCGGATCGCATTTCCCAGTCGTTCCCGCCGATACGAAATAATGTGCGACTGAGGACGCGCTACTTCGACGACCGGCTTCGTCATCAGATCGACCGAGGGCGCCGACAGATCCTCATACTTGGCGCCGGTCTCGACACAAGGCCGCAGCGGATCGCGGCCGAAGGCGTCGCCTATTTTGAAATCGACGCTCCAGAAACCCAGGCGTTCAAGAAGGCAAAGCTCGAAGCAAGCGATGTTGATCCCAATACGAAATATATTGGGGCGGATTATGTGACGGATGGAATGATCGGTCTCCTTCGTCGAAACGGATTTGATTTCAAACGTCCCACGCATGTCATATGGGAAGGGAACACAATGTATTTGGATGAAGCGGCGGTCTGTCAGATCTTGACGGACCTCATGCGCCATATCGAGAGCTGCTCGGTGTCCTTCGACTACTTCGCCGAGGATGTGATCCAGAACGCAACCGGCGATCCTGAAATCACCAGCGTCGTTGAAAGATTCGCCGCAATGGGCGCCCCCTGGACGTACGGGATCGAGAATCTTGCGGAGCAAGCCGCGCGGTGCGGGGCGAGCGTGCTCGATCGTTGCACAGTCGCCGACCTTCATCGGACCTACTGGCCGGATCAGCCGTTGGCGTCGCCCCTTTACGGGCGATATTCGCTTTGCACGCTGCAGAACGCGGTGGCGTCGTAATACGCGCGTCGCGGCCCGCGCCGGGGGAACGAGCGTAAACGCCGTAAAGATCGTCAGGGAGACGGCCCAGCGCTACATGAATATCAAAGTCGTAAGACAGGAGACCCCCATGCCAAAAGGCATTCTGTTCACCGGCGATTTTGAGGTATCTGCGATGCCCGCGCTCATTCCTGGCAGCTGGTATATTGGATTTGCGTGCAAACAGTGCCGACAACGCTTTGCTTTTCTGAGCGAGCTGACAGGCACGGGCGCTCTGGAGATATCCGGGCCCGCCACATTTAAGGTGACGTGCCCGAACTGCGGAGCGCGCGGAGAATATTCGGCCACCGAGGTCGTACAGTTTCAGGCCGCTCAGGGTGGCCCATCGTCGACCGCCTAGAGCGCTTATCGATCACATCGAATCATGTGATCGATAAGGGCCGCCTCTAAGGCGAGTTACGCCGCCCTCACGTAACCTCACTTGCCGCCGCAGCGCTCGCGGCTCAACCGACTCGTTCGTAATGGGCGGTGAAGTGCCGCAGAAATGGCGCCTGTTCGGTGATCCGGTAGGCTGCGATTGATTCGCGCTGGCGGCCGATGGCGTCCAGCACTTCAATCAGATAGTCGAAATGGCTCTGCGTATAGACCCGGCGAGGGAACGCCAACCGCACCAATTCGTGCGACGCTGCGATTTCCTCTCCCCCCTCTGACGCAGGCTTTCCGAACATGACGCTGCCGAGCTCGACGGCGCGAACGCCGCCTTCAAGATAAAGCGCATTGACGAGCCCGATGCCGGGATAGTCGCTGGCCCTCAGATGCGGGCAAAACGCGGCGGCGTCGATGAATATGGCGTGGCCGCCGGCGGGGCGCACGATGGGGATGTCGCGGGAGATCAGCGCCGACGCCACATATTCGACGGTCGCATGCCGATAGCGCTGATAGTCGTATTCCAACGCTTCCAACAAGCCGACGGAGATTGCCTCCAGATCACGGCCGGCGAGACCGCCGTATGTCGGAAATCCTTCCGTCAGGATGAGCAGGTTACGGAAGTCATCGGCCCAAGAATCATTGTTGCAGGCCAGAAATCCTCCGATATTTGCGAGCCCGTCCTTCTTTGCGCTCATCGTCGCCCCATCGGCGAATGAAAACATTTCCCGCGCAATTTCCAACAGGCTCCGATCGGCGAAGCCCTGCTCGCGTTCTTTGATGAAGAATGCGTTTTCCGCAAAGCGGCATGCGTCAATTATCAGCGGGATGTTACGCCTTTCCAGGATTTGCTTGACGCTCCGGACGTTCTCCATCGACACCGGCTGGCCTCCGCCGGTGTTGTTGGTCACTGTCAGCATGCAGAAAGGAATATTTCCGGCGCCTTCGATCTCGATCAACTGTTCGAGTCGCGCGAGGTCCATATTTCCCTTGAACCGTTTTTCAGATTGCAGATCGCGCGCTTCGGCCGACGGCAGATCCGTCGCGACGGCGTCGACATATTCGATGTTCGCGCGCGTCGTATCGAAGTGACCGTTGTTGGGAACGACGTTCCCCTTTTTCAAACGCGTCGCAGCCAGAATGCGCTCAGCGGCGCGTCCCTGATGCGTCGGGAAAATGTGTTTGAAACCGGTAATCTCGCGCACGGTTCGCTCGAATCGTCGCCAGGAGCGACTGCCGGCATAGCTTTCGTCGCCGAGCATGAGAGCCGCCCATTGGCGGTCGGACATGGCCCCCGTGCCGCTGTCGGTCAGCAAGTCGATGGTGACGTGGTCGGCGTCCAAAAGGAAGACGTTGTTGAACGCCCTTGCAAGAAGGACTTCGCGCTCGCTGCGCGTGGTGATGGGCAGCGCCTCCGTCATCTTGATGCGAAACGGCTCGATGATCGTTCTCACGGGAATGCTCGCGTTTGAAAACCGAAACCGACCGGGCTGTCGGCCACGTGCACTTCAAATGGGCCTCATCGCACGCTGGTCCACTTCCAAACGCGAACGGCAGGCATCGACGCCTCCTTCAGAGCGGCGCGCGAGCTTCTGCTCCCTCGTAGATTATTCAGCGGGGATCATCGGGCAGTTTGTGCGCCGCCAGGCGTTCGCGCGTTTGACGCGGCAAGTGCATCGCGCCGGCGGCGACGATCAATTGTGGGCGAAAGCGTCGATCAACGGCGATCGTTACTGCCTCTCCCCGAGACGCCCGAAAAACTTGCGAAGCGAATTCGCGGTGCGCTTCAGAAAGGTGGAGAGGCCGTCGGCTTTCCGAGAGGCGTGACGGCTGGCGTTCCTGTCCTTGGCTTGATGCTTGGGTTTGGCGTCCACGCCGGCATTGACTGCTCCGCGCTTTGACTCAGAGGCGTTTTGCTCTTGTTCGGGCCTGATCTGCTCACGCGATCTTTCCGGCGCCACGGCCGCAGGCTCCGCATTTGAATTCTTGTCCGGCTTTGCAGGCGCGGCGGCTTCCGGAGCGGCCCGCGGAACCGGCGCCGGCAGAGTCGCCGCTGGCGCAGCCTCATTGCCATGGAGAGCCTTGTCTCCCTGCTCACGCTCTTGGAAGGGAGACGGCGCTTTGCTGCCCTGCCCGGCGCCCGGCGCAACCGGACTCGGCTTCGAGTTTTCCGGCGTTGCGGCCGGAGGCGCGGCAATGATTGCGGCGTCGCTCGGCCCTGCCGGCGCGGCGCCGCTCGAATGTGTCGTCGCGTCGTTTTTCGGCGCGCTTCCATTCTCCATGGGCTTTAGCGCCGGGGCGTCGGACGTCTCCGCCTTGGGCAATGCGCTCTGGCTGCGATTAGTCTTTTCCGTTTTTTTCTGCGGCGCGCCGGGCGCATTGGCGTCATTGGTCGAGCCGACAGGGCCCCACAGCGCTGTTGTGACGCCGATGACGGAAACCAAACCGCCAACAACGATGAGGCCGGCGATCATGATGGTTCGGCCGGCGCGGCGCGGCGGCTTGTCGAGAACCGTTCCGTCGTGGCGGCTTACAAGAGGCACAAGGGCTGTTGCTGAAGCT
The DNA here is from genome assembly GCF_013350005.1 of Methylocystis silviterrae. GTDB lineage: Bacteria > Pseudomonadota > Alphaproteobacteria > Rhizobiales > Beijerinckiaceae > Methylocystis > Methylocystis silviterrae. Next base: position 311,708 of record NZ_JABVWW010000004.1, read on the forward strand.
TCATCATTGGCGCCTGTCGCCGCGTCTTGGTTCGCAGATCCGCGATCCTCGGACAGGCTGATGCGCTCCACCGCGACGCCGCCATCCGACGGCGACGAGTCCAGATCTGAAATGGAATTGTCGTCGCCACCGCCCGGCGCTCCTTCATCAGATCTGGCGATCGTTTCTTGTCGCCGTTCTTCTTGCTGGTGACGCTTGAAGCCCTCGATGAGCCAGTTATCGACGGGAACTTCCTTGCTTGCCGCATGCGTATGCGCGCTACGGGATTGATGCCTCGCCGCTTTTTCGCGCTCGTCCTCTTGCCGGCGCCTGAAGGCTTCAGCGATCCAATTATTGCCTGATCCGTCGTGAGCTCGGCGCGTTTCGCCAATGTCGGCATCGCCTGGGGAAGCGCCGCTCTCGCTGCTTCGCCGCGCGTCTTCGCGGCGTTTAAAGGCGCCGAGCGTCCAATCGCTTTCGAGAATTTCTTGCAAAATCTTATCCCCACTCACCGGCTCCGCTCCTGCGCTCAAGGCTGCAGCGACGATCATCCGGGAACGCATGAGGTCTACACGAATGATCGATGCTAGCTGACTGAGGGCGTGCGTCAATGATCCTGGGCTAGACTCCGACTTGGTCAAGTTGGAGGCGCGCCAAATGTGGGCTCGAACAACCCCCTAACGCAAGCGTCACTTGAACGAGAGCAGCCGCGGTCGGCCGTTCAATGCCGAGCTTACGACGCGCCATGTGGAGCCGCCATGTGGCGCCATGTGGATGCGCCATGTGACGGTGGCGCGGAAACGGCCATTCGAGGTAAGCTCTCGCTGAAGCGGGAAGAGATACAAGAGAGCTGGAACGCCGCGGCGGCCGCGCCTGACGGCCACGACGGAAGCGAGTTCAGAAATTTAAACAAAAGGAAACAGACTATGCGGACTGTCCTCAAATTTTCGATTGCGCTCGCGTTTGTTGGAATCTCCCATCCCGCACTGGCGGCCCAGTGTGGACGCTCGGCGGCGGGCTTCGACAATTGGAAGCAGGAATTTGCCCAGGAAGCGCGCGGCCACGGCATAGGTCAGGCTGGCATCAGCGCGCTGATGGGCACCCATTACAACGCGGCGACGATTTCCGCCGATCGCGGCCAGAAGAGCTTCCGCCTTTCGCTCGACCAGTTCCTCGCCAAGCGCGGCGGCTCGGCCATCGTGTCGCGCGGCCGCGCGCTCAAGCGGTCCTACGGCGGACTCTTCGCCCAGATCGAGCAGCGCTACGGCGTGCCGCCGGGACCTCTTCTCGCGATCTGGGGAATGGAGACCGGCTTTGGCGCGGTGCATGGCAACCAGCACGCGCTGTCGGCCGTGGCGACGCTGGCTTATGACTGCCGCCGCTCCGACTATTTCACCGATCAGCTCTATGCCGCGCTGACCTTGGTCGATCGGGGCGCGCTGTCGCCGAGCGCCCGCGGCTCCATGCATGGCGAGATCGGCCAGACTCAGTTCCTGCCGAAAAACATCTTGAATTACGGCGGAGGCGGCAACCTCGACGCCGCGGCGCCCGCGCTCAACGCCACGGCGAATTTCCTTCACGCCCATGGCTGGCGCGCCGGCGGCGGCTATCAGCCAGGCGAAAGCAATTTCAGCGCGATCCAGGCGTGGAATGCAGCTTCGGTCTATCAACAGGCGATTGCGCAGATTGGCCGACAGATCGACGGCGGCGGCGCCTACCAGTGACGCGCCAAGCCAAAAAAACGCCGGCGCGAATGGCGCCGGCGCTCATTCCAAAAACGCTTAAGGCGAGGCGCTCTCACTCAGCCGGAGTCGCCTCGGGTCCGTGATCCTCGTCTGGCGCAGTCGGCGGCGGCGGCGGCGGAGGTTTATGAGCCTTGGCCGCAGCCGTCGTCTCACGACGGCGATGGACGAGATAGATCGCGAAGGCGGCGACCGTGCCGAGGCCGAGCGTAAGATAGATTGGCAGGTCTCGCATGAAGCTCTTTCCCACCGAGAAGGGGAAGCGCGACACCCAACGCTCTCCGTGGTCGCCTGTGACGGTGACGATGCCGACGAAATACCCGGGTTCATTGAACGTATGTTCGAAATTGATGGTGCCCGTCGGATAGCTCTTGGGTTCCCGGTAGGCGACAGTGACGGCCTGGAGATCCTCGTTTTCCTTCTCCTCCCCGCCGACATCCTTGACGATGCGCAGTTCGACCTTCATGTCGCGCAGTTCTTCCTGCTCCGCGTCGAAAACCATGATAATCGGCCCGGTGGCCGGAATGTCCTCGCAGAATTCATTCTTGGAGGCTTCCGGCAGATAGCCGGTGAAATTCATGATGTCGGGGCCAATGAAGAGCCGGCACCGGCCTTCGGCCGCCCCCAAGCGCCCATGCGCCTCGGCCGGAGCGGGCGCGCCGACGACCATCGCCACGACAGCGGCCGCGGCCAAAAAAATCGCGAGGCGAACGCCTCTCGCGAAACGGCAAGCGCCCCGCGGCGTGAAGCGATCTTCACCCGCGTCCGGCGCGCGATGCGCTTCCGGATTTCCACCATCACGCATGATGACCTCCTGGGTCTTCGTGTGACAAGAACACGCGACTCTCAGAAATGTTGCCTTCGCGCCGCACCGCCGCCCCCGTGAAGCTTACGCTCCAGGGAGCCGCTCTAACAACGCCTGAGGCTTGATGTTAGCGGATTTCGCCGCATCAGCAAGGGTGCGACGATCAGTCGCTGTTTCCGCGCTGCGCAACTTGGCGGGACCTTTCCGCGCGCGGCTCCGTCGGGATCGCCGACGCTCGAACGGACCCCGCGCCGGGGGATCGATTTTGCAGCGCGAAATAAAATTGACTGAAATCAGAAAAAATATCGTAAGTCTGCTCGCTGTCGTGAAACCACCTTAACAAGAGTTCATTCGTGGAACGCTTGCCACTCAATTAAGGCGGAGCCATATTCAGCGCGAGGCTGGGGTGCGCTCTCCATATTGCGAAGCGCGGAACAGCCAACCAGACCAAGAGGATCACATGTCCAACTTCGACCGCAACACCAGCTTCGGCTACGGGCGCGGGGTCGCGCGGCCGACAACGGCTGAGATCGACCAGGGCCTGCGCGCCTATATGCTTGGCGTCTATAATTATATGACGCTCGGCCTCGGCGTGACGGGGCTCGTCGCGCTCGGCGTTTATATGCTTGCTGTCGCCAAGGTGGCGCCCGGCGCGATTGAACTGACGTCCTTCGGCCAGGTGCTCTACACGACGCCGCTGCGATGGGTAGTGATTCTGTCGCCGCTGGCGTTCATCTTCTTCATGGGCGCGCGCGCGAACACTATTTCGGCGGCGACGGCCCGCAATCTCTTCATCGCCTTCGCGGCGGTAATGGGATTGTCGATGTCCTCGCTTTTGCTCGTCTTCACGGGCGTATCGGTCGCTCGGGTCTTCTTCATCACCGCCGCGGCGTTCGGCGGGCTGAGCCTATATGGCTACATGACGCAGCGGGATCTGTCGGCCTTCGGCTCTTTCCTGGTGATGGGCGTCTGGGGGCTCGTGATCGCCGGCCTCGTCAATCTGTTCCTGCAGTCGACCGGCCTGCAATTCGCGCTGTCGATCATCGCGGTTCTGGTGTTCGCCGGCCTGACGGCCTGGGACACGCAGAACATCAAGGACATGTATTACAGCAGCGACAGCTATGAAGTCGCGCAGAAGAAGAGCGTTTTTGGCGCGCTCTCGCTCTATCTGGACTTCATCAACATGTTCCAGTCGCTGCTGTTCCTGTTCGGCCAGCGCAACAACTAAACGGTCGACCGGACCGATTAAGAGCCCCGCTTCGGCGGGGCTTCTTCTTGCGTACGCCTTTGCGGTCCGGCCCGCCCCGTGGCAGATACGCGCCGAGCGACCTAACGAGGACCCTTAATGGCGGACGTCACATTCCCGGCTGCTGCGGCGGCGGGACTATTGTCCTTTCTCTCTCCCTGCGTGCTGCCTCTGGTCCCGCCCTACCTGACCTATCTCGCCGGCGTCAGCATGGAGGATCTCGAACTCGAGACCCGCTCCCGCGCACGGCGCGACATTCTGCTGTCGTCGATTCTGTTCGTTCTTGGCTTTACGACGGTCTTCGTCGCGCTTGGCGCAACGGCCAGCGCCTTCGGCGGCGTGCTGCGCGCCAATCTGCATATCCTGTCCTGGGTCGCGGGCGGGATTATCATTCTGATGGGCTTGCACTTTATCGGCCTGCTGAAGGTCAGCCTCTTGTATCGCGAGAAGCGCGCCGAGATCACGAAGCCGATAGGGCTTTTCGGCTCCTATGTCATGGGCCTCGCTTTCGCCTTCGGCTGGACGCCCTGCATCGGACCCATCCTCGCCGCGATCCTCGCCGTCGCCGGGACGCAGGAGACGGTGCCGCTCGGCGCCGCTCTGCTCGCAACCTATTCGCTCGGCCTCGGTCTGCCTTTCATCCTGGCCGGCTTGGCGCTCGGCCGCTTCCTCGCCTTCGTCGCGCGTTTCCGCCGGCATTTCGGCAAAGTCGAAAAGATCGTCGGCGTGCTGCTCGTCTTTACCGGCGTCGCATTTCTCACAGGCGGCGTGCAGGAGATGTCCTATTGGCTACTGGAGCTGTTTCCCGGCCTCGCCAAGCTCGGATAGGCGGAACGCAAAACCCGCTCTATGACGAACACCGGCTGCCGGAGATCGACCGGCTGCGCGGCCTCGTCATGGTCCTCATGGCGCTCGACCATATGCGCGACTTCTTCGACGCGGACGTCATGCGCTTCTCGCCGACGGATCTCGATCACACCTATCCGTTTCTGTTCTTCACGCGCTTCATCACGCATTTCTGCGCGCCGACCTTCACCGTGCTCGCCGGCGTCGGCGCCTGTCTCTATGGCGTGAAGGTGAAAGACCCCGCGGCGCTTTCGAAATTTCTTGCGGCGCGCGGCCTGTGGCTGATTTTTCTCGACGCCGTCGTCGTCAGTCCGATCTGGAGCATGGGTTCGGGGCGCATCGAACTCGGGACGCTCTGGGCGATCGGCTGCGGCTTGCTGGCGCTCTCCGCGCTATCGCGACTGTCGACGAGAACCGTCCTTGTCATCGGCGTCTCGATCATCTTCGGCCATAATCTGCTCGATGGCGTTCACGCCGCCGACCTCGGCGCTTTCGGACCGTGGTGGAATCTGCTGCACGAACCCGGCAAACTGCCGTTCGACACGCCCGGCGGCGTCATTTATCCCGCGCTCCCCTGGATCGGCGTCGCGACGCTCGGTTATGGAATCGGTCCGCTGTTCCTCGAACCCGCTGAGCTGCGCGACCGCGCGCTTTATGTCGCCGGCGGCGTCGGGCTGGCGCTTTTCGTCGCGCTGCGCTTCTCGAATCTCTATGGCGATCCGCATCCCTGGAGCGTCCAGCGCGACTCCCTGTTCACCCTGCTCTCCTTTCTCAACGTCACGAAATATCCGCCCTCGCTTCTCTATCTTCTGGTGACGCTTGGCGGCGCGGCGTTGACGCTGCCCGCGTTGGCGCGCGCCGGAAAAAGAATCGGCGAGGCGCTGACGGTCTTCGGCCGCACCCCGTTGTTCTTTTACGTCCTGCACCTTTACGTCGGCGCCTTCGCGGCGCTGGCGCTGAGCCTGGCGCGCGGCTATTCCCTGGAAGACGTCGCGGCCTGGGCAAAAGGCGGGGGCCCGCCGCCGGAATTCGGCGCGGGGCTCGCGGGCGCTTACGTCGCGTGGATATTGATTGTATTGGCGCTGTACCCGCTGTGCCGCTGGTTTGCACAGGTGAAGCGCCGACGCCGCGATCTCTGGTGGCTGACGTATTTGTGACGAGGTGGCGTTAAATTGGCGCACGGCGTCGCCATTAAGGTTTCGGCGTAAGCCGCCTTGGTGGTCGCGCAGCGCGCTTGTATAGAGGAACCCGACCCAAGAGCGCCGATTCTCGCTCATATGAGGTCTTACGCCAAAAGGCGGGAAAAACGGAATGCTTGAAAAGCTGGTCGCCTTTTGCCTCCGCTGGCCTTGGACAGTGGTTCTGCTCACTCTCTGTCTGACGGCGGGGGGCGTATATGTCACCGCTGAACGGTTCGCCATCGATACGGAGACCGGAAATCTTTTCTCGCCAGATATCCCCTGGCGCAAGAATGAAGCGGCGCTCTACAAAGCCTTCCCGGACCTCCTCGACGTCATCGTCGTCGTCATCGACGGCAAGACCAGCGAAGAGGCCGACGACGCCGCGAAACGTCTCAACGCGGCGCTGCAGGGCCAGCCCCTCCTGTCGCGCGTATGGCGCCCGGACGAGCACGAATATTTCCGCAAGAACGGCCTGTTGTTCCTGCCGGTCCCCGACATCGAAAAACATGTCGGCGTGATGATCGGCCAGCGCGACGTTCTCGAACCGCTCGCCGAAGATCCAAGTTTGCGCGGCCTGTCGAGCGTGCTCGTGGACAACTTCAAGTCCGCCTCGGGCAGCGAACGCGCCATGAAACTTTACATCAACGGCGTCGAGGAGTTTTCCGCCGGGATCGAACAGGCGCTCGCTGGAAAACAGGCGGAGGTCGACTGGGGCAAGCTGCTGGCGTCGGGGGGAAGCGCGCCCGCCGCGCCTGAAATGGACAAGCGACGCATCGTGATCGCCAAGCCGGTCGTCGACTATTCCGACCTTCAGCCGGGCGCCGACGCGATCAGGCTGGTGCGAAAGACGGCGGCCGACCTGCATCTCGACGAAGAACATGGAGTCAAGCTGCGCTTGACGGGTCAGGTGCCGCTCGCGGACGACGAATTCGCCACCATCTCGGAAAACATGACTCTCAACACCACTGGCACGCTCGCCGTGGTGACGCTCATTCTGTTCGCCGCGCTGCGTTCGCCAAAGCTCATTCTCGCGGTCCTCATCACCCTGCTCGCAGGTCTCGCCATCACGTCGGGGCTGGGGATCTTGATGATCGGCCGCTTCAACCTGATCTCTGTCGCCTTCGCCGCGCTGTTCATCGGGCTTGGAGTCGACTTCGGCATTCAGTTCGCAACCCGTTATCGCGAAGAACGGCACAACGACAACGATCTCGAGCGCTCTCTGCTTTCCGCGACCCGGGGCATCGGCAGCTCGCTTACGCTCGCCGCGGTGTCGCTGCTCGCGGGCTTTTTCTGCTTTCTGCCGACGTCGTTCAGCGGCGTGTCGGAACTTGGACTCATCGCGGGCGTCGGCATGATTGTCGCCTACGTCGCAACTCTCACGTTCCTGCCGGCGGCGATCAAATTGCTGCGCCCGCGCGCGGAGCATGTGCCGATCGCGACCACGTCGCTTGCCGCCGTTGACCACTGGATCGCGCATCACCGGGCCTTCGTGCTGATCGCCACGGCGATCGTCGTGCTCGCCGGCATGCCGGCGCTGATGCATCTGACCTTCGACTCCAATCCGATGAATCTGCGCGATCAGAAGGTCGAATCGGTCGCGACTTTTCTCGATCTCTCCAAGGACCCCAAGACGGCGCCTAACAAGATCGAGGTGCTCGCGCCGTCGCTCGAAGCCGCGCGCGAACTGGAAAAGAAGATCGAGGCGCTGCCTGAAGTCGACCACGTCGACTCGATCGACTCCTTGGTCCCCAAGGATCAGGACGACAAGCTCGCCCTCGTCGACATGGCGGTTTCGCAATTGCGCGGCGTGCTGAATCCCAAGATGAAATCGCCGCCAAGCGACGCCCAGACCGTCAAAGCGCTGACGAACGCCGCCAAGGCGCTGCGCCGCGCGACGGCGAAGAAGCCCATCCCGGCCGTGACGCGCTTCGCCGACGACCTCGAGGCTCTCGCCAAGACGAGCCCGGAGACGCGTGCGGCGGCGCGCCAGGCGGTGTTCGGCGGCTTCGACAAGATGCTCGGCGAAATCCGTCAGGCGCTGCAAGCGCAGCGCGTGACGATCGACACGCTGCCCGAGGATTTGCGTCGCGACTGGATTTCCAACACCGGCCTGGTGCGCGTCGAGGTGACGCCCAAAGGCGACAGCAACGACCGTGTCGTCATGACCGAATTCGCACAAGCGATGCAAGCCATCGCGCCGGACGCGAGCGGTCCGCCGGTGATTGTGTCGGAAGCGCAAAAAACCATTACGCGCGCGTTTCTCGAAGCTGGACTCTACGCCTTTATCGCGATCTTCATCATCTTGGCGGTGGCGCTGCGCAATCCGCTCGACGTCGCCTTGACGCTGGGCCCGCTGGTGCTCGCCGGCATCATGAGCCTTCAGGCCGCCGACTTACTCGGCATGTCGCTTAATTTCGCCAACATCATTGCGCTGCCGCTGATGTTCGGCGTCGGCGTCGCTTTCCACATCTATTATGTGATCGCTTGGCGAAAGGGCGTCGTCGACATGCTGGCGTCGAGCCTAACCCGCGCCATCTTTTTCAGTTCTCTGACGACGGGCACCGCTTTTGGCAGCTTGATCCTGTCGAGCCATCCCGGAACGGCGAGCATGGGCCAACTTCTCGCCATTGCGCTGTTCTTCACATTGCTCGCCGCCTTCATTATCGTGCCGGCGTTTCTTGGCCCGCCACGCGCGCCAGCAAAGGATGCGAGGGACGTGGCTTGACGGAGTCGGCGTTCCGCCGTTCGCTACTTTGAGCGAATCATATTCATCGCAACCGAACAGAGGTCCGGCGTCATGAGAAAAACACTTCTACGCATCGCGATGGCGACGGCCCTCTGCGCCCCCACGGCGGCGTACGCCGTCGACGCCGTTAACGGCGTCTGGGTTCGCGAAGGACATCCGAACGACAAGCTGGAATTTTACGACTGCTCGGGCAAGCTTTGCGCCAAGGGGATCGAGGCGATGCCAGATGGCTCACCAGCCCCGCAGGTCTTGCGCAACGCCGCCAAAACAACGCTCAACCACTGGGAGGGCGAGATCAATGATCCCGAGAGCGGCAAGACCTACATCGGCAAGATCACGCTGGATTCGCCGACATCGCTGACGATGACCGGCTGCCTCGTCGCCTTCCTCTGCCAAAGCGAGACCTGGACCAAGGTTTCCGGACCGACCAAGCCGGCGGCCGACGCAAAGCCTGCTGGACACGATCCTGCCGCCAAAGCGGCCGCGCCCGCGCCGGACGCGAAGGAGCCCGCGGCGAAACCCTCAGCCCACGAACCCGCGGCCAAGGAAACGGCGAAGCCCGCCGTCAAGGCGACAAAGCCGGGAAAGGGCAAGACGACAGCCCCTCCAGCCCAAACGGAATAGCGGGGCGCTCCGGCGCGCGGCGGGGACGGTCCTTACCGATAGGTAACTTGACCGTCGCAGCGCGCCGCGCGAGCTTAGAATGCACAGCTTTTCGCGCGTTGACGGCCATCGCGCGCCTCCCCGCCGCCGCTTAGAGGCCCGCAACTCGTCGCTCGTCAGGTCTTCGGACCAGCGGCAGCGCGTTCGCGAGTTGCAGAGACGAGCGACGGGCCTTCCCCACGCCTCCACTGGCGCTTAAGGAAGGGGACGCTCTGGCCGTTCCCGCGGTTCCTCTGGAGACGTCTGCTACTTGACCGCGCCCGCTCTGTCTCGCTCTTTTCGACCAGCGCTGGCGGCCGCCGCGACGCTCGCGGCGGCGCTCGCCGGCTGCGATCTTGAGTGGGACAAGCCCGATCTGTCGGCGCCGCCGCCGGCGCGGTTCATAGAGGCGAAGCCGCATCCGCAGCCGCCGATTTCCGGGGGTCGGGATTTCGCTGTCAAATTCGGCTCGAAGGAGCTGACCGGGCTCGTCGAGCGCGCGCTCGACGACAACCTCGACCTCGCGGCGGCGATCGCCCGCATCACCCAAGCCGACGCTCAGGCGCGCATTTCAAGCGCCGCGCAATGGCCGTCGGTCTCCATGACGAATATCGCCCGCACGACGCGGACTCCCGGCACGACGATCAACGTCGGCTCCGCAAGCGGCGGATTTAATCCGGCCACCACGTCGAGTTCGAGTTCGACCTCTACCTCTACCTCGAGCTCCGGGTTCCGCGCGCGCAACTTCGGCTTTTTCCAGCTTGGCCTGACCGCGAGCTATGAAGTGGACTTCTGGGGCAAGAACGAGGACGCCTCCATGGCCGGGCGCATCCTCGCCAACGTCTCGCGCTTCGACCGCGACGTCGTCGAAATCTCGACCGTCGCCGCCGTGCTGAACGCCTATTTCCAGGTGCTCACGGCCCAGGATCGTCTGCGCATCGCCCGCCAGAACGTCACGATCGCCCAGCAGGTCATGGACGCCATCAACGCAAGGCTCGAAGTGGGGGTGGCGACCGTGCTCGACACGTCGCAACAGCTAACCATCCTTGCCCAGCAACAGGCGACCATTCCGCCGCTCGAACAGACCCTGCGCCAGACCCGCAACAATCTTGCAGTGCTGCTGGGACAGACGCCCGAAAGCATGACCATCAAGGGCGGTTCGCTGACTCGGTTGAGCTTTCCTCGGATTGCGCCGGGTCTGCCGTCGGAAGTGCTGCTACGCCGCCCCGACGTGGCCGAGGCGGAAGCGCGACTCGCATCGCAGGAATTTTCAGTGTTGCAGGCGCGGGCCGCCTTTTTCCCGTCTCTAACCTTGACCAGCCTCTATGGCTTCCAGAGCGCGCTGCTCTCGACGCTGCTTTTGCGGCCGGACGCCATCGCCATACAGCTCGCCGGGACGATCACGCAGCCGGTGTTCGACGGATGGAATCTGCAGGGGCAATATGACCTGCAGAAAGGCCGCTACTCGGAACTCGCGGCGCTTTACCGCAAGCAAATTCTGACGGCGTTGTCCGATACCGAGAACGCGCTGATTGCAATACGCGAGACGGACCGCCAGATGAAGTTCCTGAGCGTCGCGGTGACGGCCGCCCGCCGCGCATTGGAGGCGGCGGAAATGACTCTGCGGGAAGGGACAATCGACATCGTGACGCTGGCGCAGACGCAAACGAGTTATTTCCAGACGCAGGAACAGCTCGCCATCGCGCGGCTCTCTCATTTTCAAGCGGCGACGAGCCTCTATCAAGCGCTCGGCGGCGGCTGGGGGCCGACGACCCGCGAAATCGAGATCGCCCGCTCCAACGCGGCCTATGAAGCCGACAGGGGACCATGGCCATGACCCGCGTCAGCCGAAGGACGCTGCTCGCGATCGGCGCGCTCGCGCTCGCCGTCGCCCTGGGCTGGGCGTATCAGGCCGGAAAGATTCCCGGATTCGGCGCCAGGGACCAGGGTCCCGGCGCGGCGCGTTCCGGCGGTCCGCGCGGCGACCGCATCGTTACGGTGACGGCTGCGAAGACACGTCTCGACGACGTTCCCGTGACCATTGACGCCGTCGGCACCGTGCAGGCGCTCAACACGGTGACGATCCGCACGCAGGTCGACGGGCGGCTGCTGCGCCTCACCTTCACCGAGGGACAGGACGTCCGCAAGGGCGACATATTGGCCGAAATCGATCCGGCGCTCTATCAGGCGCAATATGATCAGGCGCTCGCCAAGAAGGCGCAGGACGAGGCCAATCTCGCCAACGCCCGCGTCGATCTCGCCCGCTATGAAAGGCTCATCGTCGGCAATTTTGCGTCCAAGCAGCAACACGCCACCCAGAAGGCGACCGTCGCTCAGCTCGAAGCGCAGGTGCGGGCCGACAAGGCGGCGATCGACAACACCAAGACGACGCTCGATTTCGCCACCATCCGCTCGCCGATCGACGGACGCGCCGGCATCCGCCTCGTCGACGTCGGCAATATTCTGCATGCCTCGGACCAGACCGGCATTGTCGTCATCACGCAGCTCAAGCCGATCTATGTCGTATTCACCCTGCCTCAGCAGGCGCTGCCTGCGGTGCAGAAGGCGCAGGCTCAGGGAAGAGCCAAGGTCTCGGCGCTCGGTCCGGACAATGCGACGCCGATCGAAATCGGAGAGCTAAGCGTCATCGATAACCAGATCGACCAGCAGACGGGAACGGTGCGTATTAAAGCGACCTTTGCGAATCAAACGCTGTCGCTCTGGCCCGGCCAATTCGTCAATGTGCGTCTGATGCTCGACACGCTGAAGAATGTTATCGTGACCCCGAGTCCAGCGGTGCAGCGTGGGCCGAACGGGGCTTTCGTCTATGTGGCGGGCCCTGACGATATCGCGACAATGCGCGAGGTGACGACGGGTCGCCAGGACGAGAAAATCGCAGTCATCGCTTCGGGGCTTCAGCCCGGCGAGGTCGTCATCACAAGCGGCTTCTCTCGGCTGACGGACGGCGCAAAAATTCAGATCATGAATGCGCCTTCGGCTGCCGGCGCCGAAGATGTCGGCGCCGGCGGCGAAGACCAGCGCTCAAACGCGGCGCGCGGCGCGCCGCCCCGACGCACGCGAGGCAATCGAACGCAAAGATGAACGTATCTGCGCCCTTCATCCGCCGGCCGGTGGCGACGTCGCTCTTGGCGTTCGCCGTGCTGCTGTTCGGTATGATGGGGTATTTGCGACTTCCAGTCTCGCCGCTTCCGCAGGTCGATTTTCCGACCATTCAGGTGACGACGCAGCTCCCCGGCGGCAATCCCGATACGATCGCATCGCTGGTGACGGCGTCGCTCGAACGGCAATTCGGCCAAATCCCGTCGCTGACCAGCATGTCGTCGCAGAGCTCTTTCGGGCTTTCGCAGATCACGCTGCAATTCGATCTCGATCGCAACATCGACGCGGCCGCGCAAGACGTTCAGGCGGCGATCAACGCCGCCGCCTCGACGCTGCCGCGCAATCTCCCCTATCCGCCAGTTTACGCCAAGGTTAATCCCGCCGACACGCCAATCCTGACGCTGACGCTGCGTTCAAAGACCGCCACCCTCCGCGATTTGAGCGATCGCGCCGATACGCTGATCGCGCCGCAGCTCTCGCAGGTCTCCGGAGTCGGCCGCGTGTCGGTGCAGGGCGGCGTCCGGCCGGCCGTGCGCATTCAGGCCGATCTTGCGCGCCTGGCGGCCAATCGCATCGGCATGGAGGATTTGCGCCTCGCCATCGCCGCGGCAAACATCTCCGGCGCCAAGGGCTCGCTTGACGGCAGGCGACAGTCCTACATGCTGGACGCTAACGACCAGATTCTGCACGCGAGTCAGTACAACGACATCATCGTCGCCTGGCGCAACGGCGCGCCGGTGATGCTTCGCGACGTGGCTCAGGTCATCGACGGACTGGAGAACGCGCGCGTCGGCGGCTGGCACAATGGCGAGCAGACGGTCGTTCTCGACGTGTTGCGCCAGCCCGGCGCCAACATCATCAACACGGTCGAGTTGGTCAAGAGCGAACTGCCGCAGATACAGCGGGCGCTTCCCGCCGGCATGTCTCTGGAGATCGTCAACGACCGCACCGTAACGATCCGCGCCTCGATTTTCGAGGTGCAGCTGACGCTTGTCATCGCCTCGGCGCTCGTCGTGCTCGTCGTGTTGATGTTCCTGCGGAGTTGGCGGGCGACGGTCATCGCCGGCGTCAGCCTGCCGCTCTCGATCATCGCCACATTCGCGATCATGTGGGCCGCCGGCTTCTCGCTCGACAATCTGTCGCTGATGGCGCTGACCATCGGCACGGGCTTCATCGTCGACGACGCGATCGTGATGATCGAGAACATCGTGCGCAACATCGAGGAAGGCAAAGCGCCCCGCCAGGCCGCGCTGGACGGCGCGCGCCAAATCGCATTCACGGTCGTATCGCTCACCGTCTCGCTTATCGCCGTCTTTATACCGCTGCTGTTCATGACCGGCATCGTCGGACGGATGTTCCGCGAATTCGCGCTGACGTTGACGATCGCCGTCGTCATTTCGGCGGTGATCTCGCTCACGCTGACGCCAATGCTTTGTGCGGCGCTGCTGCGGATGGCGCCGCCGCGGGGACAATCGCGATGGGAGACGCTTTCGCTGGCGCTCGATCGCGCTTATCACGTCTCGCTCGATTGGGCGCTCAAGCGCGAGAGATTCATGCTTGCGCTCACCGTCGCGACTCTGGCGCTCACCGTCGCGCTCTACGCCGTTATTCCCAAAGGCTTCCTGCCGCGACAGGACACCGGCGTGCTGTCGGTGGTTTTAGAGGCCTCGTCGGACGCGTCCTTCGACAAGATGACGGCGCTGCAGGCGAAGATCGCCGAAGAGTTTCGCCGCGACCCGGACGTGAGCGGCGTGACATCGGTGCTGGGCGTCGGCCCCCTCAATGCGACGACCAATGTCGCGCGGCTCACCGTGATGCTGCGTCCGCATGAGGAGCGCCGGGAGAACGCCGAAAAGATCGCCGACCGTCTGAAGGCGGCGGGCGAACAAACGCCGGGCGTCACGCTTTACGTCCAGCCGGTTCAAGACATCCAGATTACGACGCGGCCAAGCCGGTCCCAATTTCAATATACGCTGACCGCCGCTGACGGCGGCGAATTGCTGACATGGTCCGGCCGATTGCTCGATCGACTGCGCACGACCCCAGGCTTGCGTAACGTCGCCGCCGAAACGCAGGAGGGCGGGTTGCGCACGCTCATGCGAATCGACCGCGATAAAATGGGGCGGCTCGGCATTACGGCGCAAAATGTCGACGACGCGCTGAACGACGCCTTTGGGCAGCGGCAGATTTCGATGATTTACACCCAGTCGAATCAATATCGCGTCATTCTTGAAGCTGCGCCTCAATATCTGCGCGACCCGTCGGCTTTGGAGAAGCTTTATGTCGCGCCGCCTGGCGGCGGACCGCAGACGCCGCTTGCGGCTTTTGCGCGCCTGGAAAATCTCTCCGCGCCGCTTTCCGTTGCGCATCAGGATCAGTTTCCAGCCTCGACAATCAGTTTCGATCTTGCCGAGGGCTATTCGCTTGGCGACGCTGTGAAAATGATCGCCAACGCGGAAGCCGCAATCGGCATGCCGTCGTCAATCGTCGGCGTATTCAGCGCCGACGCCGCCGAATTCAACAAGTCGCTGGCGAGCCAACCCTGGCTCATTCTCGCGGCGATCGTGTCGATCTATATTGTGCTCGGCGTTCTTTACGAAAGCTTCGCCCATCCCTTCACCGTCCTGACGACCCTGCCGTCGGCGGGCGTTGGCGCGCTGCTCGCTCTGCTCGCCTTCCACATCGAAATGTCCATTGTCGCGCTGATCGGAGTCGTTCTGCTGATGGGCATCGTCAAGAAGAACGCGATCATGATGATCGACTTCGCGCTGGACGCCGAGCGCGATGAGGGACTCTCGGCGCGTGACGCAATCGTGCGCGCCTGCCATCTGCGCTTCCGTCCCATCATGATGACGACGCTTGCCGCGCTCTTCGGCGCGCTGCCGCTCGCGCTCTCGCATGGGCCGGGCAGCGAGTTGCGCATTCCGCTGGGCGTCGCGATCATCGGCGGCCTGCTGCTCTCGCAGGCGCTGACGCTTTACACGACGCCGGTCATCTATCTCGCCGTGGAGCGGCTGCGCGTCCGGCTCTCGCCGCCGGCCGAGCCGCCAGTCGCCGAGGAGTTTGAACCGATCGGCGCACTGCCGAAGCCGCCAACCCGCGAGGCCGCCGAGTGAACGTCTCCGCGCCCTTCATCAAGCGGCCGGTCGCGACGACGCTGCTTGCCGGCGCGTTGTTTCTGCTGGGAGCCGTCGCCTATTTTTTCCTGCCCGTCGCGAGCCTGCCGGAGGTGGATTTTCCGATCATCGGCATCTCCGCCCAGCGCCCGGGCGCTGATCCGCGGACGATGGCGGCGTCGGTCGCGGCGCCGCTCGAACGTCGCCTGTCCACCATCTCCGGCCTGAATGAATTGACTTCAACCAATTCGCTCGGTTCGACTCAGATCATCGCCCAGTTCGACATCTCGCGGCCGATCGACGCCGCGGCGCGCGACGTACAGGCGGCGCTTAACGCCGCGCTCACCGACCTGCCGACCGATCTGCCAACGATGCCGACCTATCGAAAGGCAAGCCAATCCAGCATGCCCGTGCTCGTGCTGGCGATGACCTCCGACACCTTGCCGACGAGCGCCATTTTCGATGCCGTCGACTCCGTGATGTTGCAGCGCGTTTCGCAGGTTCCGGGCGTCGGCGAGGCCCGCCTCGCCGGCGCCGAGCAGCCAGCGATCCGCGTCCAGGTCGACAGCGCGCGGCTCGCCGCCATGGGGCTCGGCGTCGACGCCGTCGCCAACGCGCTCAACGCCGCCAACGCCCACTCCTCCGTAGGGGCGCTCGGCGGCGATACGAGGGAGATCACGCTCGCCACGACCGATCAGCTGTCGACGCCTGACGATTATCGCAACATCGTCATCGCATCGCGCAACGGGGCTGTGGTCAAGCTCGGCGACGTCGCCACGGTCGAGCGCGGCGTCAAAAACCGCAACGCCGCCGGCTGGTTCAACGGCAAGCCCGCCGTGCTGCTTATCGTCACCAAGCAGGCCAACGCCAATGTGATCGAAACGGTCGATCAGATTAAGGCGCTGTTGCCGCGGCTTCAGGAATGGATACCGAGCGGCATCAAGATCGACGTGCTCGCCGACCGCACGCAAACGATTCGCGCCAGCATTCATGACATTCAGCGCACGCTGGCGATCTCCGTCCTGCTGGTGATGATGGTCGTCTACGTATTTCTGCGCCGTTCGACGCCGGTCATAGCCGCCGGCGTCACCGTGCCCCTTTCTCTGGTCGGCACTTGCGCGGCGATGTGGGTCGCCGGTTTCTCGCTCGATAATCTATCGCTGATGGCCCTGACGGTCTCGGTCGGCTTCGTCGTCGACGACGCTATCGTCATGATCGAAAACATCCAAAGCAACGCCGAGCGCGGTCTGAACCGCATGGAAGCGGCGCTGGTGGGCGCGAAGCAGATCGGCTTCACCGTCCTTTCGATCAGCCTCTCGCTCGTCGCCGTTTTTATACCGCTGCTCTTCATGGAAGGCGTGATGGGCCGGCTGCTGCGCGAATTCTCCTGGACGCTGACGTTCGCGATTGCGATTTCAACCGTCATCTCCCTGACAGTGACGCCGATGATCTGCGCGCGCTTGCCTGCGCATCGCGAGAAGCCGCCATCGCGCTTCGATCGGATCGTCGAAGGCGCTCTCGACACGGTCGTCGATTTGTATGCGCGCAGCCTGCGGCCGGTGATCGATCATCCGTGGGCCACCCTTATTGTCGTGGTCGTCTCGATCGGCTGGACGGTGCGTCTCTACCAGACGATTCCTAAGGGCACGCTGCCCCAAGACGATATCGGCCTGATCAATGGAACCACCGAGGCGTCTGGCGACGTGTCTTTCGCCGAGATGGAGCGGCTGCAAAGGCTCGCGTCTGAAACGCTGCTCGCTGATCCGGATGTGGCCAATGTCGGCTCGTTCATCGGCGCGAAAAGCTTGACCGCCTCGATGAATCAGGGCCGGCTGTTCGTCGCCTTGAAGCCGGCGGACGAACGGCGTGCGTCGAGCAAGGAGGTGATCGCGCGCCTGCGCGGCCAATTCGCTAAAATTCCCGGCCTTAGCGTGTATATGGTGCCTTCCCAGGATTTGCGGCGGGGCGGGCGGCTCAGCAAGGCGCAATATCAGTTCACGCTGTCGAGCCCCTCGGTGGAAATCCTCGAGGCGTGGCGCGACAAGGTGGTGGCGCGCCTAAAGCAAGCGCCCGAGCTTGTCGACGTGACCACCGATCAGGAGCGCGGCGGCCTTCGCGCCAAAATCGTCATCGATCGCAACGACGCCTCCCGTATGAATGTGCAGATCGCCGCCATCGACGCGGCGCTGAATAGCGCGTTCGGCCAGCGGCAGGACGCGATCATCTATACTCAGCGCAACCAATATCGCGTGATCTACGAAACGCCGCCCGAACGGCAGCGAGACATTCGCGACCTCGCCGGAGTCTACGTGACGTCGACGACCGGCGAGCAGATTCCGCTGACCGCGCTCGCCCATATCGAGCGCAGCTCAACGCCGCTCGTCGTCAATCATCACGGCGTGGTGCCGGCGACGACCATTTCCTACAATGTCGCGCCCGGCTACAGTCTCGACGCGACCGTCGCGGCGATCGAAAAGGCGATTGCGGAACTCAATCCGCCGGGCGGCCTACGCGCCGAATTCGCAGGCGACGTCGCGGATTTCCGCAAGGTGGCGGCGGGAATGGCGGCGCTGATCCTTGCCGCTCTGCTTTCGGTCTACATCATTCTCGGCATTCTGTACGAAAGCCTCATCCATCCGATCACGATCATCTCGACGCTGCCGTCCGCCGGCCTCGGCGCGCTACTGTCGCTCGAACTGTTCGGCGTCGAATTCACCATCATCGCCTTCATCGGCATTTTGCTGCTGATCGGCATCGTCAAGAAGAATGGCATCATGCTCGTCGACTTTGCCTTGCAAGCGGAGCGCGACGGCGGCATGTCCGTGCATGACGCGGCGCTCGCGGCGGCGCGCGAACGCTTCCGTCCCATTCTGATGACGACGCTCGCCGCGATTTTCGGCGCGCTACCGCTCGCCTTCGCGACCGGGATCGGCGCCGAACTCCGGCGTCCGCTCGGCATCACCATCGTCGGCGGATTGCTGCTCAGCCAGGCGCTGACGCTCTACACGACGCCGGTGATCTATCTGCTGATGAGCAGGCTTAGGCGCAAAAAACCGGCGACGCCGGCGCACCAGCGCATCACGCCGCTAAAAGCCCATGGCGCTTGAAGTTAGAGCGCGCCGCGAAAAAGTGGACGCCGGTTTTTCGCGTAAAGCGCGCTCTAAGTTTTTGGAATCGATCACGTCATCTGCGTTTAGGCGATTCCGCCTAAACGCAGCGTGATCTAGTGCGCCGGCGTTTGCGGGGTTTCGAAGAAGAAGCGCAACACCTGGGCCGCGCCGCAATCCTCGATCGGAATGTGCCAGAATTTCGAATCGAGATCGGGGAAGCGCTCCATCGGCAACTGAATCTGCGTCAGCCGCGCGTGATTGTCGAAGCCGCGCAGCATGGCGCGTTCGAACAGTTTCAGCAGCTGCTCTTCGCAGTCTGGCACTTCCGTGACGGTGAGAATGATGTTGTTGGCGAGGGGGAAGTCTTTCTCGAACAGCTGTTCCAAATTAACCAGCGCCATGTTCGCGTCTCCGACGCCCCCTAATTGGAGCTTCGACTATCAGGCGGTTCCTACGCTCCAACCCTTTCACGCGTCACGCTAAAAAGCGAACTACGCTAACAGGTTGTCGATCGAAGTCCACAGGAAAGCCGGACTTAGCCTTTCAGTTATTTAAGGCGGGTTTGTGGACGGCCAATTCTCCCCAGCTGTCCTCGAAGATCAGATTCTCCAACGGCAGACGCGAAGCCCAGCGTTTCGCTTCGAGCTCCGGCAGCTTGTAGGCCTGCGCGACATAGCCGACGCAGAGATAGGCCACGATGGCTATCTCATTGGGAATCCTGAAGATCTGGCGCAGATCGGCCTCCCTGACGATGCTTACCCAGCCGACGCCGACGCCTTCGGCGCGCGCCGCCAGCCATAGATTTTGAACAGCGCAGGCGGTGCTGAGGATATCGGTGTCCGGCTGCTGCGTGCGCCCGAGCCCGGTCGCGCCGAACCGCGCGCGATCGCAGGTGACGCAGATGTTGAGCGGCGCCTTCACGATGCCCTGCAGCTTGAGGCTGCGATACAGCGAGCGACGCTCCGGCTCCAGCGCCTGCTCCTCGGCTTCACAGGCGCGTTGAAAGGCCGCATAGGCGGCGCGTCGCTTCTCGACGTCCCTGATAATGATGAAGTTCCATGGCTGCATGAAACCGACGGAGGGCGCATGGTGCGCTGCGTCAAGGATGCGCAGCAAAACTTCGCGCGGCACGTCGTCAGGCAGGAACTCGTCACGCACGTCGCGGCGCGTGTAGATGACGCGGTAGATCGCGGCGCGCTCGGCCTCGCTGAAGGCTGCGGCGGGCGCCAGATCCGCTGGCTTCTCGTCCGTCTTCTTCGGCGCTTCAGCCGCCATCGACGCTCTCCAGCGCCGCGGCAAGCCGCGCCCAGGCGGACTCGTTTGGCGGCGGACCGAACCGCAGCCAGTCTGGCTTTCCGGCGAAGGCTCGGGTCAATATGCCGCGCGCGGCGAGACGCGCAAACCGGCGGGGGGCTTGCGGATTCGCCGCCAGCCGAAACAGCGTCGTTCCGCCCATGATGTGAAAACCGGCTTGCGTCAGTAGCGCGTCGAGGCGCGCAGCGTCGCCCGCGCTGGCTCGCGCGGCGTTCGCGCGCCATACGTCATCCGCAAGCGCGTGGGCGCCGATGGCGAGCGCCGGCCCCGAAACCGCCCAGGGTCCGAGCGCCGCGCGCAGCTTCGCCCCGCGCAGGCGCGAACAGAGCGCGAAGCCGAGCCGCAATCCGGGAAGCCCATAAGCCTTGCCGAAGGAGCGCAACACGACGAGGCTCTCATTCTGCGCGAAACCCGCGACGCTCCCTTCCGGCGTAAAATCCATGAAGGATTCATCGACGATCAGCAGACCGCCTTGCGACATTTGCGTGGCGGCGGACAAAATGTCCTGCGGCCCGACCACGCGTCCGTCCGGATTATTGGGAGCGACGATCACGCCGACATCGGCGCCTGCAAGCGCATCTAATGTTTCCACCGTATCGACCCGCGCGCCCATTGCGGCCCAACAGGCGGCGTGCTCGGCATAGGTGAAGCCGAGGATCGCGACGCGTTTGGCCGGGAAAACGCGCGGAAGCAGCTGAATGAAAGCTTGCGCGCCGCCGCCCGCGACGATTTCCACGCCAGAGGGCGCGCCATAAGCGCGCCGCGCGGCGCTGTCGAGCGCAGCGAACGCGTCATCGTCGGGAAGGCGCGTGAAAACCTCATCGGCCAGCGGCGGCAGCGGATAGGCGCGCGGATTGACGCCCGTCGACAGATCGATCCAGGGTTGCGGCGCGTTCGGATAGAGTCGGCGCGCGGCGTCGAGTCGCCCGCCATGCGCGACGAGCGGCGGCGCGCCGATTGCGGAATGCGCCGTCATCGCGCCATCTCCCACAGCGCGTCGAGATCGATATGGCGCGCGCAATGCGCCGCAAGCGCGTCGAGCGTCTCTTCGATCGACTCCTCGTAACGCAGCGACGATTGCGGCGCGCAGAGCGTTCGCAGCAGCGACGCGCGCAAGCAATCGTCCGCGAAAATCCCATGCGCATAGGCGCCCGCCACACGGCCGTCGCGCGAGATCGCGCCATCCGCGCGACCATCCGCCAGTTGCAGCGTCGGCCGCACGCAGTCGGAACCGGTGGTTGCGCCAACATGCATTTCGTAGCCGCAGAACGGCGCGTCGAAAAGCGGCGCATGGCCGCTGACCGGGTCCAGCGCTTTTTCTCCCGTCAGCGTCGTTTCAATATCGAGGAGACCCAATCCCTGCGCTTCGCCGGCGGCGCCTTCGACGCCGAGCGGATCGCGGATCACGCGGCCGAGCATCTGATAGCCGCCGCAAATGCCGAAAACGCGGCCGCCGCGGCGCACATGCGCGAGAATGTCGATGTCCCAGCCATTGGCGCGCAGCGCCGCGAGATCTGCGATCGTCGCTTTCGATCCCGGCAGGATGACGAGCTGCGTTTCCGGCGGCAGCGGCTCTCCATCCTTGAGGAAGACCACGCGCACGCCGGGCTCGGCTTTCAGCGGATCGAGATCGTCGAAATTGGCGATATGCGGGAGCAGCGGAGCGGCGATCGTCACGCCATCGCGCTGATCGTGGCCTCGCATACGCAACCCGAATGCGTCCTCCGCCGGAAGCCTCGCGGCGGCCTCGAAAAAAGGCACGAGGCCGAGCGAACGCCAGCCGGTCCGCGCTTCGACGAAACGCAGGCCATCGTCGAACAGCGAGGCGTCGCCGCGAAACTTGTTGACGATAAACCCTTCGATCATCGCCGCGTCGTCATCGCCGAGCGCCGCCTTGCAGCCGACGAGTTGCGCGATGACGCCGCCGCGGTCGATGTCGCCGACCAGCACGACCGGAACGTCGGCTTCGCGGGCGAAGCCCATATTCGCGATGTCGTTCTGGCGTAGATTGATTTCGGCGGCGCTGCCGGCGCCTTCGACGATGACAAGCTCGGCTTCAGCTTTCAGCCGCGCGTAGCTCTCGAGCACAGGCCGCATCAGGCGCGGCTTCAAATCCTGATAGTCGCGCGCCTTCGCCTGGCCGACGACGCGTCCCTGCACGATGATTTGCGCGCCCGAGGCGCCTTGCGGTTTGAGCAGCACGGGATTCATGTCGATGCGAGGCGTAAGCCGCGCGGCGCGCGCCTGCAAGGCCTGAGCCCGGCCGATCTCGCCGCCGTCGCTCGTCACCGCGGCGTTGTTCGACATGTTCTGTGGTTTAAAGGGCGCGACCCTGACGCCGCGATTAGCGAAGGCGCGCGCGAGCCCGGCGACGAGCAGCGACTTGCCGACGTCTGAACCCGTGCCTTGAATCATCAGCGTGCGGCTCATGAAGCGAGGAAAGCCATCGCCGCGTCGATGCTATGCGTCGTTGCGGCGTCCGCGCTTGCCGGACGCGCGATCATGACGACGTCAAGCCCGAGCGTCCGCGCCGCTTCGATCTTCGCGTAGGCGAGCGCGCCGCCGCTATTCTTGGTGACGACGATCTCGATGCGCCTGTCGCGCATCAGCGCGATCTCATCCTCGAGCGCAAAGGGACCGCGGCCGAAGATCACCTCGCAGGACGGCGGCAGATCGCCGGCCTGCGGCGGCTCGATCACCCGCAGCAAGTAGTCGTGCTGCGGCGCGGCGCGAAAATCGGCGACGCCCTGCCGGCCGATCGCGAGAAAGACCCGGCGTGGCGCCGCGCCGAGCGCGCGCGCCGCCGCGGCGTTGTCGTCGACATCGATCCAGCGATCGCCCTGCGCACAGATCCATGGCGGGCGCGTCAGGACGAGCAGCGGCGCGCCGGCGACGGCGCAGGCGGCCCGGGCGTTGGCGGAGATGCGCGCGGCGAAGGGATGCGTCGCGTCGACGACATGCGAAATGCGCTCCTCGACGAGATAGCGCGTCAATCCTTCGACGCCGCCGAAGCCGCCCACGCGAACCGGCAGATCATGCGCGATCGGCGCGCTGGTGCGTCCGGCAAGCGAAATGACGCCGTCGAGACGCGGGTCGGCGGCGATACGCGTCGCAAGCGCGCGCGCTTCGCTCGAGCCGCCGAGCACAAGCGCGCGGCGATGCTCGATCGCTGCGGAGAAAAGAGATGGCGTTGAATCCGCCTGTCTCACGCCGAATTCCATCGATCCATTCACTCACATCGTAGAAGAACTGATTACCGCTTCGCAGATGTCATTCCCGACGCGCGGAAGCGCGATCGGGAATCCAGGGCCAAATCCGAGCCTGGTCTTGTCGCTTTTGGATTCCCGATCAGGCCTTTGGCCTGTCGGGAATGACAATCCCGAGGCGCTGGCGGTCGGATTTATATCACCGCTTAATCCCGGCGGACTCACTCGGCAGCGAGTTTCACCGCGCTTGGCTGGCGATATTCGGCCATGAGCCGCTCGCGCTCGGCGTCCGCCGCCGCGATGTGGCGGGCCTTGATGTGGCCAAATCCGCGGATGTATTCCGGCAGGCGCGCCAGCGCCACGGCGCCCGCGTGGTTTTCCCGCGTCAGCGAAGCAGAAAATTCATCGAGCAGCGCTTCGTAATCCTTCAGCAACCTGCCCTCGACCACCCGGTCGTGGTCGAAACGGAAGACGTCGAACCATGTGTTGCGCAAGGTCTTCATCCTCGCCAACACGCGCAGCACCTTGAACATCCAGGGACCGAAGGTGATCTTGCGCGAGCCGCCGAAGTCGGTCTTGCGCTGAAGGGACGGGAAGTTGGGCGCAAGATGCAGTTCGAGGCGCAGATCCCCCTCGAAAGTGTCCTCGAGCTGACGTTGGAAAGCGCCGTCTGTGTATAGCCGCGCAACCTCATAATAGTCTTTCGCCGCCATCAGCTTGAAGAGATAGCGGGCGACCGCCTCGGTGAGTTCGCGCGAGCCTGGCGCGCGCAAAGCTTCCAGCCTCGCGATCTTTTCGACGCGCGCGCGAAAGCGGGCGGCGTAGGCTTCGTTCTGGTAACCGACGAGAAAAGCCGCGCGACGTTCGATGATTTCCTCGAGCGTCTTCGCTTTCTCGCGATCGCCATTGGGCTGGCGCAGCGACTTAACGGTGGCGAGCACGCTGCTCAGATCATGCGCGGCGCGCCGCCCCCACAAGAAGGCCGATTGATTCATCGGCACGGATTCGCCGTTCAGTTCGATGGCGCGCAGGATCGCCGCCTCCGACAGCGGCAGATAGCCTTTCTGCCAAGCGTAGCCGAGGATGAAAATATTTGCGGCGATCGAGTCGCCGAGCAGCGCCTGCGCCAGCGCCGTGGTGTCGATGAAGGTCGACTCCGGCCCTGCGGCCCGGCGGATCGCCTGCTTGATCTCTTCCGAAGGCAGCACGAAGTCGGGATTGCGCTCGATATCGCCAGGGAACACTTCGGCGCTGTTGACGAGCACCGCCGTCTTGCCCTGCTCGACGGCGGCGAGCACCTGTTTCGCGCCGGCGACGACGAGGTCGCAGCCCAGCAGAAGATCGGCTTCGCCCGCAGCGATGCGGATGGCGTGAACGTCCGCCGGCGCGCGGCCGATCTTCACGTGGCAATAGACCGCCCCGCCCTTCTGCGCGAGGCCGGCCATGTCAATGACGCCGACGCCTTTGCCCTCGAGATGCGCAGCCATGCCGAGAATGGCGGATACAGTGACGACGCCCGTGCCGCCAAGCCCGGCGATGAGAACGCCGTAGGGCACGGCGCCGATCTCGGCGATCGCAGGCTCCGGCAACGCCGGCAGTCCGCCGTCGTCCTGCGTCGAGGGCAGCGGCGCCTTTTTCATGCGCCCGCCATGTACGGTGACGAAGCTCGGGCAGAACCCCTCGAGACAGGAAAAGTCCTTGTTGCAGGCGGACTGGTCGATGCGCCGCTTGCGGCCGAATTCGGTTTCGACCGGCTGCACCGCGACGCAGTTCGACGCCGTGCCGCAGTCGCCGCAGCCCTCGCACACGAGTTCGTTGATGATGACGCGCGAATCCGGATCGTTCATCAACCCGCGCTTGCGCAGGCGACGCTTTTCCGTCGCGCAGGTCTGATCATAGATCAGTACGGTGACGCCGTCCGTTTGCGCCAGATCGCGCTGCACTTCGTTGAGGACATTGCGATGATGGATCGTCAGGCCCGGCGGCCAGCCGATCGTCGGCGCATATTTGCCAGGCTCATCGGAGACAAGGGCGATCTTCTGCACGCCTTCGGCCGCGACCTGCCGCGCGATCGTTTCGACGGTCAGCTCGCCTTCATGCTTCTGGCCGCCGGTCATCGCGACGACGCCGTTGAAGAGAATCTTGAAGGTGATGTTGGTGTTGGTCGCGACGGCAAAGCGGATGGCGAGCGATCCCGAATGATTATAGGTGCCGTCGCCGAGATTTTGGAACATATGCTTGCGCGTCGAGAACGGCGCTTCGCCGATCCAGTTCGCGCCTTCGCCGCCCATATGGGTGTAGCCTTCCGTCGAGCGGTCCATCCACTGCGCCATGTAATGGCAGCCGATGCCGGTGTAGGCGCGCGAGCCCTCGGGCACATGGGTCGAGGTCGAATGCGGACAGCCGGCGCAGAAATGCGGCACGCGAACGGTGACGTCAGTCATCGTCCGGCGGCGATCCTGCAGCTTCTCGAGCCGGCGCACGCGCGCCTCCAGCTCATCGAGCGAATGATATTTCAAAAGCCGTCGGCCGATGGCGATGGCGACGTCATTGGAGTCGAGCGCGCCTTTGACCGGGAACAGCCATTCGCCGCGCTCATCCTTCTTGCCGATGCAGAGCGGCTGATGCGGCGCGCCGTACAGTTCCTCGCGCAGCTGCACCTCAATGAGCGAGCGTTTTTCCTCGACGACGATGATGAGGTCGAGGCCGCGGGCGAATTCACGCAGACCCTGCGGCTCCAGCGGCCAGGGCGCGGCGATCTTGTAAAGGCGCAGACCGAGATCGTTCGCCTTCACCTCGTCGAGGCCAAGATCGTCCATCGCCTGGCGCACGTCGAGATAGGACTTGCCGACGGTGATGACGCCGATCTTCGGATTGGCGCCGCCGGACGTAATAATGCGGTTCAACCGATTGGCGCGAATGAAAGCGAGCATCGCGTCGCGCTTGCTCTCCTGCATCCGCTCTTCCTGCGCGAGAACCGGATCGCCGGGGCGGATGTTGAGGCCGCCCGGCGGCAAGAAGAAAGATGGGGGGACGATCGGGCGGATGCGGTCGAGCGAACCGTCGATCGAGGCCGTCGACTCGACCGTATCCTTGAGGAGCTTCAAACCGACCCACACGCCCGCGAAACGCGACAGGGCGAAGCCGTAAAGCCCGTAATCGAGAATTTCCTGCACGCCGGCCGGCGACAGGATGGGGATCATCACATCGACGAAATGGTAGTCGGACTGATGCGCGGTGGTTGAGGATTCGGCGGTGTGATCGTCGCCCATGAGGGCCAGCGCGCCGCCATGGCGCGACGTGCCGGCAAGATTGACGTGGCGGAAGGCGTCGCCGCTGCGGTCGATGCCTGGACCTTTGCCGTACCAGAGCGAGAAGACGCCGTCGTATCTGCCTTCGCCGCGCATCTCGGCCTGCTGCGCGCCCCAGATGGCGGTCGCGGCGAGATCCTCGTTGAGCCCGGGCATATACAAGATATTATTGGCGTCGAAGAGCGCCTTGGCCTTGTGCATCTGCGCGTCGACGCCGCCGAGCGGCGAGCCGCGGTAGCCGGTGACGAAGCCCGCGGTGTTCAGTCCGGCGCGGCGGTCCGCCTCCTTCTGCATAAGGAGCATACGCACGATCGCCTGGGTGCCGGTGATTAGAACGCGCGACCTGTCGAGATCAAATCGATCGGAGAGCGACGCCTCGGCGAAGGCGGAGCCGGTCTTTGCGTCGCCGGCGGCTATGTCTGCCATTACTGCTCTCCTGCGAGAAATCGGGGCGAAGCGCGCTTGGGACTCTTGCGCTCACACGCTAAAGCAAGGATCAACCCGTGAACGAATCCGGTTTAAAGACCCAGCTGGTCGCGGCCTTCCGCCGCAGAGGCGCCCAGTAGCGCCGATTCTATATCCGCCACCTTATGCCACACGGAAGCGCCTTTTCAAGGACGGATCTGCTAGCATGCACAGGCTCGAAGCGGGAGCCTGCGCCGCGTTTTCGCCGCCTTCGCCGCCTAAGCGCGAGACTCGCATGAAGCTGAAAATCAACTCGGTTCTCATCCTTTTGACCATGGCGACGGGGATTGGCGCGGCCTCGGCCCATCCGCATGTCTGGGTCGCGGTGCGCAGCGAAGTCGTATTCGCGCCAGACGGCAAGATCGCGGGCGTTCGGCACGCCTGGGAATTCGACGAGATGTATTCGGCCTATGCGGTGCAGGGGCTGGGCAAGGACGGCAAGCCGCCCACCCGGGAAGAACTTGCGCCGCTCGCCAGGACGAACGTCGAGTCGCTGGCCGAATTCGAGTTTTTCACCTTCGCCAAGCAGAACAGCGCCAAGCTCGCGTTCAAGCAGCCGGAAAATGTGGCGCTCGAAGCCAATGACAAGAAGATCGTCACCCTGCGCTTCTTCCTGCCGCTGGAGACGCCGATCGCGGCGAAGAAGCCGTTCTCCTTTCAGGTCTATGACCCCACCTATTTCGTCTCCTTCGGACTCGAGAAGAAAGATCCCGTGACGCTCGCCGGAGCGCCGGGCGGATGCTCGCTCAGTCTCGTCGAACCTGCGCCGCTCGTGGCGACTGAAAACCAGAAACTGAGCGAAGCGTTTTTTCAGAACCTGTCGCCAGGCGCCGATTTCGGCATGAAGCTGGCGACGCGCGCGATCGTGGCCTGTCCGTGAAGATTGGACAGAGGGCGGTTTGGCTCGGCGTGACCGCCGCGGCGCTGGCCGTGATCGCCGCCGCATCGGCCTGGGGCGCGCCGCGCCATCCATTTGCGGTCGGCGCGCAAGAATCGACCGCGGCGGCGACAGGCGTCGCCGGGCTTATCCTGGCATGGCAAAGCAAGTTCCACGCTGAGCTGCACGCAGCCGTGCGCGCGCTGAAGACCGATCCTTCCGCGTTCTTCGCGCTCGCTGCGGCGAGTTTCGCCTATGGCGCTTTTCACGCCGCCGGACCCGGCCACGGCAAAGCGGTGCTTGCATCCTACATGCTTGCCAATGAAACGGCGCTGCGCCGCGGTCTGCTGCTCGCGGCGCTCGCCGCGCTGCTGCAAGGACTGGTCGCCATCGCCGTCGTCGGCGCGGCGGCGGCGTTGTTCCGGGCGACCGCGAATCAGATGAGCGACGCGACCCACTTCATCGAGCTTGCAAGCTATGCGGCGGTCGCGGCGCTCGGCGCGCGCCTCGCCTGGGTGAAAGGCCACGCGCTATCGGCCGCCCTCCGCATGCCCGCAATCGCCCCGACGGCGCGCGGCTTCGTTTGCGAGGCCATCGACGACCCGACGCATGTGCATGACGCGACCTGCCGCCACGCGCCGGACCCTTCGACATTGGGAGGACCGAAGTTTCGCCTCGCCGACGCCGCCGCGACTATCGTCGCCGCCGGCCTGCGCCCCTGCTCGGGGGCGATTCTGGTGCTGGCGTTCACACTGTCGCAGGGGCTTTTCGTCGCCGGCGCCGGGGCGGTCATCGCCATGTCGGCGGGAACGGCGATGACGACGAGCGCCCTCGCCGCGACGGCTGTTTACGCCAAGAGCGCCGCGGTGCGGTTTGGCGCGAAGGATTCACGGCGCGCGGTCATCATCGCCCGCGGCGGCGAGTTCGTCGCCGCAATTCTCGTTCTGGCGCTCGGCGTTTCGCTGCTCTTCGGCCTCGGGCCGGCGCCACCCGGGACGGCGTAACGCGGCTCGCGGCGACGCAACATAATGATTGCGGCGGGGATGGCCTCATTCGACGCGAGACGCGCTATCTTGAACAAGAACACACAGGCGCAGCGGACGATTCGCGTCGCGCGCTTCACGCCCGCGAAGTCGAGGACGACATGACCAGCGCAGAAAAAATAGAGGACCCTTACGTCAAGCGGCCCTGGCTTTCGTCCTACCCCGCTGGCGTCCCGGCGGACATCGACGAATCTTCCTATTCGACGCTGGTCAATATGTTCAACGCGAGCGTTGCGGAATTCGCCGAGCGGCCGGCGATGGAGAGTTTCGGCGCGACGCTCACCTTCGAGGAGTTCGGCCGCGCCGCGGTGGCCGTCGCCGCCTGGCTGCAGACGCGCGGATTAAGAAAAGGCGATCGGGTCGCGATCATGTCGCCCAACGTCCTCGCCTATCCAGCGACCCTCTTTGGCGTCTTGCTGGCTGGCGGCGTCGTTGTGAACGTCAATCCTCTGTACACGCCGCATGAGCTCGAGCACCAGATGAACGACTCCGGCGCGCGCTTCTTGTTCGTGTTCGAAAACTTCGCGCATACGGCGGCCGCCGCCTGGCCGCACATGAAAGTCGAACGTGCGGTGATCGTGAAGCCCGGAGATCTGATGGGGCTGCGCGGACTGATCGTCAATTTCGTCTCGCGCTGGGTCAAACGCATGGTCCCCAGCTATCGGCTGCCCGGCTGCGTCGGCTTCGCGCATGTGTTGCAAGCGGGCGCCGAGGAGCCATTCAAGCCGCCGCAAATCGGGCCGGACGATATCGCATTTCTGCAATACACCGGCGGCACGACCGGCATCGCCAAGGGCGCCATGCTGCTGCATCGCAACGTCGCCGCCAATGTCGAACAGTCGTGGACCTGGCTGAAGCCCTACCTCGAAGGTAAGCCGCTGATCATGGTGACGGCGCTGCCGCTCTACCATATTTTTGGACTGACGGCCTGCCTGCTGCTTGTGGTGAAGACCGGCGGTTGCTGCCTGCTGATCGCCAATCCCCGCGACATCAAGGGCCTGATCGCGACGCTACGAAAATCGACGTTCACGTTGTTCTCCGGCGTCAACACGCTTTACGCGGCGATCGCCGACCATTCCGCCGCCGGCTCGGTCGACTATTCCAATCTTCTCCTGACCATCTCCGGCGGCATGTCGACCCAGGAGGTCGTGGCGCAAAAGTGGAAGGCGTTGACGGGAAAGCCGATCGTCGAAGGCTATGGACTGACCGAAACGTCGCCGATCGTGACGATCAATAAGCCGACGATCGCCGAATTCACGGGCGCGATCGGCTATCCGGCGCCGTCGACGGAAATCTCGGTGCGTTCGCCCGAGGGCGAGCCCGTTCCCCTTGGCGAGCGCGGCGAACTCTGCGTCAAGGGGCCGCAGTTGATGGGCGGCTACTGGCGCAGGCCGGATGAGACGGCGAAAGCCCTGACCGCCGACGGTTTTCTCAAAACTGGCGACATTGCGGTGATGGCGCCGGACGGGCTCATCAAGATCGTCGATCGGTTGAAGGACATGATCCTCGTCTCGGGATTCAACGTCTATCCGAACGAAGTCGAATCGGTCCTCGTCGAACACCCCAAGGTGAAGGAAGTAGCTGTCATCGGCGTGCCGAATGAACATTCCGGCGAAGCGCCGATGGCGTTCGTCGTGGCGCGCGATCCGAGCCTCACGCGCGAAGAGTTGCGCGCTTTCGCGCATGAGCAACTGACGAGCTACAAGGTTCCGCGTCATTACGAATTTCGCGAGAGCCTGCCCAAGAGCACCGTCGGCAAAATTTTGCGGCGCGCGCTCAAGGACGAATTTCTCGCGCGCAAGAATACCGTCGCCGATGAGGGACGCGGCAAGAGCGTAAGAACCGAACTCAAACGCTGACGATCGCACTATGCAGATGCGCCGAAGCAATCGGCCGCCTCGCTGATCGCGTCATAGACGAGATCGAGTTCGGCCGCCTCGACGCAGTATGGCGGAAAGACATAGATCGTCGGCCCGAGCGGGCGCAGCAGAAGACCGCGCGCATTGAAGAAGCGCATGAGATCGAGCGCGATCGTCGCAAGATAGCCGCCCTCCGCGACATTGAGATCGAGCGCCGTAATGATTCCGAGCCGACGCGCGTTCGAGAAGCGCGCGTCGGACGCGAAGCGCGCAAGCCGCGTCGCCTGCATGTCGCATAGCGCCGCGACGCGGGCGGCGGGTTCGCCCGTCGCCCAGACGTCGAGATTGGCGAGCGCCGCCGCGCAGGCGATCGGATTGGCGGTGTAGGAGCTGGAATGAAAAAAGGCGCGGGCGCGCTCCGGCGATAAATGCGCCTCAAAAATTTCGCGTTTGCACATGGTGACGGCGAGCGGCAGGGCGCCGCCGGTGAGGCCCTTGGCGTAGCAGGCGATGTCCGGAACGACGCCCGCCTGCTCGCATGCGAAGAGCGTTCCGGTGCGGCCGAAGCCCGTCATCACTTCGTCGGCGATGAACAGCACGCCGTAATGCGCGCAAATGCGCTTCATCTCCGCAAGCGTATCGGCGCGGTAGATGAGCATGCCGCCCGCGCCCAATATCAGCGGCTCGACAAGCAAGGCGGCGGGTCTGTCGCGGCAGGCGCGCTCCAGCGCGTCGAGCGTCTCCTGCTCGCGCCCGCGCGTGGGGAAGGGAATGCGCGAGACCTCATAGAGCAGCGGCTCGTAAGGCGCGTTGAAGGGCGATCGCGCGCCGACGGACATCGTGCCGATCGTATCGCCGTGATAGCCGTGTTCGAGCGCGACGATGCGCGTGCGCGTCTCGCCGCGATTGCGCCAGAAGCCGAGCGCCATCTTGAGCGCCACTTCGACGCAGGTGGAGCCGCTGTCGGAATAAAACACATAGTCGAGGCCCGGCGGCGTCAGCGCCACAAGGCGCCGCGCCAGCGCTTCCGCCGGCTCATGGGTGAAGCCGGCAAAGATGATCTGATCGAGCCATTCGGTTTCTTCACGGATCGCCTGCATGATGGCAGGGTGGCGATGGCCGTGGGTGATCACCCACCAGGACGAGATGGCGTCGAGAAAGCGCTTGCCGTCTTCGGCTTCGAGCCAGGCCCCTTCGGCGCGCGCAATCTTGACGGCGCCGGGCTGCAGCGCATGCTGCGTGAACGGCCGCCAGACCGGGGACTCTGTGACGAGGCTCACGCGCCGCTCCCGAAGGCGTCGCGCGCGATTGCGGCGTTAAACGCCGCGCCGAGCGTTTTTTTATTCAGGGGATCGAGCTTTGGCAGGCGGCCAAGAATGCGCGCGCCGCCGATCGTCTCGATCGAATGTTGCGCGTCGGCGTCGGCGTCGCCGACGAACATGATTCCGGTGATCGAGATTCCGCGTCTGCGCAACGCTTCGAGCGTGAGCAGGCTGTGATTGATCGTGCCGAGACGCGTGCGCGCGACGAGTATGACGGGCAAGCGCCAGCGTTCGAGCACGTCGATCGTCAACGCGCGGTCGCTGAGCGGCGTCAGCACGCCGCCGGCCGTCTCTATGATCAGAGGACCGTCGCACGGCGGCGGATTCAGCGCGGCGGCGGCGATCTCGACGCCCTCGTCGCGCGCGGCAAGATGCGGCGAGGCCGGTCGACGCAGCCGCCAGGCTTCTGGGAAAATATGCTCAGCCGGCGCGCCCGAAAGACGCGCGACGATCTGCGAGTCCGTCTCGCCATCGAGACCCGACTGCACCGGCTTCCAATAATAGGCGTTAAGCGCCCCGACGATCGCGGCGGAGACGACGGTTTTCCCGACGCCCGTATCCGTTCCCACGATCACGAAGCGGCGCTTCATGGTTCGAGCCTCGCGAGTTCTTCGCCAAGATGCGCGATCATACGCGCGACGTCATCTTCGCTCGCATGCAGCGTCAGCGCGATGCGCAAGCGAGCAGAGCCGTTCGGCACTGTTGGCGGACGAATGGCGCGAATGTCATAGCCATGCGCCTGCATGCGCGACGCAAGAGTCGTCGCGCGGACGTCGGCGCCGACGATGATGGGTTGGATCTGGCTGCCAGAAGGTGCGATTGCGCAGAGCCGCCGCAGGTCGGCGCCGGCGAAATCGATACGCGACATCAGCTCGGCGCGCCGATCGTCGGCCGCTTCGATGATCTTGAGCGCCGCGCGCACGCAAGCGGCCATAACGGGCGAAGGCGCAGTCGCGAAGATGAAGGACCGGCAGCGGTTGACCATGAAGTCGCGCAGGACGCGCGGCAGACAGAGCAGACCGCCGGCGACTCCCAGCGCTTTGCCGCATGTATGCAAAGTGACGACGTTCTCCGCGCCTTCAAAACGCGCGGCGAGTCCGCGGCCGCCCGGACCATAGACGCCCGTCGCATGCGCTTCGTCGATCAGGAGGAAGGCTTCGTTTCGCTCGGCGAGCGCGAACAGATCATCGAGCGGCGCCTTGTCGCCGTCCATGCTGTAAAGGCTTTCCACGACGATCCAGATTCGCCCGCGTCCGCCTTTTTCGCGCCAGGCGCGGATCGCGTCCTCGGCGGCGCCGACGTCATTATGGCGGAACTTCGCATTCGGCGCGCGCGCCAATCGCATGCCCTCATGGGCGCTGGCGTGCGCGAGCGCGTCATAGAGTATGAGATCTTCGCGCTGAGGCGCCGTCGAGAGCAGCGCTTCGTTGGCGGTAAAGCCGCCGCTGAAATACAGCGCGCTTTCCGCGCCAAAAAAACGCGCCGCGTCCTCTTCCAGCGCTTCATGCTCCGGATGATTGCCGCGCAACAGCCGCGAACCGCCGGCGCCAACGGGAACGCCGCGCGCGAGCGCCGTCGTCACGGCCGCGGCGAGTTCGGGCGACTCGGCCAAAGCCAGATAATCATTCGACGCGAAATCCAGTCCGGCGCGCGAAGCGAGCGCGCGCAGTCTGCCGCGCGCGGCGAGGCTCGCAAGATCTTGCGCGTAGCGCTCAAGCATGAAGTGCCGATGCTCGATCAGGAGAAACGCTCCCAGGCGGCCTGTCGGGAAACGCCCAGGACCTTGCCGATCGCCGTCCAGCTCACCTCGCGTTTGCGAAGCGCCGCGACTTGCGCGTGAATCAGTGAATGCAGCGCCGCCACGCTGGCCTCGCTCGCCTTGATCGAGGTCAACAGCTGCTCGTCGGTGAGGTCGTCCCAGCTTTTGAACGGCGAAGGCGCGGCGTCAAGGATGGTGTTGCAGACCCCCACGCAATCTTCGCAAATGTAGCCGCCGGCTGCGCCGCCGACGAGCCGCGCGACCTGCGTCTCCGACTTCTTGCAGAATGAGCAGCGCAGCTTACGTTTGGGCAAGGCCAGCATGACAGCTCTCGCATGTCCAGGGCGATCGGGCGTCAAGCCGATCTTGACAGCCTGCGGGACCTCCGTCAAGCCACCCTTGACAAGGGCGAACTTGAAACGAGCGCCCCGAACCGCGATCTAAAGAGAAGCGTTTTCCACCGATAGGAGCCGCAATGAACGCGCAGCTCGGCGCAAATGCATCACCCTCCCGCATTCCGTGGCCGCCGATCCTGATGGCGATGACGCTCGCCGCCGGGCTGGCGCTCGACGCCGCGACAGGGGCTTCGCTCATCGATCGCGCTTCCTCCCCGCTGCCGCAGCTCGCCGGCGCAGCGATCGTCGTCCTCGCACTGGCGAATGACGTCTGGTGCTTTCGCATCCTCTCGCGCCATCAAACAACGATCATGCCGCATCGCGCCGCGTCCTTTCTCGTGACCGAGGGGCCGTTCCGCTTTTCCCGCAATCCGATCTATGTGTCTCATGTCGCCCTGATCTTTGGACTTGGTCTGTTCCTCGGCTCGCCCTTCACGCTGTTGTTAACGCCTGTTCTCGCTTTTGGGCTGACGAAGCTGGCGATCGAGCCCGAAGAGCGGCATCTACTTGAGAAATTTGGCGACGATTATCGGTCCTATATGGCGCGCACGCGGCGGTGGCTTTAAACTGATGCATTGAGGGCGTTGTGAATGAGGCGGCAAGTATGAACGCTCAAGCTCCTTTACCGGGCGGCGAACGCCTTGACTTCACCGTCCGGGGCATGACCTGCGCCTCCTGCGTGTCGCATGTCGAGAAGGCGCTTGCGCATACGCCGGGCGTTAACGCCGCCAGCGTCAATCTCGCGACTGAACGGGCGGAAGTTTCGCTGGCGCCGGGGGCGAGTCTCACGCAACTCGTAAATTCGGTCTCGGACGCGGGCTACGAGGCGCTCGTCGAGACGATTGAGATTGGCGTCGGCGGCATGACCTGCGCCTCCTGCGTCTCCCATGTTGAAAAGGCGCTCAGCGCCGTTCCAGGCGTGATGGAAGCGAAAGTCAATCTCGCGACCGAACGCGCGACCGTGCGCGCGCTCGCCGGGCCTGGCCTGACAGACCGCCTGCGCCGCGCGATTTCACAGGCCGGTTATGAGCCGCGAGCGATCGAAACCGACTCCGGCGGCGCCGATCGCGAGAGGATGCGACGTGAGGAAGAGATGCGCGCGCTGCGCTTCCGCCTCATCGTCGCCGCCATTCTGACCGCGCCGATCTTCGTGGTCGAAATGGGCGGGCATCTGATTCCCGCCGTCCATCACTGGACGATGAGCGTGATCGGCGAGGCAAGGATCCGCGAGATTTCCTTCCTGCTCGCCAGCGTCGTGCTGTTTGGACCGGGCCTGGTTTTCTTCCTCAAGGGGATTCCTTCGCTGTTGCGGCGCCAGCCCGACATGAACGCGCTCGTCGCCACGGGCACGCTCAGCGCCTATCTCTATTCGGTCGTCGCGACCTTCGCGCCCCATCTGCTGCCGGCCGGCTCGGTGCATGTCTATTACGAGGCGGCGGTCGTCATCGTCACCCTGATCCTGTTCGGCCGCTATCTTGAGGCGCGCGCCAAAGGCCGCACGTCGGAGGCGATCCGCGCGCTGGCGCGGCTTCAGCCGAAGACCGCCCGCGTCGAGCGCGACGGCGCGATTGTCGACGTCGATATCGACGACGTGCGCGTCGGCGATATCGTGCTGGTGCGGCCGGGCGAGCGCATTCCGACCGACGGCGTCGTCACGCAGGGCTCGTCGCATGTCGATGAGTCGATGGTCACCGGCGAGCCGGCGCCTGTCGCAAAACGGCTGGGCGCCGCCGTCACCGGGGCGACCGTCAACGGCTCCGGCGCGTTTTCGTTTCGCGCCACCCGCGTCGGCGCCGATACGACGCTCGCGGGCATCATCCGCATGGTCGAGCAGGCGCAGGGCGCCAAACTGCCGATTCAGGCGATGGTCGACCGCGTCACCGCCGTCTTCGTCCCCGCTGTTTTCGCCGTCGCGGTGCTGACCTTCGTCGTCTGGATGCTGATCGGTCCCGAGCCGCGACTGACTTATGCGCTCGTCAATGCGGTCGCCGTGCTCATCATCGCCTGCCCCTGCGCCATGGGGCTGGCGACGCCGGCGGCGATCATGACCGGCACCGGCCGGGCGGCGGAGCTCGGCGTGCTGTTTCGCAAGGGCGAAGCCCTGCAGACGCTGCGCGACGTGACCCTCATCGCCTTCGACAAGACCGGCACGCTGACGTATGGCAAGCCGCGGCTGACCGATCTCGTCGCGACGCCCGGCAAGAACGAGAATGAGCTTCTGCGGCTTACCGCGAGCGTCGAGGCGCAGTCCGAACACCCCGTCGGCGCGGCGCTGGTCGTCGCGGCCAAGGCCGCGGACCTTTCGCTTTCGCCCTGCGCCGAGTTCAAATCGATCGCCGGCATGGGGGTCACGGGACTCGTCGACCGCAAGACCGTCGCCATCGGCGCCGAGCGCTTCATGACGACGCTCAGCGTCGACGCTTCACCCTTCGCGCAGGACGCCCAGAGGCTCGCCGAGGAAGGCAAGACGCCGCTTTACGTCGCGGTCGACGGCAAGCTTGGCGCCATACTCTCCGTCGCCGACGATCTGAAGCCGACGAGCCGCGCCGCGATTGACGCGATCCATTCGCTCGGCGTGAAAACCGCGATGATCACCGGCGACGACGCGCGCACGGCGAAAGCCATCGCCGCGAGACTCGGAATTGACGAGGTCGTCGCCGGCGTCCTTCCTGACGGCAAGGTCGCGACGCTCGAACGCCTGCGCGAGGCCAACAGGATCGCCTTCGTCGGCGATGGCGTCAATGACGCGCCGGCGCTCGCCGCCGCAGACGCCGGAATCGCCATCGGCACGGGAACCGACATTGCGATCGAAGCCGCCGACGTGGTGCTGATGTCGGGCGATCTCGCCAAGGTGCCGGCGGCGCTCGCGATCTCTCGCGCGACGATGCGCAACATCCAGCAGAATCTGTTCTGGGCGTTCGGCTATAATGTCGTGCTCATACCGGTCGCGGCGGGCGCGCTCTATCCCGTCAACGGCATGCTGCTCTCGCCGATGTTCGGCGCCGCGGCCATGGCGCTGTCGAGCGTTTTCGTGCTGACCAATGCGCTGCGCCTGCGCCGCTTCAAAGCTCCGGTCATCGCAAGCGCCGACGTTGGCGCGCAAGCGAGGCCGATCGAAACGCAAGCGCAGGATAAGGAATTCAAGGAGGAAGCAATGACAACGTTCAATGTGCAAGACATGACCTGCAATATGTGCGTGAAGCATGTCACCAAGGCGGTGCAGGCCGTCGAGCCGAACGCCGACGTGAAGGTCGATCTCGCCACCGGCAAGGTCGACGTGACGCCGGCGCCGAAAGACGCGCAGGCGCTCGCCAAGGCGATCAGCGAAGCGGGCTATCCGGCGCAGGTCGCCGCGTGAAGCGGCGCGCGCTTTCAACGACGAATGACGGCGGGAGCGCGCCATGACGCCTACAACGACGCGCTCGCTCGCCGGCAAGACGCTCTTCATCACGGGCGCGAGCCGAGGCATCGGCCTCGCCATCGCGATGCGCGCTGCGCGCGACGGCGCGAATGTCGTCGTCGCGGCGAAGAGCGTGACCGAAAACCCGAGAATTCCCGGCACGATCTACACAGCGGCGGCGGAGATCGAAGCAGCGGGCGGACAGGCGCTCGCCGTGCCCTGCGACATCCGTTTCGACGATCAGGTCGAGGCGGCGGTCAGTCAGGCCGCGTCCTGCTTCGGTGGGATCGACATCCTCGTCAACAACGCCAGCGCCATCGATCTGCGCGGGATCGACGCGCTCGAGATGAAGCGCTTCGATCTGATGCATCAGATCAACGCGCGCGGAACCTATCTGTGCTGCAAGGCGGCGCTGCCGCATCTGCGCCGATCCGCCAATCCGCACATCCTGACGCTGTCGCCGCCGCTGGATTTGAACCCGAAGTGGTTTTCTCCCAACCTCGCCTACACAATGTCGAAATATGAGATGAGCCTCGTGACGCTCGGCCTTGCACGGGATCTCGCAGCCGACGGCGTCGCCGTGAATTCGCTATGGCCGGAGACCGCAATCGCGACGGCCGCCGTCGGCAATCTTCTCGGCGGCGACGAACTGCTGCGCCGGTCCCGAAAGCCCGAGATCGTCGCAGACGCCGCGCACGCCATTCTCATTCGTCCAGCAACGAGCTGCAGCGGCAATTTCTTCATCGACGTAAGCGTTTTGGCGGAAGAAGGCATGACCGACTTCTCGACCTACGCCGTCGATCCCAGGGTTGACGCCGTGCTCGACTTTTTCCTCGACGCGCCGATCACCGCAAAGGTGACGAAGTCGGCGTTTCACCTCGGCAAATAACGCTACCCCAGCGCGGCTGCGCCCACTGCGATCGTATAGGCGCCGACCGCGGCGACGATCGCGCCTGAAACATACGGAGCGCGGGCCGCCAGCGCTTCCAATCCTGGCCAGCGCGACGCGGCGTGACGCATGCCGAGCGCCGCCGCCACCCCGACAAGCACGAGGGTCAGCGCCAGACCGACGCTGAAGCAGAGCACGAGCAGCGCGCCGAGCCCGATGCGGCCGATCTGCAGGCAAAGCAGAAGCACGGTAATCGATGCGGGACAGGGGATGAGCCCACCCGTCAGGCCGAAAAGGATGATCTGTCCGGTCGTCACCCGGCGACTGGCGAAGCGCCGCTCGATATCCAACGCATGTTCGCGCTCATGCGCGTCAGCGTAGACGGTGGGATCGACGTCGAGAAGCTCGCGCTCGAATTCCTCTTCCTGATGGCTATGCGGAACGCCGCCGTCATCGGTGTGAACATGGGCGTGAACATCGCCGTGAACATGCCCGTGAACATGGGCGCCGTCGTGCGAGTGGCCATGCGCCGCGCTGGCGCCGGCCGGAAGCCGTCCGCGCTCATGCGCGGGCGCCGTCACGGCTGCTGCGGCTGCGATATCGCGCCAGCTTCGCCACATCATCCAAACAGCGACGGCGATGATCAACGCGCCAGAGACAATCTGCAGATAGGGTTCGTTCGCTTCGACGTTCAGTTGTGCGCCGACATAAAGCCCGGTCAGCGCCACGGCCCAGACGATCGCCGTATGGGAAATTGTCGCCGCGACGCCAAGCAGCACCGCTTGCGCCACGGTTCCGCGAACCGCGACGATGAACGCCGCCATCATTGTCTTCGAGTGGCCGGGCTCGAGTCCGTGCAGCGCGCCCAAGGCCACCGCGCTCGGCGCAAAAATCCAAGCGT
This sequence comes from Methylocystis silviterrae, assembly GCF_013350005.1. Taxonomy (GTDB): domain Bacteria; phylum Pseudomonadota; class Alphaproteobacteria; order Rhizobiales; family Beijerinckiaceae; genus Methylocystis; species Methylocystis silviterrae. The sequence continues at coordinate 350,982 of NZ_JABVWW010000004.1, forward strand.
TCGCCGCGCCGGCGCGAAAGACTTCGGAGAGGTCGGACATCGTGCTCGCCGTGGGCTCCTCAGGCGCAATGCCGAGGCGATGGAAGGGGCGCGGGCCTCTCGGCGGCGCTCAAATGCTCCGCCGGTCACGAGGCAGCGTTAACTCCCCCGTATTTTATAGTGAGCGGCGCTTGATGAAACAAGCGCCAGTAGAAACAGGGAAATAGAAGCAGCACAGCGCCAAAGGCGCAAATGTTCGCGTTACGCGGGATTTCGCCGGGCGCCTGCCGAACGCCTCTCGACGCTCGGCGCAGCGTCATCGCGCAGAAGACACGTCGTCAGAGTTCGCGCGGGAAGGCGCGTCGTCATAAGAAGCCGCGCTTGGTTTGCGCGACAAGCCGCGCGGGGCGGCTCCAAACGAAAACCCCCGGCCTTTTGGGCCGGGGGCTTTTATTTCAATTCGTCAGTATCGCTTAGGGCATATCGCCGGCGACGAACTTCGGAATGACCGGTCCGCCGATTTCGGCCGCGAAGCGGCGACCCGTCGGCGAGAAGAACATCAAGAGGCCGCCGATCTGGCTGTCGGTGTCGTAAGCCAGGTCAGACAGACGCTCGATGTCCCAACGCGCGTCCTGCACCTTCACGGCGATTTCCTTCGTCTCGCCCGGCGCGATCGGAGTCGCGTCCGTCGACAGACCGCGGTCGGCCAACAGATAGTCCGGGAAGTCGGGCTTCGTCGTGAACACGTCAGGGTTCAGGAAGCGCAGGCCGGCCGCCGTATATTCGCCAAGGCGAAGCGGCTCGGAGGTCGTGTTCGTGACCTTGACGTTGATCGTCAGCTCACGGCCAGGAACCTTGTAGACGCCGCCGTTCAGATCGGCCGTCACGCGCTCCTTGCCGACGCCCGCCGTGCCGTCCGTCGTGAGCGGCGTCAGAGGCTTCTGCAAGCCCGCCTGAAGCGGGATCGTGCGCGGGAAGGTCGAGTTGGTCACAGCGTAGCCGACGATCGTCGCCAGAATGGTCAACGCCAGCACAATCGCGCCAATCCGCTTGTCGTCGTCGGTCACCTGCTCGTCAACCTTGCCGGTGGCGACACGGAGATACGAAGCGATGATGCCCTTGCGAACGAACCAGAACAGGATCCACGCCGCGCCAACCGCGAGCCACGGCAGATGCCACGCGTAAACGCGGCTGATGCCGTAGGTCTCGAGGTCGACCGTCGAGCCATCAAGCAACGTCACCGGATCGGTGAAGTCCTTCATGTCGCCCTTGATCTCGATCCACTGGCCGGGGCCGATGATCGGACCGCCGCCCTCGACGTTGACCTGCGCATGAACGTGCCAACGGCCCGCGCGACGACCGCGCAGGTTGATGGAGAAGGCGTAGTCGTTGCCAGGAACAAGCGACACCGAACGCGGCGCAAACTGCTCGCCGATGAACTGCGCCGTGCGAACCAGAACCGGACCGGGCTCGCCGGCGTTCAGGAACGACACGCGCGGATTGGCGACCGCCTGCGGCCAGGCCGAGAACACATGGATCTTGCCCGACAGCACCATCTCTTCATTGACGTTCACCGTCGTCTTCGACCACTGAACGTCATACCAGTTCAACGTGCGCATCCGAAGAAACGCCTGCTGAGACTTTTCGCCGTGCGCCGACGCAGGAGCAACAGCTCCCAGGGTCGCCGCCACAGCCGCCGCCGCGCCAATCGCGGCGAGCTTGACGAACTTTTTCATCGATAAACCTCCCAGGTTCCTCTTCCCGGCCGCCGCCTCGCGCGCCAACCGGTCTTGTCTCTCGCAGCGGACCTTAGCTTTCAAAAAAAGCTCCCAGCCCGCCGCTCTTCTTTCTTGCAGGCCGCCGCGGCGCCCGTTCAGCGCCGCAGCCCGCGACGTGGCTTAGATCGTGTCGATGATCTTGGTCGTCGAATACCAACGGCCCATGAACCACCACAGGAAGTACACCATCATCGAGACGAAGCCCGAGAAGAACGCCGCAACCGGCACAACGTCCTTACCGAAGGTGCGCAGCGTGCCGCGCTCGACCATGCGGATATATTCCGGCATCGACGTGCGGACGAAGTGGAAGCCGATCAGATCCGCAAGCGTCATCAGCTGACCATGCTGCTCCGTCGCCTGGTGGAACGCCGCAATCGCCGGCCAGTTGTTCGGGTAGAACAACAGACCCCAGCCCAGCGAACCAACAATCGCCGTGATCACATAGGAGCCCGACAGAAGCAGGATCACGTCAAGCCAGATCGCCGGAACGATCAGAGCGGACGGGAACACAAGGCTGATCGGGAAGTAGGTCCAGCCCCAGAAGTTGACGTAGCGGTTGATCCACTCGCCAATCAGCAGGCCAAGAGCCGCGAACACCGCGCCGAACGGCAGACGGAAGTTCACCCACCAGAACGCCTGCGCCGCGGCGCAGAAGGTCACGCCGAGAATCGGCACGACCGTCGGCCACATACGACGATCCTTCCAGTCAACCCAGAAGTCCCAGTCGCCCGCCGTCAGCATGAAGTGGACGTGGTAGCCGCCAAGAACGGCGAAGAACAGAAGAACAAGAAGCATCCAGTCGACCGTCTGAACGCAACCCGCCGCCTCGGCGACGGAGTTGAACGGACCGACCGCCCCCCCGCTTTTCGATTGTGACATCACTCTTCTCCTTGGTGTTTCTCGAACCCGTAAAGCCCGAGTTCTTTCCTTATGGCCTCCGGCAGGCCTTCCCGCCGCCGGCGCCCGGACGGCGGAGCTCCCGCCGGCCGCATCGCTTGAAGCCCTTCGCCCCCGATCGACCCAGAGCCCGAAGACCCCTGCTCGACCGCAACAAGCCAACCCACGCGCGAAAGCGACAGGCAAAAGCTCTCTTGTTTTCGCGAAAAGCTCCGGACCAGACGCCGCCCGCCACGGCGAGCGGCGCGCCAGTCTCAATTACTCGGTCAGGAGGGCGACGCCTTCCTTGCCGATCAGACGCTGAATGTTGATCAGCAGCTGAAGCACGACGCCG
>NZ_JABVWW010000050.1 GCF_013350005.1 Methylocystis silviterrae
CGTAGGCGACGAAGTCGGCCTCGGATAAAAACTCGCGCTGAAGGTCTGCGCGCCGCTGAAACTCGGCGGCGAGTTGCGCTCGTGTCGTCGCGTAAGTCGGGATACTCGGCGCGGCTGCGGCCACGCGTTCCTTGCCCTCGGCGACGCGGCGGCAATGGCGTCCGCGCTCGTAGCTCTCATTGAACGCCCACTGCGCCTTCGAAGGCCAGCAGTCGAAGCCCTGCGGCGCGCCTTCGCCGAGCAGTCCCGCACTTGCGCCGGCTCGGCGCGCTTGTTCTTCGGAGCCGGCCAGCCGTTCGGCCGCGGCGACGGCATTTTCATCGATGACCATATGTTTTGCCTTCGTGTGTTGGAAAATGGGCGCGCCGACGAAAGGATCTGGTCGACGCGCCCGACCGTCGGCGGGCGCTGAAACCGCCGCCGGAATTCACTCAGCCGCCATCAGGTGCTCGGCGTCGCCATGGCGCAGCGTCCTCGCCTTCTCGCGCTGCGGGCCGACGATGAGCCGCTGAGCGGCTTCAGCTGCAGGTAACATCGCGTGGTCCGCGCCAGGCCGTTTGCCCGACGAAGAGATTTTGAAATTATCAAGTGCGTATAGCCTGATGACGCTCTCGACCGACGCGAGCGCCTGCTCGTTCATTCCCCGGCGGACTAGCGTCGTCGCTTCGAAGAGCCTGGGAGCGGCGGCATAAAGGGCGTTGCCGAGGATCGCCTGCGCCACATCTTCCGGCTTCGCAGGCTGCGGCATAAGGTGTCCCTCGAAAACCTTGGAGATGCCGGTTTCGGCTGGAATCACCTCGGCGAGCGCCGCGAAGGCCGCGGCAAGCTGTGCGATCGGCCCCTCAATCGCCTTCGCCTTTTCCTCGATTTGCGCGGCGGCGCGCTCGTATTCGCTAGCGAGGCGTTCGCGCTCGGATTTGTCGCGCGCGCGCTCGATGCGCTCGACTAGTTCGAGTTCGGCCAGCTCCAACCGCTCCAGGCGAATTCGCGCAAGATCGGCGTCGGCGTCCAATCTGACGATATCGGCGTCGGCTGCATCCGACAGCAACATTTCGGCGCGTTTCTGGCCATGGCTTTCAACTATGGCCTGAACACTTTTGTGCTCGCCGCGCAGTTTGGCGAGCGATTCTTCAAGCGCCGCAATCTGTGTCGCCGGCGCGCCCTTCTTTGGCGGCTGAAGAAAACTAAAAACACCCATGTTTCACCCGCTCATTTTCTGTCGGTGATTTGAGAATCACATGTCACCCGTTGAAATCGCAACCGCGCCTGATTTCAATTTTGCGATGTTGAACATCTGGCGATCGCCGATCGGTTCGCCGCCGCGACTGCGCAAAATCCTGTGCCACGCGCGCCGCTTCGAGGGAGTGCTGTCCGGCAGTTCGTCGAGAGCAAATTCGCGGCGCCAGCCATTCGCCGCGTATGACTTCAAGTCGCCGGCGAGCGCCTTGGACCGCGTCCACAGTTCGCCGTCGTAAAGGCTCAACGCCGCAACAATCGCCGCCTCACGCTCTTGCGCCGCTATCTCAGCCGCGCGGCGACGCAGCTCGGCCGCCTGACACTCGTGCTCTTCGGCTTTGCGGAGAAGGGCGGCCGGCGTCATCGTGGCCTATTTGCGAGAGGCTTTGCGGGCGCGAGCGCGGGCCGCTACGGCGGCTGAATTTTGCTCCGGGCCGTCCGCCGTCAGCGCCGAGAGTGTATCTCGAATTTCAGCGTCGAGAAGCGCTCGCACCTTTTCCGGGTTTGCGATGTTCAGTAAGCGCGGCGCGGCCTTCGAGGGAACGGCCAACAACCTCGTGCGGACGATCGAATATTCCTCCCTGATTTGACGAATCGACTCTTCGACTTCGACGACCAGACCGCTCTCTCGGTCATATTCCAACTCAGCCAGGCGCGCCCTGGCCTGCGTCAATCGCGTCCTCTCCTTCTGAAAATCGGGCGTCCCGTTCCCCGCGTCCGATCGGAGCCATTTGAGATACCCGGCCACGCTTTCCACGAGCCTATACTCGCCGCGCTTCCCAGGCTTCGGAATCACCCCGGCCTCGGCGAGCTGCTGTATTCGGCGCGTCGACAGCCCAAGCAGCTTGGCCAGGGTCGCCGCGGCGACAGTCGTGGGAAGTTCATTCATAGCTGATCCCTTTTTTTGAGCAGAGAAGGCTGCTGAGCGCGATAGAGCGTCTCCCGCTACGTGGCGCGGCTTGCCGTCTCAAAAGCCGCACAGGAGGCTGGTTTCTGACTCGGGAAACGCCATCGCGATTTATTGGCGGGCTGATTGCTGCGTGAACGATCGTCCAGAGGCATGGCCGCCACGCGAAGCGAAACGCGATTTCGACCATCACACCTAGACGACCCCCGGACCCCCGAAGCACCCGTAT
>NZ_JABVWW010000051.1 GCF_013350005.1 Methylocystis silviterrae
GAAGCGCAACTAACTTTCTCGCAGCCGTCTGCATCGCGGCGACAATCAGCTATTGGTTATGAGTCTGGACCCTAGGAGCTTAACGCATTTGCCGGCGCCACCGGGAAGCATTGGCGCGTCCGCGCTTTTCCGGTGCCCGATATGCGCGGACAGCCCCAAGGAGAAGGCCCACCTCCACTCGCTTCTTGCGAACATCATCCGCTCTTCTGGGGCGGCAATCCCATTCAGCTCGGAATGGCTCTAGCTTCCTTTACGGAAGGACTATGAGATCATTTTGCGCCGAGGGCCGATGAATCGCCTCACCCACGGGTTGTCCTGAAATAAAAAATCGATCTTGGCCGGAAAGTCTCATAAAACGGCTCGATTAGCGCCAGCTTTATGAGGGGCGTCGCCACGGTGCAATAAATCGTCGAAATACTCGATAGTCTTGATGAGACCATCTCGCAGGCGCACGGTGGGCTCCCATTTCAGAACTTCTCTCGCCTTGCTAATGTCCGGTTGACGCTGCCTGGGATCGTCAGCGGGGAGCGGTCGAAACACGAGTTTCGATTTCGACCCGGTCAGCTCCACGATCCGTTCCGCCAATTCCTTAATCGTAAACTCAACGGGGTTGCCGATGTTTATTGGCCCGGTCGTTTCCCGACCAGTCGCCATCATTCGGATCATCGCCTCGACAAGATCGTCGACGTAGCAAAATGACCGCGTCTGACTGCCGTCCCCATACAGCGTGATATCGGCGCCCCCAAGCGCCTGCACGACAAAGTTCGAGACCACGCGACCGTCATTTGGATGCATGCGCGGGCCATAGGTGTTGAAAATTCGGACCACCTTCGCCGCCAGTTTGTGCTGGCGGACGTAGTCAAACACGAGTGTTTCAGCGCAGCGCTTGCCCTCGTCGTAGCAGGAGCGAAATCCGATCGGGTTGACATTGCCCCAATAGTCTTCTGTCTGGGGGTGAACAATTGGATCGCCATAAACTTCGGACGTCGACGCTTGCAGGATCTTAGCCTTCACGCGCTTGGCAAGGCCCAGCATGTTAATCACGCCGATTACGCTGGTCTTAGTCGTTTGAACCGGATCAAACTGATAGTGAATTGGCGATGCCGGGCAAGCCAAGTTGTATATCTCGTCCACTTCAACATACAGTGGGAAAGTTACGTCGTGGCGCATAAGTTCGAAACTGTGATTGTCTAGAAGATGCAAGATGTTACGTCTTGCGCCTGTAAAATAATTATCGACGCACAAGACGTCGTTGCCAGCATCGAGAAGTCTTTGGCACAGATGCGAGCCAATGAAACCCGCTCCGCCTGTCACGAGTATCCGCTTGCTCATTGTGTTGCCTTGCAACAAAAAATCAAAGGGATCGGGAATAAGACATGGACATCCGCGTTTGTCCAGCGAGTCCGCGAAGGAGCGCTGGCGACGTAAACTTTCTGCGCATCCTGTCGACGAGTGCGCCACTTCAAACTTATCGAAAACAACGGACTCGACAAACCGATTCAGATCGTCCAACTCGGCGCGACGAACACGGAGATCGTCAATATGGCGGCGCTCGCCGTCTTCGGGGTTGGGGGATGAATCGTTTTTGCGTGAGAGAATGAATCGCTCGCGTCAGCGGGCGGAATGGAATTCTTCCTTTGGACTGTAAGCTGGCTATCCTCGACGCGGCGATCGTTTGCTCCCGGCGGCGCCACCGTGTCCTGAGCATGGGAAGACCGGCGCGTCATGCGGCGGTCAGCTAAAGAGGCGATTGATGAACATTACGATGATTGGCTCTGGTTATGTAGGTCTGGTCTCGGGCGCCTGTTTCGCCGACTTCGGCCATAAC
>NZ_JABVWW010000052.1 GCF_013350005.1 Methylocystis silviterrae
GAACGCGCGCTCACGATGCCTTGGATTGGCTGCTCACGATCCCGTGGAACGGGCGCTCAGCATCCGTGGAATGCGCAACAATGCCTCTCGACGACGCGGTCAGGCCTAGCGACCGCTTGCCGATGACGCTCTCCGGATTGTTGCGAGGGGCGGGAAGAAAGACGAGGGAGGCCTCGCGGCCTGACGATCATGCTGACGCCGAACGAAATTTTAGACTCGGAAAAGAGCAACGTCGAAAGGCGAGATAGCGACATCGCCGTCGCACCTCCTCAGCAACGCAAGATCATCCACATCGATATGGACGCCTTCTACGCTTCCGTCGAACAGCGCGACAATCCGGAGCTGCGCGGCAAGCCGGTCGCCGTCGGCGGATCGCGGGAGCGCGGCGTCGTTGCGGCGGCAAGCTACGAAGCGCGAAAGTTCGGCGTGCGCTCCGCCATGCCGTCGGTTACCGCCAAGCGGAAATGCCCGGATCTTATTTTTGTGAAGCCGCGCTTCGACGTTTACAAGGATGTGTCGCGGCAGATTCGTTCAATTTTCGCCGAATACACGCCGATCATCGAGCCGCTGTCGCTGGACGAGGCCTATCTCGATGTGACCGAGAACCTAAAGAGGATCGCCTCCGCGACACAGATCGCGAAGGACATACGGGCAAGAATTCACACTGAGACCGGCCTTACCGCTTCGGCGGGTGTTTCCTATAACAAATTCCTGGCCAAGCTCGCCTCCGATTACAGGAAGCCCGACGGCCTCTTCGTCATCACGCCGAAGATGGGGCCGGCCTTCGTCGAGGCCCTTCAGGTCGGGAAATTCCATGGCGTCGGGCCGGCAACGACGACGAAGATGAACAGGCTTGGGATCGAAACTGGGCTCGACCTCAGAGCGCAGACGCTTGCTTTCCTTCAGCGCCATTTCGGGAGATCGGGGCCATACTACTATTGGATTTCGCGGGGCGTCGACGAAAGGCCGGTCCGCCCTGACCGCGTGCGCAAGTCGATGGGCGCCGAAAACACCTTTGTCGAGGATCTCTTCTCCTTCGCAGCGGCGTGCGCCGCGCTCCAGCCGATCATCGAAAAAGTTTGGCGCTACTGCGAGAGCGCGGGAATACGTGGGCGCACCGTCACATTGAAGGTGAAATATGCCGATTTCCGCCAGATCACGCGCAGCCGCACGGGCGCCGCGTCGATTGCAACACAAGCGGAACTTGCTCAGCTCGTCTTCGCTCTGCTCGGACCCCTGTTCCCGGCGACAATGGGAATCCGGCTGTTGGGCGTAACGCTATCGTCTCTCAGTGACGCGCAATCGGGGCTCGACGTTCAATTCAGCCTGAGCATTTAGCGCAAGCCAAATCGCAAAAGCGAAGCGCGGCGCGGCCTATAGGCTTTGAAACAAGGATCGCTCCGACCGGAGCCGACGGGGTCCAGGCCGCCCACGTCGGGGCGAGCCGTCGACGCCCTGCGCCGGATTCGCGCCTTGCTTCTGGCCTTCGCCCAAATGAGTGCGCAAATTATTCAATGCCGCTGTTTACGGGCCGATTTAATTTGAATCCGCTCTAATCACTACGTTTGTTCAAGGTCTGTTTTGAGCTGATTGCGCTCATTAAAAGGATATGTTCGTCCACCTGCCCCGTAGCCGCGGCGACGTCTGCTAAGGTTATTACACTCCTTTTGTGAGACAAAGCCGAAAGAGCAGCATGCTTGCCGATAACCTGGACACCTCCAATAACCGGGCTTTTCGTGGACTGGCTGTTGGGCGTGAGGCGGCTCGAGGCCATCCTTCCGGGAA
>NZ_JABVWW010000053.1 GCF_013350005.1 Methylocystis silviterrae
GAAGAAGCGTCCGCGCACGCCGGCGCGAATGCAATTGCGGGCGATAGCGATCGCGAGATGCGTTTTGCCCGTTCCAGTTCCGCCGACGAGAACGACATTGCGTTGCTGAGCGATGAAGGCGCCGCCGGCGAGTTCGCGGACGAGCGCCTCGTTGATCGGCGTATCCTTGAAGGCGAAGTCGTCGACGTCCTTGGCGAGCGGCAATTTGGCGACGGTGTTGAGGATCACGTCGGCGGAATGGACGCCGTTTTCGAGCGCTTCGGCGCAGGCGGCGTCGACGGCGGGCAATCCGTCGGTGAGCACGGCGGCGAGAATGGCGACCATCTGACGGTCGCCGTCGTCGGAGCCGGCGAGCTTGCGGCGCACGCGCTCGAACGCCCCGGGCAACACCCAGTCCTTGAATGGCGCGCCATTCCTCAGCGCGCCCGGCTTTCTGGCCAGAACCGGCACATAGCTCCATGGGTCGTAGATTGTCTCGCCGCGTCCGAAGCAGCGCGCATGTTCGGCGACGACGCGCCCATCCTGCCGGATAATGATGCGATCGGCATAGGCGTGAATCTCGACAGGTCGGCCGACGGCGCCGGCGTTCACCGAGTATTTGTTGTTGTCGAACCGAACCAGGCAGGTCTTCGACACCGAGGCCGGCAGGGCGTGGAATCCATCGAAGCGGCCGCGATAGGGAATGAGATTTGGCCGCTCTTCCTCGAAGACCTCCCAGACGGTGCGGTCGGCGCGCTCCGGATGGGCATGCGCCTTCGCGTAGGCGATGCATTTGTCCATCAACCAGGCGTTCAACTCGTCGAAGGTCTTGAACCGCAGGCGCGGCGTGAAGAAGCGCTTGCGAACAAGACCAACCTGATTCTCGACCTGACCCTTCTCCGGGAGCCAGACGCTGGCGTGCAGGCCACAGGCTCAACCAGATGATGCGAGCACATTTGCAGGAAGCGGCGATTATATTGTCGATCCTTGCCGATGAAGATCGTCTCCACCGCCGTCTTCATATTGTCGTAGACGCCACGCGCGCACGCGCCCTTGAAGAAGGCGAAGGCACGCTCATGCGCGTCGAAAACCATCTCCTGCGTCTCGCGCGGATAGGCTCGGGCGATAAACATCCGGCTGTGACAGAGACGTAGATGCGCGACCTTCACGGTCATCGTCACGCCGTTCATCAGCACGATCTCGTGGCTCCAGTCGAACTGGTAAGCCTCGCCCGGCGCAAAACTGAGCGGCACAAAGGCGCTCGCCGTCTCGCTTGTATGGTCTCGCGCCCAACTCCGCGCGTAACGCCGCACCGCGTCATAGCCGCCGTCATAGCCAAGCGTCCGCAACTCTTCGAACACACGGATCAGCGTCAGCCGCTCGCGCGCTGCCTTTGTTGCGTTCGCCGCAAGCACTCGGTCGATCTCAGCCTTCCAGGCGCCGAGCTTGGGACGCGGCTGGACCTCCCGCTCGTAGGAAAACGACGTCTCGCCCGACCGCAGAACCTTGCGAACCGTGTGGCGTGATATCTTCAAATCGCGGGCAATCTCCTTGATCGACTTGCCCTTCTGGAAATGCTCCCGCCGAATCCGGCCAATCGTCTCCACAACAAGCATCCCCCACCGCCCGCTCGATGCCAAAGCGGGCAGACCTGCAAACACTTCTCAAGGGGGTCAATTTTGGACGCCGATCCCTCGGCTTAGGGGGTCAAAATTGCACGCCTAAACACA
>NZ_JABVWW010000054.1 GCF_013350005.1 Methylocystis silviterrae
CTAGTTTTACTGTGTCATAAGATGGCAGAATGGGATATTTTGAGGATTCACGCTCGATTCGGAGGGGGCTGTGGATCGAAATGGCTTGGATCCAGGGAGTGAAGGTCGGTTCGTTGAGTCGATGTCGTCGATCTTGGGACATGCGGATCGTATCGCGCCGTTTCGTTCCTATTGCACCGGCTTGATCCTTCCGGGCGAACGCAAGAGCGTCGAACCGATTGCCGCGCGTGTCGAGCCCAATCGTGTCCAGGCCGCGCATCAATCGCTCCACCATTTCGTCGCGAAGGCCGAGTGGTCCGATGAAGCGATGTTGAGGCAGGTGCGCACTCATGTTCTTCCGATGATCGAGAAGCATGGAGCCATAAAAGCGTGGATCATCGATGACACGGGGTTCCCCAAGCAGGGCGTTCATTCGGTCGGCGTGACGCGACAATATTGCGGGCAACTCGGCAAACAAGACAATTGTCAAGTCGCCGTATCTTTGTCAGTCGCCAACGATCACGCAAGTCTGCCGATCGCCTTTCGGCTTTATCTGCCGGAAGATTGGGCCAAGGACTCGGGGCGTCGCAGTAAGGCTGGCGTTCCCGAGGACGTCGTCTTCAAGACCAAACCGCAGATCGCGCTCGATCAAATCCGCGTCGCGCAAGCAGAAGGTGTGCCGGCTGGCGTCGTTTTGGCCGACGCCGGTTATGGGATCAATACGGCGTTCCGAACTGCGTTGATGAAGATGGGCCTGACTTATGTTGTCGGCATTCAGTCCTCCGCGCGCCTCTGGTCTTCGGGAACCGGTCCGTTGCCGCCGAAGACATGGACGGGCCAAGGACGCCCTCCGACGCTCCTGCGACGCGATGCGCAAAACAAACCCATGTCGACCAAACAACTGGCGATGTCGCTCCCGGAAGATGCTTGGCATGAGATCGCATGGCGCGAAGGCACGAACGAAAATCTCGCCTCCCGTTTCGCTGCTGTTCGAGTTCGACCTGCCCATCGCGACTATTGGCGTTCGACGCCTCATGCCGAAGAATGGCTTCTCGTCGAATGGCCCGAAGCTGAAAGCCAGCCGACCAAATATTGGCTTTCGACCTTGCCGCCGGACACGACCATCTCGGCGCTCGTCGAACACGCCAAATTGCGCTGGCGGATCGAGCGGGATTATCAGGAACTCAAACAAGAACTCGGCCTCGATCATTACGAAGGACGAGGGTGGCGCGGCTTTCACCACCACATGGCTCTCTGCGTCGCAGCCTATGGATTCCTGGTCTCCGAGAGGAGTCTGATTCCCCCCTCAGGCGTCAAAACCACAATCCTCGAAGCGCCTCGCCTATCCGACAGTTATCGACCCCGCGGATCCGCCGATCAGACCCGAACGCCACGTCGTCTCATCTATCGCGTGCATCCGCACGAGGTTGGCGCGCGCCTTGGTGCGACGGCTGTTCCGATGTCCGTGTTGCCAACGAAAAATCCAGCGGCAAACTTTATGACACAGTAAAACTA
>NZ_JABVWW010000055.1 GCF_013350005.1 Methylocystis silviterrae
TGATGAACATTACGATGATTGGCTCTGGTTATGTAGGTCTGGTCTCGGGCGCCTGTTTCGCCGACTTCGGCCATAACGTCATTTGCGTTGATGCGGACGCGAGCAAGATCGAGCGCCTGAAGGCGGGCGGAATTCCGATCTTCGAACCCGGCCTAGACGAACTCGTCGCCAATAATGTTGAACAGAAGCGCCTCTCCTTCACCACCGAACTCGAACCGGCGGTCAAAGGCGCCGACGCGGTGTTCATCGCGGTCGGCACGCCGTCGCGGCGCGGCGACGGCCATGCGGATTTGTCCTTCGTCTACGCCGCCGCACAGACCATCGCCAAGGCGCTCGAGGGATTCACGGTCATCGTCAATAAATCGACCGTTCCCGTCGGCACCGGCGACGAGGTCGAGCGCATCATGCGCGAAGTCAATCCGGACGCCGATTTCACCGTCGTTTCCAATCCTGAATTCTTGCGCGAAGGCGCCGCGATCGAGGATTTCAAACGCCCCGACCGCGTCGTCATCGGCGTCGAAGATCCGCGCGCGCGAGAAGTGATGGAGGAAATCTATCGTCCGCTGTCGCTCAACGCGCCGCCGCTGGTCTTCGTCGGGCGCCGCACGTCGGAGCTCACCAAATACGCGGCGAACGCTTTTCTGGCGACGAAGATCACCTTCATCAACGAGATCGCCGATCTGTGCGAAAAGGTCGGCGCCGACGTGCAGGAGGTCGCACGCGGCATCGGCCTCGACAAGCGCATCGGCGGGAAATTCCTGCATGCCGGGCCGGGCTATGGCGGCTCCTGCTTTCCCAAGGATACGCTGGCGCTGATCAAGACCGGACAGGACGAAGGCGCGGCGCTGCGCATCGTCGAAACGGTCGTCGCGGTGAACGACGCGCGCAAGCGGGCGATGGCGCGCAAGGTGATCAACGCGCTCGGCGGCTCGGTGCGCGGCAAGAAGATCGCGCTCCTGGGATTGGCCTTCAAGCCCAACACCGACGACATGCGCGACGCGCCTTCGCTCGCCATCGTCGCTTCGCTCGCCGGCGACGGGGCGCAGGTGCATGCTTATGACCCCGAGAGCATGGCGCAGGCGCGTCCGCTGATGCCGGAGGTCACCTTCCACGACAACGCCTATTCGGCGCTGGAAGGCGCCGACGCGCTCGCCATCGTCACCGAATGGGACGCTTTTCGCGCGCTTGATCTCGATCGGGTCAGGGGTCTCTTGAAGCAGCCGATCATCGTCGACCTGCGCAACGTCTATCGCCCCGGCGACGTGCGCAAGCGCGGCTTCACCTATGTGAGCGTCGGACGGACGTGAGAGGA
>NZ_JABVWW010000056.1 GCF_013350005.1 Methylocystis silviterrae
CAAATCGGGGTTGAGTTGATTCACTTGGTCATGTCGCAAGGGGATCGCGGCCATGGCGAAGGGAACGCCCGGATTTTTCGATGTCGACGAACGGCTGGCTGAGCTGTCGGCCAAAGGGGACGATCTTGAGCGCGTGAAGGCGCTGGTCGATTTTGAGATGTTCCGGGCGGCGCTGGAGGCGGCAGTGCCGCGTGCCGATCGCTCCAAGGGTGGGCGTCCGCCGTTCGATCCTGTGTTCATGTTCAAGGTGCTGATCCTGCAAGCAATGCATTCGTTGTCGGACGAGCGCTGCGAATATCTGATCAAGGACCGCCTGTCGTTCATGCGCTTTCTCGGATTGGGTTTGGCCGACGCGGTTCCCGACGCCAATACGATCTGGACGTTCCGCGAGGCGCTGAAGAAGGCGAATGCGGCCGACGTCTTGTTCGAGCAGTTTGACGCAGCGCTGCGCGAGGCCGGCTTTCTCGCGATGTCCGGCCAGATCGTCGACGCCACAATTGTCGCCGCGCCCAAGCAGCGCAATACGAACGGCGAGAAGCAGGCGATCAAGGACGGCCGCATTCCAGAGGAATGGAAGGACAAGCCGGCGAAGCTCGCACAGAAAGATCGCGACGCGCGCTGGACGGTCAAATACACGAAAGCCAAAGTGCGGGAGGACGGCTCGCTTCCGCCGGTCGATCTCGCCATCCCCGCCTTCGGATACAAGAACCATGTGTCGATCGACCGGGCGCATGGGCTGATCCGCAAATGGACGGCGACACACGCCGCCGCGCATGACGGCGCGCGGCTGGAGGATGTGCTCGACAAAACCAACACGGCGAGCGAGGTCTATGCGGACACGGCGTATCGCTCGGCGAAGAATGAAGCGATGCTGTCGCGGCGCGGCTTCATCTCGCGCATTCATCGCAAGAAGCCCAAGGGCAAGCCGATGCCGGAGCGAACGCGCATCGCCAATGCGCAGAAGTCGAAAGTGCGCAGCGCCGTCGAACATGTGTTCGCGCATCAGAAGGGGCTGATGGGCCTGTTCGTGCGAACAATCGGCCTGGCGCGGGCGCGGCTCAAGATAGGGCTCGCCAATCTCGCCTACAACATGCGCCGCTTCGTCTGGCTGCGCGAGAGAGGGGCGCCTGCGTAGCAAAATTAGCGGCAAAGACGGCGCCGCTCACCGGGCGACGCCGCTTTCGAAGCCCATGAACCGATTCTTCCCGGAAGGATGGCCTCGAGCCGCCTCACGCCCAACAGCCAGTCCACGAAAAGCCCGGTTATTGGAGGTGTCCA
>NZ_JABVWW010000057.1 GCF_013350005.1 Methylocystis silviterrae
GCCGAGCGGCGCACGCTGGTGATGACGGATGAGGAGAAGAAGCTCACCGCCTATCACGAAGGCGGCCATGCGCTGGTACAGCTTTCGGTTCCCGGCGCGATGCCGATCCACAAGGCGACGATCATTCCGCGCGGCAGAGCGCTCGGCATGGTGCAGGGCCTTCCCGAGCGCGATCAGGTCTCGCAGACATACGAGCAGCTGACCGCGATGCTCGCCATCGCCATGGGCGGACGCGTCGCCGAGGAAATGATCTTCGGCCATGACAAGGTGACGTCGGGAGCAGCCTCGGACATCCAGCAATGCACCCGTGTGGCGCGTGCGATGGTCACCCAGCTCGGCTTCTCGGACAAGCTCGGCACCGTCGCCTACGCCAATCCCGAGCAAGAGCAGTTCCTCGGATATTCCCTCGGGCGTCAGCAGACGATTTCCGAGGCGACGCAACAGACGATCGACGCCGAGGTGCGCCGATTGGTGCAGGAAGCCTATGACGAGGCGATGCGCATCCTGTCGGAAAAGCGCAGCCACCTCGACACGCTCGCCAATGCGCTTCTCGAATTCGAGACGCTGTCCGGCGACGAGATGAAGGGCCTGCTCGTCGGCAAGCGGCCGGTGCGCGAAGAATCGTCGCCAACGCAGCCGCCGCGCGGCTCGGCGGTGCCGACGACGGGGCAGAAGCCAGAGCCCGACGTCGGCGGCCTGGAGCCTCAGCCGGTCTAGACTGTGGCGATCGAAAACAAAGGCCCGGCGTCAGCGCCGGGCTTTTTTTTACGACGCGAGAGGATTTGACTTTGCGATTTCGAGCTTCTGCGCGTGGCCAGTTCTGCGTCGTTCTTGGCGACAAAGTCACTGTTTCGACGCGCCGTAACACGCAAAATGCGTCAGCCTCGAAGAGCGTCTCTTCGAGCCAAATTCCATGGAGGAGTCACAATGAGCTCAACGACTGACACAGCAGCCCGCGCTGCTGCTGGCACGGAAGCTGTAGTAGACCTGAAGGGCATGTGGAT
>NZ_JABVWW010000058.1 GCF_013350005.1 Methylocystis silviterrae
CCCGGAAGGATGGCCTCGAGCCGCCTCACGCCCAACAGCCAGTCCACGAAAAGCCCGGTTATTGGAGGTGTCCAGTTTCTCATGGCGACGCATTCGCCGACGTTCGTTTCGCCAGCCTCTATTCAGTATGTCTCTCGTGTATACAGCGAAAATCAAAGAAGTAGAATTGTCCGCCTTAACTCGGAAGAGCTTCCAAACGCGAAGCACTTGTTCAATATCGTAAATACGCAGAATAACGAGCGCGTGTTCTTTTGTGATAAGGTAGTTTTAGTGGAGGGCGTTTCGGACAGAATTTTTTTTGAACGCGTGATTGAAGCTCACTTGGGACGAGGTAGTCGTGCAGATGAAAAGACTGTTGAGGTTGTGTCGGTCGGCGGGAAGGGCTTATTTTCTGCGTATCAGAAGCTCCTTGAGGCATGTGCGGTTGAGACGCAATTGATCGCTGATCAAGATTATCTCGAGCAGATTGGTGACGAGAGCATCAAGTGCTTGTTTGTGCTGAATGCGACCGAGATCAAAAAAAAAGTAATCGAGGACGCGTCGAGTCGTGACGGCGCTGAGCTGGTCGCTCGGATCGACGAAGCAATGGCCACCGGTGACTGCTCTGACGCGCGATCTCTATGGGACTACATCAAGTCGCGGCGACGCCAACTCAAGCCGCAACTGCAAAATGCGGAGCGAGACGCACTTCGTGCATTTTTGAAAGTCAAAGCGGAGGATGGAATTTTTGTCCTTGAGTGTGGCGCATTAGGGCTCGGACCTATAAAGTTGTTGGCTTGGGCGCGATGTCGTGATTCACAGCTTCCGAAAGGAAGCGCCAATGA
>NZ_JABVWW010000059.1 GCF_013350005.1 Methylocystis silviterrae
TCGCTCATCCTTCGACATCACTGGTCACGATCGCTCGCCAGTTCCTATCTTGAGGGCGTCGAAGATGTGATGGACGCGTGCGACAGCATGGGAATTTTCGAGGTCGATGACTCGGTGTTCACACTCACGGAGCGGTCGACGCGCGCGGACTGGCCAGCGCCGATGATCATCTACGTCGCAGAAATCTATGATGCACAAAACGAGATCGGCACCGAACATTTCGAAGTTGTCGTTGGCCCGAACGGACGGCCCGAGACCCGCGAATTGCTCGGCTGAGGGATGACATGGAAAACGAAGCAACACGCGGCTGGACGATTCAGCCCGACGGCGGAGAACCGTTGCCGGCGCCAATCATCGAGTTGGTCGAGCGTTGGCTTGCGCTGACGGATGGCGATCCAATCGCAGCCCTGGTGATCGCCGCGGAAGAATTGATGCTTTTGGCGCCCGCCACGAGCCGCGGCTTTTCGCGCTTGCCGCCAATCGAACGTCCGGCCAAAATAGGAGGTGGAAAATAGCGGGTAGCAAGGGGCGGAGGCGAAGGTCGCCGCCTGTGCGAAAGCATACTGGTTCGCACACGACGCTCTACTGTTGAGGGTAACAAAGCCACTTGAGCTGTGACCCCTTTAATGAGGTTCTACAAAAAATGACGCATAAGGTTCATTATGGAACGAGGTCGCATTGTCGAAAGTCACGGGTTTCGAAAAGGCAGGACTTAATGGCATCGACGAATTGGACGCACCTAGTTTTACTGTGTCATAAGATGGCAGAATGGGATATTTTGAGGATTCACGCTCGATTCGGAGGGGGCTGTGG
>NZ_JABVWW010000005.1 GCF_013350005.1 Methylocystis silviterrae
CTGCGCAACGTCTATCGCCCCGGCGACGTGCGCAAGCGCGGCTTCACCTATGTGAGCGTCGGACGGACGTGAGAGGAATCACGCGGAGATTTGCGAAATGACGGACGACGAAAGAGCCATTCGCGAGTTGGTCGATGCGTGGATGGTCTCCAGCAAAGCGGGCGACCTGACAGCGTTGCTCGATCTGATGACGGATGACGTGGTTTTTATGACGCCGGGGGGAAATCCATTCGGAAAGGAGGCCTTCGCCGCCGCGTCGAAAAACATGAAGAACGTCGCGATCGAGGCACGCAGCGAAATCCAGGAGCTCTGCATTTTTGGCGACTGGGCCTATATGCGCAGTTACATCGAGATGACGGCGACGCCTAGAGACGGAGGCGCGCCTTTGCGTCGGACCGGAAATACGTTGACGATTCTACGCAAGGAAGCCGATGGGCGATGGCGGCTGGCCAGAGACGCAAATCTTTTGGCTGCGGAAAAATCCTGAGCCGACAAGTCTTTCAACCGTCGTTTCGCGCAGCTACTGCGCCGCGCGTTTGATCTCGGGATAGCCGCACGTCCCGTCGCTCTTTTCCTCGACACGCGACGGCGGTTCGACAAAGGGCGTCCGCGTCGCAAGACGTTGAGGAGAGACACCCCGCCGATATCTTCATCGACTGACGCGCCAACCTCCAATCATTGTGCGGCGGCGCACAGCGTCCTGCGTGCGCCTAAGCGAGTTTGCATCGCCCTGCTCGCGATGCGGCCAGGCGCATTTTTTTCATGGAGGTTTATATGGCTAAGCAAGTTGCCCCAAAAGACGCGCGCGTTGGAAGCTACCATCCGCGAGTCGTCGTCAAATTCCGCGATCGCATAGAACTGCCCTACGACGCCACGGTGGAGAAGGAAATCGAGCGTCGGTTTCATGGCGCGTGGACGCGCCTTGCCGAGCAGTTCAAGGGCATTTCCATGGCCCCTCTCTTCGCTTCGAAGAAAGCGGACGAGATTCGTGACCTGATGGCGCGCGCCGAAGTCAGCGATTCGAGCTATCACGCCCCGGATTTCCTCGGCTATTTCGTGCTCAACGTGCCGGACGACGCGGCGCCGGAGACGGTCGCGAGGATCGTTTCGCAGTGGCCGTCCGTCGAAAAAGCCTATGTCGAACCAAAGCCCGTCGAGCCGCCGCTGGTCAACGCCGCCGACGATCCGCGCAGCATGAATCAGGGTTATCTCGATGCCGCGCCAGACGGCATTGACGCGGAATACGCATGGCTTTTCGCCGGCGGCGACGGCGCCAATCAGGCGCTGGTCGATCTCGAATGGGGCTGGACGCTCAATCACGAAGATCTCGCGGCGCATAACATCTCGATCATTTCCGGTCTGAACAATTCCTTCTTCTTCCACGGCAGCGGCGTGCTCGGAGAAATCTGCGCGGTCGACAATATGGTGGGCTGCGTCGGCGTCACGCCGAAGCTCGGGAGCGTGCGCGTCGTCGGTCAGTGGCTTTCGGGCGGCGGCTACAGCACATCTCAGCCCATCCTCGACGCCGTCGCGGTCATGAATTTCGGCGACGTGCTTCTGCTCGAGGCGCAGACGAGCTTCGCCGGCTACGTCAAAGTGCCGGTGGAGATCGAGCCCGCGGTGTTCGACGTCATTCGGCTGGCGACGGCGCTGGGCGTCGTCGTCGTCGAAGCCGGCGGCAATGGCGGCGTCGATCTCGATACGGTCAGTGTGAGCGGAGAACTCGTCTTCAATCGCGCCAGCGCCGACTTCAAGGATTCCGGCGCCATCATCGTCGGCGCGGGATCGTCGACCGCGCCGCATACGCGCCTCGGCTTCTCCTGCTTCGGCAGCCGCATCGACTGCTATGGCTGGGGAGAGAATGTCGATACGCTCTCTTCCGACAACTCCAACGTCGCGACAAACCTCTACACGACCGGGTTCAACGGCACGTCGAGCGCGTCGCCCATCGTGACGGGCGCGGCGCTCGCCGTGCAGGGTCTGGCGCAGGCGGCGCTCGGCCATCGCTTCGCCCCATGGCAGTTGCGCCAGATTTTGAGCACTCCCGCCAATGGCACGCCGTCGCAGAACCCTGTAGTCGACCGCATCGGCGTCATGCCCAATCTGCGCGCGATCATCGACGGCGACGTGCTCAGTCTGGCGCCCGACGTCTATCTGCGCGATTTCGTCGGCGATAGGCGACGCCCATATCGGCGCGATCTCGGCGAGTCCCGACGTCATCCTGCGTCAGAACGCGGTCGCCGATCCGCAAGCCGCCTTCGGCCAAGGCAGCGGCGTCGAGAACAGCGCCACGCTCGGCTATGAGGCGGAGGCGGGCCAGGACAATTTCGTCTATGTCCGCATGCGCAATCGCGGCGGTTCGGCGGCGAACAACGTCGAGGCGACAGTCTTTTGGGCGCCGCCCTCCACGCTGCTGACGCCCGACCAATGGAATCCATTGGGATCGACCACTCTGCCGTCCGTTCCGACCGGCGATCAGCTCACGGTTTCGGATGCGATCCAGTGGCAGGCCGCCGACATTCCGGCGCCCGGACATTATTGCTTCGTGGCGCTGATCGGCGCGACGGGCGATCCGGCCCCCGCCCCCGCGGATTTTCTCAACTGGGATAATTTCCGCAGCTTCATCCGCAACAACAACAATGTGACCTGGCGCAACTTCAACGTCGTGAACAATACGCCGCCGGCGGGCGCCCAGCCTCCGGGCTTCGTGGCAATGCCCTTCCTTATGGCCGGCGCGCCGGATAAGGCGCGGCGCATGCGGCTGGAGATCGCCAGCCGTCTGCCAGCCAAGGCGGAAGCGATGCTTGAGATGCCTTTGGAGTGGGCGGAGCTCCTCAAGGTCGCCGTACGGCCCGTCAAAGGCGCCGACCGCGAGCGGCGGGGCGTCGTCGCCATCAAGCCGGCGGGACGCACGGCGTTCGCCGACGTCGTCTTCCCGGCGAAAGCGCGAATTGCGATGCGACTCCTCGTGAAAATTCCCGAGGATATGCGCAAGCAGGAGTTCGAGATCTACGCGCGGCAGATGTATGGCGATGAGGAAGTCGGCCGCGTGACCTGGCGTCTCGCGCCGCCGCGCAAGCCGCAATAACAAGCGGCGTCCTCACAAAGAACAAAGCGCCGGCCATGGGCCGGCGCTTTTTTGCGTTTGTGAACGACGCCTACTGCGCCGCGAGTTTGATCTCGGGATAGCTGCATTTCCCGTCGCTCTTCTCCTCGACATGGAGATGCGACGGCGGCTCGACGAAAGGAATGCCGAGCGTGTGCCAGACGTCGACGAGCGACTCGACGAGGTTCGCGATATGCGCCTGCGTGTGGCAGGGCGTCGGCGTCACGCGCAGCCGCTCGCTTCCCTTGGCCACCGTCGGGTAGTTGATCGGCTGGATGTAGATCGAGTGGCGATCGAGCAGCATGTCGCTCGCAGCCTTGCAGAGCTCGGCGTCGCGCACCATCACCGGCACGATATGCGAGCCGTTTTCCAATACAGGCAGGCCGGCGGCGGCGAGGGCGTGCTTGGTGATATGCGAGGCGCGCTGATGCGCCGCGCGCAAATCCGGCCGGCGTTTGAGCAGGCGCACCGCGGCGCAGGCCGCGGCGGCGACCGCCGGCGGCAGCGCCGTCGTGAAGATGAAGGAAGCCGCGTAGGACCGGATCGCGTCAATGATGACGGCGTCGCCGGCGATATAGCCGCCCATCGTGCCGAAGCCCTTGGCGAGCGTGCCCTCGATCACGTGGACGCGCGCCATCACGCCTTCGCGTTCGCAAATCCCGCCGCCGCGCGCGCCATACATGCCGACCGCATGCACCTCGTCGACATAGGTCATCGCGCCATAGCGCTCGGCCAGCGCGACGATGTCGCCGACCGGCGCGATATTGCCGTTCATCGAATAGAGGCTTTCGAAGACGACGAGCTTGGGCCGATCGCCCGCTTCGATCAGCAACTCTTCAAGATGCGCAAGATCGTTGTGGCGAAAGATCTTCTTCTCGGCGCGCGAGCGCTTCACGCCTTCGATCATCGAATTATGATTCGAGGCGTCGGACAGAATGACGCAGTTAGGAAGCAGGTCGGCGATGGTCGAAATCGCCGCGAGATTGGAAATCCAGCCTGAGGTGAAGACGAGCGCGGCTTCCTTGCCGTGAAGATCGGCGAGTTCGCGCTCAAGCTCGACGATGGCGTGGCTGGTGCCGGAAATGTTGCGGGTGCCGCCGGAGCCGGCGCCGACCCTGCCAGCCGTGTCGACCATCGCGGCGATCACGTCGGGGTGCTGACCCATGCCGAGATAGTCGTTGGAGCACCATATGGTCACGGGCTCGACCGAGCCGTCGTCGCGATGCCAATTGGCGAGGGGAAAAGCTTCAACGTCGCGCTCCAGATGCGCAAAGACGCGGTAGCGGCGCTCGTCCTTTAGACGGGAGACGGCGGCCTCGAAGTAACGCCGATAGACCATGCTCCAACCCTTTGATTTTTCTCTTTGCCTCTGAAACCGACGACAAGGCTCCCGTCCTGCCCGCCGTCTAGTTTGGACGTTTTCTTACATAGCCGATCCGCGCCTGAAAGGCGAGTGGCCGAATGACGCGCCCGCGCCTCTTTTCTTGCGCAACGCCGGGCCACCGCCAATGAAAACAATGGCGCCACGCAATGGCGGGAGCCGCCCGGCGGCATCAAAGCAGCGCCTTGCCTGGCTCCGCCTTCACCGAGGCTTTTTCGTCAGAAGCGTTTATGGGATGACCATCCGGCCTCGCGTGAGGTAACGAAGAGACGGGGGTGCGCGTGACGGCGATGAAGCTCTATACAAAAAAAGGCGACAGAGGCCAGACGAGTCTCTTCTCAGGCCGGCGGGCGGCGAAGTTCGATCCACGCGTGGCGGCGGTCGGCGATCTCGACGAATTGACGGCGAGCCTGGGTCTCGCACGCGTCGTCTTCCCCGAGGCGAACGATCTTTTGAGCGGCGCGCAAAAGGCGCTCTACACAATCAGCGCCATCGTCAGCGCCGAAGCGCGGAAGATCGATCTTGCCTTCGACGACGCCGAGACCGCGGCGCTCGAAGCCGAGATCGATCGCGCGACCGACGCTCTGCCGCCGTTGCGCGATTTCATCTATCCGGGAGAGGCCGAGGCGAGCGCGCGTCTCCATATGGCGCGCGCCATCGCCCGGCGGGCCGAGCGCAGCGTCGCCGCGCTCGAAGAACCGCCGGCGCCCGAGAGCGCCCTCGCCTATCTCAATCGCCTGAGCGATTTATTGTTCGCGCTGGCGCGGCTCGCGGATCTGCACAGCGGACACGCGGACCGGATGCTCGGCGGGTGAGGATTTAGGGGAGATCCGGGTTAGCGCCATGAGCCGACGTTGACCTGCGCGCATATGCCGGACATTCGCGGGCGGTCTTGCCGTGGCCGCTATCGAACGGCAGGCCAACGGGAACTCAAGACCGATTCCGGTCGGTCCGCTATGCCGGCAGCATGACCACCTTCGTCTTGACCGGAGTCCGGGAGTAGAGGTCGATCATGTCCTGACTGAGGAGGCCGGTACAGCCGCTCGTTATGCCCTGCCCGATCGTCTCGGGGTCGCTGGTGCTATAGATCGTGTAGACCGTGTAGACGCCGTTCTTGTAAAGATACAGCACGCGGGCGCCGAGCGGATTTTCCAGACCTCCCGGCATGCCGCCGGCATATTTGCGCGCCTCCGGCTGGCGCGCGATCATTTCCTTGGGCGGCGTCCAGGTGGGCCATTCGGCCTTGCGCCCGATATAAACTTCACCGCTCCACAGGAACCCGGGGCGGCTGACATTGGCGCCATAGCGGGTGGCCATTCCGTCGCCTTCGATGCGGTAAAGGTGGAACTTGCCGGGATCGATGATGATCGTGCCGGGCGCTTCCTTGGAGGCGTAGCGCACTTTCTGGCGAAAATATTTCGGATCGACCTTGCTGATATCGACCGCGGGGATCGCGAATTTGTCGTTGGGAACCGGCCCGTAAAGCTTCGCCGCCTCGGCGCGCATCATGTCGTCGGACGACACGCAACCGGCGAGCCCGGCCGCGCCGAGACCGACGGCGGAGCCGACCAGAAACGACCGGCGGTTGAGACGCCCCGACGCAAGCCCAAGTCGAGCTTCCTCGTTTGTTTCGCCGGCGTCGGCTATCCCATCGTCCTTAATCATGATTTTGGAGTTCCCATGTCCAGTTGCCGACCAAAGAATACTCCGGCCCGAACCCGCTGAACGTCTTTGCTGAGCCGAGACCTTGCCATCACTTGCTTTTCGGAAAGTAAAGAACGTCGGCTTTGACCGGAAATTCCGGTCATTCTGTGGCGGCGAGACTACAAATCAGCGCCATCGTCAGCGCCAAAGCGCGGCAGCTCGATCTTGCCTCTGACGACGCCGAGACCGCGGCGCTCGAAGCGGTCGCCCGCGCCCGAGAGCGCGCTCGCCATCTCAATCGCCTAAGCGATTTATTGTTCGCGCTGGCGCGACTTGCCGATCAGCAAAGCGGACATGCGCGGCCCAGCGATGCCCCATCATCCATGGAAGATCGGAAGCGCCTGAGGCTGGAGAATGATCAAGAGGCCGTAGACGAGGATGGCGATGCCCATGGCCTGCGCCACGGCGGGGCCCCATGGCAGGGTCTTCTCGGCGAAAACGATCACCGTCACGCTCGCAAGCGCGGCGACGTTCATCATGCCGAGAGGAAACATGATCGCGCAAAGTAGCCAGCAGCAGCCAAGGCACCAGGCGCCGTGGTGCGCGCCCATCTGCAGGGCGCCGAGCGTCCCCTCGCGCCAGGAGGTCATGATGAAGCCGATCGGCGTGCGGCACTTGGTCAGGCAGAGCTCTTTCAACGGCGTGAGCTGGTAGAGCCCGGCGGCGATAAGGATCAACCCGCCGACGCGGCCCTGCGCCGACGCCGAAAGATCCAGACGCGCGGCGCCAGCCTCCGCGGCGAGCGCGCCAATATAAGCAAGGAGGCCAGACGCCATCCAGACGAGCAGATAGCCGGCGAGGAACGCCCATGTTCCGACGAAGGCCTGTCCCCGTTTGCGGCGCGCGGCCTGCATTTTGTGAAAGGTCAGCGCCATCGGCGCCACCGTCGGAAACATCATCGCAATCGTCATCGCCAGCCAGACGGCGATGAAGAGCGGCGCGCCGAGGCCCATGGACGGCGAGGCCATGCTGCTATGGGCGTCATGACCCGCCGTGTCTTGCCAGATCAGAAGCGCCCACGCCGCGACCGACAATGCGATGAGCATGGCCAGGATCGCGTTACGCTGAAGTGCGATCAGGTCCAAGCGTCTGTTCCATGCGAGGGACGCCATCCGTCAATTCGACCATTCGATTGGCGCGTAATGCCCGTTCTGGCCCGAATTATTCCAGTCCATGCCGTGGTCGCTGAAATGATTTCCCGTGCGGCCGACGCCGAAAGCGATTTTCTCCGGCGCGAGCGGATGCCCGGTCATGCCCCAGATTTCTCCGCTCGGATGCATGCTCGCCAGCGGATCGACGGCGACGGCGAGAATGCCCGGGATTTCGACCGCGCGTGATTTGCCCTCGATCGTGTAATGGATCGAGGTCTTCCTGACGCCGAGATGCGTTCCGACCAAAGGCGCGAAAGCCGCCATCGGCCCGCCTTCGTCGCCGCCGAAAATTGCGCCCAGAGCGGCTGTCTGTTCGTCGGTTGCGCGCTCGTCGATATAGACGGCGAGCGTCCAGTCGCCCTCCGCCATGGGGCCCGGCGCATGCGCCGCAAGCGCCACATTCAGCCCATCGAGCGCCACGTCGCCATAGTGGCCCTTGTCGATGTGGAACGCCAAAATGTTGTCGCAGCACCCTTGCGTCGGCGTCGCCATCATCGCCTTGGTCGAGACCAGGCAGGGACAGACGATGTCGCAATTGCAGTTTTCGAGATAGTCGCCGACAAAGCGCCACTTCGTTCGCGTCGCCATTTTCTGCTTTCTCCGCGGCCGTAATGTGCGGACCTAAAAAGGCTCCTTGAAGGGCCGAAGGTCCATTTCGTGAGTCCAGGCGCTGCGCTTCTGACAGTGCAGCGCCCAATAGGCGTCGGCGATGTCGTCGACGGCAAGGACGCCGTCTGCGCCTTTGGAGCGCGCGTAGTCGGCGAAATTCGTCGCCGCATATTCGCCCGCGATCACGCCGTCGACGACGATATGGGCGACATGAACCCCCTTTGAGCCAAATTCGCGGGCGAGGCCTTGGGCGACGGCGCGCAAGGCGGCTTTGGCGGCGGCGAAGGCAAGAAAGGGCGGACGCGCCCGCAAGGACGCCGTTGCGCCGGTGAACAGGATCGTGCCTTGCCCGCGCTGGGAGAAGCGCCTCGCGGCCTCCCGCCCGACGACGAAGCCGCCGAGGGCGTTTTGGCGCCACAGGCGCTCGAAGAGTTCGGGCGTCGTGTCCTGAGCAGAAGCCGCGATATTATTCCCAACATTGTAGGCGACCAGCGCGAGGTCGCCGTCGCGGTCTGCTTCGTCGAAGAGGGCGGCGACATCGGCTTCGCTCGTGGCGTCGGCGACTTTGATCGCGACCGCGCCGCCCGTGGCGGAGATCTGCTCGGCGACGATTCGCAGCCGCTCCGGCGTGCGGCCCGCGATCATGACGCGCAGCCCTTCGCGCGCGAAACGCCGCGCCAGCGCGGCGCCGAGGCCCGACTCGGCGCCAACGCCAATCACGAGCGCGCCCCCCCTATTCGCCATCGCCCGTTCTGTCATGGCGCATCATCTCTCTTGGGCCGCGCTCGCCTCATGCGCGCCCAAAGAGAAGAATGAAGTTGTTCGCCGGCATGTCCATAATTTTCTTAAGCGCAATATTATGTGCGTTGGCGGCGCGTTCGAGATCACGCACGTCCTTAAGGCCCCATTCGGCAATCTTGGGCGCGAGGATTTCCTGATCGAAAGCGGCGTTTGATTCGGTCGTATAACTGCCGTCAACCTTGAAGGGCCCGTAGATCGCGACAAAGCCATCCTTGGTCAACACGCGGTCGGCGACTTGAGCGATGCCGTCGCAGATCGAGACCGGCGCGACCTGGAACAGGTTCACGACGAAAATGGCGTCGTAGAGCCGATCGCTGGCGCTGGGCCAGGTCTGGGGCTCAGTCAGATCGATTTTGATGGGATCGAAGATATTCTTGGCGCCTGCTTCGTCGCGCTTCTTCTTGATCGAATCGAACACTTCGACGTCATAGTCGGAAGGCTGAAACGACAGATTCGGGAAATGCGGCGCGAAATGGTTGATGTGGTTGCCGGCGCCGCTCGCAAGTTCAAGCACATTGCCGCTGTTCGGAAAGATCTCTTTGAACATGCTGAGAATGGGATCACGGTTTCGATTCCCCGCCCACGCAACATAGGGGCTGAGCGGATGCGGATCGATCGGCGGACGGTCTGCGGGCACATTGATGGACATGGCGGTCCTCCTCGGCTTTCCTCGATGCTTGCGCCGCTCGCCCGTCGGCGCGGAAGCGTCGAACGCTTCGCGGCCTTCATTTTTGGATCTTGTTCCGGCCCAAGCCGTCGGAAGCTTTATCGATTGTCGCCGACGCGGTAAAATTCGAAAATCTTATGAACTCATTCGGGGAACTAAACCCCTAGACGAGCTGCCGTCGACGAGTTCGGAACAGCAGACTCAATTCGCAAGAGGCAGCGACAGGATGGTCAACCTCAAGTCTTTCGACCTCAATCTGTTGTTGGCGCTGAAGGCGCTTCTCGAAGAGAAGAACGTGTCGCGCGCCGCAGAAAAGCTATGCCTGAGCCAGCCCGCCATGAGCCATATTCTGCGCAGGCTGCGCAATCAGCTCGACGATCCGATACTCGTGAAGTCCGCATCGGGCATGGTCCCTACGGAGCGCGCCCTTGCGCTGCTGGAGCCAACGGCCGCCGTGCTTCGGGAGATCGAAAGGATCGTCGAACCCCCGCCAGAATTTGATCCCGCGACCAGTCGCCGGCGTTTCGTGATCTCCACAAGCGACTATGTCGGGTTCGCCCTGTTGCCGACGCTTGCCGAGTCGATGATCCGCATCGCCCCACATATCGAGGTGCATATTCGGCAGCCAATAACCGGCCCGCTCCACATCGTGCTCGAAAAAGACAATATCGATCTGGCGATCGGCTTCGACGCAATCTTCGGCAGCGCGCCGCATGTCTGTTCGCAGATGTTGATGGGCGAGAGCATCGTTTGCCTCACAAGAAAATCCAACGCCACAGTCCCGGGCAATGACATCAGTCTGGCGCAATTTCTGGAATGCAAGCATGTGCTGATCAGCTGGCGGGAAGCAGGGACGGGCCTGATCGACGACAGTCTCGCGAAGTTGGGGCTGCGTAGGAACGTATTTCTTGTCCTGCCGAACTTCTTGACGACGCCCTGGATTCTCGAGAAGACCGACCTCATGCTCTGTCTGCCCCAGAGAATGGCCGAGCAGTTCGTACAGCTGGCTCCGCTCAAAATCCTGCCGATCCCGATCGACCTGCCCCGCTACGCGTTGATGATGCTCTGGCATCCGCGCCACGAAAAAGATCACGCGCACATGTGGCTGCGGGAACGCGTGCGGATGGCCTGCCGCCGCGACAGCGACAATGATGCGAACGCCGGCAGCGGCGCCAAGGCGCATATTCACTAAAGCCGAATTTTTGCGAGGCGCAAATCGGCGCGATCTCAGTCGCCTTAGAAGGCGCTGAATTTGACACGCTGCAAGAACACGGCCCGACGAAGATCTGCGTCGGGCCGCGGCCTGCCCTTCGTCGGCGGCGCCTCGCGCCTAGATCGGCGCGAGGCGAATGCCTTCGTCACATCGCGATTGATCGCCGTGGCGCCTGCGGCATTCAACATCAGCAGCGCAACGAAGCGCAAAGATTGATGTGAAAGATCCGTGTCACGACTGGCGCGGTGAAATGCTCGACGCCGGGCCGGTCGCGGCGGTGATGAGAGAGCCAGGCTCTCATAGACGACAAACGCCGCAAGGAAAGCGGCGAGCCCGCCGGCGAAACCAGAAAAGCGGCGCGCGAGCAGGCCGGCGCTTTCGGAAGCGAGCAAAGCGATGACGCCGAGCGCGCCGGCGCCCGACAATGTTCTCGCTTTTCCCAATCGACTGAGCAATCTCTTGTTCGCGCTGGCGCGTTCGTCCGCAGTGCGCGCTTGAGCAAATCGCCGTGCCTATCGAGCCCCTAGCATCGCTGCGGGAGAGCGACCGGAAAAGTGAGCCGCAGGGCAGTTCCCATCGGGCTCGGCGCGATCTCCAAGGCTCCGTCGAGGTGCGCCGCAATATCATGCATGAGCGTGAGGCCCTTTCCTGAAATTTTGGTCGACTGAGACAATGCTTTTAAAGAAAAGGGCGCTCCGTTGTTTTCAACGACAAGCTCGACCTCGCCTCGGAAGCACCGGACGCGCGTTTCGATCCTGCCCTTCTCGAGACCGACGAAGGCGTATTTGAGAGCATTTACCGTCGCTTCGACGACCACAAGCCCGACGCTTTTGGCGCGCGCGCGGTCAATTTCGAAATTCCCGTCTATGGTCACGATGCTCTCATAACGGCTGTCAAAGGCCGAATGCAGAGTTTCAGCGAGAAGCCTAACGAAAGAGCCGAGGCTGCAAATCTCGTGCTCATTCGTATCGAGCACGCCGTGGAGCGCCGCAGTCGCGCAGATGCGCGAAACGCAGATGTCGCATTGTGCCGGATGGCCACACTGTCTCCGCTGCGCGGCAAAGAGAGCCGATAAGACCTGCAATTCGTTTCTGATCCGATGGCAAACCTCTTCGTAGCGCTGCTGCGACGCGGCCAGCTGCGCTCTCAGCGAGGCAATTTCCCGCTTCAATTCCAGCGGTTCGTCTGATTCAACGGTCAAAAGGATTATGCCTCAATCGCGTAAGTTATTATGGTATCACGCAAATTCATCTTGGCTGTTTTATGTTCAGATATTTTTCGAAGCAAACTCAGTCGTGTAGGTCGCATTGTGGAGAGGGTCAGAGGCGACGCGCACGCGCTGGCTACGATTCCCTGTTCGGCGAAAAGAACACGGCCATCGCGAGTTGGTCCTTGTTCTTTTCGTCTTCCCGGACCTCACCGGTCAGCGACTCAACCAAAGCCGCATTAAGTCCTGAAGCGGACAGTGACTCAGTCAGCACGACGTCCGCTCAGGGTCGCGCCCCCTTCGTCCATGGCTCCTTCGCGCCTAGATCGGGCGCGAAGCGAACGTCTTCGCGGCATTGCGATACGCAACTGCGGCGGCGGCGGCCTTCAACATCAACAGCGTCGCAAAGGCGCCGAGATTGATGAAAAAGATTCTTGAGATGATCGGCGCCGTGAAATGATCGACGCCGGGTCCTGTCGCCGCCGTGACCGCCAGAATCAGGCTCTCATAGACGACGAAGGCCGCAAGGAAAGCGGCGAGACCGCCGGCGAAACCAGGAAAACGGCGCGCAAGCAGTCCGGCGCTCTCACAAGACATCAAAGCGATGACGCCGAGCGCGCCGCCCCAAAACAGCGTCATCGCGTCCGTCGGATAATGCAGGAAAAGAAAACCCACGGCCTGATTGGCGAACCAGACCGCGCCCGTCAGCAGCAGGGCCTCGCGACGCGCAGTGGTGAGCGCCGCGACGGCGGCGAAGCCCACGAGCGGCAAGGCGCACGCCCAACCGAAGCTGAAAACAATGCTCGCGGCGATGAAGGTCGCGGCCCAGAAGATGCGGCGGTTTGTCGTCGTAAGAGTGGAAAGCGTCAGCGACATGAGGTTTCTCCTTTCAAGTGAACACTAAGGAAGTCGAATTCAAAAGCGCGGCGCGTCAGCCGCCTCGCAACCGGCCTGCTGAACGATCGATGGGATCGGGTTCGCGCAGGCCAAACCAGCGCGCGCGCAATTTGTCCCACAGCGCGAGGCGCGACCAATCCGGTTCTTTCAGGACTTTGTCCGTCTCCGCGTCGAGGAAGGGATTGGGCAGCAGCACGGTGATCTGCTGCTCGCCGGCGCCGTTGAACAATTGCAGTCCCCACGACATCGGCACGCAGCTCGTGTTTCGTCGGCGATAGAGTTCGGCGCGCGACGTGCGTCTGAGCTGTGCAAGTTCGGGAGACGTCGGCCGCGCGCGCGATCCCTTGTTCTCGCCGATGCAGACGTGAAAATGCGTGACGCCGAAGGCGACGGTGAGATAGCCGTCGAGCAACCTGATTCGCGTCGGCGCGCGATCAGCGTGGATCTCCCACGCCGCGCCTTGAATGATCGGCCCGAAGACGATTTCGCGCCAGTGATGTTCGAAAAGGTCGCGAAACAGTTCTTCAAGACTCGCCGAATCTGTCGGCAGGGAGAAGACATCGAGCGACGCGCCATCGGGCTCGACGATGCATCTTGGCGTTACGCTTGGCCTTACGTCTGAATTCGTTTCCATGTCGATCTCCCTCATCACCAGGCGTATTTCACGCCGCCGTAAAAGGCGCGCGCCGTCGTCGAATAATTGTAGACCTCCTCGTAGAGCGCATTGCCGACATTCTCGATGCGCCCATGCAGCGTCAGCTGGTCGGTCAGCCTGTAATTCGCGAAGAGATCGAGCCGCACATAGGGCGCGAGCATCACGCGTTTGTTGAAGATGAAGTCCACGTCATGCGCGGCGCCGACGATATTGGCGCGCGCTTCGAGTTCGAGACCCGGCGCACCCGTATAAATGACCGACCACATGCCCTTGTGACGCGGACGGCGCAGCAACGTGCGTCCAGCGTAGATGCTGTCCTCGTCGACATCGAGATTGCGCGCGGAGAGGAACGTATAGCTCCCCCGCAACAGCAGCGCGCCGGGCACGAGAGCAGCTTCACCCGAAAATTCGACGCCGCGCGTTTCCGCGCGCCCGACGTTGAAATAGCAGCCGAAGATCTGCGTCGACGTGCAACTCTCAGCCTTTCCGAATTGAACAAGATTTTCGTAGCGATTATGGAAGACCGAGACGGAGGCCGTGGCGCGGCCGCCAAAAAAGCTCTGATCGATGCCGGCGTCGAAGCCGAGCACGCGTTCGGGCGCGAGCGTTGGATCGCCGTACTGGCTGAACCGCTGATAGAGCGAAGCGGTTTTGGCGCCTGTGGCGGCGGAGCCGCGCAGCCGCATGCCGATCTCATCGATGCGGAAATTCGCCATCGTCCGCCAGGTGAGAAACGTTTGGTTCTTGCTCACCGCATCGGCGCGGCCCCCATAGGAAATATCGAGGCGGTCGAAGAGCGTGAATTGATGCTGCGCATAGCCCGACCATGTCGTCTGGACGGCGTGCGTCGGCGTGAAATCGTCGACGATCCAGGCCTCGCGCGAGCTTTGCGCCGTCTCGGTTTCGACGCGCGAACCCATCGTCGCGAGACCGAGCGCGCCGAGCGCGACATCGCTCTGATATTCAACGCCGCGCCGTCCGCCGAGAAAGCCGAAGCGGCAGTTCTGCGACAGGAAGGTCAGCGTGTCGAAACAGGCTTCCGTCGACCAGACGTCACGGTTTCCCCGATTGGCGTAAAGCGTCAGCCTGTTGCGCAGCGTCTTGTCGAACATGTCGGCGCCGAGCCGCACATAGCCCTGCATGAATGTCGCATGCTGATGATTGAAAGGATCGAACACGCTCCAGGGATTGAAGGCGTAGGGATTGTCGTAGCGAATCGCGCTGTCATAGCCGGCAAGGCCCGCCTCGATCCGCGCATCTTCGGTGAATTCGTAACCGATGCGCCCCGTGACGCCGACATTGTTGGCGGGATCGTCGGCGGGAAGCGGCGGCAGCGGCGTCGTCTGATCGCCGATCACGATGGGACGCTGCTGACGATAGCCGTAACGCGGGAAGCCATCGGCATGCAGGCCGGAGATCGACAACGCGTAGGAGCCCTGCCCGTCGGCGCCGGAGATCGACGCGCGCGACGACGACGTTCCATAGGCGCCGCCCTCCGACATGAGCCAGCCTTGCGGCGCGCCCTTGCCGCGGCGTGTGATGATATTGATCACGCCGCCCATGGCGTCCGAGCCATAGAGCGCCGATTGCGGACCGCGCAGCACTTCGATCCGCTCGATGTCGGTCGGAAGCAGCCGGCCAAAATCCACCGAACCGTCCGTGCTCGTCGGATCGCCGATGCGAATGCCGTCGATCAGCACTAACGTCTGACCTGGCGTCGAGCCGCGCAAAGCGACGGAGGTCTGCGCGCCAGGCCCGCCGTTCGAATAGACGTCAAGTCCCGGCACGCCGCGCAGAACGTCGTTGAAGCCGAGCGATCCGCGCTTCTGGATATCACGCGCATGAATGACGCTGACCGAAGCGCCGCTGCTCGATGCCGGCTGCTCGACGCGCGTCGGCGTGACGACGGTTTGGTCCTCAACGTCGGCGCCGGGCGAGCCTGGCTGCGCTGGACTTAACGGGCCGACCTCGATCACAGGCAGGGATTGCTGGGCGGAAGCGACGGAAGCGGAGAGGGATAAGGACAGCAGAAATGCGCCGCGCAAGGCGGGGCTCTGGATGTGGATATGCATGCGCGTAAACTCGCAGCGAGACGTGGGCCGTCACTGCGAAGGTCTTTGCCCACACGCCGACAAGGCGAGAGGCATCGGCCGCATCGGTGCACCCCGCCCGACGCTTTCGCGCGTGACCACGAAGCGACGGCAGGTCTCCTGGCTCGCGGGTTGTCGCCTTGGACCGCCTTCCCAGAGCCTTATGGCTCCAGTGGCTTAGTGGTCGTCGGCTCGCCGCTTACAGTTGCGGGGGCAGCCGCGGAATTGCGCACGAACCTGCGCGCTCACCGCATTCCCATTTTGATCCCGTTAGGAACCGTCTGCCGCAAAATAGAATGCCGATCGCATCGCGAGTCAAGAGCGCTACGCCGCCGCCAGCGCCGCAAGCACACGCGCCCAGGAGCGCGTTCCCTTGTGAAACGATGTGTAGGAATATTTCTCATTGGGCGAATGGATGCGGTCGTCGTCATGCGCGAAGCCGATCATCAGCGAATCCATATTGAGGTCGCGCTTGAAGGCGCCGACGATGGGGATCGAGCCGCCGCAGCCGGCAAGCACCGCTTCCTTCTCCCATTCTTCCGCCAGCGCGCGGCGCGCGCGATTGAGCGCCTCCGAGCCGAAGGGAAGTTGCAGAGCGTTCGACGCGCCATGTGAAATGAATTCGGCCTTGGCGTCGGTTGGCAGACGCTCGCGCACGAAACTGCGGAAGCTTTCCAGGATCGTTTTGGCGTCCTGCTTGCCGACGAGGCGGAATGAGAATTTCGCCGACGCCTGCGCGGGCAGCACCGTCTTCGATCCTGCGCCTGTGTAGCCGCCGATGATTCCATTCACGTCGCAGGTCGGGCGCGCCCAGATCTGCTCGATAATTCCGCGGCCCGTTTCGCCGCCAACGCGCGTGAGGCCGATGTCCGAGAGCCATTTGGCCTCGTCGAAGTCGATGGCGCGCCATTGCTCGGCGATGTCTTCGGGAATCTCCGGCACGCTGGCGTAGAAGCCCGGCAGCGTCACCTTGCCCTCGATGTCATGCAGATCGGCGATGATTTTCGCCAGCACATGAATCGGATTCAGCACCGGCCCGCCGAACATGCCGGAATGCAGATCATGGCTCGGCCCTTTGATGATCACCTCTTCGAGCGCCAGCCCGCGCAGCATCACCGTGATCGCCGGCGTCGACGCGTTCCACATGCTGGTGTCGCAGACAAGCGCGAGATCGGGCGCCGAGAGTTCGTCCTTATGCGCCGCGAGAAAGCCGGGAAGCGAGGGCGACCCTGTCTCCTCTTCGCCCTCGAACAGAAAAGTGACGTTGCACGGCAGGCCGCCATTCGCTTCGAACGCGCGGCAGGCTTCGACGAAAGTCATCAGCTGGCCTTTGTCGTCCGAGGCGCCGCGGGCGACGATGTCCTTGCCGTCCTTGCTCTCGGTCAGCCGCGGCGCGAAGGGCTCCGTTTCCCACAGTTCCAGCGGATCCGGCGGCTGCACGTCATAATGGCCGTAGAACAGCACATGCGGCGCATCCTTGCGCTTCGCCTTGGCGTGTCCGACGACGATCGGATGGCCGGGCGTCTCGCGCACCTGCGCTTCGTAACCAAGGCCGTTGAGCTGATCCTTGAGCCAGTTCGCCGCCCGCAGGCATTGCGCATTATAGGCCGGATCGGTCGAAACGGAGGGAATGCGCAAGAGATCGAACAGGCGTTCTCTCGAAGCGTCGAGATTGGCGTCTATCGTATTGAGGACGGCTTCGATCGCGGCCATGAATCAGCTCCTCGGTGAGGAGCCGAAACTAGTGCGGATGCATGGCGAGGGGAAGACGCGGCGCGCCACCGCAGTCATGGCCGGCCTTGAGCCGGCCATCCACGCCAATCCGTTGCGCTGCGTTTCGTGGATCGCCGGGACAAGCCCGGCCATGACGCGCAGAAGCTCACGCGCTCGGCGCGAGCATATTCTCCGGCCGCACGATCTCGTCGAACTCGATCTCCGTGACCTTGCCGGAAGCCAGCGCCTCTTCCTTCAGGCTCGTGCCGTTTTTGTGCGCTGCGCGGGCGATCTTCGAGGCCGCGTCATAGCCGATCTTTGGCGCGAGCGCGGTGACGAGCATCAGCGAGCGGTCGAGGAAGCGCTTGATGTTGGCCTCGTCCGCTTCAATGCCGTCGACGCAGCGCGCGACGAAACTGTTGATGCCATCGGCGAGCAGAATGGTCGATTCGAGCAGCGCGAAGCCGACGACCGGCTTCAGCACATTGAGTTCGAGATGGCCCTGCGAGGCGGCGAAGGTGATCGTCGAATTATTGCCGAAGACGCGCGTGCACACCATGGTCAGCGACTCGACCTGGGTCGGATTGACCTTGCCCGGCATGATCGACGAGCCGGGCTCATTCTCGGGAAGCCTCAGTTCCCCGAGGCCGGCGCGCGGCCCCGAGCCGAGCAGGCGAATGTCGCTCGCGATTTTATAGAGACCCGACGCCAGCGCGTTGAGCGCGCCATGGGCGAAGACGATCGCATCGTGAGTGGCGAGCGCCTCGAATTTGTTGGGCGCCGAGACGAAAGGCAGTCCTGTCTGCTCCGCGATATCGGCGGCGACCTCTTCGCCAAAGCCTTTGAAGGTGTTGACGCCGGTGCCGACCGCCGTGCCGCCCTGTGCGAGCTGCAGAAGATCGGCGAGGGTGGTTCTGATGCGTCTTTCGGCGTATTCGGCCTGCGCCGCATAGCCGGAAAACTCCTGGCCGAGCGTCACCGGCGTCGCATCCTGCAGATGGGTGCGGCCGATCTTGATGATATCGGCGAATTTCACCGCCTTGGCGTTGAGCGAAATATGCAGCCGCTCGACGGCGGGAATCAGCCGGCCGGAAATCGTCGTCGCGCCGGCGATATGCATGGCGGTGGGGAAACTGTCGTTCGACGACTGACCGAGATTGACGTGGTCGTTGGGATGAACGGGCGATTTCGAGCCGCGCGGCGCGCCGAGCATTTCATTGGCGCGATTGGCGATGACCTCATTGACGTTCATGTTCGTCTGGGTGCCGGAGCCGGTCTGCCAGACGACGAGCGGAAAATGCTCGTCGAGCTTGCCGTCGATCACTTCGCGAGCGGCGGCGACGATCGCGTCGGCGATTTTAGGCTCGAGCAGGCCCTTCCTGGCGTTGACCTTGGCGGCCGCGAGCTTGATGCGCGCCAGCGCATGCACGATCTCGATCGGCATGAGATCGCCGCCGATCGGAAAATTCTCGCGCGACCGTTCGGTCTGGGCGCCCCAATAGGCCCAGGACGGCACGGCGATGTCGCCGAAGGAGTCGCGTTCAATTCTGTGATCGTCAGTCATCGGCTCGCTCGCATGGAAAGGGGCGTTTGGCGCGCCTCCCTATGCGGCATTTCCGAATAACGTTCAATCGCGCGCGGCTGCGGAGAGCTGCTCGGCCGAGGACCATTCGCGCGGCTCGGCGCTTGGCGGCGCCGACATCAGGTCTGAGAGCCGATTGCGGGCGCGATTCACCCGGCTCTTCATCGTGCCCGGCGCGCAGCCGCAGATTTGAGCCGCTTCCTCATATGACATGCCGGAGGCGCCAACGAGGATCAGCGCCTCGCGCTGATCGAGCGGCAATTTTTGCATCGCGTCGCGGAAGTCGAGAAAATCCATATGCGCGTGCTGCGAGTCCGGCGCGACCAATCGTCCGGCGATCAGACCGTCGGGATCGGGAGCCTCGCGTCGGCGCTTGCGAAACTCGCTGTAGTAGATGTTGCGCAGAATCGTGAACAGCCAGGCGGTGAGATTGGTGCCTTCCGAAAACGTCGCGAGACTGCCCCAGGCCTTGACCAGCGTTTCCTGAACGAGGTCGTCGGCGCGATCGGAGTTTCCGCAAATCGACACTGCGAAGGCGCGCAAGCTCGGGATGGCTGAGATCAGATCAGCCTTTAATCCCTGTCCTGCCGAATGCGCTTCTTCGCTTGCCTTCACTCACTCTTCCTCGGCGCGCCTGATGTCGCCGCAGAGGATAGCACATTCGTTTCGAGTTGGTTCAAAAGTTTCAGAAACCGATCGGGAACCGGTTGAGCCACGACATCGTCGTAGAGATTGCGGAGCTCCTTTCCGATCGAGTCCTGGAATTCCACCGGCCGCGGTCGCTGGGCCGGCTGTGCGCCGCAGTGCGCCTCCCCTACTCCTCGGCGACGATCGCCGAATTCGTCACGTGTCATCACCCACCCTGCAAACGTCCCCACCCTGCGAGGGCCCGGTCTCGAAGAATACCGCCCGTCGCCTGCGAAAGCGTCGTCGTCTGCTTTCGCCCGCGCAACTATATTCTCCGGATTCTTATTCCCCATGGAGCCCTCTATTTTAATATGCATGATTTCTGGAGCCGCCGCGTTATACTGCGCCGCAAGGTCGATAGGCAAAACGCACTGCTGAAGGATTGGTTCCCTAAAATGCCGAGCAGTTTTGACGTATTGTCCAAGTTTTGAATCTGCTTAGCCCGCACTCCTCTCCTTTGCGAGGCTCGATGCTGCTGGAGTTGTAAGACATGTCGGCGTCAAAGGAAATTTCAGCGCATATTCCCTATTTGAGACGTTTCGCGCGCGCATTGGTCGGCGATCGGGAAGGCGGCGACGCCTATGTGCTAGCCACTCTCGAAACCGTCGTCGCGGAACCAAGCCGCATCACAAATTCCGATGACCTGCGCATCGCTGTATACCGTCTGTTCCTGGATGTCTGGGCGGCGTCGCCGATCAACGCCCACACCGATCGCTCCGGCGCGCTGGCGGAAAACGGCCGACGCAATCTCGACGCTATTTCGCTGAAGCCGCGAATAGCCTTTTTGCTGCAGGCGCTCGAAGGCTTCGATCTCGACCAGATTGGTCAGACTCTAAAGGTTTCGGAGCTCGAGGCTGGCGCCCTGATCGAGGCGGCAAACGGCGAGATCGCCGACCAGATCGCGACCGACGTGCTGATTATCGAGGACGAGCCCCTGATCGCCCATGACCTGAGGAGCATCGTCGAGGAGCTGGGACATCGGGTGGTCGGCATGCCGCGCACGCACGCCGAGGCGCTGGCGGCCATACAAGAAGGCAACCCGGGACTGATTCTCGCCGATATCCAGCTCGCCGACGGCAGTTCGGGGCTCGACGCCGTAAACGAGATCCTCGTCTCTCTGTCCATCCCGGTGATCTTCGTCACCGCCTACCCTGAGCGGTTTTTGACCGGCGAGCCGCCCGAACCGGCCTTTCTTATCGCCAAACCCTTCAATGTCGAAAGCCTGAAGGCCGTCATCAGCCAGGCGCTGTTTTTTGAACGACGCGCCGGACGCCGCGAACAAAGCGCGCCGCGGGTCGGCATGTGAGTCTCTGATCTCATTGCAAGCATTTATTTTTTGCGCCCTCGCCTTCCCGGCGGGGGATCCTTCGGGACTGCGAAGATAAATCGCCGCCGCCCAGAAACATTGGCCGACCCCGCGAGTTATAGCCCAAGGCGCTGGGGGAACTTTGTGAGGCGGCCCATGGACGAGAATAGAAAATCCAGCCGCGGTTTTGCGTCAATGGATCCCGAAAAGCAGCGGGCCATCGCACGCAAGGGCGGCCAGAGCGTTCCTGACGAGAAACGAAGTTTCTCGCAGAACCCCGATCTTGCGGCCCGGGCAGGACGCAAGGGCGGTCAAAGCGTGAATCCGGCCAAGCGGAGCTTCTCGCGCGATCATGCGCTCGCTTCGGAAGCCGGCCGCAAAGGCGGACACGCCTCGCATGGAGGCGGCGCCCAAAAACGCAGCGCGCCGCTCTAAGGAGCGGCGCGCTTTATGCCGCAAACGGCTTCGAGCGCTGCGCGATCAGCGAATAGAGCGCATCGTCGTCGCGCGTCCCGCGTAGCGTGGCCACGAGGCCTTGCTCCCTCAGCATCCGGGCCGCGCAGGCAAGCGCCTTGAGATGATCAGCGCCCGAACTCTCGGGCGTGAGGATCATGAACACGAGATCGACGGGCGCGCCGTCAAGGGACCCGAAGTCGACAGGCCGGTCAAGGCGGCCGAACACGCCGTAAATCCCCTTCAATTTCGCGAGCTTGCCGTGTGGAATGGCGATGCCTTCGCCAATTCCCGTCGAGCCCAGCCGCTCGCGGTGAAGAAGCGCATCGAAGATCTCGCGCGCGGGAAGCCCGCAAATCTTCGCGGCCTTCTCGCTGAGTTCCTGGAGAAGATGCTTCTTCGTCGTCGCCTTCAGTGAGGCGCAAACCGAATCCGGCGAAACCAAGTCCGTTGGCCGCATGCGACGATCATCCTGCTTCTCATGGGAGGTCTAGGGCCGCCGAAGGCGCAGACCATCCTTGAAATTTCAACGTCTCGCTATTTTCGCCAAACCCGAAGGGACGTGGGAAAATGGCAAGATACGTGCCGAGGAGGCCGTTATTATGGCCGTCCCACGACGTTTTTGCTGTCAGCGCGCGTCGCCTTCCGACTCGGGGGTGTCGATCCAGCCGATATTTTCGTCGCCGCGCCGATAGACGACATTCAGGCGGCCGGTGTTGGCGTGCCGGAACACCACGACGGGCGCGCCAGTGAGATCGAGGTCGAGCACCGCCGCCGAAACAGACAGCCGGCGCAATTGAGTGGTGGATTCGGCGATGATCGCGGGGCTGAACTCCGCCGACGCCTCATTTTCCTGATCGGGCGCCTCCAGCACGTGATAGGCGACGACCTCGGCCTGAGCGCCGTCGCCATGCTCGTGATGGCTCTTGAGCCTGCTCTTATAGCGGCGCAGGCGCTTTTCGATGCGCTCCGCCGCCTGGTCGAAGGAGGCGTAGGGCTCCTGTGCGCGGCCGTCGGCCTGCAGCACGATTCCGGAGGCGAGATGCAGGCTGCAGTCGGCTCGAAAGCCCGAGCCCTCCGGCGAGATGGTGACGTGGCCGCTGACTCGGCCGTCGAAATATTTCGCCGCCGCCGTCTCCAGCCTCTGCGTCACATGAGCCCGAAGCGCTTCGCCGATGTTGATGTTCTTGCCGGAAACCCTAAGAGACATTTTGCAATCCGAACTTTCGTTGCGAGCGAAGTTTCGGCGCGGAAAGGGCCAGCCGCGCCTGCCGCGCCGCCGTCAGACCAACCGCCAACGCGCCCCCATCCGCCCTGGAACTCCGCCTGAGGGGTCAGCGAATCGCCCGCCATCTAACCAAAGAGCGGAAATTCCGCGCAGCGTTAGAAGCCTCGGCGTGCGAAGTCAATGGAGTCTTCCCCCACGGCGAAGCTTCAAGCCTCAGGACGACATAAGACAATTAATTGGTTGTCATGCGCGCCTGCGCAAGCTTGGCGCGGCGGCGATCGACCGAGGATGGAATGCGCAAACTGTCGCGGTATTTCGCGACCGTGCGCCGGGCGATTTCAATGTCGCTCGCCTTCAGCCGTTCGACGATCGCGTCGTCCGACAGGATGCCGTCGGGCGTTTCCCGATCGATCATCTGCTTGATGCGAAAGCGCACCGCCTCGGCCGAATGCGCGGCGGCGCCGCTCGTCGTGGCGATCGACGCGGAGAAGAAATATTTGAGCTCGAAGACGCCGCGCGGCGTCATCATGTATTTGTTCGACGTCACCCGCGAAACCGTCGACTCATGCATGCCGATCGCATCAGCGACGGTGCGCAGGTTCAGCGGACGCAGATGTTCGACGCCATGCGTGAGAAAAGCGTCCTGCAATCGCACGATTTCAGAAGCGACGCGTAGAATGGTGCGGGCCCTCTGCTCGAGACTCTTGGTCAACCAGTTGGCATTCTGCAGGCAGCTTGAAATGAAGCTTTTGTCGGCAGGGCCGGTGGCGACGGCGCTGACTTGCGCCGCGTAACTGTGATTGACCAATACGCGCGGCAGCGCGTCGGCGTTGAGTTCCACATGCCAGGCGCCGTCCGCAGCGGCGCGAACAATGACGTCGGCGACGAGCGGCTGAATCGGGGCGCCGCCGAACGCCCGGCCGGGCTTGGGCTCCAGCCGGCGCAGCTCCGCCGCCATGTCGGCGACGTCTTCGTCGTCGACGCCGCACAGCTTGGCGAGTTGCGCAAAATCGCGGCGCGCGACGAGCGGGAGATTGGCGACGAACGCCTGCATCGCCGGATCATAGCGGTCGCGCTCCTTGAGCTGGATCGCGAGGCACTCCGCAAGATCTCGCGCGCCGACGCCGGAAGGGTCGAAGGTCTGGATCGTCGCCAAAATGCGCTCGGCTTCCGCCATGTCCGCCTCGAGACGCGCGGCGATCTCGCCAAGGTCCTCTCGCAGATAGCCGCTCTCATCGATCGCATCGATGATCGATTGGCCGATGATTCTGTGACGCGGATCGGGGCAGGCGAGCGCGAGCTGTTCGGCGAGATGCTCGTGGAGGCTCTGACGATCGGCGACATAAGCTTCGAGATTGGGCGCTTCGCCGTCGGCCGGCCCGCCGCCGGCAGCCCCGGTCCAGGAGGTCGCCGAAAGACCGGCGCCGTCGGGGGCCTCATCCCGCGCCCGCTCCCCGATCGAAGGGCCCTCGGGCTCGAAAGCATTGCTCATGTCGGCGCCGAGATCGGCGGAGAGCGTCGCGGAGTCAACGGCGAGATCCTGCTGCGCCCAGTCGCCCTCCTGCGGCCCTTCAAAGGCCTCCGCCGCGCTCGACTCCGCGCCCTGGGAAGCATCGGCCGCGTCGACGCCGCCATCGCCTTCCTGCGCTTCGAGCAGCGGATTGCGCTCGAGCTCATCATGCAAAAAGGCGGCAAGCTCCAAATTGGAAAACTGCAGCAGCTTGATCGCCTGGAGCAGCTGCGGCGTCATCACCAGGGCTTGGCCCTGACGCATCATCAACTTGGTGGAAATCGCCATTTCGCTCGGCCCACTCGAAACGCCATCAGCCGCCCCTGTGCGGCCCGGTTCTTGCTTATATCACTTCGGATCAGCGCGCACAGGGCCAAAAAAGCAGCGCGCCGCCGAGCAAACCGCCCAAGCCTTAATCACCAATCTGTCGAACGCGAAGACGCCCGAACAGGCAACAGCCGACCCTTCTTGGAGAACGTCCGTCGGGCGCCGAGAGCGCAACCTTGGCGCTGCACGACGCGGCTTCGCCGCCGCGCGAAAACAGCTTGAACTCGCCAGCGCGACAATGCTGGTCGCTAAGAAACGCGCCCTTGCCGCCACGCCGCCAAAAAGCGCCGCGCCGTCTCTGAAGGAACGACGCCTGCGGCGCTACATGCGGAAATCTTCGCCGAGGTAGATGCGCCGAACGTCCGGATTGGCGACGATTTCGTCGGGCGTTCCTTCGGTCAGCACATGGCCGT
The DNA here is from genome assembly GCF_013350005.1 of Methylocystis silviterrae. Classification (GTDB taxonomy): domain Bacteria; phylum Pseudomonadota; class Alphaproteobacteria; order Rhizobiales; family Beijerinckiaceae; genus Methylocystis; species Methylocystis silviterrae. Next base: position 24,701 of record NZ_JABVWW010000005.1, read on the forward strand.
TGTAGATAATGTAAGCGCGGTCGGTGAGGCCCAGCGTCTCGCGAACGCTGTGGTCGGTGATGAGCACGCCAATGCCGCGCGCTTTCAAATGCCGCACAAGGTCCTGAATGCCGCCGACGGCGATCGGGTCAATGCCAGCGAAAGGTTCGTCGAGCAGCATGAAGGACGGATGGCCGGCGAGCGCGCGGGCGATCTCGCAGCGACGCCGTTCGCCGCCGGAAAGCGCCACGGCGGGCGTGTGACGCATGCGGGTGAGGCGGAACTCTTCAAGAAGCGCCTCCAGCTCCTCCTCGCGCTTTTTGGCGTCGGGCTGCGTGATCTCGAGCACGGCGCGGATATTGTCCTCGACCGAGAGGCCCCGGAACACCGACGCCTCCTGCGGCAGATAGCCGATCCCGAGCCGCGCGCGGCGATACATTGGCAGCGGCGTCACATCATAGCCGTCGAGCGAGATCACGCCCTTGTCGGGCTTCACCAGCCCGGTGATCATATAAAAAACTGTGGTCTTGCCGGCGCCGTTGGGACCCAGCAGCCCGACCGCCTCGCCTCGCGCCACATGCAGGCTCACGTCTTCGACGACGCGGCGCGCTTTGTAGGACTTCGCCAGATTATGGATCGAAAGCAGGCCCTGGCCGTCGAATCCGGCGGGTTCCCGATAGGCGGAGCCCGGCTCGAAGGCCGGCGGCGGCTCAGCTTGTTCGTTCGTCGGCGCGGGTCCCCAGAAGTTTGCGTCGCGCGCCGCCTCGTCGGAATCGGCGCCTAAGTTTTGGGCGCCGGCGTCACGCCATTGGCCTTCCGCGATGTCGTCGGGCTTTCGCGAGCGCCTCACGCCGTGAGCGAGCCGCGCCAGCGACTGGCCGGCGGCGCGAAAACGCATGGAAAGGGCGGAAAGATAACTCAAGCGCGCGCCTTGTCCGTCGCTCTGGGCGTCCAGCGGTTGGAAGCGACGCTCGCCGCCCCGTCAGGGGTGCTCTATCCCATAAGCGCCGCTTCGGAAACATTAGCCCGGCGCCGCACTGCGGCGCCGACGAGTCGCAGTCAAGCCCAAGGGCGCTTCGCCGCGGCCTGCTTTTCATAGTCGTCGATCTTGTCGGCCTTCTGGAGAGTCAGCCCAATGTCGTCGAGACCGTTCAGCAGGCAGTGCTTGCGGAAGGGGTCGATGTCGAATGTGATCACGCCGCCGTCCGGCCCGCGAATCTCCTGCGCCGCGAGGTCGACGGTCAGGGTGGCGTTCGCGCCGCGCTTGGCGTCGTCCATCAGCCTGTCGAGCTCAGCCTCGCTGACCGCGATCGGCAAGATCCCGTTCTTGAAGCAATTGTTATAGAAAATATCGGCGAAGCTCGTCGAGATGATGCAGCGGAGCCCGAAGTCGAGCAGCGCCCAGGGGGCGTGTTCGCGCGACGAGCCGCAGCCGAAATTGTCGCCGGCGACGAGGATGCGGGCGTTGCGGTAGGCTGGCTGATTCAGGACGAAATCGGGATTCTCGGAACCGTCGTCGCGATAGCGCATCTCCGAAAAGAGGCCCTTGCCGAGGCCGGTGCGCTGAATGGTTTTGAGATACTGCTTGGGGATGATCATGTCCGTATCGACGTTCATGATCGGCAACGGCGCCGCGACGCCCGTCAGCGTTGTGAATTTGTCCATGTTTCTTTCGGTGTGGCGCGAGGAGGTCTAGCGCCCTTTACCAAATCGCCGCAGCAAGGGCAAAGCGCCAAACGGATGAGGCGCGGCTCAAGCCTCCTGCGGCGCCATCTCCCGCCTCGAACCGCGCAGAAGCAGAAAACTGGCCAGCAACAATCGCGGCGCCCCAGAAGATGAAGCCCGCGTCATAGATCGGCCATTGCGCCCGATCGACGCGTTCATTCACATGATGAATGCCTGAGATGGTTGCCACCAAAGAAAATGCCAAGGCCCACGCCAAGAATGATCGCGGCGGCGGTCGGAAAGGCGCCCCGGGCGGGGGCGGGACGAATGCTGGCGGATTGCGTCATGGCGATTCCTGCTCCACCCCCGTAGACCTTTTGCAACGCCCGGGGCGGCGACGTGTTCCGCCCTCGCATTTTTACAAAGTCTTCTGCTAAAGGTGTTGGGCGAAGCTGAAGTCCGAGCGATCTCGCCATGACGCTGCCCACGACGCTGAACGGTCTGCTTATCGAAGTCCTCGGCTATCTCGCCGCGGCGGCGAGCGTGTTCGTTTATGTGTCGAACACCATGATCCCCCTGCGGATCGCGGCGATCCTCGCCAATGCGCTGTTCGCCGCCTACTTCTTTCTCAAGGGTCTCTACCCACTCTTCGCGCTCAACGCCTTTCTGGTCCCGGTCAACATCGTGCGGCTCCGACAGATCCGGCGGCTCGTCCAGGACATTCGCGCCGCCGCCTCCGAGGATTTCGATTTCGAATGGCTGCGTCCCTATATGCGGCCCTTAAAGCTGTCCGAAGGCTTCGTCCTGCATCGCATCGGCGATCTGTCCGAGGAAGCCTATCTCTTGGTGCGCGGCGAGATCCATCTGCGCGAACCCGACGTCACCCTGAAGCCCGGAACGCTCTTTGGCGAGATGGGCATGTTCACCAATGAAAATCGCCGCACCGCCACCGCGGTCGCCGCGACCGACGTCGAGCTTCTCTGCGTGCGCTATGACGATCTCTTGCAGCTCGCGGCGCAGACTCCGCAATTCGGCTTTTACCTGATGCGGCTGATGGTTCAGCGCATGCAGCACAATGTGGAGCTCGCCCGCGCCCGCAAGGGATGAGCGCTCCCCATTCCGTGCCGGTAAGCGTCCCCTTTCTGCGTCATGCCCGCGCTTGTCGCGGGCATCCACGCCGAGACACTGCGCCATGTTCTCCCGATCTGCGTCGCCATAAAGACGTGGATGGCCGGGACAAGCCCGGCCATGACGGGCGGGCGTTTACGAAATGCGTCGACGGAGAAACGAATGTCGCAAAAGATCTACCCCGTCCCGGACGACTGGAAAAAGCGCGCGCGCATCGACGAAGAGGCCTATCGCCGGCTCTACGAACGCTCAATCAAAGACCCCGACGGCTTCTGGGCCGAGCAGGCGCAGCGCATCGACTGGATCACGCCCTTTTCGAAAGTGAAGCGCACCAGCTTCGACACGCATAATGTTTCGATACGCTGGTTCGAGGACGGCACCACCAATGTCGCGATGAATTGCATCGACCGGCATCTGCCGGAGCGCGCCAACAAGGTCGCGATCATCTGGGAAGGCGACGATCCTTCCGTCTCGCGCCATATCACTTACGCCGAACTGCATGAGCAGGTCTGCCGTTTCGCCAATGTGCTCAAGGCGCATGGCGTCAAGAAGGGCGACCGCGTCACCATCTATCTGCCGATGATTCCCGAGGCCGCTTTCGCGATGCTGGCCTGCGCCCGCATCGGGGCGATTCACTCGGTGGTCTTTGGCGGCTTCTCGCCGGATTCGCTTGCGGGACGTATCGCCGACGCGGAATCACAGGTCATCGTCACGGCGGACGAAGGCCTGCGCGGCGGCAAGAAGATACCGCTCAAAGCAAATGTCGACGCCGCGCTCGACAAAGTGTCCGCGAAAACGGTCATTGTCGTCACGCGCACCGGCGGCGAAATCGACATGCAGCCCGGCCGCGATTTCCGCTACGAGGAAGAAGCCGCGCGCGTGCACGCCGATTGTCCCTATGCGGAGATGGACGCGGAAGATCCGCTGTTCATCCTTTATACGTCCGGCTCGACCGGCAAGCCGAAGGGCGCGCTGCATACGACGGGCGGCTATCTCGTCTACACATCGCTCACCCATGAACTCGTCTTCGACTATCGCGAGGGCGACGTCTATTGGTGCACGGCGGATGTGGGCTGGGTGACCGGCCACAGCTATATTGTCTACGGCCCGCTCGCCAATGGCGCGACGACGCTGATGTTCGAAGGCGTGCCGAATTATCCGAGCGTGTCGCGCTTCTGGGAGATCATCGACAAGCATAAGGTCGATATTTTCTACACGGCGCCCACCGCCATTCGCGCGCTGATGGCGGCGGGCGAAGCGCCCGTCAAAAAGACGAGCCGCAAATCGCTGCGCTTGCTCGGCTCCGTTGGCGAACCGATCAATCCGGAAGCGTGGGAATGGTATCATCGTGTCGTCGGCGAGGGCCGCTGTCCCATCGTCGACACATGGTGGCAGACGGAGACCGGCGGCGTGCTGATCTCGCCGCTGCCTGGCGCGATTGATCTGAAGCCCGGCTCGGCGACGCGGCCCTTCTTCGGCGTCGCGCCCGAAATCGTCGATCCGCTCGGCAATGTTCTCGAAGGCGCGTGCGAAGGCTTGCTCGTGATCTCGGATTCATGGCCGGGGCAGATGCGCACCGTCTATGGCGATCACGAACGTTTCGCGCAGACCTATTTCTCGGCTTTTCCCGGCAAATATTTCACCGGCGATGGCGCCAAGCGCGACGCCGACGGCGATTACTGGATCACCGGCCGCGTCGACGACGTCATCAATGTCTCGGGCCATCGCCTTGGCACGGCGGAAGTCGAGAGCGCGCTCGTCGCGCATGAGAAAGTCTCGGAAGCCGCCGTCGTCGGCTATCCGCACGACATCAAGGGGCAGGGCATCTATGCCTTCGTTACGCTCAACCAGGGCGTCGCGGCGAGCGAACATCTGCGCAAGGAGCTGGTGCATTGGGTGCGCCATGAGATCGGGCCGATCGCGACGCCCGACATCGTGCAATTCGCGCCGGGCCTGCCAAAGACGCGCTCGGGCAAAATCATGCGGCGCATCCTGCGCAAGATCGCCGAAGGGGAATTTGGCGCGCTGGGGGATGTCTCGACGCTCGCGGACCCGGGGGTGGTGGAGGAGCTGGTGAAGGAGAGGCCAGGGACTTAATTCCCCTTAGAGGACTGCAATTATGAGCCCAGAATTTCAGCTGGCCGTCGAATCGCTGCATGCCAAGTTCGAACATTTGATAGAGTCGTCGCCGTATGAAAAAGGAGCGATCCTTCCCAAAAAAGGAGTCTATCTCTTTAGCGAGAATGGCAGCCACTTCTATGTTGGTCGTTCGAACAACATCCGTCAGCGTCTCCGGCAGCACACCCTCCCTTGCTCGCAAACGAACCAAGCTGCGTTAGCTGCACTCATGGCTCGCACGGAGACCAATCGAAAAGTTGATTACCGAAAAGGTGCCCGCGAAAGACTGTTAAATGATCAAGAATTCATGAATTCCTTTAGAAGGGCAAAAGAACGCGTCCGAGCAATGGAGTTTCGAGCAGTCGAAGAGACGGATCAAACTAAGCAGGCACTTTTGGAGATTTATTGCGCCATCACGCTCAAGACCCCGCATAATGATTTCGGAGTCCATTAGCTTTCACCGGGCCGCCCCTAAGGCAACGGCTTCAGTTTATTCTTATCAAACAGCGCCAATGCTTCCGGCGCGAGAACGCCGCCGGTGATCTCGACCGTCAGAAAGGGCGCGGCCTGCGCCACGGCTTTGCTCGTGATCATGATCTGGCCGATTCGCTTCTCAAGCTGCTCGACCGACGCGGCGTAGACGACGCGCCCCATGCCGCACCAGACGATCGCGCCCATGCACATCGGGCAGGGCTCGCCTGACGTGTAAAGCGTTGCGCCTTTTAAATCCTTGGCCGGATTGTCGGCGACGAAGCGGCGAATCGCCACCATCTCGCCATGCGCTGTCGGATCATTGTTGGTGACGCCGAGATTGCGGCCCGTCGAGACGACCTTGCCGTCGCGCACGATCACGGCGCCAAAGGGAAAGTCGCCCTTGGCGGCTTCAGCGATCGCCATCCGCATGAAGCCTTCGTCTTCCGGCAGGACGGGCGCGCGCTTGGCATGGCCCTGCGCCGGCGCGGCGCCAAACGCTACCCCAAAACCTGCGCCCATCGTCGCCAGCGCGGCGCGCCGATTGAAGCGGCCGCCGTCGCGGCCGCATGTCGTTTGGCTCATCCCCCGCTCCAGCGCGCTTTTCGGCTTCACCCGCCAACTTGACACAGCGAACCCCTCGGCGCCACACGCGGCGACGCAAACAATAATAGGCAGGGACGGTTACGCATGGTGAAGGCTTTCATTTTTCCCGGTCAGGGATCTCAGGCGGTCGGCATGGGCAAGGCGCTGTTCGACGCCTTCGAGCCCGCGCGCGCGGTTTTCACCGAGGTCGAAGATGCGCTGTCGCAGCCGCTCTCGAAACTCATGTTCGAAGGCCCTGAATCGGAGCTGACGCTCACCGCCAACGCCCAGCCGGCGCTGATGGCGGTTTCGCTCGCGACGATTCGCGCGCTGGAAGCCGAATGCGGCCTTGATCTTTCGCGCCACGCGGCCTTCGTCGCCGGACATTCGCTGGGAGAATATTCGGCGCTCGCGAGCGCCGGCGCGCTGACAATCTCTGACACGGCGCGCCTCCTGCGCATTCGCGGCGACGCGATGCAGAAGGCGGTCCCTGTCGGAGCAGGCGCCATGGCGGCGCTGCTCGGCGCCGACCTCGATCAAGCGCGCGCCATCGCTGAGGAGGCGGCGACGGCGGCGAACGGCGTCTGTCAGGTCGCCAATGACAATGGCGGCGGCCAGGTGGTGCTTTCGGGCGCCAAGGCGGCCGTCGACAAGGCGATCGACATCGCCAAGGAGAAGGGAATCAAGCGCGCGGTGCTGCTGCCGGTCTCCGCGCCCTTCCATTGCGCCTTGATGCAGCCCGCCGCCGACGCCATGCGCGAGGCGCTCGCCGGAGCGGCGATCAGCGCCCCGTGCGTTCCGGTCGTCGCCAATGTGACGGCGGAGCCGACGCGGGACCCGGAGGCGATTCGCCGACTGCTCGTCGAGCAGGTCACCGGCGCGGTGCGCTGGCGTGAATGCGTGGCCTATATGGCGAGTCACGGCGCGACCAAGTTCGTCGAATGCGGCTCGGGCAAGGTTCTCGCGGGGCTATTGAAGCGGATCGCCCCGCAGGCCGCCGGCATTTCGGTCGGCGCGCCCGGCGATTTCGACGCCTATCGCGGCTTCGCGTAGAGGCGCGGGAAGAGAGACGGAAGCGCCAAAAGAAAAGGCCCGGTCGCGAGGACCGGGCCCATTCTCTCGACCGTAAGGCCGATCGGTAAGAATTAGTACTAGGATTAGTACTTGGCCAACACCGGCGCCGGAGAGCCGAAGTGGAAGTGGTAGTTGATGCCCGCGCGGATCGTGTGGAAGCGCGTGCGGTTGTTGGTGCTGTTGAGGCCCCAACCCGGGTTGAACGCCCACAGCCAGTTGTTGTTGTTCCCGGTGCCGCTGATCTGCGTATACAGATACTCGACCTTGGCGGACCAGTTCGGGAAGAACATCCACTCGGCGCCGCCGCCAGCGGTCCAGCCCGTCTGCACGGCGCTGTTCTGGTTCCACCAGCTGTTGCGCTGCACTTCGCCATAGGCGAAGCCGCCCGTGCCGTAGACCAACAGTTGCGGGCTCAGCAGGGTGATGCCGACGCGGCCGCGAACGGTGCCGAACCAGTTCAGGCGCGCCGAGCCTGCGCCGCCGCCGAAACCGCCGAACAACCACCAGTTGTTGTTGTTTCCGCCGCCAGAGCCGAGGCTCGTGCCCTGGAAGTCGGTCTCAACGCCGACGACGAACATCGGCGTAACCTGGAAGTTATAGCCGAGCTGACCGCCGCCGATGACACCGCCGGTGTTGTTGTTGCCGTTGTTCCAGCCCCCGTTCCAACCCTGATTGGAGGAGTTGCTGGCGTAGAAGCCACCGCCGAGGTTAAGACCGGCGTAGAACCCGGTCCAGGTCATGATCGGCGGCGGGGGGATGTACGGCGGAGGAGCCTTGTGGGAGGGTAGATCGGCGGCGTTCGCGGCGCCGGCGAAAAGCGCCGTCGCCAGAGCCAGGGCCGAGATCGCTGTCTTCATCTCTCTATCCTTCATTTCGAGCCAACTTAAATTAATAGGTGCGCGTCAGTCCTGTGACTCTCTCGGACGTTTAAGGACGCTGACCCCCAAGCACGGCGGACTGTGCGCAAATTTCGCGCGGGAAACAACAAACAGAAGGTAAAATCGGGCCCAAAAGACCCAAAAGATTTCGACTGTTGCAGTTACGCCACAATGAAATTTGACGCCGATTCCGATGCGTTGTTGAGCAATTCAGTCTCGAATCCGTCGCTTGCGAAACGAAGCCGGACTGGCGCCCATTTTCTCCCAATATCCGACCGGGCATCGGCGGCGTCCGCCGTTGTGGAGGCGGTCGTTTGAAGTTGAACCGCGGCTGAAAAAAGGCCACTCCCCCGAACTGAGCTATAAAGCTCGCGCCATCGGCGCGAGGGAGGAGAGGGGGAGATATGTTTGATCTTAACGGCAAGACTGCGCTGGTAACGGGCGCGAGCGGCGGAATCGGCGCGGCGATCGCGCGCGCACTTCACGCCGCCGGCGCGACCGTGGCGCTTTCCGGCACGAGGAAAGAGGCGCTCGAGGCGCTTGCCGGCGAATTGAACGGCCGCACGCACATTCTGCCCTGCAATCTTTCGCAAAAGGACGAGACCGAGAAACTCGTGCCGGCGGCGGAGGCGGCGATGGGCGGTCTGGACATTCTCGTCAATAACGCCGGCATCACCCGCGACATGTTGTTCATGCGCCTCAAGGACGAGGACTGGGACGCCGTCATCAACGTCAATCTGACGTCGGCCTTTCGCCTGTCGCGCGCGGCGCTGCGCGGGATGATGAAAAAGCGCTTCGGCCGGATCATCCAGATCACTTCGGTCGTCGGCGTGACCGGCAATCCCGGGCAAGGCAATTACGCCGCCGCCAAGGCGGGCATGATCGGCATGTCGAAGTCGCTGGCCGGCGAAGTCGCCTCGCGCGGCGTGACCGTCAATTGCGTCGCGCCCGGCTTCATCGAAAGCCCGATGACCGACGCGCTGACAGACGCCCAAAAGGAGGCGATCCTGCGCATGGTGCCGACGGGACGGCTCGGGACCGGCGCCGACGTCGCCGCCGCCTGCGTCTATCTGGCCAGCGCCGAGGCCGCCTATGTCACCGGCCAGACCCTGCACGTCAATGGCGGCATGGCCATGATCTAGGAGCGGCGAATCGCCCGGAAAAACGCGTCTGCGGCGACCTTTCGCCGCGTCCGTGAGAACGCGGGGGCGCCTCTCGCCATGCTCGGGGAAGTATGCTACCAGACCTCGCCGCTGAGGGGCGGCGTCGCCGCGATTTAAACCCGGTGGAGCAAGCCGCAACGCGTCTCGCACACATCAGGGCGATCGGCGCGCGATGGCAGTTTACAAGGGATGAAGGGCGATTATGGAGCGCGCCAGCAGGCCTGCTCTAAATCGCCGCAAGGCGCGTGAAGCGCCAAACGCAGACAGGGATCAAAGAAGATGAGCGATGTCGCCGAGCGCGTGAAAAAGATTGTTGTCGAGCATCTCGGCGTCGAAGCCGACAAGGTCGTCGACAAGGCCAATTTCATCGACGATCTGGGAGCCGATTCGCTCGATACCGTCGAACTCGTCATGGCTTTCGAGGAAGAATTCGGCGTCGAGATTCCCGACGACGCCGCCGAGACGATTCTCACCGTGGGCGATGCGGTGAAGTTCCTCGAAAAGGCGAAAGCCGCCTGACGAACTTAAACATCCAAGCGCGCGGCGAATCCTCTCGCGAGGCTTCGCCGACGCCGCCATTTCCGACAACATAAAAGTTCGAGAGTAGAGCCATGCGCAGGGTGGTCGTCACCGGTCTTGGCGTCGTATCTCCTTTGGGCTGCGGCGTTGAGACAAATTGGCGCCGTCTCGCCGCCGGAGAATGCGGCTTCAAACGTATCGACACGTTCGAAGCGTCCGACCTCGCGTGCCAGATCGCGGCGGTCGTGCCGCGCGGCGACGGCAAAGACGGCACATTCAATCCTGACGATTGGTTCGATCCCAAAGAGCAGCGCAAGGTCGATGATTTCATCATCTATGGCGCGAGCGCCGCGACGCAGGCGTTAAAAGACTCCGGCTGGGTGGCCGACACCCCGGAGAAGCAGGAATCGACTGGCGTTCTGATCGGTTCCGGCATCGGCGGCCTCGGCGGCATTTACGAAACCTCCGTCACCTTGAGAGAGAAGGGACCGCGCCGCGTGTCGCCTTTCTTCGTCTCGGGCAGAATCATCAATCTCGTGGCCGGCTATGTCTCCATCATGCATGGGCTGAAGGGCCCGAATCATGCGGTGGTGACGGCCTGCGCCACCGGCACGCACGCCATCGGCGACGCGGGGCGCATCATCGCGATGGGCGACGCCGACGTGATGGTCGCCGGCGGCGCCGAATCGCCCGTCAATCGCATTGGCGTCGCCGGCTTTGCCGCCTGCCGCGCGCTGTCGACCGGGTTCAACGATCGCCCCGAAGCCGCCTCCCGGCCCTATGACAAGGATCGCGACGGCTTCGTGCTGGGCGAAGGCGCCGGCTGCGTCGTGCTTGAGGAATATGAGCACGCCAAGGCGCGCGGCGCGAAAATCTACGCCGAACTTATCGGCTACGGCATGTCGGGCGACGCCTATCACATCACCGCCCCGTCGCCCGACGGCGACGGCGCCTATCGCTGCATGAAGGCCGCGCTAAAGCGCGCCGGCGTTTCCGTAAGCGAGATTGATTACGTGAACGCGCACGGCACGTCGACGCCGCTCGGCGACGAGATCGAACTGAAGGCCGTCGAGCGCCTTCTCGGCAATGTCGAACCCAAGCTCGCCATGTCGTCGACGAAATCTGCGATCGGCCATCTGCTCGGCGCCGCCGGCGCCGTCGAAGCGATCTATTCGATCCTGGCGATGCAGGCGAATGTCGCGCCGCCGACCCGCAACCTCGACAATCCCTCGGTTGCAACGATGATCGACCTCGTGCCGCACAAAGCCCGCGAGAAGGAAATCAATATCGCTTTGTCGAACTCGTTCGGCTTTGGCGGCACGAACGCCTCGCTGCTGTTTCGCCGCGCATCCTGAACATCGGCGCTCAGCCGGCGCATTCGAACGCCTATCTCGCGATACGCCGGAGCCTGCGAACGGAAGCGGCGCATTCCTGAATTCGCCACAATGAGGCATAGTGTAAGTCCTCGGCGATAATCGGCGTGAGATCTTCGACGTTTGATGGGCGTAGTGCGATGAGCGAAGCGGACAATAAAGGCGCGCCCGAAAAGCCAACAGACGCCGCAGCAGCGGCGCCAAGCGAGCCGACCCCGGCCGAAAAAGGCGCGCGGCAGAGCGAAGACCTCACAGTTCCAGAAAGCCTGAACGCGCCCGCAAAGGAATCGGGCGCACCGCCGACGGAAGTTCCGCCGCCCGACGCCTCGCCGGTGAAAGAGCCGCACACGGTCGCGTCTTCGCCGCAGCCGCCGAGCGCGGCGAAGGCTGAAGCGCCTCTGCCCGAGCCGCCGAAAGCTCCCGCACCGCCAGCGGGTGACATCGCGAAGCCCGCGCCGCCGCCGTCACCTACAGGCAAACCTGAAGCGCCCCCGCTCCAACCGCCCGGCCAGCCCTCGGCGAAAAAGCCCGACGCCGCCTCCCCCGAAGCCGGCATGTTCGGGCGGCGCGCCACGCAGCAAAGCGCTAAGCAGGTAGAGGCCGCGCCTCCGCCCAAAAAGCGTAAGCGCCGCGAAGGAACGCTTTCGGTGGCGAGCGGCTTCCTGAGTTTTGTGCTCGTCGCGCTTGTCGCCGGCGTCTTCGGCCTCATCGCCGCCATGCACAAGCTGAAAGAGCCCGGACCGCTCGCCGCCGACAAGGTCGTCTATATTCCGCCGCGCAGCGACTTGCTTGAGATCATCTCCCAACTCGAGCGCGAAGGCGTCATCGCCAATTCGACGCTCATGCAACTCGGGATCGTTCTCGAAGGCAAACTCGGCAAGCTGAAGCCCGGCGAATATGGCTTCAAGAAAAACATCAGCCTGCGCGACGTGATCAATCACATCGCCTCCGGCCGCCAGATCATGCACAGCGTGACCATTCCGGAAGGTCTGACTTCGGAACAAATTGTGCAAAAGCTGAAAGAGGCCGAACTGCTGGCAGGCGATGTCGTCGACCTTCCGAAGGAAGGCGCTCTGCTGCCGGAGACCTATAAATACCCGCGCGGCTACCCTCGGGCGCGTCTCCTCACAAAGATGCAGGAGGATCAGCGCAAGACGCTCGATGCAATCTGGGCGAAGCGCTCGCCGGACCTGCCATTGCGCACGCCCTACGAACTGGTGACGCTGGCGTCGATCATCGAAAAGGAGACCGGCAAGGACGAAGAGCGGCCGCACGTCGCCGCCGTATTCGTCAATCGGCTGCGCAAAGGCATGCGCCTTCAGTCTGATCCCACGATCATCTACGGCCTCGTCGGCGGAAAAGCGACGCTCGGCCGGCCGATCATGCGCGCCGAGATTGAGAAGTGGACGCCTTACAATACCTACGCGATCGACGGTCTTCCGCCGGGACCGATCGCCAATCCTGGCCGCGCAGCACTTGAAGCCGCCGCGCATCCGGCGCCGACGCGCGATCTTTATTTTGTCGCCGACGGCACGGGCGGTCATGTCTTCTCCGAATCGCTCGACCAGCATTCGCGCAACGTCCAGAACTGGCGGCGACTGGAGAAGGAGAAGACCGATGGCGCGGTTGATCGCGCCACGCCCGGCGTTCCCGCGCCGGCCGCGCCCAAGCCCGACAAGCGCACGCAGGCGCCCGTCGGACGTCTCGTCACGCTTGCCGAGAGTCACGAAGACTTTCCGCCGAACCGGGCCATGGCGCCGGATGACGGCCCGACTCACCGGCTCGGCAAATTTGGTTACGCCGAAGCCGATTTTTTCCTCGGCGGCTATGGCGACCGCACGCAGGTCCAGGCGGCTGAATATGCCGCCTTAAGGCGGGCGCGGCCCTTCTTTACCGAGGACTCCGTGCAGCTGCGCGCCAAGGCGCTGTTCGACCCTATGCTTTTCGTCGGCCGCCCGCCGCCGCCCCGTGCGGAGGAGGAGCGGCTTAATCCGGATATGACGACGATTGCGCGCGAAAGTCCCGACGCTCAGCCTGACGATGGCGGCGAGATCGCCGCCTATCCCGTCTCGCCGGCGCAGCGCGCCGAACAGAGGGCCCGCGCAGCGCGTCTCGGGCTTGCGGCAGGCTCCGACGAGCTTCCCAGCGAAGCGCTCGGCGGACGACTCGTTCAGGACGCCGCGCCGCCGGCGGGCGCCACGGCTTTGGCCGCGGCAGGCGGACGGCCCTTTCGTCCGCGCGCCTTCGACGCCTCAGAAGGCACGCCGCTCGACCCGCTGCGTGACAAGAGCTGGGATCTCACCTCAGCTAAGACGGTCCCTATGACGAGCGATTTGCGGTAAGGCCGGCGCGGCGATAGTCAGGCGGGGCGCAGGTCGGCCTCACGCCGATTCGCCGTCTCGGAGTCGCCGCCGCAAATGAGCATTCACAGCATGACGGGATTCGCCCGCGTTCAGGGCGCCGTCGCCGCCTTTCGCTATGCGTGGGAGATCAAGAGCGTCAACGCCAAGGGACTGGACCTGCGTCTGCGCGTCCCGCCCGATTTCGACTTCGTGGAGATCAAGGCGCGGGAAAAAATCGCGAAGCGGCTCGCGCGCGGGGCGGTCTTCGCCAATCTTGTCGCAAAGCGCGAAGACGAAAGTCAGGTCGCCCGTCTCAACCGCGCCGCTCTGGACGCCCTTCTCGCCACGCTCTCCGAACGCTCGCCGCCCGCCAATGTCGGGCCCGCGACGCTCGATGGTCTGCTCGCGGTGCGCGGCGTGGTCGAGATCGTCGAGCCCGAACTGTCGGAAGCCGATCGCGCCGAACTCGACGCGCATATTCTCGGATCGCTGGACGAAGCGCTTGACGCGCTGACCGCCTCCCGCGCAGCGGAGGGCGGCGCTCTGGCGGCGGTTCTTCATCAGCGGCTCGACCGGATATCGATCCTCGCCGCGCAGGCCGACGCGGCGCCGGCGCGACAGCCGGAAGCAATTCGCACGCGGCTGAAGCAGCAGCTTGCGCGCCTCTTGGAGAACGCCGACTCCCTCGATCCGGCGCGACTGCATCAGGAGGCGGCGCTGCTTGCGGTTCGAGCCGACATTCGCGAGGAGCTCGACCGATTGAAGGCGCATGTCGAGAGCGCTTCCAAACTGCTCGTCGCGGGCGGCCCGATCGGCCGCCGTCTGGATTTTCTGGCGCAGGAGCTTGGCCGCGAGACCAACACGCTATGCGCCAAATCGAACGACGCTGGACTCTCGGCCATCGGGCTTGAACTGAAGATCGAGGTCGAGCAGCTGCGCGAGCAGGTTCAAAACATCGAGTGAAGAGCGAGTGGACAGCGAGGCCGCTACTCGCTAACTCGCTACTCAATATTGGCTACTCGCTCTCGAAAAGTCATGCTTCCGACTCCATCCAGCCGCCGCGGCATTGTCCTCATCCTTTCCTCGCCCTCCGGCGCGGGCAAGACGACGCTGACGCGGATGCTGCTGCAGGACCGCGATCTCGACTTGACGCTGTCGATCTCGGTAACGACGCGCACAAGGCGTTCGAGCGAAGTCGACGGCATCCATTACAGCTTCATCTCGGAACGCCGCTTCGTCGCGATGCGCGACGCCGGCGAACTCCTGGAATGGGCCGAGGTACACGGCAATTTCTACGGCACGCCGCGCGCGCCGGTCGAAGACATCCTGGCGCAGGGCCGCGACTGTCTCTTCGACATTGACTATCAGGGCACGCGCCAGGTGCGGGAGAAGATGGGCGCTGACGCCGTCACCGTCTTCATCCTGCCGCCGTCGATGGACGAGCTGCGCGCCCGACTTGAGCGGCGCGCCGAAGATACGCGCGACGCGATGGCGCGACGGCTGGAGAATGCGCGCAAGGAAATCGCGCGCTGGAAAGATTACGACTATGTGATCGTCAACGACGATCTGCAGCGCGCCTTCGACGATCTGATCGCGATCCTGCGCGCCGAACGACAGCGACGGCCAAGGCGCGACAAGGAAATCGAACAATTCGTCGCCAAGCTGTTGAGCGAATAGCTCTTCGCGCGCGGCGCGCTAATTCCTCGAAATGGCCGCTGTCGCTCTCAAGCGCGTGTACGAACCCGCCGAGCCGGAAGACGGAACCCGCGTGCTCGTCGACCGGCTTTGGCCGCGCGGCCTGCGCAAGGACAAGGCGGATCTTGATCTCTGGGCGAAGGACGTCGCGCCAAGCGATACGCTGCGACGCTGGTTCGCGCATAAGCCAGAGCGCTGGGAAGAATTTGAAAAGCGCTATCGCGCCCAGCTTGCCGCGCCCGAGGCGCAGCCGCAGGTCGAGGCGCTTCGCGCCATGACGCGCAAAGGCCGCGTTACATTGCTCTATGCGGCGCGCGATGAGTCGATGAACAACGCCGTCGTGCTGCGAGACTATTTGCGCAAGCGTCACTGAGCCGAAAGCGCATTGGCCAGAGCGACGAAACCGGCGACGTCGATTTCTTCCGCGCGTTTGGTTCCGTCTATTCCGGCCGCCGCGAGCAGCGCCGCCGCATCGACGCCAAGCGACTTCAAACTTTGCCGCAACATCTTGCGGCGCTGTCCGAAGGCGGCTTGCGTGACGCGCGACAATGCGTGTGGATCGCAGTGAAGCGGCCTGGGATTTGGCGTCAGCTCAATGACGGAAGAGGTCACTTTGGGCGGTGGCGTGAAGGCGGCGGGCGACACATCGAAAAGAATGCGCGCCTTCGCGCGCCAGCCGCACAGCACAGCGAGCCGACCATAATCGGCGCGCTCTTTCGGCGTCGCGACGATGCGCAGCGCGACCTCTTTTTGAAACATCAGCACATAGCGATCGAAGACCGAGGGCCAGGGTTCCGCTGCGATCCATTTCGTCAGCAACGCCGTCGCGACGTTGTAGGGAAGATTCGCGCAGATTCGGGCGGAAACTCGGTTGTCATTCCCGGCAGGCCGAAGGCCTGATCGGGAATCCTGAGCAACGGCGTTCTTATCGGAATCTGCCCTGGATTCCCGATCGCTCGTTTCACGAGCGTCGGGAAGGACAGGCGCGTGGGTCCGCACGAGCTCTGCAATGTCTATCTCCAGCGCATCGCCTTCGACGATCGTCAGCCGGCCTGGATAATAAGCTGCGATCTCTTCAAGCGCTGGCAAACACCGAGGATCGCATTCGACGGCGATGACTCGCGCGCCTTGCTCGAGCAACGCACGCGTCAGCCCGCCGGGACCGGGACCGATCTCGACGATGATCGTGTCATCGAAGGGCCCGGCGGCGCGGGCGATGCGCGCGGTGAGATTGAGGTCGAACAGAAAATTCTGTCCGAGCGACTTTTTTGCGTCGAGTCCGTAACGGGCGACGACCTCTCGCAGCGGCGGCAGCGCGTCGACCACTTAACTGATGCGTCCTGCAAGTTTGATCGCCTCGATCAGGCTTGTCGGATCGGCGATTCCTTTGCCGGCGATGTCGAAGGCCGTACCATGATCGGGCGACGTGCGCACGAAGGGAAGGCCGAGCGTGACATTGACGCCGCGCTCAAAGGCGAGCGTTTTGATCGGGATCAACGCCTGATCATGCGTCGGACACAGCGCCACGTCATATTTCGCGCGAGCGGATTCGTGGAACATCGTATCGGCGGGAAAAGGTCCAGACGCATTGACGCCGCGCGCGCGCAATTCGGCGATCGCCGGCGCAATGGCGTCAATCTCCTCGCGGCCGAGCGCGCCCTCTTCGCCCGCATGAGGGTTTAGGCCGGCGAAAACCAGGCGCGGCTTACTGATGTGAAAACGCGCGCGCAGATCATGCGCCACAATCTCTCCCGTCTCGACGATGAGTTCGCGCGTCAGCTTTTTCGAGACGTCGGCGAGCGGAATGTGAATCGTGATCGGAACGACGGCGAGCTCGTCCGACCACAGCATCATCACCGCGCGGTAATCGCCGCCATAATGGCGATGCGCGAGCTGCGCCAAAAACTCGGTGTGCCCGGGATGTTTGAATCCGGCGTCATAGAGAACCGATTTCGCGATCGGATTGGTGACGACGGCGCGCGCTTCGCCCTTGGCGACGCATTCCACCGCCTGCTCGATGGAGCCAATTGTTGATTGAGCGTCATGACAATCGGGACGGCCTGGCGCGCCGGCGACAACATGACGCCCCGTATCGACGACAGGCAGCGCACGCGAGAAGACATCGCGGGCCTGCGCCGCCGTTGTGCTTTCAATCTGGATTTCGAGCGCGAGAGTGGCCGCGACTCGGGCGATGAAAGCTGGATGGCTGAGCAAAAAAAACGGTGGCAGATTGCGCGATTCGCGCATGACATAGGCCATGAGCGCGAGCTCCGGCCCGATGCCTGAAGGGTCGCCTTGAGTGAGGGCGATGGGTGCTGTGGCGTTCATCTCGCCGCGAAACGCAGCGAAGCGCGAAGGTCAAATTGGCCCCAAGAAGACATTGCGCGAAATTGGCGCAATGCAGTCAGGAAATCAAATCCGTTCCAGCGCAAATCGCGTCCTGGCGGCGTCAGGACGCGCTTATCCGACTGCTCAGTCGTACATCATGCCATGTACGCCATAGTAACGCTGATCCGGCCAAGCATAGGTCTTGCCACGCGGAGTGGCGGCGGACCACTGCGCAGGGCTTTGATCCGCGATCGCTGGGTCGCTGGGATGGGCAGAGCGACGAGCGCGAGCGGAGCCATAATTGTCTTGGGCGACGGCGGACGCGATTGATGCGGGCGCAATGAAAGCCGCCAGCGCGACAAGCGTAAGCATGCGCTTCATGAGGAACGCTCCTTCAGTCGAAGCTCCCTCCGTGTGAGGCGCCGGAAAGCCGGACGCTCGGATGCTCGACCCTTACTGTAATATCACTGTCATAAAACCGTGGTAGGGGCGCCGCCCGAAATTGTCATAGGTCCACGCACGCGCAAAAAATCCGGCGCGCGCCTGCCAACAGCGCGCCGGATATTCTGAAGAATATTCGACCGAGATGAGTTGCGACGCGCGCTAGGCCTTGCTGGCCTGAGCGCGCGGCACGCCTTCCTTGTCGAGCAGCGCGACGAGCTCGCCGCTCTGGAACATTTCCTTGGCGATGTCGCAGCCGCCGATGAATTCGTTCTTCACGTAAAGCTGCGGAATCGTCGGCCAGTTGGAATAGGCCTTGATGCCGTCGCGTATCGCTCCATCGGCGAGCACGTTGATCGCCTTGTAAGGCACGCCGAGGTGGTTGAGGATCTGAACCACCTGCATGGAGAAGCCGCATTGCGGCGCCTGCGGCGTACCCTTCATGAAGAGCACGACGTCGGAGGATTCGATCTCGTTCTTGATGCGCGTGTTTGTATCTGCAGTGCTCACTTTGTCTCCTCGCAGCGCCTGATCGGCGCGGCCGTCAGTCGAACATCATCCCCTGACAGGCGCGCCTTGCGTCGACATCATCGCCGTATTTGTGTAGCTGCCGCAAATAATTGCAGCCCAGAAAATAGGCGTTGGCCCATTGCTGATACTGCACCCACGCCGGCGCGGCCGGCGCGCAGCAAGGCCCGCGCCAACGCTGTGCAAAAGCGTTGCCACTAGAGAGCGCGCAAATAAGGGCGAGAAGCGCGACCGTCAATGTCTTCCTCATGACCTATCTCCGACTCTTGAGCGCGCCTTCGCCCGAAGCGGATCAGTCCAGCGCCATTCCGTGATGCCGGCGCCGATCATGGTGATAGTAGTAGTGAGTGCTGTCTCCATAGTGGCCGAGATGGGCGCAGGAGCGATGATTCCATCCGCTGCGCTCACAGGCGGCGTGGTTCGGATGGCGGTCCGGCGACACATGACGCTTGTGATCCGCAAGCGCGGATTGACTCAAGGCGGACAGTCCCAGAACTGCCGCCAACAGCACGCGTTTGATCATTTGAAAGCTCCCCAGCTGAGCGAAGGCTACGTGTTACACATATGTCACACGCAGTCCGCTTCAACGGGGCTAAACGCTTTCCGGCGCCCGCGTCGTCAGTTGCAGCGCATGCAATTCGCCGCCGAGCCGGTCGCCGAACGCGGCGTTGACCAGTTGGTGCTGCTTGACGCGGGTGAGGCCGCGGAAGCTTTCGGACACGACCGTCGCCGCCCAATGATCGTCGTCGTTGACGAGCGCGGTCAGCTCCACCTGCGCGTCGGGTATGGCGGCCTTGATCAGACGCTCGATTTCAGCGGAGGGCATGGGCATTTTATGACACCTGTGTCGGGAAAGCGCCCGAAAGCGCGTTGTCATCTCCGGCCATGAAGGCCGGCAGCGGGGCTTCATGCGCCTTGCGCAGCTCGGTCAGCAATATCGGCGCCTCGCCGGGCAGGATCAAAGCGTCGCCCCCGACGCGGCCGATCGCCAGAATGGGCACGCCCGCCGCCGCGCCCTCTCGGATCACCTCGGCGGCGTCCTCGCCCTGCGGGACCGTCACGAGATAGCGCGCCTGATCTTCCCCAAACAGCGTCGCGTGTCCGGGACCCGATGGGACCTCCGCGATTTCGGCTCCCATGTCGCCGCAGAGCGCCATTTCCGCCAGCGCGACGGCGAGGCCGCCATCCGACAGATCATGCGCCGCGCTGGCGCGCCCGGAGAGAATCAGTCCCCGAACGAAGTCGCCGTTCCGGCGCTCGGCGGCGAGATCGACCGGCGGCGGCGCGCCGTCCGTGCGCCCGCATAGATCATGCGCATAGGCTGACTGGCCGAGCCAGCCTTTCGTCTCGCCGATGAGCAGGATCGCGTCGCCGTCTCTCGCAAAGCCGGTTTGCGCCGCCTTGGCGACGTCGGCGATCAGTCCGACGCCGCCGATCGCCGGGGTGGGCAGAATGCCGGCGCCCTGCGTCTCATTGTAGAGCGAGACGTTTCCCGAAACGATGGGGAAGTCCAGCGTGCGGGCGGCTTCGCCGATCCCCTCCAGGCAGCCGACGAATTGGCCCATATATTCGGGCCGCTCCGGATTGCCGAAATTCAGATTGTCGGTGAGCGCCAGCGGCGTCGCGCCGCGCACGGTGATATTGCGCCAGCTTTCAGCGACCGCCTGCTTGCCGCCCTCGTAAGGATCGGCGGCGCAATAGCGCGCGGTGACGTCGGTCGTCAGCGCCAGGCCTTTCGGTCCCTCCTTCACCCGGACCACGGCGGCGTCGCCGCCGGGAGGCCGCACGCTATTGCCGAGTATGAGGTGATCATATTGCTCCCACACCCAGCGCTTGGAGCAGAGATTCGGCGTCGCCAGGAGTTTCAGCAGCGCCTCGCGGTTCGATAGAGGCGATTTGATCGACGCCGCATCAAGCGCCGGCTGCTTCGGCGTTTGCGTCCAAGGCCGGTCGTAGACCGGCGCTTCGTCGCCGAGTTCCTTGATCGGCAGATCGGCCTTGAGCTCGCCCTGGTGCTTGACGACGAAGCGCAGCGTGTCGGTCGTCCTGCCGACGATCGCGAAGTCGAGTCCCCATTTTTTGAAGATCGCCTCGGCTTGCTCTTCCAGTTCGGGCTTGAGAACCATGAGCATGCGCTCCTGGCTCTCCGAGAGCATCATTTCATAGGCGGTCATGCCCTGTTCGCGGCAGGGAACGGCGTCGAGGTCGAGCTCGATGCCGAGATTGCCCTTGGCGCCCATCTCCACCGCCGAAGATGTCAGTCCGGCGGCGCCCATATCCTGGATGGCGATGACCGCGCCCGACGCCATCAGCTCCAGGCAGGCCTCTAACAGCAGCTTTTCCGAAAAAGGATCGCCGACCTGCACGGTGGGGCGCTTTTCCTCCGCGTTCTCCTCAAAGGACGCCGAGGCCATGGTGGCGCCATGGATGCCGTCGCGGCCGGTTTTGGAGCCAAGATAAACGATCGGATTTCCGACGCCGGCGGCGGCCGAATAGAAAATCGAGTCGGCCCGCGCAAGCCCGACCGCCATGGCGTTGACGAGAATATTGCCGTCGTAAGAAGGATCGAATTCCGTCGAGCCGCCAACGGTGGGCACGCCGAAACTATTGCCGTAGCCGCCAACGCCGGCGACGACGCCCGCCACGAGCCGCCGCGTCTTGGGATGCGAAGGGCGGCCGAAGCGCAGGAGGTTCAAGCAGGCGATCGGCCGCGCCCCCATCGTGAACACGTCGCGCAGAATGCCGCCAACGCCCGTCGCCGCGCCTTGATAAGGTTCGATAAAGGAGGGGTGATTGTGGCTCTCCATCTTGAAGACGCAGGCGTCGCCATCGCCGATGTCGATGACGCCGGCGTTCTCGCCCGGACCGCGAATCACCCAAGGGGCTTTGGTCGGAAGCTTGCGCAGATGCACGCGCGACGACTTGTAGGAACAGTGTTCGTTCCACATCGCCGAGAATATGCCGAGTTCAGTGAAGCTCGGCGTGCGGCCGATGAGAGTCAGGATGCGCGCATATTCATCGGGCTTGAGGCCATGCGCGGCGCCGAGTTCCGGCGTAACGGCGGGTTCGGTCGCGCTCACTTAACCTCGCATTGACGTGAAAATCTCAGCTGCGCTTCAAGAGTCTTCGCCGCGCTGCGGCGGCGCAAGGATTACTGCGCGCCGTCTGGCGCGGCAAGCCGCGCCTATGCCTAAAATCGCATCCAAGACGCTGTGCACGGCAGCGGTTGCAGCAAAGCGATGCTTGCTATCTCACATTAATCTCAAGGGAATGTTGCCCCAGAGCCACAGCGGCCAAGAATGAGCATGCCACAGCCTAATTTTGCATCAGACTTAGTTGCATTACAGAAATTTTATAGCAACGTGAAAGGGACTTCGGCGCCTTCGTCGTCGACCGTCTACCGTAGAATTTAATCCGGGGGTTCCGATGAAGAATTTTGTTCGCGGCGCGCTAGCCGCTCTTGTGGTCGGGAGCGTGGGCGCCGCCGCCCAGGCCGCCGACCTGCCCAGCTATAAGGCTCCGCCGCCGCCGCTTCCGCCGGTGTTCACCTGGACGGGTCTCTACGGGGGCGTCAACATCGGTTACGCTTTCGGCGCCAGTTCTCAGGAGACTGGCGGCCTCGGCTATCTTAGCGCCGGCGGTCTTGCGGCGGCGCCGCTCGGTTCGGCCTGGACCACCGGACAGAATCTGCAAGGCGTCGTGGGCGGCGGACAGCTCGGTTACAATTATCAGTTCAACCCGTGGCTCGTCCTCGGCGCCGAGGCGGACATTCAGGCCGCCGATATCGGGTCCCACGGCAACGCGGTGGTGGGAATCGTCGATGCCCTAGGACCCCATGTGCAGTCGGTCAATTCTACGAAGAAGGTCGATTGGTTCGGCACGGTGCGCGGCCGGGTCGGCTTCACGCTGCCGTCCATGCCCAATCTGATGGTTTACGGCACGGGCGGCTTCGCCTATGGCCAGGTCGTCCACAATGTCGGATTCGCCGATAATTTCCTCACTCAGGGAGTAAGCTCCATCGGCCACGGCTATTACGACAACACCAAGGTCGGCTGGGCGGCTGGCGGCGGCCTCGAATGGTCGCCTTCTATGTTCCCGGCGTGGTCGCTCAAGGCCGAATATCTCTATGTCGATCTCGGCTCGACGCGCGCGAATTCGGTCCCGCTCAATGGCGGCGTCCCCTCGATCGGCCTCGGCGTCACGACGCCGCTGTTCGCAGGGACGCAGAGCTCGCCGACCCGCTTTCACACGGTTCGCGCGGGCATCAACTGGCACTTCGACCCCTTCGCGGTTGTGGCGCCTTCGAGCACGAGCGGCGCTCTTCCGTCCGTCAAGGGACCCCCGCCGGCCTTCGTCGACAACTATCAGCCGTTTCAGGTCCGCCTGAAGGTTGGCGGCGTCATTCCGCTCAACGGCCATGGCACGGTTTACGACTCGGGCGCCGGATATCCCGGCTTGGGCTCCATTGGTCGGCTCTCGGGCCTGACCGGCGCGAATGGCGTCATTGCCGGCGCGAGCACGAACACGTCGACGTCCATCATCCCGATGATCGACGTGGCCTATTACCTCACCAAGAACTGGGCGATCGAAGCGATTTGCTGCATTGCGCCGGCTCACATTCAGGGCACCGGCACGATCGCCAGCGACTTCGCTCGCACCTGGGTGTTCCCGCCGTCCATCATGGCGCAATATCACTTCACCAACTTCGGCGCTTTCCAACCCTACGTCGGCGTCGGCGTGAACTTCACGACCTTCTGGAATACGCGCGTCAACAACGACACTTGGTCGATTCCCTTCGCGCCTGGCGCTCCGCTCGCCGCTGCTGGCGGAGTGTTCAGCACATTCCAATACGCCACGGTTGCTCCTTCCTGGGGCGTGGTTGGACAAGCTGGCTTCGACTATATGCTCAACGACCATTGGGGCGTGAACCTCGACTTCAAATATGTCGGCTTGCACCCGATGGTTCACTCGACAGTGGTCTCCTTCGCGCCGGCGGCGCCTGCGCTGGGTGCGATCTTCATTCCGGTCAAGGTGTCGCTGCCGATCAATCCGATCGTCATCTCGGCGGGCCTCACCTATCGCTTCGGCGGCAGCCTCCTGTCGCCGCTGTTCTAAAATTTGCGGTCGATGAGAAACCGGCCCTTGCGGGTCGGTTTCAGATGACAAGCAAACCCCCGGCTCGCGCCGGGGGTTTTTCATTTGCCGGGGTCTCGCTGAGATGGCGCGCCAACAGCGCTTAAGGAGCGACGCGCGCTCAGCTTGTTCGCACACGTTTCGCAAGATGTGCATGCGATCTTTTCATGCATTCGAATCATGGGTGAAGGCGATGGCCGGCCGCCGGCTTCCCGGCTGGCTGACGCTGACGGCGCAGTCGTTTGACAATTTCGGTAGGCGGGAACTGGCGATCGAGGAAAGCCGCGCTACGCCTGGCCAAGCGCCATTGGCGCAGACAGACGGCGCCATCTATCTGACTCTGGCGCCGGACGCCGTTTGACGTCGACGGGGCGCTCAAGGGGAAATCTATTTGGTCAGCAGCCGACAGATCGAGTCAAGCTGCTCCAATGATTCATAGCGAATCCGAAGCTCGCCCCTTTCATCCTCGGCGCGAAGTTCGACACGCATGCCGAGGGCGTCGCTCAAGGTCTTTTCGATCGCGCGCGCGTCGGCGTCCTTGACGGAATTCCTCGCCGAATTCTTGGCGGAACGCGGCGAGCGTCCCGACGGGCCAGCCTCGTCGGCATGGTCCTTCGCCAAACGCTCGACGTCGCGGACCGTCAATCCCTTTTCGACGATGCGCCGCGCCACTGCCGCCGGATCGGCGACGGCAAGGAGCGCGCGCGCGTGACCGGCCGAAATCGCGCCCTCGGCCACGAGCTTTTTCGCCTCCTCGGGTAAATTGAGCAGGCGGATCGTATTGGCGATGTGAGGCCGGCTCTTGCCGATGATTTTCGCGATGTCGCCGTGGGAATAGCCAAACTCCGCGCCGAGCCGCTCATAGCCCTTCGCCTCCTCGACGGCGTTGAGGTCGGCGCGCTGCACATTTTCGATGATCGCGAGTTCGAGCGCTTCCTTGTCGTTCGCCTCGTGAATGACGACCGGCACGTCCGAGAGCCCCGCCATCTGCGCCGCGCGCCAGCGCCGCTCGCCCGCGATGATTTCATAGGCGTCGGCGACGCCGACGATGACGCGCACGATGATGGGCTGGATCACGCCCTTCTCGCGAATCGATGCGGTCAGTTCGGCCAGATCCTCTTCGCGAAAAGAAATGCGCGGATTGCGCGGGTTCGGGCGCAAAAATTCGATCGGCGCCTTTCGTGGCCCGCGCGGCCGCTCGGCCGGGGCGGCGTCAGCGGCGGCGTCGCCGAGAAGCGCCGCCAATCCCCGGCCCAGCCGGCGCCGCGATTCATCCGCCATCTTGAAAGGCTCCTTCTTGGCTCTTAGGCCGCTTGGCTTTTGGGGTGCTGGGCTTGGGGTGCTGGGCTCTTAGGCTGCGCGCAACCGCTTCTCGCGCTGGATCACTTCCGAGGCGAGCTTCAGATAGGCCTGACTGCCCGCGCATTTGAGGTCATAGAGCAGCACCGGCTTGCCATGTGAAGGCGCCTCCGAGACCCTGACGTTGCGCGGGATCATCGTCTGATAGACCTTCTCGCCCATGAAACGACGCACGTCGGCGACGACCTGATTGGCGAGGTTGTTGCGGGGGTCATACATCGTCAGAACGACGCCATGGATGGACAACTTATGGTTGAGAGTCTGCCGAACCTGTTCGACAGTCGAGAGCAGCTGGGAGAGGCCTTCCAGCGCGAAGAATTCGCACTGTAGCGGCACGACGACAGCGTCGCTGCTAGCTAACGCATTGATTGTCAATAGATTTAGCGATGGCGGGCAGTCTATTAGAATATAGCTGAAGCGCCGCTCATCATCGTGATCGGCCGCCAGCTCGGCGAAGGCGCGCTTCAACCTATAGGCGCGATCCTTGTCATTGGCGATTTCGAGCTCGACGCCCAGCAAATCCAGAGTGGAGGGCGCGATCGAGAGCCGCGGCACCGCCGTGGCGATGATCGCGTCGGCGAGGCTCGATTCGCCGAGCAGCACGTCATAGGTCGAAATCGTCCGATGATGACGGTCGACGCCGAGGCCCGTCGAAGCATTGCCCTGCGGATCGAGGTCGATGACGAGAACTTCCTCGCCGACCGCCGCGAGCGCGGTGCCGAGATTGATGGCGGTGGTCGTCTTGCCCACGCCGCCCTTTTGATTGGCCAGCACAAAAATGCGCGGCGAAGAGGAAGCGGTCACTGGGGAGCCTTGTGCTTGACGACGACGACGCGCGCGCCCTTACGGGTGCGGCTGTCCGCCGATTCGCAGCTCAAGCTACCGAGCGCCTCAACCGCGGTCAATTCGTCTCGCCACTCTTCCCCCTTTAAAAACACGCCAATGGCGCCTTTTTTTAGCGGCGCTTCGGCGAGCTGCACGAGGCGAGAGAGCGGCGCGAGAGCGCGTGCGCTGACGCCGCCGACTTCGGCGGTAAGATTCGGTAGAACGCTTTCGATCCGCTCAGCATGAATGACCGTTGGTGCTCCTGTTTCACGTGAAACAGCACGGAGGAATCCAGCCTTTCGCTGGTCGCTTTCAATCAGGTGCACGACGCCATCCGGCGTCGACTTTATCAAGAGCGCTGTCACCAGACCAGGAAAGCCTGCGCCGGAACCCAGGTCCGCCCAGCGCCTGATGTCAGGCGCGGCCGCGTGAACCTGCGCCGAATCGGCGAAGTGCCTCAACCAAATTTCGTCGAGCGTCGCCGAGGAGACCAGATTGATCTTCGCCTGCCAGCGACGCAGCAGGGACTCATAGATCTCAAGCTCCGCTTGAATCGGCTTGAGTTCCGGGAAGAGCCCGAGCGCCTCTTCCCGGCAAGATCTGTCTCTCACGCGCGCCGCGCCCGCGCCGCAAGCAGCGTCAACGCCGAAGGCGTCATGCCGTCGATCCGCTGCGCCTGGCCGATCGTGCGCGGCCGCAGATAGCTCAGCTTCCCGCGCAATTCCGCCGAGAGTCCGGCGATCGCCGCATAGTCCAGCCCCTCCGGCAGCGCTAGCCGCTCGTCGCGTCGATACGCGTCAATATCGGCCTGCTGGCGGTCGAGATAGACCGCGTAGCGCGCCTCGGTCTCCAGCCTCTCGGCGGTATCTGCGTCAATTCCGCTAAACTCTGGCCAGATCGGCGCGAGTCGATTGAGGGTGATGTCCGGAAAGGACAGCAGCGCATAGGCGCTGCGGCGCAGCCCGTCCTGATTGACCGGCAACCCGTGCCGGCGCGCGGCGGCCGAGGACAATTCGCGCGCCTGCAGCATCGCGCGCGCAACTTCGAGACGGGCTGATCGGGCTGAGTGATGTGACGCCCGATCAGCGCCGACGCAGCCGATCTCGATCCCGCGCGGAGTTAGGCGCTCGTCGGCGTTGTCGGCGCGCAGCGAGAGGCGATATTCGGCGCGCGAGGTGAACATGCGGTAGGGCTCGCTGACCCCCCGGGTGACGAGATCGTCGACCATCACGCCGAGATAGGCTTCCGCCCGATCGAAAACGATTGCGGCCGCTCCGGCGGCGCAGCGCGCGGCATTGATCCCGGCGAGAAGCCCCTGCGCCGCAGCCTCTTCATAGCCGGTCGTGCCATTGATCTGCCCGGCGAAGAAAAGACCGCGAAAACGCTTGGTTTCGAGGGTCGCCGAGAGTTCGCGCGGATCGACATAGTCATATTCGATCGCATAGCCCGGCCGCAGAATGCGGGTTTCCTCAAGTCCAGGAATGGCGTTGATGAAGGCCTGCTGGGTCGGGAGCGGCAGCGAGGTCGAGACGCCGTTCGGATAGACGGTGTCGTCGTCGAGCCCTTCGGGCTCCAGAAAAATCTGATGGGCGTCGCGGTCGGCGAAACGCGTCACCTTGTCCTCGATCGAGGGACAATAGCGCGGTCCCGGGCCTGAGATGGCCCCTGTGCGCATGGGCGAGCGATGCAGATCATCGAGAATGATCCGATGCGCGGCCGGCGTCGTGCGGGTGACGCCGCAGGCGATCTGGCGGTTCGCGATCGCCGTCGTCAGATAGGAGAAGGCCTCCGGCGTCGGGTCGCCCCATTGCTCCTCGAGCGCCTCCCAGCGGATGCTGCGCCCGTCGAGCCGCGGCGGCGTGCCGGTCTTGAGCCGCGCGACCGCGAAGCCGGCCGCCCGCAATCGTCGGCTCAGCCCGTTCGACGGCGCGTCCCCCATTCTCCCGGCCGGCGTCCGCTCATCACCGATATGAATGACGCCGACTAGGAACGTGCCGGTGGCGACGACAACGGACGCGGCCCTGATCTCGCCCTCGGCGGTGACGACGCCGCGAACAGCTTCGCCCTCCATCAGCAAATCTTCGACGGATGCTTCGACGATCGCCAAATTTGCCGTTGCATCGAGCGCCGCCTGCATCGCTGCGCGATAGAGCTTGCGGTCGGCCTGGGCGCGCGGACCGCGCACCGCCGGGCCCTTGGAGCGGTTGAGCACGCGGAACTGAATGCCGGCGGCGTCAGCGACCCGCCCCATTAGCCCGTCGAGCGCGTCGATCTCCCGCACCAGTTGGCCCTTGCCGAGCCCGCCAATTGCGGGATTGCAAGACATTTCGCCGATTGTCGCACGGTTCTGGGTCACGAGCGCGGTGCGCACGCCAAGACGCGCCGCCGCCGCCGCAGCCTCGCAGCCGGCGTGGCCGCCGCCGATCACAATGACGTCGAATTGCTTCATGCCGGAATTCATCGCTTGGCCTGTTTCACGTGAAACATATCATTTGCCAATACAGAAACGCGAGAAAACCGCGTCGAGAATTTCCTCGACGTCAACCGCGCCGACAATCCGGCCGAGCGCACGGCTGGCGCGGCGCAACGCCTCGGCCTGAATCTCGAGCGCTTCGCCGCCAACCAGTATAGAGTCAATGCTTTCAACGGCTTGCTCCAGAGCGTGACGATGCCGTTCTCGCACGATCAGCGACGTCGCGCCGTCGCCCAGGCGCGCCCGGGCGCGCGTTTCAATCGCTGCCGCCAGCGTCTGGAGCCCCTCGCCGCTCAAGGCGCAGACGCCGATCGCGCCTTCAAGCGCCGGCGTCAGATCAGTTTTGGTCGCGACGCGGATCGTCTCGACGTCGTGTTCCGGCGGCGCCTCCGCAGAATCCGAGAGCCACAGCGCCAGATCGGCGGTTTCGACCCGGGCGAGAGTCCGATCGACTCCGATCCGCTCGATCGCGTCGGCCGCCTCGCGCAGACCTGCCGTGTCGATCAATGTCACAGGCATTCCGCCAATATCGAGATGCGCTTCGATCATATCCCTCGTCGTGCCGGGAATCGGCGAGACGATCGCCAGATCGCGCCGCGTCAGCGCGTTGATCAGCGTCGACTTGCCGACATTCGGCCGCCCGAGGATCATGACAAGGAAGCCGTCGCGCATGCGCTCCGAGGCTGGCGCGAGCTGCAGCGCCGCGCGCATGTCCTCGGCAAGCGGCGAAAGCAGCGCGCTGAGCCGCGCCGGCGAAAACGCGCCGACGTCCGCCTCGTCGCTGAAATCGAGCTCGGCCTCAACAAGCGCGAGCGACTCCACCAGCGCCGCCCGCCAGGCCTCGACCTTCCGGCGCAACGCGCCGCCCGCCACCCGCAAAGCCTGCCGCCGCTGCGCCTCGGTTTGCGCGTCGATGAGATCGGCGAGCGCTTCCGCTTGAGAGAGATCGAGCTTGCCATTGGCGAAGCCGCGGCGCGCGAATTCGCCGGGTTCGGCAGGCCGCAGGCCGGGGAGCCGATGCAAAGCGGCGAGCGCGCCCTCGACGACCGCGCGGCCGCCATGAAGCTGCAGCTCGCCGTAATCTTCGCCCGTTGACGACGCGGGACCGGGAAAGAACAGCGCGAGCCCCCGATCAAGCATTTCCCCGGTCTGGGGATCACGCAGAATCGCAAAACTCGCCTGCCGCGGCTTGGGGAGCTTGCCGACGAGCGCCGCGAGCGCGCCGCCGGCCCCCGGCCCCGAAATCCGGATCACGGCGATCGCGGCGCGACCGGCGCCCGTTCCGAGCGCGAAGATCGTGTCGGTCACCGTCATCGGCCGGCGGCCTCTCGGCAGTCCGGCGCAGCTATGTAAATTCCCGATCGCCTGCTCCCGTTCAAGGGGTCGAGACCGAAAATGCTGCAGCGCACAAACGGCGGGCTCCGGTCGATGAACGCACAGGACACGCCGGCGTCGCGCTTCCGATCACGCGCAACGCCGACCGTCATCCACACATTGGCGAAATCCTTGAACATGCGCGCCGCTTATTTCCTTCGCCGCTGGCATTCGCAAGGCCGCTCCGGCACAAAGACATATGCGAACGCGAGCAATATGTCGCCGGCTCAACGGCGCGGACGCGGACCTCTTTCAAGCGTTGCGACTTGAGGGCTTTACATTGGAGCCCCGAGCCTTTCGCTTCGCGCCCGAAGATGAAGTCCATGTCCCGTCGGAGTCGGTCGCCGCCCGCCTTCAGCGCGACTTTGTCATCGGCGCATTCAACGAAGAAGACTCGCAATTGATTGGCGTTGGCGGACTCGCATGGAGCGACGGCGTGAAGACGCGCCACAAGGCGCTGCTCTACGGCATGTATGTGAAGGCCGCTGATCGCAGATCGGGCGCCGCCGACGAGATCATGAAAAGACTAATCGACGAGGCGCGCGGCAGCGTCGAGATCGTCACGCTTACCGTCGTCTCGACGAACTTTCGCGCGCTGCGTTTCTACGAACGATGGGGATTTCGCGCCTATGGCGTTGAAGAACGCTCAGCGAAAAACGGCGACGGCGATTATCTCGACGAAACGCTGATGGCGCTGCGTTTCAACGAATAAAACAGGCGGCAAGACGAGAGCCGACGAGTCGGCTCAACGCTTATCGCCGTTACGTATTCATCGAATCGAAGAAGCCCAGATTGTTCTTCGTCTCGCGCAGCTTTCCGAGCAGGAATTCGATCGCGTCGACCGTGCCCATCGGATTGAGGATACGGCGCAGGACATACATCTTCTTGAGGATGTCGGGCGCGACGAGCAGCTCTTCCTTGCGGGTGCCGGAGCGGGTGATATCCAGCGCCGGGAAAATCCGCTTGTCGGAAACCTTGCGGTCGAGAATGATCTCGCTGTTACCGGTGCCCTTGAACTCTTCGAAGATGACTTCGTCCATGCGCGAGCCGGTGTCGATCAAGGCCGTCGCGATGATCGTCAGCGAGCCGCCTTCCTCGATATTGCGCGCCGCGCCGAAGAAGCGCTTGGGCCGCTGCAGCGCGTTGGCGTCGACGCCGCCGGTCAGCACCTTGCCGGATGACGGCACGACGGTGTTGTAGGCGCGCCCGAGCCGCGTGATCGAATCAAGCAGGATCACCACGTCGCGGCCGTGTTCGACGAGACGCTTCGCCTTCTCGATCACCATTTCCGCGACCTGCACGTGGCGCACCGCCGGCTCGTCGAAGGTCGAGGAGACGACCTCGCCCTTCACCGAACGCTGCATGTCGGTGACTTCCTCAGGCCGCTCGTCGATGAGCAGCACGATGAGATAGCACTCGGGATGATTGGTTGTGATCGACTGCGCGATATTCTGCAGGAGCACGGTCTTGCCGGTGCGCGGCGGCGCCACGACCAGCGCGCGCTGCCCTTTGCCGATCGGCGCGACGAGATCGATGATGCGCGACGAGAGATCCTTGCGGGTCGGGTCTTCAATCTCGAGCTTGAGGCGCTCGTCCGGATAGAGCGGCGTCAGATTGTCGAAGGGCACCTTGTGGCGCACCTTCTCGGGATCTTCGAAATTGATGCTGTTGACTTTTAAGAGCGCGAAATAGCGCTCGCCCTCTTTCGGGCTCCGGATCATGCCCTCGACCGTATCGCCGGTGCGCAGGCCGAACTTTCGGATCTGCGAGGGCGAGACGTAAATGTCGTCGGGACCGGCGAGATAATTCGCGTCGGGCGACCGCAGGAAGCCAAAGCCGTCCTGCAGCACTTCGACGACGCCGACGCCGACGATTTCGACGTCGCGACTGGCGAATTGTTTCAGAATCGCGAAGAGGAGTTCCTGCTTACGCAGGAGCGAGGCGTTCTCGACTTCGTGCTCTTCGGCAAAAGCGAGGAGTTCGGCAGCGGACTTGGCCTTCAAGTCCGAAAGTTTAATTTCCCGCATTCAGGAGGAACCTTGGGTATTAGCTGGCGCGCAAGTGGAAACGAGCCGGAGAGAAGCGGTGGGGCGGGGGAGGCGGCCTTACCGGAGCGCCGGCAAAAATCCGGCGATGCCGCTATAAGCAGACACGGGCCTCAGAGGGATAGAGGTCACTTAGACAATTTCCAGACATGAATCAAGAGTTCCGTTAAAGCGGCCTTAACGCGCCAAACAGGGCCCGCCACCAGCGAACCCAGGCGAAGCTTTACGATCCGCGCGGAGCGCATCTCTGCTGTCTGCACAGGCAAGATGAACGGCGTCGCGAAGCCGATCGCGCCCGACCGGGAGAAGATCGCCCCCGAGAGTCAGAACGGCTTGACGATCACCAGAATAACGACGCCAATCATCAGCACGGTCGGCAGTTCATTGAAGATGCGATAGTAGCGCGGCGAATGAACATTGGCGTTTTCCGCGAAACGGCGCATCAGCGCGCCGTCATGAATATGCGCGGCGGTGAGAAGCACCACGAGCGTCGCTTTCGCATGAAACCATCCTGACGAAAGCGCGCCGCCTTCGACCGCCAGATAAAGGCCCGTCATCCAGGCGACGAGCATCGCCGGCGTCATGATGTAGCGATAGAGCCGGCGCTCCATGATCTTGAACGTCTCAGAAAGCGTCCCCTCGCCCGCGCTGGCATGGTAGACGAAAAGACGCGGCAGATAGAGAAGCCCCGCCATCCACGAGATGATGGCGATCACATGCAGCGCCTTGATCCAGACGTACATCGTCAGGTTCCCCGTCGCACGCGGGCGACAAGGCGCTCGACGTTTTCGATCGGCGTCTGCTGCAAGATGCCGTGACCCAGATTAAAAATATGCGGACGGCCTTTGAAGGCGGCGAGAATCGAATCGACTTCGCGGTCGAGCGCTTCTCCGCCGGCGACAAGCACGAGAGGATCGAGATTGCCTTGCAGCGGCACGTTCGGTTCCGTTTGTGCGACGGCCCATGCGGGATCCAGCGCCGTATCGATCCCGTAAGCATCGGCGCCGATCGTCTGCGTGAGCTTCGGCAAATGCGCGTCGGCGCCGCGTATGAAGGCGATCACAGGCGTTTGCGGATGGCGCGCTTTGACGCCTTCAACGATCCGCCGCACCGGCTCCGCCGACCAGCGCTGAAATTCGTTCGCCGGCAATACGCCCGCCCAGCTGTCGAAGATCTGCACGACCTCGACGCCGGCCTCGATCTGGCGCGCAAGATAGTCGATCGACGCCTCAACGACGCGATCGATCAGCTGCGCGAAAGCGTCGGGATAACGATAGGCGAACAGACGCGCCGGCGCCTGATCGGGCGTGCCCTGCCCGGCGATCATATAGCTTACGACCGTGAACGGCGCCCCGCAAAAGCCGATGAACGCCACGTCCGAAGGCAACGCCGTTTTTACAAGATCGATCGTCTCGAACACCGGCGAAAGATGCTCGATCTTGAATTCTCCGAGTCGCTGCGCCTGCTCCGGCGTTTCAATCGGTTCAAGCCGCGGGCCGGCGCCGCTCTCGAAAGAAACCCGTTGGCCCATGGCGTCGGGCACCACAAGAATGTCGGAAAAGAGAATCGCCGCGTCGAAGTGAAAGCGCCGGATCGGCTGCAGAGTCACGTCCGCCGCCTTCTGCGGCGAATAGCAAAAATCGAGAAAGCTTTTCGTCGTCGCCCGCACCTCGCGATATTCGGGAAGGTAACGGCCCGCCTGACGCATCAGCCACAGCGGCGGAACGCTTCGCGCTTCTCTGCGCAGAACCGAAAGAAGCGCCTTCTCTTCCGCCATCGCATTCGCTCCGTCTGTCGTCCTCGACAAGCGGGGTAGCGCGAAACGCCATTAAAACAAAATTCATTTTAATAAGAATTGATTCTTCAGTTGTATCGCGTAGCGGACAAAAGTTAATTTTCATTAACCAGTCGCCCACAGGCGAGCTGCGAAGACCCGGTCGTGGGGGCCGTAGCGGGAAAAATTCAGACAGCGAATGGAATCATGGACGTATCGGTCCTTCTCGGCGCAAGTGATTGTGGATGGCCTGTGAATCCCTCCTGTACCGGCGTCGGCGGGAATCCGTTCGACAGGGCTTCTCCTGTTGAGCGTTTGGGGACTCTATGCCCGCTAACCGAAGCGAAGCATTTTTTGACCGCGCTTTATCCCCGCTCTTCGGCTTACGCGGGAGGGCTGTGGACGTGACCGGCAAGTCAACATCGACCTTCTGGCGCGAATCGGCGCCGCTGATTCTCGCCTCGAAAAGCGTTGGCCGGCGGCAGGCGCTGCTGCATTCGGGCGTCCCTTTCGAGTCGATTCCGGCGGATGTCGACGAACGGGCGATCGAATCGCGGCTTGACGGCGCTGACGCCGACGCGATCGCTTTAGCGCTGGCGCGCGCCAAGGCGCTCGCCATTTCCGCTGAAGGCCGGCTCGTGCTCGGCGCCGATCAGGTCGCAAGCTGCGAAGGCAGGATATTCGGCAAGCCGGCGGATATGCGGGACGCCGAAGCGCTTCTGCGGTTTCTTTCCGGGCGGCGGCATCGCCTGCATTCGGCGACCGCTCTCGCGCGCGACGGCGCCGTGGTCTTTGCGACGGTCGGCATCGCCGACCTCACCATGCGCGCGCTGAGCGATGACTTCATCGCCGCTTATCTGACGGCCGTCGGAGAGAATGCGCTGACGTCGGCCGGCGCCTATCAGATCGAAGGCCTGGGCGCGCAACTTTTCTCGAAGGTCGAAGGCGATTACTGGACCATCATGGGGCTTCCGCTGCTGGAGCTCCTCGAGGCGCTTCGGCGCGAGGGGGCGCTCCTTTCGTGACACAGCCAAAGATGCTGCGCGTAGGGCTGACCGGCTCGATCGGCATGGGCAAGTCGACGACGGCCGACATGTTTCGCGCCGAAGGCATCGCGGTTCTCGATTCCGATCAGCTCGTGCATGACCTCTATAAAGGGCCGGCGGCGGCCGAGATTGACCATGTGTTTCCCGGCGTCGTGGTGAATGGCGTCGTCGACCGCCCGCGGCTCGCCGCCCGCGTTCTTGACGATCCCGCGGCGCTCAAGCGTCTGGAAGCGATCGTGCATCCGATGGTGTGGGCGGCGCGCGACGCTCTGATCGAAGAACGTCGACATCAGGGCGACCGCATCGTCGTCTTCGACATCCCGCTGCTGTTTGAAACCGGCGCCGAAAAGGACTTCGACGTGATTGTCGTCGTCACCGCGCCGGAAGATGTGCAAAAAGCCCGTGTTCTTGCCCGGGATGGCATGACGGTTGAGAAATTCGCGTCCATTCTGTCGAAGCAGACGCCTGATTCAGAAAAGCGCGCCCGCGCCGATTTCGTGGTCCATACCGACCGGGGTCTGGACGCAGCGCGCGAAGAGGTGCGAAACATCGTGAAAGCGCTTGAAGCGCGGCTCGGGTGAAAAATGCGGGAGATCGTTCTCGACACTGAAACGACGGGGCTCGACCCCTCGAGCGGCCATCGCGTGGTCGAGATCGGCGCGGTCGAGATTTCCAATCTCATCCCCACAGGCAGGCATTTCCACTGCTACGTCGATCCACAGCGCGACATGCCGGACGAGGCCTTCCGGGTGCATGGCCTCTCGCGCGAATTTCTGGCGCAGCACAAGATCTTCAAGGAAATCGCGGCCGAATTTCTCGACTTTATCGAGGATGCGCCGCTCGTTATTCACAACGCCGAATTCGACACGCGCTTTCTCAACGCCGAATTCGCGCTCATGAATTTGCCGCCGCTCGGCGGCGCGCGCATCATCGACACGCTCGCCATGGCGCGCCGCCGCCATCCTGGCGGCCCCAACTCACTCGACGCTTTGTGTCAGCGCTACGCCATCGACCTCTCGCGACGCGAGAAGCATGGCGCCCTGCTCGACGCCAATCTCCTCGCTGAGGTCTACGCCGAGCTTTGCGGCGGACGGCAGTCGGCGCTGTCGCTTCAGACGGTTCACGCGGTGCGCATCGCCGCCTCGACCGATCTGCTGCGCCATCGCCCCGAGCCGCTCCCGCCGCGGTTAAGCGCGGCCGAAGAGACGGCCCACCTTGCCTTCGTCGCGACGATCAAAGCGCCGATTTGGGATCGATATCTCGCAAGCGACGAAGACGCGGCGCCGAGCGTCGCTGGCTAATTGCCCTGAGTAGCGCTTTGGACGCCCGCTTCGGCGGCCTTTTGCTGATAGAGCGCGACGAAGTCGATCGGATCGATATAGAGCGGCGGATAACCGCCCTTGCTCGTCGCGTCGGCCACAAGCTGGCGCACGAAGGGAAACAGCATACGCGGGCATTCGATCATCACGATCGGATGCACCTGCTCTTCGGGAATGTTCAACAGTCGGAACACGCCGCCATATTCAAGATCGAGCTTGAAGAGGAGTCCGTCGCCCTCGCCGGCCTTACAGTCGAGCATCAGACTGACTTCGAAGTCGGTCGGCGCCAGCTGTTTGGCGTTGACGTTGACCTGAATCGAGATGTTCGGCGCCTTCTCCTGCGCGCCGAGCGAGCGCGGCGCATTGGGATTCTCGAAGGAGAAATCCTTCAGATATTGAGCGAGCGAATTGAGGGCCGGAGCGCCGCCCGGCGCTCCTTGCGCGCCGTTGCCATTGGTGTCGGTCATGTAGGATCTCCAGCAAAGCCGTTGTCATGAGAATTCGCGCCCGCCTAACACGTCTGTCAGAAGCGAACAAGGCGCGCCCCCGGTTCTACTTCGCTGCGCTTCGGCGCGCTCTGCGCGCTTCGCGTCGCCATTCGCGCGGGTCGAGGTCGATGATTCGCGGGTCTGCGTCGCCGGACCGCGCCCGCAGCCGCCGCGCCAGGCTCTGCCGCACGGACGGGGACTTCAGCGCCAGCCCGACAAAATCCGAGGCGAAGCCCGGGAGAATGAGCAGGATCGAGGCGAGCGCCTGCAACGCCCCGTCAAGCATGGCCCCGTCGAGCATGGCGGAGCTTTCGCCTTTCGCCTTGGCGGCCAATCCGGCGCGGACAAAATCGAGGAGGCGCCGCACGTCGGAGAGGCCAAGCAGCGAAGCGCCGACGGCGAGCGCAATCGCCGCGAGAAGCCCGACAGCGCGGACGACGAGCGCGAAACACAGAATCTCGAGCACGATCCATGTTGCGAGGACGGCGCCGACAAGCTTAGATTTCACCGAATCATCCGATCTTTGTGGTCCTTCGTCGCCCGCGGCGATACGCCCGCCCCTTGATTCGTGACATGTACGAAGCGACATGATAGCCGACGACAAATTTATTCGGGAGTTGCCAATGCCGGCCTCCGGCGATCTCTTCGATCCCAGCCTTATCGTTTTCGCAGCGCTCGCGGTTTTCGTCATCTGGAAACTGCGCTCGGTGCTCGGAATGCGGGTGGATCGCGATACGCCGCCCCCGGCGCGCTTCGCGCCGCGCGGTCCGGCCCCGGCGGCAGGCGCCGCGGCGCCTGGCGTCGCGCCGATCGCTGAAGCGCCGTCGCGCCCAACTGGCGCCGATCGCTGGGAGGGCGTGGCCGAGAAAGGCGTCGCCTCCGCCTGGAGCGGTCTCGACGCCGTGGCGGCGTCGGACCCCAATTTCGACGGCAAATCCTTCGTCAGCGGGGCGCGCCGCGCCTATGAACTCATCGTCACGGCCTTCGCCAAGGGCGACCGGGAAACCTTGAAGCCGCTGCTGGCGCAGGACGTCTTCGACGGGTTTTCGGCGGAGATCGCCCGGCGTGAGCAGCAGGGCGAAAGCATGGAGACCGCCGTGGTCGCGATCGACTCGGCGACGGTCGACGCCGCCCGCGCCATCGGCGGCCGCAATGAGGTGACGGTGCGATTCGTCGTTCGGCTGATGAGCGTGCGGCGTGACCAGGCCGGCGAAACGATCGACGGCGGGCAGACGCGGAAGGTGGTCGAGCGCTGGACCTTTGCGCGCGATGCGAAGGCGAATGATCCCAATTGGAAGCTCGTCGCGACGCAAACCGAAGACTGAGCATGTCGCGGAATGCGCCGCAGTTTTCCGCTTCCGATCTGCTGCAAGAGATAGAATTTGAAGAGATCGACGGCTTTGCGGCCGACGATCTCGCCGCCGCTTTCGACGCCTTCCGACGCTCCGCCGAGATCATCGGCGCCAAGGCGCAAGAGCAACGTAGCGCCGTCGCGCCTCCCCCCGCCCTCGCCGCCGCCGCTCGCGCGGCGCTCGGCGCCATCGATCATCCTGGCCGCTTCTTTCAGGACTGGTTTCGCCCTCACGCCATCAAGACGCAAGGATTCGTGACCGCCTATTACGAGGTGGAGGTCGACGCCAGATTGTCGCCCGAGCCGGGCTTCACGACCCCGGTCCTGTCGCGTCCGCGCGATCTCGTCACTTTGAACGAATCGCCGCTCTCGCCGCCCTCCGGCGAGACGCTGACCAGCGCGCGACGGCAGGCCGATGGCGCGCTCGTGCCCTATCCTGATCGCCGCGCGATCGAAGAAGAAGGCGCGGCGCCGAGCGCGCATCCTCTCGCCTATGTTCGCGACCCGGTCGAATTGTTCCTCATCCAGGTGCAGGGTTCGGCGCGGCTGCGGCTACCGGGCGGCGGCGTCATGGCGCTGACCTATGCCGGACGCAACGGCTGGCCCTATACGTCCGTCGGCCGGCTGATGATTGAGCGCGGCTTGGTGACGAAAGCCGAGATGTCGCTCGATCTGATGAAGGAGACGTTGCGCCGGCTTGGAGCCGGTCCTGGCGAAGCGGGCCGCCGGTTGATGCAGCAGAATCGTTCCTATGTGTTCTTCGAGGTCGATGCGTCCGAGCGGCGCCGGATCGGCCCGATCGGCGGGCAGGGCGCGCCGCTGACGCCGTTCCGGTCGATCGCCGTCGACCGCTCGATCTGGTGCTACGGCCTGCCGTTCTGGATTGCGGCGCGAATTCCATGGCAAGGAGAGGCGGAAACGCCCTTTCGTCGACTGATGATCGCGCAGGACACCGGATCTGCCATAATTGGTCCTGCGCGCGCCGATCTTTTTTTCGGCGCGGGCGAAGCGGCGGGCCGGCGCGCCGGCGACATCCGGCACGCCGCCGAAATGATTGTGATGCTGCCGAAGGACGTTGGGGACGATCCGTGAGCGAGGAGAATTCCCGCCGATATGCGCGCCGGCTGTCGCAGGCCGAAGCCGAGCTCTGGACGGTGGCGACGGCTGACGTTCGGCCTGCTCGGGCGCGCCCAAAAAGGCCCGCGCCGCCGCCGGCCGCCGAAAACGCTGCGCCATTGGCGACTTCGGGGCCTTCGGCGGTCTGCGATCGCCCAGGGGCGCCGAAGCCTCCGCCGCGACCGATCGACATCGACCCGCGCACCTTCGTGAAGATCAAGCGCGGCAGGATTGAAGTCGACGCCAAGCTCGATCTTCACGGGCTGCGGCAGGCGGAGGCGCAGCGCTCGTTAACGGCCTTCCTGCGCAGATGTCAGGCGAATGGCGCGCGAATCGCGATCATCGTGACGGGCAAGGGGCTGACGCGGGACGAAGGCGGCGTGTTGCGTCGCGTCGTGCCGATGTGGCTCGAAGCGCCCAATTTGCGCGACTTGGTGGTGGGCTTTGGCGAAGCCGCGCGCCATCACGGCGGCGAAGGCGCGCTCTATGTGCGCATCCGCCGCGCCGATCGCGGGCGCTAAGCCTGCTGCCCGGCCGCACCCGAGACCTCGGCCGCAGGGAGCGCCACAGGTTCGGCGGGACGCGTCAAAAAGGCGGCCGGAATGTTGGGCTTGCCTTCTTCGGTCAGATGTTGCGCGGAGTCCGGCGGCGGCTTCCATTCGAAGGCGTCGAGCCGGCCGGTGACCGGCGACATCGGCAGCCAGTTCTTGGAGACGACGCCATCGGCGATCCAGACGGGATCGCGCGGCGCGCGGGATCCGCGGGCGAGCCATTCGCGCACCGGACCTGACGGTCCCTGCTCTCCGTCTTCGATCTC
Source organism: Methylocystis silviterrae (assembly GCF_013350005.1). Lineage (GTDB taxonomy): Bacteria > Pseudomonadota > Alphaproteobacteria > Rhizobiales > Beijerinckiaceae > Methylocystis > Methylocystis silviterrae. Next base: position 64,108 of record NZ_JABVWW010000005.1, read on the forward strand.
CGCCATCATCAGACAGGTGTGCGCGGTCGGATGACGGCCGGCGGCGATCAGCGGCGCGAGCGCGTCGCGGGCCTTGGCGAAGTCGCGCGCCGACAGCGCGACCTCCGCGACGATATGCCGGCTCTCCGGCGCGTTGGGGGCGGCGCGGGCGAGCCTCTCCACCCGCGCGAGCTTCGTCGTATTCGATTCGCCGGACAGCGCCTCGAGATAGGCGGCGGCGAGGTCAGGATGCGGTTTCGTCGCCCAGACCGTTTCAATCATCTTCAGCGCCTGCTTCTGGTCACCGTGGCGGACGAGCACCCGCGCCGCGGCGACGGCGGCGGGCGCAAAGCCCGGCCGGCGCTTCAACGCCTGGCGTGCGAGATGCAGCGCGTCATGCGGATGGTCGCGCTCCTTCTCCATCGCCATGGCGGTTTCGACGACGGCGCGGAGGTTCTGCGCCGTCGGCGCGTCGATCGCCTTGGCGGTCAGACTGGCCTCGATCGCTTCGCGCGCCTTCTGCCAGTCGCCTTGCGCGGCGAGATGTTCGAGCATCGCGGCGCCCGCCCAGGGCACTGGCGCGATGTCATGCGCCTCCTTGGCGAAATGATGCGCGGCGTCCGTATCCTCGCGGCGGCGCGCCTCGATATGCAGCCCGCGCAAGCCGAGCAGCTTTGTCTCCGGCTTCAACGTCATTTTGTGGAAGGTCTCTTCCGCAACCCGCCGATCGCCGGCGAGCTGCGCCGCCTGGGCCTTCAAAACCTGTGTGAGCGGCTCGCTCGGCAGCAGCCGTTCGGCGACATGCGCGGCCTTGCGGGCGCGGGCGGCGTCGCCGGAGCCGACGGCGATCAATCCCTGCGAAAGCGCGTCGAATCCCTTGTCCCGGCGCTTCGTCCGCGACCCGCCGCTCCAGCGGCCAGGCAGCCGCAGCAGCGCCATGGCGATCGCCCAGAGGACGACCGTCGCGGCGATGACCAGCAGCAGACCTGCAACCGCCACCGGTATCGACGCTTCGAACTGATAGCCGGCGAAATCCAGCGTCAGCGACCCGGGCTGTTCGATCAGCCATTCGAGTCCATAGGCGACCGCGGCGAGCGCGATGATGAAGAACAGGAGAAACAGCATGGCGATGGATCCCGCTTACTCTTTCGTTGCGCCGAGCGCGGCGATTGCGCCATGCAGCAGATCGTCGGCCGCCCGTCCTGCGTCGACGCGGGCGCGCAAGGTCGCGCCGAAGTCTTTGGCTTCGTTCTGGGCCGCTTCGGGAAGCGCCGCGAAAACGGCGCTCGCCTGAGCGAGATCGCCATGGGCAAGCGCCGCTTCGATGTGAGCGACTTTTTCTTCCACCGTCTGAGCCTCGGTCGTCGGCGCTTGACCGGAGGGACGAACGCGCACGAGCTTGCTGGCGCCCTTCATCAGATGCTCTGTAAGATCGCCCGATGCGCCGCTCTCAAGCGCGTGAATGCGCTTGGCGGCCGGCGCGAAGTCCGCCTTCAATTGCGCCGCGGTCGGCGCGCCCTTTTCCGCCAACGGCGCGAGGGCCGCCAACGCGGCGGGATCGGCGCCGAGCCGCGTCAGCGCCTTCGTCTCGAGAGCATAGGGCCGGCCCGCCTCCAACTCGCGTTGAAGCGCATAGGCGACGACGACGATCGCCGCCGGTCCGTCCGGAGTTTTGGCCGCCGTGGCTTCTGGCGCCGCGCGCGTCTCGCCCTTCGAAGACTCAAGGCGCTCACGCAGCGCCTTCGTCTCATTCCCGAGTTCGTCGATGCGGCCTTCAAGCGCGGTCACCTGCTCGTTGGCGGTTAGCGCCCCGGGTTCGCGCTGTTCGGCGGGAGCCGGGCTCGCCTTCCCCGCCGCTTCGGCGGTGGTCTTCGCGGCGTTGGCGGCGGCCTCGGCGGCTTCGGCGACGCGCAAGGCGCGTTGCGCCAGCTCTTCGGCCGAATCGACGCGGCCCTGCAACGCCGCGACCGCCGCTTTTTGCGATTCAATGGCGGCGTTCTGCGCTTCAATGGCGGCGTTCTGCGCCGGCGCGGACGGCGCCAGCGGCGCCCGTTCGACCGCGGTTTCAGCAGGCTTCGCCGGCGCGGCGGAGGGCGGCGGGGCTTCCGCGCCGCTCGTGGGCGAATCGCTTGGCGAAGGCTCAGACGAGATCGTCGTCGTCTGCGTCGGTTCGGTCTCGCCGATGAGCGAACGGACGCGGTCCTTCAAATCGCTTAAGGCGCCGCTCGCCTGATCCACATAAGGCTGGGCATAGTCCGCGACGATCTTCAGCCGCTCGTCCCGGTCCTTGAACGCGATCGCCGCATAAAGAGCTGCGCCCGCGACGAGCACGAGCAGCAGCAGCATCGCCGCCAGGGGGCCGAAGAAGGAGCGCCGCTTGGGTCTGACCGCCCGCGAAGGCGGCGGTTCAGACGGCGATTCTGCAAAATCGATGGGCGCTTCCGAAGGTTCGACGCGCTTCGGTTCTTCGTCGTTCGGCAAGACCATTGGCTCATCCTTGCTGTCCCGCATCCTTATAGTTGATGCGTTCGGCGCCCGCAAAACAGGCGGCCCTCAGCCTGACGCCTCGACAAGCTGCAACGTGCGGCGCGCAATGTCGAGATGCAGACGTTCGACCATCTTCCCGTCGATCTGCACCACGCCCTTATCGGCGTTTTCCGGCTCGTCGAACACGGCGATGATCCTGCGGGCGAAATCGACCTCCTCGGCGCTCGGCGCGAAAATTTCATTCACCGGACCGATCTGGCCTGGATGAATGAGCATTTTCCCGTCGAAGCCGAAGTCGCGCCCCTGCTCCGCCTCGCGGCGAAGGCCGTCGAGATCATTGAAGTCGTTGTAAATCCCGTCGATGATCTCGATGTTGTGAACTCGCGCCGCAAGCACGCCGGCCGAAAGCCAGGACAACAGCGCAGGCCGTCCGGGCGTGAGCCGCGCGCGCGTCGATTTGGCGATGTCGTTGGGGCCAAGCACCAAGACCTCGAGTCGCGAAGCCCGATCGTCTGCGGCGCTGGCGATTTTTTCGATGTCCAGGACGGACCGGGGCGTCTCGATCATCGCCCAGAGGCGCGTCTTATACGGGGCGCCTGCGGCGACGAGATCGGCGGCCGCCTTGAGAATCTCGTCGCGTGAACTGACCTTGGGAATAACGATGCCGTCTGGGCCGAGCGGCGCGATGGCGGCGATGTCGGGCTTATACCATTCGGAGCCGCGGGCGTTGACGCGCACGACGAGTTGCCGCGCGCCATAGCCGCCGCCGGCCACCGCCGCCGCGACCTGCGCGCGCGCCGTCGCCTTGGCGGATTCCGCGACTCCGTCTTCAAGTTCGAACATCAGGACGTCGGCGGCGAGCGTCTTGCCCTTCTCCAGCGCTCGGGCGTTCGAGCCCGGCATCGCCAGCACGCTGCGCTTTAGTCGGGAAATCATTCAAAACTCCAGCATCGTAACGATTCGGCCTGCTCTTGACCCCGCCGCGTGATCTACACAATAACCCCAGGGTCCGCCATCCGCTTGGCCAAGGTGAACTTGACCGAGGTGAACTTAGCCAAGGTGAACCTGGCCAAGGTGAACCTGGCCAAGGTGAACCTGGCCAAGGTGAACCTGGCCGAGGTGAACCTGGCCGAGGTGGACCTGGTCAAGGCGGACCTGGTCAAGGCGCGCGAAGGGAACGTTAAATGGCGGATCACGAGCAGTCGTTCGGCGCGACCGGTCTGCCGGAAACGCTCATTGAGGGCTATGAGTCCTTCATTCGCGGGCGTTTCCTGGCCGATCACGACCGATTCGAAGAGTTGGCGGTCAGGGGCCAGACGCCTAAGACGATGATCATCAGTTGCTGCGATTCGCGCGTCGCGCCCGAGACCATCTTCAACGCTGGCCCCGGCGAACTTTTCGTCTTGCGCAACGTCGCGGCGCTGGTGCCGCCTTACGAGCCCGACGATCATTATCACGGCGCTTCCGCGGCGCTGGAATACGCCGTTATGGCGCTAAAGGTTTCAGACCTCGTGGTGCTCGGCCATGGGCAATGTGGCGGGGTGCGCGCCTATGCGGAAATCGCCGCCGATCCCGACGCGCCGCGGCTGAGCCACAGCGACTTTATCGGCGACTGGATCAAAATGCTTGGCCCCGCGGCTGATCGCCTGGGCGTTCGGCCTAATCCCAAGGACGCCGACTATGTGGAGCGCCTGGAGTTCGAGTCGGTGAGGCAGACGCTGCGCAACTTGCGCTCCTTTCCCATGATCCAGGTGCTCGAACATCACCGGCATCTGCGGCTGCACGGCGCCTTGTTTCGAATCATGGACGGGCGATTGTTGCTGCTCGACGAATCGACGGGGGTTTTTAATCCCGTCTGCGACGGAGCCTACGCCGCCGCATTCGCCGAGGCGCGCTTTTGACGGCGGGCGCCTCGGCAGACCGCGGCCGCATTCCGTTCATCGCCGGCCTGCGCGACATCGCCAACGGATATGACGCGATTCTGTGCGACGGCTGGGGCGTGCTGATTGACGGCCGGCGCCACTTCCCGGAAGCCGCTGAGGCCTTGCGGCGCTTCCGCGCGCAAGGCGGGATTGTCGTGCTGATCACCAACGCCTCGCGCCCGGACGAAGAAGTGCGCCGCCAGCTCCTGGGCCTCGGCGTTCCGCACGACTGCTTCGACGATCTCCTCTCGGCGGGGGAGCTTGCGCTGCGCGAGATCGTCGCGCGCGCCGGACAGGCGGTCTACCACCTGGGCCCCGCACGCGACGACGGTCTGTTCCGGGCGGCCGCGCGGCGTCTCGGCGCGCCGATCATGCGCGTCGGGCCGCAAGCCGCCGATTACATCGTCTGCACCGGCCTCTTTGACGAGCGCAACGAAACGCCCTCGGACTATGACGAACAGCTCGCGGCGCTGAAGGCGCGCGACCTGACGATGCTGTGCGCCAATCCCGATATTGTCGTCGCCATCGGCAATGATCTCGTCTACTGCGCCGGCGCCATCGCCGAACGCTATGCGGCGATCGGCGGCCGCGTTCTGACCTTCGGCAAGCCCCACGCCCCGATCTACGCAGCCGCCCTGGAGCGGCTCAAGAATTTGCGCGGCCGCGAAGTCGACAAGGCGCGCACGCTGGCGATCGGCGACGGCGCCTTCACCGACCTTTCCGGCGCGGGCCGCGCCGGGCTCGACTGCCTCTTCATCATCCATGGCGTGCATCGCGCCGAGCTGCATCCCGGCGGCGGCGCGCTCGACGAAGCGGCGCTCGAATCGCTCTTTGCGCGCGCCGGGGCTCGTCCCAAGGCTTTGGCTCGCGAGCTTTTCTGGTAAAAGGGGGCTGCACAGGCCTCATCTGCGGTCACGATCCGCAACACAACTTTCCGGTGGCTCCATGTCGACGCCGTTCAAAATCTACTATTTCGAGGATCTGAGCGTCGGCATGCGCGAGACGCTGATGAAGGCGGTGATGGACGACGACGTCATCGCCTTCGCCGATCTTTCCGGCGACCGCAATCCGATTCATCTTTCGGATCACTTCGCCTCGAAGACGCGCTTTGGCGAGCGCATCGTGCATGGCCTTTATACGGCCTCGCTCATTTCGACGGTCATCGGCATGTATCTGCCTGGCCCCGGCGCGGTCTATCTGTCGCAGACGCTGAATTTCCGCGCGCCGGTGAAGATCGGCGACGTCATCACCGTCATTGTCGAAGTGGTGGAGCTGATCGAAAAAGGCCGGCGCGCCAAACTCAAATGCGAATGTCTCGTCGACGGCAAGGTCGTGCTCGACGGCGAGGCCTTCGTCATGGTGCCGAGCCGCGAGCAGGCGATACGCGCCGCAACGCCAGCGCCAGCGGAGGAAAAACCGGCCTCGGCTTAATTCTTCCGGCCCGGGCCGTGTCCGCCTCCTTCATCTTTGCGCGCGACCCTCAAGCGCCGCCGCCTGGACTGGAAGGCGCGGTCGCGGCGGTCGGCAATTTCGACGGGTTGCACAGAGGCCATCGCGGCGTCATCGCTCGGGCCCAGGCGCTCGCCGTGAAACTCTCGCGCCCCTGTATTCTGCTGACTTTCGAGCCTCATCCGGCGGATTTTTTTGCGGGGCGGACGGTGATTTTTCGTCTCACGCCGCCAGACGCAAAGGCGGCGCAGGCGGCTCGGCTCGGGCTCGACGGGATCGTCGTGCTCACCTTCGACAAGGACTTCGCGCAGAGCCCGGCGCGCGTCTTCACGCAAGATATCCTGCACAAGCGCCTGCAGCTTTCGGCGGTCGTCGCGGGCTATGATTTTCGTTTCGGCGCCGGTCGCGAAGGCGGACCGGAGTTCCTGCGCGCCGAAGGCGAACGGCTCGGGATGATCGTGGAGATCGTCGACCGCATCACCCAGGACGAAGAGGGCAGCTTAGAGGCCGTCTCCTCGACAGCGACGCGGGAAGCGCTCGAACGCGGCGACGCGGCGCTGGCCCGCCGGCTTCTCGGCCACCCTTATTTCATTCGCGGCGTCGTGCGGCACGGCGACAAGCGCGGACGCGAATTGGGCTTTCCCACCGCCAATATCGCGCTCGATCCCGCCAATCGGCTCAAGCACGGGATCTACGCGGTGACGATCGAGGTCGATGGGAAGGTTCATCAGGGCGTCGCCAGCTTCGGACGCCGGCCGACCTTTGACAATGGCGCGCCGCTGCTTGAAGTCTTCCTCTTCGATTTCGATGGCGACCTCTACGGCAAGGAGGTGGAAGTCGCCTTCTACGGCTTCGTACGGGCCGAAGCGAAATTCGACAGCGTCGAGGCGCTCGTCGAAAGAATGCGCGTCGACGTCGAAGAGGCGCGAACACTATTGGCCGAAAGCGGCCCGGCGACGCAGGGCGAATGATCTGTTGCCATAAGTTGCGCGCGATCTAGCTTGGAGACATCGTCCTCGACAGGAGGGAGCCGTTATGAACGAAGAGCCCAAGGGACGGGTCGAAATCATCTTGCCGGGCGAGGAGACGGACGCCTCGCGGATCTGGGTCGCGACGGGCGCCGGTCGCGTCAAGGTCGTCAAGCTCTCGCCATGGCAGAGCCTGATGGTCACCGCGGCGCTGCTGTTGTTGCTCTTCATCGGGTTCACGCTGTTGTCCGGCGCATTTCTGGTGTTGCTGGTCATCGCCGTTGTGGCGGGAGGCTTCGCTTATCTCGCCGGACTGCTCGGGCTGAGGCGACCCCGCTAGGGGCGCCGGCCGTCTTTTCCCGTTCGGTCTGCGCTGCTATTAAGGACCAGATGCCTTTCCTGAGCGCCCTTCGAATTACCGGACCCTGCGCGAGATCACGCTGCATTTGGGCGCGATCGCCCAAATGCAGATGACGTGATCGATCTGAATAGTTTGGAGCGCGCACTATGCGAAAAACCGGGTTCCACTTTTTCGCTGCGCGCTCCTGAGCTAAGGCTCGCGCAGGGTCCGGGTGCGGCGCGATTGGCGCTCTTCCTAGAAATCCTCTAATCAGCGCGCAATAGCGGCGCTTATGGCGCCTGCGTCCGCCCCAGCCGGTTTTCACGACGATGAACGACGACAGCCCGAAAGGGCCCGACTATTCGAAAAGCCTCTATCTGCCGGTCACGGATTTTCCGATGCGCGCCGGCCTGCCGCAGCGCGAGCCGGAAATCCTCAAGCGCTGGCAGACCATCGGCCTGGAGCAAAAAATGCGCGAATCGGGCGAAGGTCGTCCGAAATTCACGCTCCACGACGGCCCGCCCTACGCCAACGGCAATATCCATATCGGCCATGCGCTCAATAAGATCCTCAAGGATCTCGTGACGCGCAGCCAGCGCATGACCGGCAAGGACTGCGTCTATGTGCCGGGCTGGGACTGCCACGGCCTGCCGATCGAATGGAAGATCGAGGAGGAGAATTATCGGGCCAAGGGCAAGCAGAAGCCGGACTTCACTGATCCAGACGCGATGATCGCCTTCCGGCGCGAATGCCGCGCCTATGCGGAACATTGGCTCGGCGTTCAGCGCGAGGAGTTCAAGCGCTTAGGGGTCGCCGGCGATTGGGGCCATCCCTATTCGACGATGGCTTTTCCGGCGGAAGCGACGATCGCGCGCGAGATCATGAAATTCGCCGCGAATGGCCTGCTCTATCGCGGCTCGAAGCCGGTGATGTGGAGCGTCGTCGAAAAGACCGCGCTCGCCGAAGCCGAAGTCGAATATGAGGATTATACCAGCGATCAGGTCTGGGTGGCGTTTCCGATCCCGAGGGGCGCCGAGGGCGAACTGAGCGACGCGCGCATCATCATCTGGACGACGACGCCCTGGACGCTTCCCGGCAATCGCGCGATCTCCTTCTCCTCGAAGATCGACTACGGCCTCTATCACGTCACCCATGCGCCCGCAGGCAACTGGGCGCTTCCGGGCGCAACCTTCGTCATCGCCGACAAGCTTGCGAGCGAGGCGTTCAAGGCGGCGAAGGTCGATGGCTACGAGCGTTTGCACGACGTGCGCGCCGCGATGCTCGCCGAACTGATTTGCGCGCATCCGCTGGCGCATCTTGGCTATGATTTCGACGTGCCGCTGTTTGATGGCGAACATGTCACCGACGACACTGGCACGGGCTTCGTGCATACCGCGCCGGGCCACGGCCGCGAGGACTTCGACATCTGGATGGCGAACGCGCGCGCGTTGCAGGCGCGCGGCATCGATTCGCGCATTCCCTATACGGTCGACGAGGACGGCTTCTACACGAAGGACGCGCCGGGCTTTGAAGGCAAGCGCGTCATCACCGACAAGGGCGAGAAGGGCGACGCCAACGAAGCTGTGATCGCGGCGCTGGTTCAGGCCGGCAATCTCATCGCGCGCGGAAAATTGAAACATCAATATCCGCATTCATGGCGCTCGAAGAAGCCGGTGATTTTCCGCAACACGCCGCAATGGTTCATCGCGATGGATAAACCGCTCTCCCACCCTCCCCTTGAGGGGGAGGGTCGCGCCGAAGGCGCGGGGTGGGGTGAACACAGCGCGGGATCGGAATCGTCACCCCCACCCGCGTCGCTGCGCGACGCGACCTCCCCCCTCAAGGGGGAGGTGAGGCGCGCGACCGGCAACGCCTCCACGCTCCGCGAGATTGCGCTCGAAGAGATCGCCCGCACGACATGGACTCCGGCGGCTGGAGAGAACCGTATCCGGGGGATGATTCAGAATCGTCCCGATTGGGTCGTGTCGCGCCAGCGCGCCTGGGGCGTGCCGATCGTGGTCTTCGTCAGGAAGGGGACGCATGAGCCGCTTGTCGACGCGCGCGTCAACGCCCGCATCATCGAGGCGTTCGAAAAGGAAGGCGCCGACGCCTGGTATGAAGCGAAGGCCGCCGAGCGTTTTCTTTCGCCCGACTATAAGGCGGAGGATTACGAGAAAATCTCCGACGTTCTCGACGTCTGGTTCGATTCAGGCTCGACCCACGCCTTCACGCTCGAAGACGCGCAGCATTTTCCGATGCTCGCCGGCATCCGCCGCAAGCGCGACGGCGGCGATGACGAGATCATGTATCTTGAGGGCTCCGATCAGCATCGCGGCTGGTTTCATTCCTCGCTACTCGAAAGCTGCGGCACGCGCGGCCGCGCGCCCTACGACGCGGTGCTGACGCATGGCTTCGTGCTCGACGAGCGGGGGCGCAAAATGTCGAAGTCGCTCGGCAATGTCGTCGCGCCGCAAAAAATCATCGCCGATTCCGGCGCCGACATCATGCGCCTCTGGGTCGCGGCGTCGGATTATGCCGACGATCTGCGCGTCGGACCCGAAATCCTCAAGACCTTCGTCGAGCTTTATCGCAAGCTGCGCAACACGACCCGCTGGATGATCGGCGCGCTGGCGCATTATCACCCCAATGACGATGCGGCGATGCGCGAGGCGGGAGAGCTCGAACGTCTCATGCTGCATCGTTTGCATCAGCTCGACGAGTCGATCCGCGCGTCCTATGCGGCATATGACTACAAGCGCGTCGTTGCGCTGCTCACCCATTTCATGACGAGCGAGCTGTCGGCTTTTTACTTCGACGTGCGCAAGGACGCGCTCTATTGCGATCCGCCCTCGAGCGTCAAACGCAAGGCGGCGCTCGCGACCATCGATCGCATCTTCCGCAGCGTCACGACATGGCTCGCGCCGATTCTCGTCTTCACCGCCGAGGAGGCGTGGCTTTCCCGCTTTCCGAACGCGCAGTCCGTGCATCTCGAGCATTTTCCAACCATTCCCGAGGCATGGCGCGACGACGCGCTTGCAGCCAAATGGGAGAAGATTCGCAAGATCCGCTCGGTCGTCACCGGCGCGCTCGAAATCGAGCGCGCGCAAAAGCGCATCGGCTCTTCGTTAGAGGCGGCGCCGATCGTCTACATCGCGGACGAGTCGTTGCGCGCGGCGTTGGAGGGCGTCGATCTCGCTGAAATCTGCATCGCGTCCGACATTCGCGTTACGCCGGGAGAAGGCCCGCCGGAGGCGTTCCGCCTGCCGGAAGCGCCGGGCGTCGCAGTGGTTACGCAACGCGCGCCGGGCGTCAAATGCGCCCGCTCGTGGAAATATTTCGATCTCACGACGGCTGACCCGGATTATCCCGACGTGACGCCGCGCGACGCACAGGCGTTGCGCGAGCTTGTCGCGGTCGGCCGCTGGAGCGCATAGTGATTCTGGTAAGAGAGACATTGCGCCGACCCGTCGCCCCCTTCCTGTTCTTCTCCCGCTCTCGCAAATCGGGTCTTCCCGATTTTCGCATCGACTCCGAAGTTGGCGACAGCCGACTTCGGATGGGGGAGGGGACGCAAGCGATCGGCGGCGCGCGCGTTCCTTGTCGCGACCCGAGCCTGACTCCCTGTCCCGCGCAGCGGGGGAGGATTGGGGAGGGGAATACGCTTAAGTGAACGTCCTTCTCGCATTTCTCGCCAATACGATCGTGAATTTCGTCATCGGCCTCACGGTGGCGAAATTTCTCGGCCCCGAAGAATATGGCCGCTTCGCGCTCGCCTTCTCCATCGCGGTGGTCGTGCAGACGGCGCTTTATGATTGGCTGCGTCTTTCGGCGACGCGCTTTTACTCAAAGCGCACGCGCGACAAAGAGCCGGTGGTGCGCTCGACGCTCGACGCGGCCTTTATCGCCGTCACGCTCTTCCTCGCATTGGCCACAGGCATTTATGCGCTTGCCGGGCCGCCGCTCGACTTCGAGACCAATCTCATCCTGCTTGCGCTGCTGACGTCGGTCGCCAACGGGCTTTTCGACTATTGCACCGCGCTTGTGCGCGCGCGCTTTCATGACCGCGCCTATGTGCGCCTCATGCTTGCCAAGAATGCGCTGTCGCTTGTTCTGATTGGCGGCGGCGCCTTTATTTTTCACTCGGCTGCGGTGGCGCTCGCTGGCGGCGTCGCGAGCCTGTTCGGCACGGTCATTCTCGGACGTCGCGCGCTGCTCGATCCCGGCGCCGACATTCGCGCCGCCTCGAGTCAGAATGCGCGTGCGCTTGCGGCCTATAGCGCGCCGATCGTGACCGCGCATCTTCTCTATCAGGCGATGCCGCTTGTGGCGCGCTCCATCGTGGCAAGCGTCTTCGGTTTCGCCGAAACCGGCCAGTTCGCGCTGGCGTATGATCTTGGCGTGCGTGCGGTGCAGGCGCTCGGTTCGGCGCTCGACGTGCTCTTGTTTCAGATCGCCGTCGCCGCGCATGAACGCCATGGCGTCGACCGCGCCAAGCAGCAGGTCGCGCGCAACATGGGCATCGTCGTCGCCTTTTTGCTGCCGGCGTGCGCCGGCCTCTGGTTCGTCATGCCCTCGATCGAAGCGCTCATCGTGCCGGCGCAATATCGCGGTCCCTTCGGCCATTACCTCGGCCTGCTGCTTCCGGGACTTTTCGCGATGGGCGTCATTCTGTTCGGCGTCAATCCCGTCTTTCAGATCGAAAAGAAGACGGCGCCATTGATGGTCGCGGCGCTTGCCGCGGTCGCCTTCGGCCTGGCGCTGCTCTTGATCCTGCCCTGGGGCGAGGACGCTTCCAATCTCGCGATCGCGCAAGCCGGCGCCTACATCGCGGCGCTTGTGGCGACGGTCTATTTCGCGCTGCGCACGCAGCCGGTCTGGCCGTCGTTCTGGGACATGTTCGCTGCGCTTGTGGCGACGGGCGCAATGTCGCTCGCGCTCACGCCTTTGCGCGAGATGAGTCCGGGCATTCTCGCGCTCATCGTTCAGGTCCTGGCCGGAGCGGCCGTCTACGGGCTGCTGACCGTCGCGTTCGACATCTCCGGTCTGGGCGTGCTCGCGACGACGTGGCTCGATCGGCGGTTCGCCCGGTCGTGACGCGGCCCGTCGGCGTCGCCATATGTTAGGCTAGCGATTGATAAGGAGCGCGCCATGGTGATGCCGATCTATGACGACGCGCCGCTGCGCTATTTGCGGCGGCCGATCGTGAATTGGACGCTGATTGCGCTCAACGTCGTAATATTCTTGGTGGTGCAGAGCGAGATTTTCGGCGATCCGCTGACCGTCGTGCGCGGCTTCGCGATCATCCCGCGCGTGCTCTTCGGCGAGGCCCAGCTCGCCGACTGGATCGTTGGACCGCCGGCGGCGCTGACGCTTGTCACGGCGCTGTTCTTTCATTCGTCGGTGGTGCATCTCGGCTCGAACATGTTGTTCCTTTACGTCTTTGGCGACAATGTCGAAGACGCCATGGGGTCGCTGCACTATCTGCTGTTTTATCTTTCCTGCGGCGTCGCCTCCGGCGTGTTCTACATCTACGCCACGCCGCATTCGATCTTGCCGCTCGTCGGCGCGTCGGGCGCGATCTCCGGCGTCTGCGCGGCCTTTCTGCTGCTCCATCCGCGCGCGACGGTCGCGGGAATCTTTCCGCCGCTCTCGCTGGCGCTCGCGCCGATTTATCTCGGCGCCTGGCTCTCCGGGGCGCGGCCGAGGGCGATTCTGGGGCTGCGGGCGCCGCTGTTCTCTTTTGTCGCCTCCGGTTGGCTTTTCGTCGGCGCCTGGATTTTGATGCAGCTCATCAACGCGTCTATGGGCGAGGGCGGCGCGGTCGCCTGGATGGCCCATGTCGGCGGCATCGCTGCAGGTCTGGTGCTGACGCCGATCTTCAAGCGCCGCCGGCACAGGCTATTTGACCGCGGCGGCGCGCTCGCCCCCGCGCCGCGCGCGCCGGACGCCGGCGACGACGCGCCCTAGTCGGGCAGCCGCGGTCGCCTTGTTTGACTTGCGCGCGCGCCCCCGCTACCAGACCGCGCGACGGCTTTAGCCAGAGTGGCGCGCGCGCAAGCGGCGCTCCGACACCGTCTCGCCAAAGGGTCAGAAGGACCAAGGGGTCGCGCGATGAAGATTCTCGTGCCCGTCAAACGGGTCGTCGATTACAACGTCAAGATCAGGGTGAAGGCGGACGGTTCGGGCGTCGATCTCGCCAATGTGAAAATGTCGATGAACCCCTTCGACGAGATCGCCGTCGAAGAGGCGCTGCGGCTCAAGGAGGCCGGCAAGGCGACGGAAGTCATTGTGGTCACGATCGGTCCGGCCAAGGCCGACGAGACCTTGCGCACCGGCCTCGCCATGGGCGCCGACCGGGGCATTCTGGTCAAGACCGACGAGACCGTCGAGCCGCTCGCCATCGCCAAGATCCTCGCCAAGATCGTCGCCGAGGAACAGCCGCAGCTCGTCATCATGGGCAAGCAGGCGATCGATGACGATTGCAATCAGACGGGCCAGATGCTCGCGGCGCTGCTCGGCTGGGGCCAGGGCGCCTTCGCGTCGAAAGTCGAGATGACTGAGGGCGCCGTCGACGTGACCCGCGAGATCGACGGCGGGCTGCAGACCGTCAGCCTGAAGCTGCCGGCTGTCGTCACTACGGATTTGCGCCTTAACGAGCCGCGCTACGCCTCGCTGCCCAACATCATCAAGGCAAAAAAGAAAGAAGTCGTCGTGAAGTCGCCCGCCGATTACGGCGTCGACATTTCGCCGCGCCTCGAAGTGTTGAAAACCTCCGAGCCTGCGAAACGCAAGGCGGGCGTCAAGGTCGGCTCGGTCGTCGAACTCGTCGGCAAGCTCAAGGAAGCGGGAGTGCTTTAAAGATGACGATTCTGCTTCTTGCCGAAACCGCCGGCGACGCGATCGCCCCGGCGACCGCCAAGGCGCTCACCGCCGCCAAGGAGATCGGCGGCCCCGTTCATGTCCTCATCGTCGGGCCTGGACTGAAGGGCGCGGCCGAGCAGGCGGCGAAGCTCGCCGGCGTCGAGAAAGTTCTCGTCGCCGAAGACGCGTCGCTCGATCATGTTCTGGCCGAGACGGTCGCCGCGCTGATCGTCACGCTCGCCGACGCTTATGACGTCATTATCGCGCCGTCGACCTCGGCGACGAAGAACGTGCTGCCGCGCGTCGCGGCGCTGCTCGACGTGATGCAGGTCTCGGACATCATCAAGGTCGTGTCGGCCGACACTTTTGAGCGGCCGATCTACGCCGGCAACGCCATCCAGACGGTACGTGCGAAGGACGCAAAGAAAGTGATCACCGTGCGCACCACCGCCTTCGCGGCGGCGCCGGAAGGCGGCTCGGCGCCCGTCGAGGCGATTGCGGCGCCCGCCGATCCCGGCGTTTCCGCCTTCAAGAGCGAAGAGCTGGCGAAGTCCGAGCGGCCCGAACTCACCTCGGCGCGGATCATTCTCTCCGGCGGGCGCGCGCTCGGGTCGGCGGAGAATTTCCAGAAGGTGCTGGATCCGGTCGCGACGCGGCTTAACGCCGCGATCGGGGCGTCTCGCGCCGCGGTCGACGCCGGCTATGCGCCAAACGACCTGCAGGTCGGCCAGACTGGAAAGGCGGTGGCGCCCGATCTCTACATCGCCGCCGGGATTTCGGGGGCGATCCAGCATCTCGCCGGCATGAAGGATTCGAAGGTGATCGTGGCGATCAACAAGGACGAGGAGGCGCCCATTTTCCAGGTCGCCGACTATGGCCTCGTCGCCGACCTCTTCACCGCCCTGCCGGAACTCGAGGCCGAGCTGGCGAAGATCGGCCGCTGACCGCGAAAAACGGCCGTCGCTTCGGTCCACTTGGTCCGGCGCGGCGGCTGTGAGTTTGGCGGAGCGTCGGCGCTCGGGGCTCCGCAGTTTCTTTTCTTTGTTTTCTTTGCGAAGGATCGCAAGTTATATTGCACTGCGGCACGCACTCAGCGCGGGCGGGCCGCTTGCTATCCGGCGCGAGCTTGGCTGACGGTGGTAAAAAATGGGCTTCGAAATTCGCAAGATCGGCGTCATCGGCGCGGGCCAGATGGGGAAGGGGATCGCCCATGTCTGCGCGCTTGCCGGCTATGACGTCGCCCTGAACGACATTTCGCAGGAGCGTATCGACGCCGGCATCGCCGATGTCGCCGCGCAGATGCGCCGCGCTGTGGAGCGCGGCCAGATCGACGCCGCGGCGGTCGAACCGGCGCTGGAGCGCATATCCGGCGCGCCAACAATGGCGGACTTTGGCGACGCCGACATATTGATCGAGGCGGCGACCGAGGTCGAAGACGTCAAGCGAAAGATTCTGACCGAGCTCGCGCAGTTCGCAAAGCCCGGCGCGATCATCAGCTCCAATACGTCATCGATTTCGATCACGCGCCTTGCCGCGGTCACCGGTCGGCCGGAGCGCTTCATCGGCATTCATTTCATGAATCCGGTGCCGCGCATGCAGCTTGTCGAACTCATTCGCGGCATCGCGACCGATGACGTCACGTTCGAGGAGACGAAGGCGTTTGTCGCCAAGCTCGGCAAGACGATCAGCGTTTCGGAGGACTTCCCAGCTTTCATCGTCAACCGCATTCTTCTGCCGATGATCAATGAGGCGATCTACACGCTCTACGAAGGCGTGGGCTCGGTCGACGCCATCGACACGGCGATGAAGCTCGGCGCCAACCACCCGATGGGTCCGCTGCAGCTCGCCGATTTTATCGGCCTCGACACCTGTCTTTCGGTCATGCAGGTGCTGCATGAGGGCCTGGCGGATTCGAAATACCGCCCCTGCCCGCTGCTGGTGAAATATGTCGAAGCCGGCTGGCTTGGCAAAAAGACCCAGCGCGGCTTCTATGATTATCGCAGCGGCACGCCCGTTCCGACGCGCTAGCGTCTCGAGAGAGGCGCGTCCGCGCTCAGTGGCCGCCGGGGCCGGCGCCGCGCGCCGCCTCGAACAGGAACCAGGTTCGCTTCTCGGTCTCATCGAGAAAAGTTTCCAGAAGGCTCGCCGTCGCGATGTCTTCGTTGTCGTCGCAGACCTTATGCGCGTTGCGCATGGACTCGGCCATCGCCTTATTGTCTTCCAGCAGTTCGGAAAGCATGCCGAAAGGCGAAACGAATTCCTCATTATTGTCCTTGATGCGCGATAATTTCGCGATCTGCCCGATCGAGCGCAGCGTCGGTTGCCCAAGCTTGCGCACCCGTTCGGCCAACGGGTCGACGGTCGCGTAGATCTGTGTCGCCTGCTCGTCGAGCAGCAAATGGTAGTCGCGGAAATGCGGGCCGCTCATGTGCCAATGGAAATTCTTGGTCTTGAGATAAAGCGCCAGAGCGTCGGCGACGAGCTTGTTGATTTCCGCGGCGATCTTCATCGTCGACTGCTTTTCAAGATCGGTCGGCGTATCCAGCGCCGAACGTTCTGTGTCGGGATTCATCGGCGTTTTTGTTTTCTGCATGTGCGGACCTCCTTGCGCCCTCGCTTCAGGCTCAAGCTCGGGTGAGCTGCTCAATAGCTAGATCGCGCGCCTTGGCGGACCAGATGAAAAATAGAGCAGCGCGCCGAGAGTCAGCGGCGTCGCACGGCATCGCCTATCTGGGGCGCCAAGAGGTCAGGGCGTCGGGCGCAGGTGAGCGCCAGCGCCTGTTCATGGCGCCATTTGGCGATCCTGGCGTGATCGCCGGAGAGCAGCACCTCGGGGATGTCGCGTCCCTCGAAATCGCGTGGCCGCGTGTAATGCGGATATTCGAGGAGGCCGGCCTCAAAACTTTCCTCGACGCCTGACGCTTCCTCGCCCATCACGCCGGGAATGAGCCGCACGCAGGCGTCGATGAGCGCCAGCGCCGCGATCTCGCCGCCAGAAAGCACGAAATCGCCGATCGACATTTCTTCGAGCCCGCGGGCGTCGATGATGCGCTCGTCGACGCCTTCGAACCGCGCGCAAAGAATGATCGCGCCGGGGCCTTGGGCGAGGGCGCGCGCGCGCGCCTGCGTCAGCGGCGCGCCGCGCGGACTCATCAGCAGGCGCGGTCGGGGATCGTCCTTTGGCGCGGCGGCGTCGATCGCCGCCGCCAGCACGTCGGCGCGCATCACCATGCCGGGGCCGCCGCCGGCCGGCGTGTCGTCGACGGCGCGATGGCGGCCGAGCCCATGCTCGCGGATCTGCCGCGGCTCGAGCGCCCAGACGCCGCGCGAAAGCGCGTCGCCGGCGAGCGACAGGCCCAGGGGACCGGGAAACATTTCGGGAAAGAGGGTGAGGACCGTTGCGCGGAACATGGACCGGTTATGGCATGGCCTGCGCGGAGGCGAGAAGCAGTTTCATTCTTGCTGAGATCAAGCCTCGGCCATAGTGTCGCAGCATTGCGACGGCTTGGGGCCAATGATGAAATTCTTTCTTCGAATAGGCTTTCTATTGTGGGCTTTCGGCGGCCTCTTCGCGGCGCGCGCGACGCCAATTGACGCGCCGCCAACGCTCACGGTCGGGCAGATGCACGGCAGTTGTCAGAAAACCTGTTGGGCCGTGCGCGAGGGCGCGAAGGGCTCCGAGTCGCTGCGCGATTCACTGACTTTGACCTGCTTGAACGCGTGCTTCAAGTGCTTCCTGCAACTGCGAAGCTGCAGCCAATCCAATGCGAACTCGGCGCCGTCGGAATGCGCCGCCGCCTTCCTTCAGTGTTACAAACAGAGCTTCGCCGAAAGGCTCAAATCAAAACCGCTCGTGAGTTTCGACGGCGGCGATGGCCACAGCCGCGAAATGGCTGTGAAGATCGTGGGCGCGGCCAGTTCCCTCGAAGGGGTTCCGGCGGAGGATTTCTGGATCCAGCTGAAGCATCCCGGCTGGCGAAAAAAGGAGCGGCGTTTCGTCAAAGAGGGCGGAATTTATGACGTCATCGTTTACGACACGCCGAACGGGCCGCAGACGGTGTGGTTCGACGTTAAGGACTTTTACGTAAAGAATGGCGAGGAGGACTTGCGCCTTTTGGCGCCGAAATAAGCCGAGAGATGCGCGGCGGGGCCTAGTGTAGATCCGGCTCGGCCGAGTCCTCCGCCGGCGGCGTGATCACCACGCGCCCTTGAGCGATGTCGACGACCGGAACGACGGCTCCGGTGAACGGGTAAAGCAGCGATTCGCCGCCGGCGGCTGGCGCAATTTCGAGAATGTCACCCGCGCCGAAATTGCGCACCGCGACGATCGTTCCGATTTCCACGCCCTCCGCCGTTTCAGCGCGAAGGCCTATGAGATCGGCGATGTAGAATTCATCCTCTTCCGGCGCGGGGAGCTTGTCGCGCGCGACGTAGAGTTCGACGCGGTTTAGCGCCTCGGCGCCGGCGCGGTCGTCGACGCCCTCGACTTGCGCGACGAGCATGTCCTTGCCCTGCGGGCGCACGGCGCGCAGCCTGAAATTGCGCGTCCCGCTTTTATCGGTGAGGCCGTCATAGGTTGCGATCGCCAGCGGATCGCTTGTGAAGCTCTGCAACCTGATTTCGCCGCGCACGCCATGCGGCGCGCCGAAGCGGCCGAGGAGGACGCGCCCTTTGGCGGGCCTTTTCATACGCTTTCCTCATCCTGAGGAGCGTGCGCAGCACGCGTCTCGAAGGACGAGGAAATCGCCGCGCGCGCCGCTGTCCGCTCTCGTGCTTCGAGACGGCTCCCCGATCTCGGGCTTGCCCGAGATCGGCTTCTAATGCGCAAGTCGAGTACACCCGACTTGCGGAGCCTCCTCAGCATGAGAGCGAATGCAAGCGCCGCGCATGTTTTACGCCGCCGGCGCTTCCGCCGCGCCTGCGGCCTCCGCCGCCGCCGCGGCGCGCTCCTGCGCCTTCTTCTTGGGCTGCGCCTTCTGCGGATTGCTGCGCGCTTCGCGCTTCATCACGCCGAGGCCATCGAGCAGTCGCGCGACGCGATCGGTCGGCTGCGCGCCTTTCTCCATCCAGGCTTTCGCCTTTTCCGTGTCGAGCACGAGTCGGTCGGCCGCGTCTTTCTCCTTCAAGGGATCGAAATAACCGATCTTCTCGATGTAGCGGCCGTCGCGCGGCGAGCGCGAGTCGGCGACGACGACGCGATAGAAGGGACGCTTCTTGGCGCCGCCGCGGGAGAGACGAATTTTAAGGGACATGTTTTCGTTCCTGTTGCGTTGAGGTGACTGAGGGGACCGGCGACGCCAATCGCCGGTTTGCTATTTCTTCTTCCCGAAGGGGTTCAATCCGCTGAGCAAGCCGCCGCCGAGCCCAGGCAGGCTTGGCTTGGCGAGAAGATCGGGGGGCGGCGCCGCCGGAATGCCGCCAGGCGGCGCTTTTGGCTGCGGCACGCCGAGCTTTTCCTGCAGCTTCTGCAGCTCTTCCTGGGTGGGCGTCGGCATGCCGGGGCCAAGCCCCATCATTTGCGCCGCCTTGCCCATCATGCCGCCGCCGCGCTTGCCGGCGCCAAAGGACTTCATCAGATCGGCCATCTGCCGATGCTGCTTGAGGAGCTTGTTGACCTCCTCGACCTTGACGCCCGAACCTGCGGCGATGCGTTTCTTGCGCGAGGCCTTCATCAGATCGGGATTGCGCCGCTCCTTGGGCGTCATCGATAGAATGATGGCGCGCTGGCGCCTGACCATCTTGTCGTCGAAGCCGGACGCGGCGATCTGATCCTTCATCTTGGCGACGCCTGGCAGGAGGCCCATGATGCCGCCTAATCCGCCGATCTTTTCCACCTGGGCGAGCTGATCGCAGAGGTCCTGCAGATCGAACTTGCCCTTGGCCATCCGCTCGGCGGCCTTGCGGGCCTGTTCGGCGTCGATCGCCTGGGCGGCCCTTTCGACCAGCGCGACAATGTCGCCCATGCCGAGAATGCGGTTGGCGATGCGCGTCGGCGAGAATTCGTCGAGCGCGTCCATCTTTTCGCCGACGCCGATGAGCTTGATCGGCTTGCCGGTGACATAGCGCATGGAGAGCGCCGCGCCGCCGCGGCCATCTCCGTCCATACGCGTCAATACAATGCCCGTCAGCCCGACCCGTTCATCGAAATTCTGGGCGAGATTGACGGCGTCCTGGCCAGTCAGGGCGTCGGCGACGAGCAGGATTTCATGCGGCTTGGAGGAGGTCTTGATCTCCGCCATCTCGGCCATCAGGGGCTCGTCGATATGCGTGCGGCCGGCGGTGTCGAGCAGCACCACGTCGTAGCCTTGCAGCCGCGCCGCCTCCATCGCGCGTTTGGCGATCTGCACCGGCGTCTGGCCGGGCACGATCGGCAGCGTGTCGACTTCGACCTGCCGGCCGAGCACGGCGAGCTGTTCCTGGGCCGCCGGACGCTTGACGTCGAGCGAGGCCATCAGCGTGCGCTTGCCGTGGCGCTCTTTGAGCCGTTTGGCGATCTTGGCGGTGGTCGTCGTCTTGCCGGCGCCCTGCAGGCCGACCATCATGATGGCGAGCGGCGGCGCGGCGACGAGATCGATCGGCTCCGCGTCCTGGCCGAGCGTCTCGATCAGCACGTCATTGACGATCTTGACGACCATCTGGCCGGGCGTCACCGATTTGATGACGCCGGCGCCGATCGCACGGTCGCGGACCTTGTCGGTGAAGGAGCGCACGACGTCGAGCGCGACGTCGGCCTCGAGCAGCGCGCGGCGGATTTCGCGCAGCGCCTCGTTGACGTCGGCCTCGGACAGCGCGCCGCGCCGTGTGAGCTTGTCGAAAATGCCGGAGAGCTTATCGGAAAGGCTCTCGAACATGCTGTTCTCCCGCGAGCGCGAAGGCTCCAAAGCAAAACGCGCCCGGGGGCGCATCGCGCTGCCGGGCGTTGGCCTACCGCCTCTCGGGCGGCTCGGCGGATCCTAGGTTTCTCTTTCGAGATGTGCGCCGATGTTTAGGCGGCGCGCGCGCGGGAGTCAACGTCGAGCGCATTTGCGACTAACATGACGCTCTTTGAGATATTTTAGGCTGGAGGCCATGATCCTGGACGCTTTTCTCGAATCGCTTTCGGCATCCGAGCCGCGGGCTTTATCGCCTCCCCTGCGGGCGCTTTGGTTCGACGCCAAGGGCGACTGGAATGCGGCGCATAAATGCGTCGACGACAAATCCGACCCCGACAGTATGTGGGTCCACGCTTTTCTCCATCGTAAGGAAGGCGATCTCTCGAACGCCTTCTATTGGTACCGCCGCGCCGGGCGAGAGCCGCACAAAGGCCCGCTCGAAGACGAATGGCGCGAAATCGCCGAAGCGCTGCTGTCGCAAGCGGCGCCATGACGGAGCTGTCCGCGCAAGAATTGCTGCGCAGCAATTTTGGCTTTTCGGACTTCCTGCCGGGTCAGGCGGAGGTCGTCGAGGCCGTGCTCACTGGGCGCGACGTCATCGCCATCATGCCGACGGGCTCCGGCAAATCGCTCCTCTATCAGCTGCCGGCCGCCGCTCCGGGGGGCGGACTCGTTCTCGTCTGCTCGCCGCTGATCGCGCTGATGCGCGACCAGCTTCGAACCCTCGCCGACTCTGGGGTCGGGGCCGTCGCGCTCCACTCCATGCAGGAGGATGACGACGCGGCGGCCGCGATCGACGCCGTCGCGTCAGGCCGGGCAAAGCTGCTTTACGCCGCCCCCGAACGTCTTGCCCAGGACGGAATGCAGAATTTATTGCGCAGCATTCGCATAAAACTCTTCGCGGTCGATGAGGCGCATTGCGTCTCGCATTGGGGCCATGAGTTTCGCCCCGACTATCGCGCGCTCGGCGAGATTGCGCGAAAGCTCGGCGCCCCGCCGGTGCTCGCCGTCACGGCGACGGCCGGCCCGCGGACCCGCGACGACATCGCACGCACCCTGTTTGCGCGGCCCCCGCAGATCTTCCAGCGCTCCTTCGCGCGGCCCAATCTTGCGCTTGATTTCGCGCGGAGGCGCGCCGGCCCGCGGCAGATCGTCGAATTCGCGCGCAAAGGCCGCGGCGCCGGGAAGGAAAGCGGCATCATTTATTGCAACTCGCGCAACAAGACCGACGCGCTCGCCCGCGAGCTCTCGCGGCTCGGCTTCGATGCGCTTCCCTATCACGCGGGGCTCGACGCCCACACGCGCTCGGAGAGCCAGGACGCTTTCTTTACCCGCAAGGGCGCGGTGATGGTGGCGACCATCGCCTTCGGCATGGGCGTCGACAAGCCAGACGTGCGCTTCATCATTCACGCCGATCTGCCGACCTCGGTCGAGGGCTATTATCAGGAGATCGGCCGCGCCGGCCGCGATGGCGCGCCGGCCCGCGCGCTGACGCTGTTCTCGCCCGCGGAGCTGGCGCTGCGCTGGCGCATTCCGGGTGCGGCGCAAGAAGACGACGCGGCCGCCGGCGACTACGCGAGGCGGCAGGCGATGGCGCGGCTCGCGGCGGCGCCGGGCTGCCGCTTTCAGCGCCTTCTCGCGGAATTCGGCGAAGAGAGCGGGCCCTGCGGGAGATGCGACCATTGCCGCGGCGGACCGCTGGCGTGGCCCCGGCGCCTCTCATCATTCGCCCTCGGCTGGCGCGCGGCGCTCGCCAGCGGCTTCGCCGCGCGCGCCGACATTTCGGAAGGCGAGGCTGATCTCCCTGAACTTGCGCCAGCGCCGATCGACGCGCCGAGGCGGCAGGAGGAGCCGCCGCTGACGGTGGCCGAGGCGCGCCTGCTGCGGGCGCTCGAGGCCGAGCGGCTCGCCATCGCAAAACGGCGCCGGCTGGCGCCGCGAATTGTGGCGTCCGAACAGGCGCTGCGCGCCCTCGCGCGCGAAAGGCCGCAAAGCGCCGACGACCCGCTGCTGCGGGGGCTCGAAGAGCCGGCGGCGCTGCTGCGGGTGATCCGCGAAGCCCTCTAAAGCCGGCGTGAGGGTTTCGTTCGGCGCCGCAACACTGTAGTTAGGGCTCCCCGTGCTGTTCCCTCGAGGCCATGTCCGCTAACCCGCCGCCAAACGCCGCCGAACTGCGACAGGTCATGTTCGGGCTCGGCCTCGCGATGCTGCTCTCGGCCCTCGACCAGACGATTGTGGTCACGGCCATGCCGACCATCGCGGCGGACCTCGGGGACCCGCAAGATCTGCCCTGGATCGTGACCGCCTATCTCATCGCGGCGACGGTGGTGACGCCGCTCTATGGCAAATTCGCCGATGTCTACGGACGGCGGCGGGTCATTTTGATCGGGGTGATCACTTTCGTGATCGGATCGGTGGCTTGCGCCTTGGCCCCAAGCATGGCGGCGCTCGCCGGCGCGAGAGTCGTTCAGGGACTTGGCGGCGGCGGCCTGATCTCGCTCGCGCAGACGATCGTCGCCGATCTCGTCTCGCCGCGCGAGCGTGGCCGATATCAGTCCTATTTCGCTGCGGTGTTCATCACCTCCAGCATCGCCGGTCCGGCGCTCGGCGGCGTTTTCGCGCAATATTGGCATTGGTCGCTGATCTTCTGGATCAATCTGCCGCTGGGCCTCGCCGCGCTCCTGATCGTCAATTCGAGGTTGAAGCGGGTGCCGGAGCGGCGCCATCCGCATCGCGTCGACTATCTGGGCGCGATTTTGCTGATCGCCGGCTCGGGCCTTCTCGTGCTGGCGCTCGGCTGGGGCGGCGTGCGCTATCCGTGGCGGTCGGCGCCGATCGTCGGGATCCTTGCCGCCTCCGCTCTCGCCTGGGCGCTTTTCGCCTGGCGCACGGCGCGCGCCGAGGAGCCGCTCATTCCGCTGCGTATTCTCGGACTTCGAATCGTGCGCGACGCCATCCTGTCGAGCTCCTTTGGGCTCGGCGGCTTCGTCGGACTTTCGGTCGTGATGCCCATCTATTACGAAATCTGCGGCGGGATGAATGCGAGCGAATCGGGGCTGACGCTTATTCCCCTCATGGTCGGCACCGTCGCCGGCGCCACGGTGTCCGGACGATTGATGGGGCGTTTGACGCATTATAAGACGGCTCCGCTCCTCGGGCTCGGCGCCGGCGCTCTCGCCGCGCTGGGCGCAGCCGCGATGATGGGCTCGGGCCGCTCGCTGCTTTGGCTCAACGCCCTGCTCACCGTTACGACCTTCGGGATCGGCGCGATGCTGCCTGTCGCCACCGTTTCGGTGCAGAACGCGGTCGATTCACGCGATTTGGGGACGGCGACGGCCTCGATGCAATTTTTTCGGCAGCTCGCGGCCGGGGCGGCCGTCGCGCTTTTCGCCGCCCTGGCGATTGGCGGCGGCCGCGCGCAATTGCTTGAGGAGATGAAGACGGACGTCGACGGCGCCGCTTTGTTTTCGAGCTTTCGTCTCGTTTTTCTGGCGCTTGCCGTTTGCGTGGGCCTGTCCCTGCTTTTCCTCGCGCGTATGGAGGAGCGGCCGCTGCGCGGCGAGCGACGCAGCTGACGGGTCGATTTTGCTCGCGTCTTTTCTATTTGCCCCCATGGCATGGAATTTTCTAGAAAGATTCCGCCTTCCCGCGCCGCAAGGACCCTTCCATGGCTTCTCTCAATAGTTTCAACGCCTGCCAGACGCTCGTCGTCGGGAATCGGTCCTATCAATATTTCTCTCTGAGGGCGGCGGAGCAAAACGGGCTTCGAGACGTCTCTCGCCTGCCCTATTCGCTCAAGGTCGTTCTCGAAAATTTGCTGCGCAACGAGGACGGCCGTTCGGTCACCAGGGAGTCGATCGAAACCTTCGCGAAATGGCTCGAGGAGAAAGGCAAGACGGAACGCGAAATCGCCTTTCGGCCGGCGCGCGTGCTGATGCAGGACTTTACCGGCGTGCCGGCGGTCGTCGATCTTGCGGCGATGCGCGACGCCGTCGTCGCGCTCGGCGGGACCGCGCAGAAGATCAACCCGCTCGTGCCCGTCGATCTCGTCATCGACCACTCGGTGATCGTCGACAGTTTCGGTACGCCGCAGGCCTTCGCCCGCAACGTCGAACTCGAATATGCGCGCAATGGCGAGCGCTACCGATTTTTGAAATGGGGCCAGTCGGCGTTCGACAATTTCCGCGTCGTGCCTTCGGGCACCGGCATCTGCCATCAGGTGAATCTGGAATATCTCGGGCAGACCGTCTGGACGCGCACCGAGCGCATCGACGGCAAGACGGTCGAACTCGCCTATCCCGACACGCTGGTCGGCACCGATTCGCACACGACCATGATCAACGGCCTCGCCGTTCTCGGCTGGGGCGTCGGCGGCATTGAGGCCGAGGCCGCCATGCTCGGCCAACCTTTGTCGATGCTCGCGCCGGAAGTGATCGGCTTCAAGCTCACCGGCGCGCCGAAGGAAGGCGTGACGGCGACGGACGTCGTCCTGACCGTCACGCAAATACTGCGCAAAAAAGGCGTGGTCGGAAAATTCGTGGAGTTCTTTGGCGAAGGGCTTGATCATCTCAGCCTCGCCGATCGCGCGACCATCGCCAATATGGCGCCCGAATATGGCGCGACCTGCGGCTTCTTCCCCATCGATCAGGAGACGCTTTCCTATCTGCGCATGTCCGGGCGCGCCGACGACCGCATCGCGCTGATCGAAGCCTATGCCAGGGCGCAAGGGATGCTGCGCGAGTCCGGCGCGCCCGATCCCGAATTCACCGATACGCTGAGCCTCGATCTTGCGGAGGTGACGCCGTCGCTCGCCGGCCCAAAGCGTCCCGAGAGCCGGGCGGCTCTTTCCGACGTCGGCTCGGCGTTTCTCGGCGCGCTCGCGAGCGAATATAAGAAGGAAGACGGACTCGGGCAGCGCTATGGCGTCGAAGGCGAAAATTTCGATCTCGGCCATGGCGACGTCGTCATCGCCGCCATCACCTCCTGCACCAATACGTCCAACCCCAGCGTGCTCATCGGCGCGGGATTGCTGGCGCGCAACGCCGCCGCGCGCGGACTGAAGGCGAAACCCTGGGTGAAGACCTCGCTCGCCCCGGGCAGTCAGGTCGTCGCGCAATATCTCGCGAAGTCAGGATTGCAGAAATATCTCGACGACCTCGGCTTCAATCTTGTGGGATTTGGCTGCACGACCTGCATCGGCAACTCCGGACCGCTGCCGCCGGCGATCTCGAAAACCATCAATGAGCATGACCTCGTCGCGGCGTCGGTGCTGTCGGGAAATCGCAATTTCGAAGGGCGGGTCAATCCCGACGTGCAGGCGAACTACCTCGCCTCGCCGCCGCTCGTCGTCGCCTATGCGCTCGCGGGCACGATGGCGATCGATCTGACGAAAGAGCCTCTCGGACACGACAGCGCCGGGGCGCCGGTTTATCTGCGCGACATCTGGCCGCCGAATGCGGAAATCGCGACCTTCGTTCGCGATCAGGTGACGCGCAATCTGTTTCGCGAGACCTACGCCAACGTCTTTTCGGGCGACGCGCATTGGCGCGCCGTCGAAGCGCCAAGCAGCGAGACTTACGCGTGGGACGGTCAGTCCACCTATGTGCGCGACCCGCCCTATTTCGTCGGTCTGCAGCGCGAGCCCAAGCCTGTGGAAGATATCGTCGGCGCACGCGTCCTCGCGCTTTTTGGCGACAAGATCACCACCGATCACATCTCGCCCGCCGGCTCGATCAAGGCGGCTTCGCCCGCCGGCAAATGGCTGATGGAGCATGGCGTCGCGCCGGCCGATTTCAATCAATACGGCACGCGTCGCGGCAATCATGAAGTGATGATGCGCGGGACCTTCGCCAATATCCGCATCAAGAATCACATCATGCGGGATGCGAAAGGCCTCACGCCGGAAGGCGGATTGACCAAGCATTATCCGGGCGGCGACATCATGTCGATCTATGACGCCGCCATGCGCTACCGGGACGAGGGCGCGCCGCTGGTCGTCTTGGCCGGCGCCGAATATGGCAACGGCTCGTCACGCGACTGGGCGGCCAAGGGCGCGGCGCTTCTCGGCGTGCGCGCCGTGATCGCCAAGAGTTTCGAGCGCATCCACCGCTCCAATCTCGTCGGCATGGGCGTCGTGCCGCTCACTTTTGCGGAGGGGACCGGTTGGGACACGCTCGGACTCAAAGGCGATGAGACCTTAACCATCCATGGCTTGCGCGAGGGACTTGCGCCACGCAAAACTCTGGTCGCTTCGATCTCGTTCTCGGATGGGTCCACCAAGACTGTGCCGTTGCTTGCGCGCATCGATACGCTCGACGAGTTGGAATATTTCAAGAATGGCGGCATCCTTCCTTACGTGTTGCGACAACTCGTCCCTTAGATCTCGCCAAAAAACCATTGACTCAAAGTGAGTCCTCCGACAGCGTTGCCCGCGCTTTGCGTTGAATTCGAGCCGTTGCGGATCTCAATGTCTTCAACGCAGCGCTCTACAAAAACAAAAAACTCACGACGCGAAGAAGAGGAAATCAACATATGAATAAATACGCCCTTACGGCCGTCGCCGCCCTGTTCCTGGCGACGACCGCGCCGTCGTTCGCCTTCGACGCCGGCGTCGGTCTGCGCGCTCCGAATCAGGCGACGCGCATCAGCTGCGACACGCACGCCGAGGACGATCAGGCCGTTTGCGCCAGCAAGTGCGAGGACGCCTATCTCAAGGACCAGCAAGGCTGGACGGCGGACATGAGCAAGATCAAGTCCGCCAAGAAAGCGTGCGACGACAAGTGCGGGTGCCCCGAGAACTCGAAGGGCCTTTAAGACTCGCATCAGTCTGAGCCCGGCACCTAAGGGCGCGCGCGTGATCGCGCGCCCTTTTTCGCGTTGCGCCGATGAAACGTAAGTCGGCCGTCAAGCCGCGTCTTCGTGTTCGTCAAGAACGTGGAAACAATAAGCTTTTCGTGAACCGCGCCGCCCGACGACGAAGCGGCTCAAGACGTCGCGCCCGTGACTCGCAATTGACATGGGCGGCCACATACGACATCGTCCGGCCGCTTATTGCGTTATGTGACGCCGTTGCTGTTCCATGGCGGGAGGGGTCGAGCGCAAGCGCAGTCTAGACGCCCAACGGGCAAGTGAAGGAAACCACCAAATGAACAAATACGCCATTATGACGGCGGCTCTCCTTGTCGCCGGCATGATCAGCCCGGCATTCGCGGATTGCGACGTCCACAAAGCGGACGAAGACAAGCAGGCTAAATGCGCTGAGAAATGCGACGACGAGTACCTCGCCCGCAAGATGAACTATGCCGCCAACCAGGATGAAGTCCGCGCCAATAAGAAGGCCTGTGATGCCGCCTGCGGCTGCCCGCAGAACACGAAGGATAAATAAGCCGAGCCTCGCGAGTGAGGTCGGTTGAGACGGGGCGCGCATTCAATGCGCGCCCGTTTTTTTGGTCAGTCCGCCGTATAGACGTTGCCGTCTGGGCCTTTCCAGCCGCTGCCCGCTTCATAAAAGCGATATTCCTCGTCGAACAGAACCGTCGACCCAGGCGCGATATATTGCTTGCCCGGCGGATCGGAACTGCGCGGCGCAGTCACAAAATGACTGCTCGGCGAACAGCCTTCGGGAAATTTTCCAGCCTCGGGCTTGCATTCGAGATTGGCGCCTTCCGGGAACTCGACCCGCGCATTGAAGAAGATCTCGTAGCCCTTTTCACCGGTGGCGTGCATCTCGAGACGCTCGGCCATCGTCTGTTTGAATTCGACGATCTTGAACGGCTTGTCGACGCGCTGCTTCAGCAAGTTCTCGAAAATCTGCCGCGCATGCGCTTCAGTCGGATTGCAGCCGAACATGCAAAAAGCATTTGCCGGGATCGCCGAAAGCAACGCCAGCAGCATCGCAACGGCGAATGTGATGAAAGCGCCTCGCATGATGTCCTCTCCCTCAGCCCTTATGATTTCGCGCCCGGCGGCGCGTCTTTTTTAAACTATAGCATCTTATCGCAGCATCGCGGCGCGTCTCAAATCTTAGAGCGCTTTCGATCGCATGGAATCATGTGATCGATGCGACTTTTTGGGAACCTGCACTAGCGGTCGGGCGTGGTCGGGTCGCCCCAGAGATCCTTCACCTGCTCGAAGTGGATCGCCGGATCATAGCCGCCGGGCGTAAGATCGAGCCAGCCTGAAGAAAGCCGCCCGAGCGAAGAGAGCACGGCATAGGAGGCGACGACGCGGTCGCGCTGAGCGAAGACGAGCGCGATGCGGGCGTAGAGCAGCTCTTGCTGCGCGATAAGAATTTCGAGCGTCGTCCGCTGACCGGCCTTGGCTTCTTCTCTTATGCCGTAAAGCGCGCGCTCGGCCGCGGCGATTTGCGTTTGCGCTGCTGAAATCTGAGTTTTCGCGGCCTGCAGCGCGCCCCAATAGGCGCGCACCAGCGAGAGAACCTCGGCGCGCGCAACATCGGCGTCGAACCGTCGCTGCCCGGCGGTTTCTTTCGCCTGCCGCACGCGGGAGGACGTCAGGCCGCCCTCGTAAATCGGCACGTTGAGATGTCCGAGGACTTTTGCGCCGACGTTGCGGTTGCCGATGCCGGAAATATCGGTCTGCGTGAATACGTCGCCGACGATTGATAGTTTGGGCATGAAGTCGGCTTCGAGCGCCTTGATGTCGAGATCCGCGACGTCGGCCTCGTGAAGGGCCGCGAGGATGAACGGATGTTCGTTTTGCGCGATGCGTTCCGCTTCGTCGCGCGACTTCGGCAGCAGTCGGTCGATCGGCGCGCCCGGCGCGAGCTTCGTCGGCTCGACGCCGACCGTCTTGCGATAGACGCCGATGCTGGCGTCAAGCGTGGCGCGCGCGGCGCCGGCGAGAGACTTGCCGCCCGCGAGCCGCGCCTCGACCTGCGCGACATCCGTCAAGGTGATCTGTCCGTACTGATAGCGCTCCCGCGTCTGGCGCAATTGCTCCTTCAGGACCGCGACATTGCTTTCCTGAAGTTTGAGCGCCGCCGTGTCGCGCAAGACGTTCATATAGGCGGTGACGGCGTCGAATAATACGCGCTGTTGGGTCAGACGCAGCCGCTCGCGTCCGGCGAAGACCCCCGATTCCGCCGCGCGCGTTTGGTTTTGTGTCTTGAACCCGTCGAATATCGGCTGTTCGAATGTCAGATGGGCGGAGCGGGGAATGCTGTCGCCGTTTTGAATGTTCTTCGTGATGGAGGTGTTGGTCGGGTCGTTGATATCAACGTCGCGCTGCTTCGTGACGAGGCGATTATGCTGCACGCCGAGATAGGCGTCGCCGCTCACGCGGGGCCTCATGCCGGCCTCCGCCTGCGGCACTCTTTCGTCGATGGCGCGCAGTTCGGCTCTGCCGGCGTTGAGCTGCGGATTGGCGTTATAGGCGCGGAGCATTGCGCCCATTAGTGTTTCTGCATGCGTCGCGCCGCCGCTCAGAAAGAAGCAGATCAGGACCGAGGCGACGCCGCGCATGCTCACCGGTCAACCTCCGCTTTGCTGCACGGTCGTTGACTCTGGCGAACGACAGAAGAACGCGTAGAGGGCAGGCAGGACCACAAGAGTCAGCGCCGTGGCGCTGATCAGGCCGCCGATGACGACCGTCGCGATCGGCTTTTGCACTTCGGCGCCGGTGCCAGTCGCGAGCGCCATCGGCAGGAAGCCGAGCGACGCGACGAGGGCCGTCATCACGACTGGACGCAATCGCGTCATCGCGCCTTTGAAGATCGCCTGGCGTTCGGGCATGCCGCCCGCGATCAACTGCGAAATATAGGTGCGCATGACGAGGCCGTTGAGCACAGCGACGCCCGAGAGCGCGATGAAGCCGACGGCGGCCGAGACGGACATGGGCATGCCGCGCAGCCATAGCGCAGCGACGCCGCCCGATAGCGCCAGCGGCACCGCGGTGAACACTAGCAGCGCGTCGCGCGTCGCGCCGAGCGCCGAGTAGAGCAGCAGAAAGATCAAGAAAAAGCAGGCCGGCACGACGATCATCAACCGCGCCCGGGCCGCCGCGAGATTCTCGAATTGCCCGCCCCATGCAATCCAGTAGCCGGGCGGTAGCGTCACCTTTTTCTCGATCTTCGCGCGCGCCTCTTCGACCACCGACGCAATGTCGCGCCCGCGCACATTGGCGCTGACCACGATGCGGCGATGGCCGTTTTCCCGCGAAATTTGGTTCTGGCCGTCCAGGATGGAGAATTTCGCCACCTGCTTCAGCAGCACGACTGGCGTGTTGCCCGCCGCCGAGGGAAGCGCGACCGGAATCGACTCCAAAGCCTGCGCGTCCTCGCGCAAATTGTCCCGCAGACGAACGACGATGGGGAAGCGCCGGTCGCCCTCGAACACCACTCCAGCCCTTTGTCCGCCGATCGCGGCGCCGATCACGTCCTGCACCGCGGCGACGCTCAGGCCAAGGCGCGCGATCGCGCCCTTATCGACGGCGATGTCGAGGATCGGGAGGCCAACCACCTGTTCGACCTTTACATCGCTCGCGCCTTTGACCGTATTGAGAACGCCGGCGATCTGATTGGCCGCCTTCAAAAGAACGTCGAAATTTTCGCCGAACACTTTGACGGCGATGTCGCCGCGCACGCCGGCGAGCAGTTCATTGAAGCGCAGTTGAATGGGCTGCGAGAACTCATAGGCGTTGCCCGGCAGTTTCGCGAGCCGCGCCTCCATCTTTTCGATCAGCGCCGCCTTGTCGAGGCCTGGGTCAGGCCATTTGTCGCGCGGCTTCAGCATAATAAAAGTATCGGTCAGGTTCGGCGGCATCGGATCGGTTGCGATTTCGGCCGTGCCGGTTTTGGAGAAGACGTAGTCGACCTCTGGAAAGCTGCGCAGCGTGCGTTCGATGTCGAATTGCATCGCCTGCGCTTGCGTCAGCGACGCGCTCGGGATGCGATTCGCCTGCATGGCGAGGTTCTTTTCGTCGAGCGTCGGAACGAACTCCTCGCCCAACGTCATATAGAGACCCGCCGCGAGAACGAAGGCGCCCGCGCCGAGCGCGATCGGCTTCAAAGGCGCGGCCATCGCCGATTTCAACATCGGCTCATAGGCGCGCTTGAGCCCTTCGACGACGATGTTTTCGGATTCGCGCACGCGGCCAGAAAGCGCGATGGCGATCATCGCAGGAAAGAATGTTAGCGACAGAACGAATTCCGAAGCGAGCGCCATGATGACGGTCATCGCCATCGGATGGAACATCTTCCCTTCCACTCCGGAAAAGGTCAGAATCGGCACATAGACGAGAATGATGATCGCCTGGCCGTAGACCGTCGGCCGCCGCATCTCGACCGCCGAGTCGATGACGGTCGTCAGCCGTTCCTCCAGTGTGAGCGTGCGTCCCAGGGCGTTCTGACGCTGCGTCAGGCGACGCAAGCAATTCTCGGTGACGATGATCGCGCCATCGGCGATCAATCCGAAATCGAGCGCGCCGAGACTCATCAGATTGGCGCTGATCTTTCCGACATGCATGCCGACGCCCAGCAGCAGCATCGTCAGCGGTATGACCATCGCCGTCACGAGCGCCGCGCGGAAATTGCCGAGCATGACGAAGAGCACGAGGATGACGAGCGCCGCGCCCTCGACGAGATTCATGGCGACGGTCGTGATCGTGGCGTTGACGAGCAAGGTGCGGTTCAAGATCGTGCGCACTTCAACGCCGGGCGGCAGCAGCCGGCGAATCTCGTCCATCTTCGCATTGACGGCGCTCGAGACTTCGCGACTGTTGGCGCCGATCAGCATCAGCGCCGTGCCGATCACCACCTCTTCGCCATTCATGCTGGCGCTGCCCATGCGCAGCTCGCGTCCGACGCCGACCTCCGCGATGTCTTCGAGTCGCACCGGCGTGCCGCCGCGCGTCGACACGACGACTTTGGCGATGTCATCCATCGACTCAAGCCGTCCCGGGCTGCGCACGACGAGACCCTCGCCGTTGCGTTCGACATAGCCCGCGCCCCGGCTGATATTGTTGCGTTCGATAATGCCGGCGAGATCGGCGAAAGACAGTCCGAGAGCGTAGATCTTCGCCGGGTCCGGCTGAACGTGATATTCCTTAATGTAGCCGCCAAGCGAGTCGACGCCGGCGACTCCGGGCACGGTGCGCAGCTGCGGCTTGATGATCCAATCCTGCACGGTTCGCAGATATGCGGTCCGTTCGAGCAAATTGCGCAGCCTCTGCCCTTCCGGCGTGAGATAATCGCCGTTGCGCTGCCAGCCAGGCTTCCCATCAGGCGCCGGCTTCTCGCTGCCGCGCGGCGCGTAGTCGACCGACCACATGTAGATTTCGGAAAGGCCCGTGGCGACCGGGCCCATATGCGATTCGACGCCAGGCGGAAAAATCTCCTTGGCGAGCGTCAGGCGTTCGCCGACCTGCTGGCGCGCGAAATAGATGTCGACGCCATCGGCGAAGACGGCGGTGACCTGCGCGAAGCCATTGCGTGAAAGCGAGCGGGTATATTCGAGCCCCGGAATTCCCGCGATGGCGTTCTCGATTGGATAGGTGACCTGTTTCTCGATCTCGAAGGCCGAAAGCGCCGGCGCGAAAGCGTTGATCTGCACCTGATTGTTCGTGATGTCCGGCACCGCGTCGATCGGCAATCGCATCAGCGACCAGACGCCAAGCGGGACGACGAGCGCCGTCAACAACACGATGAGCCAACGGCTTCGGACCGAGAAGGCGATGAGATTCTTGATCATCGGCGGCCGCTAGCGTTCAAGGCGACAGTTTGGGGGCGGAGTCGAAGCGTCGTCCATGACGTCGAGGAAGGAAAGCCGCCGGCGCGCATCATTCCTCCGGAATGCTCTGCTTGCCGAGCTCCGCCTTCAGCAAAAAGACATTGGAGACGGCGATCTGCTCTCCCTGCTGCAATCCGGAGATGACTTCAATCGAGTTATCGTCTCCCCGTCCAAGTTCGACGTCGCGCTTGGTGAAGCCCTCTGGCGTGCGAACGAAGACGTTGGGCTTGCCGTCGATGACCATCACCGCCGAGCGTGGAATTTTGAGTTTCACTCGCGCCTCTTTGAGGGAAATTTCCGCCTCCAAGAGGCTGCCCGGACGCAGCGAGAAATCCGGATTGGCGAAGCGCGCAAGAATCTGGCCCGACCGCGTCTCCCGGGTGATCATCGCATTGACGTAGGTGATCTTGCCCACGAAGGCGCGTCCTTCGGCGTTCGAAATCCGGACTTCCTGGCCCTCGCGCAACAGGGCGAGATCGGCGGCGGGCACGGCGAGCTCGGCCTCGACAACGGAGAGATCGGAGATGACGTAGAGCTCCTTGGCCTGACCCTCGCCGCCGACCGGCTGTCCGACACTGACCAGACGCTCGATGACGCGCCCGGAGATCGGCGCGCGGATCTCCTTGCGGCGAAGATCGGCGATCGGCTGAGAGGGCAGGGCGGCGATTTCCTGCTCGCTCATGTCCAGCGCGGCGAGTTTCTGCCGCGCAAGATCGAGCTTCACTTTGGCTTCCATGAAGACCGCTTTGGCTTTCAGGAACAGCTGCTCTGCGGTGATCTTCTTCTCGAACAGTCCTTTTTCGCGTTGAAAGAGCACATTCTGCAGATCGAAATTCGCCGATGCGGCGAGATACTCGCTTTTCGCTTCGGCCACTTCGCGGGAGTCGATAATCGCGATGGTTTCGCCGCGCGCGACCTGGTCTCCAAGGCGCTTGCGCATCTCTTCGACGACGCCTGCGACCTTGGCGGCGACGCGCGCGATTTTGTCCGGATCGGGTTTGATGGCGGCAGGCGCCGTGATCCGGCGCGTAACGACGCCAGGGCCGACCGTCGCCGTCGCGATCTTGGAGGCTTCGATCTGAGCGGCGGAAAGCCGGACTTCGCCGTCGGCGGGCCCGGGCTGGATCGCCTCGCTTTGGCGGTCAGGCGCGATGCGGCTGCGCAGGGCGCTAAAGAGCGACGGCAGCGCGGCGCCAAGCGCCAGGCTCGCGAGAACGGCAAGAACCAGAACGGACCTATAACGGGTCATGATCGCGAAGTCAGCTCCGTCACGAGCGGTCTGAAGGGCGTAGCATTGGCGCGCCGCTCGAGCCATTGGCCGCCACGGCGCAAGTGGGGGATATCGCGCGTCCGGCGTTGATTCATTTTTCTTTAAAGGAGTTGGCTGGCCCGGTCCATGCGGCGGCTCGCGGCTCTTTCGTCCATGCCGCAGTTTTTAAAAAGAAAAGCCCGGCCACGACCACATTTATGAATCGCCGCGCTCTTTGCGCAGTCGATCCCAATAGTCGATGCGTTTGGCGATCTCGCGCTCGAATCCGCGCTCGACCGGTCTGTAGAACTTCTGCCGCGAGAGCGAATCAGGCCAGTAGTTCTGGCCCGAAAAGGCCTCGGGCGAATCATGATCATATTCGTAGTTCGCGCCATAGCCCTCTTCGCGCATCATTTTCGTCGGCGCGTTGAGGATGACCTTCGGCGGCATCAGCGAGCCCTTCTCCTCCGCGACGCGCTGCGCGCGCTTGAAGGCGACATAGGCGGCGTTGGATTTGGGCGCGGTCGCCACATAGATCACCGCCTGCGCCAGCGCGAGTTCGCCCTCGGGGCTGCCGAGGAAATCATAGGCGTCCTTGGCGGCGTTGGCGACGACGAGCGCCTGCGGATCGGCCAGACCGATGTCTTCAACCGCCATGCGCACGATGCGGCGCGCGAGAAACAGCGGATCTTCTCCGGCGGCGAGCATGCGCGCGAGGTAGTAGAGCGCGGCGTCGGGGTCCGAACCGCGGACGCATTTGTGCAATGCGCTGATGAGATTGTAGTGGCCTTCCTGCGCCTTGTCGTAGATCGGCGCGCGACGCTGCACGATGTCGACGAGTCCCGTCCGATCGAAGATCTCGCCGGGCTTCGCGGCGCGCCAGATTTCCTCGGCGAGCGTCAAGGCCGCGCGGCCGTCGCCGTCGGCCATGCCGACAAGCGCGGCGCGCGCGTCGGGTTCGAGCGGCAGCGGCTTGGCTTCGGCGTTTTCGGCGCGTTTGAGCAGCTGTTCGATCGCCGCTTCGTCGAGCGCCTTGAAGGTCATCACGCGCGCGCGTGAGAGCAGCGCGGCGTTGAGTTCGAAGGATGGGTTTTCGGTCGTTGCGCCGATGAGCGTGATCGTGCCGTCCTCCATCACCGGCAGGAAGGAATCCTGCTGCGCGCGATTGAAGCGGTGAATCTCGTCGACGAAGAGCAGGGTCCCCTGGCCGGCGGCGCGCCTGGCGCGCGCCGCCTCGAAGGTCTTCTTCAAATCGGCGACGCCGGAAAAGATCGCCGAAATCTGTACGAAGGCGAGCTTGGTTTCATGCGCGAGAAGCCGCGCGACCGTGGTTTTGCCGGTGCCGGGCGGACCCCAGAAGATGAGCGAGCCGAGCGCGCCGGCGCGGACGAGCCGCGTCAGCGCGCCCTCCGGTCCAAGCAGATGATCCTGTCCCGCCACCTCGTCGAGTCGCGTCGGCCGCAGCCTGTCGGCGAGCGGACGCGGCGCGTCGTTTTCGAGCTTCGCGGCTTGGAACAGATCGGACATGGTTACTGATTAACATAGCGAGGCGGCTCGCTTGCGAGAATCTCTGGAGCCGAAGAAAAGGGAGCGCGCCGCAAACGGGGCGGAACGTGCGCCGTGGATGGCTCGGACGGTCCCGGCCCCCGAGTTTGATGATCAGTCATCACAGCGTCGAAGACTGTCCTGATCGGATTCTCGACGACTGAAGCGGAGCCGTTAACCGCCGATTAACCTTGCCGCAAGTATTACGATTCCGTGAATGAATTCGGGGCGGGGATCTCATTCGTTAAGCTTCGCGTGCAAAGCGTCGATATCAACCAAAAACTGGACCGTCGCACATGCGCAAAATCGCTTTCGTCACCCAGAAGGGCGGCGCCGGCAAGAGCACGCTCGCCAGCAGCGTCGCCGTCGCCGCGCGCCAAGCTGGGGAACGCGTGTTCATCATCGATCTCGACCCGCTGCAAACC
This sequence comes from Methylocystis silviterrae, assembly GCF_013350005.1. Classification (GTDB taxonomy): domain Bacteria; phylum Pseudomonadota; class Alphaproteobacteria; order Rhizobiales; family Beijerinckiaceae; genus Methylocystis; species Methylocystis silviterrae. The sequence continues at coordinate 100,951 of NZ_JABVWW010000005.1, forward strand.
CTGGTCAATTGGTCGCGCGCGCGCGGCGCCGCGGACATCGCCGTCGAACACGTGCCGCCGGCGAAGCTGAGCAAGGCGCTTGCCGCGCTCGCCGCAAAGGGCGTGACGCTCGCCATTATTGATGCGCCGGGCCAGGAGGGCGACTATTTTTCGGCGGCCGTGCGCGCGGCGGATCTTTGCGTCATTCCAGCGCGTCCCAACGCCTTCGATCTCTGGGCGTCGGAAATCACGCGCATGCGCGTGAAGGAGAAAGGCAAGGATTACGCCTTTCTGCTCAACCAATGTCCGCCCGCGCAACAGAGCGCGCGCGTCGAACTCGGCGCCAAGGCGCTGCAGGCGATGGGCGGTCTTCTCGCGCCGCTCGTGTCGTCGCGCGTCGATTACCAGGAAGCGGCGCGGCTCGGACGAGGGGTCGGCGAATATAACCCGGACGGCGTCGCGGCGGAGGAGATGCGGGAGCTTTGGGCCTCGATCAAGCGCCGATTGAAAAAACCGGCCAGCGCGGCCAAGACGGCGCCAGCGAAGTCGACGAAGGCGGTCAGGAACGCCGCCTGATCGTCAACTGAGAGAACCGCGCCGTGCAAGAGCAGGGCGCTAACCGATCTCCACGATTCGCGCGCTGTGGTGGATGACCTCCGCCTTGTCGCCCACCGACTTGCCCATCAGCGCCTTTGCGAGCGGAGCGACATAGGGAATAAGCCCCTTCGTCGGATCGGCTTCGTCTTCGCCGACGAGCCGGAAACTGCGGCGCTCGCCATCCTCGAGTTCGACGATGACGCGATGACCGAACCGCACATGCGAATGATCGGCGATCGCCCGAATGACTTCGGCGCTGGCGCGACGCGCCGACCAATAGCGCAGATCGCGTTGCGCCAACGCGAGCGCGTGATTGTCTTCGCTCGCCGTTGCGCGTTCGATTTCCTTCTGCAGGCGCGCAAGCTCGGCTTCAATCTGTTCGAGCCCCTCGGGCGTAACCAGATTGCGATGTGGACTGACCGGCCGGTCAGGCAGGTCCTCGCGCGGATTGTCGTCGTTCTGTTCTTTTGTAAAAGCCGAACTCATGCGTTTTTGACCTTTGGTTCGCCGCGCCGATGCGGCGAGCGTCCTTAAGAAAAATAATCGGCCCAAGCGGGCCGTCGTGGGCATTAGAGCCGAGACGGGCGCGCTTGTCGAGAAATTGACGCCGCAATGCGACGATTCGCGCGCGCTTTCGAAGGCTTAGCTTGGCTGCTCAAAGGCCGAGACCGGAAAGGCCGGGTGATCTGCGGGACGCGGGCCCGCGGCCACCGATCATCTTAGAGCGGAAGATGCAGGCCCATATCGATGACGACGCGGCCGCGAATCTTTCCGCCAACGATCGAGCGGGCGCGATCCAGCGCCGCGTCGAAGGAAATGATTTCGCTTATCGCGTCGATCGCGGAGGCATCGAGGTCCCGCGCGATTCGGGTCCACGCGGCGCGCCGCAGCTCGATGCGCGGGCGCACGCTTTCGACGCCGAGCAGCGAGACGCCGCGCAGAATGAAAGGCGCGACAGTCGCCGGAAGCTCCATGCCGGCGACATTACCGCAGGCGGCGACGGCGCCATCGAAGCGCGTCTGCGCAAGAAGATTGGCGAGAGTGACGCCGCCGACAGTGTCGACGCCGACGGCGAAGCGCTGCTTTTGCAGCGGCTTTCCTGGAGCGGACAATTCGTCGCGGCTGATGATTTCGGACGCGCCCAGGCGTTTGAGATAGGCGTCTTCGCTCGCATGTCCGGTGACGGCGGCCACGCGCCAGCCAGCCTTGGCGAGCAATGCGACGGCGAAAGAGCCGACGCCCCCCGTCGCGCCCGTCACCACCGCGAGCCCGTCCTCGGGCCGGGAGCCATGGCGCTCCAGCGCAAGCACGCAGAACATGGCGGTCAGTCCCGCGGTGCCAACCGCCATGGCGCGCGCCGGCGTCAGCGGCGGCGGCAGTTTCGCGAGCCAATCGCCCGATAGCCGCGCCCTTTCCGCGAAGCCTCCATAATGCGCTTCGCCCAGGCCGCACGCCGTCGCAACCACAATGTCGCCCGCCGCAAATTCCGGATGCGTGGAGCGCGTGACGCGACCCGCGAGATCGACGCCGGGAATCATTGGGAAGCGACGCACCACCGGTCCCTTGCCAGCAACGGCGAGACCGTCCTTGTAGTTGATCGCCGAGAAAGCGACGTCAACGTCGACATCGCCCTCCATCAGGTCGCACTCACGCATGATGACGTAATCGGCGTGTTGGCCGTCATTGTCCTTGTCGATGCGAATGGCTCTGAAGTCAGTCATATGGCCGCGCCTCCGCCGTTGGCTGCGCCAAACCAGCGCTTTTTCGCGGAGAAAAAAAGACAAAAAAAAGAAAACATGAGGCCATCACGGCCGTAAAGCGCGAAATTCTGATTGATCAACTATGCAGAATTGGGCGGCGCCAATAGTGCATAATATTTCTTGATGCAGTCGCACTATTCTGTTAGTCAGTCAACAAGTAACGGCAGGGCGACGATTCTATGCATCAAAGCATTGATCAAGGGCGGCGGGGGCGGCGTCCGTCTCAACAGGAAGTGGTGAGCAATCCGATGAATCAAGCCAACAACATTGAACTCGCGGCTGACATCGTCTCGGCCTATGTGAGCAACAACTCCGTTCCCGCCGGAGAGTTGCCCGGGCTCATCAGCGAAGTCTACAGCGCCCTGTTGCGCGTTGGCGCGGGCTCCGCGGCGGCGCCCGCCGAGCCGCCGAAACCGGCGATTCCCGTCAAGCGTTCGGTGACCAATGATTACATCCTCTGCCTTGAGGACGGGAAGAAGTTCAAGTCGCTGAAGCGTCATCTGCGCACGCAATATGGACTGTCGCCCGAAGACTATCGTGAAAAGTGGGGCCTCCCGGCCGACTATCCGATGGTTGCGCCCAACTACGCCAAGGCGCGGTCTAATCTCGCCAAGCAGATGGGCCTCGGCCAGCAGCGCCGGCGTCGCGGCAAATAAAAGGCGGCCAAACGGCCGCCTTCTCCAATTGACCTGAAGGCCGCGGCTCGCGCTGTCGCGCGAGGTCCGTGACGCCCGACGGTTCAGGTCTCTTCGTCAGTTTCAATGTCGCCGTCGATCAATCCGGAGACATCGTCGTCGGACTCTTCCTCCTCGAGGAAAGTGTCGTCTTCGGCGTCGTCTCCCTCGATCTCCACATCATCTTCGACATCGATCGATTCCGCTACGGTCTCCGTCTCCTCGACTTCTTCGAGCGACACCGTTTCAGGGTTCTCCTTTTCGAGTTCGCTCTCTTCTTCTTGTTGCGCGCGCGCCGCCGCTCGCGTCAGCGCCACCACCTGATAAATCGCGCCACATTTCGGACAGGCGATCGGGTCCTTTTTAAAGTCGTAAAACTTCGTCCCGCAGGACTGACATTGGCGTTTGGCGCCGAGTTCGGGTTTTGCCACGGTCGATTGGTCCTCGAGAAGCAGCGTGGGAACGCCCCGCCTGTATTGAGAGACTGTGTGGGCGCTCCGGTTAGTGGCGTCCCGCCTCGCTGTCAAATGGGAAATGCATTGTCTGCGCGCCCATTGCCAAGCGCCGCGCAGATTGGCATAGAATCACCCTCATGCGGGTGTAGCTCAATGGTAGAGCAGCAGCCTTCCAAGCTGAATACGAGGGTTCGATTCCCTTCACCCGCTCCAGCCCTTCCGGTGAGCTTTCCTCAGCGCGAGCGATTGCGGCCCGCCTGTTCGTTTGCGTTCGGCCGCGCCTTGCCCGCAGCGGCGGCCGCCTTCGGCCCCGAATTCCCGTTCGCGCATCGCCGGTTCGCTCTGCCTGCAGAGGCTCGCCAAACACGCGAATCGGCTTTGGCGTTTACCAATTACGCGCAGAGGCGCGTCGCGCAAAGCCGCCGCAACGTCGAGAGGCCACGCGCGCGAATGCCGCGCCGCCTCGTCCAGGCGTCCCAGAGAAGGACGCGACGTTAAGCATTCTTGTTTGTTTGCGCCTCGCTCATCGTGTCGACGCGGCGGAAGACGCGCTCGAGGGTCGCGGAAACTCGACGGAACGCAACGCCAACTGAGATCGAACACTGATTCGTGCCTGCTGCGTTCCCGATTGATCCCAAAGCTTAACAGCGAGCTGCCGAACCGCCTAATCTTGGCCGTTGACAGCAGCGCCGAAAGGAGTCCGCCGGCGGCTCTTTCGTCAAAGCCGCGCGCGACGCCGTCGACGAGCCGTTCTCGCAACTTCTGGCGTTTCGATTTGGCCGCGCGTCCATATATTGTTGGAACAGAGCGTGACTCAGCGAGAGTCAGCGATTCGGGCGCGATTCGTTCCCAGGCTGTTCAGAAGGTAAAGTCGCGCCCTGCTCGAAGTTTCGATATGAAACGAAGGCGCGCCGCGGCGCGCGTCAGGCAGCAAAGAAGAACATGACAGTCGCGCCGTCTTACCCGGCGAGCCGCGCCGCCCCCCGCGCAAGGCCGTTCGACAGGGGCGTGGCGGCGGTGCTCGGCCCCACCAACACCGGCAAGACGCATCACGCCATCGAGCGTATGTTGTCCTTTCCCTCCGGCGTCATTGGGCTGCCTCTGCGCCTGCTCGCCCGTGAGGTCTATAATCGCGTCGCCGAACGCGTCGGCGCGGACAATGTCGCGCTCATCACCGGCGAGGAAAAGATTAAGCCCCGCGCGCCGGCCTATTGGGTCGCGACGGTGGAAGCCATGCCGCGCGACGTCCAGGCGGATTTCGTCGCGATCGACGAAATCCAGCTCGCCGCCGATCTCGACCGCGGCCATATTTTCACCGACCGGCTACTCCACTGGCGCGGACGTCAGGAGACTCTCCTGATTGGCGCGGCGACGATGGCGCCGCTCGTTACAGAACTTTTTCCGGGCGCGCCGATCTTTACCCGCCCGAGGCTTTCAAAGCTTTACTTCGCCGGCGACAAGAAGATCTCCAGGCTGCCGCCGCGCAGCGCCATCGTCGCCTTTTCCGCCGAAGAGGTTTACGCGATCGCGGAACTGATCAAGCGCCAGCGTGGCGGGGCGGCCGTCGTGCTCGGCGTCCTGTCGCCGCGCACGCGCAACGCGCAGATCGAACTCTATCAGGGCGGCGACGTCGATTACATTGTCGCGACGGACGCCATCGGCATGGGGCTCAATCTCGACGTCGACCATGTCGCCTTCGCCTCCGATCGCAAATTCGACGGATTGCGCCATCGCAGGCTGACGCCGGCGGAATTCGGGCAGATCGCCGGCCGAGCGGGGCGCCATATGAGCGACGGCTTTTTTGGCGCGACCGGCCGCTGCCCGCCCTTCGACGAGGAATTGATCGACGCTTTACAGGACCACCGCTTCGATCCGGTGAAGACGCTGCAATGGCGCAACAGCGCCCTCGATTTTTCTTCGATCGACGCGCTGATGCATTCTCTCGACCAAGTCCCGGCGCATCCGGATCTGGTGCGCGCGCGGGTCGCAGACGATCAAAGGGCGCTTGAAGCCGCGAGCCGTGATGAAATCGCGCGGCGCAACGCCAAGACGACAGCCGATGTCGCGCGGCTTTGGGAAGCCTGCCAAATCCCCGATTACCGCAAGACTTCGCCTGCCGCCCACGCCGAGCTCGCGCTGGCGATATTCGCGTTCATCGCCCGGCGCGGCAAGATCCCCGAGGACTGGATGGCGGGGCAGATCGAAGCGGTGGACCGCATCGACGGCGACATCGCGACGCTGTCGAACCGCCTCGCGCAAGTGCGTACCGCAAGTTTTATCGCCAACCGTTCCGGCTGGCTCGACGACACTCAGCATTGGCAGAGCGTCGCGCGTCGGGTAGAGGACAGCATATCCGACGCGTTGCACGACCGACTGACGCAGCGTTTCGTCGACCGCCGCACCAGCGTGCTGGCGCGCCGCTTAAGAGAGAATGCGATGCTTGAAGCCGAAATCAACGCCGCCGGCGACGTTCTGGTCGAAGGCCAGCATGTCGGAAGCCTTCAGGGATTTCGCTTCACGCCGGATCCCGGCGCGGCAGGCGAAGCGGCCAAGACGTTGAACGCGGCGGCGCAGAAGGCGCTCGCTGGAGAATTCGAGGCGCGGGCGACCCGCGTCTTCGACGCGGTCGACGACGCCTTCGCGCTCGGCAATGACGGCCTGATTCGCTGGCTCGGCGAACCTGTGGGGAAAATCGCCTCCGGCGCCGGCGTGCTGGCGCCGACGACGCGCGTGCTTGCCGACGAGCAGCTGACAGGACCGGCTCTAGAGAAGGTCAAACAACGCCTCGACCTCTGGCTCGCGCAACACGTCAAGAAGCTGCTCGGGCCGCTCGAGCAGCTGGAGAAGGGCGAAGGTTTGGAAGGGGTGACGCGCGGCGTCGCCTTCCAGCTCGCGGAAGAATTGGGCGTGCTGGACCGCGCGCGCGTCGCCAAGGACGTAAAGGCGTTCTCCCAGGAGGACCGCGCCGCGCTGCGCAAGCTTGGCGTGCGGTTCGGGGCCTATCACATCTATGCGCCCGCGCTTCTCAAGCCGGCGCCGCGCGCGCTTTCGGCGCTGCTTTGGGCGCTGCATCACGGCGGTCTTGAGAACGTGAAGGGGCTTGAGGAAGTGCCGCATCTGGCGGCCTCGGGACGCACGTCCTTCGCCGCCGACGCATCGATCCCGAAAGGTTTTTATCGCGCCGCCGGTTTTCGAGTCTGCGGCGAGCGCGTCGTTCGTGTCGATATTCTTGAACGTCTCGCCGATCTCATTCGGCCGGCGATCGCCTACCGCCCGGGGCTCACCGCGGGCGAGCCGCCGCCCGGCGCGGCCGACGCGGACGGCTTCGTCGTCACCGTCGCGATGACCTCGCTCACGGGCTGTTCCGGCGAGGCTTTTTCCTCGATCCTGAAGTCGCTTGGCTATGCTTCGACGCAGCGCCCGGGGCCGGCCATTACCGTTGCGATCGTGCCCGCGGCTGCGATGGAGCCTGTGACGCCAAAAGCTGGGGCCAAGCCGGCGGAAGCCGCGAGCGAGGATATTCAGGCCGAAAGCCCCGCTTCCGAGGCGCCGGCCGCCGCGGAAGCGGAGCCGTCTGTCGAGCCGCAGCCCTCTGCCTCGGAGGAAGCGCCGGCAGAGGAGCTCGCCGCCGAAGGGCCGACGACAGAGGCGCCGGCGTCCGTCGCCGTGGAAGCGGGTGCAGAGGCGCGCGAAGAAGAGGCGACAGCGGCCCAAGCGCAGGAAGAGCCCGCCTCGGAGGCTGCGTCGGCCAAAGCCGCGCCGACCGAGCCGGACTCCATCGAGATCTGGCGTCCACAGCGCCACGTGCATGCCGGTCCGCGCCCCCGCGAGGCCGGCGCGCATCGGCAAGCGTCCGGTCAGGGCGCTGAGGACAAGCAACAGAGGCCGCCGCGCCGCGACCAGCGGCCCGGCAACGCTCCGGGCAAGGAGGGGCGTCCGGCCGGAAAGCCGCGCTTCGAGGGCCGCCCGCCGCGCGATGACGCCCGCCCCCGGCGCCCTGCAGGCTTCGCCGCGCCGGAGCGGCGCGAGCGCCAGCCCGATCCGGATTCGCCCTTCGCCAAGCTTGCGGCGCTCAAGGCCGAACTTGAGAAGAAGGGCAAATAGCGGCGCTTGCGCTTCTGCCCTCAGCTTCGCCATCGTATTGCCAATAGTCGGGCGGACAATTATGGCTGCCCGGGGGCGGGCGCGGCCGAGTGCGAGAGGGGCTATGAAGAAGATATTGCCCGTTATTATGTGCGGCGGATCGGGGACGCGGGTGTGGCCCGAATCGCGCGAGACGCTTCCCAAGCAGTTCATTCCGCTCATTGGCGAGCGCTCCACCTTCCAGACGACGATGGCGATGCTGGCCGACCCGGCGTTCGAGCGGCCGATCGTCGTCTCTAATTTCGACTACCGGTTCCTCATCGCCGACCAGCTGCGCGAGATCGGCGCGCAAGCCGACGTCGTGCTGGAGCCGTCGCGTCGCGACTCGGGTCCGGCGGTCGCCGTCGCGGCGGGCCTCGCCGCGCGCCGCGCGCCCGACACAGTCGTCGTCGTGCTCGCCGCCGACCATGTCGTGCGCGACACCGAGGGCCTCGTCGATCTGTGCAAGCGGGCGAGCGCCGCGGCGGCCCAAGGCTATATCGTCACGCTCGGCGTCAAGCCCGACGGCCCCGCGACGGGATACGGCTATCTGCGCCCCGGCGCGCCGCTCGAGTCGTGTTGCGAGGTCTACAAACTCGACGCTTTCGTCGAAAAGCCGGACCGCGCAACGGCGCAGGACTATGTCGACGCCGGCTATTTCTGGAACAGCGGCAACTTCATCTTTCGCGCCGACGTCATGCAGTCGGAGATTGCGCAATTCGAGCCCGGCATTTTCGCCGCCGCCGAAGCGGCGATCGAAGCGGCCCGCCAGGACCTCGGCTTCATGATTTTGAACGCCGAGGCCTTCGCGCACGCGCCGAAGAAATCGATCGATTACGCCGTGATGGAAAAGACCGACAAAGCGGCGCTGATTCCGGCCGATATCGGCTGGTCCGACGTCGGCACCTGGCGCGCCGTCTGGGAATTGTCGGACCGCGACGAAAACGGCAATTCGGTGCGCGGCCAAGGCGTCGTCATGAACGCCCGCAACGTCCATGTGCGCTCCGAGGACACGCTGACCACCGTCGTCGGCGTCAACGACATCATCGTCGTGACGACGCAGGACGCCGTGCTGGTGCTTAGCCATGAGCATGGCGATCAGGTCAAACAGCTCGTCGAGCAGCTGCGCAGCGAAAACCGGCGCGAAGCGGGAGAGCACAAGCGCATTTTTCGGCCGTGGGGCTATTATCAGGGGATCGACGAAGGCCAGCGCTATCAGGTGAAGCGCATCGTGGTGAAGCCGGGCCAACGCCTGTCGCTGCAGAAGCATTTCCACCGCGCCGAACATTGGATCGTCGTGCGCGGCACGGCGGAGGTCGGCCGCGACGAGGAAATCCATCTCGTCCATGAAAACGAATCGATTTACCTGCCGATCGGCAGCAAGCACCGCCTGACCAATCCCGGCAAGATCGATCTGGAGCTGATCGAAGTGCAGACCGGCTCCTATCTCGGCGAAGACGATATTGTCCGCTTCGAGGACGCGTATAATCGGGGATAGTTAGCGACCGACCTTCCGCGTCATGGCCGGCCTTGTGCCGGCCATCCACGTTTAAGACGCGCGCCAACTTAGCAAAATAACCGTAGCGGCCGGCGTGGACGGCCGCGACAAGCGCGGCCATGACGCAATCAACCATCGTCAAAATCTGCGGTCTTTCCTCGCCCGAGACGCTTCTCGCGGCGATCGGAGCCGGCGCGGACATGGCGGGCTTTGTCTTTTTCGAGAAAAGTCCGCGCCATATCGACCTCGAGACCGCCCGCACCCTCGGGCGCCTCGCCAGCGAGCGGGTCAGCAAAGTCGCGCTCACCGTCGACGCTGACGACGCCGCGCTCCAGGACATCATCGACGCGCTCGCGCCCGACTATCTCCAGCTTCACGGAAGTGAGACGCCGGCGCGGGTCGCCGAGGTGAAGGCGTGCTTCGGCCTGCCGGTCATCAAGGCGGCGGGCGTCGCGACGTCCGGCGATGTCGAGGCGGCGCGCGCCTATGAAGACGTCGCCGACGTCATTCTGTTCGACGCCAAGCCCGCGCCGTACGCAGCGGTTCCCGGCGGCGCCGGCGTCGCTTTCGACTGGTCTCTGCTGCGCGGCGTCGCTGCGAAACATTGGATGCTTTCGGGAGGGCTTACTCCCGAGAATGTGGCGGAAGCGATGCGCCTCACCGGCGCCCGCGCGGTGGACGTCTCTTCCGGCGTCGAGCGCGAACGCGGCGTCAAGGACGCGGCGAAGATTGCAGCCTTCCTGGCCGCTGCTCGGCTTTCATAGCGGCGCGCCAAGGTCTAATAAGGCCGAAATCTCTTCCGAGGATCGCAAGTGAACAAGCCGATTCCCAATTCCTTCCGCGCCGGCCCGGATGAAAATGGCCGCTTCGGCATTTTCGGCGGGCGTTTCGTCGCCGAAACGCTGATGCCGCTCGTACTTGATCTCGAAGAGGCGTACGAGAAGACGAAGATCGATCCGGCTTTTCATGAGGAGCTCACGAGCCTCCACAAGCACTATGTCGGGCGCCCCTCGCCGCTCTATTTCGCCGAGCGCATCACCGACTATGTGCGGGAGCGCGCGGGCGAGGGCAAAGGCGCCAAGGTCTATTTCAAGCGCGACGAGCTCAACCACACCGGCGCGCATAAGATCAACAATGTGCTCGGGCAGATTCTGCTCGCGCGGCGCATGGGCAAGAAGCGCATCATCGCCGAGACGGGCGCCGGCCAGCATGGCGTCGCCACCGCCACCGCCTGCGCGCGCTTTGGACTCGACTGCGTCGTCTATATGGGCGCGGTCGACGTCGAGCGGCAAAAGCCCAACGTCTTCCGCATGAAGATGCTCGGCGCCGAAGTCATTCCCGTGCAGTCGGGCGCGCGGACATTAAAAGACGCGATGAACGAGGCGCTGCGCGACTGGGTGACGAATGTCGCCGACACTTTCTACTGCATCGGCACGGCGGCGGGGCCGCATCCCTATCCGGCGATGGTGCGCGACTTCCAGTCGATCATCGGCAATGAGACGCGCGTGCAGATGCAGGAGATGGAGGGGCGGCTTCCTGATTCGCTCGTCGCCTGCATCGGCGGCGGCTCCAACGCCATCGGCCTGTTTCATCCGTTTCTCGACGACGCCAGCGTTGAAATCTTCGGCGTCGAGGCTGCGGGCCATGGCGTCAATGTGCCGAACGGCCATGCGGCGTCGCTGACCGGCGGGCGTCCGGGCGTGCTGCATGGCAACCGCACTTATCTGTTGATGGACGACGACGGCCAGATTCTCGAAGGCCATTCGATTTCGGCGGGGCTGGATTACCCTGGCATCGGGCCGGAACATTCCTGGCTGCATGAGATCGGCCGCGTGAAATATCTGAACGCCACCGATCAGGAGGCGCTGAACGCTTTTCAGCTCTGTTCGAAGCTCGAGGGGATCATCCCGGCGCTCGAGCCCTCTCACGCGCTGGCGAAAGTGTTCGAACTCGCGGCGCAGAAGCCGCGCGATCATCTGATGGTGATGAATATGTGCGGCCGCGGCGACAAGGATATTTTCACCGTCGCCGAGCATCTCGGCGGGATGTGAAGGGGGGCGGGAACCCTCTCCCGCTTGCGGGAGAGGGTGTCACGCGGAACGCGTGACGGCCCTCATCCGACCCTCGCTACGCGAGGGCCACCTTCTCCCGCAAGCGGGAGAAGGGAAGCGCGCCCTCATTCATTGCCCCGCGCCACGCATCTTTGCGCGATCTCGTTGAGCCTTCGTCCGCGCTCGACCTCATCGGTCACGCCGGCGAGCGCCTTGCTGCTGATCGCTTCCCGCGCCGTGCACGCACAGGCGTCGTGGCATATTTTTCCTTCGCCGCCCTCATTCATGCAGCGCGCTTCGCATGAGGCGATGAATTCCGTCGCCTCGACCGCGGGCGGAATGAAATAGGCGAGGCCCATAAGGAGCGCGAAGAGCGCCGGCTGATGCGCGAGATAGATGAGCAGGCTGTGCCGGCCGAGGAAGGGAAGCCATTCCCTCTTAGCTGGTGTGGGGAGAGGGTTAGCGCCCTCGCTGCTCACGCCAAGCCTCTCGCCGTAAACGGGGAGAGAGAGCTTTCCCGCCGCGACGCCGAGAAGCAGCGCGCCGGCCCAGGGAAAGAGCGGACGCCAGTCCTGGGTCATCGGCTCGCTGGTCGAAAGCCCGATCCATTGCAGCCAATCGGCGTTGAAGGCGGACGACGCGAAGAACTCCCCGCCTATCAGGAAAAAGGCGCCGCAAGCGAATGCTGCTGGCCATGGCGCGAAAAGAAACGGTACGGCGATCAGACTGGCGACCGCGATGCAATGCAGAATGCCGAAGAACACAAAAGCGTTGGGAAAGAGCGCATAGGTGCCGGCCGTCACCAGCGCCGCCGCGGCGCCGATGAGCGCGAAGCGGCGCCAAAAGGCCGGCCAGCGCATTGAATCGCGATTCGCCAGGACCAGCGCCACGCCGGCGATGAAGAGAAAGGCGAAGGCGATCGAATGGCCGAATATTTTGACGGGCGCCGACCAGGGGAGATTGGCCGGCGCATAGCCGAAATGCGCGAGATCCCAGATGACGTGAAAAACCACCATCGCCAGGACGGCGATCCCGCGCGCCGCGTCGAGCGCCCACCATCGGCCCTGACTCATCGGCGCGCGGACGCCGGCGGCGCGCCCTGGAATTTGCCGAACACCATGTCGGGCGCCGAAAGATTATGGCGCGACGGCAGATGGCGGCCGACCCACACTTCTGCCGCGCTTGCGCCAGGAAAGCGAATGACGGGCGCTTCCTCCCAACTCTTCCCGCGCTTGCTGCGCCAGGCGACGATGGCGGCGTCGCTCATCGTCTCCATGGCGTACATCGACCGCAGCGCCGCGAAGGGCGATCCATTCGGCATCGCCTGACTGAAGGAGACGTCAAGCGTTATCCGGTCCTGATCGACGCTCTTGATCGAGAGGCGGCCTTCGCCGCCGCGCCTGAATTTGAGGATCAGGCTGCGCGATTGAGGCTCGAAGACGATTTCCTCAATATCGACGATCGGCCGCTCCTGCGTCTCGACCGGCCCGACGAGAAAGGACGAGCCGTAAGCCGTCCAGCGCATGTCGTCGAAGGGCAGCGGCCGCGCCCGCCAATAGCCGTCGGGCGGGTAGAGCACCATGATCTCTTCCGCGCGCTCGCGGCGCCACATCCAGAGCTGGATCAGATGGAAGCCGTGCTCGACGGAATCGCCGACGCGGATCGGCACGTCGTTGGGGCGCCAGAAGGAGGGAAAGGTGTAACCCGTCAGCCAGAATTCCGGCGTCTCCCAAAAGGTCTTGCGGCGCGCTTGCGAAAACGCCTTGGGGTCCACGGTGAAATCGCAGCTCGACCAGTCGGGCGCCCAGCGATCCGAGGCGATGGTGTTGATGTAGGAGGGGTGCACCGCCTGGATTTGCAGACTGCGCACGCGCGGCGAGATGAAGTCGAGCTCGACATTGTCCTTCTCGGCGCAGAGCTCCGGCGCCGAATTGTTCTCGACGCGAACTTGCAACTCTTCGGCTGGTTCGGGAAGCTCCGCCGAGGCTGAGCCGGCGAAGGCCAAGCCGCCGGCTCCCAAAAGAAAGCGGCGGCGATCGAATATCGTCAAGCGGAGATTCCCTGTTGCTTTTGAGGTCCTTATCGCGCGCAAAGGAAGCGCGGCAAGCGTCGCGATCCATTAACGGGCCGCAAAAGGCGAAAACAAGGAGTGGGCCCGCCCGGCTCGGACAGGCTTAGAGCAGGCTCCGAAAAAGTTGACGGACTTTTTCGATGAGAACCTGCTCCAACATTTTGATTTTGAGCGATTCCTTATCGGTCACATGATTCGATGTGATCGGGAAGCGCTCTCTAGGCGTTCAGAACAGGCCGCCGCCAAAGAGGGCGGCGAAGGGATCGGCGACTGCGTATCCATCGCCATAGGAATGACGCCCGCGCGACGCCGCATAGGCGACCCTGCCGCCCCGCCGCGCGCTGGCGTAGTATTGGCCGTGTGGCGGCGAGCCGGTGATCGAAATGCGGCCGCCTTCATTCCGCACCATTTGATACAGCATCGCCGCGTGGCCGGGCGACAGGCGCACGCAGCCATGCGAAGCTGGCCGGCCGAGCATCCCAGTCGCATAAGACCCGTGAATCGCATAGCCGCCGCGGAAAAAGATCGAGTGGGGCATGGGCGACATGTGATACTTTCGCGAATAATGCATGGGCTGCAAGCCGGTCGGCGCAAACGAGCCGCGCGGTGTAGAATAGCCCGCGCGGGCCGTCGACACCGGCCACGAATAGCTGCCCGACGAAGACTGCACATGCATGGTCTGCGTCGAAAGATTGATGTGGATGTGGGCGGCGGCGTTCGCCGCGCTCGCCCACGCAAACGGACAAAGAATGAAAGGAAGGATGACGGGAATACGCATGACGGACTCCTAACCTAACGCACAAGCGGCCTCGCCGGCGTTTCTGCTGTGGCTTGGCGCTCCATAAAACTAAATGAAGCGGTAAGCTTTCCCGGCAAGGATGAATCGCAAACCTTTGCGCCGGAGACGCGCACTTCGCGAATGGGGGCGAAACGCCCATGACGACAAATTCGATATTGCGCGCGCTGCGCGTGGCGCTGTTCGCCTTAGCAGGCTTGGCGTCCTTGACGGCGCTGGCGACGACAGATGGCGCTCTGGCGCAGGATAGGGGCACGCTCGATCCAAAGCCGCTGCCGCCGCTCGCCAATCCCTCCAGTCCGGTGACGCCGGCGCGAGAGCTGTTTGGCCGCGCGCACGCCGCGGCGCCGCTCCATCCCGATCCGATCGGCTTCTATTCGCGCGGCTGTCTCGCGGGCGGCGAGCCGCTGCCGATCAACGGCGCCCACTGGCAGGTCATGCGGCTGTCGCGCAACCGCAATTGGGGACATCCCAATCTCATCGCCTTCTTGAAGCATTTCTCGTCGAAAGCGGCGCGCGAATCGGGCTGGCCGGGCCTGCTCGTCGGCGATCTGTCGCAACCGCGCGGCGGGCCGATGCTCTCTGGCCACGCGTCGCATCAGATCGGGCTCGACGCCGACATCTGGTTCACGCCGATGCCCAATCGCGAATTAACGCGCGAGGAGCGCGAAGAGCTGATGTCGACGGACGTGGTGCGCGACGATCGGCTCGACGTCCGCCCCGAGGTCTGGAGCGCGGGCCACATCGCCGTGATCCGCGCGGCGGCGATGGAGCCGGCCGTGCAGCGCATCTTCGTCAACGCCGCGATCAAACGCGCGTTATGCCGCTCGGCGCAGGGCGAAAGCTGGATGCACAAGGTGCGGCCGATGTGGGGCCACAACTACCATTTCCACATCCGGCTTCACTGCCCGAACGGCTCCAACTGCCGCGATCAGGACCCGACTCCCGCCGGCGACGGCTGCGACGCCTCGCTCGCCTGGTGGTTTAAGGATGAGGTTCTGCGCCCGAGAACGCCGGGCGGCAAGAGCTGGCCCCCGATGACCATGGCGGGATTGCCGTCAGCCTGCCGCGAGGTTTTGCGCGCGCAATAGGCCTCAGTCGCATGAGCCGAGCGGGCAGGCGATGCCGGTTCCGCCCAGTCCGCAGTAGCCGCCGGGATTTTTGGCGAGATACTGCTGGTGATGCTCTTCGGCGTAATAAAACGGCGGGTTCTCTCGGATTTCCGTCGTGATCACGCCCAGGCCCGCCTGCGTCAATACGCGTTGATACATGGCGAGCGACTCCTTCGCGGCGGCGAGCTGTTCCGGCGTCGAGACATAGATGGCCGAGCGATATTGCGTGCCGGCGTCATTGCCCTGGCGCATGCCCTGCGTCGGGTCATGGCCCTCCCAGAAGATGCGCAACAGCTGTTCGAAGGTCATCGCCGGCGGCTGGTAGACGACGCGCACCACCTCCGCATGGCCGGTGCGGCCGCTGCAGACGTCCTCATAGGTGGGATTTTTCGTCACGCCGCCGGCGTAGCCGACCGCCGTCACATAGACGCCGTCGCCGGCCTGCCAGAATTTGCGCTCCGCGCCCCAAAAGCAGCCCATGCCGAAGAGGACCTGTTCGGACCCCAGCGGAAACGGCGGATCGAGCGGCCGCCCGTTGACGAAATGGCGCGTCCCATGCGCCACCGGCGTTTCGCGGTCGGGAATGGGCCCGAGCAGTTTGGAAAGACCGAGTTCGTCGAAGATCGTCATGGCGCCGATATAGTGTGGCGGCTCGAGGGAAACTAGCGGCGGGCGTAATAGAGAGGCGCCGAGCGCCGGTGGCTGAGCAGGATCAGCAAGGCCCCGACGCCGCCGAAGGCGACGCTGACCGGCGCCAGCATCAGCGTGGTTAGAACCGGGTCCCACAGGAAGCCAGATACATTCTCGACGCTCGACTGCAGCGACTGATAGAGGCTAGGAAACACTGCTGACGTTCCCCTGCTGATGCTCGTCACCATGACGCGGCCGGCGGCGATCGAGCGCGTGCCGTCGACGATGAGGGCGATGAAGCCGCCAGCGAGCAAGAGAAGGCCGATCAGTCGGATGAGGAGTCGCAGCATGGTCTCTTCGTGCGAACGTAAATGTTGCGATGGCGAAAAAGCGTGGGGAGAATAGGCGCCGCGGCCGCGTCTGTCCATGCTTGGCGTTGCGTTCCGGTCGCGCGTGAATATAGTGCGCGCTTCGCGGAGGGGTGGCCGAGTGGTTGAAGGCGCACGCCTGGAAAGTGTGTATGCGGGAAACCGTATCGCGGGTTCGAATCCCGCCCCCTCCGCCATCATAAAGATGTAAGCATATGATTTATTTTTGATATAATCATTTTACAGCGTAAGCGGGGTTACAAATCGTATTACACTTCGGCGCTGTTTGGGCCTCCCCTCCGTCTGGAAGCGCCTGCGTCCTAACATTGATGTGACGTGCGCCCGCCCAGTGTAAGCTTCCGGCAATTTCCTAGATGTCTGGATTAAACATGGGATTGTCGACCCGCGAATATCTCCTTGAGGAAACCGGTCAGCTGCGGCGCGTTTCGAGACGGGTCGTTGAAGGCATGCTTTAGGGCCGCGATGCCGTCGGCTCGGAAGTCGCGATTGCGATCGAATGCGATGGGTGCTGGAATCTCCACGAGCCTCCGAAGCGTCCCACAGCGAAAGCTCGCGCTCGATCTCGCGCACAATTCCTGAACCAAGCAGTGCGTCGCGGTTCGTCGCTCGTGTTTCAGGGGGTCGTTCACGCTCGATCTGCAGCGTCGGCGTCAAACCGCGCTTCCTGAAGGATTGCGCGAAAATCGGATTGGTTCAGCATATTCGCTCCCATGTGCGCGCACTGCGCAAGCGATATGCCCCCGTTCGATAATTATGGGGTGGCGCCATCAATGGCCGAGAGTGACCCTTATCATCCGACTGTCTCGCTTGCCTCAGCGCGCCCCGGCGCTATTTGGCCGGCGTCGCCACACGTAGCGACGTTCCAATCACCTCTCCCGCGGCTTCACCGTCGCGGGCCTTTTATGGTTCATCCGCTGGCATCGCGCCGACCCGGATGCGAACGCCCGCCATATCTGGCGGGCGTCGCTTCGTGCGAGCGGCTAGGCCTCACCGGCAATTCCACACCCAATGGCCTTGATCCCACACCCAACAAGGACCGTGAACGTGTCCGCCTCCACCGTAACCATAGTGATCGCTCCAATCCCTGTGCTGATGGCGGCCGTGACCTCCATAGTCTGGCAAATACCGGCCGTGGTGAAATGTGCCGGCGTGCGCGAACGACACCCACAACGTTGCGGCTGCTAGAATTGCGCCAAGCTTTAGAGTTTTGCGCATAGCGTCCTCCCATTCTTCTGATGGAGAGAACTATGGCGCTCGGGATTAATTTGAAGGGCGCGCAGATGGTGGGTGGCGAGTATGCGCTCGGAATGGGTTGTGTCGCCGCGCGCGTGAATAAGTTCGATATCGGCGATGACGACGCGAGCTTGATTAAGAAGATCGCAGCGGCGTAACGCTTCAAGCGAGCCACCCGTCGAGCCTTGGGTCGATTTGCCGACGCCTTCAAGCGAAAAGGCGGCCCTGCTCTCGGTCGAAAGCAGGGCCGCCAGCGAGGCTAGAAGAAGAGTGACGTAGGAAGGTCGTCTGACGAATAAATTTGGGTCGCTTCGCCCTTCGTCAAGCCCCGATTTCCTGCAATCGAACGCGCTGCTCAATTTGCCGCAGGAGCTTCTCCATTGCGGCTGGCAAAGGCTCGGCGGCGACGCCTGCAAAGATCGCACGCAAGTAGTCAGATATCGTCGCGACCTTCGTAGAGTCGGACAAACGCTGCCCCCCGTTCATTTTGACCATCAACACAATCAGATCCTCCACTTTCGAGGATATAATTCTTGACGGGCGCTAACGGTTCCCAATCAGCGAAGGAGCTGCCCGCGCCTTTTCGACGCGGTCGCTTGGGTTCAAAAGAACGCGGGCCCACCATGGGTGGCAGGACCGAAGGCTCGAGTCCGCCGCCCCATCTAGACAGCGGGCATCGGAGCGTTGCGCGCCGATAGCTCTAATCAGGGCGGCGGCGAGAAGGACGCAGGCCACGTTCCAATGGAATTGGATTATCTCAAGTTCACCGTGACGCGCTCTGCGTCTCTCCGGTTGCTTCAGCCACACGAAGCGATCGATGAGCCCGTCACTGCTGACGCGATCGAGTCCCAGGCTGTTGGCGCCCTCAAATTCTCGCTCGACGGCCCAGAGGCGAGGCGCCCACACACGCGTCACATTGAGGTCACGCCATCCCAGTCGCCGAATCTGCCCGCTGCCATTGAAAGCGCGCGTGCCGATTTCCTTCAACCGGGGTTGTTTCACAAGCAGCCCTTTGGGGGGCGACAACGCCATGCTCGGCTAATTGACCGCGCAGCGCGTTGATCAGTTGCGCGCGCTGGCGCGCCAGAAGATCGCGGGCGCGAAGCAGCATGGCGCGCGCCTGCTGCGCAGCCCGACGGCCTAGGAGCCGTGATGCCCTTTCTCAAGGGGCGCCAGTGCGTCGAGCAGATGACGATGACGACGCAGGAAAGCGGCCCCAATTCGACCTGCGGAATGCCACGAATAATGCTCCGGGCGCATCAAGGCGCGAAACCGCGCCTGCAATTCGGCGTCGTCTGGATCTTCGACGAATTTTCCTTCGAGCCGATCCATCATTTCCACGCCAAGTTCGGCGATATCATGCGGCGTATTGTCAATATGCCGCAAGCCTTGTTCGGCGAACTCCGTGGTTAGGTAGTATTCGGACGAGATGTCCGCCAGCGCCTCGCCAAAAGACAAAGTGCGTCCGCTCGCGTCCTGAAGCAATTTGGGAATTGTTATATCGCCCGGAAAAAGTGAATAGGCCGCTCCAATCGGAGCCATATTGGCGAGCGCCGACCGCTTGCCAAAAATTCCCGAGATTATGAAAACGCCAGAGGTATTGCCGAGCACAAAGCGGCATCGCGCGAGGAGAAAAATATCCATCCACGCGCTTTTCGCAGGCGAACGCGCATAGTCGACAATCCCTGGGGCCGGCGCCAGCGGCTCCATCGTCGCGTCGCCGACCCTGATGCACCAGCCGCCGCGAGCGACGATTTCCCGCATGGCCTCTCTGTAACCGTCGATCCGTGAATTTCGAAAACTATGCGCCCAGTCGTGGACGGGCTTGAAGCCGCCTTCACGCGAATGCACGCAGACGAACCAGGCCCCTTCCGGCATCCCCCAGGCCCGCAGCTGCTCCTCGCCCTTGGCGATTTCCGCTTCGGAAAGCTGTAAAAGCGGCGGCCGGTCACCCCAGAGCCGCTGAATTTCATGATTATGCGACGCGCCCCCCTGCGCAATGGAATAGGCCGGAATAACATCGACGACCTCCGGAAACTGCAAGAATGGCCGCAGCAGGACATTCATCGCGCGTGAGCGCACGACATGAATATAGCGCGTCCAATGCGCCAGAAGCGCCTCATTGGCGGGCGTACGACCGTCAACCAGGAGGATTGGTTTGACCTTTCGTCCCGAGAGTATTTGCCGCTTTAGATAAACGTCTAGATCCATCGCAAGCTGGCCGAAATCCTCGATCAGCCAGATATGCGTGTGCAGAAAGCGATACCCCAAGCGGCTGAGGATTCGCGCCAAAAGGGCGTAAATTGGGTAAAAGAAAAGACCGTGACGCCCCAACATTTGTTCGGTGAGGCCTGTTCGATCGTCATTCATTCCAATTGATCCCGTCCTTTAAGTTTGCGAGCGAATAACAGCGTTCGCTCCAATGAATTTAGGAGACCCTATCGCGCGAGCGACGAGCCGGGGCATCCGTCTCGGGCACTAACTCTTCGCCGCGATCGGCCCGGCGCATAATGCGATGTTGTAATGCGTCATCTTTGCGTAACCCGTATGAAGAACTTCGTCGTTCATGCCGAACATGAAGACGTTTCGAAAGTGGCGAAGCATGGTGTCTTTCAGCTCAGCCTGGGTCTTGCAGTTCACATGACCCAAACGAGACATCCGCGACGCATAGGCCTGTGATTCGAGCGATGGCGCGCCGATGACGCAAACGCCGTCTTGCGTCAGTGACGCTACGATATTTGAAATAAAGCGGTGTTCGTTGGAGCGATCGATATGTTCAAGAACATCGAGACTATATGCGCCCGAAAAACGGTCGGGAAAAGGGGTCGCAACCATGTCGTGGCGGTGAAACGAGATGGAGTAACGATCGCCGGCGACAGCTCGAGCGTCCTCTATAAACTCCGGGTCGAAATCAATGGCCGTCACTTTACTGACCGCCTGGGCCACTATCCTCGTTCCAAATCCGTCGCCGCAGCCGACCTCGAGAACATGGTCGGCGCCTTCGAGCATCTTCGCCACGAATTTGTAACGCGCCATCATGAAAGCGAGGCGCTTGGGATCGTCGAGATAGGCCCAACTCGTCATCAGACCCATGCGCTGATGGCCGTGCTTGCGAATCTCGGCTACAAATTCCGCATATTGCTTTTCGCCTTCGCGCTCCACCTGGTCCCCCATGATTCTACGTCGCCTGGGGTATGATCATATCACTCTGGGAACAAATATCGGTTCGCGCCCAATCGGCAAAGCCCAGCCCGACGTCGAGCTCCTCTAGGGCATCGCCGATTCGAACGCCAATAGCGGTTTCAAGGTTACCCGGCGCCAGGGAGACCCGCAGCGGCCGCTCCTCGACAGGAATTCCCGCCATCGCGGCGCTGGCCGAGACCACCAATCGCGCGTCCGCGCCAAGGCGGCAAGCAAGGTGGCGTCCTGCTTGCAGATAGCTGATTTCCTCAGAACCGCCCAGATGCCAGACGCCGCCCAGGCGCCGACAACCGATAAGTTCGACCCCTGCCACGACTTTCGCCATCGCGATTGGCGCCAAAAGCAGATCGTCGAAGGCCTCGATGGCTTCGCCCCGCGACAATTCGCGACGCCATCGCAGGAATAAATCGAGATGCGGTCCAACGACTTTGCTCAGGCGGACGATCGCGACAGAATCGCCCAAGCGCGACAATGCCGATTCCGCCTCGGCCTTCAGCTTTCCGTAGACTGATCGAGGCGAGCGCGGCTCCTCGGGACCGACGCCGCTCTTGGTTCCGTCGAACACTTGGTTTGTCGAAAGAAAAACGACGAAAGCGCCGTTCTTCACCGCCCGCTCCGCAATAAGAACCTGCGCGTCGACGTTCACTTTTCGAGCGAGCTCCGGCTCCAGTCGACATTCCGCCAGTCGTGTCATCGACGCCGCAAGGATGACCACGTCGCGCGCCGAGAATGAAAGCTCGGGCAGATCGGCGCCGAGGTCGAGATAAAATTCGTTTTGTCGATCGACCGGCTGACGCCTGGTCGACGCGATCGCTTCTATTCGTTGCGCGCTCAAGCTTTTCATCAAAGCGGAGCCGATGGCTCCGCTTCCCCCGATGACGCAATATCGCGGGCTGCTTCCGGCGTTCATCTGACGATTTCCGCGGGAGCGTGGTAACGCACGCCCTGTCTCGCCAAGCGAGATTTTACTGCGGCGGCGACCTTCGGAATTAGCGGAACGAAGACATCGGAATTCTCGGCGACGTTGTCAGGAGCGATGACGGGCCTGCCCATGTGCTCTCGCCCGATGCGCCGAGGATCTTCGTCCACGAAAAAGTCGACCTCTTCATCGACCGCGCCTGCGAGCCACGTTCCGGAGATGGAGGTGCCAAAAATACCGAAATTCGCGCTCGAACGCGCAAGCTCTCGCGAGTTGCGCACTTGCGCGTTCAGCCAATCGACCTGAGCGCGGATTTCATCCATGCCCTTGTGAGGCGTCGCCGCGGGTCGGTCGCGGGATGCGACGGCCTTACCGATCCAGCTCAATTCCTTGGGGAGCAAAGCGTCGTGGGCTGCGACAGTCTCGTAGCCCGCGCGTTCGCCCAGGCGGCGGAGCGACTCGACAGTGAAGTGCGTGAGATGATCGACGATGACGAAATCGAATGGCGTGATTGCGCAATCCGGAACCTGCACGAAGACGCGTCCGTCGTCGCCGATGAGACGCCGCAGCTCGATCAATGTGTCGACCGGCGAGATGAGATGCTCGAGCGAGTGGATCAGGGTGACGAGGTCGAAGCGTGCGTCGATTGCGTCGAGATCGCAGGTATAGAGCTCGACGAAATTCGGCAGTTGCACAAGACGCTCGCGCGCGTCGTCGCGGATTTCGGCGCCGTAAAGGCGCCAGCGAGGATGGCGACCTGAAAAGGTCTTCAACGCCGAGCCGGTTCCGCATCCGAAATCGAGGACGCGCGCGTCCTCGCGAAGCGTGAGCGCGCCATCGAGATAGTCTATTATCAAGGCGGAGCGAGGTTGCGGCCCGGTCGATTGACCCGAAAAGATCGGTTGCTCGTCGCCCTGAGACTGGTGGTATAATTCGTAATTCCGGTAGATCTGCGCGATCTCCGCGCGCCAGGCGTCGTCCACGATTTTTTGAGCGGCGCCACACTCTTCGCAACACGCAAGCCTTCCGCCTGCTGGCCACGGTCGAGCGTCAGAGGTGACACGCGGCAACTCGCGAAACGACACGAGTTCGCGCAATCTCTCCGATCCGCAAACCTGACAAGAATTGCCCGACGACAGCACTAAGGTCATCGAGGAAATTCCTGGAGCCGCCGCGCTTCTTCATTCAATTCCACGGAGCGCCGCGCGCGTTCATGGCTCGCGCGCGTCAGATGCATCCAGAGCGCAAATGCGTCGTATGGCGTCACGCGTTCCCTCGCAAGCAGATCGGGGCCCTCGAACGCGCGCATCGCGCGCCCCTCTCCGAGGACAAGCCTCTCCATCTGTGCGGCAGCGAGCGGCGTCTCGAAGAAATGGCGCTCGACGGGGCCGCCGCCCAATGCGGTAAAATCGAGCGTCATCGTCGAAAACCAGACCATGGTCGGGGCGTCGTATCCCAGTTCTTCCCGCAGTTCGCGCCGCAACGCCGCCTCGGGCCCTTCGCCGGGTTCGAGGCCGCCGCCGAAGAGGCCCCAATGGCCCGGAAAAAAAATGCCGGGCTTCTCATCCCTAAGCTGCATGAGATAACGACCGTCGTCTAGGACAAGCAGCGCAACCGCCGCATCGCCCGGCGTCAGCGGTCCTTCGTTGAGGAAATAGTCTGGGGCGCGGTCACTCACTGAGAATTCGCCGCGTCATATCCTCGATCGAAAGCCCGTGCGCGTCGAGGATGTCGTCATGGCTTCCGTAGCAGTGAATGAACTCATCCTTAAGCGTGAATGAAAAGAGCCTTGTTCGCGCCCCGATATCGAAGGCGATTGCTTTGACTTGCATTGCAAGACCGCCGGTTGGCGCACATTCCTCGATAACGACGACAGAGGAAAATCGCGTCAGCGCGTCGGCGACTCCGCTGACGTCGAGCGGCTTCAATGTGTGAACCGAATTGATCGCCACGCTGCGGCCGGCCGCCTCGAGCCGCTCGGCCACGGCCCACGCGCGTTTCATGATCGGACCGTAAGTAAGAATGCAAACGTCCGCGCCCGGACGAATTTGCCGCAGCTTGCCGAAGGTCCAGGGTTGTGGCGCGTTGCTGGTGAAGTCCGGCTCTCCTGCCTTGCCGAGGCGCAGATAGACCGGCCCATGCTCCTGCGTGGCGCACCAGCGCGTCGCCGCTTCGGTTTCGGCCGGGTCGCAAGGCGCGATAACTGTGAGGTTAGGAATCGCGCAGGCGATCGCTACGTCTTCTTGCGCGTGATGCGTCGCGCCGAGCGTCGAATAGGTGAGGCCGCCGCCGATGCCGACCACGGTGACGCATAGATTTTGGTAGCACAGATCGTCTCGCACCATTTCAAACGGGCGGTAGAGCGAGAAGGTCGCAATCGTGTAGGCGAAGGGCCGCAGACCACGCTGCGCCATTCCGGCGGTCATGCCGATCATGATCTGCTCGGCGACTCCGGTATTCACGAAGCGCTGCGGAAATTTCGTGCGAAACTTCTCGATGCTGCCGGCAGGAGAAATGTCCGCTACGACAAGGCACAGGCGCTCGTCCTCCCTGCCCAATTCATAGAATGTATCCGCAAATCTATTCCTCATGGGGCGTTCTCGATTTCGTTCAACGCCTGCGCATATTCCTCCGAATTGGGCGAACGGTAATGCCAGATCGGAACGCTCTCCATGAACGAAACGCCTTTGCCCTTCGTCGTGCGACAAACGATCAACCTCGGGCGAGGGGTTGCGTCATTCGAACAGTCGTTGTCGAGCGCCGCGAAAATCTCCGCGCTGTCATGTCCAGCTACTTCGGCCGTGCTAAATCCAAAAGCGCGCGCTTTGTCGAGTAGGGGGTAAAAGGCCTTGTGACCCTCGCTTATACGTTCGAGACCAGAAAAATCATTGTTGTCCATCAGCGCGACAAGATTGGAAAGACCGAGATTTGCGGCGGCCATCATCGCCTCCCAGGTCGAGCCCTCCTGAAATTCGCCATCCGATAGGACGCAATAGACCCGCGCGTCGCTCCCCTTCAGCTTCTCAGCGAACGCCTGTCCGACCGCGATTCCCAACCCATGTCCCAATGATCCGGTCGAAGCCGCAATCCCCGGCGTGCCGTAATCGGGATGCGCGCCGAGCCGCCCGCCGGGCTTGCAATAGGCGTCGAGGTCGGCGCGCGACAATACGCCTTGCTCCTCGAGCACGACATATTGGATCATGCAGCCGTGACCTTTGGACATCAGAAAGATGTCGCAATACGCACCGTTCGCGTCCCGCCGCATCGCGCCGTTATACAGCGCGTCGACGATCTCGACGCAGGAAAAAGCCGGCGCTACATGCAGCGCGGAAACTTGTCGCGAGATGTCCAGAATGCGCCGGCGGTAGCTGCGGCAGCGTTCCTTTGCCGCAGCGGCGTCGAAATTGTTGCGCCGTCGCTCGTCGCGCTGACATAGCATGAGTCCGTTGGTCATTTCACATTCCGCCCAACTCGTTGCGGTCGATCATGCCCGCAAAGTGTAATCGCGAGGCGCGCGTTTCAAAGCGGGAAGATTTGCACGCGCCCAGTCGACCATTTCCGACAAGCCCTCCGCCCAATCAATGCGGGGCTCCCAACCCACGTCGCGCTTGATCGCTGAAGAGTCGAGCCAGTAGCGAGAGTCCTGCCCGAGTCGATCGCCGCTGACCTCGCACAATTGTTCGAACGGAACGCCGACAGCCTCCGCGCAAAGCTCGACGACGCGCCGAATCGAAGTTGGCTCGCTCGGACCGACGTTATAGACGGCGCCGAGCGGCGCGCCTTCGGCAACGAGCTGGATCGCCCGGCCGAGATCCCGCGCATGAATATAGGACTTTTCCGCCTTGCCGCCGCCATGCAAGGGCAGTTTCTCGCCGAGCAGCCCCGAGACGATCGCCTTGGGCACGACGCGATGCAAAAGCTGCCCGGGACAATAGGCGTTCGACGGCCTCAAAATATTCATCGGGAACTTGAGGAATCGCGATATCGACAGAAGATGCATGTCGAAAGCGACCTTGGAGGCGGCGTAAGGGCTCGACGGCTTGATCGGCTCGTCCTCGGTCACGGGGCGATCGACGGACCCGTACATTTCCGACGTCCCGATCTGAATGAAACGCTCCAACCAATCCCGTTTCATCAACTCTTCCGTAAGGCGCGCCAACGCCATCGAATTCGTCTCAAAAAAGCGCCAGGAGTGCTTCCAGGAGACGGCGCCCTCTCCCTGCGCTGCGAAATTGACAATGATCTCCGGCTTTTCGCGATCGAGCAGTTCGAGCAGCAGATCGATTTCGTAAGTCACGTGACGGGCATGATATTCGTAACCTTCGCGCTGATCGATATCCAGCGAGAACGCGCGCTCGCGCAGCGGATTGCGACCGATGCCGATCACTTTTCGCGGGTTCGCGTGATCGAGCAGCCAGAGCGCGGCGTGAATGCCGAAGCTGCCTCCGCCGCCAAGGATTGCATAGGTCTTATTCGACATGTGTTCGCCTTCGCTTCTTAAGAGAGCGTCACGTCACTCGACGATCGTCCAATAATAGTCGCCCGTATAGCCGGCTTCGGCAAAGACTTCGATCCAGCCCTGCGGATAATCGTGGAATTTCGCCGTCAGCACCCAACTTTCGAAAAGACTCTTTTGCTCGGGCGTACGATACGAATCGACCTGGACGAATGAGCTTTGGCGAGACACGCGCTGGATCTCACGCAACGCCCTCAATGCGCCGGCGCGGTCGAAATTGTGAATCGTGTTGATGCTCACGACGCAATCGAAGCTCTTGTCGGGGAATGGCAGCGCGTCGGCGGAGCCGAGGTGCAGACGGCCCACGACCTCCGGTTCGCAGTGCATGAGGGCGTAACGCGATATGTCGAGACCGAAGGCCTCCAGCCCCGGCTCCGCGAGCATCAGGTCTTTGACGAGAAAGCCCTTGGCGCATCCGACATCGAGAATTCGCGCGCCCGCCGCGAGACCGAAATGAGCGATGATATCCTTCGCGACCGGTCGCCAGCGCCCGTCGTAGCGATAGCCGCCATAGCCATATTCTCGCGGCCCGTCGAAATAGAGCTCCCCATATTCTCGCGAAAGCGCAATGATCTCGGGCGTCTTCGCTTCGCCTCGCTGCGTGACGTTGCGCCGGGATTTTGGCAGCGCGCGTAACAGATCGACTTCCGCCATGGCCTATTGCTCCGCGAAAGTTTGTAGCTTCGCGACGGTCGCTATGGTCGGCGCGTAGGCAAAATCAGGGAATGCGGCGCGCGTCGCTTCGATGTCAAACGGACGATAGCCGTTATGCGGCATAGGTCCAACGCGCGGCGTCTCTTCGACCGCTACTTTACGCCGCGAGGCGCCGGCTACCGCTTCCGCGAGCGCGCGGAACGAATGCACCTCGCCGGTCGCTACATTGAGCACGCCGATCGAGCGCCGCGTCAATATCCGGAAAAGGATCTCGGCGAGATCGTCAATCCAAACATGGTCGCGTCGCTCCTCACCCGCGCCGAAAACCGCGATATTCTCACCGGCCGCCGCTAGGCGACGAAAACGATTGGGGCCATAGCCGTTGTGCGGATCCTCAAGACCATAGAGAAGAGTCGGACGCACGATCGTCAACGGCGCCGAGATATCCGAGCGAAATGCGATTTCCCGAGCAAGGTGCATGGCGCCGTGCAGCGTTCCAGGCGCCGTGGGCGTCTCTTCGTCAATCGGAACCGGCTCGTCGGCGTAGACGGCGTCCGAGCTGATGTTGATCACATGCGATGGAGCCGCATCCTTTAACGCCGCGACCATCGCGCGCGTCATTTTGACATTCTCGACAAGCATGTCGAGAGAGCGGCAAGGCGCGCGCGCCGCGGCCGCCACGACCGCATCGCCGGGCTGCAAAATCGCGCGCAATTGCTTCTCGGCGCCGTCGGCAAGAAGATCGATCTGCTGGCGAGTGATCGCCAACACGGGAATTTGCGCGCGCGCGATGCGGCGACAGAGCGCGCCGCCGACAAATCCACTCCCTCCGATGACAACAACGCGAGCGGGAGCCATCGGAGCGGGAGCGAGATGGCGTAGCATTAGAGGATTCCCGCGCTCGGGTTATGGCGAGCCCCGAGCGTGTAGTAATCGAGGCCGGCCGCCGCGGCGGCGCGTGGATCGAGTAGGCGATAGGGATCAATGACAATGCGACCCCGCATCGTCCGAGCTATTTCCTCAACTCCAACTCGACGATAAGCAGGCCAGGGCGTCAAGATCATCAAGGCGTCGGCGCCTTCTAGCGCCGCGAGCGGCGAGTCGACGCCCGTCAGTCGCGCGTGAGAAATTGCGCTTGCTTGCACGACGGGATCATGCGCGAAGAATCGAGTTTCTGGCAGACCCATGATCGTCGCGACGGACGGCGAATTTTTGATCGAATGCGTGTTTTCCTTGTAGGCGAGGCCCCAAACGGCGATCGTCGCCTCGGGCTTTTCACGAAGCAGAGCGGTCGTGATCGTGCGACGCACCCAATCGCGGCGCCGCCGGCTGTTATCGATCCATGCGCGGACGATGCCCGCATCCGTTTCGAAACGCTCGGACAAAGCAATGACCGTCGCAAGGTCACGCTCGAGATTCCCGCCTGCGATCCCCAATCCCGGCGCGAGATAGGCGCTTGGGCCGATGCGGGCGTCGAGCTTCAACGCGGGAACGATCTCGGACCACTCGGCCCCTATATTTTCACAAAGTTCCGCCAGCGTGTTGGCGACGCTGATCGAAGACACTAGGCAGCAGTTAATCGCGATCTTGCAGAGTTCGGCGCTCTCGTAACTCATCGGGATCAACGGACATCCGAATGCAGAGAGCAACGTCTCGTAGCGCGGCTCCAGCGGCGCATCGGAATCCGCGCATCCGATAATCGTTCGCTCCGGATGCAGCGCGCGCGCCATGGCGCGGCCAAACACGAGCGTTTCGACCTGGTAGTAAAGCCGCTCCGGCGGAACCGCGCGCACGCCGCGCGTAAAACCCGGCGGAACCTGGCAAAGAATGACGAGAATCCCATCGGGGCGTAGCGCCTTCGCCACCGCCTCGATAATGCCGACGATCGGGCTAAGATCGCTTTGGCCCCTATCGTCGGTCGGCACGTCGTATGAAATATAGACGATGTCGCATTCCGCGAGCCGCGAAAGATCGTTGGTGAAGGCTTGCCGAGCGCCATTGGCGCGCAGCAGATCATCGAGATCCGGCTCCTCGATCGGAGGCTGGCCCGCCGAAAGCCGCTCGATAAGTTGAGAATCGGAATCATAGCCGATCGTCTTAAAACCTTTCGCCGCGACGGAGGTCGCGGAGACGATCCCAAGGTGGGTCATGCCGGCGAAGCCGACGATGATATCCGAAGCGTGCTTGATTGCAGAAGTCATGCGTCTTGCCTGCGGCGTCGCCGCGAATGTTCGAGAACCACTTCCTCGAGTTGCGCCAACACGTCTCGCAGCCATATGTCGTTTGAGAGGTCGGTCTTTGCTCGAGATTGGCACATGCCCTTGAAATGCTCGTATTCGAGCTTCCAAGTCGGATCGTCCTGCACGAGCGTGACCGCCTGCTCCGGCGGGCGCCCCGACGGAAGAATTCGCCGTCGTATCGTAAAAGTTGACGGACCCCATTTACACAGCGATTCAATGTGAGCGCTGCCGTTTTCTGCAATGATATCGCAAGCGAAGTGATTGCGCCAAGACAGCAGCGTCATTTCGAGCTCGATGCGACAGGCGCCGTCTTCATTGCCGATAATGACGTGATCGGGCGACTTGTTCTCAAAGCAGTTGACGGCGAGCAGTTTAAATCTCGCATCGATGTCGCCGAACCAGAATCGGCATGTGTCCAGAAGGTGCGAGCCAAGATCCGGAAGCACGCCGGCCCCGCTATCGCGCCATTCCGAATTTCGTACGAGGCGCGCCGTTCCATTGCCATAGAACATGCGACAGGAATAGATCCGCCCCAGTTCGCCCGACGCAATGAGGTCGCGCATGCGCACGAAATGCGGTTCGAAGCGATGATTGTAGGCCGTGTAGCAAACGACGTTCGCGGCGCGCGCGAGGCGCCCGAGTTCGTCAAGTTCCGAGCCCGTACGCGTCCATAGCGGCTTTTCGACCAACGCGTGCTTCCCATTCGCGAGCAGATATTCAAGAATTTCGAATTTCGGCTCGTCTGGTATGCAGCACAGCGCCGCATCGAAGCTATCGAGCGGGATGTCTTTTATGTCTCGATAATCCGCGGAGGCATTGTAAGGGTCGACAGTCGCGACGAAGTCTTCGCCGGCGAACGCATGCCTTTTATGTCCCTGCACCCCGAGGCCGACTACGATCACTCTCATGGCGCTACACGTAATTCGTTTGTTTTTCCACCGCATCAAGCTTTTTCAAAATTTGCTTGGGCGCGATGGGCGCGTTGCCGTCGCATTCGCATTCGCAAGCGGCCGCGAGCAGACCGATGATGGTCGCCTGCGTCGGATCCTTCGTGGCGAGCATGGCGAGCGTCGAATATGCGAGGAGCGCATCGCCGGCGCCGACGGGGTCGACGAGATTCTCGACAAAACTGTCGAGCACGAAAAAGCTATCCAGCGATTCGTGATCTGTGCTTTGGCAGACGAGCACCCCGCGCTGCCCGAGCTTAAGGATCAGCAATTTACATTGCGCCTCATCGAATATCGCGGAGGCCAGAGGTCGAATGCCTGAGTCCTGATCGGCCAGCGCAAATCGCGCCTCGCGCTCATTCGGCGTAATCAGATCGAAACCGCGAAATTCAGTGATGTTTCCCCAGCGGCTCGCGACCTGGCTGTCGGCGACGCGATACGCGTTTGCCGGAATCGCCTCGATGAAATCGGGTATCGTGCGGCGATTGAAGATACCGTGACGGAAATCGGCATAGATAACCGCATCAGCGCCGCTGTTGCGCACCGTATCGGTCATCTTGTTGCACATGGCGTCCGTAATTGAGTTGTTGTCGAGCGTGTCGACTTTCAAAAGCCGATAGCCGCCGACGACGATTGCGTTCTTGTTTACGGTGGGACGACCGCGCTCCGTCACGACAGAGACACTGACGCCGGCCTGCTGAAGGTCGTTGACAACAAATTCGGCGTAGGCGTCATCGCCCAACACGGTGCAAAAAGAAACGTCCGCGCCGGCGGCGCGGCAGTGCTTGGCGACGATCGCCGCTCCTCCTGCATAGTCCGTTTTCGACTCAAACAGAACAGACAAGGTCGGGGTCTTGGTCTGGCCTCCGATCATGACGCAATTGGTGTAGCTGTCGACGATCGTGTCGCCGACCACATGAACGCGATAGGCGGAAAGCGCATTTATCGCGCGGCGCAGGTCTTCGAAGGAAATTCCTTTTCTCTCCATGATGATTTGGAGTTTTTCGAAGCGAAGCTTGGGAGCTTCGAGTTCAATGAGCTTCGAAGAGGAATAAACGATGTCGCCGGGCGTGAAGACGATCTCGCCGCCATAGGCGCGCACGGCTTCCGCTTCCTCCTCGGTCTTCGGACGCATCCCGGTTGTTGTGTATTCATATCCTTTTGCGAAGAGGTCAGGCTGAATGAGTTTCAGATTGGCGAGCGGCGTCGCATTGATGTCCACGACCACATAGTCGACCATCTCGAGAGCGGCGAGATTGAGCGCGCGCAAGTCCTGCGGCACATGCGGCCGATGAAGCCCCTTAGTGATGTGCGCGTCGGCTGTTATGCTCGTAATCAGAATATCGGCTTTGCCCTTGGCGTAAGCGAGATGCCGAATGTGGCCCGGATGAACCACATCGAAAACGCCGTGGCACATTATTGCGCGCTTTTCGCGCGGCATAGGACCGAGGATTGTGCGCAACTCTTCCGGCGTCTTGATTTTGCGGCCATAGAGTCGATTGAGTGAGCTATTGGGCATGAGCAACTCTGCGAGAAAGCGTCCTCGGTTGGAGTGAAGGCTTCGGTTGGGTCCCTACTCGTCGCGAGTCTTGTATCAAACTACTGCGCGTGCGGACTCATATCCGAGCCGCGTCGCCTCCGAGAAATTCGAACCACGTCTTCGTCGCCTTTGCGATCGACTCGGGATCCCAAAGCGGAGCGTCCTTCCAAAGATGTATCTGCTGCATCATCCTCGGCGCCCCCTCTTCAAACGGAACTTTCGGCCGCCAATCGAGAAGCGTAGAAATCTTCGTTATGTCCGCCCAGGTGCAATCGGGCTCGCCCGGCCGCTTAGGCACATAGACCACGTCCCCGCCGAGCAGGGACACGAGTTGATTGATTGATTTCGGAGCGCCGGCGCCGACATTAAAGCGCTCGCCGACGATATCCGTTTCGGCGGCGGCAAGAAACGCTTCGGCTACGTCCGTTGCGTAAATGAAGTCGCGTGATTGCGACCCGTCGCCGACCACAGTGTACGGCTTGCCCGCGAGTTTCTGGCGAAAGAAGACGCCAAAGACGGCGCCATATGCGCCCGTGGTGCGCACGCGCAAGCCGTATGCGTTAAATATGCAAATCGAATTGACAGGGAGCCGGTAGACGTTTCCCCAGTGAAACACCGCTTGCTCGCCCTGATATTTTGAGAGAGCGTAAGGATATTGCGGCGCGATCGGGTGATCCTCCCGCGTCGGCGTCGCGGCGAGGCCATAGCAGGATGAAGATGCCGCATAGACGAATTTTTTCACCTTTGCGGCGCGCGCGCATTCGAGCGTACGGACCGTTCCCTGGACATTGATGTCCATGTAATCGATCGGGCGCTCGATTGACGGAACGATGTCGCCAATGCCTGCAAAATGAAAAACATAGCGGCAATCCGAGAAGATCGGATCACCGGGCGCCAGCGTGCGTATATCTCTCCAATGACAGGCGAGGTCCGAGTTCTGCGCATGATGCGCAAGATTCGCTTCGCGCCCGCCCGACAAGTCGTCGATCACGCGAACGCAAAATCCGCGATCCAGCAGCAGGTCGACCATATGGCTCCCGATGAAGCCCGCGCCGCCTGTCACCACAGCAATAGGTTTGCCGTTCATGCTGCTTTCAATCTTTGCAGCCGCTTGACGTTGAAATAGGAGTCGTCGTCGAAACTGTTCGGCAAGCGATTTTCTCGGAATGCGACGCAGAGTTCGCGCACCGCGTCCTCGATCGTGCGCCGCGGCTGAAAGCCCAGCGCGCGCGCGATCTTGCCCGAATTGATGTGATACGAGCGCAGATCGTCGCTCGGCGTCGTCACAATTTCGAGATCGCCTCGTTCGGGATATTCTTCGAGCACGACCTTGCGAACCAGTTCGGCGATTTGCATCAGAGAGAGATTTTGATATCCGACGTTGAAGATCTCGCCTTGGATCTTTTCCGCAGGCGCCTGAAGAAACATCTGCGCCGCGTCGACATAGTCCTGAATATGCAGGTTTGGTCGTAATTGTGAGCCGCCGAAAACCGTGATCCTGTTCTTGTTCACGGCGTGATTGGTGAGAATGTTTACGGAGAGATCCAGTCGCTGGCGCGGCGCGTAGCCGCACACGGTCGCCGGACGGAAGGTGACGCCCGTGAAACCGTCATCTATGTGTCTGTTGAGCAGCGGCTCGCACATTCCCTTGTATTTGTTGTAAAGCGTCAGGGGCACGAGCGGATGGTCTTCCGTCACCTCGGGTTGGTCGGAAACGCCATAAACCGAAGATGAAGACGCATAGATGAAGCGCTTGACGCCCGCGTTCTTGGCCGTGAGCACCATTGGCTCGAAGGCCTCCAAATTCACCGAGGTCGAGAGTCGTTCATCGAGTTCGAAGCTGGCGTCATTGGAGATGCAGGCGAGGCTCAAGAAAGCATCGTGGCCGGCGACCGCAGCGGCGAGCTTTGCTCTGTCGCGTATGTCACCCTGAACCACCGTTAGGTTTGGGTCGTCTTTCGGCAGGAATTCGCAACCGAAATACATGACGTCATACACGGTCACCTTGTAACCAGAGCGAAGGAGCTGTGGAACGAGGCGGCTCCCGCAATAGCCGGCGCCGCCCGTAATGAAAACACGTTCGAACAGTCGCGTCATCGAACATCCTCGCGTATGTCGCTTACGCCGCCGACCTCGGCGGCCAATTTTCGCTGCGCAACGTCGATTTCGAATCCCGAAGCCGTCGCGTCGCGATAGAACATTTGTACCGTCTCGAGAGAAAACTGCGTGAGATCCTTTCCAACCAACTCTAGCTTGGAAAGAATGCCGGGCGTGGCGGTGATGATATGGCAGCCCGCCTCCTGCGCGTGAAAAACGTTTAGCAACTCGCGCGGGCTCGCCCAAAGCAGCTCCGCTCGCGGGCGCGACGCAAGCGCCGCGCGGCAGGCCTTCATGTGAGGAACAGGATCAACGCCGGTATCGGCGATTCTCCCGGCAAAGACCGAAATAATCGCCGGCGTTTCGGGCGCGAGCGCCGCGGCGACGTCGCGAACCTGCTGCACGGTCATGATCGCGGTGACGTTGAGCGTCACGCCTTCGTTGGAAAGCGCGCTCAGAATAGGGCCGGTAAACTCGCCCTTCGTATTAACAACTGGAATCTTCACGTTGACGTTTGGGCCCCAACCGGCAATGACGCGCGCCTGGCGCGCCATCTCGGAGAGGTCGTCGGCGAATACTTCGAATGAGACGGGACGATCCGGAATCGCCTCGAGCACCTTGCGCGCGAATTTTTCGTAATCGGCCACGCCGGCTTGGCGCATCAGCGTCGGATTCGTCGTGAAGCCGACGATCCTCGGATCGCGATACATGGAAATCATTTCCCCAAGATCGGCGCCGTCGGCAAAGAGCTTAATGAAAATTTTCGGCATGAGCGACTTTCAGCTGTCTGCTTGTGACAATGATAGGATCCAGTCGGCGGCCTCGCAGAACGAGCCGACAATTCTATCCGGGCGTTCGGGGGGCTGTTCCGCCGTATAGCCAAGATCTATGAACACGGTGCGGCACCCAGCCGCAGCGCCGGCTTCTATGTCGCTCGCTCGATCGCCTACCATGAAGCTCTCCTTGAGATCGAGCTTGATTTCGCGCGCAGCTTCCAACAGCATTCCAGGCTGCGGCTTGCGGCAGGCGCACTGGCTCGTATGGCAGCAGATCTTTATCGCATCAAGAGGCATTGCGTGGCGAAGTCGGAGGCTCATTTCGTCGACGATCTCACGCGCAATTCGGCCCGCCCCCACATCTGGCTGGTTTGAAACGACGACGGTGAAGAAGCCCGCTTCCTTCAACCTCGCAACGCACCTCGGCGCGTCCGGATAAATGGCGAATTCCTCGAGAGTCGTCGGTGCGAAACTGCGGCCTTCGCGAAACTGCGGCACCACGAGAACGCCGTCACGATCCAAAAAAACGGCGCGTCGCGGCCCGAACATCCTTGGCTCCTACCACTTCGTCCCACGCGACTGAAGAGCTGGATGAGACACGAGGCAATGCCAGACGACTGCCTGAAACGCTTCGGAAAGCGGCGTCACGCGGCCGGCGTCGACCTGCGGAATCACGACCGCCACGTCGCCATGGGCGCTGGCGTGGCCGTCGGCGCGACCCACGATCGCAAAAACGCGGGCGCCACGCTGCTTTGCAAGATCGATGGCCTTCACAAGATTGACGCTGACATTGCGGGCCGCGTTCCCGCCACCCACTGAAAAGACGAGGATTGCGTCGCCGCTGGATAGCCGGCTGACCTCAAGCCATCCTGTGAAGATTGTATCCCATCCCTCATCATTGGCCCGAGCCGTCAGCTCCGAAACATTATCGGTCGGCGCATAGGCTTCGATCCCGCACAATTTTCGAAAATCATTCGCCGCATGACCACAATTTCCCGCGCTGCCCCCGACGCCCAATAGAAACAACCGTCCATCGCGCTCACGCAATTGACTCAACTCTTGAGCGAGCCGCTCGACCACGCCGGTGTCAAGAAGTCCTGCAACCTCTCGCACCTGCTCCATAAAATTGATGACATGCGACAGGGCAGCGCTCCAGTTTAACAAGCAAAAGCTGGTTAGAATATCGCCCTGTGAGAGTCAATCCACGCGACGCGTCGAATCGGTAGCGACTGAACTTGATTTTAACCACGCAATCACTTGCTGCAAGAGCAAACCAGGGAAAGCCGACGCCCGAATGCGGCCTATGTCGAGCGGGTCAACCAGGTCATTGGCGACTTGGCGCCACCGAAATGCTAATCTGTCTTTCGCCCCGAAAATACAACATGCGTCCTATAAATGGTTGAGCTGAGATTTAATCCACAGATCGCGCTCGACTGGACGACGAAAACCAACAAACCGAGGCGCGGGGCGCACAAGAACGCGAAGCGGGTGAGCAAAGATGAGCGGTGCGAATTTTGACGTTGTCATAGCGGGCGCAGGCGTTGTCGGTCTCGCCGTGGCCCGCGCGCTCGGCGAGACGGGATACAAAGTTCTGGTTACCGAAAGCGCTCCGACGATTGGTTCGGGCGTCAGCTCACGCAATTCCGAAGTCATTCACGCTGGTCTGTACTATACGCCCGACAGTCTGAAGGCGCGACTATGTCGGCGAGGCGCCGAGTTGCTCTACCAATATTGCTTCGATCGCGACGTTGGATTCCAGCGGCTCGGAAAGCTGATCGTGGCGACGCAGCCCGATCAGAAGGCCAAACTCGATCAGATCGCTTCGAACGCGCTCGCGAGCGGCGTTCGAGACCTCATTCGCCTCGAAGCGGCGGAGGCGCGCAAGCTCGAGCCGAGCCTTGCCTGTTGCGGCGCGATCCTGTCTCCGTCGACCGGCATTGTCGACAGTCATGGGTTGATGTTGGCGCTGCAGGGCGACGCTGAAGAGTGTGGCGCGACTTTCGCTTTCAACGCCAAAGTCGTGGGCGGCGCGGTGACGCAAAGCGGGATTACGCTCCATATTCGCGACCGCGCCAGCGACGACGTCTCCTCGCTTGAGACGAGGGCTTTCGTGAACGCCGCCGGGCTCGGCGCGACGACGCTCTCCCGAGCCATCGACGGATTTCCGGCCTCCATGACGCCGCAGCTTTATCTCGCGCGCGGTTGCTATTTCACGCTCTCCGGGCGCGCGCCTTTTTCCAGGCTCATCTATCCCGTTCCTGTGGACGGCGCTCTGGGCGTTCATCTTACGCTCGACCGCGCCGGACAGGCGCGGTTTGGCCCAGATATCGAATGGATCGATGAAATCGATTACAACGTGGACCCGCGGCGCGCCGAGGCCTTCTATGACGAAATTCGTCGCTACTGGCCCGGCGTTCTAGACGGGGCCCTGCTTCCCGGCTACGCCGGCATTCGACCGAAAATCTCGGGGCGGGGGAAACCTGCCGCAGATTTTCGCGTCGACGGGCCACGCCAACACGGCGTCGAGGGCCTCGTCAATCTGTTCGGAATTGAAAGCCCGGGACTGACGGCCTCACTCGCTCTCGCCGAGCTGGTCCGCGATCGCCTCAGTGAGGCGCCTTGATGTGGAACTCACAACGCGACGCCCGCAAGTCCAGTCGTCGATATGGCTTGTGGCGCTTGTGGCTGGAGAACGAAAAGAGGCTTTAGGGTCCAGACTCATAACAGTCTCATCGTTGGACATGCGACGCGCGACGCGCCTCAAGCAGTCTGCTTTCTTCCTCGGTGAGGCGCCGCCTGCTCGTGTCGCCATCGCGTTCGCCGCGATTTGCGCGGCGCAATGGTGCAGCCCTCACGCAATGGGCAGATTGGGTGGCTGGTGGGATGAGGCCAGAAGTGAGAAAGTGTGAGCGCTAGGCGTCGATCTTTTGCGCCGCCCCAAAAACTCGGCCCAATGACATGAGAATTGTCGCGCGCCTCAGGTGGCTGGCTGCGAGCAGCACTCAAGTCGATCTGACAAATCTCGCACAAAGGGAATGACGTGATTCAGCGGTTCCTCTGGCTAGCGATGGGCTATTGGAAAGGCCAGACGCAACGCCCGGCGTGGATTCTCTCGGTTGGATTTCTCATCTGCCTGGTTGTGAACACTTACATGGCTCTGGCCGTGAATCGCTGGAGCAAGAGTTTCTTCGACGCGCTTCAAACGCATAAAGTCGATGAAGTGACCGGGGGAATTCTTCAACTCGCCATTCTGGCCGTCGGCGTCGGTCTTGCCTCAATCGCGACAACGCAGTTTCGTATGAGACTTCAGGTCAACTGGCGATTGTGGCTCACCGCCTCGCTCATCGAGAAATGGCTCGTCAACGAATCGCGCCAAGCATGCGCCATATCCCCCGCAATCGATAATCCTGAAGCCCGCATCGCGGATGACGGCCGGCTGGCGATCGAGCTTTTTGTCGATCTCGCCGGAGGCGTCTTCAATATTTTTTTGGTGTCGGCCGCCTTCATCCTCGTTCTCTGGCAAGTCGGGGGATCCTACGAGTTTTTCGGCGTGGTCATACCCGGCTATCTGGTGCTCGCGGTCTTCGTCTATTCGGTGGTGACTTCGTTTTGCATGTGGGTGCTGGGACGACCGCTGGTGGCAAGCGTCGAAGCAAAGGCCGCGGCGGAGGGGAACTTCCGCTATGCGCTCACCCGCGCCCGTCATGAGTTCGAATCCAGAGCGGTGGTGGAAGTCGACGAGGACATCGATCGCGATATTGGCGATTACCTGCGTCACCCTGTCGTTAAGGGGGTTCCGATCATTCCCGATCGGCTGCCCGAGATCGACGTCCAGACCAGGAATCCCTTCGACAGATTTCTCTTTCTGCTCGCAACGACCTGGGGGCGCGTCATCCAGGGGCAGACAAAGATCGTTTTTTTAACGCATGCGAACAATCTACTGGCTCCCGCCGTTCCCCTGTTGCTTGGCGCGCCGAAATATCTTGCCGGCGATCTTACGCTTGGAGATCTGATGCAGGCCGCCGCAGCCTTTTTGCAGGTGCAACTTTCCCTCAATTGGCTTGCCGACAACGCCCTGAGCATCGCCAACTGGTCGGCGTCGGCGCGGCGCGTCGCGGCCCTTGACTTAGCGATTGATACGACGCGTGAGGCGACATGAGCCGGCTTCGCATGCACAGGGAGAGTCATCTCGTTCAGCGCATCGGCTGGCTGCGGGCGGCGGTGCTCGGCGCCAATGACGGCATCGTGTCGACGGCGAGCCTGATCGTCGGCGTCGCCGCTGCGGCCGCGCCGCGCAGTGAGGTGCTGATCGCCGGCGTGGCGGGGTTAGTGGCCGGCGCCATGTCGATGGCCGCGGGCGAATATGTTTCGGTCAGCTCCCAATCCGATACCGAAAAGGCCGACCTCGCGCGCGAACGCAAGGAATTGAGCGAGCAAATCGAACTCGAAAGGGAGGAGCTTGCGCATATTTACGTCGAGCGCGGCGTCGACCTTGAGCTGGCGCGGCAGGTCGCTTCGCAATTGATGGAGAAGGACGCCCTGACCGCGCATGCGCGCGACGAATTGGGCATCTCGGATATCGCCAGCGCGCGGCCGGTGCAGGCGGCGCTAACGTCGGCCGTCACCTTTGCCGCTGGAGCCGTGCTGCCGCTCCTCGTCGTCGGGATCGCGCCGCGAGACGCGATCATCCCCATCGTCTCGGCCGCATCTTTGGGGTGCCTGGCCCTTCTCGGCGCAATCGGCGCGAAAGCCGGCGGCGCCGGCGTCCTGCGCGCCGCGGTGCGTGTGACGTTCTGGGGCGCATTGGCGCTGGCGCTGACGGCGGGCGTCGGCAAGATTTTCGGCATGGCCGTTTAAATGAACCGGCGATTGCGGAAACGGTTCTATAGGGCGAATGCAAGGAATGGATTGCGAATGGAACAGCAGATGATTCGCCTGGGGTTTGTCGCGATCCTGAGCGTCGCTTTCAGCACAGTCGGCGCGGCCATTGCGAAGGAGCCTGCGCCAGCCGAAGTGGTGACAGAAATCGCCAGGGCGACAAGAACCGCCACGGGGCAGCCGATCACACTTCCGCAGGGGCCCTTGGAGGTCGTGGCTTCGATTTACACTCTGGCGCCCGGCGTCAAATTGCCGGAACATAAGCATCCGTATCAGCGCTATGCCTATATTCTTCAAGGCGAACTGATGGTCCAGCAGGCCGATTCCTCCTCGCGCGTCTATCACGCTGGAGAATTCGTCATTGAAAGCGTCGACCGCTGGCATTTCGGCGCGACGGTCGGGGCCGTTCCGGTCAAATTGCTGGTGATCGATCAGTCGCCGCCAGGCGGTGACGTCACGGTCAATCGGCCAACGGCGCCATAACGGCAGTCAGAACACGACCGCCCGTCCGTTAGACATCCGCGAAGCGTTTACGTGTCGCGCTAGAGCCGCGCCTCGAGGATCATGTTGAACGGCGTCGCCGCCGCCTTGCGGAAATGGGAGAAGCCGCCTTCGCGCACGACCTCGCCGATGCGCTTTGCGCCGGCCTGGGCGCCGAGCGCGAGCCCGACGTCCTGATTGAGCGACGTCGGCACGCAGATGTGGGTCGAACCGGCGTAATAGACCCGCCCAACAGGGTTTAAATTGTCCGCGAGGCTGTCGCCGGCCGCCGGCTCGATCAGCATCAGCGTTCCGTCTTCCGCCAAGACGTCGCGAATATGCGCCACGGCGCCGACGGGATCGCCCATGTCGTGCAGTGAATCGAACATCGTCACCAGGTCGTAGCGTTCGCTGGCGAAATCCTGCGCCCGCGCCACTTCGAAGCGCACGTTCTTGCGACCGTTCGCCTTCTCCCTTGCATGAGCGATCGAACCCTCGTGGTAGTCGATCCCGACAAATTCCGAATTCGGAAAGGCGTCGGCCATGAGCAAGGTCGAGACGCCATGGCCGCAGCCAACGTCGGCGACTTTCGCGCCGCGCTCGAGCTTGGCGGTGACGCCGTCAAGCGCCGGCAGCCATTCGGCGACGAGATGCGTCCGGTAGCCCGG
The DNA here is from genome assembly GCF_013350005.1 of Methylocystis silviterrae. Lineage (GTDB taxonomy): Bacteria > Pseudomonadota > Alphaproteobacteria > Rhizobiales > Beijerinckiaceae > Methylocystis > Methylocystis silviterrae. The sequence continues at coordinate 141,234 of NZ_JABVWW010000005.1, forward strand.
CCGGAAGAAGCGCTCCACGCCGCAGAACAGACAATTGCAATGGTCGCCCCAATGCATGCCCTTTCCGCTCTTGAAGGCCTCGGCGAGTTTGGGTTCGTCGTGAAAAATCGCCGACATCAGGCTGAAGCCTCCCACCATGAAGGCGGGGCTGTCCTCTGCCGCAAACACCGCCGTCTGCTCGGGAGACATCGAAAAGGTGCGCGCCTCGGCGTCATAATCGACGAAGCCGGAGGCCGCTTGCGCGGAGAGCCATTCGCGCACGTAGCGTTCATGCGTGCCGGTCTTGTCGGCGAGTTCGGCGGAGGTCGCGGCGCCTTGCGAGAGCGCGCGAAACAGACCGAGCTTGTCTCCGATGATCACCAGAGCCGCATTGGAAGCCGCTCCAAGTTCATTGACGACCGTTCCGAGCAGCGAGTCGAGCTTGTTCGTGTCCAGGTTCATCGCTCACCTCTCATTGTGGATGGCCGGCGGGATGCGCCTTTGGCTATCGCGCGCCGGCAGCGCGCTGTGTCGCTCGACTTGGTCGCTGCGAACCGAGACTGCGGCCTAACGCAATTTGATCGTCAGATCCGTGCCGTCGTTTCCGGTCTCGCCGCTGACCGGCTGGTCCGAGATGATGAGCGACGCCCCGGTCCACAGCCGCTCCGCGATCCGCTCGCGAACGTCTTTTGGGATGTCGACGCGCTCCAGCGCTTCGGACGGGCTCGCGCCGGCGGGGCGCCAATCCCAGGATATGTCGGCTTTAGCATCGGCCGACGCCACATTCTTCCTGCGCACCGTCTGCGCCTCCGGCATCGACACGACCGACCATTCGAGCGAACTCCCGTCCTCCTTGGCCGCCGTCGCAATATAAAGATGCGAGCCGAGCGGCGCGTCCGGATCGCGGATCTCGATTGGCGCATCGAAAAGCGGCGACAGGGCCTGGCGAACATAGATCCGCCGATCCTTCTTGCTGATCAGCACCGAGATGGGCGCTACGCGCCGCTCGGCTTCTCTTTGAGCGGTTGCGGCGGCGGCGGCGGTCGTTCTCGCCTCCTCCAAACGCCGGTCGGCGTCCGCCCGATCCGAGTCACTGGCCGCGACGGCCGTTCTCGCCTGTTCGAGCTTTGCCGTGGCTTCCGCAAGCGTGGAGTCGGCGTTGATCTTCGCCTGCAGCGCCGCGTCCTGAATGAAGAGCGCTTTTCCATAGGCTCTCGTCAGGCGGTCGGCATTGGCTTTCGCCAGCGCATCGCCTGCCGACGCGCTGCGTTCCGCCGTGACGGCCGGCTCCTGCTGGCTGTCGGCCGCCGCCGTTGCAGCGCCGGATAATGCAGCGGTCGCGTCCGCTCTGACGCGGGCCGAGGCCTGCGCGGCTTCTGCGGCGCGGAGTTCCGCCGTGGCGCGCACGGCCTCTTTTTGCTTGAGCGCCACTTCGGCTGACAAAGCCTTGACGGCTCTGTTGGCGGCGGCGGCTTCAGCCACGGCCTTGGCCTTGAGCTGCTGGGCATATTGGCGCGGATTCACCGTCAGCCGTTCGGCGGCGGCGGCTTGGCTCGCGGGAACCGAGGACGCGGGTCTGTCAGCCGAGGCTTCGCCTTTCGGCTGGTCCGCATTGTGCTGGACCTTGATGGCAGGCGTTTCGGCCGAGTCGAGCGCTGGCTGCTGCGAGTCTGCAGCGGGCGCGGCTGCGTCGACCGAAGCGACCTCAGCGTCGGCTTCCACCTTGGGCTTCTCGGCTTCCTGCGCCGAACTCGCGGCGGGCGCGTCGGCCTCGACGGCGGAGGGTTGTTGCAGATCGGCGGTCGGCGAGGCGGCTCCAGCCGTTTCGCCGCCGGCGTCGGCTTTGGGCTGCTCCGCCGGCTGCTGCGGAGCGATCGCGGGGCGATCCGCTGCGACGTGGAGAGGCTGTTGAGAGTCAGCCGCTGGCGCGCCTTTTTCTGTTTCTGCGGACGCGCGCATCTTAGGCGCGGGCAGCAACGGGTGTTCGAATTCGGCGGGAAACACGTCATGGGGCGAGATCACGACCCGCTCGCCGATTCTGGTCATGCCCCAGATCTTCGCCGCGAATGCGGCGGGCAGCCGGATGCAGCCGTGCGAGGCCGGATGCCCTGGCACGACCCCAAGATGCATGGCGATGCCGGACCAGGTGATCCGCTGCATGAACGGCATCGGTGCGCTGGAATAGATGTTGGATCGGTGGAACCGTTCGCGGCCAATGATGGTGAAAATGCCTTTCGGCGTCGGATGTCCGGCGACGCCTGTCGAGATCGCCGAACGGGCGACGAGGCCGCTATGGTTGTAGATCGACACCTGCTGGTCAGCGATGGAGGCGATGAGGAAGAGCGGCCGATCGAGCGGCGCGACCTCGGGCTTGGCGTCGCGCAAAGACGCCGCGCCGCTTTTGTCGCTCGCCGGGCGGGAGATTTTTTTTCGCGCGGCCGGGCGTTGCGGGCGAGCGATCTCTGGAACCGCATTGATGAGAGGCTCGTGGTCGCCCCAGAAATAAAAGCCCTGCGCCATGACGGGCGTCCGCGCAAAGCCGAGCGCCGCGGCGGCGGTCACCGCCACCTTCGAAAAAAGCCGGGCGCGAGAGCGCGTTCGTAAGCGCATGTGCCGCTCCAAACTGCGGTTGAGCACCTTCGGTACTAAGGCGAATCTCTTATTTAAACGATAATGAATGGCTAATACGTGGCCAAACAGCAACCAAGATCAAGATCCAATGCTTGAGCTTTGCTTCGCGCGGCGAAGAGAGGATTGTTTTGACTTAACTTTGCAGCGCAATGGCGATGAATCTCGTGATCGTCGCGAAGGCGGCGTCGGTCTCCTTCAAGACGCCGGGGAAGAAATAGAAGCCGTGCGGCATGGCCTCGCCGATGAAATGCGTGACCTTCACGCCCACCGCCGTCAATTTCTCGGCAAAGGCGCGATTGTCGTCGATAAGCGGATCGACGGTTCCGCTGATGAGCAGAGTTCGCGGATAGCCGTTCAAATCGCCGAGCGCCGGGCTCGCCCAGGGATCCCGCCACTGCTGCGATTTCGTAAGATAGGCGCCCCGCGCAAATCCCATGAAGGACGCGTCGATCACGACGCCCGTCGGGGCAAGCCGCTCGTAGGACGCAAATTTTTCGAAGTGAAAATCCGTGACTGGGCATAACAGCACGGTCGCCAGAATGGAGATGCGTTCCTCGCGCCCTCTTATCGGCAATGCGGCCGCGAGGTTGCCTCCGGCGGAATCGCCGCAGACCAATATGCGCGATGCGTCGCCGCCGATGTCGGCGCCTCTATCGCGCATCCAGCGCAAAACCGCCATGCAATCGTCGAGGCCGGCTGGAAAGGGCCATTCTGGCGCCCAGCGATAATTGACGCTAACCACGATGACGTTGTTTTCGGCGGCGATGCGGCTGGTGACATAGGCCGTGTCCTCGGATCGTCCGACGACAAAGCCGCCGCCATGCACATACAGCATCATCGGCATTGGTCCGTCGCCAGGCGGCGTGAAACATTCGCAGCGGATCGGACCTGCGTCCGACGAAACGGCGAGGGTCGTGACGAAGACCTGCGGATAGAGCTGCGCGGCGCTCGGCGGCAGTTCCGCCGGGTCGATCGCCAGCCCCTCGCCTCTGTAGCAGGCGCGCACGGGCGCCATCATCATGTCTCGCATCGCGAGGGGCGCGCGCAGTTTCGACAGCAATCGATAGAAGGGCGCGGCCGGATCATTTTCGGCGACGCTGACGACTCCTGGTCCGTCCGTGCGCTCGTCGACAAAGTCGGACGAGGCGGCGCCGCGATTTTCGATGTCGCCCATCAACTCTTCTCCAAAACTCTGCGCTTTCAGATCGGCGGGTCGGCGATGTTGATCCGCCTCGTCGCCGCTTTGATCTGCCATCCGACCGGCGCCATCCGTTTCCACCACGAAGACGCCCACCGAAATATTGTCGTGTCCGCCGCCGCGGCGCGCGGCGTCGATCAATAGCCGGCAGGCCTCCGGCGGCGGGTTTTTTGAGACCACTTCGGCGATCCTTGCGTCGGAGACGAGATTGGTCAAACCGTCGGAGCACAAGACCACGATGTCGCCCTGTCGCAGCGGCAGGCCTTCCGTCCAGATTGTCGGCTCGACGTCGAGACGCGTGCCGAGCGCTTGCAGAATGACATTGCTTCCGGCGCCTTTGCCTGCATCCTCCGGCGACATGACGCCGTCGCGCACCAATTGCGCGTGCAGCGTCTGATCGTCGGAAAGTTGGGTCAGCCGTCCGTCGCGCATCAGATAGGCGCGGCTGTCGCCGACATGCGCGAGCCACAGAAGACCATCCCTGACGCCGAGCGCCGTGCAGGTCGTCCCCATGCCGGCGCAGTCGGGATGTTTGGCGGCATAGGCGAATATCGCCCGATTGGCGGCGTCAAAAGCGGCGCGCAGCGCCTCGGACGGGATCTTGTCGAGCGAATAATAGACGCGCCGCACGACTTCCAGCGCGAGCGCGCTCGCAACTTCGCCGGCGGCGTGGCCGCCCATGCCGTCCGCGACAAGCGCCAGCGCGCCAAAATCGCAAGCCTGCGAGGGGCTGGCGCTCGCGATGAAGGCGACGGAGTCTTCGTTGAGCTGCCTGACGCATCCGACATCCGTGTGGATGGCGCCTGCGATGCGCAACGGGGCGGCGGATGACCGGTTCGCCGTCATCGGAAGACGGACCCTTTACTATTCGCCGCGCCTGTGTGAGTTCGGCGCCATATTACAATAGGCTCATCCTCGTGAGGCGTCGCGACATCTTGGGTTCGCTGCGTATCGATTCCAGGACCGCCGATTGGCGCCGCGAGCGGGATCGTCAAATCCGCTCGCGGCCACCGTATGCGTCAGGCGTCGCCGCGCCGCCTAGATCGCCTGCATGGCTTCGGGCTTGCCTCGCGCGCGTTTCGCCATCAGCCGGTTGAGCGCCGAGACATAGGCGCGCGCCGAAGCGACGAGCGTGTCGGGATCGGCGCCGCGGCCGGTCACCGACTTGCCGTTCTCGCTCAGGCGCACGGAGACCTCCGCCTGCGCGTCGGTGCCTTCGGTGACGGCGTGGACCTGGAACAGCTCCAGAGTGGCCTCATGCGGCGCGAGCGCCTTGATGGCGTTGAAGATCGCGTCGACGGGTCCGTTGCCGGTCGCCTGATGCGTCAGCTTCTGTCCGTCAATGTCGAGCGTAAGCGCCGCCGACTGCGGACCATGCGTGCCGGCCATCACCATCAACGCCTCGACCTTGATATGGTCGTGAGCGTTGACGATCTCGTCGTCGACCAGCGCGACCAGATCTTCGTCATAGACGAACTTCTTGCGGTCGGCCAAATCCTTGAAGCGGTTGAAGGCGTCCTGCAGCGCATTCTCGCCGAGATCATAGCCGAGTTCCTTCAGCTTTTCGCGAAACGCGTGGCGGCCCGAATGCTTGCCCATGACGAGCGAGGTCTTGGAGACCCCAACGCTTTCCGGCGTCATGATCTCATAGGTGTGCGCATTCTTGAGCATGCCGTCCTGGTGGATGCCGCTCTCATGCGCGAAAGCGTTCCGCCCAACGATCGCCTTGTTGTATTGCACGGGGAACGACGTCACCGCCGAGACGAGCTTCGACGCGCGCGTCAGGAGCTTGGCGTCGATATCGGTGAAGAAGGGCAGCGCGTCGGCGCGCGTCTTCATCGACATCACGATTTCTTCGAGCGCGGCGTTGCCGGCCCGCTCGCCGATGCCGTTGATCGTGCATTCCACCTGCCGCGCGCCGCCGCGCACGCCCGCGAGCGAATTGGCGACGGCCAGTCCCAGATCGTCGTGACAGTGCACCGAGAAGATCGCCTTGTCGGAATTGGGCACCCGCTCGCGCACGGCGCGGAACAGCTGCTCATATTCCGCCGGCGTGATGTAGCCGACGGTGTCGGGAATGTTGATCGTGGTCGCGCCCGCCGTGATCGCGGCCTCCACGCAGCGGCAGAGAAAATCGAACTCCGTGCGCGTGCCGTCCTCCGCCGACCATTCGACGTCGGCGACGTGATTGCGCGCGCGCGTCACCGACGTGGAGACCATCTCCAAGACGCGCTCCGGCTCCAGCTGGAGCTTGTATTTCATATGCACCGGCGAGGTGGAGATGAAGGTGTGGATGCGCGGGCGCTGGGCCTCCCGCAACGCTTCGGCGCAGCGGTCGATGTCTTTCTCGGAAGCGCGCGCCAATCCGGCGACGGAGGCGTTCTTGACCCGCCGCGCCACTTCGCTGACGCTCTCGAAATCGCCGGGACTGGCGATGGGAAAGCCGGCCTCGATAATATCGACGCCCAATTGGTCGAGGAGATCGGCGACCTCGAGCTTCTCTTCCAGGGTCATCGAGGCGCCGGGCGATTGCTCGCCGTCGCGCAGGGTGGTGTCGAAAATCAGGACGCGCGCGTCGTTATCTGCGACGGCGCCGGGCTGTGACGTGTTGCTCATCGGTTTTGAAATCCTGCTGTGCCGCGCCCGCTGAGGGGCTCTTGTCGTCTGACTGCATGACATGTCCCCTGAAGGCCTGGGCGCGAGCCCGTCGGGCGCTCAGGGGCGACTAAGAAGCAGCAGGCCGAAAAGCGGCAGGGAACGCGGCCGAGCGAATCCGCGCGCGCGCGCCGGCGTCGCGTGGTCATTCGCAAAGGCGGTTGCGTTGGGCAACGATCTCGTCCCGTTCCGGCGGCGTTGGCCGCAATCGGCATCAGAATAGCGCAAGACCCTGCTGCGCCGCAAGCGCCGCATCGGCGTCTGCCATCGCGCGCGGCTCGCGGGCCGTCATAAAGTGAAACAGACAAGGACGCCAAACGCCTAGGCGTCTCGACGAGGAGAATTTTTGCGGCTGAAACGCTTATGGCTCTTGCCGAAACGAACCGATGGGACCTAACATTCAGCTATGGTCAAAACCGCCTTCTCCATCCGCCATGCGCGTCCCGGAGACGCAGAGCAGATCACGCGCGTTCACGACGCCTCGTGGCGCTACGCCTATCGCGGCGTCATACCCGGCGCCGAGCTTGAGCGGATGATCGCCCGCCGCGGCCCCAACTGGTGGCATTCGGCGATTGTGCGCGGCACCGGTCTTCTCGTGCTGGACTTCGACGACGATATCGTCGGCTACTCGACCTATGGGCGCAACCGCGTTCCATCCATGCCCTATTCCGGCGAGATCTTTGAGATCTATCTGGCGCCAGAGCAGCAGGGGCTTGGCTTGGGACGTCGGCTGTTCAACGCCACCCGGCGCGAACTCGCCGAGCACGGCTATCTCTCCACCATCGTCTGGGCGCTGGCCGACAATGAGAAGGCGCTTGCCTTCTATCGCAGCCTCGGCGGACAGACCGTCCGCCGCGCCGAGGAGCGGTTCGGCGCGGACATGCTGACGCGCGTCGCCTTCGGTTTCGTTTCGGCGCCCGTGCGGTAAATCATATTTGGCGACATAAACGCGAAGCTATGTGAGGATACAGACCGCGCAGCGCCGCGATCCTCGCCAGGTTTGTTGCGCGACCTTCCTCAACACAACCCACGACTGCGCCGGCCGTTCAGGCTGCGCCATCTATCGCAATCGGAGCACTTGAATGCGTCTCGACGCCATTCCTATCGGCGCGAACCCGCCGCACGAAGTCAATGTCATCGTCGAGGTGCCGCTTGGCGGCGAGCCGATCAAATATGAGCTCGACAAGGCCTCCGGCACGCTGTTTGTCGATCGATTCCTCTATACGGCGATGCGCTATCCCGGCAATTACGGCTTCATTCCGCATACGCTTTCGGACGACGGCGATCCTTGCGACGTGCTCGTCGCCAACACCCGGCCTGTGGCGCCGGGCGCGGTTATCGCGGTCAGGCCGATTGGCGTGCTGCGCATGACGGATGAGGCCGGCGGCGACGAAAAGATCGTCGCCGTGCCGTCGGCGCGGCTCACGCAACGCTATATCGACGTGAAGAATTACACCGACCTGCAGGAGATGACCTGGCGTCGGATCGAGCATTTCTTCGTGCATTATAAAGATCTCGAGCCCGGCAAATGGGCCAAGATCGCGGGCTGGGGCGACGCCGCCGACGCGCGCGCGCTGATCAGCGAGGCGATTGAACGGGCGCGAGCGGCGAAATAGCGTCAGAGCAGGTTCCGAAAAAGTTGACAGACTTTTTCGATGAGAACCTACTCTAGCATTTTGGTTTTGAGCGATTCCTTATCGATCACATGATTCCATGTGATCGGGAAGCGCCCTAGCGAAGCGGCGGCGTGCGCGACACCACGCCCTTCTTGAAACAGGCCGGCCTGTCCTTCCAGGCGACGATGCCGTTGTCGGTCGCAGCGAAGCTTTGCGCCGAGTCGATCAGTTCGTCGAGATGGACGCCTTCAAGATCGCCGATCACATACGTCCATTTGCCGTCGCCGGCGAAGGCGACCGTCGCGGGGCGCTTGCACACCGCGAGGCATTCCACCGGTTCGACGGCGATTTCGAGATTGCGCTCGTCAAGCCGCGCGCGCAGCGCCTCCAGCAAAAGCGCGCCAGGACGCATGTCGGCGTCGCCGCCGTCGCGGCAGGAGACGCAAACAAAGACCGTGACGCCCGGCGCAGCCATTTCGGAACTCCTGTCTATGGACGCGCCTTCTCGACCAAAGCCGCGCCAAAAACAAGGGCGTCCGCCTCTCAGATCACGCTGCATTTGGGCGGAATCGCCCAAATGCAGATAAATTGATCGATTCTGAAAGTTTAGAGCGCGCTCTATGCGAAAAACCGGTTCCCACTTTTTCGCAGCGCGCTCTAAGGCGTAAAGGCGCAGCGCGCGCCGCCGCCGGCCTTCTCCGCGACTTCATCGGCGTCGACGATGCAGTCGAGCGCCGTAATCGACGCATGCGAAGAGCCTGCCGCGCCTTCCGCCGCGACGCCATTCTCGATCAAGGTCGCGTAGAGTTCATTCGCCTTGCGGCCGCTCAATTCGATCTTCTTCGCGCCGAAGGTCAGTTCGCAGGCGCGCGACGTGATGTCGACATTGCCGGCGCGGCAGTCGATGGCGTCGGCCTTCACCGCGACGCGCTGGCCCTTGGCATGCGGCGCTTCGGCGCGTCCGGCGAAATAGGCCGCGAGAAGCTTCTTGTCGGCGGCGCTCGTTTGAGGCGACAATTCGCCGACGATCGCCGAAAGCGCCAGCGCGCTCGAGCCGCTGCTCGCGCCCGCTTGAACTGCCGCCGGCGCGAGGGCGGACAAGAAGACCAATCCAACCGTCTTGTATGCAATCATGGCGAATCCTCCGATAAATAGAACTGCGCAATTGACGACGAGCTCCTGACGAAAGTGCGGCGCGGGCGTTCAGTCGACGGCGGCAAGTCTATCCGCCATTTTGCGCGAGCGTGAATGCGCGCTCTTTAAAAAATAGAGGCGAGGGCGGACCGTCGAGGCCATTCGAGGCAACTGGGATTGAACTACCGCACCGCGGCTCAGCACCCCTTACGGCGCTCCCACATTTGAAGCTGATTGACGCGGCTTTTCTCCCACCCGCTCAGCCGCCCGTAAGGTGGAAAACAGCCAGCTCCGAACACGGCCCGCGCCCGGTCGGTATTGAAGCAATAGCCGTTACGCGCGTATATCCGGTTGCGTGCGTACCAGAGTTCCTCGCAAGACATATAAGCCGGATCCCGCGCCGCCGCCGGGGTCGGCGCAGCAACGATCAATCCCACGCCTATCGCGCCGATAAGGCCAAGCGCCGTGAAAATCTTCTGTGTTCTCATCGGAAATCCCCTCCTGTAATTGGGGTTACTTACGATCCACGCCATTCTTTTCAATCACCGTGTTGTATTTTTCCCTTCGCTGCCCGGCGGCGCGTCAAAAAATTCGGGCCGGTATTCGAAATGCATCGTGTCGAAATGCCCCCATTTGCCGCCCCAGATGAACCCATGGCGTTCGAAAATCTCCACGATCTCGTAAGGAATCCGATTGCGGTAACCGCCTTTGCGCCAGAGCCAATAATCAGAGAAGGCGGTGTTGAGATCAATCGCCGCGCCATAGGCGTGCATGCTGCGTTTGCCAGTGTCCTTCACAACGCGGCAATTGAAGGCGCCGGCGCTCGGATAAGCGTAACGCTTAATGTCCTGCGGCAGACGATCGATTTCCGCGGCGACCGCGCGCAGCTTTTCGGCGACGCCATTGATCGTGGTGACTCGCACCTTGCCAGTGAACCAGGGAATATCGGTCAAATGCTTTTGCGTTTCGCGCTTGTCGCAATCCCCATACATCTTGTCGAAGAAGGCGGCGTTGCGGAAGCGCCCCGGATCGTCCTGCGGTCCGGGAGGCTTCGTCAGCGCGCCCTTGGGATAGGGAAGGCTCAGCTGATCTAGGAGAGAGGCGTTTTTCAGTTTCTCGTCGAAGCTCTTGTCGGTCCTGCCGTCAGAGAGATTTTGTCTTGTTCCGTCGCGGAATATGATCCCGGCGTCATCGCGACCGCTTATTTGGTCAGGATAGGCGTGCGTCAACGCGTCGGGCGAAATCGCCTGCCCACGAGCGGCGATGGAAAAGAAAAGCATCGCGAAGCCCGCGAGGAGCGAGCCGCGCTCTAAGCGGCGTCGCACTGCGTCTCGATCTTGCGTCGTCCCAAAAAAGACAGGCGCGGCGGCCGACCGAGCCGGTCGCACTGGTTCGCGAGATGCAAAACGCTTTCGACATGCACGTTGCGCGTCTCCGTGCGGACGCCATGGGCGCGGAGTTTGGCGAAAGCGCGCGACAGCGTCTCCTGCTTTACGCCGAGCCGCGCGGCGATCAGGCGCTTGTCATAGGGCAAGCGGAAGCGGCACCGGTCTTCGCCCGGCGGGCAGAGGCCAAGTAGGAAATGGGCGAGGCGCTGATCGGCGTTCTGGCTTTTTAGCGACTCGACCTCGCCAATGAGGCGCGCGACGCTCTCCTTGGAGTCCTGTATCACCGCGGCGCAGAGCGACGGCGACTCTTGGAGAAGCCGAGCGAAGCGCGCCGCCGGCAGCTTGAGCGCGCGCGTCGCGCCCACCGCCTTGGCGGAGAGCGTGTGAAGCTCATCGGCGTCGGTCGGCGCCTCGCCGATCATTTCGCCGTCCGAGCGAATGCCGATGAGCGTTTGGCGTCCCGAAGACGAAAGGCGCAGCAGCTTCACATAGCCGCTCAAAACGAATGCGAGGTCTGTGACCACAGAGCCTTGATGGAAAAGCACATCGCCGTCCTGGAGGGACTCGATCCTAGCGTCCGCCGACAGACGCGACAATGTCGCTTCGTCGACCCCGGTGAAGAGCAGCGCTCTGCGCAGCTCCCCCGGGCCCGCCGGCTGCGGCGCGCACGGACCGGCGCGTCTCTTTTGCGAGGCGCTGTCATAGCTTCGCATGGCGGGGCCGGTGTCGACTGTCAAGCTCGCGCCTCCTCCCGAAGCGCGCGGAATCACGCGTGTCATCCAAGGGATGACACGACGCATGAAGCGGAGGCGCCGCCGCTCCCTCCCGCGCATGTTCCTCTTAATGCCGCCAACGGGAAGGCTAACGCGAACCGTCAACCCGCGAAAGGCGACGCACGCGGGACAAACCGTCGCACGGGTTAGCGTCGTCGGCCGCCACGCTCCAGCAGAAACACAGCCTGTTCGCCGAAGAAATTCCAAACCCACCAAGGCGCGCTGAAGCGGATCGGCGCGCCGGCGCGATCAAAGGCGACGCCGCGCTCGATGTGCGCGCCGAGTTCGTCGACGATCTCGACGAAGTCACGGATGGTGCAAAGATGAATGTTCGGCGTGTCATGCCAGTGATAGTCAAGGCGCCCGGTGACCGGCATGCGGCCGCTAAAGGCGAGCTGCGCGCGTACGCGCCAATAGCCGAAATTGGGAAATGAGATGATGGCGCGCCGACCGATGCGCAGCATATTGGCGAGCGCCGCGCGCGGGCGCCGGGTCGCCTGCAGCGTCTGGGAAAGAATGACATAGTCGAATCCGTCGTCCGGATAATCGGAGAGGTCGGTATCGGCGTCGCCCTGAATGACGGAAAGTCCTTTCGCCACGCATTCGTTGACGCCGCGCTGCGAGAGTTCGACGCCGCGGCCGTCGACGCCCTTCTTCTGCGCCAGGAGCTTCAGCAAGGCGCCGTCGCCGCAGCCGACGTCGAGAACGCGCGCGCCGGGCGCGACCATCTCGGCGATGACCGCGAGATCGAGACGCGGTTGCTCGAGCGGCTGCGCGGGCCGCTCAGGCGCGTCGGCCGCAGGCGTGAAGGTCATTTCGAGGTTCCGTCAGGCGCGAGGCCGCGCGCGTCTGCGGCTGAATCGAGAAAGCCGCGCGTCGTCGCAATGAACATCGGCTCGTGCAGCAGGAAAGCGTCGTGCCCCTTGTCGGATTCGATTTCGACGAAGGACACCGACGCGCCGCCGGCGTTGAGCGCGTGAACGATGGCGCGCGAGTCCGAGGTGGGATAGAGCCAGTCCGACGTGAAGGAAACGACGCAAAAGCGCGTCTTGGTGTCCTTGAACGCCATGGCCAGCGAACCGCCATAGTCGGCGGCAAGATCAAAGTAGTCGCAGGCGCGGGTGACGAAGAGATAGGAATTGGCGTCGAAGCGCTCGACGAAGGCGAGGCCCTGGTAGCGCAGATAGTTCTCGACCTGAAAATCCGCGTCGAAGGAGAAGGTCGGCGCGCTGCGGTCCTGCAGCTTGCGGCCGAACTTACGCTGCAGCGCCGCTTCCGAGAGATAGGTGATGTGCGCCGACATGCGCGCCACCGCGAGCCCCTTCTCAGGCCGCACGCCTTGCTCCTGATAGCGCCCCGAGCGCCAGTCCGGATCGGCCATCACCGCCTGTCGGCCGACTTCGTGAAAGGCGATGTTCTGCGCCGAATGTTTGGCGGCGGTGGCGATCGGCATGGCCGAAAAGACCCGCTCCGGATAGCTCGCCGCCCATTGCAGCACCTGCATGCCGCCCATCGAGCCGCCGGCGACGCAAAACAGCGTCTCGACGCCAAGATGATCGATGAGCATCGCCTGCGCCCGCACCATGTCGCGGATGGTGACGACGGGGAAGTCGACGCCATAGGGCTTGCCAGTCGTCGGATTGATCGACGCCGGGCCGGTCGTGCCCATGCAGCCGCCGACGACATTCGAGCAGATCAGGAAATAGCGGTCGGTGTCGAAAGGCTTGCCGGGCCCGACCATCGCCTCCCACCAGCCGGACTTGCCGGTGACGGGATTTACGCCCGCGGCGTATTGGTCGCCGGTGAGCGCATGGCAGAGCAGAATGGCGTTGCTGCGCGCGGCGTTGAGCTGCCCGTATGTCTCGTAAGCAATCGCGAGCGGCGCGATGCGGCCGCCGCCGTCCGTCAGAAGCGGTCGGTCCGGGGGAAAAACGACGGTTTTCGGCGCGAAGCCCTCGCTGCAGGCCGGCCGCGCTTCTGACAATACGGACAAGCGATCTTCCTAGCGTTCGATATGCCGAACAATTCGTTCGGCAACATCGATGGGGCCGGCGGAGGTGTCAAGCGCCGCGCGGCGGCGCACAAGGCTTCGAATCCAGATTAACGAGACGTTATCTCCCGCGTCATGGCCGCGCTTGTCGCGGCCATCCACGCGATGACGCGATAAATGTGAGACCATGAGCCGAACATGCCGTCTCCGCGCGTTCCGCAATGTCCCCTTATGCAGCGAACGGCTTCGCCTCCATTCCCGACGAATCCGGCGGATGTTTCTGCCAATGGCGACCGCGCTGCAGCTTGTTGAGAGCGAGCGGGGCGGTGATTCGCCGTCTTGCAGGAGCTCTGCCTTTTGCAACCAAAAACCTGAAAGATGTTTACATATTTGATTTTTAGGTTGACGTATACATGCTATTTGTGGGACATTCTCCGAATGGAGATTGACGCATCGCTTCTTTCGACGCTGATTTCAGCCGCAATATCTGCGGATTACACGGCCGTTCGCCGCATTGGCGGCCAGATTGCGATGCGTTTAGCTGAGCAAGGCGACCTCGAAGGCGCAAAGGCGCTTCAGAACCTGCTTCGTAAGCGCGGCGTGCCGCTACAGGCGTCCGGATATGCCGAAGCATTGCCGCGCGACGCCGGATCGCGGCTGCCGCTTATCGAGGAAGGCCAATGGCCGACGACTCCGATCATCCTCGGCGGCGAGGCGGGGCATAGGATTTCCCAATTTATCGAGGACGCCAAGCACATAAGCCTGCTGGCGGAAAAGGGCGTGTCCGCGCGCCTCGGCCTGCTTCTCTATGGCCCGCCGGGCACGGGAAAAACGCTTCTCGCCGGTCACATCGCGGCCTCTCTCAAACTCCCTTTCTACATTGCGCGGCTCGACTCGCTGATATCCTCGCGCCTTGGAGAAACCGCAAAAAATATCCGTGGGGTCTTTGAGTTTGTGCCGGCCCGAAACGCGGTTCTATTTTTCGATGAAATGGATGCAATCGCAAAACTCCGCGACGACCGGCATGAGCTGGGCGAGCTGAAGCGCGTCGTCAACACGGTCTTGCAGGGCCTCGACTCCCTGACGGATGATGTGGTCACCATCGGGGCGACCAATCATCCGCATCTGCTCGATCCTGCGATCTGGCGACGCTTCCCCTATAAGGTCGAGCTGGCTCTTCCTGACGAAGAGGTGCGAGCCAGTCTGTGGCTGCACTTCCTTTTTCAAAACGTTGCCGCGCACAAGGAAGAAGCTGATCTGCTCGCGCGCGTATCGGACGGCCTGAACGGGGCGGATATCGAAAACATTGCCTTGGCCGCCCGTCGGCGCTCCATTCTCGGCAACCAAGAACCGAGCCTCGCGCAAATCCTACTCGCGGTGCACGCTTCACACGCCGGCAATCCGCGCCTCCTCGATAATCGGGAACTCGATACGACGGACAAGAAAGCGCTGACGCGCTTCCTCCATGAAAAGGGTGGCATCCGCCAAGCCGAGATCGCCAACGTCGTCGGCGTCAGTCGACAAATGGTCCATCGCTACCTGAAGGAGGCCAGCGATGGCTGAAACGCCGCGCAATCCCCTTTTGAATCCTGTCCTGCGGTTCACCAAAGACCCCAGACCGGAAGGCATTACAGCCGGCGGCAAAAATGCTCACGGCATCAAGGCGGAACGGCTGCGAGGGCAACGCCGCGCGCTGGCCGCGCAATTCACGAAGCTTGCAGAGGAAGCGGCGCAGCGGCCCCGTTTCGACGGTCGCGTCGTTCTCTATGCGGCCATGTTCGAGGATTCGCTCGCGCCAACATGGACGCCCTCCGACCTCTTCCAAGCGACGCGGGATGCGCGGCTCGTTACGCCTCACCGCACCGGCTACCTTGTCGAAATTGCCGCAAAGCGGCTCGCCGCGTTCGCGCAACTGGTGCGACGTACCGACCTTACTAAAGACGAGGTGGATATTTCCCGCGTCGAATCCGTCCGCTTCTTTTCGGGTGAAGATATTGCCGGAACTTCCTCGCTGGACGCGATCTGGCAGGCAGCTCCAGAGACCGAAAGGGGACGCGCTTTCGTCGTTTGGCTGATGCCGCTGCATGGCCGCGACGCCGCCGAGCAATTGATCCAGGCCTTTGCGGCCTTGCGCGACAGCGGGATCACGCCACCAACACCGCTTCTCGATACGATTGCAGCTGAACTGGACGCCAAGGTGCCAGCAGTCATGCGCCGCAGCTTGCGATCGATCGCAACAGCGGGCGACCGTTTCAGTCTTGCCGTGCGCGAATATCGTGTGCGACGACGCGCCCGGACAACCGTCATGATACCGACGCCAGCTGCGTTTCAGCGGCTCGTTGCATCGGGCACGATATTCCGCATCGAGCCTGTTCAAACGATATATTCTACCTCTCCGGGGCGGGGGCGGGAACCGGATCGCCCCTTGCCAGCGGACATGGCCTCCCTCCCGATCGTCGGCGTTGTCGATGGCGGCATGTCGGCGGCCTCTTATCGCCACGCGGAGGCGTGGCGCTCGCCGCCGCTTGTCCGCGACGGAGCCGCAGACACTCTGCACGGCAATCGCGTTGCCTCGCTGATCGTTCAAGGCCACGACTGGAATAACAACCTCACCCTGCCACCGCTCTACTGCCAAGTCGGCACGGTGCAGGCCGTCGCGCGGCAAGGTGTTCCGGCCTTTGTCGACCCCCAGGATTTCATCGGCTATCTCGACGGGGTGATGGCGGCCAATCCCGACACGCGGGTTTGGAATTTTTCGTTGAACCAGCGGCAAGCGTGCCCGCTCGATTCCGTCAGTGCGCTGGGTCACGACATTGCGTTGTTGGCGCGCAAGCATCGCGTGCTGCCGGTGATTTCGGTCGGGAACAAGCCGGGCGATCGCCTCCAGCCTCCCGCCGACTGCGAAGCCGCTGTGACGGTCGGCGGCCGCCTGCACGGCGACAATGGCGCGCCGGCCGGGGAATGCCCGATCAGCCTTTGCGGGCCGGGACCGTCCAGTATGTTGAAACCGGACCTGTCGCATTTCTCGCATGTGCGCGCACTTGGCGGGGCGGTTATTGCGGGGTCGAGCTTCTCGACGGCGCTCACCTCTCCATTGGCTGCTCACACGATGCAGCGAGTGCGGCAAGCGTCGCCAGACCTCGTCAAGGCGCTGTTGCTGCACAATGCCGATGGGGAGACATTCGACCCGTCGCTCGGCTTCGGCACGCCAGCGGTCGCCTCACTGCCATGGGAGTGTCGTCCTGGTTTCGTGACCTTGCAGTGGACTGCGAAACTGCGGCCGGGCGCGGCTTTCTACTGGGAACTGCCGATTCCACATTCTCTTCGCCAGACCGGCAAGTTGCGGGGAATGGGCGCGCTGACGGCCATCCTCAATCCGCACCCCATGGTGACTGACTATGCCGGCCCCAATTATTTCAGCGTCCGGCTCGCGACTGCGCTGCAACATTCGCGGGGGAAGACAAAGAAAGGCGCGCCGAAATTTCATAATCTTCTCGGGTCGCTCGATACAGAGAAGATAACCGAACAAGACGCTCGGGTGATCGACCACAAATGGAGTCCGATCCGCCATCATAGACACGACTTCCAGAACGTCGGGTTTGATGGCGACACGTTGCGCATTTACGCTCGGGTGTATGTCCGCGATCTCTATCTCTATGGATACACGGCGGCGGACGAGGTCCCTGAAATGGAAACGGTGTTCGTGCTGTCTCTCGGCACGGGCGATGAAAACGACGATGTCTATAACGAGCTGCGCGATCAGCTCGGGCCATTTGTCGAGACAGCAGTCATCGAGAGCGACATCAACATCGATAACGGAAGGAGCTAAATATGACCAGCGATAAGGACAGAACCATCTACCGCCGTCCCTCCGATAACAAGTGGGTGGACAAGCGCAATGATGCAGAACGTGGCTTCACCTTCGACACCCAGGCCGAAGCGATTGCCTCTGGCCGCGAAAAACTCATAAACGCTGGTGGCGGTGAGTTAACAGTGAAGGGTCGTGACGGAAAAATTCGCAGCAAAGACACGCTTGGCGGCGGCAATGATCCGATGCCTCCGCGCGACCGAGAACATTGAGCAAGCCACGAAATCGTACTTCTGCTCGCATTGAACTGCCGCGCGATGTCGGCCTGCGTCGCCTCGCCCTTGGCGAGGTCGCGCAAGACTTCCTCGCGCTGGCGAGGCTTGAGGCAGAGGGACGGCACATATGAACGCCTCGCGCCTTGGCGCGCGCACCTTCGCTCGTTCTTGCGCGTATGAGGTCGCGCTCGAATTCGGCAATGCCGCCCAAGAAGGTTAGCAGCGAGCGCCCGTGCGTGGTAGCCGACCCCCTCAAACCGACCCCCTCAATCGAAAAGCGTCGGCGGCGGCTCGCCCGGCGGCGGGGCGCTCATCGTCTCGACGGCGGCGGCGAGCTGCGCGAGGTCTTCGGGGCGGGACAGCCGATGATCGCCGTCGGCGATGAAGGTCAGCGTGACGGGATCGGCGTTCAGATGCTCGACGATCGTCAGCGCATGGCGCCAGGGCACGGCGTCATCGCGCATGCCCTGCAGAATATGCACGCGCGCATGGGCGCGCATGAGACCGCCGAGCAGCAGATGATTGCGCCCCTCTTCGATCAGCCTTCGCGTGACCGGCCCGTGATCCGGCTCCTTGGCGGGCAGGACGCCCTTTTCCAAGAGTTCGCGGCGCGTCGCTTCGTCGAAGCCTTCCCACATCAGCGCCTCGGTGAAGTCCACCGCCGGCGCGAGCAGGATCAGTCCCGCGAGCCGGGCGCTCTCGCCTCTCGCGGCCAGCCGCCGCGCCAGCAGCAGCGCGATCCAGCCCCCCATCGAGCTGCCGATGACGATCTGCGGCCCTTGCGTCGAGCGCTCGAAAACGGCGAGACTCTGCTCCAGCCAGTCGCCGATGGCGCCTTCCTCGAATTTGCCGGACGAGCGGCCGTGGCCCGAATAGTCGAAGCGCAGAAAGGCGCGCCCCCGCGCTTGCGCCCATGCGTCAAGGGCGCCCGCCTTGGTTCCGTCCATATCGGAGGCGAAGCCTCCAAGCCAGACGAGGCCCGGCGCGTTGCCGGCCTCGGCCGTCGCGGCGCGCCATCGCCGCGCGATGCGCCAGACGCCGCCCGCGGGATTTGGAATGTCGAGGAAGTCGAGCGTGTCCGACAAGAAGTTTCACTAAGGATCGAAGAGGCGTCGCGATTGAAAATAGGCGGTTTGCTCATAGTTGGTAAAGGATCTCGCAACAGAATGCTGCAGCCGGACGATTCTGTCCGGGGCTCGCGTTAGCCCAGCGATGTCGCAACAACCCGCCATGATCGCCGCCCCCGGCCAGCGACTCGCCGGACGAACGATCCTGCAGATCGTGCCCGATCTCCAGTCGGGCGGGGCGGAGCGCGCGACGGTGGACGTGGCCGAGGCGTTAAGCCGGGTCGGCGCCCGCTGTCTTGTGGCGTCACGCGGCGGCCGCATGGTCAGCGAGCTGCAGTCGAAAGGCGGCGTCTGGGCGCCGTTTCCGGCGGCGACGAAAAATCCCTTCGCGATGGCGCTGAATTCGGTGCGGCTTGCGCGAATCATCCGCGACGAAGGCGTCGACATCGTGCATGCGCGCTCGCGCGCGCCCGCCTGGGTCGCCTATTACGCGGCGCGACAGACCGGCGCAAAGCTGGTCACGACCTATCACAGCGCCTATAGCGGCGCGTCGCCGATCAAGCAGCGCTACAACGCCATCATGTCGGCGGGCGACGCGGTGATCGCCATTTCGGAATTCGCCGCCCAGCGCATCCGGGAATTGCATCCGGAAAGCGCGGATCGCATCGTCGTCATCCCGCGCGGCGCGGATCTGCGCGCCTTCTCGCCCGCCGCCGTCGACCGGCGCCGCGTCGAGCGCCTGCGGGCGGCGTGGGGCGTCGCGGCGCATGATCGCGTCGTGCTGCTGCCGTCGCGGCTTTCGGCGCGCAAAGGCCATGCGGTTCTGGTCGAGGCGACCAAGCGGCTGATCAAGCAAGGCGTCTGCGATCTGCGCGTTGTTTTTGTCGGCGACCCGCACAGCGATTCCACGCGCCGCGCCCTCGAAACGCAGATCGAGCACGCCGGCCTGGGCGACGTCATTCGCAACGCCGGCTACTGCGAAGACATGCCCGCCGCCTATATGGCCGCCGCCGTCATTGTCGCACCGGCGACGGCGCCGGAGGCGTTCGGGCGGATCGCCGTCGAAGCGCAGGCGATGGGGGCGCCGGTGATCATCTCCGATATCGGCGCCGCGCCGGAGATCGTCCTGGCGCCGCCGCAGACCCCGCGCCATCTTTCGACAGGCTGGCGGACCCCGCCCGGCGATCCGGTCGCCTTGGCCGACGCGATCGCCGAGGCGCTAAGCCTGCAGGCCTCGGCGCATGACGACCTGGCGCTTCGGGCGCGCCGAAACGCGCAGGAGCGCTTCTCCGTCGAGGAGATGCAGCGCGCCACGCTGCAGGTCTATGAGCGTCTGCTTGGGCTTTAGCCGAAGTCATCAGCTCCGTTCATGCTGACGCGCACGCGTCAGCTGCCGCAAGCGAGCCTTACGGGGTCTGGTTGCGGCCAGAGGCGGCTAGGCCCTGGCTCAAGCGCGGCGGCTGAAGAAAAGCGCCGCGTCCAAAGGCGAATCGGATAGAATTCAGCCGTCAATCGGATTGATTTCGCGCGCAGCGCGTCGCATCCGTCGGGCTCGCGCTCCTGCGCGGTCCGGCGGCGCGACTCTTGCTGTCTTCATCGCCAATCGCCGCGTGACCCATTTATCCTTCGCTAAGGACCAGCGCGCGAGCAACGAGGCGGCATGACGAGCTCCATCCATCTTGAATCCTATCGCGAGGCGCTGGTCTTTCTCGCCACGGCGGGGGTCGTCGTCCCGCTGTTTCATCGCATCAAGATTTCGCCGGTGCTGGGCTTTCTCTTCGCCGGCGCTGCGCTCGGGCCGTTCGGTCTCGGCCGCTTGGCGAGCGACCATGAATGGGCGCGCAATTTCACCATCACCAATGTCGAGGGCGTCTCCAATCTCGCTGAATTCGGGCTGGTCTTCCTGCTGTTCATGATCGGCCTCGAACTGTCTTGGGAGCGTCTTGCCCGCCTGCGGCGGCTTGTCTTCGGACTGGGGCTTGCGCAGGTCGTGGTGTGCGCAAGCGTGCTCGCGGCGGTCGGCTACTATCATTTTAACGTCGAATTCGGCCCATCGATGTTGATGGGCATCGCCCTCGCCATGTCGTCGACGGCGGTGGTGCTGCCGGTGCTCGCCGAGGCGCGGCGGCTGAACAAGACCTCCGGGCGCGTGGCGTTCTCGGTGTTGCTGTTTCAGGACCTTGCCGTTGCGCCGGCGCTTTTCCTCGTTTCCGCGCTCGCCGAAACCAAGAACGGCGGCTTCACGGGCGAACAGGCGGCGTGGGCGTTTGGGCGCGCCTTCCTCGCCATGGGCGCGCTGATCTTCATCGGACGGCTGCTGCTGCGTCCGCTGTTTCGCATGGTCGCGGCCGTGCAGCTGACCGAACTATTCATGGCGGCCTGCCTTCTCGTGGTCATCGGCGAGGCGGCGCTTTCGGCGGCCGCCGGATTCTCCATGGGCCTTGGCGCCTTCATCGCCGGGCTGCTGCTGGCGGAGACGGAGTTCCGGCGGGAGGTCGAGGTGACGATCGAACCGTTCAAGGGCCTGTTGCTCGGGCTCTTCTTCGTTTCGGTCGGCGCCGGTCTCGACATGGGCGCCGTCGCCGCGGATCCCTTTCAGATTTTCATATACGCCGCCGGGCTGATGGCGGTTAAGGGCGCGATCATCTTCGTTCTCGCGCGGCTCTTTGGCGTCGAATGGAGCCCCTCAGCCGAGGCGTCGCTGCTGCTGGCGCCGGGCGGCGAATTCGCCTTCGCGCTGCTGACCTCGGCGATGGCCGTCGGCGTGCTGCCGGGTCACTATGGCGCCGACGCGATGATCGTCGTCACGATCAGCATTTTCGCCATTCCCCTTCTTGGCCGGATCGGCGCCGTTCTTGTCCCGCCGGCGACGGAAGCCGAGGACGAACTGCTTTATGCGGATCTCGCGCCGGCGGCCGAAGTCGCCGAGGACCGCGTCGTGATCGTCGGGTATGGCAGAATCGGCAGCCTTGTCGGCGAAATGCTGAGGCGCCACGACATCCCGTTCGTCGCCATCGAAAACGTCGTGTCGCTGGTGACCGCGGGGCGCGAGGACGGCGTCGAAATCTACTGGGGCAACGCGACGCGGCGCGAGTTTCTGATGCGCTGCGGCGTGGCGCAGGCCCGCGCGCTCGTCGTGACCATCGAAAATGTCCACGCGGCTGGAGAGATCGTCCGTCTGGCGCATGACATCCGCGGCGATCTCACCATCGTCGCGCGGGCGCGCGACGCCGACCACGCCACCGAACTCTACAAGCTTGGCGCAACCGACGCGATTCCCGAAACGGTCGAAGCCAGCCTGCAGCTCGCCGAAACCGTGCTCGTCGATATCGGCGTGCCGATGGGCTTCGTCATCGCCTCGATCCATGAGAAACGCGACGAGTTTCGCAAGCTGCTGCAGCCGTCCGACGACAAGACGCGCGCGCGGCATGCGGAGCGCAATCGAAAGATCAGGCGCGAGCATACGCGCCGGCGCATATCGGGACGCGCCACGGAAGAAAGCGAGGAGGAGGCGTAGGGGCGTTTTCGCTCTCCTGGCGGAGGTTTGCTGCGGATGCTTGACGAGCAATATAGTGGTCCGCGATCAGGTGAATTCCGGCAACGATGCGAACGGATAGGAGAGGCGGTTGTCGACAGGAGAACCACACCATGCCGTGCAATTTGCCACGCGCTACGGTTCGCCAACGAGCGATTTCCTGAATGCATGGACAGCGATTACGCGACTGGATGCACTGATCGAAGATGCTAAAGCCCTCAAGGACGACTTTGATACGTCTATGCCGGACAAAACCCGCTGGCGCCCATGGTTCGGCGCAGAGATTATCTCATATTTTTCGGTGGGGTTTGTAACTTGCCTAGAGTGGCACGCCCGTTCCAGATTGGTCGACCTTCTAACATTTAAGCCCTCTGCTGCTAAATCGGATGATCTCAGGGTCGTCAAAGACAAAGTAATTCTCGAAATGCTGGCTACCAATGTAACGGTTGCATCCATCGTCGGCGCAGCTACAAACATATCTCGTTTTGAAGATTATATAGGAGTCTTTTCAAGACTATTTTCGGTTATCGATCCCAACTTAGATGGCTTCAAGGTTATCAAGGCTAAGCGCATCGACACAGGAAAGCCGTGGGTCGAAGAGCATGAGATTGATGAGCTAAAAAATCTCTATGCATTCCGCAACGCCCTCGTGCATGAGATCGGAATTGAACGTGTTGGCCATTGGAATGTCCGCGAATGTTGGGACCCAGCGGAGGCGATCCGCATAGGTGAACTAGTACAGCGAACGATGCGCGCTTTAGAAGACTCCGTTTCGACAAAAATGCCGGCCGGCTTCCCCAATGTTTTGGATTCCGATGGCTACCCGGCTTGCGAGTGGCAACGACTTGAGCAGGAACTCCCTTTTCTAGAAGAGAAAGTCAAACGAATCACGACCGAGTTCACAGACGTGGAGGTGGACCCAGATGAGAATTGGGAACCTGCTCGAGCAGCAGCTGCCGAATACCTGGCTAAGGAAAAGTTGTTTCTCGATCAGGCGTCGATGCTCCACGATAAATATGTCGAATTGCGCGAGCCATTGAAGTTGGCCCTTATCAAATCCCGTCACGCTTACCTAACGAGCATCATAGAGACTGTAGGCGACATAGGGATGATCGACGAAACTCCCGAGCCTACATAGGCTAACTCGTCGCCCGTCCGTCCAGCCCCCGCGAGAATTAGATGGCGAAGCAACCGACCACTGAAAAAATTCTTGAGTGGAAAGCGAGACGAGGGCGCTCAAGTTTTAGCGGCGAGATTCTATCGAAAGTTGAAGAGTTAGCTCGCGCATGGGAAAAAATTGACCCTGACGAGGGGTTCGCCGACTTCGTACCAGTCAGATTGTGCACAATTATCGAGGTCTATGTGCGCGAAACTGTTCGAGAGGTAGTTGATTCGTCGCCAACCTACCTCGATAGAGCGGAGCCCCTTTTAAAGAACGCGAAATTCGATTTCCTGCTCGCCAAGCAACTTCACGGGAGACGAGTGACGATGGGGGACATTGTCGCTCATTCGATCTCGGTTAGCGATCTCGAACACATAATCAGCGGATACGAAACTCTTTTGCCAGGTTACCGAAGCGCGCTCCCGACTGTGCATGAGCGCTGGATTGAAGATCGTGACCAAGGTCCAAGTGACCCCATTCTTGACGACGTGGAACATGTTTTGGCGTGCATTAAGCGACTCTTTCAGGTTCGGCATATTGTGACGCATGAGATGCCGTCCAGCGCGCCTTATTCGACAGAAGACATCCCTGATTTTTTGGCGTCGGCAGGAAAATTCCTGTCGGCGACGGACTGGTTTTTGACGGGAGAGTTACGGGGGGATGTGCCGCAGACACAAGCATCCATGAATATCCTTGCCGGCGAAGAGCTAAATTCAGAGACGGTGGCCATGGAGCGACTGCTCGTCGAAATTCGACAGAGGGGCGAGGCGGATATTGATCTTCTCAAAGCGAGCCAAGATGCCTGGGCCGACTACGCTGAGGCCGACGCGAACTTACGCGCATCGTTAGTGGGTGGCGGCTCAATGCAGCCAGTGGTGTGGGCGATCCAGATGACCGAACTAACGCGGACCCGAATTGCAGGTTTGCAATGGTGGTTGGAGAGGGAAGAGGGTTCCATATAACACTCGCTAACGGGCGCGCCTCTACAGCCTCCACAGCCCTAGCGCGATCGTCGCCAGCGTCAGCGGCGCGCCGACCTTGAAATAGGTCCAGAAGCCGATCGTCACACCTAGCGCTCGCGCCCGCTCGACGACGATGAGATTGGCGATCGAGCCGATAAGCGTGAAATTGCCGGCGAGCGTCGAGGCCATCGCCACGATCAGCCAGGCGCGCCTCGGATCGCTCAGTCCGATGATGAACGGCTTTAGCGCGAGGACGGCCGGCACATTGCTGACGATATTGGACAGCACGGCGGAGACGAGCGCGAGCGTCGATGCGTCATCGAGATGGAGCCGCCCGACGTCCGCGATCTCTCCTGGCGTCAGCACGACCTTGTCGAAGGCGCCGACGACGATGAAGAGTCCGGCGAACATCAAAAGCAGCGGCCAGTCGATTTCGTTGTAGATTTTCTTCGAGCCTATGCGCCGCGTGAGCAGCAGCAGCCCGCCGGCGACGATCGCCGCTTTGGCGGGCGGAACGCCGGCGAAAAAGAACCCGATCATCGCCGCGGTGATCAGCAGCGCTTTAGAGGCGAACGCGCGATGAAAAGCACGCGGCGCCGAGACGATCGGCGTCAGTCTCTCGCGCGAAAAAAATTCGCGCGGAAAAGCGAGCGCCACAAAAAGGATCGTGAGCGCGACGCCGACGAGTGCGATGGGCCAGAGCGCTTGAGCGAAGTCGCCGTAGGAAATGCCCGAGGCGGTCGTGATAATCATATTTTGCGGATTGCCGGTGATCGTCGCGACGCTGCCGACATTGGAGGCGAGCGGGATCGACAGCACATAGGGCGTCGGATCGCGCTTCAGCCGCTGCGCCAAGTCGATGACCAGCGGCGGCATGACCAGACAGATCGCGTCATTGACGAGAAAGGCGGAAAACAGCCCCGTGGCCACCGCGACCGCGATGAGCAGGAAGATCGGGCGGCGGGCGACGTCCGCGAGCCAATCGGCGGCCCGTCGGAAAAAGCCGGAAAGGCGCAGATTGGCGACGACGATCATCATGCCGAGCAGCAAAGTGATGGCGTCGAAATCGATGGCCCGGTAGGCCTCGTCGAGGCTCAGAGCGCCAACGCCGATCATCAGGCTCGCGCCGAGCAGCGCGGCGCCGGCGCGGTCGAGCCGATAATAGGGCAGCTTGCCGATCGCGAGCACGAGATAGGTCGCCGCGAAGATCGCTGCGACGGCCGCCGTCTGCGGCGTCGGCGTCGGCAGGCGGCTGACGAGGGACAGAAATTCGCCGAGCCCCAGGATCGCGACAGCGGCCAAGGCCGCGCTCCCCGCGACAATGATGGCCACGAGAATCCCAAGCCAGAGTGTGAGGAAAGGGTGGCGCAGGCGATTTGGCGCGGGCTCGGGCGAGGAGGGCATGCAACCCGGCAAGTTAGAGCGCGCGGCGTGGAAGACTACGCAGGGAGGAGGAGGTTATGGCGCCTGGCCTCGTTCGGGCCAAGCCGGTAGCGCCGATTTCCTATTGTGCGGCATGGTTAATAGATATATTCCTATCCAATAGGAAACTCTTCCGAGCCGCGGTCAGCCATGTCCGACATTCTCACCCATGCTCAGATCTGGGCGGCGATCGACGCTCTCGGAGAGCGATATGGCATGACGCCGTCGGGCCTGGCGCGCAAGGCCGGCCTCGATCCCACGACCTTCAATCGCTCGAAGCGCGAAACGGCGAGCGGGCGCCAGCGCTGGCCGTCGACCGAATCGATCGCCAAAGTGTTGCAGGCGACCGGCGCCGGGCTCGACGAATTCATGTCCTTGGTCATGGCGAATAGCGCCGCCGGCCGGTTGCGCCATACGCGGCCGCTGATCGGCCTGGCGCAGGCGGGGGTCGGCGGCTTTTTCGACGACGCGGGCTTCGCCACCGGCGCCGGCTGGGACGAAATCGACGTATTGGCCGAGGCCGACGAACATTCCTACGCGCTGGAGATCTCAGGCGACTCCATGGCGCCGCTGTATCGCGACGGCGATGTGGTGATCGTCTCGCCGGCCGCGCCGGTGCGGCGCGGCGACCGGGTGGTGGTGAAGACCACCTCGGGCGAGATCATGGCCAAGGAGCTGAAGCGCGAGACGGCGCGAACGATCGAACTGCGTTCGGTCAACCCCGCCTATCCGGACCGCACGATTCCGCGTGACGAGGTCAGCTGGATGGCCCGCATTCTCTGGGCGAGCCAATGACGTGTGACGCTTAGCCGCCGACCGACGCATCTAGCCTCGCGCCGATGCAGCTGTGCTATATAACCCTCGCCTCTTGCGCATGCTTTCGTCAGGTGAATGCTCCCATGCCTCTTACTCTTATCGCCTTTCTTGTCGCGTTCCTTGTCGGCGGCCCGGCGCTGGCCGATGTCCCCTTAAGGGATCGCGCGAAGGCGCTGTTCGAGCCGATTCCTTCGGCGCCGCCGCCGATTCCTGGCGAGACGTCCACGCCTGAAAAACTCGCGCTCGGCAAAATGCTGTATTTCGAGCCGCGACTTTCCGAAACGCGCGACATCAGCTGCGCCGACTGTCACAATTTGAGCATGGGCGGCGTCGATGGCGGCAAGCTTTCGGGCGGGCGGAATGCGCAGCTCGCCGGCCGCGAAGTGCTGACCGTCATGAACGCGATATTCAACAAGACCCAATATTGGGATGGGCGTGCAGCCAATCTCGCCGATCAGGTGGTCAATTCGGTCATGGCCAATCCCAAGGCGATGCTGAAGACGCGGGGCGGCCCGCTGGCGATCAATCCGATCGAGCACGCTGCGGCGAAACAGCACGCCGTTGAACACTTCAAGCGGATCCCGGGCTATGTGGCGGCTTTCAAGCAGGCCTTTCCCGAGCAGGGCGATCCCGTCGCCTATGACAACATCGGCCGCGCCATCGCGCTTTTCGAGGCGACGCTCATCACGCCCGACGCGCCCTTCGACCTCTGGCTCAAGGGCGACGATCAGGCGCTGTCCGATGCACAGAAGGACGGTCTGAAGCTCTTCATCGAGAAGGGCTGCGCGACTTGCCACAACGGCGTCAATGTGGGCGGCGGCATGTATGCGCGTTTCGGCGTGGTCAAACAGCCCTCGGCCGAATTTCTGCCGTCGGACGATTTAGGCCGCTTCGCGGTCACCAAGGCGATCGCCGACAAATACGCCTTCAAAGTTCCTTCGCTGCGCAATGTCGAACTGACGGCGCCCTATTTCCACACCGGCTCGACCTTTGACCTGAAGAAGGTTGTGGCGGTAATGGGCGAAAGCCAGCTCGGCGTCGCGCTCAGCGCCGACGAAACCGACAAGATCGTCGCCTTCCTCAATGCGCTGACGGGACGCCAGCCTGAGGTGGTTCTGCCGATCCTCCCGCCGCGCACCGGGCCGCCGTTCGTTCCGGAGCAGTAACGGTCAGGCCGCGGCGTTCGGCGTCCAGCGCAACACCGGCTTTCTCGCCGCGAGCGCTTCATCGACGCGTCGGCGCGGCGCGAGCCGCGGGGCCTGGGTAAAACGCGTCATGTCACCGGCTTTGGCGCTCCGCGCGAGATCGCGCAGCGTTGCGATGAAGAGATCGAGCGAGGCTTTCGATTCCGATTCCGTCGGCTCGATGAGCATCGCGCCATGGACGACGAGCGGGAAATAGATCGTCATCGGATGGTAGCCTTCGTCGATCATCGCCTTGGCGAAATCGAGCGTCGTCACGCCGGTTCCGCGCAGCCAGGCGTCGTCGAACAGAACTTCATGCATGCAGATGCGATCGCCGAACGGCTGAGTCATCACATCGCGCAGCGACGCGCGGACATAATTTGCCGACAGCACGGCGTCTTTCGACGCCTGCGCAAGCCCGTCGGTCCCATGCGCGAGCATATAGGCGAGCGCCCGAACGAACATGCCCATCTGGCCATGGAAGGCGGTGAGCCGTCCGAAGCTCTGCGTGCCTTCGGCGTCTTCCACAAGCTCCAACGCATCGCCGTTGCGGCGGATGAACGGGACCGGCGCGAAAGGCGCAAGACGTTCCGAGAGAACGACCGGACCGGCGCCAGGTCCGCCGCCGCCATGCGGCGTCGAGAAGGTCTTGTGCAGATTGATGTGCATGGCGTCGACGCCAAAGTCGCCGGGCCGCGCGACGCCGGCGATGGCGTTGAAATTCGCGCCGTCGCAATAGAAGTAGCCGCCGGCCTCGTGCATCGCGTCGGCGATGTCGACGATGTCGCGCTCGAACAGCCCGCAAGTGTTGGGGTTGGTCAACATGATCGCGGCGACGTCGGGAGCGAGCGCCTCTTTGACAGCCTCGGCCCGCACGGTTCCATCCGCCGCCGCCGGAACGACGCGAACCGAAAAGCCGAGCAGCGCCGCCGTCGCCGGATTGGTGCCATGCGCCGACTGCGGAATGAGGACGACATTGCGCGTCGCGCTTTCGCCTCTGGCGGCGATCGCAGATTTGATCGCCATCATGCCGCAGAGTTCGCCATGCGCGCCGGCCTTCGGAGACATCGCCACTGCATGCATGTTGGTGAGCGTCATCAGCCAGTCGGCGAGAATCTGCATCAACTCCAGCGCGCCCTGCGCGGTCGACTGCGGCTGCAGCGGATGGAGATCCGCGAAACCTTCATAGCGCGCGATCTTCTCGTTGCTGCGCGGATTATGCTTCATCGTGCAGGAGCCGAGCGGGTAGAGCCCGGCGTCGATCGAATAATTCTTGCGCGACAGACGCACGTAATGGCGCATCGTCTCCGGTTCGGTGAGGCCCGGAAGACCGATGGGCGCATTGCGCTCCAGCGCGCCGAGCCGCGTCGCGAGCGGCGCAGGATCGTCGATATCGACGCCGGTCGCGTCAAGCCGACCGATTTCGAAGATCAGCGGCTCTTCCTGATCGAGCCCGCGATTGCCGGTGAAGGTCGCAGGCGTTTTGTCGTCATCGAGCGGTTCGACGACCGCGGGTCTGTCGAGCATCAGAGCGACTCCTTAAGCGCCGCGACGAACGCGTCGCGATCTTCTTGCGTATTCACTTCGGTGGTGGCGACGAGGAGGAGATCGTCAAGCCCGGCGTGCGGCAGGAGCCGCGAGACGGGAACGCCGGCGAGAACGCCGCGCGCCGCCATTCTCTCAATAAGCGCGGCGGCGTCGCCTTCGACGCGAAGCGTAAACTCGTTGAAGAAGGTCTCGTTGAGAACCTCGACGTTTTGAACGTCGGCGAGCATGTGCGCCAGCAAAACCGCATTGGCGTGATTGACGCGCGCGAGCCGCGTCAGTCCGGCTTCGCCAAGTAACGTTAGATGAATGGTGAAAGCGAGCGCGCAGAGGCCGGAGTTGGTGCAGATGTTGGACGTCGCCTTGTCGCGGCGGATATGCTGCTCACGCGTCGAAAGCGTCAGCACATAGGAGCGCCTGCCGTCAGCGTCGACGCTTTCGCCGGCGAGGCGGCCGGGCATCTGCCGCAGGAATTCATGTCGCGTCGCGAAGAGCCCGACATAAGGCCCGCCGAAATTGAGCGAATTGCCGATGGACTGGCCTTCGCCGACGACGATGTCGGCGCCCATCGCGCCCGGCGATTTGAGGAGACCAAGCGACGCGGCTTCGGTGAAGACGGCGACAAGAAGCGCGCCGTTCCGATGGCAGGCTTCCGCAACCTTTGTCAGATCGCGCAGATTGCCGAAGACGTCGGGCGTCTGCACGACGACGCAAGAAAGCGTGTCGTCGATGCGCGCGATGAGATCTTCAGTGGCGCGAACGTCGGGCGCCATTGTCTCGACTTCGTCTTCGGCAAGCCGCGAGATGGTGCGCACGACTTCAGCGTAATGCGGATGTAGCCCGCCGGAGAGCAGCGCCTTGCGTCGCTTCGTCACGCGATGCGCCATGAGCACGGCTTCGGCGGTCGCCGTTGAGCCGTCGTACATCGAGGCGTTGGCGACCTCCATGCCCGTCAGCAGAGCGACCTGGGTTTGGAACTCAAAGAGATATTGCAGCGTGCCTTGCGAGATCTCCGGCTGATAGGGCGTGTAGCTCGTCAAGAATTCCGAACGTTGAATGAGATGATCGACGCTCGCGGGGATGTGATGCTTATAGGCGCCGGCGCCGACGAAGAATGGCGCGCGCGAAGCAGGCATGTTGCGGGCGGCAAGCCTTGCGAAGAAACGCTCGACGTCGAGCTCCGATTTGCCGGACGGCAGGTCGAGCGGCGTCCTGAGCAGCGTCGCGGGCGGCGCATCGGCGTAGAGCGCTTCGATCGACGAGACGCCGATCGTCGCGAGCATCGCGTTTCTGTCGGCCTCCGACAGCGGATGATAGCGCATCGCTTTTTCCTTGCGCTTAGAGCGCTTCCCGATCACATGGAATCCTGTGATCGACAGGAATCGCTCGCAATCAAAATGTTGGAGCAGGTTCTCATCGAAAAAGTCTGTCAACTTTTTCGGAACCTGCTCTAGAGCGTCTTCAGGAAGCTCGAATAGGCGGCGTCGTCCATCAGCGATGCGCATTCGCCCGGGTCGCTGACTCTCACCTTGATGAGCCACCCGCGTCCAAGCGGATCGTCGTTGACGAGCGCCGGCGTTTCGCCAAGCTCCGGATTGACCTCGACGACTTCGCCGCTCACCGGCGAATAGACTTCGCTCGCCGCCTTCACGCTCTCGATGACCGCGATCTCTTTGCCCTTCGCGACCTTCTTGCCGACTTCGGGCAGTTCGATGAAGACGATGTCGCCGAGTTGGGACTGCGCGTAGTCCGATATGCCCAATGTCGCGACGTCGCCCTCGAGCGCGACATATTCATGGTCCTTGGAGTAGCGGAGATCGTTCATCTCGCTTCCTTTTCAGCTGATGGTTTAAAATAGCGGTGCGGCACGAAGGGCAGAGTCGCGACAGTGACGTCGACGCGCTTGTCGCGCAGCGGCGCCGAAAGCGTCGCGCCGACTTTGGCGTATGCGCTTGCGACATAGCCCATTGCGATCGGACGCTGCAGCGTCGGCGAAAAGCCGCCCGACGTCACATGGCCCACGGCTTGGTCGTCGGAGGCATAAAGTTGCGCGCCTTCGCGCAGCGGCGCCTTCGTCTGCGGTAGAAGCCCGACGCGCATGCGCGAAGGACCCTGCTCAAGCGCGTTCCGTATGCGCTCGAAGCCGGGGAATCCGCCCTCGGCGCGTCTGCGCTTGCCGATCGACCAGCTCAGTCGCGCTTCGACGGGATCGGTGGTTTCATCGAGGTCGTGGCCATAGAGCGGCAGGCCCGCCTCCAGCCGCAAGGCGTCGCGCGCGCCAAGGCCCGCCGGCGCGACGTCCTCATGCGCGAGCAAGAGGCGCGCGAGGTCTTCGGCATGCTCGGCGCGCAGCGACAGCTCAAATCCGTCTTCGCCCGTATAGCCGCTGCGCGACACGAAGAGCGGCGCGCCGCCGAAGTCGAAGGCGCGCCAGCCCCTGAAAGGAAGGTCCTCGGCGCCGGGGAGGAGTGCGCCGAGGACCGCGGACGCGCGCGGGCCCTGAAGGGCGAGCAGCGCGCGGTCCAAAGGATTGAAGTCGAACTGGGGCAACGCGGTCGCGATAAGCGCGAAATCCTCTTGCTTGCGCGAGGCGTTGACCACAAGCAACAGCCGCTCCTCGACGCCCGGCAGACGGGTGACGAGAAGATCGTCGAGTATGCCGCCGCTCTCGTTGAGCAGCTGCGTGTAACGCGTGCGCTCCGGCGAAAGCGACGCCAAATCCGCCGGCGTCAGGCTTTCAAGCGCCCGGGCGGCGCGCGCGCCGGCGAGGATCGCCTGACCCATATGCGAAACGTCGAACAGACTCGCGCGACGTCGCGTATGTAGCGTTTCCGCGACGATGCCCTGCTCATATTGCAGCGGCATATCGTAGCCGGCGAAAGGCGCCATGCGCGCGCCGAGCCGTCGATGCACCGCATCGAGCGGAAGTTTGGACAGCGCAGGAGGCGCAGCGGTCGCGACGTCGAGTTCGGTCACCATCAACTCCGCCAGACATGGTTGGCGCAGCAAAGCTTAAACTTCGCTACGCGCCCCCTCTGTCCGGTGACCTGAGAGATTTCCCTGCGCTAAAAGCGACAGGTTACGCCCTTCGGTGGGCGAAACGCTTGCGCGCTTCGCCGCTTTCCAGAGTTTCTACTTCCTCGCGGTCCTTTGGGCCTGAGCGTTTCCGGGGCGGTTTCGCCTTCGGCGCCGGCGCGAGCGCCGGTCTCTCCCGCGATGAAGTTCGACCTGCCACCAAAATGTGGTCGATTCGCCCGATCGTCAATCCCAGCGACTGCGCGTTTTTTTCGCAATGCGGCAGCGTTCGGTCCGATCGGAAGCGCCGCCGCTCAGTGGCGCTTAGGCGCCCGCATGCGATAGACGCCGTCGTCATCGCGCTCGAAGGTCTCGTCGACCTGTGGATGGCGCACCGGCTTGTTGGTGTTGTCGGGCAGCAGATTTTGCTCCGACACATAGGCGACATATTCGGTTTCGGCGTTCTCGGCGAAGAGGTGATAGAAAGGCTGATCCTTGTTCGGACGCAGCTCTTCCGGAATCGAAAGCCACCACTCTTCGGTGTTGGCGAACACCGGATCAACGTCATAGATCACGCCGCGGAAGGGATAGCGGCGATGCTTGACCACTTGGCCAATACCGAATTTAGCGACGTTCTCTCGCGGCATTCGAAAGCGCCTTTAACACGCTGTTTACTTGCTTTTTAGTAACGCAGCAGGGGCGCAGCCGTCAATCGGGCGTCGCGCCACAGCCAAATCCTTTCAGAATCCGTAGATCCTGGCGAGGTCGGCGTCTTTGGCGGCGACCTGCTTGG
Source organism: Methylocystis silviterrae (assembly GCF_013350005.1). Lineage (GTDB taxonomy): Bacteria > Pseudomonadota > Alphaproteobacteria > Rhizobiales > Beijerinckiaceae > Methylocystis > Methylocystis silviterrae. The sequence continues at coordinate 174,182 of NZ_JABVWW010000005.1, forward strand.
CGAGGTCGACGACGACCTTGCACTGTTTCCAGGTGGCGTCGTCCTGCATTCGGCCGTCAATCATCACCGCGCCGGTCCCGTCCGGCATCGCTTCGAGCACCCGCTTGGCGAAGGCGACTTCCTGCGGATCGGGCGAGAAGACTTTCTTGGCGATGGCGATTTGCGACGGATGCAGCGACCAAGCGCCGGCGCAGCCGAGCAAAAAGGCGTTGCGGAACTGCGCTTCGCAGGCCGGGGCGTCGGAGAAATCGCCGAAGGGGCCATAGAAAGCCTTGATGCCGGCGGAAGCGCAAGCGTCGACCATCTTGGCGATGGTGTAATGCCAAAGGTCTTGCTGGAACGAGGCGCGCAGGCCCTGGCCGGGCTCGGCGTCGGCGATCACCTTATAGTCCGGATGACCGCCGCCGACGCGGGTCGTCTTCATTGCCCGGGAAGCGGCGAGATCGGCCGGTCCAAGCGAAATGCCATGCATGCGCGGCGAAGCCGAAGCGATGGCGTCGACATTCTTGACGCCCTCCGCCGTCTCCAGAATCGCGTGAATGAGGATCGGCTTCTTCACGCCATGCCGCGCCTCGAGTTGCGCCAGGAGCTGGTCGAGATAGGCGATGTCCCAGGGGCCTTCGACCTTGGGCAGCATGACGACGTCGAGCTTGCTTCCGACCGCGCCAACGATCTCGATCATGTCGTCGAGCGCCCAGGGGCTGTTCAGCGCATTCATACGCGTCCACAGTCCAGTCGAGCCGAAGTCGGTCGCCTTGGCCATTTCAATAAAGCCGGCGCGGGCGGCTTCCTTGGCGTCGGCCGGAATGGCGTCTTCGAGATTGCCGAGAACGACGTCGACCTGTTTGACGAGATCGGGAACCTTGGCGCGGAATTTTTCAAGATGCGGCGGAACGAAATGGATCATCCGCTCGACCTTGACGGGCGGTTCGCGCAGCGGCGCCGGGGCGCCGATGGCGAGCGGACGGTAGAATTGATTGGGAAGTTTCATTTCGGCGCAGCTCCAAAAAACTGCGTCGAGTTAAGCCAGATGCGTCGGCTTGGCAATGGCGCGGTCTGTCACGTCCGCAAGGCGCTCAGCCGGCGACGGCGTCCCACAGAAGCTTCGCATTCAGCGCGATGATGACGACGGCGATGATCGCCGCAAGCGCGGTGGTGCGCCGCGGCGCCACCAGCTCGCCCATGACGCTACGCTGCGCCGTGAAGGCCACGAGCGGCACGACGGCGAAGGGCAGCGTCACGCTCAGCGCCACCTGGCTCAGGACGAGCAGCTGCGCCGTCGCCGATTCGCCGGCGTAGAGCGTCACGCCGATCGCCGGAGCGATCGCGATGCAGCGGGTGATGAGCCGACGCGTCGCCGGTTTCATCCGCAGCCGCACAAATCCTTCCATGACGATCTGGCCGGTGAGGGTGGCGGTCACGGTCGAATTGAGCCCGCAGGCGATGAGCGCGACGGCGAAGAGCGTCGCCGCGACCGGTTGCCCGAGCAGCGGCGCGATCAGCCTATAGGCCTCGCCAAGCTCCGCGACTTCGGTATGGCCGGTCGCGTGGAAGACCGCGGCGGCGAGAACGAGGATGGCGCCGTTGACGAACAGGGCGAGAAACAGCGCCAGCGTGCTGTCGATCACCGCGAAGCGAATCGCCTCGCGTTTCTTATCGAGCGGCTCGGCGACGGCGCGCGTTTGCACGACGAAAGAATGCAGAAAGAGATTATGCGGCATCACCGTCGCGCCGAGGATGCCCAGGCCGATGTAGAGCATCTCGGGGTCAGTGAAAAAACGCCGCGTCGGCACGAGTCCTTGCGCGATCTGCGCCAGATCGGGGCGCGCCATGATGAGTTGCGCCAAGAACGAAAAGGCGATGAGCGCAAGCATCGCGACGACGAAAAGCTCGATCTTGCGAAAGCCGGCGCGCTCCAAAGCAAGGACGAGAAACGTGTCGAGCACCGTGATAAAGATGCCGACCGCGAGCGGCAGGCCGAACAGCAATTGCAGGCCGATGGCGGTGCCGATCACTTCCGCGAGATCCGTGGCGAAAATGCCCACTTCCGCCAGGAGCCAGAGCCCGACCGCGGCCGGGAAGGGATAATGCCGCCGGCAGGCCTGCGCCAGATCCAGCTCCGCGCCGACGCCGAGCCGAGCCGCGAGGGATTGCAAGACGATGGCCATCAGGCTCGACAACACGGCGACGAAAAGCAGAGCCGTGCCGAATTTCGAGCCGCCGGCGAGCGCCGTCGCCCAGTTGCCGGGGTCCATATAGCCGGTGGCGACGAGATAGCCGGGACCCAGAAACACGAAGAGCCGCCGGAGAAATCTGCCACCTTCGGGCACATGCACGGAGCGGCGCATGTCGCCGCGTTGCGGAGCGGGCGCGTTGGCGGTCGTCGCTGGCGTCACATTTGTCTCCACGAGGCGCCGGCGGCGGCCGGACACAGGATTTTCTCGGCAAGGGTCGCGCAAAGGGCCGCTTCTTCTCGGCGAGAAGTTTTCACCTTAAGGCTTCCCTTTGTCACCAATGTAAATCGCGACGGGAGAATGTCATCTGCGGGCGAACCGGGGCCGCCGCAGCCGCGCCTTGTCGCGCGCCATCCGAGCAGGCATGCTCAGCAAGCTGAGCCGTCGCGATTCAGATCAGTCGATACGCTTGTCATGCGACGAGCTCATGGGCTGCGTCGTTTGCTTTGGCCGATAGGGCTGAGCGCTCGAAGCGGAACCACTGGGACGGCGATCGCCGTCCCGATTGCGACACAGAGTCAGAACAGCGGGGGCTGGTAATGTTCTCATTGACGATCCCGATAAGCTCGGAAGGCGGACATACGAGCTTCCATAATAATGTGCCCGATCCCGTGACATCGGGCGCCGAGCTGCCGACGTTCAAATTCGAGCTTGAAAAATCTCAAGGACGCGTCGACGGCGCCAGCTATGGCAAGGAAGCGACCGTCGCTCAGCTGCCGATCTCCAAGGATATCGCCGGCGTTTCAATGCGCATGGAGCAAGGCGTGATGCGCGAGCTGCACTGGCACGCGACCGCGGCCGAATGGGGGTTCGTCACCGAGGGACGCGTGCGCACCACCGTCATTGATCCGGCGGGATGCTCGGAGACCAATGACTTCGAGGCGGGCGATCTTTGGTATTTTCCGCGCGGCCATGGCCATGTCATCGAGACGCTGGGAAAAGACCTGTGTCATTTCATCCTTGTCTTCGACAATGGCTACTTCTCGGAGTTCGGCACGTTCAGCATCAGCGACTGGATCGGCCATGCGCCCAAGGAGCTGCTCGCCAAGAATTTCGGCGTCCCGGCGTCGACTTTCGACAGTTTCCCCAAGCAGGAAGTCTATTTCGCCAGGGGCAATATTCCGCCGGAGACCCCCGCGCGACCGCTGCAGGGATGGAAGCCGCCGCCGCTGACCCACAAATACAGCCTTCTGTCGCAAAAGCCCTATGAGACGTTTCCGGGTGGAATCGAGTGGCGCGTCGACGGATCGCAATTCCCGATTTCCACGACGATGACCGGCGTCGTTCTGGAAATGGAGCCCGGCGCGCTTCGCGAATTGCATTGGCACCCCAATGCTTCCGAATGGCAATATGTGCTGAGCGGACAGCTTTGCGTCACGCTGTTTGGATCAAAGGGCCGCTGGCGCCAGGAGACGTTCTCGAAGGGCGACGTCGGCTATATTCCCCAGGGCATGGGTCATTCGCTCGAAAATGTCGGGACTGAGAAGGTGCGCGTGCTGATCGTCTTCAACAACGCCCATTATCAGACGATCGATCTGTCACAATGGATCGCCGGCAATCCGACGGACATTCTCGCGACGAATTTCGGGCAGGATGCGTCGGTCTTCGAGAAATTCCCGCGCAGGGACGTCTTCATGACGAAGTGAGTAATACGAAATCCGTTTGAACGGCGCGGATGTCATTCCCGACGCGCGCAATGCGCGCGATCGGGAATCCAGAGCGCCACGATCCTTGTTGTGACTCTGGATTCCCGGTCAGGCCTTTGGCCTGCCGGGAATGACACTCTCCGAGCAAACGGATGAGCCGGTTTCCGTATAAGAGGCGCGTGTGAGCGCGCCTCGACCGCGCCCGTCACTTGCTGATCTTTCGCAGCAGCGCCTCGAGCCCTTCGGGGAAAATCAGATCGTGCGAGACCGCGATCTCGTCCGCGCTCCACCAGCGCCAGCCGAGCACATGGATTTTTTCCTCCTCGGTCAGGTCGCGCGGCTCGACCGCGAAGCGTTCGGTGCGGATGAGATAGTAGCGCTCCACCGCCTGATGCCAGTCGTCACCGATCTCCATCGGAAATTCGCGCGTCGCGACGACCGGACCGGGATCGAGAACGGTGAGGCCCGTCTCTTCATAGACCTCCCGACGCAGCGCCGACTCGAAGCTCTCGCCTTCCATCACCGCGCCGCCCGGCGTCGCCCAGAAGTGATGATGTCCGAGCGCGAGAAAATGCGGCGTGAGCCCGCCGGCGTAGCGCATCAGCAGGACGTCGTCATCCTGGTCGACGATCAGCGCGCGCGCGGCCTCGCGGCGCGGCAGCGCGCGGCCATCCCATGGCGCGGCGATTTCGGCGCGTCCCTCCGGCGTCGCCCAGTCGACGAGCGTCCATTTGCCGTCGTCATAGGCGATCCAATTCGGCGTGGCGTTGAGCACCGGATGCTCGCGCTTTTCGTCGAGCCTCTTGCCCGCGGCGAGCCGCCAGGCGATGTCGAGCACGCCGGCATGAGCGACGACCAGCACGGTCTCGCCGGCGCTTTCCTTGGCGATCTGGGTCAAGGCCTTGCGCACCCGCGCGGCGAAATGTTCCAGGCTTTCGCCTTGCGGCGCGGCGAAATCCGGCCGGCGCGTCAGATAGTTCGGATAGATGTCGGCGTGCGTCGCCTGCACTTCCGCATGCGTGTGGCCCTGCCAAATGCCGTCGTCCTTCTCGCGCAGGGCCGGGGTCTTGGCGACGTCGAGGCCGCGCGCGCCGGCGATCGGCGTCGCTGTCGCGAGCGCGCGGCGCAGGTCGCTCGAATAGACTCTGTCGAAATGCGCGCCGGCGAGTTCCTTCGCCAGGGCGGCCGCCTGCGCGCGTCCGCGCGCGTTCAGCGCAATGTCGAACTGGCCCTGAAAGCGCCTTTCGATATTCCAATTGGTCTCGCCGTGGCGCGCGAGACACAGAAGCGTGCGAGGCATGTCGTTTCGGATTTAAGGCGCAGGGGTCGCTGTGCAACGCCGCCGGGCGTCTACGCCTGCGGCGTCCGGCGTTCTAGGGCCTTGCAGTGCAAAAGTCAGTCCGCATTCGCGGGGTCGCGGCGAATAATCGCAAGCGCATGGGCGCGCGCCGCGCAAAAGAGTCCCTCGCGTTATCGCGCAGGCCTGCTATAAGCCTTTGATATAGATCACGCATTTGGCGTGATCTAATGTCTCAAGCCGGTGGTGAATTCCCCCGCCCGCAGCCTCGCGGGCAGCGTTTCGGCGAAGACCGCCACCGATTCCTCGCCATAGGTCGCCACCAGTTCGCGCAACGCCGCGCAGAGGGCGGCATGCGCGAAGGAATCGCTTTCGATCCCCGCGAGAATCGCCTCGGCGAAAGCCTCGGTGACATAGGCGAGGGCCGCTCGGTGCTGGTCCCCGCCCAAGTCGTAGAGCGAGGCGACGTTCAATTCGTTCATGACGCCACTCTAGAGAAGCCGCCCGCGCCGCGCGAGGCGACGCTCGCCGAAAGGTTAATTTCGCACATCGGCGCTTAGAGCAGGTTCCGAAAAAGTTGACAGACTTTTTCGATGAGAACCTGCTCCAATATTTTGATTTTGAGCGATTCCTTATCGATCACATGATTCCATGCGATCGGGAAGCGCTCTAGGGGTTTCCGTAGCGATAGGTGATGTCGCGGGTCAGCCGGGAGGCCTCCGCCAGATAGCGGGAGATCACCGTCTTGGCGTTGGGCGTGCAGGCGCGATAGGTCAGCTCATAGCCGCGAAATCCGTGGTTGAAGGACGCCATGAGCCTCTGGCGGCGCGCGCCGCTGGGGGCGTCGGCGTCGAGCAGCGCCGACATCTTCCCCCGCCATTCCTCGCCGTCGCCCGACCCGCAGAGGTCGCGCAGGAAGGCCAGCGCGCCGAGGACCTCCGAGAGCCGCGTGATCTGGGGATCATAGGGTGGCGGCGGCCCCTCCGGCCCGCTCGGCGCTCCGGTCGCCCCTGGCGCGCCCGGAGCCTGCTGATTTTGACCCTTCGTCTGGGTCTGCGCGGCGCCGTCTCGCTTGCGCGGCGGCGGACGCTCGGATCGCCGCGGTTCGGGCGCCCGCCGGTAACGGCGGGAGCCGTCGAAGCCGCCGAAGAGGAAATCGAAGGGGTCCTGGGCGGCGGCCTCGGCCGAAAAAAGCGCCGCGGCCGCCGCCGCAGCGAGCGCCGCCGTCGCGCGCTTTGCACGCGCCCTCATGGGTGCCGTCATGGGTAGAGCCGCTCCTTTTGCCAATCTTGGCCCGGCTCGGCCCGGAAAAAGCGGACGCGGTCGTGGAGCCGGAACGGCCGATCGGACCAGAATTCCATCGCGACCGGCGCGATTCGAAAGCCGCGCCAATAAGGCGGGCGGGGAATGCCGCCCAACGCATATTTTGCGGCGAAGACGGCGACGGACTTTTCGAGCGCGAACCGGCTTTCCAGCGGGCGCGACTGTTGGCTCGCCCAGGCGCCAATGCGGGAATCGCGCGGCCGGCTGGCGAAATATTCGTCCGCCTCGGCGTCGCTGACGCGGCTGACGGGTCCGCGCAGCCGCACCTGCCGGCGAAGCGACTTCCAATGAAAGAGCCCTGCCGCCTGCATATTGGCCTCGAGTTGGCGCCCTTTGGCGCTCTCGGCGTTGGTGTAGAAGACGAAGCCCTCTGGCGTCCATTCCTTCAGGAGCACCATGCGCGCGTCGGGCAGGCCGTGCGCGTCGGCCGTCGCCAAGACCATCGCCTCGGGATCGTTCGGCTCTTTGAGTTTGGCCTCCTGGAACCATTGGCCAAACAATGCGAAAGGTTCGGCGGCCTCGACAAAGTCACCCGGCGTTAACGCGTTCAAGCGAAAATCCTTTCTCAAGCCGATTCAAAGATCGGCGCTTCAAAGGTGGCGCTTTGCACTTCCAGTGCGTCAGACATACCGCCGCTTGCGTCATTGCTCAAATGTCGCGCGGCGCAACGCTCATCGTCCTGACGGCGACGGCCGGCGGCCTCGCCGGCTGCTCGATCGCCGTGCCCATGGCCTCGGACCCTTCCGTCATGTGGAATTCGGAGCGCGTCACGTCGGACGTCACAAGCGCGATTCCAAAATCTCCTCCCAAACTCTCCGGCGCGCTCGATTCGGAAGATCAGCGCCGGGCCATCGCGGCGCTGAGCACCGCGCTCGATCCGCAAGGAAGCGGGACGAGCGTCAATTGGGACAATCCGCAGAGCGGCGCCAAGGGCTCCTTCACGCCGGTGGGCCAGCCCTATCCGCTGGAAGGCAGAATCTGCCGCGCCTTTCATGGCGACATCGTCGTGAAAGAGACTGAGGAAAGCTTTCAGGGCGCGGCCTGTCGGGAAAAAACCGCCGAATGGGCGCTCACCGAGGTGAAGCGCTCCAGGAAAGGATGACATGTCGGCGCCCTTCGGCAAATGGCTCATTGTGACGACCATCGCCGCGATCCTCGCGATTCCGGCGTTCTTTTTCGTCGCGCGCGCCATCACGGCCTGGCGGCAAGGCTACGACTGGGCGGAAATGGATTGGGACGACAAGGGCCATACGTCGATGACGGATTTCCTGCGCGCCGCTGACGTGGGCAAGCGGCCGGTCGACGTCAATGGTCAGTCTTGCGTCGAATATTTCATCTATAGGGACGGCATCACGGTGAAGATCGTCTGTCCGCAACGCCGAAGCTAAAGCAACACACCCGGGTTGAGGATGCCGTTCGGGTCGAGCGCCGCCTTGATGGCGCGCATGGCGTCGAGCGCGACGGGGTCTTTCGTTTCGCTCAGGAGATCCCGCTTCAGCCGTCCGATCCCATGTTCGGCGGAAATCGAACCGCCGAACTCGTGCACGACGCCGTGCACGATGGCGTTGACCTCGGCCCAGCGCGCGATGAATTCCGCCTTATCGGCGCCGACAGGCTGCGAGACGTTATAGTGGATGTTGCCGTCGCCCATGTGGCCGAAGGGAACGGGCCGCGCCTGCGGAAAGGCGGCGCGCAGCCGTCGCCCAGCCTCCTCGATGAAGCGCGGAATCGTATTCACCGGAACGGCGATGTCGTGCTTGATCGAGCCCCCTTCACGCTTCTGGGCTTCCGACATGCTTTCGCGCAGCTTCCACAGGGCGCGCGCCTGATCCAGCGATTGCGCGAGCGTTGCATCTTGCGCCAAATCCGCCTCGATCGCCGCGGCGAGAATGTCGGCGGCGGCGCGCTCCGCTTCGCCATCGGCGAAGGCGGCGAGCTCGATCAGCGCGTACCAGTCGTGCGGCTGCGCCAGAGGATCGCGCGTTCCGGGAATGTGACGCAGGACGAGCTCGAGGCCCTGCCGCGACACGAGCTCGAAGGCGTTGAGCATCGGACCCGCGCGGCCTTTGACGAAGTTCAGCAATTGCAGCGCCTGAGCGGGATCGCGAAGCCCGAGAAAGGCGACGGCGTGGGAGCGCGGGGGCGGGAAAAGCTTCAGCGTTGCGGCGGTGATGACGCCGAGCGTGCCTTCCGAGCCCACAAAAAGGCGCGTCAAATCGTAGCCGGTGTTGTCCTTGCGCAGGGCGCCGAGGGTCGAGAGCAGCCGTCCGTCGGCAAGCGCGACCTCAACGCCCAGCACCAAATCGCGCATCGAGCCATAGGCGAGGACATGCACGCCGCCGGCGTTGGTCGCGAGATTGCCGCCGATGGTGCAGCTTCCTTCGGAGGCCAGCGAAAGCGGGAAATAGCGGTCGGCGGCCTGCGCGGCGTCTTGCGCCTGCGATAACGTTACGCCGGCCTCGACCGTCATCGCGTCGGCCGTCGCGTCGACGGCGCGAATCCGATTGAGCTTTTCCAGCGAAAGCACGACGGATGCGCCGCTTCGATCGGGGGTTTGTCCGCCAACGAGTCCGGTGTTGCCGCCTTGGGGCGTTACGGATGCGCCGGTTTCATTGCACAGCGCCAGGATTCGAGCGACTTCTTGCGGGGCGCTTGGCTTGAGAACGCAGAGCGCGCGGCCATGATAGAGGTCGCGAGGCTCAGCCAGGTAAGGGGACATCGCCGTCGCATCCGTTACGACGGCCGCCTCGCCGACAATAGCCGCGAGACGAGAAAGCAAAAGAGGCGCGTCAGACCGAATGGCTGTCACAGTCAGTAAGATGCGCCCTTTTTGTCGCGCTGTCCTTAGCGATAGTGACGGCGGCGATCATCTTTGCGGAGGGCGTAGACATAAGCGCGCATGGCGACCGGCGCGCTTGCGAGGACGATACTGCATAATGTCGCGGCGATAAGCGCATTCATCATGACGTTCTCCTTCCAGACCACGGAAATCATTGAATTTCCGGCTACGCTGGACGACTCGCAAATCCTATGCCTGATTTGGGCGGCCGGCAACTCCGCTTTGCCAGAACCCCGCCGCGCCTCGGCGTTTCTTGATTATCCTGTGACATTCTTGGCACGCAAGAGCGGCGCAGGCCCCGACAATTTCATCCAAGCAGACGCCGTTTTGCGGATTTGCGTCCACTCGACTTCTCGAAAACGGCCACGATCTCGACATGCGCCGCATAGCGGAACTGGTCGAGCGGCGTGATCTCCCGGATGACGTACCCGCCTTTGAGCAAAATTGCGGCGTCACGGGCGAAACTTTGTGCATGGCAGGAGACGGCGACGACGATCGGAGCTTCCGATCGCGCGATTTCAGCCGCCTGAGCGGCGGCGCCGGCGCGCGGCGGATCGAACACGACGGCGTCGAACCCATTGAGTTCGCTGGCGCTGAGCGGACGCGCGAAGAGATCGCGCGTGATGCCTTCGAGTGTGCGTAGGCCTGGCGTCGCATGAGCCGCGGCGCGCATCGCCGCGAGTGCTCCGGCGTCCATATCATAGGCTTTCACTTGCGCGCGCCGCGCCAGCCGAAGCGCGAAGGCGCCGACGCCGCAGAACAGGTCGGCGACATTTTGCGCTTTCGCCGTCGCGCTCAGAACGCGCGCCGCGAGCGTTTCTTCGCCGGCCTGGGTCGCCTGCAGGAAGGCGCCCGGCGGGAGCGTGAGCGCCGCTTCGCCGATTTTGACCTGCGGCGCCTGGCGTAGCGCGACAAGCATGCCGTGATTCGTCAGCCGCGCGAGATCATGCGCGTCAGCCGCGGCGAGCAGCGCGCGGGTTTCGGCCTCGTCGAGCGGCCCGGCGCCGCGCAACTCGACGTCCAAACCGCCGAGGGTCGCCGTGACGGCGATGTCGAGCGGCTTGCCGCGCGGCGCGAGAATCGCGGCGATCGCGCGGGCGGCGGGCAGCGCTCCGGCAAGTTCGGGCGCGAGCACTGGACAGGTCTCGATTTCGACGATTCGATGCGAGCGCGCCGCCATATAGCCGACGCGCGCCTTGCCGGCGTCGAACCGGGCGTGGAACGTCACGCGCCGCCGGCCGGCGCCATGTGCGTCGACGGTCGGCGCGACGTCGAGCGTCAGACCCGCATTTGCGAGCGCCGTCTCGACGAGACTGCGCTTCCACTCCGCATAGCCGTCTGCGCGCAGCGTTTGAACGGCGCAGCCGCCACAATCCTCAAAGTGCGGACAGATCGGCGCGATACGCTGCGACGACGCTTCGATGATTTCGATGAGGCGCGCGTGCTCGCCGCCGACCTCCGCAATCACGGTCTCGCCGGCAAGCGCATAAGGAATGAAGACGCGCCGCTCGCCAAGTAGCGCCACGCCCTCGCCGCGATTGCCGAGCCGCTCGATGACGAGACGCTGCGAGCCAATCACCAAGCCCCTCACCTTACCTCTCCCCGCAAGCGGGGAGAGGGGACGGCAGGCGTTCCGCGAAAAAATCGCGCGCTTGCTCTGTCCCGAAGGCGTGGCGCCGATATCCCTTCTCCCCGCTTGCGGGGAGAAGTGAGATGAGGAGCCGAGGGCTTGGCCTGACTTTCAAACAATCCGTTTGTCCTATCCAAGCGTGGCGTGAACGAGAAACTCACGATTGCCGTCGCCGCCCTCGATCGGCGAAGGAATGACGCCGTTTACACGCCAGCCCAAAGCTTCGATTTCGCCTTCGATGCGCGCGCAAACTTGTGCGTGAATTCTCTCGTCGCGCACCACGCCTTTCTTTACGGCTGCGCGGCCGGCTTCGAATTGCGGCTTGATCAGCGCGACAAAATCGGCGCGTGGCGCCGCGAGCGAAAGAACATGCGGAAGCAGGACGCTAAGCGAAATGAAGCTCGCGTCGATCACGATCAGGCTCGGCGCCTCGACCAGATGCTCAGCCGTCAGCGTGCGGGCGTCCTGCCCTTCGAGCGATGTCACGCGCGGATCTCCGAGCAGCCGCGCATGTAATTGCCCGTGACCGACGTCGACCGCGACGACATGGCGCGCGCCGCGCGTCAGCAGAACGTCGGTGAAGCCGCCGGTCGAGGCGCCGACGTCGAGACAGAAGCGCCCGTGAGGATCGACGCCATACTGGTCGAGCGCATGCGCCAGCTTCACGCCGCCGCGCGACACCCAGGGGTAAGCCGCGCGCGCGACAATATGTGCGTCGGCGGCGATTGGCTCGGAGGGCTTTTTGACAATGCGGCCGTCGACGCTCACGAGACCGGCTTCGATCGCCTCGCGCGCCTTGGCGCGACTCTCGAAAAGCCCTCTCGCATGGAGAGCTGTGTCGGCGCGGCTCGCGACCATCGTCACTCTCCGGTCTGCAGCAGCGTGCCGGCGCGCCGCGCGCTTTTCAGCAGCAGGCCGAACGCCGCCGATGCGGCCGCGAACAAAACGACGTCGATCACGAAGCCCTGCGCCAGCAGATCCCAGCGGATGACGTGATCGATCAACACGCCCCGCAGCCCTTCGAACACATAGGTCGGCGGCAGCATCCAGGAGATCGGCTGCAGCCAGTTGGGCAGCGTGGTCACCGGATAATAAACGGCGCCGAGCGGCTGCACGAAGAACATCAGCGACCAGACGAGGTTTTCCGCGCCAAGTCCATAACGCAGCAGAATGCCGGAGACGAAGAGGCCGATGCTCCAGGCGAACAACATCAGCACGACGAAGAAGGCGGCGAAGGCGATCCCCAGCGACCAGAGATTGAAGCCGAAGAACAGGATCGCAAAAATCGTGACGGGAAGCACGCCGACAGCAAGTCGAATGAGGCTCATGGCGACAAGCGCGCCGACGAACTCCGTCGGCCGTAGCGGGCTCATCAGAATGTTGGGGAGATTGCGCGACCACAGTTCCTCGATGAAGGAGAAGCAGAAGCCCTGTTGCCCGCGCAGCAGAATGTCCCATAGAAGGATGGCGCCGATCAGCGTGCCGGCGGCCTGCGCCGCCCCGCCAGGGGCTGCGAGCGCCCCGGCGCGCACGAGATAGGTCTGCAGAAATCCCCAGGTGAGGAGCTGGACGGTCGGCCAATAGATGATGTCGAGCACGCGCGTATAGGACGCGCGTAAGAGATAGGCGTAGCGCAGCACCATCGCGCCGATGCGCTTGAAGGAAACATTCATGCCGGCGCTCCGTCCACGCGGCCGCGGGCGACGTCGAGAAACACTTCTTCGAGCGTGTCGCGGCCATAGCGCGCCAGGAGACTTGCGGGCGAATCATCGTCGACGAGCGTCCCGTCCTTCAACATCAGCACGCGGTCGCATAGACGCTCGACCTCGCTCATATTGTGGGAGGCGAGCAGAATGGCGCAATTATGCGTGCGCCGATGCGCCTCTAACCGCGCCCGCACCCAGTCCGCCGTGTCGGGGTCGAGCGACGCCGTCGGCTCGTCCAGCAGCAGGAGCTGCGGGTCGTTGATCAGCGATTTGGCGATGGCGACGCGCGTTTTCTGGCCTGCGGAGAGACGTCCGGTCTGGCGGTCGAGAAAATCCCCAAGCGCCAGATCCTTCGCAAGCTGCTCGATCTTCGCGTCGAGATCCTCGACGTCGTAGAGCATGCCGAAGACGCGCAAATTCTGCCGCACGGTGAGGCGATGCGGCATGTCGACATAGGGACTTTCGAAGTTCATCCGGCCGAGCGCGCCGTAGCGCTCGCGCGACATGTCGCAGCCGAAAGCGTGGACCGAACCTTGCGTCGGTTCGATCAGCCCCATCACCATACCGATCGTCGTGGTCTTGCCGGCGCCGTTGCCGCCGAGCAGCCCGGTGACGGAGCCGGCCTCAAGCGAGAAATCGAGCGGGCCGACCACTCTACGCTTGTCGTAACTCTTCGAAAGGCCGGCGACGGCGAGCGTCGGCCTTGGCGCGACTGCATTTTGGGACATGGAGAGTATTAAGCTCGCAGCGGGCCGCCTCGCAAGGGCGTCACGTCTGACACGCGGGACAATAAAACGTCGAGCGGCCGGATTGAACGACGCGCGTGATCATACCCTTGCAGCCCGGCGTCGGGCAGGCGGCGCCTTCGCGGTCGTAGACGCGGAAACTATGCTGAAAATAGCCAAGGGAGCCGTCGATCTGGCGATGATCACGTAAGGACGAGCCGCCCGCTTTCAGCGCATCGGTCAAGACATCCTTGATCGACTGCGGCAGCCGCGCCAACGCCGCCGTCGGCCGGCCGCTTGCGAGAACAAGCGATCCCGCCGCGCGCAGCGGCGAAATATGCGCGCGATGCAGCGCCTCGCAGACGTAGATATTGCCGAGGCCGGCGATCAGGCGCTGGTCGAGCAGCAGCGCTTTCGCCGGCGCCGCGCGTCCGCGAAAGACGCGGGCAAGGAAGGCGGCGTCGAGCGCGCCGCTCAACGGTTCCACCCCGAGGCTGCGAAACAGCTTGTCCTCGTCGATCGCATGCGTGGCGATGAGCAGCATGTAGCCGAAACGGCGCGGGTCGTTGTAGACGACGCGCCGCCCATGATCGAGATGCAAGACGACATGGTCATGCGCGGCGTTTTTGTCGCGCTTGTGGTGAAACGCGCCTGGCGTTTCTTCGTCGATGCGAAACGAGCCGCTCATGCCAAGATGCATGATCAGCGAATGGCCGTCGTCGAGATCGGCGAGGAGATATTTCGCGCGACGGCGAAGGTCGAGGACGCGCCGGTCTTGAAGACGCGCGGCAAAGCGTTCGGGGAAAGGAAAGCGCAGATCACGGCGCCTCAGCTCGACGCGCTCGATCGTCGCGCCGACGAGCGCGGGCCCCAATCCCCGTCGCACGGTTTCGACTTCGGGCAGCTCTGGCATTAATTGGGCTGATCTCGTCAAAAAGGCCCGGCGGGCTGGGGCGGCGCGGGCGTAGCCACCGGCTCGGCGACAGGCTATACCGTCCCCTTCCTTCCTCGTCACCCGAGCGCCTGATGATTGATCGAACTTCCGAGCGAGAGGGCTCGACCCATTTCGGCTATTCCGAGGTTCCCTTGAACGAGAAACAGGGCCTCGTCGACGACGTCTTCCACAAGGTTGCGCGGCGCTACGATATCATGAACGACCTCATGTCGGGCGGTATGCACCGGCTGTGGAAGGACACGCTCGCCGCCAAGGTCAATGCGCGCGGGCGCAAGGGCTTTCGCCATCTCGACGTCGCCGGCGGCACGGGCGATGTCGCCTTCCGCATCGCCGCCGGCGCGGCGCATGACGCGGAAATCGTCGTGCTCGACATCAATGGCGACATGCTCGAAGTCGGCCGCGATCGCGCCCGCGAGCGCGGCGTTTCCGGCGTCGAGTTCGTGCAGGCCAATGCCGAATCGCTGCCTTTTCCCGACGCGCATTTCGACAGCTACACGGTCGCTTTCGGCATTCGCAACGTGCCGCGCATCGACGTCGCCCTTGCCGAAGCCCATCGCGTGCTGAAACCCGGCGGCCGCTTCCTGTGCCTTGAGTTTTCGCAGGTCGCCGTTCCGGGCCTCGACAAGTTCTATGAGGCCTATTCGTTCAACGTCATTCCGGCGATCGGCAAGCTTGTCGCGGGAGATTCGGAGCCGTACCGCTATCTCGTCGAATCGATCCGCAAATTCCCCAGCGCGGAAGAATTCGAACGGATGATCCGCAAGGCGGGCTTTCGGCGCACGGGTTTTGAGCGGTTGACGGGCGGCGTGGTGGCGATCCATTCGGGCTGGAAGAGCTGATCTCTCAACAGCGCGCTGCGAAAAATCGGGACCCGGTGACGCCGCGCTCTAATCTTTTGGATTCGATCACGCTATTTTGGGCGATACCGTCCAAATGCAGCGTGGTCTAAAGAGCGGCGGCGTTCGTGATCCTTGGCGTCGGTCATTTCTATCGTCTTGCGCGCGCCGGCTACATCATGGCGCGCGAAGGCGTCTTTGCGCTCCTCGATCCGGCGCTGCTGCCGCCTGCGGCGGCGCCGCTCGTGCGCTTCGCCAATCTCTTCGCGGGCGGCAAGCGCGACGGGACCGGGCGGGCGCTGGTGCGCGCGCTAGCGCAGATCGGCCCCTCCTATGTGAAGCTCGGGCAGTTTTTGGCGACGCGCCCCGACATTGTCGGGGGCGAGATCGCCGATGCGCTGACCGCGCTGCAGGACCGGATGGAGCCGTTCGGCCGCGACAAGGCCGTCGCGATCGTCGAAAAGGCGCTGGGCCGAAGCATAGACGAGCTGTTTGTGTCTTTCGGCGAGCCTGTCGCCGCCGCGTCCGTCGCGCAGGTGCATGTCGCCCAGGCGCAATACAAGGAGGGCGTGCGCAAGGTTGCGGTGAAAGTGCTGCGGCCGGGCATCGAAGGCCGATTCGCGCTCGATCTGCGCGACATGTATCGCGTGGCGCGATTCGCTGAGCGCTATTCCTCCGAGGCGCGCCGGCTGCGTATGATCGAGGTCGTCGATACGCTCGCGCGCACCGTAAGGCTTGAAACCGACTTTCGTCTCGAGGCGGCGGCCGCGTCCGAATTCGCCGAAAATGTCGCCGGCGATCCGGAGATTCACGTGCCCAGCGTCGACTGGAGCCGCACGGATCGCGAAGTGCTGACGCTCGAATGGGTCGACGGCGTTCCTCTCTCGGACATCGAGCGCGTTGCGGCCGAGGGCTATGACCTCAAGGCGATCGGCCGCAATGTGCTGCAGTCGTTCCTGCGCCACGCCATGCGCGACGGCTTCTTTCACGCCGACATGCACCAGGGCAATCTCTTCGTCGACAAGAAGGGCCGTCTCGTCGCCATCGACTTCGGCATCATGGGCCGGCTGGGATTGAAGGAGCGCCGGTTCCTCGCCGAGATTCTCTACGGCTTCATCATTCGCGACTACAAGCGCGTCGCCGAGGTTCATTTCGAGGCGGGCTATGTCCCCGCCGCCCATTCCATTCAAGAGTTTGCGCAGGCGCTGCGCGCCATCGGCGAGCCGATGCACATGATCAACGCCGCCGATATTTCGATGGCGCGTCTCTTGACCCTGCTCTTCGAAGTGACGGCGCTGTTCGACATGCGCACGCGCACCGAGCTGGTGCTGCTGCAAAAGACCATGGTCGTCGCCGAGGGCGTCGCCCGCGCCTTCGATCCCAAGCTCGACATCTGGAAGACCTGCGATCCCGTGGTGCGCTCCTGGATTGAGGAGAATCTTGGCGTCAAGGCGAAGATTGAGGACGCGAGCAGAAGTCTCACGGAGCTGGCGAAGCTCGCGACGCGCCTGCCGCAGACGCTGCAGGAAGCCGAAACGGCGATTCAGCGGGTGAGCGACATGTCCGAGCGCGGAGTCGATCTTTCGCCGCGCTCGATCGAGGCGCTGGGCGAGACGCGCCGGCGCTCCGACAGGACGATGCTGATCGGCCTCGCCTTAGTGCTCTTTGCCGCTATGTGGATTTTCGGGCGCTAATCTCAAGGCCTAGGCGTAATGCGAAGATTCATCTTTTGCCCTGCTCCTTGAGCGAAGGCCTTTCAGTCCGCTTCCATAAAAACGCCGCCCGCATCAAATATGGCGGGCGGCGCTTTGGTCGGTCAACAACCGACGCGGCGTCTATTTCACCCCGACCAGATCCACATCGAAGATCAGCCAGGCATTCGGCGGAATGACGCCGCCGGCGCCGCGCGCGCCATAGCCGAGTTCCGGCGGAATCACGAGCGTGCGCTTGCCGCCGACCTTCATGGTTTCGACGCCCTCGTCCCAGCCCTTGATCACTTGCCCCTGGCCGAGCGGGAATTCGAAGGGCTGGCCGCGATCACGGGAAGAGTCGAATTTCTTGCCCTTCTCGCCATTGTTGTAGAGCCAGCCGGTGTAATGCACGACCGCGGTCTGGCCGATCTTTGGGGTCGCGCCGGTCCCGACCTTCGTGTCCTTGTACTGAAGGCCGGTGAGGCTTTTCGTCATCTGCTCCTCAGTGCGCGCTTCAACGGTGAGCGCGAGGCTCGCGACTGCGGCAAATGCGGCCAGAACCGCTTTGGAGACAAGGCGCATCTTTCGTTCCTCCAGCTTGTTTGAATCGCCGATCGAGCGCCTCAGGTCGAGGAAACCCGAACTTATTCCAGCACGCCAGCATCGCGGGCGAGTTGCAGCAAATCCTTCTGCGGCCGCGCGCCGACGTGAGAGATGATCTCCGCCGCAGCGAGCGCGCCGAGCATCGCGCTGCGTTCATGCGGCAAGTCCTGCGTGTAGCCGGCGAGAAAACCGGCGGCGAAGAGGTCGCCAGCGCCGGTCGTGTCGACGACCGCATCGACAGAACAGGCCGGCGCGGCGAGGGCGCTCGCGCCATTCGCCACGACGCAGCCCTTTTCCGACCGCGTGACGACGCCAAGCAGCCCGTCTTCGGCGCGCAGCGCCGCGACGGCCGTCTCGAAATCGCCGGTTTGATAGAGCGCGTGCAATTCGCTTTCATTGGCGAAAACGATGTCGACCACCCGATCGCGGATGAGAGAGAGAAATTCGCCGCGATAGCGATCGACGCAGAAACTGTCGGAAAGGGTAATAGCAACCTTGCGTCCGTTGGCGCGCGAGATCTTCGCCGCCTTCAGGAAAGCTTCCTTGGCGCCGGGCGGGTCCCAGAGGTAGCCCTCCATATAGAGGACCTTCGCGCGCGCGACCGTCCCCTCGTCGATGTCCGTCGGGGCGAGCGCCTGACAGGCGCCCAGAAACGTGTTCATCGTGCGCTGACCGTCCGGCGTCACGAAAATCAAGCAGCGCGCGGTCGCGGCGCCGTCAGCGGCCGCCGGCGTGTCGAAGACGACTCCGGCCTTGCGGATGTCATGCGCGAACTCACGGCCCGCGTCATCTTCCTTGACCTTGCCGACGAATCCCGCGGCGCGCCCCAGGCTGGCAAGGCCCGCCATGGTGTTGGCGGCCGAGCCGCCGGAAATAACCGTCGTCGGACCCATCGCCGTATAAAGTTCAGCGGCTCGCGCTTCGTCGACCAGCATCATCGAGCCTTTGCGCAGTCCGGCCTGCAGCAAATCGTCGTCCTCGGCGCGCGCGATCGTGTCGACGATGGCGTTGCCAATGCCCAGAACATCAAATGATAGGGTCATGAGCGTCGTTAATCCGTTTAGCGTAGGCAATCGGGCGTCTGCGCGCCGCTGGCGCGTTGTTTAGCATTGCGCCGCAGTCCCGTCGATCACATGGGAGGCATTCGCGAAATCCGCGAAATCAGGCGACCGAGCGCCGCGCCTTCCGAGTATGGATTTGCGGCTATCTGCTAATCGGCGACAGGATCACTTCGATGACGATGACGAACAGCGCCGCCGCGAAGAAGGCCGGCGCCGGGCGCAGCGACACGTGCCGGAACACGAAGGCGTACATGAACACCATCCAAATCAGGATCGGAAAGAGCAGAAAGCGCAGCAGCTTTTCGGTCGGCAAGGGCGGCGGCAGGGCGATGCCGAAGAGGAGGTGCAGGACAGTATAGATGAGCGCCGCAAGCCCGCTCATGATGGCGAGCGCCGTGGCGGTGCGCTGAAACTTTGCGTCCTCTTTCAGAACGCGCAGCAGGCCGTACGTGCCGCCGTAGAGAAGGACCACGCTCATCACGCCGTAGATCAGGCTCCCGAGCAGCGAGTGGTTGAACGACTGCGCGATCGCCTGAAGCACGCCATAAGCGCCGAAAGCGCCCCACATCAACTCGCGCGAATCCGGCAGCGAGAGCTGCGACGCTTCGAGATTGATCATCTTGAGCACGGTCTGCGGCGTCTGCTGATTGAGAAGCGGAATATTGATCTGCATGGAGAGCGTTTCCGTTTTTGGCGTGGGAGAAGGCGAAAGCCCTACCCGCATTGGAAGCGAAAAGTCGTGCGGCCCAGCGCGCCGCAAGAGCGCTGGCCGGGCCGCACGACCAATTGGCGCCTATCTACCATGCTTTCACGGAGCGCGGAAATACGGCGATTCCCATGCTGCAGCGCAAACCGGCAGGCTAATGCAGGCGCCGGCTCCAATCCTCGCGCGCGACCACCTCGACGATGCGCCGTGCGGCGTCGCGCCAGGCGACGCGCAAGACCTGGTCCGGGTCGGCGGCGCGGCGGCCGTCGAGAAAGTCGGCGATCGTCTCGGCCAGCGCCCTGGCGTCATTGACCTGAAAATAGAGCGCGCCGGCCCCTCCGACCTCGCGGAAGACCGGGATATCGCTGCAGATCACCGGGCGGCCGCGCCGCGCCGCCTCGACGATCGGCAGGCCGAAACCTTCCGCATAGGACGGGAAGATCAGCGCCGCCGCGTGATCGTAGAGAAACGAAAGCTCGTCGTCGTCCGAATCGTCGAACCAGAACAGCCGACGACCGAATTCCTTATGTCCGAGAATTTCGCTCACCACCGCTTCTTCAAACCAGCCGCGCCGGCCGACGAAGACGATGCGGACGTCGCGCCCCCTCGCCCAGAGTTCTTCAAAAGCGCGAAGGGCGACGCGCTGACCCTTGCGCGGTTCGATCGTGCCCACGGCGAGAAAGACCGGCGCATCGCCGGCGACCGCCGCTTTGACCTTGTCGCGCGGCGCAGCGTCTGCGCGCAGCGCAAGATCGGAGCCGCAGTGAAACCAGCCGATCTTGAGGCCGGGACGATGCGGCAGCCCTTGCGCAGCGACATAGTCGGCGAGTTCGTCGGCGACCGTTTGCGAAATCGCCAGGAAACTGTCGCTCTCGAGGAGCGCCTTGCGCAGCCAGGCGCGATAGCGCGGCACCGTCACTTCGTGGCAGGCGTGCGGATAAAGCTCTGGAATGAGATCGAAGATGCAGGTGACGACCTCGCCGCCCTCGTTGCGAATCTTCGCGAAAATCGGCGCGAGTTCGTCGAAGGCGTTCCAGCTGTCGGAAAGCATCAGAAAGCGGTCGCCTCCGGCGATCGCGATCTCAGAGTCGGGCGCAATGTCGCCGCCGACAAGCTCCGCGACGAAGCCGTTGGCGGTCAGCAGCCGGCCGCCCTCGCAGCGAACCGCCACCGCGGGCAGGTCGAAGCTTTCACCGCTAGAGAGGCCGCGCGTCACTTCCTTGACGACGCGCTGAATGCCGGTGCCGGCGTCGCGCTTGATCGTTCCGGTCACATCAACCAGCAGCCGTCGCGCCGGCAGCGGCGCGCCTCGAGCGGGCGGAGAGCCCTGGTCGGAGGCCACTGGCGTCGTCGCGTCGGGCGGCGGCGGGCGAAAGCGCGCTCTGAGTGCGTTCGCGGCGTCGGCGAAGAACGCTTCGATCGGTCGGAGAAAGCGATAGATATGGCCGGAGACCGAGTAGATCAGCCGATAGCGCTCATGAGTCAGATGCAGGAGTTCGGCGCGCAAATGATCGAGCTGAAATTCGAGCAGGCGGATGCGTTCCCGGTCCTGCTCTCGGTTTTGCCGCTCGCTCATGACGTCGCCGGTGCGGCCTGCGTTTCCGCCGCGCGGGCGTCGTCGAGAAGCGCCTGCAGCATGTCGTCAATGTCGTGGCGGGGACGCCAGCCGGTCGCTTCGGTCAGTCGCGTCGCGTCGCAGGCGACGCTGGCGATGTCGCTTGCAGGGCGCAGCAGCGCCGAATCGACCTTGATCGCAAATTGCGCCTTGGCCCGTCCGCGCAGCCGCTCGAGCAGCGCTTCCAGGCGATGCGCCGTTCCGGAGGCGATGTTGAAGATCGAGACGGAGGCGGGCAGATCCCGCGCTTTTTCGATCAGCCGCATATAGGCGTCGACGACGTCGCGCACGTCGAGGAAATCGCGGGCCTTGGAGAGATCGCCGACCATGAGTCGCGGCTCGGCGCGGCCGGCCTCGATCGCCGCGATCTGCGCGGCGAAGGAGGCGAGAGCGAAATTGCGATTGCGCTGACCGGGTCCTGAATGATTGACCGGCCGCGCCACAATGAGCCGCCCTTTGGGAGCCAGCAGATCGGAAAGCGCGCTCTCGGCGGCGACCTTGGAGCGGCTGTAGACGTCCATCGGCTGCAACGGGGCGTCCTCGTTCAAGACCCCGTCGCGAAAGCTTGCGCCATACGCGGCCGCCGTCGAGGCGAAGAGAAACGCCGCCGTTGGGCAGTGCCGGGCGACCGCCGCCCCAAGCGCGAAGGAGCCGTGAAAATTCGCCCGCCAAGTCATTTCGGCGGCGTGCGGCGCCTGACCGATCGACGACTGACCCGCGAGATGCACGACGAGATCGGGACGCACCCGCGCAATCAGCGCGTCGATCGCCGCTTCGTCGACAAGATCGGCGACGGCCGCGGCGAAAGCCTCATGGCCGCCGCGTTCGCCGGGACGCAGCAGCAGCGACCGCGTCGCCTGCGGATAGGCCTCGGCCAGGGCGGCGCAGAGGTGGCCGCCGACAAATCCGGCGCCGCCCGTCACCAAGATGCGCTCGAAGGCGGCCATCGCGGGCGCCCTTTTCTGGTTAGGCCGACTCGCGCCGCAGCCGCGCGAGATCGGCGTCCACCATCTCGCAAATCATTTCGCGAAGATTGATCTCGGGCGTCCAGCCGAGAACCTGCCGCGCCTTGCTGGAATCGCCAAGCAAAACGTCCACTTCGGCCGGACGGTAGAACGCCGGGTCGATGATGACGAATTTTTCCATGTCGAGGCCGGCGTGCTCGAAAGCGATGTGGCACATATCGCGCACCGTGGTGGTGACGCCGGTCGCGACGACGTAATCGTCCGGCTTCTCCTGCTGCAGCATCAACCACATGGCGCGCACGTAATCCTTGGCGTGCCCCCAGTCGCGCTTGGCGTCGATATTGCCGAGCCGCAACTCCGTGGCGAGGCCGAGTTTGATCGCGGCGACGCCGGTCGTGACCTTGCGGGTGACGAATTCGACGCCGCGCAGCGGGCTTTCATGATTGAAGAGAATGCCCGAGGAGGCGTGAAGGCCGAAGCTCTCGCGATAGTTCACCGTGATCCAATGGCCGTAGAGCTTCGCCACGGCATAGGGGCTGCGCGGATAGAAGGGCGTCTTCTCGCTCTGCATCGGCTCCTGGATGAGCCCGTACATTTCCGAGGACGACGCCTGGTAGAAGCGCGCTTTGGGCGCGCCGAGCCGCATCGCCTCAAGCACGTTGGTCACGCCGACGCCGGTGACGTTCGCGGTGAGGAGGGGCTGGCGCCAGGACGACGCGACATAGGATTGCGCCGCGAGATTATAGATTTCGTCCGGCTGAATGTCCTGCACGGTGCGCAGCAGGCTTGAGAGATCGGCCAGATCGGCGTCGTGCAGATTCAGCTTGCCGCTGATGCCGAGCCAACGCAGGCGATGGTCCTCGACGCCCCGGTGCGATGAGCGCCGCACCACGCCATGCACCTCATAGCCCTTGTCGAGTAGAAACTGGGAGAGATAGGCGCCGTCCTGTCCTGTAACGCCGGTCACCAGCGCGCGCTTGGTCATCAATGGTCCTATTCAAATTGGCCGGCGGCCGTGGCGAAGGCGAAGCCCCCGCCGCCGCGCGGCCTCAGGGCGTTTCTCGCCCTGGCGCGGCGCAAAAGGGCGCGCGCGACGCAATTACAGAATCAGGGCGCCTGAAGCAAGAGCGTGGGCGGGAACAGGCCGGACGGCGGCAGGCGCCGCCGTCGGCAGCGTCGAGAACGGCGTTGGTCCGCTTACGCCGGCCTGTCGGGCGGCGGCAGTTTGCCTTCCGGCGTCGCCTTGTCGATGGCCTCGGGCAAATACTGGGCGAGAAGCGCTTTCGCCTTGTCGATGTCGACGCCGGCGTTCTTGGCGATTTCCATCAGCTTGTCGGCGTTGACCACCTTGCTGATGTCCATCTCGCTGATCTTTTCATTGGGACCGAGGCCGACCCAGGAGTGGATCTGCTTCCCCAGTCCGGAGTTCTCGAAATTCTTGACGACGCCGTCGAGGCCGCCCTGCTTCTCCACATAATCCTTAATAAGGCTCAGGGCTTCGGCGCCGATCACGCCGCCCGCGATGGCTTTAAGCCAACTCATGGTCATTCTCCCTTTTTAAAAAAAGCGCGCGCCTTGCGCCGCGTTAGCTGAGATAAGGCAGGGCATAGGCTTTACAATGGCGGGGGATCGGGCAGGGGATCGGGCAGGCGATCGCCGACACAGGCTAAGGCCTTCATTCAAATAGGAGATCCTCCTTGCGTTCGCCCCAGCGCCGGATTTCCGCCCAAATGTCCGGAGCGGTTTCGGCATAGCGGAAAAGTTGGCGGTCTTGCGCGTCGATCACGCCCTCGTCGACCAGGAAATCGACGTCAAAGGCGCGTCGCCAATAGTTTTCCCCCACGAGAATAATCGGGATCGGCTTGACCTTGCCGGTCTGCACAAGCGTGAGCGTCTCGAACAATTCGTCGAAAGTGCCGAAGCCGCCGGGAAAGGCGACCAGCGCCCGCGCGCGCAGCATGAAATGCATCTTGCGCAGTGCGAAATAGCGGAAGCGCAGGCAAAGCGACGGCGTGACATAGCTGTTGGGCAACTGCTCGTGCGGCAGGGTGATGTTGAGCCCCACCGTTTCGGCCCCGGCTTCGAAGGCGCCGCGGTTCGCCGCCTCCATGATGCCCGGTCCGCCGCCGGTGACGATCGCGAGGCGCGGCCAGTCCCCGCTCTCGCGGGCGGCGCCGACGAGCCCGCCGAACTCGCGGGCGATCTGATAATAGCGCGAATTTTCGCGGGCGCGTTTCGCGAGCGCGAGCCGTCTGGCGAGGGTCGCGTCCTCGGGATTGGCCGTCGCGCGCGCCTGCGATTCGGCGAGGCGGCTTTCCGCTAAGGTGGGCTCGACGATGCGAGTCGAGCCGAAGACGACGATCGTATCGGTGACGCCATGGCGTCGCAGCAGCAGTTCGGCCTTGAGGTATTCGAGCTCGAGGCGCGGACCGCGCGCTTGGGCCGACGTCAGGAAATGAATGTCCTCGTCGGCCTTGCGATAGGACGGACTGGAGAGGATCGCCTGCAGCCGCTTGGCGGCGGCGAGGTCCGGGATGTGCGGCGCCGGGAGGGCGGACGGAGCCCGCCCATCGGGCTCAGGCCGAGAATTTCGTTCTTCATCGCTCGCGCTCAATCATGCTCTCCTTGGCGCTTTTCTTTATTTCCGTATACGTCCGGCGTATATGACCCGCCGGACGCCGAAAGGCGAAGATTGATCGAGGAGCAGGGCGAGAGCGCATGGCCGGGCACAGTCAATTCAAGAATATCATGCACAAGAAGGGCAAGCAGGACGCGATCCGCTCCAAGCTGTTTTCAAAGCTCGCCCGAGAAATCACCGTCGCCGCTAAGATGGGCCTGCCCGACCCGAATATGAACGCGCGGCTGCGCGCCGCCGTTCTCGCCGCCCGGGCGGAGAATATGCCGAAGGACAATATCGAACGCGCGATCAAGAAGGCCTCCGGCGCCGACGCCGAAAACTATGATGAAGTGCGTTACGAGGGCTATGCGCCCGGCGGCGTCGCGGTGATCGTCGAGGCGCTGACCGATAATCGCAATCGCACGGCTGGCGAGGTGCGCTCCTATTTCACCAAGGCCGGCGGCGCGCTCGCCGAGACCGGCGCCGTATCCTTCATGTTCGATCGCGTCGGCCTCGTCGAATTCGACAAGAAGGCGGCGACGGAAGACGCGATGATGGAGGCGGCGATCGACGCCGGCGCCGACGACGTCTCGACGACCGACGAGACGCATGAAGTGATCACGTCCGTCGAATCGCTGCGCGACGTCGCCAAGGCTCTCGAGGAGAAATTCGGCGAGCCGCGCAAGGCGGCGCTCATCTGGCGCCCGCAGAACACGATCAAGGTCGACGATGATTCCGGCGAGAAAATCCTCAAGCTCGTCGGTTTGCTCGAGGACAATGACGACGTGCAGAACGTCTACGCCAATTTCGAGGTTTCCGACGCGCTCGTCGCCAAGCTCTCGGGATAACCCGGCGACGGGGCGATGACGCCGATCCGCGCCGGGGTGAGAGATGCACAATAAGCGAGGCTATCACCACGGGTCGCTCAAACAGGCGCTGATCGACGCCGCTCTTGAGATTCTCGCCGAAGGCGGACCATCGGCGCTGACGCTCACCGAGGCGGCGCGCCGCGCCGGCGTTTCGCCCGCCGCCCCCTACCGTCACTTCAGCGGACGCGACGCGCTGATGAGCGAGCTGGCGCGCCGCGGTTTCGAGACATTTGGCGCACGAATTGAAACGGCGTGGGACGAAGGCCGGCCCGACGCCAAAAGCGCGATGCGGGCGATGTGCGCCGCCTATCTCAAATTCGCGCGGGACGAACCGGGGCTTTACGCAGCCATGTTCGGGCAGGCGCAGACGCTCGCCGATCCGGGAGCGGGCGGCGCCGCCGACCATGCGTTGGAGATTCTTTGGCGCGCCGTGGTCGCATGGCTGCAACAGGCGGGCGCGCCGGCGCAGGGCGCGCGCTACGCGGCGCTGCAAATATGGTCGCTCGCGCATGGCGTGGCGATGCTGACCATCTCGGGCCATTTTGATCCCGTCAAAAGCGCGGATCCGGCGCTGGTGCTCGAGAGCGCCGCGCAAGGCGTCATGGAAAGCGCTGCGGCGCGGGCCAAAGCCGCGCCGGCATAATCTCTTGATAAAGCGCGACTGGGCGCCAAATTACGC
This sequence comes from Methylocystis silviterrae, assembly GCF_013350005.1. Classification (GTDB taxonomy): domain Bacteria; phylum Pseudomonadota; class Alphaproteobacteria; order Rhizobiales; family Beijerinckiaceae; genus Methylocystis; species Methylocystis silviterrae. Next base: position 200,179 of record NZ_JABVWW010000005.1, read on the forward strand.
GCGCGTTTTAATCCTTCATTAACGTTAACGCCCTCAAATGACGCAAATCCTAATTGCGTGAGGGCTCCCGTGACGCAAGCGTCATCCCGACACATCCGCTTCAGAGGCAGGTCCTTTCCCGTCCTGACGCTGGAGCCTGAGCAGCCGATCGAAGGCTGGTTCGAGCAGCTGGACGCGTTGCTTGAGCAGTCGCCCGCCTTCTTCAGCCGGAAGTCAATCGTCATCGACCTGACCAAACTGACGCTCGAGCGGCCGCAACTCACCGAGCTTCTCGAAAATCTCGCCCGGCGCGGCATACGCGTCATGGGACTGTCGGGCGTCGACTCGTCATGGGCCTGCGACGATCTGCCGCCGATTCTGGCCGGCGGTCGCGCCACCCCGCAGCCGCCGCCGGACGCCGGCGCAACGCGCGCCAAAGACGCAAATCCTGGAACGCTGACCCCAAGCGAAGAAGCAGCCTTCGAGGATATCGCCAACGCGCTCGGCGCCGGCGGCGCGCAGGCCGTCGATCCCAAAGCGTCCGAGCCGCCGGCCCCGGCGGCTGCGCCGCTGATCCTGCTGGAGCCGGTGCGCTCCGGCCAGTCGATTTATCACCCGGACGGCGACGTGACCGTGATCGGCTCTGTCGCGTCGGGCGCGGAGATCATGGCGGGCGGCTCCGTGCATATCTACGGAACGCTGCGCGGCCGCGCGATGGCCGGCGCCTATGGCGAAAAGCGCGCGCGAATTTTCTGCCGCAAGCTTGAAGCCGAGCTGCTCTCGGTTTGCGGCGTTTATCTGACCGCCGACGAGATCTCGGCGAATGTTCAGAGCCAATCCATCCAGGCCTGGCTCGAAAACGAGACGGTCAAGATCGCGCGGCTCGATTAAGAGAGGACGAAAAATGGCCAAGACTTTGGTGGTGACCTCCGGCAAAGGGGGCGTCGGAAAGACAACGTCAACCGCGGCTCTCGGGGCCGCGCTGGCCCAACAGGGTCACAAGGTCGCGGTCGTCGACTTCGACGTCGGCCTGCGCAACCTCGATCTCGTCATGGGCGCCGAGCGGCGCGTGGTCTTTGATCTCATCAACGTCGCCCAGGGCGACGCGAAGCTCCATCAGGCGCTCATCCGCGACAAGCGCTTGAACAATCTCTATCTGCTGCCCGCGTCGCAGACGCGCGACAAGGACGCCTTGACCGAAGAGGGCGTGCAGCGCGTCATCGGCGAATTGCGCGAAAAATTCGACTGGATCGTCTGCGACAGTCCCGCCGGCATCGAACGCGGCGCGACGCTCGCGATGCGCTTCGCCGACGTCGCGGTGGTCGTCGCCAATCCGGAAGTCTCCTCGGTGCGCGATTCCGATCGCATCATCGGATTGCTCGACGCCAAGACCGAACGCGCCGAAAAGGGCGAACGCGTCGAGAAGCATCTGCTGCTGACGCGATATGACGCGCAGCGCGCGGGCCGCGGCGAGATGCTCAGCGTTGACGACGTGCTCGAAATTCTCTCGATACCGCTGCTTGGAATCGTGCCGGAGAGCGAAGACGTTCTGCGCGCGTCGAACGTCGGCGCGCCCATCATTCTTCACAACGCCATGAGCCCCGCGGCGCGCGCCTATTCGGAAGCGGCGAAGAGGCTGTGCGGCGAAAAACTGCCGGTGAACATTCCCGCTGACAAGAGGGGACTTTTCGTTCGGCTCTTTGGTCGGAGGGCGGCATGAATATTTTTGGATTGTTCGGGCGTCGCGGCGCCACCGCGCCGGTTGCGCGCGAGCGCCTGCAGATCCTTCTCGCGCATGAACGCAAATCGGCGCGCGATTCGGATCTGATCGCCGTGCTGCACAAGGAAGTCCTCATCGCGATCTCCAAGCACATCAACGTCGACCCCGAAAAGGTCATGGTGAAGATGCATCGCAAGGAAGACATGTCGCTGCTCGAAATCGACATCGAAATCGAGCCGGGGGCGACGCGCGAAACGACCGCGCCATTCGCAGATGACGCCGTGCTTGAAGAGGATCTGAGCGGCAAGGCGGCCTGACGGCTTGCGGCGCTTGCGAAGCGCGGCAAGGGAAAAGCAGTCGAGTTCGGCGCGCATCGCGCGCCGTCTCGGCTTTCTTTCAAGCGCTGAATCGCCTTATAGATTGGCGAACAGATTGATATAGGGCGAATAGCTGAAGACCCTATTTCTTGCTCGGCCTGTGATCTCAAACAATATCTGATTTTTGCAGAATTTTTCTACAAGAGAGTTCGCGTTCGGGAAACTCACTTGTAGAACCTCTTTTACGCTATTCACGCTGACTGTTGGATGCGAATACAGATATTCAAGAAGCTTATTTGCGTTCGCGGCCGTTCCTCCAAATTCGTTCATTATTATGTGTAGATGCTTTTCTCTCAGATCGACGATTTCGCGCGCCGTATCCGTAGCTTGTCGGCCGACGTCGGCCACCCCTCTCAGGAAAAACTTAAGCCAGCCCTCCCAATCGCCGGAGACTCGCGTTCTTTGCAGTTTCTCGTAATATTCGCTCCGATGTTGCTTGAAATAATGAGAGAGATAAAGGACGGGCTTCTGCAATATGTTTCGCTGGCAGAGAAAGAATGTGATCAACAGCCGACCAATGCGCCCATTGCCGTCAAGAAACGGATGGATGGTTTCGAATTGAGCGTGAGCCAGGCCGATCTTGATCAAGGGCGGAAGCTCGTCGCTCGCATGGAGAAATTTTTCCAATTCGCCCAATGCCGCCTCCGCCTCTTGATAAGGAGGAGGAATAAATGTCGCCGTTAAAAGCGTGCTGCCGGCCGGGCCGATCCAGTTTTGGCTGCGACGCAGTTCTCCCGGCTGGAGATTTCGTCCGCGGACGCCTTTGAGCAATTGCTGATGCAGCTCCTTGATCAATCTTATGGATAGGGGGATTTCTCGCAGTCTCGCCAGTCCGTAATTCATGCCGGCGACATAGTTCAAAACTTCGTCGACGTCGTTTGGCGCTTCGGAGTCGAATATCTTCGCCTCGGCTTTGAGAAGGTCGTTTAACGAGGCTTGCGTGCCTTCGATTTGGCTGGATAAAACCGCCTCCTTGCGCACATACATAAATACGAACAGTTCCGGGTTAGGCAAAGTTTGAATCGAGCCATCAAGCCGACCCAAGGCGCGATCGGCCTCGGACAGCAGCCATTGCATTTCGGAATCGATTTCCACGGGTGGGTCGGGCGGTAAAGGCGCCGGTATGAAAGCTCTGTAGCCGCTTGGCTGCAGCGCGTATTTTCCCGATCTATCGCTCAAATTTGTCACCCATTCTTGTTAAATGCATACTTTAATATGATTCGACAAAGGATCCTATATTATGCTGACGTATTAATATGGAGGTCTTTGGAACCCCATATACACGCCAGACGAATTTAAGCGCATGAGATCGCTGCATACTATGGCGGACGCTTAATAAGAACGGCTGGTCAAGCCCGAACGTCACGGACTTTTAGTCTGGCCTCTCTAAATCGCCCAGTTTCTCCCCTCATCCTCGGTCTTCGCGCCCTTTCCCCTTGCGCCAATGTTAATGCATATTACATTGCTGTCGGCCCCGCTTTGCGGCGGGCGGGCCGTTGACAAACTGGAGCCCATCATGAGCTGCCATCGTTATTCTCGAATGTCGTCATCCGGAGAGGGCGGCTCGCCCTGGGGACATTGCGGACGAATGTCCTGGAGGCCCTATGAGATCGCGGCGGTGATCCTTGGCTTTTTCATCTTTTGGCCGCTCGGCCTCGCCATTCTGGTCTGGAAGCTTTGGCAGCGCAGCCAGGGCTATGAAGGCGACTTCTTCGCCTTTGCCCAGGAGCAGGGCGCGCGGGTGAAGGAAGCCGTGAGCGGCGTCGCGAGAGAGGGATCGACCGCTTGGGGCGGCCCCTCTTTCATGCGTTCGACCGGCAATGTCGCCTTCGACGAATGGCGCGAAGGCGAACTCGCGCGTCTCGAGGAAGAGCGTCGCAAGGTCGCCGAAGCGGAGCGCGATTTCGCCGAGCATATCGACCAACTGCGCCGCGCGCGCGACCGCGATGAGTTCGAATCCTTTATGCGCGGCCGCAAAGGCGAGGATAAAGGCGCGTAAGGCCGGTTAAGGCTGCGCAAACGCCGACCTGAACAGAAGAGGCGCAAATCGGCGATGTCCGGTTTGCGCCTTTTTTCGGTGGCTGCGCGGCCGAATTTTCTCGCCTCGCGTGCGTTCTTAACGGGGAATGACGGACCGTTGGCGCGTCAAAAGACCCCCTCTGACGAATCCGGTCTTGCCATTGTAGGAGACGTGGCACCAGCCGCTGCCGAGTCCATGCGGGCAGCCAAGGACGTCGACCTTTTCGCCGCCGGGAATCGTCTCGATAACCCGTGAAAACATGCTCGCCCGCTTTTTCAGACTGGCGGCGTTGGTCGTCACGACCGGCGCGATGACGACCTCTGATCGCGAGGTCCCGAGCACAGGCGCATTCACCCATCCGGTCTTCGAACCATAGCGGACCTGGCACCAGCTGTGAGTCCACCCCTCGTTGCAGCTCAACACCTCTACATCGGCGCCGGCCGGGATCTGACCGATTTTTTTCCACGACATTCCTGGTCCGGCGCGCAGTTCGGCTGGACTTTGGGCGGGGGTCGCCTGGGCAATGTCCTGGACAAGAAAAGCGACGAGGCCGACCGTCGCTGCAATGAGCATGTTTCGCATGACTAAATCTCCCAAGTGAACGACAACGGACTTCTGTCTTCTCACGTTGCGCCGACATATCAGGCGAGCGGGTGGAGGGTTTTACTGAGATCGTTTAACGGGTCTTTCAGCAACGCTCCGACTCATTCGTTGTTCAGGAGACAAGAAAAAGCAAACCGCAGCGCTTGATGGTTTTTCAGTTGGGATAGACCTGAAGCTTTTCTAGAGGGGTTGCACAATATTTCCGAGATAGCAGGACGCAACCACGCCCACAGCCGCAGCGTGTGTCTGCAACCAGACTGAGCGGCTAAAAACGGATTTGAGCGCGCCACGTCTTGGCGAAAGACGAATTTAAGTTCCGACTCTACATGATCCGCTATGGAGGCGCCTCCGACCCATACGAAGCTAGGGTCGCCGCCAGCAAAGGGAAGCAAAAGGGGAGCGCGCAATTGGTTTAAGGAGCTGAACAAGGCGCAAATCGGCAATGTCCGATTTACGCCATGAGTGCGCCATGACGATGACGTGTTGCGCCTTTTCCGTTATATGGAGCGAACGTCCTTCGTCCCAGACGCTTGGACTGAGCGTCATGCCCGGGCATGTTCTCAATACTCAATTACGCTTGTGCCGAGGCGGGTCTTTCGAGCAACCTTCCTTGCCATATACGTCAACAGAAAGATCTTCAGCTTCAATGCGCCAGCCCACGCGTCCGTTCATAACGGCATATAAAGGTCGGTCTCCCAAATCTCGGATTTCGAATCCCTGGAAGATCAATGAGGCTGAAAATGCTGCTGGGAGCATATCTCTTCGGGACCCGGGCGCTGCGGCGGCCGTCGAGGTCGAACGTGACGCCACATATTTGGCGGCTTTAGACGCGGCGGACGCGGTTTTCGGCGGCAGAGCGGCTGAACGTTCCCAAATTCCGCCGGAGCCGAATGGCCCTCGGGGGCGCGTGCTGCCGAACCTGCTGGAAAACGACGTCATTAGCGATCCTCCGGCGAGAGTCGCATCAACTCGGACGCGTCGTGTGCGTCAGCCGGCCAAAGTTGCAGAGGCCGTTCCTGCGGAACCCAAAAAGGTGAAGCCGCAGCCAGCAGTGGCGACCCCGATTCTCACGGCACCGCGCGTGAAAGAACCGGAACCGGAAGTCATTCTCAAGACATCGTCGCGGGCGATCAGGACGATTCGAAGGAAATGGGTGTTGAAGACTGAACTCAAGGCCGGCGAAACATGGAAGCGGCGCTTGAGCAGATTTGCTCGCTGATCACGCCTCCCGCGCTACCGCCCTCATGCGCAGCGTATCCGTGCAGCTTGCGCGGGTGTGTGGATCGCCCGCAACAGTCCTCAAATATTTGAGCATTAACCACAATTCTCGACCCTGAATTAACGGCCCGGCGCCCATCCTCGCGGCATGGTCCGCCGCGCCCATCACTCGCTGCTTGTGCTGGCGCTCGTCGCGGCGACGCTTTCCGCGTGCTCGATCGGGCAGAAGCCGCAGCGGCCGGCCTGGCGCACGCAGGCTGAGAACGCCTGTCTCGCGGAAAGACGCGTCAACCCTTCCGAATTCATCGCGCTCGCGCCCGAAGTCGACGGTCCGGGCATTTGCGGCCTCACCAGGCCGTTCAAGGTGACGGCGCTGCAGGGCGGGGCGGTTTCCTTCAACGCGACCGCCACCCTCGACTGCTCGATGGTCGCCGAGCTCGACGCCTGGCTCGCCGACAGCGTCCAGCCCGCCGCGCAGGCGCGCTTCGGACAGCAGGTGGTCCAGATCAATTCGATGGGCTCTTACGCCTGCCGCGGCATGAACAATCAGCGCGGCGCGCAGCTTTCTGAACATTCCTTCGGCAATGCGCTGGACATCGGCGGCTTCGTGCTCGCCGACGGCCGCGAGATCACGCTCGTGCGCGACTGGCGCCGCGGCGACGAACAGACGCGCGCCTTCCTGATGGACGTGCATCGCGGCTCATGCGGGCATTTCTCGACGGTGCTGTCGCCGGGCTCCAACGCCTTCCACTACAACCATATTCACGTCGATCTGGCGCTGCACGGCCGCTCGGGACGCAGCATCTGCAAGCCCGAGCCGCAAGAGACGCTGCCGCCGCCCGAACCGTCGCCGCTGATCGCTCAGGGGCGGCGCGCGTCGCCTGCGCCGGACGACGAGACCGACAATGACACGACGGGCCAGCCGCCGCTCGCCGCCTTCGAGGGGCCTGGAGTTGGCGCGCGGGAGGGGTTTGGAGCCGTCGCTGGACCGGAGGCCTATGCGCCGCCTCCACCGTCGCCGCTGCCGCCGCGCCGCGACGGCATCGGCCAGCTCATCGACGACCCGGATCAGACGTCGAGCATCGGCCACCGGCGTCGAACCTTTTAGATCGCTGCAGGCCGGCCCTTCCTCAGCGCTTGGTCGCGCCCACATTGATGAGCCGCAGAACGAGCCACGCCGGCACGACGAAAATGGCGCCGGCGAGCACATAGCTGACAAGCTCCCGCACCGCGCCGAACCCCAGCTGATAGATGCGGTCGAAGAAAGCCTGGACGCCGCGAAAAATGTCGATCGGCCGCAGTTCCAGCCACATCAGCAGGGCGCCCACGACCAGCGAAATGACGAGCAACCGCGCGAAAGTGTTGAGCGGCGAGCCGCCGAGGAAGTTTTCAAGCGTATTGTTCGACGCCATCTGGTTAGTTTCCTGTGATATTTTGTCGGAACTCGGCAGGAGCAGCACGTCGCGCGGGGCCTCCGGCCGCTCAGGCCGGCGCGGCTTGTCGAGATGCGGCCAATTGGCGAAAGGTCCCTGATCAGCCATTGGGGCGCTCCTGCGGATGCATCTTCCCTCTGGCCCTCACAGAGCGCCTCCAGGCGACGTCTCTTCGCGGAAGAGGCGCATTATGCGGCGCAGAAAGCGCTCGGTAAAGGAGAGCGCGCGCTCGAATTCCTCTTCGCTCGGCGCCATGTTCGGTCTTGCCGTGGGCGGGACGGGCGCAGCCTCGGCGCGCGCTTTGAGCGCGGCGTTCTCCTTGCGCAGACGCTCGATCTCCGCCTCAAACGCGGCGCGCTCCTCGGCGCCGAGCCGACACGCCGTGACGCCGTCCTTCACCGAACAATAGGACAGGGCGCCGGTCTCTTTATTCAGCCGGACGTAGCCGCCCTCGGCGGGGGTCAGCGTGAAGCGTTCGCCGTCCGGCGCGATGATCGGCGGCGGCGTTTCGGCGACCGCCGGCGCTCCGAAAGACGCGGCAAGGACGATCGCGAGGAAGAGATGCTGTGCTTTGCCCATGGTCGCCGCTCTTAAGGGGAAGCTTGCTCGCACATGGGCGTTTGTCGTTCTCGCGTCAATGGCGGCCGCGCGCATCGGCCGCGCTTGAATGGCGCGGCCGGCTCGATCATATAGCTGTAGCCGGAGCGCTTCACGGGCTCTGGCCGAAGAGGCGCCAACAGGGCTTCAGAGACATGTCGCGTCCGCCGCTCAATTCGCCGTTTCTGCTCGGCTTCGATGAGATCGAACGGGCGCTCGACCGCGTCGCCCGCACCGCCTCCGACGGCTACCCGCCCTATAATATCGAGCGCATTCCGCGCGTCGAGAGCGCGCCGGAGCGGCTTCGGATCACCCTGGCCGTCGCGGGCTTCACCCGCGACCAGCTCGACGTCTCGCTCGAAGAAAATCAGCTCGTCATTCGCGGGCGCCAAACCGAGGATCGAGAGCGCCATTTCCTGCATCGCGGCATCGCCGCACGGCAGTTTCAGCGCGCCTTTCTCCTGGCCGAAGGGATGCAGGTGCTCGGCGCCGATCTCGTCAACGGGCTGCTCTCCATCGATCTGGCGCGGCCCGAGCCGGAGCGGGTCATCAAGAAGATCGAAATCGCGGCCCGCGACTGAGCGCTTCCCGATCACATGGTATCCTGTGATGTAGTTTTCAGACCGCTCGATTGCCCTCCTTTTCGGCAGGATCGACGCCCAGGGGACAAATGTCGTCGCCGTCACCGCTTGCCGACGCCATTTGCTTGAGAGCCTGCGCAGAAAGCCCTATCAGGTGTCATGTTCGAGCTAGCCGTCGCGCTTGTGTTGATAGTCATCAACGGGATTTTCTCGTTGTCCGAGCTCGCCATCGTCTCGTCGCGCAAAGTGCGGCTGAAGACTTTGGTCGCCGAAGGTCGCCGCGGCGCCGCCGCCGCCCTGGCGCTGGCGGAAGATCCGGGACGCTTCCTCTCCACCGTGCAGATCGGGATCACGCTCGTCGGAATCCTCGCGGGCGCCTTTTCCGGCGCCGCGCTTGGTCAGCGGCTTTCGCAAGAGTTGCGTGCGCTTGGCCTATCGGAACCTGCGGCGGATTGGATCGGCTATGGCGGCGTCATCGGCGTCATCACCTATCTTTCCGTCGTCATCGGCGAATTGCTGCCCAAGAACATCGCGCTGCGCCATGCGGAAGCCATCGCCTGCCGCATGGCGGCGCCGATGGCGTTGCTTTCCACTCTGGTCACGCCGGTGGTCTGGCTGCTCGATGAGTCGACGAAGCTCATCTTGCTGTTCATCGGCCAAGCCAACGAGCTTCAGTCCTCGGTCACCGACGAGGAAATCAAGACCTTCGTCGCCGAGGCGCATTCCGCGGGGGCGATCGAGGCCGACGAACAGCAGATGATCGCTGGCGTGCTGCGGCTGGGCGACCGCGCCGCGCGTGCGTTGATGACCCCGCGCACCGAGGTGGACTGGCTCAATCTCGGCGAGCCGGAGAACCTTCTGCGGGAGAAGCTCATCGAGACCTCCCATGCGCGCCTGCCCGTCAGCCGGGGCGATATGGACGACATGATCGGCGTCCTGCTGATCCGAGACCTGCTAGGGCCTGCCTTACGCGGCGAGCCGCTCGACCTTGAATCCCATGTCCGGTCTGCGCCGGTCGTGCCAGATTCGATCGACGCGCTCGACGCGCTGAATGTTTTGCGCGAAGCCGAGACGCCGATGGCGCTCGTGCACGACGAATATGGCCATTTCGAAGGCGTGGTGACGCCGGCGGATATTCTCGACGCCATCGCCGGCGCGTTCAGGTCCGACGAGGGGCACGAGGAGCCCGAGGCGCTTCAGCGCGAAGACGGCAGCTGGCTGCTCGCCGGCTGGATGCCGGTCGACGAAATGGCCGAGCTCCTGCACGTTGCGCTCCCCGAGAACAGGAGCTTTGAAACGGTGGCCGGCCTTGTCCTCGACGGGCTCATTCGGTTTCCGACTCTCGGCGAAACGGTGGAGAAGCTCGGATGGCGCTTCGAGGTCATCGACCTCGACGGACGCCGACTCGACAAGGTGCTCGCGTCCAAGCTCACCGCCGAGAGCCACACCGGCGCACAGCAGAGAAGCTAACGGATGAGTTGCGCTTAATTTGGGCCGGGCGGGCAGGCGCGCCGGCGGCGCGCCTCTGCGTGGGGCGGTTAGTGCAGGCTCACCATCTGGAGATGGTTTTCGCGGGCGTTGCCGATGCAGCCTTCTTCCGAATCCGCAAGCACGATCGGCGCGCCATCCGCGCCGAAAAGCGCAAAGATCGTCAGCCCTGGCGCAATCTGCGGCGCCTGCGGGTAAAGCCGGTTGACGTCTTCCGAGCGCATTGACCGCACATAAGCGATGAGGCCATCGCCAAGCTGCGCGAACTGCTCGGGCGTCAGCGGAGACTCTCTGGTTTCGGTGGCGGTTTTCATTTCCATCTCTACCTCCATGGCGGTCCTTTCGCCCCGCCGACGGCGCCCTTAGGCGGCGCGCCGTCTGAAATTAGATGTGTAGCCTTTGGAGATTTTGAAGGGGTCGCGGCTACAGGCCGAGCGCCAGCCGCGCAGGATCTTCGAGCAACTCTTTGACGCGCACCAGGAAAGTCACGGCCTCCTTCCCGTCGACGACACGGTGATCGTAAGACAGCGCCAGATACATCATCGGCCGCGCTTCGATCTTGCCGTCGACGACCACAGGGCGCTCCTGAATCTTGTGCATGCCGAGAATGCCCGATTGCGGCGCATTCAGGATCGGCGTGGACATGAGCGAACCATAGACGCCGCCATTCGAAATCGTGAAGGTGCCGCCCTGCAGATCGGCGATGTCGAGCGCGCCCTCGCGCGCCTTGCGGCCGAGTTCGGCGATGGTTTTTTCGATCTCGGCGAGCGACAGACGGTCGGCGTCGCGCACCACCGGCACGACGAGTCCCTTCTCCGTGCCGACGGCGACGCCGATGTGGCAGAAGCGCTTGTAGATGATGTCCGTCCCGTCGATCTCCGCATTGACGGCGGGGATCTCTTCCAGCGCCTGGCAACAGGCCTTCACGAAAAAGCCCATGAAGCCAAGCTTCACGCCGTGCCGCTTCTCAAACGCCTCCTTGTAGCGTTTGCGCAATTCGATGAGCGCCGACAGGTCGACTTCATTGAACGTGGTCAGCATGGCGGCGGTGTTTTGCGCTTCTTTCAGCCGGCGCGCGATCGTCTGACGCAAGCGCGTCATCTTCACCCGCTCTTCGCGGCGGGCGTCTTCCTGCGGAATCGGGACGCGGGGCGCGGGCGCCTCGATTCGCGCTTCCTGCGCCGGAAGCTCCTGGACGCGGCCTTCTTGCGCGGGCTGCGGCGCAGCCGCCTGACGCGCGGCGAATTGAACGACGTCCGATTTCAGCGCCTGGCCGCGCTTGCCGCTGCCCGGAACCTGAGCAATGTCGATCCCTTGCTCGACGGCGATCTTGGCGGCTGACGGCGCGGGCGGCATCTCGGTCGCGGCGGGCGCGGGCGCAGCCGGCGCCGGAGCCGATTTGGGCGCAGGCGCTGCGGGGGCTGGCGCCGGTTTAGGCGCGGGGCTTTTGCCGGCGGTCTGGCCGCTCTTCGCCGGCGCGACGGCGCCCTCGGCGATCTGTCCGAGCAGCGCGCCAGGAGCGACAGTTTCGCCCTCCTTGGCGACGATCTCGGCGAGCACGCCGGCGGCGGGGGCGTTGACTTCGAGCGTGACTTTGTCGGTTTCAAGCTCGGCGAGCGCCTCATCCGCGCGCACCGCGTCGCCCGCCTTTTTGAACCAGCGGCCGATCGTCGCTTCAGTCACCGATTCGCCTAAGGTCGGCACGCGTATTTCAGCCATCGGCTCTCTCTTCGCTCGCGTCGCGTCTACGGCGCGAACGCTTCCTCCAGGAACAATTTCAGCTGTGCGAGGTGCCGGGACATCGTGCCCGCCGCGGTCGAGGCCGAAGCGGGGCGTCCGACATAGCGGGCGCGCTTCGACTTGCCGCCAATCTGCGTCAGCACCCATTCGAGATAGGAGTCGACGAAGGACCAGGCGCCCATGTTCTTGGGCTCTTCCTGACACCACACGACGTCGGCGTTCTTGAAGCGCCCGAGCGCCGCGACAAGGCCTTTGAGCGGAAAAGGATAGAGCTGCTCGACCCGCAGCAGATACACGTCGTCGACGCCGCGCTTCTCGCGTTCATCCAGGAGATCGTAATAGACCTTGCCCGAACACAAAATGACGCGGCGAATCTTCTCGTCGGCCTGAAGAACGAAAGTCTCGTTCGGCGCCGTCTCGGCGTCGTCGAGGAGCAGTCGCTGAAAGCTCGAGGCCATGCCCATTTCGCCGAGCCGCGAGACGGCGCGCTTATGGCGCAGCAGCGATTTCGGCGTCATCAGCACCAGCGGCTTGCGGAAGCTTCTGTGCAGCTGACGGCGAAGGATGTGGAAGTAGTTCGCGGGCGTCGTGCAATTGGCCACCTGCATATTGTCTTCGGCGCACAGCTGCAGATAGCGCTCGAGCCGCGCGGAGGAATGTTCCGGACCCTGACCTTCGTAGCCATGCGGCAAGAGGCAGACGAGTCCCGACATGCGCAGCCACTTGCGCTCGGCCGATGAAATGAACTGGTCGAAGACCACCTGCGCGCCATTGGCGAAATCGCCGAATTGCGCCTCCCACAACACCAGCGCGTCCGGTTCGGCCAGCGAATAGCCATATTCGAAGCCGAGCACCGCCTCTTCAGAAAGCATCGAGTTGACGACTTCGTAGCGGCCCTGGCCTTCGGCGATGTGATTGAAGGGCAGATAACGCGCTTCGTTCTCCTGATCGATGAGCACGCTGTGACGCTGCGAAAAGGTGCCGCGCTCGCTGTCCTGCCCGGAGAGCCGCACATTGTAGCCTTCATAGAGCAGTGAACTGATCGCCAGCGCTTCGGCCGTGGCCCAGTCGATCGGCCCGCCATGTTCGATGGCCGCCTTCCGATTATCGAGAAAACGCTGGATCGTGCGGTGGGCGTGAAAATCGGGCGGCGTCGACGTGATCTCGGCGCCGATGTGCTGCAGCGTCTCGAGCGCCACGCCGGTCTGCCCGCGCCGCTCGTTCTCCGAGAGTTGCCAGCCGGATTTTTTTCCCGCCCAGCGGCCGTCGAGCCAATCCGCCTTGTTGGGCTTGTAGCTCTGGCCCGCTTCGAACTCTTCGTTGAGCCGCGTGCGCCAGTCTTCCTTCATGCGATCGACGTCGTCGCGAGTCGTCACGCCTTCCGCGATCAGACGGTCCGCATAGATATCGAGCGCCGTGCGGTGCGCCCGGATCTTCTTATACATCAGCGGCTGGGTGAATCCCGGCTCGTCGCCCTCATTATGGCCGAAGCGGCGATAGCACCACATGTCGATGACGACGGGCTTTTGGAACTGCTGACGGAATTCGGCGGCGACGCGCGCGGCGAAGACGACCGCCTCCGGGTCATCGCCGTTCACGTGAAGAATCGGCGCCTCGACCATCTTTGCGACGTCGGACGGGTAGGGCGAGGACCGCGAGTAGCGTGGGTAGGTGGTGAAGCCGATCTGATTGTTGATGATGAAGTGGATCGAGCCGCCGGTGCGATGCCCCTTCAATCCGGAAAGGCCGAAACATTCCGCGACGACGCCCTGGCCGGCGAAGGCCGCGTCGCCGTGGATGAGCAGCGGCATCACCGCGCGGCGGTCGCCGTCTGCGCAATGATATTGGTCCTGCTTGGCGCGCACTTTGCCGAGCACGACCGGATCGACGATCTCGAGATGCGACGGATTGGCGGTGAGCGAGAGATGCACCTTGTTGTCGTCGAACACGCGATCCGACGACGCGCCGAGGTGATATTTGACGTCGCCGGAGCCTTCGACTTCGTCGGGCAGGAAGGAGCCGCCCTTGAATTCGTGAAAGAGGGCGCGGTGGGGCTTGCCCATGACCTGCGAAAGCAAATTGAGACGGCCGCGGTGCGCCATGCCGAGCACGATCTGCTTCACGCCGAGCGCGCCGCCGCGCTTGATGATCTGCTCCAGCGCCGGGACAATGGACTCAGCGCCGTCGAGACCGAAACGCTTGGTGCCGGTGTATTTGACGTCGAGGAACTTCTCGAAACCTTCCGCCTCGACGAGCTTGTTCAGGATCGCGCGCTTGCCTTCCGGCGTGAAGACGATTTCCTTTTTCGGACCTTCGATGCGCGCCTGCAGCCAGGCCTTCTCCTCCGGATTGGAGATATGCATGAATTCGAAGCCGATCGTCCCGCAATAGGTGCGGCGCAGGATCGTCACCATTTCAAAGAGCGTGGCGTATCGCATCCCCAACACGCCATCGAGGAAGATTTTGCGCTCGTAGTCCTCGTCGGTGAACCCGTAGGTCTGCGGATTGAGTTCGCCGTGATCGTAGCGCTGCTCCAATCCGAGCGGATCGAGATTGGCGTGCAGATGGCCGCGCATGCGATAGGCGCGGATCATCATCAGGGCGCGGACGGAATCGCGCGTCGCCCGCAACACGTCCTCGCCGCCGGGCGTCGGCGCGGGGACGGCAACTGGCGATTTAACAGGCGTCGGCGCCTCGCCGATGATCGCGCTCACCCACTCGCCGTTTTGCGGCTGCGGCCAGTCGCGCCGCGCCCAGCTCGGGCCGTGGGCGGCGACCTGCTCCTGCGGTCGCAGGCCCATCTCAGCGAAGAAATTGCGCCAATCGGCGCTGACCGAGGAGGGATCAGCCTCATAGGCCGCAAGCAGGCTCTCGAGATAGCCGGCGTTCGCGCCTTGCAGAAAGGATGTCGACGCGAGAAAGTCATTTTGCGGCGAGCGCGCGCCCACCGGCGCGGCGGGTCCGGCGCCGCCATTGGTTTCAAAACGCGCCATCTCAATCTTTCCCAAAAGCGCCGGCGCTCAAGGCCGCCGACGACTTTCGAAGCGATGAGCGGGCCAGCGCTAGCCCTTCAGCGCTTCGACCAAGGTCTTTCCCAGCCTCGCAGGCGAGGGCGACACTTTGATGCCCGCCGACTCCATGGCCGCGATTTTACTTTCGGCGTCGCCTTTGCCGCCCGAGACGATCGCGCCGGCGTGGCCCATACGGCGGCCGGGAGGCGCGGTGCGGCCTGCGATGAACCCGACCACCGGCTTCTTGCGGCCGCGCTTCGCTTCGTCTTTCAAGAATTGGGCCGCGTCTTCCTCCGCCGCCCCGCCGATCTCGCCGATCATGATGATGGACTTAGTTGCCTCGTCTGCGAGAAACAACTCCAGCACTTCAATAAAATCCGTGCCTTTGACGGGATCGCCGCCGATGCCGACGGCTGTCGTCTGACCTAAGCCTTCGCGCGTCGTCTGGAACACGGCCTCATAAGTGAGCGTGCCGGAGCGCGACACGACGCCGACCGAGCCGGGCGAGAAAATATTGCCGGGCATGATGCCGATCTTGCTCTCGCCGGCGGTGACGACGCCGGGGCAGTTGGGGCCGATGAGGCGGGACTTCGAGCCGCAAAGCGCGCGCTTGACGCGGATCATGTCCTGAACGGGGACGCCCTCGGTGATGCAGACGATCAGCGGGATCTCCGCCTCGATCGCCTCGCAGATGGCGTCGGCGGCGCCCGGCGGGGGCACATAGACCACGGAGGCGTCGGCGCCGGTCTTTTCGCGCGCCTCGAGAACCGTGTCGAAGACCGGGAGATCGAGATGGATCGAGCCGCCTTTGCCGGGCGAGACGCCGCCGACCATTTTGGTGCCGTAGTCGAGGGCCTGGACGGAGTGGAAGGTGGCGGTTTTGCCGGTGAAGCCTTGAGTGATGACTTTGGTGTTCTTGTCGATCAGCACGGACATGAAGCGCAAATCCCGAAAGCAAGCGAAAACGGCGCGCGCGCCTTTGAATGAAGCGAAAAACCGGAGCCGCCGCCCGTCGTCGCCCGCGCGGAACCTATTGACAAAAGCTCAGCCGCACAAGGCGGCGAAAGCCCCTGCGACAGGGGGCCGCGACGCGTTCTCGCCGTCTGTTTTGGCGCGGCGAGTCTTTACGTTGGATGAACCAAAACAAAAAGCCGGCGGTCACCCGCCGGCTTTTTTGTCGAAAGGCCTCCGCTCAGTGCGGGGCTGCGCCCAGGCTCGACACGTCGACCTTCACGCCCGGCCCCTGGGTGGAGCTGAGCGCGACGCGCTGAATATAGGTGCCCTTGGCGCCCTGCGGCTTCGCCTTGGCCACGGCGTCGACGAAGGCCTTGATGTTCTCGACGAGCTTGCCGTCGTCGAAAGAGGCCTTGCCGACGGTGCCCTGAACGATGCCGGCCTTCTCGACGCGAAACTCGACCGCGCCGCCCTTTGAGGCCTTGACCGCGCCGGCGACGTCCATCGTCACCGTGCCGACCTTCGGGTTCGGCATCAGCCCGCGCGGGCCGAGCACCTTGCCGAGCCGGCCGACGAGCGGCATCATGTCCGGCGTCGCGATGCAGCGGTCGAAGTCGATCGTTCCGCCCTGCACCGTCGTCACGAGATCCTCGGCGCCGATGACGTCGGCGCCCGCCGCCTTGGCTTCGTCCGCCTTGGCGCCGCGCGCGAAGACCGCGACGCGCAGAACGCGGCCGGTGCCGTTCGGCAGATTGACGACGCCGCGCACCATCTGGTCGGCGTGTTTGGGGTCGACGCCGAGATTCATGGCGATCTCGACGGATTCGTCGAATTTCGCCTTGGCGCGCTCGCGCACCAGCTTCACGGCGTCGGTGATTGGATAGAGCTTGGTGCGTTCAATGCCCTCGCGGGACTTGGCAATGCGTTTTCCGATGTGCGCCATGGTCTTACTCCACCACCTCGAGGCCCATCGCGCGGGCGGAGCCGGCGATCATCGACATCGCGGATTCGATCGAGGCGCAGTTGAGATCGACGATCTTCTTTTCCGCGATGTCGCGGATCTGCGCCTGTGTGATCTTCCCGACGACGTTGCGGCCCGGCAATTTGGAGCCGGAGGCCGGCTTCTTGCCGATCTTGAGGCCCACCGCCTTCTTGAGGAAGAAGCTGACCGGCGGCTGCCTCATCTCGAAGGTGAAGGAGCGGTCCTGATAGGCGGTGATGACGACGGGGATCGGCGTCCCCTTCTCGATCTGTCCCGTCTTGGCGTTGAACGCCTTGCAGAACTCCATGATGTTGAGGCCGCGCTGGCCGAGCGCGGGTCCGATCGGCGGCGACGGATTGGCCGCGCCGGCCGGCACTTGCAGTTTGATATAGCCGGCGATTTTCTTCGCCATTTGCTTTCTCCAACGAAAGGCGCCCGCCGCGATTTTTCACGCGTCGGCGCCGGTTGCAGTTCGTGGTCCGGTCTGGAGCTCCCCGATGGCGTCAGGGCAGACCCGCCACGTATGGTTTTTCGTCTCCATTGGAGGAAACGAAAAAAGCCCTCGGCGAGAGGGCCTGCGACTTATACTGACGAGACTGGGAAAAGCAACTGATTGCTGCTGACGCGAGCCTCAATGCCCCTCGGGCGTGAGTCCTACATGCTGTTCGAGGCGGCGCAGGCGCTCTTTGAATTCGGTCAGCAGAACGCCGTGGCCGATGGCGGAGGAGTGATATTCCATCACCGAACGGCGCAGTCCGGAAATCTGATCGCTCAGGCGCTTCTCCTGCGCCATAAAGCGCTCATCGATGCGCTCTTCCAGATTGATCAGGTCGGAAGCGACATCCGCGCGCAGCGAATGGACCTCGGAGCGGACGTCAGCGACGTCGCTCTTCGTCGCCATCTCTTCGCGAAGGCTGTCCACCTTGCCGTCGATCTTGCGCAGCAGCGCCAGCGTGAAATTCTCGGGCTCGTCGCTCATCGCGGCTCCCATCGACTGCGGCAATCCGCCGACCCAACATAGCGCCGCATTGCGCCTTTGTCTCCGGCTTCCCACCTCCATCGAGGAAAGGAAGCCTGCATGTCAGATTACGCAAAGCGCCTCGCCTTCATGGCCGCCGGACTCGCGGCGATGATCTTCTCCAATTTATACATGGGAGAGACGCTGCTCGGCTGGGCTGGCCTGCTCGCTGGGATCGGCTTCTATTATTACGGATGGCGCGGCGTTTGCCCGGCGTGCCGAGCTCAGCGTTGCGCCGTGGCGCCCCCTGAGCGGAATGATGCGCCCGCGGACGGCGGCGCCAAGGGAGAAAGCGGGCCGGATAGATCGCCCGCGCGATAGGCCTTAAACCTTCTCGACCTGGGCGAACTCCAGCTCGACCGGCGTCGGCCGGCCGAAGATCGACACGGCGACCTTGAGGCGCGAACGCGCCTCGTCGATCTCCTCGACGAGGCCGTTGAAAGAGGCGAAAGGCCCGTCGGCGACGCGCACCGTCTCGCCCACCTCGAACATGATCGTCGGCTTTGGCCGCTCGACGCCATCGGCGACCTGGCCCTTGATGCGCAGGGCCTCTTCCTCGCTGATCGGCATCGGCTTGTTGTCGGCGCCGAGAAAGCCCGTGACCTTCGGCGTATTCTTGATGAGCGAGAACACCTGATCGGTCAGTTCGCATTTCACCAGCACATAGCCGGGGAAGAATTTGCGCTCGGCAGAGACCTTGCGTCCGCGCCGCACTTCCATGACCTGTTCGGTCGGGACCAGAATCTCTTCGAATTGGTCGGCGAGTCCGCGCTGCGCCGCGCCCTCGCGTATCGCCTCGGCGACCTTCTTTTCGAAGTTCGAATAGGCGTGAACGATATACCAGCGCATGCTCATAGCGGCGCGACTAGCTCCAATTGTCTATTGACCGACGCCCAGCATCAGCCCAACGCCGAAACGCAGCGCCGAATCGACGACGACGAAAAACAGGCTTGCGAATAGCACCATCAGAATGACGAGGCCGGTCGTGATGAGCGTCTCGCGCCGCGAAGGCCAGGTGACCTTGCCCGCTTCGGCGCGGACTCCCTGCAGGAATTGAAACGGATTGACCATTCGGCTACCGGGCTGTGCTGGGGCGTGCGATCCGCCCCTCTGACTCGCGTCGCGAATGACTCGCGCCGCAAAACGATCGCGGCGCGGGACCTGCCGGCCGCGCGCCACGAATTCCTGCGCTTATAACCTCTCGCCGCCACGCCGCCAAGCGGAAAAACGCTCGGTCGCGACGATCGAGCCGAAGGGGTCACGCGCTGACTCGGGCGAGCGACGCCAGCTCCGGCGGCAGCAGGTCCTGCTCTTCGGGCGTGATTGCGGCGATCTTTCCCGCGAGGTCGGGGCCAAGCCGCGCCATCGCCTCCCTCAGATTCGGAGGGTCGTAACGGGCGTTCGCCGCGCCATAGATGTTGCAGCTCCGGCCGAGCTTGGCGAGCACGCTCCAATGGACCTTTTCGTTGACCTGCTCCTCCGCGGGATCCCCGCCGGCGCTGACAAAACTATTCGCCGGCGCGCCGGCAGGAAACATCTCTCGCGCGCGCGGAAAATTCCTGTCGATGGGAAACTTCTCGGCCGAGTCTGGAATGTCGCCGTCGATGTTGGGCTTCAGCGCGCGCTTAATTGCGGCCGCGTCGAAGGAAAGTCCCGTCAGCGCCTGCGTGCGCGCGATCATCCAGATCAGCGCAATGTCGGAAAGCCCCGATTCCGGATAGCCGCCGCCGACGTTGCAATGAACGCCGGGAAACCAGTTCTGCTCGACGTTCGAGGGATGCGGCGCCCCCTTCTTCACCGTCCAGAAGGTCGGCGTAAACGGACGGCGGCGCTCGTCGACCCCGATTGCGTGCAGCGCGTGGTCGACATGCGCCCCGAGCTGCGTGTCCTCGAACCCGCCGAACACCATCAGCGTGACGTAGCGGCCGAGCGGGGCCAGTCCGCTAAACCCCGCGGGCACCCCATAGGAGCCGACGGTGTCGAACACGCCGAGCAGCTTGATGCGATTGTTCGCTTGAATGTCGGCGCCGTTCGGCGGCGCGCCCAACTGCGAGGCTTTTTTCGCGCTCTTGTTGGCGCGCGCGATGTCGAAGATGCTTTTGTCTCTGGTCTTTCGGATGCCACAGTCGCCGATCAGGCCGGCCAAGGCGCGGGCGGCATAGGCGCCGCGCGAAAACCCGTAGATATACAGCTCCTGATCGTCCCGATAATTGTCGACGACCCAATTGTAGGCGTCCTGGACGATGGTCCGCAGCCCGAGGCCGGCTGCGCCGCCGACGATCTTGAATCCTTCGGCGCCGACGCCCGAGAAGTAGCGGACGTTCTGCTCGACGCCGTCCGCGCCTTCCGGAGGGATGAGCTTTTCGGAGACTTTCTCGTCCCAGGACTTCTTGCAGATGCTGGTGAAATCGTGCGGCGTATTCCATGTGCCGTCGAGCAAGACAATGTTGCGAATCATTTTTCCTCCAACAGCTTAAGCAACTGCGGACAAAGGGCGTCAAGGCGCTTTGCGATGCTGACGCGGTTTGGCGGCCCCGGCAAGCGAAGAGGAAATATTTGCCCAGGAAGGGCGCTCGCCGTTATGAGAAGCCAAACTTCAGCCAAGCATTGGAGAAACGGATGCGCGCAGGTTTGCTATTCTTGGCCGCATGCGCCGCGGCTGGCCTCGCCAGCTGCAACGCCGCGCGCCAACCGCAGATCGTTCCTTCCGGACCAGCGGGCCCGCCGCCAGCGCGGATGGGCGAAGCGCCTCCGCCGGACGCCCCCGGGTGCGCCGGCGCCGTGGCGCGCTATCGCTCCGTCATCGACAATGATCTCGCGATGGGACACGTCAACAGGAGCGTCCACGCCCAGATCTCGAATGAGATCGGCGAGGCGGCGTCAGCCTGTTCCAACGGCCAGGACGGCCGCGCGCTGTCGCTGCTGCGCGCCTCGAAATCTCGGCATGGCTATCCAGGGTAAGGCGCGCGCCCCTGCGACATCAGCTTGGAAGCGCTCCAGACTAGATTGATTGACCTCATGTTTTGGCCTTCTTACTTTCGATATGGACGCGGCGGGACCGTCGGCGCCCAGCAAACTCGGGAGATGCGGTTTTTGAAGCGCGACCATTTTGTGGGGGTCCTCGTGGCCTCGGTCTTGGGCATTTCCGCCGCCGCTGCGGCTGAGAACGCCTTCACGCTCACGATCAAGGATCACCGCTTCGAACCGGCGGAACTTCGCGTTCCAGCCAATCAGCCGGCGACGCTGACCGTGAAGAATCTCGACGCCACGCCCGAAGAGTTTGAAAGCAAGAGCCTGCGGATCGAGAAAGTGATCCCCGGCAACAGCGAGGCGACCTTCACGCTTCGGCCGCTGAAAGCCGGCCGCTACAAATTCGTCGGCGAGTTCCACGAGGACGCCGCCAAGGGCGAGGTCATCGCGGAATAGCCATGCTCGGCGCGCTCATCATCGTCTTTCGCGAGGCCATCGAGGCCGGCCTCATCGTTGGCGTCGTTCTGGCCGTGACGCGCGGCGTCGCCGGGTCGCGCGGCTTCGTCGCCGCCGGCGTCGGAATCGGCGCGCTCGGCGCAATCGTCGTCGCCGCCTTCGCCGATCGACTCTCGCAAGCCTTCGCCGGCAGCGGCCAGGAACTCTTTAACGCCGCCATCCTCGCGGTCGCGGTCGTCATGCTCGTCTGGCACAATATCTGGATGGCGCAGCATGGGCGCGAGCTGGCGCAGAACCTTTCCGATGTCGGGCGGGCGGTCGCGCGCGGCGACGAGACGCTCTTCGCGCTGACCGCCGTCGTGGGACTCGCCGTGCTGCGCGAAGGCGCCGAGGTGGCGCTGTTTCTTTACGGCATTCTGGCCTCGGGCGAATCCGGCTGGGACGTCTTCGCCGGGGGACTCGCCGGACTGGCGCTCGGCGCCGTGACCAGCGTCGCGACATTCTATGGGCTCGTCGCCATCCCGCCGCGCCGCCTGTTCGCCGTAACGACATGGCTCATCACGCTGCTCGCCGCCGGCCTTGCGGCGCAATGCGTCGCTTTTCTGCAGCAGGCGGGCTTCGTGACGGCGCTCTCCGACACCGCCTGGGACACGTCATGGATGTTGTCGGATAAGAGCATCGTCGGCCGGGTGCTGCATACGTTGATCGGCTACGCCGACCAGCCTTCCGCCATGCAGGTCGCGGTTTATCTCGCGACGCTCGTCGCGATCGTCGCGGCCACCAAATTTTTCGCCGCGCGGCCGCCCTCGACGACGGTGCGCGCCCCCGCGGAATAGCGTCCGGCCGGTCGCGGTCGCGGCAATCGACCGCTGTCTCAGCCGCCGCCGAAGAGGTTCTCGAAAATGCTTCTTTCCGGCGCGCCGCGCCTCTGCCGCGGCCGTTCGATCGAGCCGACCGTCGGGATGTCTTCCGGCGGCAGAAGATCGTCGATTGCGCGCGGCGGCGACCTGGGCGGAGCGTCGCGCGGCGCGGGCGACGCCGGCTGCGCCTGCGCGACAGGCGATTGCTCGGGCGGGTTGGCGGGGATTGGCGCGGGCGGGCGCGGCGCCGGCGCCGTTCTGGCGGATTGCGGCCGGGGCGTGGGCCTCGACTCCCCGGTGAACAAGCCGATGAGGTCATCCATCGGCTTGGCGATCTCCTCGGGGAGCGCAATGTTCTCCGACCGCCAGGCGCCCGAGGGCAGTCCGGCGACCGGCTGGCCCTTCAAGGCGACGCTCATGAAGCGGCTCCAGATTTCGACCGGCAGATTGCCCCCGGAAGCTTTTTTCGTCGGCGAGTTGTCGTCATTGCCGAGCCAGACGCCGGCGACCAGCCGGCCCGTGTAGCCGACGAACCAGGCGTCGCGGAAATCCTGGCTCGTTCCGGTTTTGCCGGCGGCGTCCCATCCCGGAAGCTCGGCCTTGCGGGCGGTGCCGGTGAGCAGCGTCTCCCGCATCATGTCGTTCATCATCGCCACATATTGCGGCGCGATCACGCGGCCGAGCGACGCGTTCTTGCGCTGATAGAGCGTCTTGCCGGCGGCGGTCTTCACCTTGAGAATGACATGCGGCTGGACGCCGATCCCGCCATTGGCGAAAGGCGTATAGGCGGCGACGAGCTCCAGCGGCGTCACCTCCGACGTGCCCAGCGCGATCGACGCGTTCGCCTGCAGGTCGGACTGGACGCCGAGGCGATGCGCGGTCTTGGCCACGGCCCTGGGTCCGACTTCGAGGCCCACGCGCACGGCGACGGTGTTGAGCGACAGCGACAGCGCCTTGGCGAGGGTGACGGGTCCGAGATACTGATGACTGTAGTTTTCGGGCCGCCAGCCTTTGACGTCGAGCGGACCATCCTCGCGCACGGACTCTGGGGTGAGCCCCTGTTCGAGCCCCGTCAGATAGACAAAGGGTTTGAAGGCGGAGCCTGGCTGGCGTTTCGCGGAGACCGCGCGATTGAACTGGCTGGCCGAATAGTCGCGTCCGCCGACGAGCGCCCGAATCGCGCCGGTGGGATCGAGGGCGACGAGCGCGCCCTGGGCGACGCCGAATTTGGCGCCTTTCTCGTCGAGCTCCTGCTTGAGCGCGCCTTCCGCCGCCATCTCCATGCGAGCGTCGATGGTCGTCGTGACGACGATGTCCTGGTCGATCGCGCCGATCGTGTCATCGAGCATGTCCATGACATAGTCGGCGGCGTAATTGATCGACCCGCCGCCGATGTCCTGGCGGGCGCGCGCCGGATGCGAAAGCGCCGCCTTCGCCATCGCCTCGGTGATGTGGCCCTCCTGCGCCATGGCGGCGATCACCTGCGCCGCGCGCTCGGCCGCTCCCTCCGGATTGCGATCCGGCGCAAGCTTGCTCGGCGCCTTCATCAGCCCGGCGAGGACGGCGGCTTCAGACAAAGTGATGGTTTTCGCGCCATGGCCGAAGTAGCGCTCGGCCGCGGCTTCGACGCCATAGGCGCCGGAGCCGAAATAGACGCGGTTGAGATAGAGTTCGAGGATCTGGTCCTTGGAATATTTGTGCTCAAGCCAGAGCGCGAGAATCGCCTCCTGGATCTTGCGCGAGATGGTTCGCTCCTGGGTCAGGAACAGATTTTTGGCGAGCTGCTGCGTCAGGGTCGAGCCGCCTTGCATGCCGCCGCGCCCCGTGACGTTGCGGACGATGGCGCGGCCGATGCCGATCGGATCGACCCCCCAATGCGAATAGAAGCGGCGATCCTCGATGGCGATGAAGGCCTTCGGGACATAGGGCGGGAGGTCCGCGAGCCGGACCGCCGCGCCGCCGGTGTCGCCGCGGTTGGCGAGGAGCTCGCCGTTCATGTCGAGGATCGCGATATTGGGCGGGCGCTTGGGCACCGAGAGCTGGTCGATCGGCGGCAGTCGCGCGCCGTAATAGACGGCGAGGCCGCCCCCGGCGATGGCCCCCCAGAGCGCCAGCGTGAAGCTCCAATAGATGAGCGCGCCAAAGAGCGAGCGCGAGCGCCGCGTTTTTTTGCGCGCGCGCGGGCGGGGCGGCGGACGGCGCTCGGCGCGCAATTCGCCGTCTTCGTCGTCGTCGAACCGCGGTTCGCGACGCTTATTGCTGCGCGCCATCGGATACTCGCCTGTCGCCGCCGCACGGCCTGAAATGCCTGTTGAAGCGTAACGAAGGCCGTTTAAGGGCGGGTTAAAGAGAGAGCGGAGCTTTATCTCGTGAGATCTCGTGAAAATTTAACAACATCCGATAATCTGATGGAGAGGATAATCCATGCGAACCATGACGATCTCGCTTTCGCAGCAGCAGGCGAGCCGAATTAAAAAGGCGGTCGACACAGGCGCATACGCCTCGAACAGCGAGGTCTTGCGCGACGCGCTTCGCCTATGGGAGCAGCGCGAGGATTTGCGCGCGCTTGAATTAGCGCGCCTGAAGAAGGCTTACGACGCGGGCCTTGCCAGCGGCGATGCCCGCGAGATAGGCGCGGAGGATCTGCTGAAGGAGTTCCGGAAAAAAGCCTCGGCGCGTGGCTAAACTCACGCTGACGCCTCGCGCGGAAGCGGACCTTTTCGAAATTTGGGCGACGATCGCCATGGACAATGCCGCCGCGGCGGACAAGCTTTTTCGCCGCATAATGAAAAAGGCGCATCTCGCCGCCGAAAATCCGCGCATGGGTGCGCCGCGACCGGAAACTTAGTCCAACTGCACGGATTCTGGTCGAAGGCCGCTACCTGATCATTTACGAGCCTCCGCCGGATGGCGCCAAGCTGATCGCGATCGTTCACGGCATGCGCGACCCGGCTGCTTGGCTGAGCTGAGAGCCGACACTTATGCACAATCGCGGCCCCGATCATCGCCCCGCCCTTGCGCTCCGCGTCCTGCCGCGCCAAAGTCTCCGCCCCGACGCGGCGACCTGCCGCGCCGCAAGAATAATATGCGGACGGATTTCCCGGCGATGAAGGTCACCATCGAGAGAGCGGCGCTGTTGCGGGCGCTCGGCCATGTTCACCGCGTGGTGGAGCGACGCACGACCATTCCGATCCTGGCGAATGTGCTGCTGTCCGCCGCGGACGGCGCGCTGACGCTCAAGGCCACCGATCTCGATCTGGAAATTACCGAGAAGACCCCGGCGGAGGTCTCCCAACCCGGCGCGACGACGCTGCCGGCGCATACGCTCTACGACATCGTGCGCAAACTGCCGGAGGGCGCGCAGGTTTCTCTGGAGGCGACGGGCGACGCGGGGCAGCTGACGCTGCGCTCCGGACGTTCGCGGTTCAACCTCTCGAGTCTTCCCGAGAGCGACTTTCCCGACGTCACCTCCGGCGACTTCAGCCATAAGTTCGCGCTCGCGCCGGCGGATCTCAAGCGGCTGATCGAAAAGACCCAGTTCGCGATTTCTTCCGAAGAGACGCGCTATTACCTCAACGGCATCTATCTCCATACGCTCGACGTCGAGGGCCGGCCGATGCTCCGGGCCGTCGCGACCGACGGCCATCGTCTGGCGCGGCTGGAGCTTCCGGCGCCTGAAGGCAGCGCGGGCATGCCGGGCGTCATCCTGCCGCGCAAGGCCGTCACCGAAGTGCAGCGTCTCATCGAGGACGCGCAAGGTGAGGTTTCAGTCGAGCTTTCGATCAATAAGATGCGCTTCACCTTCGGCGACGCGCTGCTGACGACGAAACTGATCGACGGCACGTTCCCCGATTACGGGCGCGTCATTCCCGCCGGCAACGACAAGCGGCTCACCGTCGAGCGCGACGTCTTCGCCAAGGCGGTCGATCGCGTTTCGACGATCTCCTCGGAACGCGGACGCGCCGTCAAGCTCTCGCTCTCCGACAGCAAGCTCGTGCTGTCTGTCACCAATCCAGACCAGGGCTCGGCGGTTGAGGAGCTCGAAGCCGACTATGACGGGCCGCCGCTTGATATCGGCTTCAACGCCCGCTACCTCTTGGACATCACCCAGCAGCTCGACAGCGACACGGCGCTCTTCAAGCTCGCCGACCCCGGCTCGCCGACGCTGGTTCAGGACCGCGACGGCGCGACGGCTCTCTACGTCTTGATGCCGATGCGCGTTTAAGTCTCGGAACGACGCCTTTAAGTCTTGGAGAGACGCCTCCAGCCCGGTAGGGTCGGCGCGTGCTTGTTGAATTTTCTCGCCTCTGGCCATGGCTTCTCGCCTGTTTCGCCATCGGCGCCGCCGCCGGGGCATTGACTCGGCGCGCGCCTGAAAATGGCCTCGTCGCGCGCTGGCTGGTGTGGACCGCGCTCGCTTTCGGCGTCGGCGTGCTCCTTGTCCGGCTCGGCGCGCTCGACGCCGCCGCGCCTCTGGTCGAGGGCGCGCTCGCGGCCTATGCCGTCTTGATTATCGGCGCCGCCCTCGGCGCGTTGGCGCGGCGCCGGTCGATCTGGGCGCATGAGGGCTGGGCCGTAGGGCTGGTCGCCGCCTCGCTCCTTTGGGTCGGAGCGGTCGTGATCGGCCAGTCCGACGGCGAAGAGGGTCGCCGCTTTGCCGCGCCGACAAAAAGCGCGGGCGCCGACATGCCGCCCGCGACGTCGCCGCCTGCCGACGAAACACCGACCGCCGGCGCGACCATATCGCCCGTACACGTGCAAGGGCCAAGCGCGCCAGCCGCAGTTGTATCCGGCGGCATGACGCTCGCCGATTGCAAAGCGGCGCTTGAACAATCGTCGACTCCGGGCGAACTCGCCTTTGCCAAAGGCAGCGCGCGGCTGACGTCTTCGTCGGCGCGCGTGCTCGACAAGACGGCGGCGGTCATTCGCCGGTGCCCGGCATACGCGACGATCGAGGTTCGGGGGCATGTTCGCGGTTCCGCCGCCAAAACGGCCAATGACGCGCTGGCGCAGAGGCGCGCGGAGGCGGCGACGGGCTATCTCGAGGGTCAGGGCGTCGGCGGACGCCGCCTCGTCGCATCCCGCGGCGAACCGGATCAGGCGGAAAACCGCGCCCTCACTTTTGAGGTTCGATGATCGTGCCTAGGCGCCTCAACTTCAGGAGCCGACCTGGCGCGGTAGCGCCAAATTCCAATTCTACCTAAAACAGCCGCTTCTGAGGCATGTCCTTCTGAGACATGCCCGTCTTAGACACGTCTTGGACCGGAAATCCGGTCCGTCGCGAAAAGGATCGCCTTGAACGCTTTTGACCCGCCCGAGGCCGCCCATAAGGCCGTCGTCGCTGCGCTGCGCGACGACGTGCAGCGGCGTCTCACTTATACGGTTGGCAAGGACAACGCCGACGCCAGTCCGCGCGACTGGTTCGTCGCGACCGCGCTTGCGACCCGCGACCGGCTCGTTCCTGCGTGGCTCGCGTCGACGAAGCGCAATTATCGGGAAGACCGGCGTCGCGTTTATTATCTCTCGCTCGAATTTCTCATTGGCCGTCTGCTTATCGACACGCTGACCAATCTCGGCCTGACCGAGGCGATGCGCGACGCGCTCGCCGAACTTGGCGTCGATCTCGACATGCTGCGCGCGCTGGAGCCGGATGCGGCGCTCGGCAATGGCGGCCTCGGGCGCCTCGCCGCCTGTTTCATGGACAGCATGGCGACTCTCGAAATCGCCGCCATGGGATACGGCATTCGCTATGACCACGGCCTGTTTCGCCAGACGCTCAAGGACGGCTGGCAGCATGAATATCCCGAAGACTGGCTCTCCTTCGGCAATTCCTGGCAATTCCCGCGGCCGGAAATCACCTATGACGTCGGCTTTTTCGGCCATGTGGAAAGTTCGCGCCTCGCCGACGGCATGCTGGCGCATGTGTGGCGGCCGGGCGAAACCATCGTCGCCGTCGCCTATGACACGCCCGTCGTCGGGTGGCGCGGCAAACATGTCAACACGCTGCGCCTGTGGTCGGCGAGAGCGCCTGACGCGCTGCGCCTCGACGCCTTCAATCAGGGCGATCATGTCGGCGCGCAATCGGAGCAGGCGCGCGCCGAAGCGATTTCCAAGGTTCTTTATCCAAGCGACTCGACGCCCGCGGGACAGGAGCTGCGGCTGCGGCAGGAATATTTCTTCGCCTCGGCCTCGCTGCAGGATCTGATCCGCCGTCACCTGAGGCAGACCGGCGACATCCACAGGCTCGCCGACAAGGTGGCGATCCAGCTCAACGACACGCATCCGGCGATCGGCGTCGCCGAGCTGATGCGGCTTCTCGTTGACGTCCACGGCGTTGAATGGAAGGAGGCCTGGCGCATCACCCAGGCGACCTTCTCCTACACCAATCACACGCTCTTGCCGGAAGCGCTCGAAACCTGGCCGGTGCAGCTGATGGAGCGGCTGCTGCCGCGCCATATGCAGATCATCTATCTCATCAACGCCATGCACCTCGATGCATTGCGTGCGAAGGGCGAGAGCGACCCGGCGACGCTTTCCTCCGTGTCGCTCATCGACGAACGTAACGGTCGGCATGTCCGTATGGGCCATCTGGCGTTTCTGGGTTCGCACAAGGTGAATGGCGTCTCGGCGTTGCATAGCGCGCTGGTCAAGGAGACGGTGTTCAAGGATTTCCACCGGCTCTATCCCGACCGCATCGTCAACAAGACGAATGGCGTCACCTTCCGCCGCTGGCTGCTCGAGGCCAATCCGCCGCTGTCGCGATTGCTCGCCGACACGATTGGCGCGGGCGTTTTCGATGAGCCGGAAAGACTGATCGAACTTGAAAAATTCGCCGACGACGTCGAGTTCCAGAACCGGTTCGCGGCGGCCAAGCGCGAAAACAAGTCGCGCCTTTCGGCGACAGTCTTCGAGCGCGTCGGCGTCAGCGTCGATCCTGCCGCGCTCTTTGACGCGCAGATCAAGCGCATCCATGAATATAAGCGCCAGCTTTTGAACGTGCTTGAAGCCGTCGCGCTCTATCAGGACATCATCGCGCAGCCGGCGCGCGATTTTGCGCCGCGGGTGAAGGTCTTCGCCGGCAAGGCGGCGGCGAGCTATCATCAGGCGAAGCTCATCATCAAGCTCGCGAACGATGTGGCGAAGGTCGTGAACGCCGATCCAGCGACGCGCGGCCTTTTGAAGATCGTGTTCCTGCCGAACTACAATGTGAGCCTCGCCGAGACGATCATTCCGGCGGCCGATCTTTCCGAGCAGATTTCGACCGCCGGCATGGAGGCGTCCGGCACCGGCAATATGAAATTCGCGCTCAACGGCGCGCTCACCATCGGCACGCTGGACGGCGCCAATGTCGAAATAAGGGAGCGCGTCGGCGATGACAATATTTTCATCTTCGGCCTTACGGCGCAGGAGGTGGAGCAAAGCCGCGCGAAGGGCATCGACGCGCGCGAGACGATCGCCGCGAGTCCGCGTCTCGCCGAGGCGCTGCGGGCCATCGCCGCCGGCGTCTTTTCGCCCGACGATCCCCACCGCTATGCGCAGCTTGTCGATACGCTCACCTATTACGATCACTTTCTCGTCGCCAAGGACTTCGACGCCTATTGGGAGGCGCAGCGGCGCGTCGACGCGCGCTGGCGGGACCAGAAGGCGTGGCGGCGGTCGAGCATTCTCAACACGGCGCGTGTTGCATGGTTTTCCTCCGACCGCACGATCCGCGAATATGCGCAAGAGATCTGGAATGTCGCTGTCTGAGTAAGACTGCGTCATTGCGAGCGAAGCGAAGCAATCCAGCGTCGTTCGATCATATCTAGTTTGCTTCGTCGCTTCGCTCCTCGCAATGACGATGCGGCTTCAAGGACGAGAGAGTGACAAAAGCCGACTGGCGCGCTTCCGCAGACGACATCGACGCCATCCTTGGCGCGCGTCATGGCGACCCGTTCGCCGTGCTCGGCCTGCATGAAACGCCCGCAGGCTACGTCATACGCGCTTTCATTCCTGGCGCGACGCGAGTGGAGGCGGTTGCGCCCAACGGCGCCATGATCGCGCCGCTCGAACGCGTTCACGCCGATGGCTTCTTTGAAGGGGTGACGCCGCTGAAGGCGCGCGCGCCCTATCGCCTTGTCGCCTCTCACGACGCGGCGCGATGGGAATTCGCCGACCCTTACGCATTTTCGCCGGTGCTTGGTCCCACAGACGACCATCTGCTCGTCGAGGGCGCGCATCAGAAGCTCTATGAAAAGCTCGGCGCGCATGAGCTGACGCATGAGGGCGTGGAAGGAACGCATTTCGCCGTCTGGGCGCCGAACGCCAGGCGCGTCTCCGTCGTCGGCGACTTCAACCAATGGGACGGCCGCCGCGCGCAGATGCGCAAGCGGATCGACAGCGGCGTCTGGGAGATCTTCATTCCTCGCGTCGGCGCCGGCGCGAATTACAAATATGAAATCATCGGGCGGCACGGCGAACTCTTGCCGCTCAAAGCCGATCCGCTCGGGTTCGAGGCGGAGCTGCGGCCCTCGACCGCTTCCGTCGTCGCGTCGAACGCGCCCTATCAATGGGGCGACGCGATTCACATGCGCGAGCGGACCCAATATGACCCGCGACGTTCGCCGATGTCGATTTATGAGGTTCATCTGCCGTCGTGGCGGCGCGGCGAAAACGGACGCTTCCTGACCTATGACGAGCTTGCCGATCAGCTCGTGCCCTATGTCGCCGATCTCGGCTTCACCCATATCGAGCTGATGCCGATCAATGAACATCCGCTCGACGCTTCCTGGGGCTATCAGCCGATCGGGCTCTTTGCGCCGACGCGGCGGCACGGCGATTCCTATGGCTTTCGCCGCTTCGTCGATCGCGCGCATCAGGCGGGCGTGAGCGTCATTCTCGACTGGGTTCCGGCGCATTTTCCGACCGACGAACATGGCCTCGCGCAATTCGACGGCGGGCCGCTCTATGAGCATGCCGATCCCAAGCGCGGTTTTCATCCCGACTGGAACACCGCGATCTATGATTTCGGGCGGCGCGAAGTGGCGAATTTTCTCATCGCCAGCGCGCTCTATTGGCTCGATCGCTTCCACATCGATGGGCTGCGCGTCGACGCTGTCGCCTCCATGCTCTATCTCGATTATTCGCGAAAGCCGGGAGAATGGTCGCCCAATCCCGACGGCTCCAACGACAATCGCGACGCCGTCGCCTTTCTTCAAAGGTTCAATGAACGCGTCTACGCGCTTTATCCCGGCGTCGTGACCATCGCCGAGGAATCCACCGCCTGGGGCGGCGTGACGCGGCCGACATATGCGGGCGGACTCGGCTTCGGCTTCAAATGGAACATGGGGTGGATGAACGACACGCTGCGCTATCTCTCATCCGACCCTGTCCATCGCAAATGGCGTCATAACGAGCTGACCTTTGGTCTGCTTTACGCCTTCACCGAGAATTTCGTGCTGCCGATCTCCCATGACGAGGTCGTGCACGGCAAGGGCGCGATCGTCGGCAAGATTCCCGGCGACGAATGGCGCCGCTTCGCGACCGCGCGCGCCTATTACGGATTCATGTGGGGCCATCCGGGCAAGAAGCTCCTGTTCATGGGCCAGGAGTTTGGTCAGACGGGCGAATGGAATTTCGCAAGCGGCCTCGACTGGCGCCTGCTCGATTTTCCCCCGCATCGGGGACTTCAGGCGTTGATCCGCGATCTCAACCGCATCTATCGCGATCACGAAGCGCTCTATGCGCGCGACTGCGAGGCCGAAGGCTTTCAGTGGATCGTCGCGGATGACGCGGAGAGCTCGGTATTCGCCTTCGCGCGCTTTGGCGCGGATCGTTCCCGCGCGATCGTCGTCGTAACGAATTTCACGCCGGTGACGCGCAGCGCCTATCGGCTCGGCTTGCCGCGCGCGGGACGCTGGCGTGAACTCGTCAATTCCGACGCTGCGATCTATGGCGGCTCGGGACTTGGCAATCTCGGCGCCATTCATGCGCGCGCCGAGGCGTTCCGCGACTTTCCCGCGAGCGCCGATATTCTTCTGCCGCCGCTTTCGACTCTCTTCTTCGCATTCGAAAGCGATGCTCTACAATAAGCGGCGAATCGCGCCGCCGTCGATGGGAACTGGCGATGTCCGCCTTTGAAAATCCGCCCCTGGCGCGCCACGCCATGGCCTATGTCCTTGCCGGCGGCCGCGGCGCGCGGCTGATGGAATTGACTGACAGGCGCGCTAAGCCCGCGGTTTATTTCGGCGGCAAGTCGCGCATCATCGACTTCGCGCTCTCCAATGCGCTCAACTCCGGCATCAGACGCATTTGCGTCGCGACCCAATACAAGGCGCACAGCCTCATCCGCCATTTGCAGCGCGGCTGGAGCTTCTTTCGCACCGAGCGCAACGAGAGCTTCGACATTCTGCCGGCGAGCCAGCGCGTGTCCGAAGACCACTGGTATCTCGGCACGGCGGATGCGGTCTATCAGAACCTCGACATCGTCGAGAGCTATGATCCCAAATATATCGTGCTGCTCGCGGGCGATCACGTCTACAAGATGGACTATGAGCCCATGCTGCAGCAGCATGTGGACTCCGGCGCCGACGTGACGATCGGCTGTCTTGAAGTTCCGCGCGCCGAGGCGTCCGGTTTCGGCGTCATGCATGTCGACGACAGCGACCGCATCATCTCCTTCATCGAAAAGCCGCGCGATCCGCCTCCGATGCCGGGACATCCCGACCGCGCGCTCGTCAGCATGGGCATCTATGTTTTCGAGGCGAAGTTTCTCTACGAGCAATTGCGCCGCGACGCCGCTGAGACGCTCTCGACGCATGACTTCGGCAAGGATGTGATCCCCTACATCGTCTCGCACGGCAGGGCGGTCGCGCATCATTTCGAGCGCTCCTGCGTGCGCGCGGCGAGCGAGCCGAACGCCTATTGGCGCGACGTCGGCACGGTGGACGCCTATTGGGCGGCCAACATCGATCTCACCGACTTCACGCCGCAGCTCGATCTTTACGATCGCAACTGGCCGATCTGGACATATGCCGAAATCACCCCGCCGGCGAAATTCGTGCATGATCAGGTCGGACGGCGCGGACAGGCGCTGTCCTCGCTCGTCTCGGGCGGCTGCATCGTTTCCGGTTCGACGCTGCGCCGAACGCTGCTCTTTACCGGCGTTCGCGTGAATTCCTACGCGACCGTCGAGAACGCCGTCGTCCTGCCCTATGTCGACGTCGGCCGCTCGGCGCGACTCACCAATGTCGTCGTTGACCGCGGCGTCCAGATTCCGCAGGGACTTATCGTCGGGGAGGACCCGGAGTTCGACGCCGCGCGTTTTCGCCGCACCGAGGGCGGCGTCTGTCTCATCACGCAACCGATGATCGACAGGCTCGGCGCATGAGTTCGCTGCGCGCGCTCGCCATCGCTTCGGAGATGGCGCCTTTGGTCAAGACCGGCGGACTTGCCGATGTCGTCGGCGCGCTGCCGCATGCGCTCGCCGCCGAAAACATCGAGCTGCGCACGCTCATTCCGGGCTATCCCGACGTACGCGCCACGCTGGGCGTGGGCGAAACGGTTCTCGAGTTCGATGATCTCTTCGGCGGCCCGGCCTGGATTCACGCGGCGCGGCATAACGGAGTCGCGATCTATACGTTGATCGCGCCACATCTTTATGCGCGCGAAGGCGGACTCTATACGGGACCGGACGGCGCCGATTATCCCGACAACGCCTTCCGCTTCGCCGCGCTCGCCTGGGCCGGCGCGCAGATCGGGCTCGGCGCGCTTGATGGATTTACGCCCGATGTCGTGCATGCGCATGACTGGCAGGCGGCGCTCGCGCCGGCCTATATGCATTATGCGGACAGGCCGCGCCCGGCGACGATCGTCAGCATCCACAACATCGCCTTCCAGGGGCAATTCCCCAAAGAACTGCTGGAGTTTTTGCGGCTGCCGCCGCGCGCGTTCGATATCGACGGCGTCGAATATTACGGCGCGATCGGCTTCCTGAAGGCTGGGCTGCAACTCGCCGACCGCATCACCACGGTGTCGCCAAGCTATGCGCGCGAGATCGAGACGCCGGAATTCGGCATGGGCCTCGAGGGCCTGTTGCGCGCGCGCGCGGATCGCGTGAGCGGCATATTGAATGGCGTCGATGAAGAGACGTGGGATCCGGCGACCGACGCGCATCTTGGAACGCGCTATGATCATTGGAGCCTGCCGTCGCGCGCCAGGAACAAGGCGGCTTTGCAGAAACGTCTGCGACTGCGCGTCGATCCCGACGCCTTTCTCATCGGCGTCGTCAGCCGGCTGTCGTGGCAGAAGGGGCTCGACCTGCTGCTCGAGGTCTTGCCGCAGCTGATGCGCGGACGCGCGCAACTCGCGCTGCTCGGCGCTGGAGATAAGACGCTTGAAGAAGGATTTGTCGCCGCGGAGGCGGCGCATCCGGGCCGCGTGGGCGTTCATATCGGCTATAGCGAAGAGCTTGCGCATATGGTCCAGGCGGGCGCCGACGCCTTCCTCGTTCCGTCGCGCTTCGAGCCATGCGGACTGACGCAGCTCTATGCGCTGCGCTACGGCGCCGTGCCGATCGTCTCGCGCGTCGGCGGGCTGAAAGATACGATCGTCGACGCTAATGAGATGGCGCTGCAGGCCGACGTCGCGACCGGCCTGCAATTTTCGCCGACGACCGCCGAGGCGCTCGCCCTCACGCTGCGCGAAGCCGAACGTTTGTTCGAGGACGCCGAGACGTGGCGCAAGATTCAGGTCAACGGCATGAGAACGGACGTCTCCTGGCGCAATCCGGCGCGCCGCTACGCGACGCTCTTTCGGGACGCGGCTGCCGCGAGAGTTGTGTGATTGTTTCGGTAACAAAGTCCCCTCCCTGTCCCTCCCCCGCTCTCGCGGGAGAGGGAACCCTAACGATTGGCGTAGCGCGGGTTTCGCGACCTGCGCCGCGTCTTCCTCCCTCTCCCGCAAGCGAAGCGCAGCGGGGGAGGGTTGGGGAGGGGGCATGATCGGCCGAGTTTCCGATGGCGCGTCAGAATCGCTCGGCGTCACGCCGGATGCGAGCGGCGCGAATGTCGCGGTGTTTTCCGCTCACGCCCAGGCGATCGAGCTTTGTCTCTTCGATGACGCCGACGAAGAGCTCGCCCGCATAAAATTGCCCGCGCGCAGCGGGGACGTTTTTCATGGCTATATCGAGGGCCTCAAAGAAGGCCAGCGCTATGGCTTTCGCGCTTACGGACCCGACGCGCCGGAGGCGGGCCATCGCTTTAATCCGGCGAAGCTGCTCGTCGATCCTTACGCGCTCGCGCTCGATCGCGTCTTCACGCTGCATCCTTCGCTATTCGCTTATGGCGACGCCGCGAACGCCGACAGCGCCGCGCATCTGCCGAAAGCGATTGTCACGAAGCCAGTCCCTGCGGAGGCGCCGCGGCCAAAGCATTTCTGGCGCGATACGGTCATCTACGAGCTTCACGTCAAGGGTTTCACCGCGACCCATCCCGACATCCCGCAACATCTGCGCGGGACCTTCGCCGGTCTCGCGCATGACGCGGCGATCGCGCATCTGACGCGGCTCGGCGTCACGACGCTGGAGCTTCTGCCTTGCGCGGCGTGGATCGACGAGCGCCATCTGCCGCCGCTCGGGCTTTCCAATTACTGGGGCTACAATCCCATCGCCATGATGGCGCCCGACCCACGGCTTGCGCCGGGCGGCTGGCGTGAAGTTCGCGAAGTCGTCGCCAGACTTCACGACGCCGGGCTCGAAGTCATTCTCGACGTTGTCTTCAACCATACGGGCGAAGGCGACGAGTTCGGGCCGACCGTTTCATTCCGGGGGCTCGACAACGCCAGCTATTACCGGCTCGCCGACGACCGCGCGCGTTACGTCAATGACTCGGCCTGCGGCAATGTTCTCGATTGCGGGCGCGCGCCTGTCGTGCGGCTCATCATGGATGCGCTGCGCGCCTGGGCGCTCTATGGCGGCGTCGACGGCTTTCGCTTCGATTTGGCGACGACGCTCGCGCGTCGTTCCTCGGGGTTCGATCGCGACGCGCCATTGCTTTCGGCGCTCCTGCAAGATCCCGTGCTTCGGGATTTAAAGCTCATCGCCGAACCCTGGGACATGGGCCCAGGCGGCTATCGGCTCGGCGACTTTCCTGAGCCTTTCGTCGAATGGAACGATCGCTATCGGGATGGCGCGCGACGCTTCTGGCGCGGCGATAGCTGCGGCGTCGCGGAACTCGCGACGCGCCTTTCGGGCTCGCAGGATATCTTCGCACGACGGGGTCCTTCGCGCAGCGTCAATTATATTGCCGCGCATGACGGCTTCACTCTGCGCGATCTCGTTTCCTACGCGCATAAGCACAATGAAGCGAATGGCGAAGAGAACCGCGACGGCGCCGACCACAATCTTTCCTGGAACAATGGCGTTGAAGGCGAGAGCGAAGACGCCGCGATCCATGCGGCGCGCGCGCGGGATGCGCGCAATCTGCTCGGCACGCTGCTTTTCTCGCGCGGAACGCCGATGCTGGCCATGGGCGCGGAGTTGGGTAAGACGCAGTCCGGCAATAATAACGCCTATGCGCAGAACAACGCCCTCTCCTGGATCGATTGGGCGCGCGCCGACGATGGACTGATCGAGACGACGGCGAAGCTCATCGCGCTGCGCAAGCGACACCTCACCTTAAGCGAAGATCGTTTTCTCGACGGAGAGCCGCATGACGCGACGCTCATCCCCGACGTCGAATGGTTGCGTCCCGACGGCGTGCCGATGCGCGATGAGGACTGGCGTGACAACGAGGCGCAAACGCTTGTCGTCGGGTTTAATGCCGAAGGCGATCGCGTCATCGTCATTCTGCATCGCGGTCCTGACGAAATTGTCGTGCGGCCGCCGCTTGCCCGGGACAATCACGGTTGGACATTGGCGTTTAATTCGGCGAAGGACGGCGCGAGCGAAGACATTGAAGAAATCCTGCGTATGACGCCGCGCTCTGTCGCGCTTCTCGTCGAGGAAAAGCGCGCATCGTGCCGCTCTATTGCGCCTGCTTCGGAAGACATCCTCTCGCGTCTCGCCGAGGCGGCTGGCGTCGAAAAACAATGGCGCGACGTTGACGGCGCTCTGCATGACGTTCCCCGCGAGACGGTCTGCGCGCTGCTAGCGCAATTGGGCTTTCCGGCAAACACGCTCGATGACGCGCGCGACAGTCTCGCGCGGCTTTCCGACTTTCGCGACAGACGCGTGTTGCCAGCGAGTCTGTCGGCGAAGGAAGGAAAGTCCTTCGCCCTTCGGCTCGCCGCGCGCAACGGTCGTACGCCGGGCTGGCTCGGCGTCACGCAGGAAGACGGAAGCTGTTCGCGCATCGCCCTTCGAGAGAACGCCGCGCCAGTCGCATGGCGCGGACTGGATGGCCGGCGGTGCGACGGCGTCGAAGCGCGTCTGCCGCCGCTTCCCGTCGGACGTTATCATGTGTCGATCGAGCGTGGCGAAGACTGTGCGCTCACCGTCGCGCCGTCGGGCTGTTTTTTGCCAGACGACGCGCGCCGCGAATTCGGCCTCTCGGCGCAGCTTTATTCCGTGCGCCGTGATGGCGATCAGGGGATCGGCGACTTCTCGACGCTCGCGGCGTTCGGGCGCGCCGGCGCTAAAGCCGGCGCGGCGCTTATCGCGATCAATCCGCTGCACGCCTTGTTTGCGCAAGATCGCACGCGCGTCAGTCCGTACTATCCGTCCGACCGGCGTTTCGTCGATCCGCTCTATATCGATGTGGCTGAGCTGGGGCGCATGCTCGGCGCGCCGATTGATTTCGACGAGAAGACCGCAGTGGTTCTCAGCGCCGCCGCGGATGTCGACTATCCCGGCGTTCATGCGCTGAAGATGGCGGCGCTCGAACGCGCCTTCGCTGTCTTCCTTGAACTCTCGCGCCGCCAGCCGAACGCCGCGCCCGCCGCATCGTTCCAACGCTTCATCGACCAAGGCGGGACGGCGCTCGCGCGTTTCTGCCAGTTCGAGGCGATCAGCGAGGCGCGCAACGGCCAAAGCTGGCGGATGTGGCCGCAAGAGCTGCGGGAGGCGCGCGATGCGGCGGTGACCGCCTCCGCGAGCGAACATGCGACGCGCGTCCAATTCCATCAATTTCTGCAATGGCTCGCCGATGCGCAATTCGCACATGCGGCGCAGGATGCGCGCGCAGCGGGACTGTCGCTCGGCTTCTGCCGCGACCTCGCCATTGGCGCGGCGCCCGATGGCGCCGAGTGCTGGAGCCGCGCGGCAAGTTTCGTGGACGGCTTCTCGATCGGCGCGCCGCCCGACGCCTTCAGTCGGGAAGGCCAGAATTGGGGCTTGCCGCCGCCAAATCCGATCGAGATGGAGAAAAGCGGCGGCGCCGATTTCGCGGAGTTGCTGCGCGTAAATATGCGTCATGCGGGCGCGTTGCGCATCGATCACGTCATGGGTCTCGCGCGGCTTTTCGTCATTCCGGACGGCGAAAAGCCCGCCGCCGGCGCCTATGTCAATTACCCGTTCGAGACCTTGATGGGTCAGCTCGCGCTCGAAAGCCGACGCGCGCGATGCGTCGTCGTTGGCGAAGATCTCGGCACGGCGCCCTGGGGTTTTTGCGAGCGCATCGCGCGCGTCGACGTGCTGAGCTACCGGGTTCCATGGTTCGAACGTTCGGGCGCGGGCTTCGCGCCGCCGGCGTTCTATCCCAGGAAAGCCATGGCCTGCGTTTCGACGCATGATTTGCCGACGCTCGAAGGCTGGTGGGCGGCGGCGGACATCGCCGAGAAGCAAGCCTTAGGGCTGATCGCGTCCGACGGGGCCGAAGCCGCTCGCGCCGCGCGCAGCGCGGAAAAGGACGCGCTTCTCGACGCATTGCGCGCGCAGTCGCTGATCGACGGCGCGCATCACGCATCAAGCGTCTTCGACGACGCCTTGGCTCGGGCGCTCCATGCCTTCATCGCGCGCACGCCGGCTTTGCTCGCCATGTCGCAACTCGACGATCTCGCGGGCGAAACGCAGGCGATCAACTTGCCCGGCACCGATCGCGAACGCTTGAACTGGCGCCGCAGACTGCCAGAATCGGTCAACGCGCTCTTTGATTCGCGCCGCGCCCGCGCGATCCTCGCCGGGCTTTGCCGCAATGTGGACGCGATTGCCGGCGCATATCGGCCTCCGGGCGAAATTGATGCCGCGGATGGACATGAGCGTTTCGAGCATGGCGGGTAACGAAGCCACCGAGCGCGGGCTCATCTCTGCGGCGCTCCTT
Organism: Methylocystis silviterrae; assembly: GCF_013350005.1. Classification (GTDB taxonomy): domain Bacteria; phylum Pseudomonadota; class Alphaproteobacteria; order Rhizobiales; family Beijerinckiaceae; genus Methylocystis; species Methylocystis silviterrae. Next base: position 239,420 of record NZ_JABVWW010000005.1, read on the forward strand.
GCGATTTCTGTCGCGTTTTCCGCCCATGCCGAACAACAAGGTCCGGACGCCAAAGACATCTCGTCAAAGCAACAAGAATTGCGCGGCGTCGAAGACACGATGGGCGCCGCCCAGGAGCGCGCGCGTCGACTTGAAGAGCAGCTTGTCGATCACGCCGCCGCGCGCGAAAGGCTGAATGGCGCGCTCATCGAAGCGACGCAGCGGCTGCAGGAGACGGAAGGGCGCGCGGCCGAGATCGAAGAGCGGCTTTCGGCGCTCACCGAGAACGAGCGCAAGATCGTCTCTTCGCTCGAGAGCCGCCGCGGATTGATCATGGAGATCCTTACCGTCCTGCAACGGATGGGCCGTAAGCCGCCGCCGGCGCTGATCGCGCGTCCGAACGAGATTCTCGAGGCCGTCCGAGCGTCGCTCGCGCTCGGCGCCCTGTTGCCGCAAATGCGCGCCGAAGCGCGCCAGCTGCAGCGCGATCTTTCGGAGCTGGAGCAAGTGCGCGATGGCGTGCGGCGCGAGCGGGAACGCCTCGCGGAGCAGCAAGCTAGTCTCAAAGCTCAGCGCGAAAGGCTCGCGCCGATGATCGGAGAACGTCAGGAGGCGCTTTCCTCCGCGCAAAGCGCCCTGCAGGCGGAGACGGAGCGCGCGCGCGCGCTGGCGCAGCGCGCCACAAGCCTCAAGGATCTGATCTCGCGCATGGAGGCGGACAGCGCGGCTGCGCGGCGCGCGGCGGAGGCGGCGCGCAGGGCCGATGACGAGCGCGCCAAAGCTCAAGCGATGCTTTCCGAGCGAGAGCGGCTCAAAGCGTTGTCTGCGCCGTTCAAGGATCCAGCGCGGCTTGCGCCTGCCGTCGCTTTCATTGATCTTAAAGGCCGGCTGCCGGCCCCGGCCGCGGGATCGGTCGTGCGGCGTTTCGGCGCGCCCGACGGTTTTGGCGGCAAGGAGAAGGGCCTGTCGATCGCGGCGCGGGAAAACGGGGTCGTTATCGCCCCCTGCGACGGATGGATCGCTTTTTCAGGGCCTTACCGAAGTTATGGACAACTCTTGATCATTAATGCCGGCGGCGGTTATTATGTGGTCCTGGCCGGCATGAGTCGCACCAATGTGAACGCGGGACAGTTCGTTCTCGCAGGTGAGCCGGTTGCCAGCATGGGAGACGGAGCCGCGCAAACCGCGGCGACCATCGCAATCGGCGCGAAACAACCCATTCTTTATGTTGAGTTCCGCAAGGACGGAGCGTCAATCGACTCGGGCCCATGGTGGGCAAAGTCAGACAGTCGGAAGGTCGGCGGATGATTCGCAAAACAGCCCTTATCGCCACAGGAATTGCAATTGGAGCGGGATGCGCCACGCTGGGCCAGCAGGCGCGCGCCGTCATCGGCGCTCCAGCTCAAGCCGCTTCCGCCGACACCTATAAGAACCTCAGCCTGTTTGGCGACGTGTTCGACAAGGTGCGCGCCGACTATGTCGAGAAGCCCGATGAGCAGAAGCTCGTCGAAAACGCCATTAACGGCATGCTGACCTCGCTCGATCCGCATTCGAGCTACCTTGACGCCAAGGCCTTCAAGGACATGCGGACGCAGACCGAGGGCAAGTTCGGCGGCTTGGGCATTGAGGTCACGCAGGAAGACGGACTCGTGAAGGTCGTCACGCCGATCGACGACACGCCGGCGTCGCGCGCCGGGATCATGTCCGGCGATCTCATCGGCGCCATCGACGACGAGACGGTGCAGGGCATGACCCTCAATCAGGCCGTCGACAAAATGCGCGGCGCGATCAACACGCCTGTCAAGCTGACGCTGTTCCGCGGCAAGAACAAGGATAAGGTCGAGGTCAAGCTGGTCCGCGCCGAGATCCACATCAAATCCGTACGCTCGCGTAAACAGGGCGACGACATCGCCTATGTCCGCATTTCGCAGTTCAATGAAGAGACCGCGGAAGGCCTGCGGACCGCCATGGCCAAGGCGCAGCAGGACATCCCGGCTGACAAGTTCAAAGGCTACATCCTCGATCTGCGCAATAATCCGGGCGGTTTGCTGGATCAGTCGATCCAGGTCGTCAACTCCTTCATCGACAAGGGCGAGATCGTGTCGACGCGCGGCCGCAACGCCGATGAAACCCAGCGCTACAACGCCCGCGGCTCCGGCGATCTGTCGAAGGGCAAGCCCGTCGTCGTGCTGATCAACGGCGGTTCGGCCTCGGCGTCCGAAATCGTCGCCGGCGCTTTGCAGGATCACAAGCGCGCAACGCTGATCGGAACGCGCTCCTTCGGCAAGGGCAGCGTGCAGACGATTATCCCGCTCGGCGGCTCCAGCGGCGCGCTGCGGCTGACGACGGCGCGCTATTACACACCGTCCGGCCGCACGATCCAGGCCAAGGGCATTGATCCGGACATGATCATCCTGCAGGACGTGCCGGACGAGCTCAAAGGCAAGGACGACACCAAGGGCGAAGCGTCGCTGAAGGGCCATCTCAAGACCGGCGACGAGGAAAAGACCGGCTCGCAGGCCTATGTTCCGCCGGATGAGGCGAAGGACAAGCAGCTCATCGCGGCGGTGGAGCTTCTGCACGGCAAGCCGAGGGCGCAAATTCTCGCCGAGCAGACCAAGGAAGTCGCCAAGGACACGACCAAGCCGCCGTCCAAAGCCGCCAATTGACGGGGTCGGCCATGCGGCTTAGGCAGTCGGCGGGAGTTTCCGTCCGTCGATGAGCTTTCTGTCCACTTACGCTAATCCAACGCGCTTTCTGCGTTTTGCAGAACGCGCGTTGCCTTGGCTTTCGGGCGCCACGGCGCTTCTGCTGGCGATCGGGCTCTACGGCGCCTTCACGGCGCCGCCCGATTATCAGCAGGGCGCAACGGTGCGGATCATGTACATCCATGTGCCGTCCGCCTGGCTCGCGATCTTCGCTTATGTTGTGATGACCTCGGCGTCGCTCGGCGTTCTGGTGTGGCGTCATCCCCTCGCCGACGCGGCGCAGAAAACCGCCGCCAATCTCGGGGCCGCCTTCACCTTCATCTGCCTCGTCACGGGCTCGCTTTGGGGCAAGCCGATGTGGGGGACGTTCTGGGTGTGGGACGCGCGCCTCACCTCGATGCTGGTTCTTTTTCTTCTCTATCTCGGTCTCATCGCCGTAAGGCAGACGATGGACGACACGCCGCGCGGCGCGCGCATCGCGGCGATCATGACGCTCGTCGGCGCCATCGACATCCCGATCATCAAATATTCGGTCGATTGGTGGAACACCTTGCACCAGCCGGCATCGGTGTTTCGCATTGACGGGCCGGCGATCTCCGGATCGATGCTGTGGCCGCTCATCGTCATGGCGCTCGCCGCGACGCTGCTGTTTTTGACGCTGCATATCATGGCGATCCGCAACGAAATCCTGCGCCGGCGCCTCGCGCGCCTCTCGATGCAAGCCGTCCGCGCCGGCGAAATCGCCGGCGATGAGAGCATGGAGGCGGCGGAATGAGCGGCCACTGGTTCTATATCGCCGCCGCCTATGGCGTGACGGCCGCGACGCTCGGCGTCGTGATCTTGCGCATCGTCCTCGACTATCGCCGCCTGCGCTCGGCGCTGGCGCGCTTTGGCGCGGCTGGCGCGCGCGATGAAGGAGAGGGCGCGTGAGCGACGCCGTCGCGCCGCGCTCGGCGCTGCGCTTTCTGCCGCTGGCGCTCTTCGCGCTGCTGGCGCTGGTCTTCCTTGTGCGGCTCTTCTCGGGCGACGCTTCGCGCATCCCCTCGGCGCTGATCGGCAGGCCGGCGCCGGATTTCGATCTGCCGGCGCTTGAAGGTCTGGCCGGCGTTCCCGGTCTCTCAACCGGCGATTTGCGCAAGGGTCACGTGAGCCTCGTCAATGTCTTCGCCAGCTGGTGCGGGCCCTGTCGACAGGAGCATCCGGCGCTCATGGCGATCGCCGGCGATCAAGCGCTCAAGGCCAAAGGCGTCGAGCTCTACGGGCTTTCCTACAAGGATGAGACGGCGAAGGCCTTAGGTTTCCTTGAGGAGGGCGGCAATCCTTTCGCGCGCGTCGGCGTCGATCCTGCCGGCCGCACGGCGATCGACTTCGGCGTTTATGGCGTGCCGGAGACGTTCGTGATCAAGGGCGACGGCACCATCGCCTATAAATTCGTCGGGCCGCTGACGCCTTCCGCCATTGCGACGACGCTCATTCCCGAGATCGAAAAGGCGATGGCGGGCGGGGCGGCCACGACGCGCTGAACGCGTCGGGCGCCCGGATTACGGCGCTCTGAGGAAGAGGCCGACGGTCAGCGCCGCGCCGACCACGATGATGAAGATGCGCAGGATTTTTTCGTCGATGTGATGGATCAGGCGGGCGCCGGCGACGCCGCCGATCGTCGCGCCCGCGCTCGTCACCAGCGCCTGCGGCCAGTGCAGATCCGGCGAGAACAGAAAGATCGCGACGGCGGAGGCGTTCATGACGCCGGCCAATACGTTCTTGGTGGCGCTGGCGACGCGCACGCCCTGTCCGGCCATGGTCAGCGCGGCCACCATGAGGAAGCCGATGCCGCCGCCGAAATAGCCGCCGTAAACCGAAATCAGAAATTGCGCCAGCGCCGCTCCCGGCGCGCTGAGATGCGTATGCCTGTCGCCTGACTTGCGAAAGAAGCTGCCCCAGGCGAAGACCACCGTCGCAAACAGCACGAGCCATGGCACGAGACGCGCGAAGAGTCCCCGCGGCGTGCCAAGCAACACCGCGGCGCCGACGGCGCCGCCGACGATGCTGATCACGAACAGCGTGCGGAGCGAAAGCCCATTGGCGCCCTTCGCAAGCTTGCGGCCGGTCCAGCCGGTCGCGACCTGCGCCGGAAACAGCGCCGCGCATGACGTGATATTGGCCGCGAGCGCGTCCATGCCCGTAAACATCAGGGTGGGAAGCGTGAGGAAGGAGCCGCCGCCGGCAAGCGCATTCTGCGCGCCCGCCCAGGTCGCTACGGCAAACAGCAGAATGAAAGTCATGCGCGCCTATGTCAGCTCGGGCGGCTCAAATCAAGCGGGCCGACTCCATCATCAGTCCCGCCGCGAGAAGCCGGATCAGCACGCCGAGCTGCTCATCCAGCAATTTTGGCGGGGTCTCAGCGATCTTCTCCTCGAGCCCCAGCGCCACGACTCCGTGCACGGCCGAAAACAGCGTGCGCGCGAGCGCGGCGCGCGCCATCGCGTCCCTGCCCGGCAACAGTTGCGCAAGCGGCGCGTCCAACCGACTGAACAGGCGGTTGCGCGCGTCCGCATACCAGGCCGGCACGGGCGCGCCAGGGGGCAATCGGTGCTCGAACAGCGCGCGCCAGCTCGGCTCGTCTTTTCTCGCGAAGCTCAGATAGGCCCGCGCCATGGCTTCCAGCGCCTGCTCCGCCTCTGCGTCCACGAACGCCGCGTCGAGCGCGGCCTCCAGGCGCGCCAGGGTGCGCGCGTTTACCCGCAGGACCAGCTCGTCGAGGTCGTGAAAAGCGGTATAGATCGCGCCGAGCGCGCAACCGGCCGCGGCGGCGAGATCGCGCGCCTTAAGTCCGGCGAGACCCTGCGCCGCGACCGTCTCCTGCGCGATGTCGATAAGCCGGTCACGCAAGTGCGTCCGGCGGTCGGCTCCCGCGTCGGCGTTCTTCTCGTTCAAGGAACTCTCCCAATTCGGCATGAACATCGTTCATTTTTCGATTGACGGCAGAGCAAAAGCGCTGCAGTCTCCATATTGAACATAGTTCATGGCGAAAGGCTGACCTTCAACCGATCGCAACGCCCATTGCAACGCGCCCGACTTGACCGATCCTTAAGGGTCATCGGCGAAAGTCACGACGCACCTCCCGGAAGCTTCGACATGACGCATTCGCTTCTCGCTTCGCGGCGTTTCGCGCCATTGTTTTGGCGTCAGTTCTTCGCGGCCTTCAACGACAATTTCCTGAAGAACGCCCTGGTGCTCTTGATCCTGGCGCACGCGGCCGAAGGCGGCGCGTCGCTTGTTACGCTCGCCGGCGCGGCCTTCATCGCGCCGTTTTTTCTTCTGTCGGCGATCGGCGGCGAATTCGCCGACAAATATGACAAGGCGCGGGTCGTGCGCTGGCTTAGCGTCGCGGAGATCGCCGTCGCAGCATTGTCCGCGACCGGCTTTCTGTTCGCCAATATCCCGACGCTCTTTGGCGCGCTCATTCTTTTTGGCGTCACTGGCGCGCTGTTCGGCCCTGTCAAATACGGCATCTTGCCCGACCATCTGACGCGCGAGGAACTTCCGGCGGGCAATGCGCTCGTCGAGAGCGCGACCTTTTTCGCAATTCTCAGCGGCACGGTCGCCGGCGGCATGGCGTTGCATGTCGGCGACGGGGTGATCCTCGCCGCGGGAGTCATGGGCGTCGCGGCGCTGGCTCTTGGCGCGGCGTGGCTGATTCCCCCAACGGGGCGCGCCGATCCCGATCTTGCGATCGACGCCAACGTCTTCCGCTCAACCTTCAAATTGCTGCGGCATCTGCGTGGTCAAATAGCACTGCGGCGGCTTGCCGTGGTGACGAGCCTCTTCTGGCTGTTCGGCTCCATCGCCATGTCGCTCACTCCCTCGCTCATCACCCAGACGCTGCATGGCGCGGAGATCCTCGTCAGCATTCATCTGGCGCTGTTCGCCGTCGGCATCGCCATCGGATCGGGGCTCGCCGCCTTTCTGCTCAAGGGCAAGATCGTGCTGCTGCCGTGTGCGGTCGGCGCGGCGCTCGTCGCTTTTGCGTCCGCGGACCTCGGCCTCGCGCTGCTCCTTTCGGCCGCGCCAGCCACAGCGACGGCGCTATCGCCGCAAGACTATTTCGCTCAATCGCTCGCCTGGCGCGCCGCGATCGATCTTTCACTGCTCGCGGTCGCGGGCGGACTGATGATCGTTCCGTCCTTCGCCGCCATTCAGGCGCAGAGCGCGCCTCAGCAGCGCGCCCGCACCATCGCCGCCGTGAATGTGCAGAACGCCGCCTTCATGGCGCTCGGTGGCGTCGGGGTTGCGGGTTTGCAGAGCTTGGGCGTCTCTTTCGCGGCGCTTCTGATTGGCCTGGCCGTCGTCGCGCTCGTCGCTTCGATCTGGATCGTCAACGTGGTCGTCGCATCGCCGCTGCAGGATCTGCTCTCGATCTACTTTCGCGCCTTCTACCGTCTCGAGGCGAAGGGACTGGAAAATTTCGAGAAGGCGGGACCCAATCCGATCGTCGCGCTCAACCATGTGAGCTTTCTCGACGCCGCGGCGATTTTCGCCGTCATGCCAAAGCAGCCGGTCTTCGCCGTTGACCGCGCGATCTCGAAGACATGGTGGGCGAAGCCGTTTTTGAAATTCATGCGCGTGATCCCGCTCGACCCAGCCAATCCGCTTGGCGCGCGCGCGCTGATCAATGCGGTCAAGGACGGAAACCCGCTCGTCATCTTCCCGGAAGGCCGGCTTACGGTCACCGGCAGTCTGATGAAGGTCTATGATGGGGCGGGGCTGATCGCGGAGAAATCCGGCGCGATGGTCGTCCCGGTGCACATCGATGGCGCTGAGGCGACGATGTTCTCGCGGCTGACGCGCGAACAGGCGCGCCGGCGCTGGTTTCCGAAATTCACGCTCACCGTGCTCGAACCCATCCGGCTGACGGTCGATGACGCGCTGAAAGGCAAGGCGCGGCGGATGGCGGCCGGCGCGGCGCTCTATCAGATCATGTCGGATCTCGTCTTCCGCGCTACAAACGTCGATCGCACTTTGTTCGACGCCGTCGTTGAAGCCGCGCGCACGCACGGGCTGTCGCGCGTCGCTCTCGAAGATCCGATCGCCGGCAAGCTCAGCTATCGCGGACTGCTGATCGGGACGCGCGCGCTCGCCGGCAAGATCGCGCGCATTGGGAGGCCGGGCGACGCGATCGGATTGATGCTGCCGAACGCCAATGGCGCGGGAATAGCGTTCCTCGCGGTCATTTCGGCCGGCCGCGCGCCGGCGATGATCAATTTCACGGCCGGCGCCGCCAATATTCTGGCGGGCTGCGAGGCGGCGCAGGCGAGGACGATTCTGACGTCGCGCGGCTTCATCGAGAAAGCCAAGCTCGAAAAGCTTGTCGCAGCGCTCGAAGAGAAAGTCGCGCTCGTCTATCTCGAAGACATGCGCGCGAGCATCTCCTTTGCCGACAAGCTCGACGCCTTCAGGCGGTTCCGTAAGCCCGTCGCCCCGCGCAAGGCCGACGAGATGGCAGCGATACTTTTCACCTCGGGGTCGGAAGGCGCGCCCAAGGGCGTCGCCTTGTCGCATCGAAACATGCTCGCCAATGCGGCGCAGGCCGCCGCGCGCATCGACTTCGGACGCACCGACAAGGTCTTCAACGTGCTGCCGATGTTCCATTCCTTCGGTCTGACGGTCGGCTTCACGCTGCCGCTCACCTCCGGCGTTCCGATCTATCTTTATCCCTCGCCGTTGCACTATCGCATCGTTCCGGAGCTCGTTTACGGCTCAAACGCCACGATTCTTTTCGGGACGGACACTTTTCTCGCCGGTTACGCGCGCCCGGCGCACGCTTATGACTTCCGGTCGATCCGTTATGTGGTCGCCGGCGCCGAGCCGGTGAAGCAATCGACGCGCGATCTGTGGATGGAGAAGTTCGGCGTCCGCATCCTTGAAGGCTATGGCGTGACGGAAGCCTCGCCGGTCCTCGCGCTCAACACGCCGATGTTCAACAGATTCGGCGCGGTCGGACGTTTGATGCCAGGCGTCGAACACCGGCTTGAGCCCGTTCCGGGCGTGGAGGACGGCGGAAGGCTCTTGGTGCGCGGTCCCAATGTAATGATGGGCTATCTCAAGATCGACAAGCCCGGCGTGGTGCAGCCGCCGGAGAACGGCTGGCATGATACGGGCGATATCGTCACGATCGACGCGCAGGGCTATGTGACGATCAAGGGGCGCGCCAAGCGCTTCGCCAAGGTCGGCGGCGAGATGGTGTCGCTCGCGGCGATCGAACAGTTGGCGGCGGAACTTTGGCCCGACGCGCTGTCGGCGGCGGCGACCGAGATCGATCCGCGCAAGGGCGAGAGAATCATTCTCATCACACAGCGGAAGGACGCGACGCGCGCCGATTTCCAGGCCTATGCGAAATCGAAGGGCGCCTCCGACCTGATGATTCCGGCGGAGATGATGATCGTCGAGAGTGTGCCGCTTCTTGGCTCCGGCAAGCTCGATTTCGCGGCGGTGACCAAAATGGTGCGCGAGCGCGGGCGCTACATTCTGCCCAACCCGCGCCTGCCCAACGGTCTGCAGGGGCGCATCGACGGAAGCGCCGCTGCGTCTGCGTGAAATTCCAAGAATTTAACTTCAGTCGCGCTGCGGTCCTCGTCCTTCGAGACGCCGCCATTCGATCTCGGGCTTGCCCGAGATCGACATTCAAATTCGCAAGTCGGGTAAACCCGACTTGCGGGCGGCTCCTCAGGATGAGGACCGCTTACCCAACATGGTCGTTTGCATCATCCAAGACGCCAGAACCCCAAGGCCCCTCATCCTGAGGAGGCCTCGAAGAGGCCGTCTCGAAGGACGAGGGGCCGCTGGCGTTACAACGTTCGTGGAGCACTGACCAAGCCCGAAGCTCGGGCGGCCGGCGGGTGTGGTCCAGCAGGCCTTTGGGCAAAAAGCGCGCGCGCAGGGCCACGCCATGCGCCCGCCGCCAATCTCTCAAGCTCTTGATTAATACGTCCACGCTTGCTTTATCGCGGCGCAATAACTTTCTCGGGAGCTGCGCCTTATGTCGACTTGGCCAAACTACGGCAAAATCACCGGTCCGATCGTGCTGATCGGCTTCGGCTCCATCGGCCGAGGCATTTTGCCGCTGATCGAGCGCCATTTCGATTTCGACAAATCGCGCGTCACCGTCATCGACCCGGTCGATACGCATCGCCGTCTGCTCGATGAGCGCGGCATCGCTTTTCTCAAAACCAGTCTGACGCCGGAGAACTACCGCGAGGTCTTGACCCCGCTGCTGACCAAGGGCGAAGGCCAGGGCTTTATCGTCAATCTCTCGGTCGACGTTTCTTCGCTCGCGATCATGAAACTCGCGCGCGAATTGAACGCGCTATGCGTCGACACGGTGGTGGAGCCATGGCCGGGCTTCTACTTCGACAAGAGCATGTCCAATGAAGCGCGCACCAATTATGCGCTGCGCGAGACGGTGCTCGAAGAGCGCCGCAAAAATCCCGGCGGATCGACGGCGGTCTCCTGCGTCGGCGCCAATCCCGGCATGGTGTCCTGGTTCGTCAAGCAGGCGCTCGTCGATATCGCGCGCGACACGGGAACGCTCGACAAGGAGCCGGAAACGCGCGCCGAATGGGGCGCGCTTGCCCAAAAGCTCGGGGTCAAGGGCGTTCACATCGCCGAACGCGACACGCAGCGCGCGCGCAATCCGAAACCGCGCGACGTCTTCGTCAACACCTGGTCGGTCGAAGGCTTTGTCTCCGAGGGCCTGCAGCCCGCCGAACTCGGCTGGGGCACGCATGAGAAGGCGTTGCCCGACATCGGCCGCACGCATCCGACCGGATGCGGCGCGGCGATCTATCTGCTGTCGCCCGGCGCCAATACGCGTGTGCGCTCATGGTGCCCGACGCCGGGGCCGCAATATGGCTTCCTCGTCACCCACAATGAGTCGATCTCGATCGCGGACTATCTCACCCTGCGCGACGAGAAGGGTCAGGCGATCTATCGTCCGACCTGTCATTACGCCTATCATCCCGCCGACGACGCCGTGCTTTCCCTGCACGAGATGTTCGGCGCCGCCGGCAAGATGCAGGAGAGCTGGACGATCCTCGACGAACACGAGATCGTCGATGGAATCGACGAACTTGGCGTGCTGCTCTATGGCCACGCCAAGAACGCCTATTGGTACGGGTCGCAGCTCTCGATCGAGGAGACCCGTGATCTTGCGCCCTATCAGAACGCCACCGGACTGCAGGTGAGTTCGGCGGCGCTCGCCGGCATGGTCTGGGCGCTGGAGAATCCGCAGGCGGGAATCGTCGAAGCCGACGAGGTCGACTACAAGCGCTGCCTCGAAGTGCAGCTGCCCTATCTCGGCCCGGTGAAGGGCTACTACACGGATTGGACGCCGCTCGAGGGACGTCCGGGCCTCTTTCCGGAAGACATCGACGAAAGCGATCCGTGGCAGTTCAGGAATATTCTGGTGCGCTAGGGGCGCACATCAGATCGGGAACCCAAAGACGCGCGCCGAGGGACTCGGCGCGCTTTTTTCGTTCGGAAAGCCGCTTGCCTCACTCTAATGTTCTCTATATGTTCTGACTAGCGTCAGTTCTGAGCGGTCGCCAGGCGATGCTCGGGGCAACGCTGGGCAGAGGTTGCGAACATGGGTGCGGCTCAGGCATCGGCAGAGATAAAGGGCGCCCCGCGGATCGACGGCGCCGCGATCATCGACGCTGATCGCCGGCGCGGACGCGGCGCGCTGTCTAAGCGCAGCGGCCGCTTCGAAAAGGAGACTCGCGAGGAGGCCGACGACGGTTGGGGCTCGCTGGAGAGCCTTGCGGCGCTCGAGACGAATTTTCACATAGAGAAGCCGCGCACAATCATCACCAGGAATGATTCGCCGGACATTTCCTTCGATCGCTCGATCAATCCCTATCGCGGCTGCGAGCATGGCTGCGTCTATTGCTTCGCGCGGCCGACGCACGCCTATATGGGCTTTTCGCCCGGCCTCGATTTCGAGACCGAGATCTTCGTCAAGGACGGCGCGGCGCAGCTTCTCGAACGCGAATTATCGGCGCCGCGCTATGTCCCCAAGACGATCGCCATCGGCACCAACACCGATCCCTATCAGCCCGCCGAGAAGAGCCATCGAATCATGCGTTCGATCCTCGAAGTGCTGGCGCGCGCCAATCATCCCGTCGGCATCGTGACGAAGTCAGCGCTCGTCCTGCGCGACCTCGATCTGCTTGCGCCAATGGCGGCCAAGGGCCTCGCGAAGGTCGCGATCTCGGTGACGACGCTCGACCGCAAGCTCGCGCGCCTCATGGAGCCGCTCGCCGCGACGCCCGAGCTGCGGCTCGAAACCATCGAAAAGCTCAGCGCCGCCGGCGTGCCGACGGCGCTGATGACGGCGCCGATCATTCCCGCCATCAATGACGACGAGATCGAGCGAATCTTGACGCGGGCCCACGCCGCCGGCGCTCGGGAAGCGGGCTATGTGATGCTGCGCCTGCCGCTCGAATTGCGCGATCTCTTCACCGAATGGCTGGCGACGCATTTTCCTGACAGGGCCCGCCGAGCCCTCGCGCTTATGCGCTCGACGCGGGACGGCAAGCTTTACGATGCGTCCTTCGGAACCCGCATGAAAGGCGAGGGGCCCTACGCCTGGATGATCGGCCGGCGTTTTGAGCTTGCGGTCGCCCGGCTCGGCTTTGCGCAGAAAACAAGATTGCGAACGGATCTGTTCGAGCCGCCGCGCCGCGCGCCGCAGCAGCTCACACTCTTCTGAGCCCATCTCGGGCTGGTCTCCGGCAAGCTTATCGCGCCTGCGCGGCCGAGAATTCTCTGGACGCCGCCGCAAGCGCCGTCTTTCCGGTTGCCAGCCGCCCACCCTCGGCGCTTTATTCGCTGCGCGGTCCTGCGCTGACGCCACCGTCGCGCAGAACCCTTAGCGATCCGCGCGAGGGAGCGTTTGTGACGGCCAAGGGACCCCATTTTCGGCTGGAAGCGCAGCTGCGCCGCAAAGGCGTCTGGCCGATCGCCGGCGTCGACGAGGTCGGACGCGGGCCGCTCGCGGGTCCGGTGGCTGCGGCGGCGGTGATTCTCGATCCCGAACGACGGCCGCGGGGCCTCGATGATTCGAAGGCGCTGAACCAGGCGCAGCGCGAAGAAGCGTTTGAGCGCATCATGGCCAGCGCGCTCGCCGTGAGCGTCGCCTTCGTCGCCCCCGCCGAAATCGACCGCATCAATATCCGCCAGGCGTCGCTCGCGGCGATGGCGCGGGCCGTCGCCGGCCTTTCCCATACGCCTGCCTATCTTCTCATCGACGGCAACGACCGGCCGCCGGTCAACTGCCCCTGCCAGCTGATCATCAAGGGCGACGCGACCGCGCTGTCCATCGCCGCAGCCTCGATCGTCGCCAAGGTCGCGCGCGACGCCATGATGCGCCGCCTCGCCGTCCACTATCCCCACTATGGTTTTGAGACCAATGTCGGCTACGCCGTGCAGCGTCACCTTGACGCGCTGGCGCTGCACGGCGCGAGCCCGGCGCACCGCGTCAGCTTCGCGCCCGTGCGGGAGGCGTGAGGCCTTCGTCAACTATTCGCTAACCTTTTTATTTCTTTAAGACTTCCGTTCGAAAAAGAGACGCCGGCGTTTTGCCAATCTAAACGCCCCCTTTACCTCCCTCCTTCACTATCTCGCATGTTGGTTGCGTTGATGGTGTTCAGTTCATGCGTAGCGCGCGCGTCGGGGCGGCTCGCCTCAAAGCCCGAAATCAGGTCACGCGTATCGGGCGCACAAATGAAGGGCCGCTCCGCGCGACGGCGCGCAACGAAATCCTGTGCGGCGACTGCGTCGCATCGATGGAGCGACTGGCGCAGGAGAGCGTCGATCTCGTCTTCGCCGATCCGCCCTATAATCTGCAGCTCGCCAATCCTTTGCATCGCCCGGATCAAAGTCTCGTCGACGCGGTCGATAATGACTGGGACAAATTCGCGAATTTCGCCGCCTATGACGCCTTCACGCGCGACTGGCTCGCGCAGGCGCGCCGGGTGATGAAGCCGTCGGCGACGATTTTCGTGATCGGCTCCTACCACAATATTTTCCGCGTCGGCGCGATCATGCAGGATCTGGGGTTCTGGATCCTGAACGACATCGTCTGGCGCAAGAACAATCCAATGCCGAACTTTCGCGGCCGTCGCTTCACCAACGCCCATGAGACGATGATCTGGGCGGCGCGCGACCAAAGCGCCAAAAACTACACGTTCAATTACGAGGCGCTGAAGGCGGCGAACGAGGATTGCCAGGTTCGCTCCGACTGGCTGCTGCCGATTTGCGGCGGGACAGAGCGTCTCAAGGATGGCGCGGGCCGCAAGACCCACCCGACGCAAAAGCCGGAAGCGCTGCTCGCGCGCGTCATTCTCGCCGCCTCGAGCCCGGGTGATCTGGTGCTCGATCCATTCTTTGGCACGGGAACGACGGGCGCCGTCGCCAAGCGCCTCGGCCGAGACTGGCTCGGCATCGAGCGCGACGGCGACTACAGAGCCGCGGCGCGTGCGCGGATCGCGGCGATCGAACCCTTGCCGGATGAAACGCTCGCGACGGCCCCGTCGAAGCGCACGGAGCCGCGCATCGCCTTCGCGAGTCTCGTCGAAGCGGGGCTCATCGCGCCGGGCGCGACGCTCGTCGACGCGAAGCGGCGCCATCGCGCGGTGGTGCGCGCCGACGGCGCGCTGTCGCTCTCCGGCTTCGTCGGCTCGATCCACAAGACTGGGGCGCTGGCGCAGGGCCTGCCGGCCTGCAACGGCTGGACCTTCTGGCATTACGAAGAAAAGGGCGCCCTCGCGCCGATCGACGATCTGCGGGCCGAGGCGCGCGAGCGTCTCAAGGTGGCCGCGGAATAACTAATATCCGTCATTGCGAGGAGCGGAGCGACGAAGCAATCCAGAGCCGTGGGCGCGACTCTGGATTGCTTCGCTTCGCTCGCAATGACGGCCTTATGCCAAAAAGCCTGCGTAGAAGCCGACGAGCAGCACGATTCCGATGAAGGCGCGATAGAAGACAAAGGGCCAAGCGGAGAAGCGTTCGAGAATCCGCAACAAGCCCCAGATTGCGACAAAGGCGGAGATCGAGGCGACGAAAAGCCCGAGCGTCAGCACCGCCCAGCCGTGAAAATCGAGCTGCGCCTTATGCAGCTCCCACAGCTCCTTCAGGCCCGCAAGGGCGATCGCCGGCAGGCCGAGCAGGAAGGAAAAGCGCGCCGCTTCCTCGCGCTTGAGGTCGAGGAATAGCGCCGCCGTCAGAGTCGAGCCCGAGCGCGAGACGCCCGGAATGAGCGCGCCGACCTGCGCGAAGCCGACGATCATCGCGTCCTTCAGGCTGACATGTTCGAGCGTGCGCTTGTGATTGCAATAGAGCTCGGCGATGGCGAGCAGCGCCGCCATCACGATCGAGGAAATCCCGATCACCGGCAGCGAGCGCAGCGGCGAGCCGCAGGTGTTGAGCGTATGCGACAGCGCGAGGCCGGCGATGCCGATAGGCACGGTCGCGAGCGCGATCCAGACGACGAAGCGAAAGGTCCAGGCGTTGAAATCGCGCCGCACCAGCGCCCGCACGGACCCCTCGGCAAGCGCGCGGATGTCGCTCCAGAAATAGCTGACGACGGCGGCGAGCGCCGCGAGCTGCATCGCCGCGGAGAAGGCGGAGCCAGGGTCCTTCCAGCCGAGCAGCGCCGGCACGATGCGCATATGCGCGGTCGAGGAGATCGGCAGAAGCTCGGTGATGCCCTGCACCACGCCAAGAACGGCGACTTTCATATAACCGAGATCGACAAAACCGGTGTCGAGCCCATTCGTGCAAGCGGTCGCCATAGAGGCCCTCGTCTCGTTTGTCGGCCCCGCGACGAATCACGAAGGCGCCAAGCGACTCCGACTTCTGGCAAACAAGCCGGCCGCGATCAAGGCGATGCGGGGAAGTTCGGCTGGCCGGCAATGCTCTTCTCCATTTCATCAAGCGCTCTGGGCGTTCGCCCCCGGGCGATCACGCGTCGTCCATGCGCCCAAATCCGCGAGGGCTGGCTCGGCGTCCGTTTAGCCTTGTGCGAGAGCGGACGCTGACTGTGGCTGAGGCGCCACACTCGGCTCCGAAAGAACTTCCGACTGGCAAAAGCCATAGTCACGGTAAGTGGCCATATGTGAATGTTTATTCATCCTACCGATAGGCAATATCGGACCAGGGCGGCCGCATGGG
Organism: Methylocystis silviterrae; assembly: GCF_013350005.1. Lineage (GTDB taxonomy): Bacteria > Pseudomonadota > Alphaproteobacteria > Rhizobiales > Beijerinckiaceae > Methylocystis > Methylocystis silviterrae. The sequence goes on from NZ_JABVWW010000005.1 coordinate 255,334, forward strand.
AAATCCTTTTCCTGGAAGGTGGATTATTTATCCGGCCGCAATAATCGCTGCCGCGATCAGCGCTTCGGCATACGCTCAGAGCTTGAGTTCGTTGCCGCTGCCCCCCGGGCAGATCGTCTCCGGTCCTGTCGCCTATGGTCAGTCGCTTTGGAACGCAAATTGCCCTCCAAATCAGACGGTGACGAAATGTCAGGGCCAGGTGTACCCGTCGATTACGAACGGGCACGACGCCGACACTTACCTGTTGCCTTATACTTGGCCATCGACGACGACGCCGCCATTCGTCGATTCAACGCTCGCCGCCGCAGCTGTGGTTTGGACCTCAACGCCAACGCAATATGTGCGTTTTTACGACGCTACGAGCAATCCGGCAGGGAGCTGGGTTGTGCCGTCCAACCAAGTGCGGGGGTTGACCGCGGAGCAAATCAAAGACGTTTTGGCTCTGCCCACAACTCCGACAATGCAGACCATTGCATTGCTGCCCGCCCACACGTGTATGATCCTCGGGCAAGCGGGTCCCATTACGAACTCGCAACAAGTCCAACCATTGGGCTTCTGGGGAAATGGCGGCGCAATTCAAGGCTACTTAATCGGACAAAGCCCAAGCGGATGTGGGCCGGGTTCCGATCCACGGTTTTTAGACCGAGACATTTTCGTCAATCGTCAATCCATCGGACTTTTCGCGCTGGCTTATGGTCCTCGGGCGGGCGGCGGCAATCCTGGGGCGGTCGCCTTCGCCCTCGACCACGCGATTTTTCCCGCGCAGTTCACCGATATGGATGGCGTTTATAACTCGCTCGATCTCCTCAACTACGGCGATTCGGGCGCCTTGCGTTACGCCTTGAGGCAGCTGGACGGTGAGGTTTACGCTAACGTCGCGTCGGTTGTGATTGGGGCCGGACGCATGTTTGCTCAGGTTGTGCGAGATCAAACACATTTGGCGCGTGTCCCAACGGTTCCGCGCTTACCAAATGGTTGGCGGCCCTGGATCAGCGGGTTTGGAGGAGCTGCCTCGCTCTACGGAAGCCAAGATTTTGAAGGATTGCGCTTCTCCGGCGGTGGAGCGGCGGTCGGAGCGGATTACCTTTTCAGTCCGGCGCTTCTGTTTGGTCTGAGCGCAGCCTACTCACGTAGCGCATTTGCTGTGAGTGGTGTTTCCGGCTCGGGAAATCTTGATAGCTATTCCATAGGATCTTATGCGGGATATGCCTCAGGCAATGTCTATATCGACGCGGCTGTGGGATACTCCTACAACCAAACAGGGGTTGGCCGCAGCATTGCTTTCCCTGGGCTCGCGCGAGCGGCGTCCGCGAGCTTTAACAACGATTCTCTGCTTTCCACGGCGGAAGTCGGCTATAATTTTCAGTTGAGCGATAGGCTGAGAGCCACGCCTTTTGCTTCGTTCCAAAGCATCGTGGTTTTCGCGAGACGTTTTTCGGAGCAGGGAGCCGGGGCCGTCAGCCTTAATGTCGCTGGGCGAACGGCTGCTACGGCAATGAGCGCTTTGGGCGCGGAGCTATCCTATGACCTGCCGCTAGGCTGGAGCGCTCCCTTGACTCTCTCTGGGCGAGCCGGTTGGGCGCATGATTTCGCTGATGTGAACCGGAAGGTCATGCAAAATTTCCAGGGCGCGCTGCGTACCGATTTTTGGGTTGAGGGCGCGCGCTGGCCGCGTAATGCCGCGGCGGTTGGGGTCAAGCTATCCCTCCCTGTGGCTCAAGCCGATCTCTTTATTCGTTGCGATGGCCTGTTTTCGAATAATGCGGACATCTTTAGCGCGACAGGCGGCGTGGCGGTAAGATTTTGAAGGCGCTTACGCCTTAAGGCCCTCTTCCGCGCCAAAATCAGCGAAACAGCGTGGCGGTTTTGAGCAGGGTGATCCAGACCCCCCAGGCGAGGGGGACGCCGACGGCGGCCCAGGCGAAAACCAGCAGCAGCGATCCGCCCTTTGAGCCGGGCGGCGCGCCCGCGGCGGCCGGCGGATCGGCGTCGGGCGCGGCGGGGTCCAATCCTTCCTCGACAAAATCCTCGAAATCGGCGTGGATGTCGTCATCCGCCTTGACGACCTCAGCGACCGTGATGTGCTTTTGCGCCGCGACCTCTTCATCGCTCATGTAATATTTCTCGGCGCAGGGCCGCACCAGCAGATTGCAGACGAGACCGCAGAGCAGCAGGCCCGCGAGCACATACATCGTCTGATTATAGGCGGCTTCGCGCGGGACGCCGACGCTTAGCTGATATTCGCGAATGTAATTGACGAGCACCGGCCCGAGCACGCCCGCCGTCGACCAGGCGGTCAGCAGCCGGCCGTGGATGGCGCCGACATGATGCGTGCCGAAGATGTCGGCGAGATAGGCGGGGATCGTCGCGAAGCCGCCGCCATACATGGTGATGATGACTGCAAAGAGCAGGACGAAGAGGCCGACGATCGCCCCGCTCGCGGCGAAGGGGATCGCCGAATACAGCGCGATGCCGACGATGAAAAAGATCGCATAAGTGATCTTGCGGCCAAACTTATCGGACGCCGAGGCCCAGCCGATGCGCCCGCCGATATTGCAGAGGCTCAAGAGGCCGGTGAAGCCCGCCGCGATCGCTGCGATCTGCTTTTTCTGATCGGCATTGAGCTGATCGAACCCCAAGTCCAGGCCGATCAGTCTGCCGCCGAAGACTTCCTGCAGCATTGGCGAGGCCATGCCCAGAACGCCGATGCCTGCCGACACGTTGAGACAGAGCACGGCCCAGAGCAGCCAGAATTGCGGCGTCTTCCATGCGACGTCGAGATGCACGTGACGATGCGTCACCATGGCGTTCTTGGCCGCCGCGGGCGGCGTGAATCCTTCCGGCGCCCAACCTTCGGACGGCACCCGGTAGCTGAGCGCGCCGGCGACCATGAAGGCGAAATAGATCGCCGCCAGCGTCACGAAGGTCTGCCAGACGCCCGGTGAAGCCGGCGTGGCGTAGAAGCTCATCAGCCGGTCGGCGAGCGGCGCGCCAATCATCGCGCCGCCTCCAAAGCCCATGATGGCGAGACCGGTCGCCAGGCCGCGCCGGTCCGGGAACCATTTGATGAGCGTCGAGACGGGCGAGATATATCCGAGCCCCAAACCGATGCCGCCGATCACGCCGGAGCCGATCCACAACATCCAGATCTGATGGAGATAGACCCCGAGCGCCGAGACGAGCAGGCCGCCGCACCAGCAGCAGGCGGCCGCGAGACCGGCCTTGCGGGGTCCGGCCGTTTCGAGCCAATGGCCGAAGACCGCCGCCGAGGAGCCCAGAAACACGAAGAATAGCGTGAACGTCCAGCCAAGCCAGCTGATCTTCCAGTCGCAGTCGGTGGCGACGAGCGTCGCGAGAAACCCGAGCGTCTCGGGGCATTCCTTCGGCTGCGCGCCGCCAATGATCCGCGACAGCGGCAGCCAGAAGACGGAAAAGCCATAGGCCATGCCGATGCACAGATGAATGGCCAGCGCGGCCGGCGGCACGAGCCAGCGATTGAAGGCGGGAGAAGCGACGGTTCGCTCGCGGCTGAAAAAATCGGATCGGGCGATAGCGTCGGCGGCGGACATGAACGCTCCTGCGGCGATGTTGCGGCGCAATATTGCGCAAGCGCTGTGCGCGGCACAAGTCCGGGCTGCCCAAAGCTCCTCATCCTGAGGAGCCGCCAAAGGCGGCGTCTCGAAGGACGAGGATTGCGCTGCCAGGAGGCCGTGAATTCTGGAGTCGGCCCCTCGTCCTTCGAGATGCGCGCTCCGCACGCTCCTCAGGATGAGGGACCTTCCATTGGCGCCTTAAACCGCCGCCTTCTCGATGATATGGGCGAGGTCGGTCATGATGGCGTTGAGGTCGTAATTCTTCGGCGTATAGACCGCCGCGACGCCCGCTTCGCGCAGGAGCTTCTCGTCGGCCGGCGGGATGATGCCGCCGACGACGAGCGGCGCGTCGACGCCTTCCTGCTTCATCAGCTTGATGACCTCATGGGCGAGCGTCACATGCGAACCTGAGAGAATGGAAAGGCCGATGCAATGCGCGCCTTCCCTCTTCGCGGCCTCGACAAGTTCAGCCGGCGTCGAGCGGATGCCGGCGTAGATCACGTCGAACCCCGCGTCGCGGGCGCGCACCGCGATCTGTTCGGCGCCGTTGGAATGGCCGTCGAGGCCCGGTTTACCGACCAGGAATTTCGCCCGTTTGCCGAGTTTTTGCGACACGCGTTCGACTTCGCCGCGCACGGCGTCGAGCGCGCCGCCGACCTGACGCGCCGTGGATGAGACGCCCGTCGGCGCGCGATACTCCCCGAACACGCCGCGTAGGACATTGCCCCATTCGCCGGTGGTGACGCCCGCCCTCGCCGCGGCGATGGACGGCTCGACCATGTTGCGGCCTTCCTTGGCGGCGCGCGCCAGCTCTTCGATGGCGGCCTGGGCGGCCTTCTGGTCGCGGGCTTCGCGCCAGGCCTTCAGCCGCGAAATCTGCTCGGCTTCGACATGTTCCGGCACGACCATGATCTGGTCGTCGCCCGAGGCGAGCGGCGACGGCTCGCCGCCAGTGAATTTGTTGACGCCGACGACGATCTGCTCGCCGGCCTCGATCGACTCGAGGCGCGCGGTGTTGGCTTCGACGAGCTTGCCCTTCATATAGCCGATCTCGACCGCCGCGGCCGCGCCGCCGAGATCTTCGATCTTCTTGAGTTCGGCCATCGCCTCGGCCTTCAGTTCGGCGACTTTGCGGGCGATCTCGGGATTGCCGTCGAAGATGTCGCCATATTCGAGCAGATCCGTCTCATAGGCCATGATCTGCTGCATGCGCAGCGACCATTGCTGGTCGAAGGGCCGGGGCAGGCCGAGCGCTTCGTTCCAGGCTGGAAGCTGCACGGCGCGGGCGCGGGCGTTCTTGGAGAGAACGACGGCGAGCATCTCGATCAGGATGCGATAGACGTTGTTTTCCGGCTGCTGCTCGGTCAGGCCCAGCGAATTGACCTGCACGCCGTAGCGGAAGCGGCGGAGCTTTTCGTCCTTCACCCCGTAGCGCTCGCGCGTGATCTCTTCCCAAAGCTCCGCGAACGCCCGCATTTTGCAGAGCTCAGTGACGAAGCGCATGCCGGCGTTGACGAAGAAGGAGATGCGGCCGACGACCTGAGCGAAGTCTTCCTCAGGCATTCCCGCGGCTTTCACGCCGTCGAGAATGGCGACGGCGGTCGCGAGCGCGTAGGCGAGCTCCTGCGACGGCGTCGCGCCGGCTTCCTGCAGATGGTAGGAGCAGACGTTCATCGGATTGAACTTGGGGCATTCCTTCGTGGTGAAGAGAATGAGGTCCTGCGTGAGGCGCAGCGACTGCGTCGGCGGAAAGACATAGGAGCCGCGCGAGAGATATTCCTTGATGATGTCGTTTTGCGTCGTGCCCTGCAGTTTTGCGCGCGGCGCGCCCTGTTCCTCGGCGGCGGCGATATAGAGCGCCATCAGCCACACGGCGGTGGCGTTGATGGTCATCGACGTGTTCATCTCGCCGATCGGAATGCCATCAAAGAGCGCGCGCATGTCGCCAAGATGCGAGACCGGCACGCCCACCTTGCCGACCTCGCCGCGCGAGAGAATATGGTCGCAGTCGTAGCCAGTCTGCGTCGGCAGATCGAAGGCGATGGAGAGACCCGTCTGGCCCTTGGCGAGATTGGAGCGATAGAGCTTGTTGGACTCGCTGGCGGTCGAATGGCCGGCGTAGGTGCGAAACATCCAGGGCTTGTCGCGGCGCGGGGCGGACATGTCGTTCATATAGCCTCTCCTCCGCCGTTGCGCTTAGCATGGGGTGGGCGCAGGCGGAAGACGGACGGACGCCCGGCCGCAGCGTGGCGTTGACGACGCCGCCCGGCCACAAACCCGGCCTTGGACTTCGCGACCTATCCCGAGGCGGGGCGCGGCGCGATTTCGTTCAGCGACTGCACGCGCCTGGCCTGAGGCCCCTCCCGGCCTTGGCCTTCCAGAAACTCCACCCGCTCGCCGATTTCGAGCGCGTCAAAGCCTGGTTCGGCCACGCTGTTGCGGTGAAAATAGATCTCGCGTCCATCCTCGCTTTCGAGGAAGCCGAAGCCGTCGGCGCGAAAGACGCTTTTCACCACGGCCGTGGGCGCCGTCTCGTGATGCTTGATCTTGCCGCGTATCTGGCGGGACTGGTCGCGCAATTGCCGCCGCGCCCGCCTGAAGGCGTCGTTGAGCGCAAACTCAGCGTCCATGAAGCGCTCGTCTGCGTCGGGCGTGCGCTCCACTGACACTTCGCGACCGTCGGGGAGAGCGATGTAGATCGTGAAATGATGTTGGCCGCCCGTCCGATGATGGCCGCTCGGCCCCTTGGCGACGACGCGACAGGCGGTCATGCGCCCATAAACCTTCTCCAGCTGAGCCAGCTTGGCGACGATCTTGGCGCCCAACTCCGGGCGCGGCTCCATATCGATGAAATCGATCTCGGGCGCGGTTTCCATCGGGTCTCTTTCTGCCCCCAAGCGCAGATAAATAATGCGCGGGCGCCGAAAGGCTTCCTGCAGCTATAGAGAAACACTTGCCGATCCATAGGAATTTCGCGCTATGAAGCGCGTCGTCGGCCTATTATAAGCTCCGCCAAAACTTTATCGGCGCGAGATTCAAAGCCGGAGGGAGCGAAACCTTGAGTGAGAAGAAAGACCTCTATGAGATGGGCGAGATTCCGCCGCTCGGGCATGTTCCCAAGAACATGTACGCCTGGGCGATCCGCAAGGAGCGGCATGGGCCGCCGGAAACCGCCATGCAGCTCGAGGTCTTGCCGACCTGGGAGCTCGACAGCCACGACGTGCTGGTGCTCGTGATGGCGGCGGGCGTCAATTACAATGGCGTCTGGGCCTCGCTGGGCGAGCCCATCTCCGTGCTCGATGCGCACAAGAATCCCTTTCACATCGCCGGCTCCGACGCTTCCGGCATCGTCTGGGCGGTCGGCTCCAAGGTGAAGCGCTGGAAGGTCGGCGACGAGGTGGTCGTCCACTGCAACCAGGACGACGGGGACGACGAGGAGTGCAACGGCGGCGACCCGATGTTCTCGCCCTCGCAGCGCATCTGGGGCTATGAGACGCCGGACGGATCCTTCGCCCAGTTCTGCCGCGTCCAGGACCGCCAGCTGATGGAGCGCCCGAAGCACCTGAGCTGGGAAGAGGCGGCCTGCTACACCTTAACGCTCGCGACCGCCTATCGCATGCTCTTCGGCCATGCGCCGCACCAATTGAAGCCGGGCGACAATGTGCTGGTGTGGGGCGCCTCCGGCGGCCTCGGCGTCTTCGCCGTGCAGCTCTGCGCCGCCTCGGGCGCCAACGCCATCGGCGTGATCTCGGATGAGAGCAAGCGCGACTACGTGCTCTCGCTTGGCGCCAAGGGCGTCATCAACCGCAAGGATTTCAAGTGCTGGGGGCAGCTGCCGAAGGTCAACACGCCCGAATATGTCGAATGGACCAAGAACGCGCGCGCCTTCGGCAAGGCGATCTGGGACATCACCGGCAAAAAGGACGTCGACATCGTCTTTGAACATCCGGGCGAAGCGACCTTCCCGGTCTCCTGCCTCGTGGTGAAGCGCGGCGGCATGGTGGTGTTCTGCGCCGGCACCACCGGCTTCAACCTCACCTTTGACGCCCGCTATGTGTGGATGCGCCAGAAGCGCATCCAGGGTTCGCATTTCGCGCATCTGAAGCAGGCGTCCGCCGCCAATCGCTTCGTGCTGGACCGACGCGTCGACCCCTGCATGTCGGAAGTGTTCGCCTGGGAGAAAATCCCGGTAGCGCACACGAAAATGTGGAAGAACGAGCATGCGCCCGGCAATATGGCGGTGCTGGTGATGGCGCCGAAACCCGGCTTGCGCACGGTCGAGGATGTGACGGACGCCTATAAGCAGAAGTAGCGCCGCCGTTCGCTTGACCGTCGGCGCGTTAGAAGGCAGTCTTGCGTGAACATCAAAGCCGGCGCGGGCCACGCGCGCCGGCTGCGAGCCGTAAGGCGGATGCGGCCATGCTCGAAGCGCGTAATCTCACCAAGCGTTATGACGGCGCCGACGCGCCGGCGCTCGACCGTCTCAATCTGACCGTGCCGGCGGGCGAGGTGTTTTGCCTGCTCGGCCCGAACGGCGCCGGCAAAACGACAACCGTCAATCTCTTCCTGAATTTTATCCAGCCGACCGCAGGCCAGGCGCTCGTCTGCGGGATCGACGCCGCGGTTGATCCCTCCGCAGCGCGCGCGCGTCTCGCCTATATCCCCGAACAGGTGATGCTCTATGGCGCGCTCACCGGTCTCGAGAATCTGCAATATTTTACCGAAATCTCCGGCGCCGAGGCGCCGCGCGAGACGCTGCTCTCGCTGCTCGCCGCCGCCGGCCTGCCGCGCGACGCCTTCGAACGTCCCGTGAGCTTCTATTCCAAGGGCATGCGCCAGAAGGTCGGCGTCGCCATCGCCCTCGCAAGGCGGGCGCAGGCGCTTGTGCTCGATGAGCCGACCTCGGGCCTCGATCCTCTCGCGGCCAATGAGTTCGCGGCGCTGATCGAGCGGCTGCGCAAGGAGGGCATGGCGGTGCTCATGGTCACGCACGACCTCTTCCTCGCCAAGCAATGCGGCACGAAGATCGGCATCATGGCGCAGGGGCGTCTCGCATCGGTCTTCGGCGCCGACGACGTCGATCATCTGGGGCTGGAGCGCGCCTATCTCGATCTCTTCGCGAGCGCGGCGGCGTGAGCGATCTCGCTCTCGCCCCGCTCGCCACGACTGCGCCGGCGAAGAGCCGCTGGCGCGTCGTGCGCGCCGTCGCCGGCAAGGAATGGCTGGAGCTTTTCCGCGACCGGCGCCTCGTCTGGCTCTGCGCCTTCATTATGGCGCTGATGCTCGCCGCGCTCGCCTTTGGCTATGTCGAGAACGCCCGTGTTCTGCGCGCGCGCGACGCGGCGGCGCAAGCCGATCGCGAGCTTTGGGTGGGACAGAGCGCCAAGAATCCGCACGCCGCCGCGCATTTTGGCCAATACGCCTTCAAGCCGTTGAGCCCGCTGGCGCTCGCCGATCCCGGCGTTGACGCCTATGTCGGCTCGGCCGTGTGGCTCGAGGCGCATAAGCAGAACGAGACCCAGTTCAAACAGGCGCGCGACGGCGGCGTCGGCGCGCGGCTCGGTTCGCTGTCGCTCGCCTTCATCCTGCAGACGATCGCGCCGCTCATCGTCATCCTGATGGGCTTCGCAAGCTTCTCGGGCGAGCGCGAAAGCGGCACGCTGAAACAGCTGCTCAGCGTCGGCGCGCGGCCGCGCGACATTCTCGCCGGCAAGGCGATGGCGCTCATCGGCGCAATCTTCGCGCTGCTCGCGCCGGCCTTCGTCGGCGCGGCGCTCGCCCTCTTCTTCTTCGTCGATCGCGAACGCCTGTCGCTCGTCGATCAATTGATTCGTCTCGGCGCGCTTGGCGCCGCCTATGCGGCCTATCTGGCGGGCTTCGCCTTTCTGGCGCTCGGGGTTTCGGCGCTCGCCAGAAGCTCGCGCGCCGCGCTCGTGACGCTGCTCGCCTTCTGGCTCGCCAATTCCTTTCTCGCGCCGCGCCTCGCCACGGACGCCGCGCGCGCCTTCGCGCCGACGCCGACATGGCAGGAGTTTCGGGCCGGCGTCGCGCAGGACAAGGCGAAGACATTCGGCCATGACGAGAGCCACCCCGCCTTCGTCGCCTTCCGCGATGAGACGCTCAAGACATACGGCGTGTCGCGGATCGCGGATCTGCCGGTCAGCTTCCGCGGGCTTGCGCTCCGCAAGGACGACGAAGCCGGCTATGCGATCTTCGATCGCCACTTTGGCGCGCTGCAGTCGGCCTTCGACCGGCAGGACGCGCTGCGCGCCGCGCCCGGATTCCTGTTTCCGCTGCTGGCGCTGCGGCCGATCTCGATGGCCTTCGCGGGGGTCGACAGCCGCAGTCAGTTCGATTTCGCGACCGCCGCCGAGGCGCATCGGCGCGATATCCAAAACCAGGTCAGCGACAACCTCATCCATTTCGCCCACGACAACCATTACGTCGCGGGCCCCGAGCTGTGGCGAAAGATCGCCGCCTTCGCCTATCGGGCGCCCGGCGCGGTCTTCGCCCTCGGCTACAGCGCCCTCCCGATGATCGGCCTGTTCGCTTGGCTCGCGCTCGCTTGCGCTTTCGCGCTCTTCGCGGCGCGGCGTCTGCGGCCGGTATGAGCGCGCCCATGTCTTCCACGTTCCTCGCGGGCGTGCGGTTCGAGGCGCGCATGATGCGCCGTGACGGCGCGATCTGGTTCGCGCTGCTGGCTTTGGCGGGCGTGACGCTTTTCGCCCTCGCGATGGGGGCGTCGCGCGTCGCGGCGCAACAGGCGGCGATCGCGGGCGCCCGCGCCGATGAGACGCAGCGCCTGTCGAACCTTCAGAAGACGCTGGCGCAATTGCAGCAGGGCGAGACGCAGGGAAAGCCCGCGCCGGAGCCGCCGCCCTATCGCGATCCGCGCAACGCCGCCTTCATGGGCGGAGGCCCCGCCGCGGCGGTCGCGGCGCTGCAGCCCGCGCCCTTGGCGCTCGTCGCGACCGGGCAGAGCGACCTGCTTCCGCCTGCGGTCCGGGTGACGACGGGCTCGAAAGACAGTTTTCTCTTCGCCGACGAGATCGACAATCCGGCCAATCTGATGTCGGGCGCGACCGATCTCGCCTTCGTCGTGGTCTTCGTCTATCCGCTCGTCGTTCTGGCGATGGCCTTCAATCTGCTCGCCGGCGAGCGCGAGCAGGGCACGTTGGCGATGACGCTGGCCTCGGCGCGCCGGCCCGCCGCCGCGCTCGCCGGCAAGCTGACGGCGCGCGTCGCGGCGCCGATCGCCGCGACGCTGCTGGCCGTCGCCGCGGGCGTCTGGATCTTCGCCGGCTGGGAGCGGCTCGCCTCGCCGGGCTTTGGCGCATTGCTCATCGTGGTGCTGCTCTATGGTCTGTTCTGGGCGGCGCTCGCGGCCGCCGTCGACGGGCTCGGCCGCGGCTCGGCCTTCAACGCGCTGACGCTGATCGGGGCATGGGTGGCGATCACCATGATCCTGCCGGCCGCGATCAACAGCCTCGCCGCTTTCGCGCATCCCGCGCCGTCGCGCATCGACATGGTGCTGGCGGCGCGCGCCGCCTCGACCGACGCCGATCGCGCCCGCGACGCCTCGCTCGCGCGCTACGCCCAGGAACATGGCGACGCGGAAAAGCCAGCCAGCGGTCCGCAGGAGATGACGCTGCGGCGTCTGGCGACGCAGGAGGCGGCGTTTCAGCGCGTCGAAGCGATCGTCGCCGAGCATGACGCGCAGCTTGCGCGCCAGCGCGACATGGCGGAGAGGCTCGGCTATCTCTCGCCCGCCTATCTGACCTATCAGGCGATGGCGGATGTCGCCGGCGCCGGGGAGAAGCGCTATCGCGCCTTTCTCGACCGCATCCGCGCCTTTCACGTCGTCTGGCGCGAATTCTTCCTGTCCCGCGCCAGGGCCGGCGCATCGCTGACCGCGCAGGATTACGCGGCAATGCCGAAATTCACCCAGGCGGATGAAGAGCTGATGGCGCGAACGCCGGCCGGACTCGGCGGCCCGCTCATTGGCGTCGCGCTGCCGATGCTGATTCTTGCTATTTTTGCTTGGCGCGGCTTCCGCCGTTGCAGGATTTGACCGGCGCTGCCGACTTCTTTTTCTGCGGCGATTTCGTTGCCGCTGGTTCGACCTCGTCATTGAGATGAAATCCTATTGCCCGGCCAGGAGCCGCCATGTTTCATGATCCGGATTTCACGCCCTTTGCGCCCAATGAGCGCCCGTCCTGGAGCGCGGCCAAGCGCAATTTTCTCGAAAACTGGCCGCCTGTCGCCTATCGCGAACACTATTTCGCACTCGACGGCGTCTGGCCGTTTGTCAGGCGCACGCATTATCTCACCGACCCCGAACTCATCGAAGACATGCTGATCACGCGCGCGGACAGTTTTACGCGCGACTTCATCACGGTCGGCGCGCTGTCGTCCGTCATCAACCGCGATGCGCTGTTCTTTGTTGAAGGCGCGGATTGGAAATGGCAGCGGCGCGCTTTGGCGCCCGCCTTCCGACACGACAATCTTCTGGCCCTCACGCCGACATTCGTCGATTGCGCCAAAGCCCAGGCGGAGGCGTGGCGCGCCTCGTCTCACGCTGCGCCAATCGATGTGATGAACGCGACGTCGAACATCACTTTCGCGGTCATCGAGAACGCCGTCCTGGGCGTCACAGGCGCGTTCGATCGCGGAAAGTTTGTCGCCGCCTTGCAGGAGAGTTTCGCCGCTATCTCCTGGTCGCGGATCTTCACCCTGCTTCGACTGCCGACATGGCTGCCGTTTCCGGGGTCTTCGAAAATCAATCGCGACATGCGCTACCTCTATGACGAGACCGCGCGCCTGCTGGCGGCGCGACGCGCATCGGGCGGGCAAAGGCAGGCGATCATCGATCGACTGCTGGCCGCCAAGGACCCCGAAAGCGGCCGGTCCATGACCGACGCCGAACTCATCGCCAATCTCTACGGCTTTCTGGTCGCGGGGCATGAAACATCGGCTGTCGCGCTCGGCTGGAGCCTATGGCTGCTGGCCAAGGATCAGGCGTCGCAGGCGCGCCTGCGCGACGAGGTGCGCGCGATCGCCGGCGACGCCGACATCAGCGGCGACACAATTGAAAAACTGCAATTTACAAAGCAGGCGATACAGGAATCGATGCGTCTCTTTCCGCCGGCCGCCGCGATCGGGCGACAGCCGCGCGAAGACATGACGCTCGGCCCGCATGAAATTTCGAAGGACGAACCGGTCTATGCGGCGCTCTGGGCGCTGCATCGTCACGAGAAATTATGGGACGCGCCCAACTCTTTCGACCCCGACCGCTTCGCGCCGGAAAAAGCCAAGGCGCGCCATCGCTGCGCTTACCTGCCGTTCGGCGCCGGCCCGCGCATTTGCATCGGCATGGGGTTCGCGATGCTGGAGATGATCGCGATTCTTGCGACGCTCGTTCGCGACTTCCGGTTCACGCCGGTCGAGGGCCATCGGCTGGAGCTTGCCCCCGATTTCACGACGCGGCCCAAGGGCGGGCTGCCGCTTCACGTCCAGCCGCTATAAAGGCGCTGCTTGCGCCATCGATATTGTCCTCAGTTTGAATTTCGGCTCACCTTTAGCAGTCGCCCGCAGAGTGGATGATGAACGGCTCGATTTGACCCGTCGTAGCCATGACGGCGCTGGGCCGCTCAACGGTTCACGACTGAGGCCGCGGCATGGCTCCAACGCCAGCAGGGCGAGGAGCCCGGGACGAAGACGCCTCCGAGCCATCGCGCCGGCGGCCGCAGCGACAGCCAATCGACGCTCCCGGTCAGGACAGCGCGACCCAAGGGGGTGATGGTAAGGCGCTCCTTCGGCCAGCGTCGCTCCTCGCCTTCGAAAGCGCCTGTGAACACGGGCTCCGTCACGCGCTTCATGCGCTCTACCATGAACAGGATCATCAGATCGGTGAGCCATGGAAGCGGCTCTCGCTCCATCATCAGTCGACTGTACATTTCGGCGACCGTTCGCGGATGCTCTGCCAGAAGTTGCAGGATCAGTTGCTCGGTCAGGCTCAGGCCGTTTCCCCTCCAGGGCAATTCCTGACAATGACGCTGAACCGCTCTTCCGAGTTGAGGAAGGGCGGGCGTACCCGCTCTGCTGAGTTCTGCGAGCGGCCGTGGGTCTGATGAGCGCAACATCTCCCAGACCGACCGCCCGGCTTGTAGCGCCTCCTCGGAAACAAGCGTCCGTTCGGCCCACAGAAGACGTAGCGCCTCCGGGGGCAGTTGCCCCAGACCGATGAAGCGCATGCCGCCCGGATAGCGTGCTGGCGAGATCAGCTCGAGCCGCGGCGCAGGCGTCTCGGCAAACTGCGCTAGGCATCGCGCGAGAATGAGCTGGTCGTAGGTGTCGTGCTCGAACCACAGCACAATGCGCTCGTAGCGCGACGCCGCCGAGCGCAATCGCTCCTCCGCGAGGAACAGTTTGGCGGCGATCTGTTCGTAACTCTGTCCCGTTCCGGCTCCATAGTTTTTCGCGAGGAAAGAAGCGCGCCGCGTCAGCCATTCTGGCTCGTCGAGCACCGGGCCTTGGCACAGGGGATCGGAATATTCGAGGAAGTCGCCGACGAACCCGGCTTCCTGCAGGGTCGACGCGATGTCTTCGCCACAGCGGATGTGCAGCGTCGCCATATCGCGGTCTGGCGCGGCGTCACCTCGCACGATGCGACGCCAGCTTCGGTCCATGGCCTCTATGTGAGCTTTCAGCTTGGGCCAACTTGGCAGCCCGAGCTCGCGCGCGACAACGAGTTGCGCCTCGCTCAGCTGGGTGAGCGGCTCCGGCAGTACGGCGTCGCGCAATCCCGACGCCTGTGGGTGATGGAGCCGAAATCGGGCAACGGCTTCGCCGTCACCGGCGCGCATGCCCTTCAGCAGCTCTTTGGCGCGCTTGCTCTGTTGTTCTAGATTCAGACGAAATGGCGATGCGGCACGGCTGACAGCGGCAGCATGTGCGGCCCGTGGATTGCGGGACATGGGAACCCCTTCCTCGCGTCTGCGTCCGCCGATCAGACAGGAAAGGGTGGGTGATCGATGATGCCACTCTCAAGCGATCGTGGGCGCAGCCCTTTCCGCGGACACGGAGGCTCCGATCAAGCCGTGTCCGCACTCAAACAAAAAGCTTCAAATCCGTCAAGAATGGCGGCTGTTGGTCGGCCTGGCCTTTCACATTCGAGCCTGTGAAATGTCTGCAAGTAGCGCGAAACGGCTATCCCACCTGGTCGAGAAAGGTTTTGTTGTTCACCCGAAGCTGAGATGCAATTTAAACGCTACCCCACTTGGGGACCGGTTGCGTCTCAGGCCAAATGTCGGCATGTAGGCGCAAACACCTCTCCCTGAAGGGGAGGGTGGCGCCAGCCTCCTAGGGACTCACATTCCGGAAAGAGAGAATGACCGCAGCCGTCGCGACGAAACTTGAAGCCGCCGATTGGACGAGTGACGCGAAAGAGGCGCTCGCCGCCGTCGAGGCGCTTTACAAGGATGCGCTCGCGAGCGTGCGCGCCCGCGTCACGAAAGACGGCAAGCTTTCCAGCGAACTGATCGAGGCCGACCAGCACGCCGCGCACGGGCTCGCCTGGCTCGCGACCTATGTGCAGGGGCTTCGCGAACTCATCGACTACGCCGAGCGCCTCGCCGCCGAGGGCGCCTATGGCGAGACCGAAGAGCTTTTGAACCAGATCGGCTTCGCCGAATTCCTCGCGCAAGTCTATGGCGGCATTCCGATGAGCCAGGGCGAGATCGTCCGGCTCTCGGATTTCGGCCTCACCTCCCAGCAGATCGCCGCGCGACGTCCCGCTTGCGTCGACCGGCTGATCCTTACCGGCAACACGCCCACGAACCGCGCCCGACTCGCCGAACTCATCGACCATCACGCGGCGGCGGAGACCATCGGCGCGTCGGGCCTCGACGATACTCTCGAGGCCATCCGCAGCGAAATGCGCAAATTCGCTTCCGCCAATGTCACGCCCTATGCGCACGACTGGCATTCGAAGAATGACTACATCCCGCTCGACGTCATCTCCGGCCTCGCCGAACTCGGCGTCTTCGGCCTGACGATTCCGGAGGAATATGGCGGCTCCGGCATGGGCAAGATCGCCATGTGCGTCGTCTCCGAGGAATTGTCGCGCGCCTATATCGGCGTCGGCTCGCTCGGCACGCGCTCGGAAATCGCGGCCGAACTGATCCTGGTCGGCGGGACAGAGGCGCAGAAGGAGAAATATCTCCCCAAGATCGCCTCTGGCGAAATCCTTCCAACCGCTGTCTTCACCGAGCCCAACAACGGCTCCGACCTCGCGGGGCTGCGCACCCGTGCGACGCTGGAGGGCGGCGTCTACAAGGTCTTCGGCAACAAGACCTGGATCACCCATCCGGTCCGCGCCGATGTGATGACGCTGCTCGTGCGCACCAACCCGAATGAGAAGGGCTACAAGGGCCTCTCGATGCTGCTCGCCGAAAAGCCGCGCGGCACCGACAGCGATCCTTTCCCCGCCAAGGGCATGACCGGCGGCGAGATCGAAGTGCTCGGCTATCGCGGCATGAAGGAGTTCGAGATCGGCTTCGACAATTTCGAAGTGCCGGCCGAAAATCTTCTCGGCGGCGAGGAGGGCAAGGGCTTCAAGCAGCTCATGGAGACCTTCGAATCCGCCCGCATCCAGACGGCGGCGCGCGCGCTCGGCGTCGCCCAATGCGCCCTCGATCTCGGACTGAAATACGCCAAGGAGCGCATTCAGTTCGGCAAGCCGCTGTTCTCCTTCCCGCGCGTCTTCAACAAGATCGTCTCGATGGCGATCGAGATCCATGTCGCCCGCCAGATCACCTATTTCGCCGCGCGCGAGAAGGACGAGGGCAAGCGCTGCGACCTCGAAGCGGGCATGGCCAAGCTGCTCGGCGCCCGCGTCGCCTGGGCGGCGGCGGACAATGCGCTGCAGATCCACGGCGGCAACGGCTTCGCGCTCGAATATCCGGTCTCGCGCGTGCTCTGCGACGCGCGCATCCTCAATATTTTCGAGGGCGCGGCTGAGATTCAGGCGCAGGTGATCGCGCGGCGGTTGCTGGAGGGGTAGAGGCGACAGGATCGCGCAACCTTCATAGAAAGGGCCTGGCATGAGCATTTCGGCTAAGTCCCTGCGCTTTGACGACGACAGCATGTGGGTCGAACTGTCCGACGGACGCATGCTCGGCGTGCCGCTCGTTTGGTTCCCGCGTCTTCTGCATGCGACACGGGCGCAGCGACTCGCTTACGAGATCAGCCGCAAAGGGCTGCATTGGGACGAACTCGACGAGGACATCTCCATCGAAGGGCTGCTCGCCGGCCGCGGCGACGAGACGCGACACACGCCGGTCGCGGCGCAGTAGGGCGCGAGCAGCACTGACGCGCTCTCATGAGCTGTCGGCTCAACGACTGAAGCTTTTCATCGCGCATTCGTGAGCGCTCTGGAATAAACCGGCGTCCGCGCGCATAGTGTAGCCATGCGCGAAACAGATCTGTTTACATCCAGAATTGAGCCTGACCCTCTCTACGCGGGGCGGTTCCGTTGGACTGTCTGCGAGGGGTCACAGATTCATCTGCGCTCCCCGCATTCCTACGCAACCAAGCGCGAAGCTGAGCAGGAAGCGGATAAGGCGCTGCAAAAGCTCGCGTCCACATGGACGGGCAAGCGCTGACCAAGCCATCGCGCCCGCGCGACCTCGACGAAGGGTAAAGCGCATTCGACATCGCCACGGGCGCGCTCGAAGATCCGTAGGCTGCGCGCCGCTATCTCGGTTCACAGCCTTTCTCGCGGGCGTCCGGCGCCTTACCTTCCGCTCATGAGCAAGCGCGTCTATCGCCTCGTTGACGGCTCGCGCGGGCCGCGGCGGGATTTCCGCATCACCGTCGGGCTGCGCGAGGGCTGGGAGGCGGAGGGCCGCGTCTATGATCTTTCCGAAGCGGTGCGCTGCGCGCACGCCTGGATGCGCCGCCGCGTCGAAGCGGGCCAGCCCGCGCTCTCCGGCATGTTCACCCGCGGCGAGGTGACCTACGCCTGGCCCAGGGACGACGGCACGGTCGGTTCGGACCGCGAGCCGGTCGCGATCCTCACCGGCGAAGCGGTGCACGCCTATCTCGGCGGGCTTCCCGACGCGCAAATCGAAGCGATGCTGAACGAACTCGCCGGCGAACTCGGCGCGGCGCTCGGGCAGGAGCGCCTCTATGTCGCCTTCTGCGACAAGACCTGGATTCTGGACTGCGGCGAGGGGTAGACGAGACCCTCCCGCAGGCCGCCGCCCTATTCTAAGAGCGACGTTCTCAACCGGAGGCCTTCATGCTCACGCTCTATTATCATACAGGCGCGTGCTCGCTTGCGCCGCATATCGCGCTCGAATGGATTGGCGAGCCTTACGAAACTAAGGCGGTCGAGTTCGGCGATAAGGAATATTTGAAGATCAATCCCGCGGGGGCGGTGCCGGCGCTCGACACCGGCGAAGGCTGGATCCTGACTCAGGCCGCGGCCGTGTTGCGCTATCTCGCCGACCGCTTCCCGCAGGCGGGGATCGCCCCCGACGGTTCGCCGCGCGACGAGGCCGAGGCCGACCGCTGGTCCTCCTTCATCACCGGCGATCTCCACCCGGCTTTTTTCCCGCTTTTCTCGCCCAATCGTTATACCCGCGCCCGGGAAAAGGAGGCGTTCGACAATGTGCGCGAAGCCGCCAAGGCGCTCGTGCGCAAGAAATTCGATATTGTCGAAGCGCATCTTGCCGGTCGTCGCTTCATGGTCGGCGAGAAGCGCAGCTATCTCGATGCCTATATCTTTCCGATGGAGCGCTGGGGCGCGTCGTTGCTGGAGGACGGGCTGTCGAAATACCCCAATGTTCAGAAACACCACGACATGATGGCGGCGGACGAAGCGGTCAAGCGCGTGCTCGCCGCCGAAGGGGCGTGAATCACCGCAGACAATCGCCTCTTGCCGTGACTGCGACACTGACCGGGCTAGAACAGCAAGAACGCGATCGGACGACGCTCGGCGTCGGTCAGGGCGTAGATTTTTGTGGTGCGCCCGTCGCGCGAGCGCTGTTCGCCTCATATGTTGCTCCCCCCTTTTAGCCCCCCGACGCGCAGCGATGCGCCGTTACGGCCGAACTGTCGATGAGGATTTGCGCGGGAGGGCCATACGTTTTGTGCTGGCCGTCCGTCCTAAAAACCCTATCTGCACCACAGACGAAAAGAGGGGGCTGACCTCGGTGCTTGATCGGCGAAGCGCATAGGGCCGCCAAGGGCCATCAGAAAGTGTAATGTCAGTTTAATCATTTTGCATATCAAGAGGAGATTTAATGTGTTGGAGTGGTGAAGCGTCGGCAGTACTGGCAGTGGTAGTAATAGGGACAACAGCTTACGCAGCTTACAAGAAAGAACCAGCGCCGTTGTGGATGGCCCTCGGTTATTTCTCTTCAATGGAGCTTTTGCAGGCTTTTACGTACTCGGTAATTGATCAATGCTCGCTGCCTTCCAATCAAATCGCCACTCTCCTTGGTTACTTGCATATCTCGTTCCAACCATTCTTTATCAATATGTTGTCTATGTACTTTATACCGAGCTATGTGCGTGAGAAAATTCAGTGGCCGGTTTATACAGTGTGTTTTATTTCGGCAGTAGTCATGCTTGTGCAGATTTATCCGTTTGAATGGGCCGGGTCATGTCCGCTGGGATACGGACTGTGTGCTCACCGACTATGCTCAGTGTCCGGAGAATGGCATATAGCTTGGGAAGTGCCGACAAACGGTATGCTGAACTTTATAACAGTCGATTCCTGGGCCTCTTTCCTGAGCCTGTATCCCAGCTATTTCGTCGTCGGGATTTTGTTGCCATTTGTTTACGGCTCTTGGCGATTTACCGTGTACCACTTCCTGGTTGGACCACGATTGGCCATGTTGCTGACCAGCAACCCTAATGAAGTGGCTGCAATCTGGTGCCTGTTGTCGATAGGAATTCTGCTTCTTGTCGTTGAAACACCGATAAGACAGTTCATGTTTGTGAAGTCTTGGTGGTTATGGCCAAGACAATCGTCTGAAATCGAGGCTGAGTGTATTGGCGTCGCTCCTCAGCAGGGAACTACAGGACATTGTCGAAGGTAATTCGCCCTATTGGGAGCGAACTCGCCCCCGGCTTCTGATGCGACTGCGTCGCGGATGCGCCCTAAGCGAGCGTTCGGGTTTAGGATAAGCTCATGGCTCGGTTTGATGGAAAAGTTGCGCTCGTCACCGGCGCGGCGAGAGGTCTCGGCCGGGTGACGGCGCTCGCCTTCGCCCGCGAGGGGGCGAGCGTTGCGCTCGCCGATATCGACGAGGCTGGCGGGCGCGAGACTCTCGACATGATCCACGCGGCGGGCGGCGAGGGGGTCTTCACGCGCGCCGACATGCGGATCGAGCGGGACGTCGAAGCCATGGTCGCGGAGACGGTCAAGGCCTATGGTCGCCTCGACTGCGCGGTGAACAACGCCGGCGTCGTGCGCTTCAAGCCCATCGCCGAGGAGAGCGAGGAGGGCTTCAATTTCCACATCGATGTGAATCTGCGCGGCGTGTTCTTCTGCATGAAGCATGAGATCCGCCAGATGCGCCAAAACGGCGGCGGCGCCATCGTCAATCAGTCGTCGATCACCGGCAGCCTCACCGGCAACCCCGCGGAAGGCGCTTATGCAGCCTCCAAGGGCGGCGTCGACGGTTTGACAAAGACGGTCGCGCTCGAGGTCGCCAAGGACAATATCAGCGTCAACGCCATTTGCGCCTGCGGCATCGACGCCCCTGGCGACGTCTTCCATCAATGGATGGAGAAGGAGCACATCAGCCCTGAGCAGGCGGGGAAGCTTTTTCCGATCGGGCGGATGGGCAAGGCCGAGGAGCTGACGGAGGCCGTGCTGTTCCTGTGCTCCGAACAGGCGCGCTTCATCGTGGGCCACCTCCTCGTCGTCGACGGCGGATGGATCGCCCGCTGAAGTTTCGCTCTCCGCCCTTGATTCTCCGCCGCGCCTCCCGTAACGTCGGCTGTGAACAAAAGGGCGGAACGCGGAATGCGCGCAATTCTCGTATTTGAAGCGCCAAGGATGGAGCTGGGCTAGGCCCGGCCTCCGCCAATGGCGC
Source organism: Methylocystis silviterrae (assembly GCF_013350005.1). Classification (GTDB taxonomy): domain Bacteria; phylum Pseudomonadota; class Alphaproteobacteria; order Rhizobiales; family Beijerinckiaceae; genus Methylocystis; species Methylocystis silviterrae. Next base: position 276,038 of record NZ_JABVWW010000005.1, read on the forward strand.
TTGACCCAAGGCCCCAAGAGGGCCTTTTTTGTTGCCCGAAGACGAAAAACATCCTAGTCGCCCGCCGCGAGAAGCAAGACGGAAAATGATGATGTCGAAGGAAATGTCCGGCGCCGAAATGGTGGTCGAAGCCCTGAACGACCAGGGCGTGGAGATTCTTTTCGGCTATCCGGGCGGCGCCGTCCTTCCGATCTATGACGTGCTCTTCCAGCAGGAGAAGGTGCAGCACATTCTCGTGCGCCATGAGCAGGGGGCCGCCCATGCCGCGGAGGGTTATGCGCGCTCCTCGGGCAAGGTCGGCGTGCTGCTCGTCACCTCGGGACCTGGCGCCACCAATACGGTGACGGGCCTCACCGACGCGCTGATGGATTCGATCCCGATCGTCTGCATCACCGGGCAGGTGCCGACGCATCTCATCGGCTCCGACGCCTTCCAGGAATGCGACACGGTCGGCATCACCCGCCACTGCACGAAGCATAATTATCTCGTCAAGAACATCGCCGATCTGCCGCGCGTGCTGCATGAAGCCTTTTATGTGGCTTCGTCCGGCCGGCCCGGACCCGTGGTCATCGACATTCCCAAGGACGTGCAGTTTGCGCGCGGCGTCTACGCCCCGCCGCGCAGCGCCGCGCACAAGACCTATCATCCCAAGCTCGACGCCGACATGGAGGCGATGCAGCAGGCCGTGCGGATGATGGCGGCGGCGAAGCGTCCGATCTTTTACACGGGCGGCGGCGTCATCAATTCCGGACCCGCGGCGTCGACGCTGCTGCGCGAACTCGTCGGCCTGACGGGCTTTCCCATCACCTCGACGCTGATGGGGCTCGGCGCCTATCCGGGGTCGGGCGAAAACTGGCTCGGCATGCTCGGCATGCACGGCACCTGGGAAGCCAATCACGCCATGCATGACTGCGATCTGATGATCGCGGTCGGCGCGCGTTTCGACGACCGCATCACCGGACGTCTCGACGCCTTTTCGCCGGGCTCGAAAAAGATCCACATCGATATCGATCGTTCGTCCATCAACAAGAACGTCAAGGTCGATCTCGCCATCGTCGGCGATTGCGCCCATGTGCTCGAAGCCATGGTGCGCCTGTGGCGCGCCGAGGCGATGAGCGCCGACAAGCAGCCGCTCGACGATTGGTGGGCGAAGATCAACGAGTGGCGGGCGCGCAGATCGCTGGCCTTCCGCAATTCGGAAACGGCGATCAAGCCACAGCATGCGGTGCAGCGGCTCTATGCGCTGACCAAGGATCGTGACGTCTATGTCACCACCGAAGTCGGGCAGCATCAGATGTGGGCCGCCCAGCATTATCATTTTGAAGAGCCGAACCGCTGGATGACCTCGGGCGGACTCGGCACCATGGGCTATGGCCTGCCGGCGGCGATCGGCGCGCAGCTCGCGCACCCCGGTTCACTCGTGATCGACATCGCCGGCGAAGCCTCGATCCTGATGTGCATTCAGGAAATGTCGACGGCGATCCAATATCGCCTGCCGGTGAAGATCTTCATCCTCAACAATGAATATATGGGCATGGTGCGCCAGTGGCAGGAGTTGCTGCATGGCGGGCGCTATTCCCATAGCTATTCCGAGGCGCTTCCCGATTTCGTCAAGCTCGCTGAAGCCTTCGGCGCCAAGGGCATCCGCTGCTCTGATCCCGCGTCGCTCGACGCCGCGATCCAGGAGATGATCGATTATGACGGGCCGGTGATCTTCGACTGCGTCGTCGACAAGGTCGAAAATTGCTTCCCGATGATCCCCTCCGGCAAGGCGCACAACGACATGCTGCTCGCCGATCTTTCCGACGACGCTGGGATAGAGATCGGCGCGATCATCGACGAAAAAGGCAAGATGCTTGTTTAGGCGGTCGGGTTTCGGCGATCGGCAGTCGTGGCGCTGCAATCGACTGCCGACTGCCGATTTGCCGACCGCCCAGGAAAAAAGATGAACGCTCCCGCTTCTCCGCCATCGCCCTACGCCGCCGCGACGACGAACTCCAAGGTCGAGTCGCATACGCTCTCCGTGCTCGTCGACAATGAGCCGGGCGTCTTGGCGCGCGTCGTCGGCCTGTTTTCCGGCCGCGGCTACAATATCGAGAGCCTCACGGTCGCCGAAGTCGCCCACGCCGAACATCTCTCGCGCATCACCATATTGACCTCCGGCGCGCCGGAGACGATCGACCAGATCCATCACCAGCTCGAGCGACTCGTCCCCGTGCATCAGGTGACCGACCTCACCATGTCGATGCGCTCGCTCGAACGCGAACTCGCCATGGTCAAAGTCAAAGGTCGCGGCGACCACCGCACCTTCGCGCTACAGCTCGCCGAAGCCTTTCGCGCCCGCATTGTCGATGCGACCACGGAGAGCTTCATTTTCGAATTGACCGGCAAACCGCACAAGATCGATGAATTCATCGACCTGATGCGTCCGATCGGGCTCGTCGAGGTCTCCCGCACGGGCGTCGCCGCCATCTCGCGCGGGCCAGATCCGATCTAAGGCGCGAGAATTTTGACCTGGCCGGGCGGCCCGCGTAGAAGGAGCCCGCCAGCGAATTCGACGGCGCGAGGCGCGCCGTTCCCCCAAGAGCGCACGCACATCAAGGAAGCAGAGCACATGCGCGTTTATTACGATCGGGACGCCGACATCAATCTGATCAAAGGCAAGAAAGTCGCCATCGTCGGCTACGGCAGCCAGGGCTTCGCGCATGCGCTCAATCTCAAGGAGTCCGGCGTCCAGGTAGTGGCGGTCGCGCTGCGCCCCGGCTCCGCCTCGGCCGCCAAAGCGGAAGGCGCTGGCCTTAAGGTCATGACCGTCGCCGAGGCCTCCAAATGGGCGGACGTCATCATGATGCTGACGCCCGACGAGCTGCAGGGCGAGATCTACGCCAATGAGATGGCGCCGAACTTGAAGCCGGGCGCGCTGCTGCTCTTCGCCCACGGCCTCAACATCCATTTCAACCTGATCGAGCCGCGCAAGGATATCGACGTCGCCATGATCGCGCCGAAAGGCCCGGGCCATACGGTGCGCGGCGAATATCTCAAGGGCGGCGGCGTGCCCTGCCTGATCGCGGTGCATCAGGACGCTTCCGGCAACGCCAAGCAGATTGCGCTGTCCTATGCTGCGGCGATCGGCGGCGGCCGCGCCGGCATCATCGAAACGACCTTTCGCGAAGAATGCGAAACGGATCTTTTCGGCGAGCAGGTCGTGCTCTGCGGCGGTCTCGTGGAATTGATCCGCGCCGGATTCGAGACGCTGGTCGAAGCCGGCTATGCGCCGGAAATGGCGTATTTTGAATGTCTTCATGAAGTGAAGCTGATCGTCGACCTCATCTATGAGGGCGGCATCGCCAATATGAACTATTCGGTGTCGAACACCGCCGAGTACGGCGAATATGTCACCGGTCCGCGCATCATCACCAAGGACACCAAGGCCGAGATGAAGCGTGTGCTTGACGATATTCAATCGGGCAAATTCACGCGCGACTGGATGCTCGAGAATAAAGTCGGCCAGACCTCCTTTAAGGCCACTCGCGCGCGAAATAATGCGCATCCGATCGAAGAGGTCGGCCTTCGCCTGCGTGGCATGATGCCTTGGATCGGCAAGAATAAGTTGGTCGACAAGGACCGCAATTAGCGCATAATGATCCCAAAAAGGCGAGCGCGCACTCGGGTTTGGGGCGTTGCCGAGGCGCAGTCGACGCATCACGCATCGACAAATGCATCGCCATAGCGGGGGATGAATGCACGGGCCGGGCGGGCGGTCGAGTCATGTTATCGAGAGCGAAACGCGTCGGCGCGTACATGAGATTGTACGGAGCCGCATGACGTACGACGTCTCGACATTGGTCGAACATTTCGTCGAAGACGTCGAGTTGAACTACAGCTGCTCCCGACTTGGCGTGCTTCCGCCGGGACAATGGCGCGGGCGCGATGCGCTGCGCGCCCATTTGCGCCGCGTCGATATCGATTATGAACCGCTCGACGCGGAAATTCTCGCGGTCCTCGTCGAAGGCGACAATACCGTGGTGCGATGGATCAGCAGTTGGCGCCACCGCGCCACCGGTCACATCCACCGCATGGACATGGCGCATTTTCTGCGCTGGCGGAACGGACTCGTTTCGGAAATGTACGAGTTCCGGGACCATCGTTGCGTCGCGCGCGGCGCCGATTTCTTGCCGCAAAGCCTCGACGACATTCTCAATCCCCGCAGCCCGGGACTGTCGCGCGATGAAATGGCGCGCCGGTTGATCGCCATGGGCAGTTTCTCCCGTGGCCCCGACATAGCCTTGTTCCGTGAGCTGTGTTCGCCCGACGTCGTGTGCGAATTCGTTGGCGACCGCGCGACAGTTTCGCACGCCGGGCGACATCGCGGCATAGAGGCGCTGATCAACATCGTGAGCAGCATCGAGGTCGAGTTCGAGCAACTCGGACTCGCGATGCCCGAGGTCATCGTCGACGGCGGCGCCGCCGCTGCGCGTCGGATCGTCGAATGGCGTCATCGCGGCACAGGCCGTTGCGGCCAAGTTCAGCTTGCCGACTTCGTGCGCTTCGAAGACGGCCGCATCGTCGAGATCGTCGAATTTCGCGACAGCATGGCGCTTCTGCAGATGCAGGCGTAACGAAGCGCGTGACGTGTGCGATGCGACTTAGTCAGTCCAGGCGAAATCCGGCGTTCATCGCGCGCAATCGAGTCCATTACGGATGTGACGGCCCGGCGCGCCGTTGCGGCCAAGGAGCGGCCCGCCTGTGACCATCGAAATTGCGGAGATTGATCGCCTCGAGTGTCGATTTGTCGATCATCGCTGGGGCTTCGTTGAGGAGCGCGCCGCCGACATCGAGCGCCATTGGGAGGAGCGTCGATGCGCCAATCCGGCGCTCTACGACGGCTCGGTGCTGCTCGCCTGCCGCGTCGAGCGGACAACGGGCGAAGATGGCGCGCGCATCTTGCGTATGGCGTTTTTCAAGACGCCTTTCTCAAGCTTTCTTGCCTGGCGAGAATTCGGCTGGCCCGACGAAGCCGTATATAATTGCTTCTCGATGCCGGCGGCGCGCGCCCGCGACGGCGCCTATCTCCTCGGGGAAATGGGGCCAAGCCACTCATTCGCCGGCCAGCTCTATTTTCCCTGCGGCACCCCCGACCCGTCCGACGTCGTATCGGGCGGCCGCGTCGATCTCGCCGGCAGTCTCGTGCGCGAGCTCGCCGAAGAGACGGGCCTCGCCGCCTCGGACGCGCATGCGTCGGCCGGCTGGACGGCGATATTCGATCGCCAGCATGTCGCCTGCGTCAAGAGGCTGGATTTCGACGCGCCGTCGCACGCCCTCCTCGCCAGGGTGAAAGCCTTTATCGCGACCGAAAGCGCGCCCGAACTCGCGGACGCGCATATGGTTTCGAGCTTGACGGCGCTTGCCGACCCGCGCCTGCCCGCATTCATGGTCGCGTATCTTTCGCGCGCCCTCGGCGGCGCGGATGAAATTCCGCGCTGCGCGGGTTAGATTTGCGCCAATGACTCGACCGCAACACTCCGGCGTCGTCCTTCCAGCTCCGCAAGCGCCCAGTGACGAGCGCGCTTTGGCCGTGCGCGCCGCCCTGAACGGCAGGGCCATCGTGCTTGTCGGCATGATGGGCTCCGGCAAGAGCGCCATCGGCCAGAGGCTCGCCGTGCGACTCGGCCTTCCCTTCGTCGACGCGGACGCTGAGATCGTCGCCGCGGCGGCCGGCATGTCCATTCCCGAGATTTTCGCCAAATATGGCGAGCGCTATTTTCGCGACGGCGAGAGGCGCGTCATCATGCGCCTGCTGAACGGCGGCCCGGTCGTGCTCGCCACCGGCGGCGGCGCGTTTCTCGACCCTCGCACGCGCGACCGCATCGCCGAGCGGGGCGTATCGGTGTGGCTTGACGCCGATCTGAAGACCCTGCTGAAGCGCGTGCGCCGCAAGAACGATCGTCCCCTGCTGCAAACGGAGGATCCGGAGGAGACGCTGCGCCAGTTACTGGAGGCGCGACGCCCCCTATACGAACTCGCCGATCTTCGTGTCGAGTCGCGCGAAGTTCCGCAGGATGCGATGGTGGATGATACGCTCGCCGTTCTCGCTGCAGGCTTGCCGATATTGGAAGACTTGCGACAGCGGGCGCAAAGCAGAGGTTTCGCCAAGGCCATGACGCATCTGTATCCCGCGCGCGCGGAAAGCGACGCTCGCCGCCAGGAAATTGTCCGGGTCGCGCTGGGCGAACGCTCCTACGACATTGTCATCGGCGACGGGCTGTTGCAGCGCGCCGGCGATTATATTGCGGAGATCGCGCCGGGAGCCGCGTGCGCCATCATCACGGACGAGAATGTCGCCCGACTGCATCTTTCGACAGTTGAGCAGAGTCTGAAGGACGCCGGCCTACGTGCGACAACCATCATCGTTCCGCCTGGCGAGGCGTCCAAATCGCTTTCGGTTTATGGCCGCGTCTGCGACGACGTGCTGGCCGCGAGGATCGAACGGCGTGATCTGATCGTCGCGCTTGGCGGCGGCGTCGTCGGCGACCTCGCCGGATTCGTCGCCGCGAGCGTGCGGCGCGGCTCGCGCTTCGTGCAAATTCCGACGACGTTGCTGTCGCAAGTCGATTCTTCGGTTGGCGGCAAGACCGGGATCAATTCACGTCACGGCAAGAATCTGATCGGCGCCTTTCACCAGCCTGCGCTGGTTCTCGCCGACGTTGACACGCTGCGGACATTGCCGCTGCGCGAGTTTCGCGCCGGCTACGCGGAGGTCGTGAAATATGGCCTGATCGGCGACGCCCGGTTCTTCGATTGGCTCGACGCCGACTCGGAAGCGGTGTTTCATAGTCAGGCGGAACAGATTTGCGCCGTCGCGGTGAGCTGCGAGACCAAGGCGACGATCGTCGCGCGCGACGAAACGGAGCAGGGCGAACGGGCGTTGCTCAACTTCGGTCACACATTCGGCCACGCCTTCGAGCGCCTCACCGACTACAACAGCGCGCGCCTGGTTCACGGCGAGGGGGTTGCGATCGGCATGGCTTGCGCCGCGCGCTTCTCCGTGCGCCGCGGTCTGTGCGCCGAGGCGGCGGCGGAGCGCGTCGAACGCCATCTGAAGGGCGTCGGTCTGCCGACGAAGATCCACGACATTCCGGATTGGCGCGACGACGCCCAGGCCATTCTCGACGCCATGTATCAGGACAAGAAGGTCGAGCGCGGCGCGCTGACCTTCATTCTCTTGCGCGGCATCGGCCAGGCGTTCATCGCAAAATCCGTCGACGCCAATGAGGTGCTTGGCTTTCTTAAAGACGAGCTAAAGCGGACATAGCGCCATGCATGGGCTCGAATCCGGCGCGCCGCAGGTCGACATATGGACTGCGGTCGGCATCGTCATCGTCTGTGTATTCCTGTCGGCGGTCTTTGCGGGATCGGAGACGGCGCTCACCGCCGCGTCGCACGCCCGGATGCACTCGCTGGAAAAAGAGGGCGATAAGCGCGCCGCCGCCGTCAATCGGCTGCTGCGCCAGCGCAACCGCATGATCGCCGCGCTGTTGCTTGGCGGCACCCTCGTCAACATTGGCGGCTCCGCTTTCACCACGAGCGTGCTGGTCGTTGTCGCGGGCGACAATGGGGCGGTGTATGCGACCGTCATCATGACCGTGCTGCTTCTCGTCTTCGCCGAAGTTCTGCCGAAAACGCTGGCGATCAACCATCCCGACGAAACGTCGCTGCGCGTCGCGAAGTTTATTGCGCCCTTCGTGCGAGTCGTCGGGCCGCTCCTCGCGGGCGTCGAATATATCGTGCGCACGGTGCTCGCGTTGGCGGGAGTCGAGGTCGGCCATGGCCGAACGGTTCGCTCGCCCTATGACGAACTAAAGAGCGCCGTCGATATTCTGCATGACGAGGGCAATGTCGAGCGCGCCGCGCGCGACATGTTCGGCGGCGTCCTCGATTTGCAGGTGCTGCATGTTTCGGACGTCATGATCCACCGCACCAAAATGCGCACGATCGACGCGGATCTGCCGCCGGCCCAGATCGTGCGCGAGGTGCTGTCGTCGCCCTTCACCCGCATGCCGCTCTGGCGCGAGCGACCGGATAATTTCGTCGGCGTCCTTCATTCGAAGGACATGCTGCGGGCGCTGAACGCCGCAGGCGGCGACGCATCCAAGCTCGACGTCGGCGAGGTGATGTTCGCCCCATGGTTCGTGCCTGAGGCGACGACGCTCGAGGATCAGCTCGAAGCCTTTCTCAAGCGTAAGACGCATTTCGCCTTGGTCGTCGACGAATATGGCGAGGTGATGGGACTCGTCACGCTTGAAGATATCCTCGAGGAAATCGTCGGCGACATTCGCGATGAGCATGATCTCGCGGTGCAGGGCGTGCGTCCGCAGCCTGACGGGTCGGTGCTGGTCGACGGCGCCGTGCCGGTGCGCGATCTCAATCGCGTCATGGCGTGGGATCTGCCCGATGAGGAAGCGACAACGATCGCGGGCCTCGTGATCCACGAGGCGGGCGCCATTCCGGAAGCCGGGCAGGTCTTCACCTATCACGGCTTCCGTTTCGAGGTGATGCGTAAGATCAGGAATCGCGTCACCGCGCTGCGGGTGACGCCGCAGCAAGCCGCATGACGACGCGCGCAAGGCATGTCTTTTAAATTTCGGCGGACAATTCGGCTTGCAGGCCTTCCGCCTGATACGAGAGCCTGACGTCGCCGCCCATCTGGCGCGCGAGCACATTGGTGATCAGGAAATGCCCGACTCCCGTTTGCTCCGGGCTTTCGACTTTTGGCCCGCCTATTTCCATCCAATTCAAGATGAGACGCGGACGATCTTCTTCACGATCGATCCGCCAGCTGATCGCGATTCGGCCGTCGTCTTCGGACAGCGCTCCGTGTTGCTCGGCGTTGGCGAGCAGTTCGTTTATGGTCAGACCCAAGGCGGAGGCGACCGCTGAGCGCAATTCGACGTCTTCGCCCGACAGCGAGATGCGGTCGGCGTAGTCGTGGCTGCCACAAGACAGCGCGATCATGAGCAGGTCTTTGAGCGGCGTTCGTTCCCAAGAGGTCTGCACGAGCAGCGTGGAGATGCGGCTCAGACATTGCACGCGGTGAGAAAAGCCTTGCTGAAAGCTCGAAAAGTCCTGCGCCGTGCGCGCCGTAATATTGGCGATTCCCTGGATCATCGCCAGTGAATTGTTCACCCGGTGATGCAGCTCGCGATTCATCATCTGATTGTGTATTTCCGTGTTCTTGATGTCGTCGATGTCGGTAATGGCGACGATCGCGCCGATAACGGCGCCCTTGTCGTCGCGGATCGGCGCGCCGACGATGTTAATCCAGATGTAGGCGCCGTCGCCGCGCTCGATCTTGCACTCGAGTTGCGGATGGCTCTCCCCAGCAAGGGCGCGTGCGAGCGGATATTCGTAATTCGCGACCGGGCGGCCGTCCTGATGAATGGCGTTCCATTCGGAATAGGCTTGGGTGCTTTCCGAGTAGCGAACAGGACGGCGCAGGATCGCTTCAATGACGTGATTGCCCTCGACGATTCGTCCGCTTGGGGCTTCGGCGATGATGATTCCGACCGGCACGGCGTCAAGCAGCGCGCGCATTTGCAGATTTGCCCCGGCGCGGCTGACGATCGTCGAGCTTTTCATCAGTAGATCGTTCAGCTCGGACACCCTCTTGCACTTTTCGCGCAGGCGCTCGTCCATGTCCTGAAGGCTGTGCGCGATCGCATCGACCTCGGGAACTCCGGTGTCGCTCCAATGCGAGGCGCCGCGCGCTTCCACGGCCAGACTCAATTCGGCGAGTTGGTGTTGCGCCCGTTGCGCCTCCCGGCGCTGTCTCACCAGCCAGAAAATCACCGCAAGCGTCATCGCCAGCGCGACTGCGAGCGCGCTAACGGCCAAGCGCCAGACCTCGGCGATGTTTGCTGCGCCCTCCGCGGCGCGGGCCGCAGACGTCATCGCCAGGAAGAGCGCCAGCGCAGCCCGCAGGGCGGCGACCCCCTGCGCCCGCGCATCCGCTTTGGCGGTCGCCGACACGGGCGGCGAGCGCCGGGCTGAGTGACCATCACGGCCTTGCGTCATTACGCTGCCAAATCCTCCGGACCCTGCAGGGCGTAACCGTCAGATAGCGCGAATTTTCGGTCGCGCATCCCATGTGAAGCCTTGGCCTGTCAAACCGCGCGGGAAGGTCGGCGCGCTGCGAGGTCCGATACGGTGGGATCGGTGTCAATGTCGCTTGTCGTGAGCAGGCCCAGATGTTCGGCAAGCTTGGCGCGCGCGCGGTTCAACCGGCTCTTGACCGTGCCAATGGCGACGCCGCAAATCTCCGCCGCTTCATCGTAGGAGAGCTCGGTGATCCCGATCAGCAACAGAATTTCCTTGTGCTCGGGGGCGAGCTTATCCAGAGCCGCCTGAACGTCCGTAAGCGTGAGGGCCGACTCCTGACCGCCTTTCACAGGGATCTGCTGGGCCAGGAGATTATCGCTGTCCTGCACTTCGCGGGAGCGTTTCCGATAGCTGGAAAAATAGGTATTGCGCAGAATGGTCACGAGCCAGGCGCGTAGATTGGTGTTCGGCTGAAAGGAGTCGGCGTGCGACCAGGCCTTGACCAGAGTGTCCTGGACCAGGTCGTCGGCGAGGCTATGTGATCCGCAAAGCGAAATGGCGAAGGCGCGCAGATAGGGCATCTGCGCCACCATCTGATCTCCGAAGGCCTCGTCGCTCATTTCTTTTCGCGCTGTTTGGCTTCCAGCTTGGCCAGCAGCACAGTGAACTTGTCTGGAATGGGTTGGTGGATCAGATCGTCGCAATAGGCGCGAAATACGCGCCCGAGCTGAGCTTGAACCTTTGGGTCCAGCGCGACGCCGTCCGCTTGTGCCCCGTCAGCATCCTGGGAGCCGTCAGCATCCGCCTCCTCCCGACCTCCAGCCTTATTGTTCAAGTTCGGTTCCGCGTCGCGGGAGGGGCCATCGTTGTCGTGAGGATTTTCGCGTTGGCTCATTCTCGACCCCGAGTTCGCCCCGAGACTGGCCGCCTCTACCCGGGGCGGCCGAGCGACGACCTCCCTTGTTCGAACGCGTAAGAACACTAATTGTTCCGCCATTGCAAGCAAGGAACACTGTGACATATCAGCGGGCGCTTGAATTGACTTGCGCGCTGGGCGGCATAGGATGAAACTATGAACCTCTCCCGGGAAATTGCGGTGCATCTGCCGTACCTCCGCCGTTTTGCGAGGGCGCTTTGCGGCTCGCAAAAGAGCGGCGACGCTTACGTCGTCGCCACGCTCGAGGCGCTGGTGGCGGATCCGGATGCGTTTCCACCGAATATGTCGCCCAAGGTCGGGCTTTACCACCTCTTCATGACGTCGTGGTCGTCGATCCGGCTGAACACCGAAGCCGCAGCCGATGACGAGATCTCCGCAGCACAGCGGAATATCAGCTTGCTGACGCCGCGGTCGCGACAGGCCTTTTTGCTGCGTACGGTCGAAGGCTTTTCGGTAGCGGACGCCGCCGCCATCCTGGGCGCGACGGAAGAAGAGGTCGAAGCGCTCGTAACGGAGGCTGGACGGGAAATCGCCGAACGCGTCGCGACGGACGTGCTCATCATCGAGGATGAATCGCTCATTGCGCAGGACATCGAGTTCATCGCGCGTGATCTGGGCCATCGTATCATTGGCGTCGCCCGCACCCATCAGGAGGCCGTGGAGCTCGCCGCGCGCAAGCGGCCAGGTTTAATTCTCGCGGACATTCAGCTCGCCGACGGCAGTTCTGGTCTGAACGCCGTCAACGAAATGCTCGAAAGTTTCGACGCCCCGGTAATTTTCATTACTGCATTTCCCGAACGCCTGCTGACCGGCGAGCGGCCCGAGCCGGCGTTTCTCATCAGCAAGCCCTACAAGGTCGATACGGTCAAGGCGACGATCAGCCAGGCGCTGTTCTTCGAGCGCAAGGCGTCTCGCGCGGCCTAGCGACTCGCGGCGGGATATCCCACTCAGGGCCGCCTAAGTTCACGAAAAAGGCCGCTTCAAAGCTGTAGTCTAGCGGTTTCGGCGCGCCAAATAGGAGTCGCGCATCAGGGCGATGTCCGCTGAGCCGCTCGAGAAGAGCCGTCGTCGATTTCGGGGCGCTCAAGCAGAGAGGCGCTTCGACTGTGAATAGTCAAGCTATAGCGCCAAATGTGGCTGCAGAGGTGACTCGGCCTGCTCGAGCGCGTTGGCGGGAGTTCTGCGCGCTTGCTCTGGGATTCTGGGCGGGCGAGACCAGCCGACGGGCATGGAGTCTGACGGGGTTAGTCGCCCTGTGCATCGCGCTGCAGCTTGGGGCGCAGCTCAGCATCAACGAATGGAACCGGACGTTTTTCGACGCGCTGGCAAGCAAGAATGTCGAAGCGCTGAGTTGGGCGACGATCCTGTTGCCCGCCCTCGTCGCATTCAGCGGCCTCGCCATTAGCGGAACGCTCGTGGCGCGCATGACGTTGCAGATGCGTTGGCGAGAATGGCTCACTGAAAAACTCGCCGGCTGGTGGCTCGAGGATCAACGCTACTACCGTCTTGAGATCGCCGCAGCCGAGCAGACCTCGCCGGAATATCGAATCTCCAAGGACGTGCAACTCGCCGTAGATCCGCTGGTCGAATTCGCCGTCGGCTTTTTGACCGCGCTGGCGACGGCGTTGGCCTTCGTCGGGGTTCTGTGGACCGTTGGCGGCGCCCTGGAGCTTAATCTGTTTGGCGCGCGCCTCGTGTTGCCGGGATATCTCGGCTTCGCCGCGGTGGTTTATGCGACGATCGCCGGCGGCCTCGCCTACTTCGCCGGACGTCCCCTCGTTCCGGCCGTTGCGCAGAAGAACGAGGCTGAAGCGCGGTTCCTCGCCGAACTCACACGGCTGAAGGAGAACGCGGAAAGCATTGCGCTCATACGTGGCGACGCCGACGAATTGAGTTCTGTCCTGCAGAACTATCGACGCGTCGTCGCCGCCTGGATACGCCAGATCCATCGCAACGCGGTGATCGCCACCGTGCAGAGCGCCAATGGCGCGCTGGTGCCGCTGATTCCGCTCGTGCTCGTCGCGCCCAAATATCTCTCGGGCGCTCTGACGCTCGGAATGGTCATGCAGCTTACCGCCGCCTTCATCTCGGTGCAGATCGCCTTCAACTGGTTCATCGACAATTCGGTGCGCGTCGCGGAGTGGATGGCCTCAGCCAACCGGGTCGACGAACTCGCAGAAGCGCTCGAGAGTCTGGATATAGGCGTTATCATGGAGGAGAAGGAGTTTATCGATTTCGGCGTTAGCGACGACAACACGATTCACATAGAGGATCTCGCGGTCGCGCATCGCAACGGTCGAATTGTGATTGCTGGCGCGAACGTTGTCATTCCCACTGGCGAAAAGCTGCTCGTGGCGGGGCCGAGCGGCACGGGAAAGAGCACGCTTATTCGCGCCCTCGCCGGATTATGGCCGTGGGGTTCGGGGCGCATCCTCTTGCCGAAAGACGCTCACATCGCCTTTGTGCCGCAGAAGCCGTACATCCCTCTGGGCACGCTTCGTCAGGCCATGCTCTATTCAATTTCCGACAAGGAAATCACCGACGATATGATCGAAGGCGCGATGCGGCGATGCGGCTTGGGTTATCTCGTCAAGCATCTCGACGAAGAGCAGCGCTGGGACCAAACGCTTTCCGGCGGTGAGCGGCAGCGAACGGCTTTTGTTCGGCTCTTGCTGCAAAGGCCGCAGATCATCATCATGGATGAAGCGACGTCGGCGCTCGACGAAGAGAGTCAGGTTTCGATGCTGCGCCTGTTCAATGAAGATCTCGCCGGCGCGACGGTGATCAGCGTCGGTCATCGCGTTGGCATGGAAGATTTTCACGACAAGAAACTCGTTCTTGAGCGCCGCGCCGCCGGCGCGCATATCACGAGCCGTAAGCTGCAAAAATCCCTGTGGCACTTGTTCGACGACGCCGCGCTTCATTGATTTTTGTTTGGCGCTAAGCGTTCGCCGCGCATGTATCCTCAACTGTGCCCAACGATCCATATATTGGGCTTCCCAAAGGACCTATCGTTTGCTCTGCGTCGATGAGCAGATGCGACATGCGTTTGAGCGGCGCAGATTTCTTTGACCCTTTGGGAGGATCAGATATGCAAGTCGCTTACAATGGAACAGCGCCTTCGGTCGCGCCGATGGGCATGGTTGCCGATCAGATGTTTGCGCCGCAAGGCTTCATCGGCGGCGCGCTCGGCAGCGCGCTGGGCGGATTGGGCGGCGGCGCGCTCGGCCGCGCCCTGGGCAACCAGAATCTCGGTCGGCAGATCGGCAGCGTCGCGGGCGGGGTGCTCGGCGGCTTGCTGCCGTTCGACGCCGGCCCGCAGGCTTACGCCGGAACCTATTACGTCCCGCAGACGGCCGCGCCCGGATTTGCGCCGCAAGGAATCGTCGGCGATGCGCTTGGCGCGATCGGGGCGCCGCTCGGCGGCTTCATCGGCGGCCGCTTCGGCAATGCCGGACTGGGGCAGACGATCGGCGGCACGGTGGGCGGTCTCGCGCAGCGTTTCCTGCCGTTCGACGCCGGCCCGCCGGCCTACGCCGGGGCCTATTACGTCCCGCAGACGGCTGCGCCGGGATTTGCGCCGCAAGGGATCGTCGGCGATGCGCTCGGCGCGATCGGGGCGCCGCTCGGCGGCTTCATCGGCGGCCGTTTCGGCAACGCCGGTCTCGGTCAGACGATCGGCGGCACGGTGGGCGGGCTTGCCCAGCGTTTCCTGCCGTTCGAAGCGACGCCTGTGTTCGCGCCGCAGGGGATCGTCGGCGACGCGCTTGGCGCGATCGGCGCGCCGCTCGGCGGCTTCATCGGCGGCCGCTTCGGCAACGCTGGACTGGGGCAGACGATCGGCGGCACGGTGGGCGGTCTCGCGCAGCGCTTCCTGCCGTTCGAGGCGGAGCCGGTTTTCGTTCCGCAGGGCTTCATCGGCGATGCGCTCGGCGCGGTCGGGGGCCGGGTTGGCAACTGGATCGGCGGGCGCTTCGGCAACGCCGGCGCTGGCCAGACGGTTGGCAATGTGGTGGGCGGACTAGCCCAGCGCTTCCTGCCGTTCGAAGCTGGCCCACAGGCTGGAACTTATTATGTCCCCCAGACGGCTGCGCCAGTGTTCGCGCCGCAGGGCATCGTCGGCGATGCGCTTGGCGCGATCGGCGCGCCGCTCGGCGGTTTCATCGGCGGCCGCTTCGGCAACGCTGGACTGGGGCAGACGATCGGCGGCACGGTGGGCGGTCTCGCTCAGCGCTTCCTGCCCTTCGAAGCAGGCCCGCAGCCCGTCTACTACGTGCCGCAGATGCAGGCGCCGATGTACGGCTGATGTCCTGAGCGACGCAATCGACGCGACGCATGAAGGATGATCTGCTGCCGCTTCCGGGCCGATTCATCGGCCCGGGAGCCCTCGAGAGATCAGGATCGCGAAATCATGAGCGCAACGAACGGCATCGATCAATTTTTGGTGGCGCCGCGGAATGCGGCGGGCGCAGGAGATTTAGCTGCTTTCGAACAGGCGATGCAGTCTGTTCCCGGCGCCGCAATTCTTCAGCGCGCCGGCAAGGCCGGTCAACCGAGGTTGGTCGTCGCTCTCCCCGCCGCGGTCGCCAGTCAATTGCGCGAACAATTTGGCGCGACCCTGATCATCGAACCAAACGCTCCGCTGAAAGCATTTTAACGCCGCCGCCGCATTCTTCAGAGCGATGCGCAGGCTGGCCTGATTTTATTAGGAGAGTCGAAATGGCTGGTCCCGATACTGCTAATCCTGCGCCGAATGGGCCGAATGGTCAGAGTTCCGGGCGTGCGGCGCCGGCGCCCAATGGCGCCGATACGCGCGTGGAGCCGATGGCGATTGCGCCAACGGAGCGCTTTATGATCGCCTCGCGGCGCGTGCCCGGATTCGCGCCCGCTTCGGCGATGGATCTCGCCAATGCGCTGCCCGACGTAAAGATCGTGCGGCGGATTCAGCCGCGCGGGCTCACCGCCTTTTCAGCCGGCGGGCCATCGTCTCAGACGCCGGAAATTCTCGTCGCCGAGATGGACCCTGATCGCGGCGCCAAACTGCAGGCGTCGGCGCCGCCCAACGTCATTGTGGAGCGCGACGCCTTTCTTCGCGCCTCGGACGATTTTCGGCCCTTCGACTTCAACGGAGTCATGCCGATCGCCGCCGGCGTTGGAGTTGACGTGCAGCTGCGCGTCGTGGGCGTTGGCGGCAAGCCGCTGCCCAAGGCGACGGTCTATGTCTATGGGCAGGGCTTTCCGGGCCAAGGCGTCACCAATGAGCGCGGCGAAGTCGTCGTGACGGTTTTCGGCGGTCCGATCGAGACCATCCAGGCGATTTACGTCAAACCTTCCGCCGATCATTGGGATCGGATGCTGCGCGCGCCAGCACTTCAGGCCGGCGCGATGAACACTGTGCAGTTGCGCCCGCTGACTGAAAGCTTCAACGGCTTCCCTCAAAGCGGGATGGTCGGCTGGGGTCAGCGCCTGATGAAGCTCGATCGGCTTGATCCCTCATTTACTGGCGCCGGCGTCAAGATCGGCATCATCGATTCGGGTTGTGACAGCGCGCACCCGCAACTGCGCCATGTGACGCGCGGCGCCGATCTCACCAATGGCGGCGACAAGACGAGCTGGTCGAACGATCAAATCGGCCACGGCACGCATTGCGCCGGAATCATTACGGCCGCCTCCGAGGGCGTCGCCGGCATTCGCGGCTTTGCGCCCAAGGCGGAAGTTCACGCGTTGAAAGTGTTTCCCGGCGGTCGTTTCAGCGATCTCATCGACGCGCTCGACGAATGCATCGAACGGCAGCTCGACGTCGTCAATATGAGCCTTGGCAGCGGCGATCCTTCCGAACTCGTTGCGCAGAAAATCTCCGAAGCGCGCCAGAGCGGCGTTGCCTGCATCGTCGCCGCCGGAAACTCCAGCGGACCTGTGCAGTTTCCCGGCATGCTGCCGACGGTGCTGACGGTCGCCGCGATGGGCAAGCTCGATGAGTTTCCCTCCGACAGCTATCACGCTCAGACGGTTGTCCCGCAACTTGTCGCGGGGACGATGTTCTCGCCGAAATTCACGTGCTTTGGGCCACAGATCACTGTCGCGGCGCCTGGCGTGGCGATCGTCTCCACTGTGCCCGGCGGCGGATATGCGGCCTGGGACGGCACCTCGATGGCGACGCCTCACGTCACCGGCATGGCGGCGCTGCTTCTCGCGCACCATCCGCTTCTCGCAGGGGCGCGTACGGCGCGCAATGAGCAACGCGTTGCTCAGCTCTTCTCGCTGTTGGCCTCATCCGGCGTCCGCTATCTCGGCGACTCCACGCGCGAAGGCGTCGGCGCGCCGGATTTTGAGCGCGTGCCGAGTCAGGCCGCAAC
The DNA here is from genome assembly GCF_013350005.1 of Methylocystis silviterrae. Classification (GTDB taxonomy): domain Bacteria; phylum Pseudomonadota; class Alphaproteobacteria; order Rhizobiales; family Beijerinckiaceae; genus Methylocystis; species Methylocystis silviterrae. The sequence goes on from NZ_JABVWW010000005.1 coordinate 293,426, forward strand.
TCAGCCGATGGGCGCAGCGGCGCCCGCTGGCGCGGGACTGGCGCCCGCGGGAGCGATGATCGACGGATTTGCTCCGCTGAGCGCGCCAGCGCCATGGGCCGTCGATCCTGCGATGATGCAAAGGATCAATCCGGCGATCATTCAGCGCATGATGCAGCTGCGAGCCGCGGGCCTTATTTAGTCGCAAGCACGAGCGGTCCTCGATCGATCGGCGAATGAAGCGCTCCTCCGTGATTTGCGGAGGAGCGCTTTCGCATCGAGTGCGCCGCTTCGCCGCGACCGCGCACTTGCAGCTTCTGTAGAACATTGTGCACGTGATTCTTCACCGTGCCGAGTTCGATGCGTAGCCGACGAGCGATCTCCTTGTTCGACAGACCGCGCTCGATCAGTTCGAGTATCTCCCGCTCGCGCGCCGTAAGCGCGTCCTTTGCATTCGCGAGCGGTTCCTTGCCGATAGCCCGACGCTGCTCGACCGATCGAATCGCCGGCGCCGCTGTCAATCGCTCCAGCAGTTCGACAACGTCTTCAATCGAGCCCTCGCGAGGAATGACGCCGACGATCGATGGACAAGCGGCCGCCAATGCTGCGCCAGCCGATGCCGGCGCGCCGATGGCGACGATCTGCAGATCTGGATGTTGCGCGCCGAGAGCTTGCGCAATCGCGAGCGCTTCCAGTTCGCCAACGTCAAGCAGCACAATGTCAAGTTCAGATTGAGCCGCCGCCGCCAGAGCGGCGCCGCACGCGACGACGGAGACGACCGACATTCCCGCATGCTGGCTCAGACGCAAGCCAAGTGCTTCGCTAAACAGGCGCGTGTCGCTGACAATTAAGATGCGCGCATCTGGGGACAAATTTGCTGACGCAGAAACAAACGCGCTCTGCGCCGACGAACTGATTCCCTGAGCGGAATCGTTTCGGAAAGCCGCAAACCGGGGCATGAGCTACTCCTGATCGCTATGTCCGAAGGGAGCGCCTACATAATTGGCGCGCTTTGACAGGCGAAACGCTCTGGCGTCATCGCCTACAATTTCTCGGCTTCAGCTTCATGTCGTTAAACCGCATCGTCATTTAGCCATCATGACGCTTTCGGACGACACATGAGGCGATAGTCAACATAACGAACTTCATAAGCGCGCTTTCCGGCGCCTTGTCTTCCTGCAAATGAATGGTTTGTGCGAAAAGCCTCGGCGGCTCTTTCCTGTCGAGGCTTGCTTTCAAGAAGCCAAGGCGCAGTTCTCAGTGAGCAAAAGATTAGCGCCTATCTTTTCATCGGATGCAGAATGACATGCTCCTGCTCGTCGCCGTCGTTGCGGGCGACGATTGCGATCGCTGCCTCGCTGTCGCTCAAGTTCACGGGCTGATGCTGCACGTCAGGAGGAATGAAAATGAAATCACCGGCGACGTTCACGACGCTCTTTTCCAGATTTTCTCCGTACCGCGTCTCGACACGGCCCTGCAACAGATAGATCGCGGACTCGTGCCCTTTGTGCGTGTGGGCCTGCGCCTTGCCGCCGGGAGGAATGACGACCTTCAATAAAGACAGCCCTTTTGCGCCGGCGGTCTTTGTAGAAATTCCAGGGAAGATCGGGAGCGACTGCTTCGATTGTGAGGCTTCGCCGACGCGCACCGTCACGATGTCCTTCCCGTCCTTTTTGCCTATGATCGACGTCTCGGACGCCGCCGGCGCCACAAGGGCTACGAAGATCAAGGAAAGAAGCAATGTGTTGCGCATGGCGTTCACTCCAAAGGTTTGAGGCGCGAGACTATAGCGCAGGCGCGAGAAGCATTGACAAGCGGCTGGTTGGGCGATGACGAGCGTTTCTTTGATGATCCATGGCGGCGCCGGCGCGATCCGCGATCCGCATCGTTATGAGGCTTCCTTGCGCGCGATCGTCGAATCGGGCGCCGGCCTTCTCGCAGATGGATCGTCGGCGCTAGATGCGGTCGTTCACTGCGTCGCGCTGCTCGAAGACGATCCGCTTTACAACGCCGGTCGGGGTTCCGTGCTCAACGCCGAAGGCGCCGCACTGTGCGACGCGTCGATCATGGACGGCCGCACCCTCAAGGCGGGCGCCGTCGCGGCGGTTCGCGGCGTCAGAAATCCGGTGCGCCTTGCATATGAGGTGATGGAGAAGAGCGGCCATGTGCTGCTCGTCGGCGCCGGCGCCGAGCGCTTCGCGCGAGAGCGGCAGTTAGCGTTCGAAAGCGAAGATTATTTCCGGACAGAGGAACGCGTCGCGCAGCTCGCCAAGGCGAAGCGAAAGCATGAGACCGCGCTCGATCACTCCGACGCGACCGACGCGAAACTCGGCACGGTCGGCGCCGTCGCGCGCGATCGCAACGGCGATCTTGCGGCCGCGACGTCAACTGGAGGCGTCGTGAACCAGCGTTTCGGCCGCGTCGGCGATTCGCCGCTCATCGGCGCGGGAACATTCGCCGATAACGCCAGTTGTGCGGTGTCCTGCACCGGCGTCGGCGAGGATTTCATCCGCACTGCGCTGGCGCGCACGGCCGCGTGTTTCGTCGAATTCCGCTCAATGCAGGCTGAAGAAGCGGCCAGCGCCGCCATACGCTATCTCGTCGACAGAGTGGACGGCCGCGGCGGCCTCATCCTTGTCGATCGCGAGGGAAGATGCGGACGGGCGCACTCGACTCCGGGGATGCTGACGGCGACGTTCGCTGCGGGCGGCGTACGGGTCGAGACAACATAGGCGCAGTCGTCTCAGGTCGCCCCCGTGCGTGGCGCACGCCGTCGACGCTCGGCGACCCGTTGTGCCAGCGGGTGTCTCCGATCGAGCGCAAGTTGGGTCAACTGCGCGACGAAACTTGAGGCGTCGGTTTCGCCGGCAATCTCGAAGCGGCACATCAAACCTTGCGGTCCGCCCGCATCGAAGATGTCGACGACGACGAGCCGCGGCGCGCTCCTCCCGACCGCGCCGTGCGCGCGCAGAAATGCGAGGAGCGCCGGTCGGGGGCGAGCGGAGAGCGGCAGGGCGTCGCGAAGACTATGGATGAGACTTTCCCGATTGACGCGATCAAAATCCATTTGCCGCTCCATCAATAAGCAAAAATTCGATGCAATCACAGGCGTTTAGCAGACTTCAAAAAAAGACGCGGGTTTAAACAATCCGTCAAGCTGAGCGGCGCTCCTTTCCTGTGCATAGAACGGCGTCGCCAAGCCGGCGGCGCCGAACGACATTTATCAAGTCAACAGCGATCGCTTAGCGGTATTTGGAGATGAGATCCTGACGGAGAGCGAAATTCCGCGCGCGCTCAGAAGCCAGCCCTTGAACGCTATCCGATCCGCTCATGAAAAACGCAAGTTGCGGTCAGTCCAGTTCAAACTTTTCTTTGTAATCGTGCTTGAGTGATGCGTCCTGATCGTCTTTGCGCAAATAACAATCGCCGATCACCAGCGTGTCCATCTCCGTGCCCATGAAGCAGCCGAAGGCGTCCTCTGGGGTGCAGACGATGGGTTCGCCGCGCACATTAAAGCTCGTATTGACGAGCACGGGACAGGCGGTCATTCGCTTGAACGCCGAAAGCAGCGCGTGATAGCGCGGATTCGTCTCCTGATGCACGGTCTGAATCCGCGCGGAATAGTCGACGTGGGTCACGGCCGGAATCGAGCTGCGCGGAACATTGAGCTTGTCGATGCCAAACAGATTCTGCTGCTCAGCCGTCATTGCGTGACGATGCTTTTCGGCGACATCGGCGACGAGCAGCATGTACGGGGAATCGCCTTCGAGCTCGAACCAGTCGGCGACATCCTCACGCAACACGGACGGCGCGAAGGGCCGAAACGACTCGCGATATTTGATTTTGAGATTGAGCGTTTTCTGCATCGTGTCGGAACGCGGATCGCCCAGAATCGACCGTCCGCCAAGCGCGCGCGGCCCGAATTCCATTCGGCCTTGAAACCAACCGACCGCTTTCTCGTCGGCAAGGTCCCGCGCCGCCGCTTCGATAAGATCGCCTTCCGCCATCGGCTCGAATCTGGCGCCAACGGCATGCAGCCGGCGCTCGATCTCGGCTTGCGGGAATGAAGGACCGAGATAGGAGCCGCGCATGGCGTCGCCGCCGCCGTTGAGGCGTCGGGAGTTTTTCTTGTAGTGATAGTAGCCGGCGAGCGCTGCGCCGAGCGCGCCGCCAGCGTCGCCCGCCGCCGGCTGAATCCAGATCTGGTCAAAGCTGCCGTCGCGCAGCAGTTTTCCATTCGCGACGCAATTCAGCGCCACGCCGCCGGCGAGACAAAGATTGCGTGCGCCGGTCTCTTTGGCGAGCGCGCGGGTGAGCCTGAGAACGATCTCCTCGGTGACCGCCTGTATCGAGGCGGCGAGATCCATGTGACGCTGCGTCAGGAGTTCCTCCGGCTTGCGCGCCGGGCCGCCGAAAAGTTCGTCGAACTTGGCGTTGGTCATCCGCAAGCCGGTGCAATAGTCGAAATATGACTGATCGAGCCGAAAGGTGCCGTCCGGCTTCAGGTCGATCAAATTGTCCAGGATCACGTCGGCGTATTTCGGCTCGCCATAGGGGGCAAGGCCCATCAGCTTGTATTCGCCGGAGTTCACCTTGAACCCGGTGTAATATGTGAACGCCGAATACAGCAGGCCGAGCGAATGCGGGAAGCGCAATTCTCGCTGCATGGTCAGTTGATTGTCACTGCCGAAAGCGACCGACGTCGTCGCCCACTCGCCGACCCCATCCATCGTCAGAACGATCGCGTCCTTGAACGGAGAGGGGTAGAAGGCGCTGGCGGCGTGGCTGAAGTGATGCTCGGCGAACAGCAGCCTTTTCGCCCAGTCGACATCCGCCGAATAGGCCTTCATCTCTTTCAGCAGCAGCGACTTTTGAAAAAGCTTTTCGCGCAGCCAGAGCGGCAGCGACATTTTGAACGACTGAAATCCGCGCGGCGCAAAGGCGATATAGGTTTCCAGCAGCCGCTCGAATTTGATGAACGGCTTGTCGTAGAAGGCGACGAAATCAATGTCTTCAGGCGTGGCGCCGGCCGCTTCAAGACAGTAGTCGATCGCGTGACGCGGAAAGCGCGAGTCGTGCTTTTTGCGCGAGAATCGCTCTTCCTGAGCGGCGGCGATGATTTCGCCATCCTCCACCACGGCGGCTGCGCTGTCGTGGTAGAAGGCGGAGATGCCAAGTATCCGCATCGCGCTTTAAAAGAGCGTGTAGATGAACGGAGCGACCGCGGTGCCCTGCAGAACGATCAGCGCGCCGATCAGCAGCATGATGACGAGAACCGGCGCCATCCAGTATTTCTTACTGGTCTTGAGATAATCCCAAAGTTCGAGCAGGAAGCTCATTCTCTCTCTCTCCTCAGAACTGCTTGCTCATGTCGCTCGCCCCTTCGGGCGTATTACGCATGGTCCAGTAGGACGTCGCGCTCTTGTCGAACGCAAGTTTGAGCGGATCGACGCGGCGCAGCCGGAAAATCACCGCGATCGGGAGGATCACTCCAAAGAACAGGACGCCCATGATGATCGGGTTGGTGATTTTGTGCAGCGCCAAGCCCAGCTGGTGCCACAGTCGGTTCAGCGGCCGCAGTTTGGCTGGCGCGAGGAACGCCGCCGCGGCGAAACCAAGCGCAGCAGCGAGCCCCCAGAAATGAGGCGCCTCGCCGTGCCGAAGCGGCAGCATGCTGATGACCGTGATCGCCGCGGCCATCACCAGACCGAACGATCGATCGGACCCCATGGCGGCGGAACGGTCTCTCGAATAGTCCTCATGCGACATTCAGACGAGACCCCCCAAGTCGCCTCAACGACAAATTATCTGCAAGGCTGGCGAACCGCAAATTTCCCATGACCTTCCCATGACTTGCCGTATGGTTTCGCTCCCCGCGTACTCATTCGTAATTCTTAATGAGACCGTTCGCCAGGAGCGCGTTGCCCTTCGCGTTGAAGTGAAAGTCTCCCCAGAAATACAACGATCTAATGAAATCGGGATCTTGCGCTTTATAGGCGAAAAAGTCGGGAAAGTGATCGAAAAATTTTCTGCATTTGCCGGCGCACCAGTCGCGCCAGACGCGCGCTTGCCGCGAATTTTCAACGTCGTAAAGCAGCTGCTGCGGCCATGGATAGACCCCGACTGAAAGCGCAATCCCGCGCGACGACAGGAGTTCGTAGAGGCGATCCAATTGCTTCTTCGCCTTTTCGATAGACGCGTCGATCCCTAATGGGCCATAGCAGCTTGAATTCTCGCTATATGTCCAGCTTGCACGCGTGTAATCGGGGCTGTAGACGACGCCCGATTTTGAAAGGTCCTCGAAGGACGCTCGCCCGAGCGCTCTCCCCAACTCCGCTGCGTAGCGCATCTGGCCATAGAACTCCGCCATATAAGAGACTTTCTCCCACCACCTCTTTGGTGGTTGTGGCAGCGGCGGCCGCGGGACAGGGGAACAAACGTTTGCAGTGGGCTGAAACACGCCCATCTGCAATACGCCATTTTGATCATACGAATAGAAAACGCCTTCGTCCTGTATGTCGGAGATATCAATGTAAACCACAGCCTCGTCGAACTTGAGGCCGGCGTCGAGGAGATATTTGAGTTTCTCGTAATAGACGGACGGCGCGTAGCTCGAGACTCCCGCATTCAACACATCGAGTGCGGGAAAAGCCTGCGCGAAAAGGCCGACAAAAGACTGTTCATAGGGGACGCCGGGACTCTCAGTGAAGGAATCGCCGATAAAGATGACGCGCTTGCGGTCCACCGTCATCGGCACGCTGCGTACGGCGGCGTCTCTAAAGCCCAGTGAATTGGTGAAAATGGGAACTATATTGGAGCCCCAGGCGTCGAAGCCGTTAAAATTGGGCTTCAGGCCATGGGTGTAATGCGGATCGCGAACCCTCAACTCGTTTTTCACAGGCGCCAGAAATGGATTGCCGCCGGTGTAGACGAGATGAAGAACAATCTCCGCAACGACGACGAGACTGACGAGCAGGCCAAAGTTGATGAAAAGAATGCGAAACAGCTTGTACGCTGAGTTTTTGCGCGACCACGACATCGACATTCGCCAAATTTGGCTTCCCCAAGAAGGTGAGCATCACTCTTGTCATAGTTCGACTGAAATGAGCAAGCTTCCTTTGCAAAAAATTGTTTTGCGACGTCGAATGCCGGAAGGCCTTTGCTGTGCGCTAAGAAGCCGCAGTGAATCGCGTCTCGGAGCTGCTCATGACCCCGCGTCTCAGTCGTTCGCTTGCTGAAATCCTGCCGGGCTCGGCGTCGTTGCGGATGTTCTGCGCGGCCCTCGCCGTCGCATGGGGCGGCTGCGCAGTCCATGCGCGCGAAGTTTTAAGCGCCGCCGCCGTGCGCGACACGTCTGCGGCGCTGGAAGGCCTGCGCGGCAATGGCGCCGCTCTACGCAGCTTTCTTGTCGAAATGCCGAAAGGCGCCGATTTGCACAATCACCTTGCGGGCGCCGTCTATGCGGAGAGCGCTTTGGCTTGGGCGCGCGCCGAGGGCTGGTGTTTCGACGTCAAGAGCAAGGCGGCGCTGCCGCCGCCTTGCGACGCCGTGTCGAAGCCGCCTCTCGCGGAAGCGCTGCGCTCGACGCAGGCCTATCGAGACGCGATCAACGCCTGGTCGATGCGCGACGTCATCACCGCGCACGTCAGCGGCCATGATCAGTTCTTCAACAGCTTCTTTCGGTTCTCAGACGTGACGGGAAACAATGTCGGCGCCGCCCTCGCCGAGGTCGTCGAGCGCGCCGCCTCGCAGAACGTCTTGTATCTCGAATTGATGATCAGTCCGCTGATGGGCGAGGCGCGCGATCTTGGCGAGCAGATCGGCTGGAAGGACGATCCCGACGCAATGCTTGCGGCGCTCGACGGCAAAGGTCTTGGCGACCTCGTCCAGCGCGCGGCGGAGAGCGTGGTCGCCGTCGTCGCCGACAAGGACCGGCGACTCGCCTGCAGCGACGCGATTCATCGTCGGCCCGGATGCGACGTCGCGGTACGGTTTCTCGCCCAGGTCTATCGCAATGTCGATCGCGCGAAATTATTCGCGCAGACGGCGCTTGCGGCGCGCCTCGCCTCGCGCGACGGGCCGGTTGTCGGATTGAACCTCGTCGCGGCTGAGGACGATGTAATCACGTTGGGAAATTATAGCGATCAGATGCGAATCGTCGGCGACATCGGGCGCCGACACCCGAAGGCGCGGATCAGTCTTCATGCGGGGGAGCTGACAATGGGGCTCGTTCCTCCCAAGGATCTGACCTTCCATATTCGCGAGGCGGTCGAGGTCGCCGGCGCGGGGCGCATCGGCCATGGCGTCGACATCGGCTTCGAGCGCGACGCCAAAGGTCTGATGGCAAGAATGGCGCGCGAAGGAATAATGGTCGAGATCAATCTCACGTCCAATGCGCAAATTCTCGGCGTCGAAGGCGCGGACCATCCATTCCCGCTCTATCGCAACGCGGGCGTGCCGACGGCGTTATCGACCGACGACGAGGGCGTATCGCGAATCGATCTCACGCACGAATATCAGCGCGCCGCGCGCGTCTACCAACTTTCCTACCGCGACTTGAAACAGCTGTCTCGAAACAGTCTGACGTACGCTTTTCTTCCCGGCGAGAGCCTGTGGCGCGATCCTGCGGCCGCGCGCCCCGTTTCGGCTTGCCGCAACGCACAGCTTGGCGGGACTTCGCCTTCCGCCGGGTGTCGTCGTTTCTTGGCCGGTTCCGAAAAAGCCAGACGGCAATGGGAGCTCGAGACGCGTTTCGCGCGCTTCGAGTCGAAATGGAGCGGGGGCGAGGGAAAGCCAGCGAACAGCGTTGCGCTCGCTTCCCCGCCTTGGTCGTCGGCCAAACGTGAGCGTTCCTCGCGCGGCGTTCGCTAAAGAAGGCTGCGGCCCTGAATGACGCGCAGAATGATCACGATGATCGCGATCACAAGCAGAATGTGAATGAAGCCGCCGAGGGTATATGAGGAGACCAGCCCGAGCAGCCACATGATGATGAGGATGACCGCGATCGTTTCAAGCATTGTTCAGCCTTCCATTTGGCCAGCAAGGGAGGTTACAACTTTTTGCCAAGCGACTTTGCGTCGGTCTCGACCTTTTTCCAAGCGCCCTTGAGCTTGCTCCAGAAAGACTCTTGCGGCGCCTTCTTGCAATCGTCGATGACCATGGGAATGACCTTCTCCGTGCCTTCGATATCGACGTCCGTTGCGAGCGGCTTGCCTTTCTTGCTCTGCGCTGAGGACCAGTAGATCACCTTCGGCTGAAATTGGTCGTCGACCGCCAGGAAATCCTCGCATGTCCACTTGGACGTCGGCTTCTTCGTTTCGGCGAGCGCGTTCGTCGCAAAAAAAGATAATGCGGCCGCGGCAATGAAATAAACTGGCTTCATAGGATGCTCCTTCGAGTCCACGCCTTCTGCGAAAGCGCCGACGAGAGTCTATTGCGGAATTGAGCCGGTATCCAGTTGGAGCTGGCGCCGTCGCAGACCCGCTATTCCACCGCCAAAATGACGTCCGCAGCGTCGAAGGTCGCCAGGGCGGCGTCCCCTTCCTTCAGTCCCATATCTTCAACGAGGTGGCGCGGCGTCACCGCGGTCATCGTCTTTCCGAAACCGACGTCGAGCAGGATTTCGCTATTGCGCTCGGCGTCAATCCGCTGCGTGACTACGCCGCGGAAGCAATTGCGCTGCAGCGGCGCCGCGTCGCCGGCGGGCGCCAGATTGACGAAGGACGCCTTGATCAGCGCCAGCGCCTTGCGCCCGCGAGAAAGGCCCAGTCGCTCGGCTGATTCATTGGTGACGATCGCCAGGATCGTATCCTTTTCCGACACCCGCAGCGTCACTTCGACGTCGACCGGCCACTTCTTGACCTGAGTCACTTCCGCGCGAAAAACATTGCGCGCGGAAATTGTCATGCCCGTGGTCCACAGCAGAAAATCCTCGGCGCCCGCGAGACCCTCTTCGGCGATCGTCTCGGAGATGCGCGCAAGCTTCTCTTCGAGGCGGTGGAAGGTGGCGATCAGCCGACGCCCTTCCTCCGTCACCTCGGCGCCGCCGCCGCTGCGACCTCCAGCCTTGGTGATGAAGGCTGGCGTGGGCAAAAGATTGTTGATCGCGTTCACCGCGTCCCATGCGGCCTTGTAGCTGAAGCCGACGGCCTTGGCGGCCTTGGTAATGCTGCCGTGAAGGGCGACGGCCTCGAGAAGCTTCACGCGGTCGCGGCCGACAAGGAGTCGGCCCTCGCTCCGCAGCGCCAGTGAAGCATCGATCTTGCCTTCGGCCATGTCCTGCGTCCCGCCTCATCGCCCGGATACAGGGCAAGACGGCCGGAGGCAACCGCGGCTATGATGAATGTTCGGTTAGTGGAGCGTTACTTTAGCGCGCGATGGTCTCCGTCCTCCCCGCGCCGGCGACTGAGCGATCGCCCTGACCACCGCCTCGGCAATGGCGCGGCCGCGCTCGTCCGTTCCGGTCCAATTCGAGGCGCGTCCGCGCGGATCGATTTCCACGAGCTTGACGCCCCGCGCCGCATGCACCCCGTCGCGCGCGATCCCACGCAGGAAGCCGTCCATCGGCGCCTGGATGGGAAGGCCGTCGAGTCGGCCGAGCAGATAATCCCTGAAAACCCGGGCGCCGATGTCGAGTGGCGTCCGCCAGACGCCGTCGCGCGCCGCATAGATGAAGCGCTCCTTGCCGACGCCGCCGAGAACGCGAGCGACGCCGTCTGAAGGCAGCGTGGCGCCGTTTTCGAGCAATTCGCCCGTATGCGCCGGATGAGTCTCGATCGCCACGTCGCAGTTCCAGCCCGCCCTGAAGTTTGGACCCATCCCGATCACGAGACCTGCGATCCCGCGCAGATCCGGCGTGACGCGGTGCTTTTGCATGCGGGCGTCGATCAGAACGTCGGGGGCGCGCAGAGTGATGAGGTCCGTCAAGGGCAGAGGCGAAACGGCGACGCGTCCCGGCCGGGACAAGACGTCGACCACATCCAGCGTCGTTTGCGTCAGATCGGCGACGACGCCGTCGACTTCGGCGCGATCTCCATAAAGCGCGTCGTGAAAGGCCATTCCCCGTCGGATGACCGGCGGGTGCGCGTCATGGCTGAGAACCACGCGGCGCCGCTCCCATGTCAATCGCGCCGCGACCGCGGAGGCGATCTCGTTCGTGCCGAGGATGATGACGAAATGCTCATTGCAGTCGGAGAGGAATTCTTTTGCTGAAAAGCGTGGCATGGGGAGCCTCCCGCGCTTTTTCAGCAAATCACGCGCCAAGTCGCACGCCTTTGTATTGCAGGGAATCCGGCAACGGCCGGGCGACGGAAGAATCCTCGTTTCGCGCATCTTGTCTTGAAGGCGACAAAAACGGACGAAAGCCGCCAACGACGCGCACAGCGCTGGGCTGACTCAGTTTATCATATTGAAAAACATCACTATTTTCTTAAGAAGCGATATGTTGTCAGATAATATATCAATTACCGATAGGCCTATGGCGTTTGCATATATACTGATCATGCGCTGCTTAAAGTTCGGATGTTGACTTTTATACCGCCCGTTTGTAGTCAAGCAATATGTAAGCTAACTACATAACGGTTCTCGATCACATGATCCGCGCTGTCGCCGTCGCTGCATTCGCAAGCCTTTTCAGCATTCTTGGCGCTGCGCCGTCCGGCGCGTCGGCCAATGAGACGATCGTCGTCGTCACAAGCTTTCCCGAAGAACTGACGACCCGTTACGAGCGGGAGTTCGAGCGCAACCACCCGCAAAGCCACGTTCGATTCATCTGGAAGCAGTCCCGCGACGCGCTTGCCGAACTCGCCAAGCCCGAACAGGGCGGCGCGGACGTCTATTGGGCTCCGGCGCCGGCGAATTTCGCGCATCTTCGCGACCGAGGCGCCTTCCGCAAGATAACGGTCGACCGCGCCGTGCTTCCCGGCCGGCTCGGCCAGCAGCAATTGTCCGATCCGGCTGGCCTCTACGAAGCCTATGACGTCGCCGGCTATGGGATCGTCGCGAATCCAAGCGCGCTGGCGGCGGCCGGCCTTTCCCTGCCGCGACGCTGGCGCGACCTCGCGTCGCCCGAATATGCGCGCCAGCTCGCTATGCCGATCGCCTCAAAGGTCGGCTTCTCGCCTGCGCTCTATGACATCCTCTTGCAGAGCGAAGGGTGGGACGCTGGTTGGCGTCTCCTCGGCGAGATTGCCGGCGAGGCGACGCTGCTCGATTCCGGATTCGCGCCGACGGCCTCTGTGCGCGAAGGCAAGGCGGCGCTCGCGCTGACGATCGATTTCTTCGCCGAGATCGCCAAAGCCAATGGCGCGGCGGTCGAGATGATCTATCCCCAGCGCACGGCGTTCCTGCCCGCCCATGTCGCGATGACCGCCGCCTCCAAGCATGTCGCCGGTGCGCAGGCGTTCATCGACTTCCTGCTGTCGACGGAAGGCCAGCGACTGATGATGGAGCGGGACAGCCGCCGGCATCCGGCGCGACCCGACGCCTATCAGAGCGCGCCGCAGGGCTTTGCGAATCCCTTTGCGCTGCCGGCGTCGACGATACTGGATTATGACTCGGAGGTCGGCCGCCGGCGGCCGCCGTTGATCGCGCTGCTCTTCGATCTCGCGATCGTCGAAGGCCATGCCGAGAGCGCCGAACTGTGGCGCAAGATTCACGACGCCGAGAAACAATTCGCCGGCAATGCGAAAGCCATCGCGGCGCTGGGCGAAGCGAAGAGACTCGCCGGCTTCATTCCGGTGTCCGAAAGCGACGCGCGCGCAACCGCCTTCCTTGAGCGCTTCTTACGTCGCGACGCCATCGATCCGCAGCAAATCGCACAATGGCGCGAGGAGATCGGCGCGGCGCGGCGACAGGCGCGTGAGCTCGTCAAAAGCCTGGAGCCGGCGCCATGAAACGCTTCGGCGTCCTTCTATGCGCAGTGCTGCTCGCGGGCGCCGCGCGTTATGAGACGAGCGGCCCTGACACCGAAGCCTTCATCCAGCCGGTTGAAGGATTGGACGGCGAACATGCAGCAAGCTTTCGCCAGGGGAGCGGCATCTTCCGCCAAGCCTGGGTCATCGGACCTTCGCAGGACCATCCCGACTTTATCGGTCTCGGTCCGCTCTATAATCGACTTTCCTGCATCGCCTGCCACGTCAAGAATGGTCGCGGCGCCGCGCCAGACCGCGAAAACGGCGTCGCGCGCACGATGGCGGCGAGGCTGAGCGTCGAGGGAAGGGACGCGCATGGCGGACCGCGCGTTCATCCTGAATACGGCGCTCAGCTCAATCCCGAAGGCGTTCCCGGCGTCGCTGGCGAAGGCCAGGCCGTCGTCGAATACGCCGAATTCGATGTGGCGCTCTCCGATGGCGCGACAGTAAGGCTTCGTCGGCCGACGCTCTCCTTCCGCAATCTTGCTTACGGTCCGCTCGGGCCCGAGACGAAGACGTCGCTGCGCAACGCGCCGCCGGTTTTCGGCCTGGGTCTGCTCGAGGCGGTCACGGAGAGCGAAATTCTCGCCGGCAAGGGCAGACCGAATTTCGTCTTCAGCGTCGAGACCGGCCAAAGAACGCTCGGCCGCTTCGGACTCAAAGCCAATCAGCCCAATCTCAAGCAGCAGATCGCCAACGCCTTCGTCGAAGACATCGGGGTCACCTCGTCGCTGTTTCCTGTCGAGAGCTGCGCGCCGTCTCACAGCGAATGCCGTCGCGGCGCTTCGACGCCGGAATTGACCGACGCCCAACTCGACGCGGTCGTGGCCTACATCCGCGCGCTTGCGCCTCCCGCGCGCCGCGATCTCGAGAACCCACGCGTCAAGGACGGCGACGTTCTGTTCCATGAGATCGGCTGCTCGAATTGCCATCGCGATGCGCTGCATGTTGCGGATTTCTCGCTGCAGCCCGCGCTCAACGGCGTCGAGATTCATCCATACACCGACCTTCTGCTGCACGACATGGGCGACGGGCTCGCCGACGGCCGCGACGACTTCGAGGCTGGTCCAAGGGACTGGCGCACGCCGCCGCTCTGGGGACTGGGCCTCGCCGGCAAAGGCGGAGACGGCGCCGATTTTCTGCACGACGGCAGGGCGCGCACGCTCGTCGAGGCGATCCTCTGGCACGGCGGCGAAGCGCAATCCTCCGCCGACGCCTTCCGCAATCTACCCGAACCCCAGCGCGACGCGCTGCTCGCTTTCCTCAACTCTCTCTGAAGTTCACGGGGGCAATGATGACCAGGCTGCTGACGACGACGGCGATTTCAGGCGGCGTTCTTCTCTCGCTATCAACTCCTATGAACGCGCAGACGCCGCTGCCGCCGATCGAGGTCCGCGCGCCAAAGGCTTTCGAGCTCGGCCAGATCAAAGTCGGGGAACGTCGTCTTGGAGTCCCGACCAAGGTCGCTCAGCCCGGCGCCGGCGCCGGCGGCGGCGGGGTAGGCGCTCCGCCCCCCGCGTGGGTCCCGTCGGAAAAAACCGACAATGGTCCGACGCCCAGGCAGCATACCGACGCCTTCGGCGGCTACACCATCACCAACAGACAGATGGAGACATTTGCCCGCCCGACGCTCGACAGCGCGGTCAATATCGCGCCGGGCGTCAATAGTCAGATTTCCGGCAATTCCCGCAACGAGCAGAATATCTATGTGCGCGGTTTCGATCGCTGGCAGGTGCCGCTCACCGTCGACGGCGTTCGCGTTTATCTGCCGGTCGACAACAGACTCGATTTCGCGCGCTTTCTGACCGCCGACATCGCTGAAGTGCAAATCGCCAAGGGCTATGTCTCGGTGCTCGACGGCCCTGGCGGCATGGGCGGCCAGATCAATCTGGTGACGCGTAGACCGACTCGAGAGATTGAAGCCGAATGGCGCACGCGATTCGATTTTGGTCGCGACGGCACATTCCTGGGGCCGATGACCTACGGCTTCGTCGGCACGAAAAAGGACATGTATTATGCGCAGCTCAGCGGCACTTTTCAGAACTACGACGGCTGGATGCTGCCCGCGAGCTATCGCTCGACTCTCGCTCAAGGATGGGGATTTCGCGGTCAGTCCCATACGCAAGACTACAATATCAATGCGCGGGTGGGCCTGACGCCCAATGCGACCGACGAATATTCCCTAAGCTTCAGCCGCCAAGAAGGCCAAAAGGGCGCGCCGCTGCATACGACCGATCCCATCTCCACGCAGCGCTTCTGGCGATGGCCATACTGGCGGGTCCAGAACCTTTATTTCCTGTCGAAGACTCAGCTCGGCGACTCCTCCTATGTGAAGACGCGCGGCTATTGGAGCAAATTCGACAATTCCCTCGTCAGCTACGACGACTCTTCCTTCATCAAGCAGTCTCTGCCTCGATCCTTCAACAGCGCATATGCCGATTATGCGCTCGGCGCCGAGGCCGAAGTGGGCACGCAGATCGGCGATATCGACACGCTGAAAGCGCTGTTCTTCTATCGCCTCGACAATCATTCCGAGTGGCAGGAGAATTTCGGGCAGAATTTTCGCGGCACGCGCTCCGGCTGTGTGACCAGCGTCCCCTGCTACACCCAGCCGGTGATTTCGAGCATCGAGGACACCTATTCGGCGGCCGTGGAGAATACGTTTCACCCGAGACAAGACATCGATATCGTTGCGGGCTTTAGCTACGACTGGCGGCATCTGCGCCAGGCGCAAGGGTTTGCCGTTCCGCAGGGCGTCATCGACTATCGGCCCATCGACGTGCAGGCGCCGAACTATCAGGGCGCGGCCATCTGGCGCTACAATGATACGGACCGCGTTTACTTCAACGGTTCGAGCCGGACGCGCTATCCTACGCTCTTCGAGCGTTTCAGCACCCGCTTTGGCGGCGCGACGTCCAATCCGACGCTCAAGCCGGAGCGCGCAACCAATTTCGATCTCGGCTGGTCAAGCCTCTTTGCGCCCGGCAGTCGGGTGTCGATCGACGTCTTCTACAGCCTCGTCGACAATCTCATCCAAAGCGTGCCGGCGCCGCAGTTCGGCGTGAACGTCACGCAATCTCAGAACGTCGGCGGCGGCAGATTCTGGGGCGCGGAAATCTCGGCCGATTACTTCGTGCGCGAGGATTTCTCGCTCGGCGGCAACGTCACGCTAATTCGGCGCCGGGTCAATTCGCCGTCGATCGTCAATTTTCAGCCGACGGGGGTGCCCGACCTCAAGATGTTTTTCTACGCCGGCTACCGCCCCATTCCCCAGCTGACCTTGACGCCAAGCATTGAAGTGGCCGGCGATCGCTGGACGTCCATAACAAACGGCAATTGGTATTATCGGACGGGCGCCTTCTGCCTGACGAACTTCAACGCCGATTATACGCCGGGCGACAACATCAAATTCTCCGCCGGCGTACGAAATGCATTCGATGACTATTATGTGCTCGCTGACGGATATCCTTCTCCGGGCCGCACATTCTATCTCACGTCGAAAGTGAACTTCTAGACGCGCTCGCCGCTGCGACGCACCACAATTTCGGCTGCGCTGCGCTCGCGCGGCGCCCGCGCGATCGTCTATTTCAGCTTCGCGTCCCAAGTCGGCGAATCCGGCGCGCGAAAATCAAAGTCCCAGGCAAATCTCCGGATGAGATTGTAGCCGATCAGGAACGAAACATCGCGGCCAAGCGCGGCGCGCAAGGCGCCGAAGTCATAGGAGATCGCATAGAGGTCGCGCAGGACGCCGCCTTCGCCGAGGTCAAGCGACTTGATCTTGTAGACCTTCAAGGAAATGCGTTTTCCGCCGACGCCGCTTGCCCGGGCTTTGGCCTTCACGGCCGTGAACAGCCCCTTGTGCTTGCGTATGAACCGCTGATCGACGGCCGAGACTTCCGCGCCCGAATCGAACAGGCCGACCGCCGCCGTATTGCCCAAGCGCAGGTCGATGCCGACAAGACGCCCATCGGGTCCGAGCCGCCGAAACGGCTTCGGACGGCCGCTCGCCGTCGCGTCGCCGAAAAAGGTGAGTTCGCGCCGATCGATGTCGAGGCTGAATCGCGCGCCTTTGAAAAAATCCAGCCCCAAAAGATCGTCAGCGTCGCCAGGCGGACATCGCGTGAGTTGATATTTCGCTCGCGCGACGTTGTTTCCTTGATCGGCGACGAGTTCGACATTTTGCGCTTCGACATCGTCACAGCGCATTGTGGCGCCGGACGCCCCGGTGGAGAGACTTGCGCCCAGAACCGGCAGGTCCTTGTTCCAGGGCGCCAGCCTGAGGCGCGTGCTCGAGGCGCCAGTGTCAAGGCGCATGTTTCCCATGACGTTGCCGATGCGAACCGGCAGGTAGATGCGCCCCCCAAGATATTCATCCTGGGTCAAGGTCAGCGGAATGACGGAACGGCTCCTCTCGGCGCCAATGGCGGCGACCGAATACAATAGCGCGGCAAAAAGGAAAAAAACCGACGATCGAATAAGCTTCATGGACTGCGTTCCGCTCCCGAACATTCAGCGCTAAGAAAAGCGTCCTGCGCTTCCCGCGCAAGCTCCGCGCCCTCGCCCTTGTAGCGAGGCGAGTAATGAAACGTCACGAGGCGCTTCGCGCCGGCGCGGCGCGCGATCGTTCCCGCCTGACGCGCCGTCAGATGTCGCCGCTTGGACGCGGCGGCCAAGTCGCGCTCCAAAAATCCTCCTTCGATGAAGAGAGTGTCCGCGCCTTTCGCGAGCTTCACGATTCGTTCGATGTTGCATTCGGTATAGGCGCAATCGACGACATAGGCGATCTTGCGGCCCGAGGAGATCTTCATGATCTCCTTCTTGAGCATTCCGAAGGGCAGGGCGTTGGGTTTCTCGTCTTCCGCGTCAGCCCAGGCGACCTTGATGAGGTCCGCGTCATCGGCGCCGCCAAGCGTCGCCTCTTTGAACGCGCGCAGCCACGGGCCCACGGCGAGCCCCAATGCGTCCAGCTTGTTGCGCCAAATGTTGATATGCGCGCGCTCTTCCAGCGCGAACGCCAGCACCGGAAGGCCATGATCGACCGTCGTGGCGCGAACCTGTATTCCGGACTCTTTCAGCAGCAGTCCCTCGCTCGATTGGCGCCTCTCTTCGTCGCGACGCTCAAATTGCGTTCGACCTGAAAATGAAGCGGAAGCAGCGCGCCCGGATTCGTCCATTTCGGTCACCCGGAATGTCAGATTGCCCTCGTAGCCGCCGATGAGGTTCCAGGAATAGGCTTTGAGCTTATGCTCCACCGCGTCGATTATGCCGCGTGGTCCGTAAACGCCAAGCGTCATTTCCCGCCCGAGCAGACGCCGCAGCAGCTGATCGAAGCCCGCGAAGTGATCCATGTGCAGATGCGTGACGAAGACGTCGCTGATTCGCAGCATCTTGCGGGGTGAAAGCCGTCCAAGATCGCCAAGATCGAACAGCAGCGCCCGCTTTTCGAAAACGAGATCGACGTAAAGACCCGGATCGTCGAAGGGTTCGTTGATCAGCGCAGGGTCGAAATGGCGTGGCACGGCTCTTTGCTCTCATTCGGCGCGCCAAGCAAAAGCTCATGCGCGCTCGCGCGCGCAACGCCGTGCGGGAGAATATAGTCGCGAGTGAGAAGCAGGTAACCGGATGGGCATGTCGGACCTCCACGGCGCGTCGGATCGCGCGGAAGGCGTCGCCACCATCCACGCCGCTCTGGATGCTGGCGCCGCGCGGCGGCGGGCGGGTTGCGACCGAGGCGAGGGCGGCCAAAGTCCGCGCTATTCAAGATTTCGGCGCGGACCAGAACGCCGCTATCCGTCAAATCGTTTGGTCACAATTATCGGCTTGCTATTTGCGCCTAATCGGCAAAGATCCGGCTTTCCTCATCTCACCATGGAAGCCTTAGATGCAGCGACAGTTTGACTCTTTCGTTTCAAGCGCCCCCGATGTCCTCGCCGTTCACTGGGGCTGGGTCATCGCCCTGGGAATATTGATCGGGGCGCTGGGAATCCTCGCGATCATCCGCGCCAGGATGGCGACGTTCATCGCGGTCGGCTTTCTTGGCGCGCTGCTCATCGTCAGCGCGGTGTCGGTTCTCATATTCGCCTTTTCGGCCGCGGGCCTGTGGACAGACTTCTTCGTCCACGTCCTCTGGGCGGTTCTTCTGGCGATCGTCGGAATCATGCTGCTGACGCGCCCGGCGATCAGCGCCGAAGCGATCACGCTTCTCATCGCCTTCTATTTCATCGCCGAAGGCATACTCGTCATCGGTTTTGCGCTGACCTCCCAGATCGACGGTCTGTGGATGTATCTCCTGCAAGGCGGCGTCGCGCTGCTGCTTGGCGCGCTGTTGGTGACCGGCTGGCCGTTCACCGGGCTTTGGGCGATCGGAACCTTCCTGGGCATCGATTTGCTGTTCAAAGGATGGGGGATCATCGCCCTGGGCTTTGGCCTTCGGGCGATCTCGGAAGGCGCTCTGCTGTAGGCTCGCAACGGCTTGGATGTCATTCCCGACGCGCGAAGCGCGATCGGGAATCCAGGGTCACGACAAACATCATGAAAGTTGCTCTGGATTCCCGGTCAGCCTTCGGCTGCCGGGAATGACAGCCGGATTCGAGCAGAGGCCTTCGATGGACCGGCTTAATCGAGGCCGCGGGTGGCCCAGTAGACCGTGCAAAAGGCCGCGGTAATCAGGCCGGAGCCGAAAAAGGCTCCCGCCATGCCTTCATCGGGAATGGCGTAGCTCGCAGCCGACATCAGCAGACCGAAGGTCGCCAGATAGATCGGCCGTGGGTCGCGTTCCGCCGGCGCGTCTTAAAGCTCCGGGCGATCGGATCATCCCGGAGTCGGCTGCATTATTTGCCGCTGAGAGCATGGTACCGCCACCCCGGCTCGAACGGGGGACCCCCAGATCCACAATCTGGTGCTCTAACCAACTGAGCTATGGCGGCGTTTAGCGGCGCGAACCTAAAAGCAAGCGTTCGCGATTGCAAGCCTTCGCAAGGGCGCCT
Source organism: Methylocystis silviterrae (assembly GCF_013350005.1). GTDB lineage: Bacteria > Pseudomonadota > Alphaproteobacteria > Rhizobiales > Beijerinckiaceae > Methylocystis > Methylocystis silviterrae. The sequence goes on from NZ_JABVWW010000005.1 coordinate 313,302, forward strand.
CGGCGCGCCGTCAAGCGTCGCCGGGCGCGCCGCTCGGGCCGGCGAGCGCGCGTTCGCCGAGCCTGATAAGCGCATCGCGCAGGCCTTCCTCGGCGACGCCCTCGGCCGCCTCGATGGCGCGCGCGCGCGCCGCCGCGTCGGGCTTTGGCGCTCGGCCGGGGCTCGGCCGAGACGCAGTTGCGGGGATTATGGCTTCCTGTCGCAGCGCGATCCGCGCGACGCAGCGCCAGCCAAGATGCGCATTGACCCGATCGATAATGGTCGGGGCGAGATGCTGCGCCTCAAGCCCGAAGCCGGGGTCCACGCGCAGCACGAGAGTCGCCGGCTCTCGCGGCGTCTTTTCGCGGCGCTTGCCCGGCGAGGGGTCGGCCGGCTTCGCCCGCCGCTGCGGCGGCCACTGCAGCGAGGCGGGCGCGCAGATTCGCGCGATTCGCGCCCCGACGATCTCGCGCCAGCATAACAGCAGCGAGGCTTCCCCGAAGCCGCGCGCGGCGATGAGCGGGTCGAGCTCGCGCGCAACGTAATCCGCGAGCGAGCGCGCTTTGAAGCCTTTGGCGCGCGTGGATACGCTCATCGGACTTGCGGCGACGCCGCCCTCCTTGCCGGGGCGAGGCTTCGCCCTCTATCAATCGCTCTCATGATAAAGCCTCGCGCGAGATCGACCAAACCGGGCGCGGCGCTGCTCGCCTGGTACGACGCCCATCGGCGTGAACTGCCCTGGCGCGCGCGGCGCGGCGAAACGCCGGTCCCTTATCGGGTCTGGCTTTCCGAAATCATGTTGCAGCAGACGACCGTCGCCGCCGTGAAGGAGCGCTATGCGGCCTTCTTGTCGCGCTGGCCGGCGATCGAGGATCTGGCGCGCGCGCCGCTCGATGACGTTCTCGCGCAATGGGCAGGGCTCGGCTACTACGCCCGGGCGCGCAATCTGCACGCCTGCGCGCTTGCGGTCGTGGAAGCCTATCAGGGGCGCTTTCCGCGCGACGAAGCTGCTCTGCGCCGTCTTCCCGGCGTTGGTCCCTATACGGCGGCGGCGATCGCCGCGATTGCTTTCGATCAGCCGTGCGTCGCCGTCGACGGCAATGTCGAGCGCGTTATCGCGCGTCTCCACGCGATCGAGACGCCGCCGCGCAAGGTTGCGCCGCTCGTTCGCGAGAAGGCGGCGGCGCTCATGAGCCCCGCGCGCCCCGGCGATTCCGTTCAGGCGCTGATGGAGCTTGGCGCGCTTGTTTGCGCGCCGCGAACGCCGGACTGTCCCGCCTGTCCGCTGTCGCCCGATTGCGCCGCGCGGCGTCTCGGCGCGCAGAGCGACTACCCAGCGCGAGAGGTCAAGCGGCCGAAGCCCAAGCGCCGCGGCGCGATCTTCATCCTGCGGCGCGGAGACGAGGCGTTGCTCCTGCGCCGGCCGCCGCGCGGGCTTTTTGGCGGCATGAGCGCCTTCCCTTCGACGCCTTTCACGCAGGATATCGCCATCGCGGAATTCTCGCGTTTCGCGCCCGCGCCAGCGCGGTGGCGCGCGCTCGAAGAGCCGGTGACGCATATCTTTACGCATTTCGCGCTGGAGGCGACGGTGTTCGTCGCGCATACGCGCGGCAAAGCGGCGCTCTCGGATTGCCGCTGGGCGGCGCGCGCCAATCTGGGTAAAGAAGGATTGCCCACCCTCATGCGCAAGGCCGCCGCTCGCGCCGGACTTATCGACGCATGAGACTGCGAGGCTGGAGGGAGCGATGGCGCGACGCGCAGGCGGCTATCAGGTCGAAGTGACGGAAGGCGCGATTCGCGTGCGCCGCGCCGGGAAAACGCTTACCATCCCCGCCGCGCCGCCGGACGGCGAATCGGAAGAGGACGCTGATTTCATCGTGCGTCTCGACGACCTCGAACATTGGGATGCGCCAGACGATGAGACGCCGATCGGCATCGAGGAGCTGCAGAAAATCCTCGACGCGGTCGAAAAGCAGCTCGAAAAGCACGGTTTGAGCGCGGACTTCGAATAGTGCGCGCAAGGCTTAATATGTCAGACCACCCAGCCGAGCGAACGCTCGACGGCCTTTTCCCAGGATGCGATCAGGCGCGCCCGCTCCTGCGGCGTCATATGGGGCGTAAAGCGACGTGATTGTCGCGTCTGCGCGGCGATGTCATCCAGGCTTTTGTAGACTCCGACAGCAAGTCCCGCCGCATAGGCGGCGCCTACCGCCGTCAACTCCAGCTGGCTGGGGCGGACGACCGGCGCGTCGATGATATCGGCCTGAAACTGCATCAACAAATCGCTCCCCGCCATGCCGCCGTCGACCTTGAGCGCGCTGATCTCGACGCCCGCGTCGGCGATCATCGCCGCCAGCACTTCCCGGGTCTGAAACGCCGCGGCTTCGAGCGCCGCGCGCGCGATATGGCCCTTGTTGGAGAACCGCGTCAGCCCGGCGATGATCCCGCGGGCGTCGCCACGCCATCGTGGCGCAAAAAGACCGGAGAACGCCGGCACGAAATAGACGTCGCCATTGTCAGGCACGCTACTCGCCAGCGCCTCGATCTCGCGGCTCTCTTTGATGATCCCGAGATTGTCGCGTAGCCACTGCACCAGAGCGCCGGCGATCGCGATCGAGCCTTCCAGCGCGTAACAGGGTTTGGCGTCTCCAAGCTGATAGGCGAGCGTCGTCAGCAGGCCCTTGGTCGATATGCGCGGCGTCTCGCCGACGTTCATCAGCAGAAAGCAGCCGGTGCCATAAGTGTTCTTGGCGTCGCCAACCTTGACGCAGGCTTGGCCGAGCAGCGCGGCGTGCTGGTCGCCGAGCGCGCCGGCGAGCGGAACGCCGGCGAGCGCGCCGACGCATTCCCCATAGACCTCGCTCGACGAGCATATTTTCGGCAGGCAGGCCGCGGGAATGTCGAAGATCCGCAGCAGTTCTTGATCCCATTGCAGGGTTTCGAGATTCATCATCTGCGTGCGCGAGGCGTTGGTCGCGTCGATGAGATGTCGGCCGCCATCGGGGCCGCCGGTCAGATTCCAGATGATCCACGAATCGATCGTGCCGAAAAGCGCCTCGCCCTGCGCGGCCCTTTCGCGCGCGCCGGGGATTTCGTCAAAAAGCCAGCCGAGCTTGAGCGCGGAAAAATAGGTCGCGAGCGGCAGTCCCGTCGTTGCGCGGACCAGATCTCCCAAACCTTGCGCCGCGATCCGGTCGACGGCGGCTTGCGTGCGCGTATCCATCCAGACGATTGCGTTATGAAGCGGCGCGCCGGTCGCCGCATCCCACAAGATCGTCGTCTCGCGCTGATTGGTGACGCCGACGGCCGCGAGGTCGCGGGCCGAGACCTTGGCCTCGGCCAGCGCCGCCGCGATCACGGCCTGCGCATTGCGCCAAATCTCTGCCGCGTCATGTTCGACCCAGCCGGGGCGGGGATAGATTTGCCGGTGCTCGCGCTGCGCCTTAGCGACGATCCCCCCGCTCTTGTCCATCAAGACGAAGCGGGTGCTCGTCGTGCCCTGATCGAGCGCACCCAGGAGTTTGGACATTCATAACCCTCTGATGAACGGAAGTTTCAGCCTCGGTTCAGAGCGTTCGCCGCAACTTGAGGACGGTTCCATCATTTCTCAAAAGGAGGATGCTCCATGAGATCGGCAGCCGTCAAAACCCTATCGGCGCCAATCAAGCCGGCCCTCGCCGCGCTTCTTTTCGTTCTCGCTTCGAGCGCATTCGCGCCAGAGGCTTCCGCGCTGCCGGGGATTGATCGCGCGCCCGCGGCTCAGCTGGGTCAGGGCGTCGAGAAGGCGCGCTGGGTGTGCGGACCTTACCGCTGCTGGTGGCAGGCCGGCTACGGCTGGGGCGGCGGCTACGGCTGGGGTGGTCCCCGTTGGGGCGGCGGCTATGGTTGGCGACGCCCAGGCTGGGGCGGACCTGGCTGGGGCGGACCAGGCTGGGGCGGACGCGGCGGCTGGGGTGGCGGCGGCTGGGGACACCGTCACTGGTAAGAAGGGATTAACCAAAACAACATGAGCCGCGGACGCTGGTTCGCGGCTTTTTTTGACACTTGCCGGGAGACCAATCCGTTCGAAATATATTTGATAAACCGGCATGGTCCTTGCCAATCAAAGTTCATCGGCGCGGGTCTGTCCGAAAACCGACACGCGAGAGTTGGCAAACGACAGGAGATGTTGTAACCTACTGATACGAAAGGTAGTTTGCAATCTTTCCAAAGAAGGAAACTTGCAACCTTTCCAGAAAGTAGTTTGCAACCTTTCCAAACTGGGCTAAGTAATGATCGTCTGTTCGTGCAACGTCCTGTCGGACCGCGATGTGCGCGATACGCTTGGGCCACGCGGTGACCGGCCTTCGGTTTCAGCTGTGTTCCGGCATATGGGCTGCGAGGCGAAATGCGGGCGCTGCGTGCGCAGCATTGTCGCCATCGTCGACCAGCACGCCGCGAGAGGATTGGATGAGTGCCCGGGGAGCGGCGATTGTGAAGGCTGTCGCGCCGACGAATTGGCGGCCTAAGTCTATTTCATGGAAAGGATGCGGACATGCGCGGTGACGCGAAGGTCATCGATTATCTCAATCGCGGATTGCGCGCAGAATTGACCGCGGTCAATCAATACTGGCTGCATTTCCGCATTTTCCACAATTGGGGTTTCCTCGAGCTCGCCAAGAAATGGCGCGAAGAGTCGATTGAGGAAATGCATCACGCGGATCATTTCGCCGAGCGTATCCTCTTCCTCGAAGGCTTCCCGAATATGCAGGTGCTCGATCCGCTGCGCATCGGCCAATCCGTCGAGGAGATCATCAAGGCGGACCTCGAGACCGAGCTCGGCGCCCGCGACCTGTATCTCGAAGCTGCGGCCTATTGTCTCTCGATTAACGATCGCGTTTCCGAGCAGCTTTTCGAAGGCGTGGTGAAGAGCGAGGAAAAGCACATCGACTTCCTCGAGACGCAGCTTGAGTTGATCAAGCAGCTCGGCGTCCAGCTTTATTCGCAAAAGCACGTCGGCGAATTGCACTCCTGACGCACGGAGCGCGTCATCGGCCGCCGCTGGCGCTTTCACGCCCTGCGGCGGCGAGTCATTCCATCGCCGCCGCCTTCAGAATGCACACCATCGTCGCCTGTGCCGGCGTTTTGCCGAGGTTGCGGATAATGTGCGGCCGGTCGCAGCGATAGCGCAGGGTTTCGCCTGCTTTCACGCTCGATTTCGATCCGGCGACCTCGACCTCAAGCTCGCCGTCGCGCACGGATAGGCTCTCGACCGAGCCGCGCTGATGCGCCTCGGATTCCAGTACGCCGCCCGGCGCGGCGGCGAATTCATAGCACTGAAGCCACTCGACCGTCTTGATCCAGCCGATGATCTCGAGCCGGCATTTGCCGTCGTCGGACACCAGGATGGGCGTATCGGCCTTGCTGGTTTTCTCGAGGAAGGGTCCGTCTTCCGTCGTCTGCAAAACCCGCTCGATCGAGACATCGAGCGCCTGCGCGAGACGCCAGATGGTGGCGAGCGTCGGATTGGTTTCATTGCGTTCGATCTGGCTGATGATCGATTTGGCGACTCCAGACTGCTGAGAGAGTTCGGAAAGCGACAAATTATAGGCCTTGCGCAGGCGCTGCACGGTCGCGCCGAGCTGCCCAGAAAGCGCCAGCGCGCCCGCCTCCAGCATTTTTTGCTTGTCCTGACCTTCGACGCCCATCATCCCCAGCGCTTCAGCCGCGCCCATACGTTTCAGAATCGACCGGCAAGATAGCCGACTGCGTTCGAAATATCGAACAGCGAACCCTTCTCGCCTTTCCCCGACCTTGCGTTTGCTCGAGCCCGAGGCGGCCATGTCATCTGGCTGTGATGCGAATCTGGTCAATCAGGCGAAGCGGCGAAGGCGAGAGGCGAACAGCTCATGCTCGACAGAAACGCCAGGGTGAAGGTCTCCCAAGCGGTGCGCTCCAAAACAGCGCAGATGTCGGATCCGGCAAGTGAACATGCAGTGAAGCGCTATCGGACGCTGTTTTTGTCCGATCTGCATCTGGGCGCGCGCGGCGCCCAGGCTGAACTGCTGGTCGACTTTCTCAAGCATAACGACGCCGACACGTTCTATCTTGTCGGCGACGTCGTCGACGGCTGGCGTCTGAAGAACGGCTGGTACTGGCCGCAGGCCCATAATGACGTCGTCCAGAAGCTCCTACGCAAGGCGAGAAAAGGCGCGCGCGTCATCTATGTGCCTGGCAATCACGACGAATTCGCGCGCGATTACACCGGGCTCAATTTCGGCGGCGTCGAAGTCGTCGACGACGCGCTGCATGAGACCGCCGACGGCAAGACCATGCTCGTCATTCACGGCGACCAGTTCGACATTGTCGTGCGCAACGCCCGCTGGCTCGCCTTCTTTGGCGACTGGGCCTATGATTTTGCGATTGTCGTCAACACTTGGTTCAACCGTGCGCGCCGGATGTTCGGCGTCGGCTATTGGTCGCTTTCCGCCTGGGCGAAGCTGAAGGTCAAGAACGCCGTCAATTTCATCGGCGATTTCGAGAACGCTTTGGCCTCCGAGGCCGCGCGGCGCAATGTCGACGGCGTGATCTGCGGTCATATCCATCACGCGACGATCAAGACCATCGCCGGCAAGCTCTATGTCAATACCGGGGACTTCGTCGAAAGCTGCACCGCGATCGCCGAACATCAGGACGGCGCATTCGAGATTTTGCGCTGGCATAATACCGCGGCTGAACGCGAGGCGGCGGAGGCCGCAGAAAGCGCCAAGGCCTTGCAAAACGAGAGAGCTGTGGCGGCTTGATGAGAATATTGGTGGCGACGGACGCCTGGCGTCCGCAGGTGAATGGCGTCGTCCGATCGCTTGAAACCATGGCGCAGTCAGCCCGCGCGCTGGGCGCCGAAATCGACTTTCTGACGCCGCGCGACTTCAACTCGCTGCCGATGCCGACCTATCCCGAAATCGCGCTGGCGCTTGCCTCGCCGCGCGCCGTTCGGCGGCGGCTCGAGGATGGCTATGATCACGTCCATATCGCGACGGAAGGCCCCATCGGCCTTGTGACCCGCGCCGTCCTCTTGCGGGCGCGCCGCTCTTTCACCACGAGCTTTCACACGCGCTTCCCCGAATATATTCAGGCGCGCTTCGGACTGCCCGTCGGGCTTTCCTATGCGGCTTTGCGCCGCTTTCATAACGCCGGCGCCGGCGTGATGGCGTCGACGCCGAGCCTCTCCCGCGAATTGTCGGAGCGCGGATTTCGCCGGATTTTGCGCTGGTCGCGCGGGGTGGACCACGCGCTGTTTACGCCTGACGCAGCGACGCCGCTCCCCTTTGAGCGGCCGATTTTTCTTTATGCGGGGCGACTCGCCGTCGAGAAAAACATCGAGGCCTTCCTGGCGCTCGATCTGCCGGGCACGAAGCTCGTCGCCGGCGACGGCCCGGCGCGCGCCGGGCTCGAAGCCCGATTTCCGCGGGCCCGGTTCCTTGGCCTGAAATCGAGCGCCGAACTTGCGGCGCTTTACGCCTCGTCGGATGTTTTCGTCTTTCCGAGCCGCACCGACACATTCGGCATTGTGCTGCTCGAAGCCATGGCCTGCGGCCTGCCGGTCGCGGCCTATCCGGTCATGGGCCCGCTCGACGTCGTCGGCGCGAGCGGCGCTGGCGCGCTGGACGAAAATTTGCGGTCGGCGGCGCTCGCCGCGCTCGACATCAGCCGAGAGGCGGCGCGGGCGCATGCGCTGACCTTCACCTGGGAGAATTGCGCACGGCAGTTCCTCGACAATATCGCTTACGCCCGCGGCGCGGCCGCGCTCGGCGGCGTCGGTATAGAGGCGCTGCGCGCGACAAGCCAGGAATCGGCGGACGAGCGCCGCTCCGCCAAAAAGCGCCAGCCTGTCCAGCCATAAACGTCGTGTCGTCGCCCCGCGTGCGGTCGCCATGGCTGGAGGCCGGCGGGCGAAGCCGCTATGGTCGGCCCCGCCGCAATCCTAGCGTGCGCCGGAGCGCCTTTTGAATCTTTCGCCTGAAGAGATCGAACGCTACGCAAGACATCTCGTGCTGCGCGACATCGGCGGGCCGGGCCAGGGCAAGCTCAAACATGCGCGGGTTCTCGTCGTCGGCGCTGGCGGGCTCGGCGCGCCGCTCTTGCAATATCTCGCCGCGGCCGGCGTCGGCGCGCTCGGCGTCGTCGACGACGACGCCGTTTCGCTGTCCAATCTCCAGCGTCAGGTGATCCACGCCACGCAGGATATCGGCCGTTCCAAGGTCGAAAGCGCGCGGGACGCCATCGCGCGCCTCAATCCGCATGTCCTCGTCGAGCCGCATGCGCTGCGACTCAATGAGACGAACGCCCGGGCGTTGATCGGGCGCTACGACATCGTGGCCGACGGTTCGGACAATTTCGCCACGCGCTACCTCGTCTCGGACGCCTGCTATTACGAAAGAAAGCCGCTCGTGACCGCAGCGCTCGGCGGCTTCGACGCCTCGCTGACGACGCTGCGGCCCTTCGAACGCGGCCCCGACGGCGGCCCTAACCCGACCTATCGCTGTCTCTTTCCGACGCCGCCGCAGGCGGGGGAAATCCCGACCTGCGAAGAAGCCGGCGTTCTCGGCGCGCTTGCCGGAATCGTCGGCGCGATGATGGCGCTCGAAGTCGTTCGCGAGATCGTCGACTTCGGCGAGGGGCTGGTCGGCCGTCTGCTGCTCATCGATACGCGCGGCATGCGGTTCGAGACCGTCCGCTACGCCTTTGACCCGGAAAATCCGCTCAGCGGCGCCGGAGCGCAATGATGAATGCGTTCCATAAGGCGTCCACTTCGGCGGAAATGCGCTAGAGCGCCGCGATGACGGCGATCTCGACCTTGTAGGCCGGCGCGACCAGCTTCGCTTCGACGGTGGCGCGCGCGGGCGGATTGGCTTTGTCGACCCATTCGTCCCAGACGCCGTTCATCTCCGCGAAGGTCGCAATGTCGGCAAGGTAGATCGTCGCTGACAGGATATTGGCCTTGGCGCTGCCGGCTTCGGCGAGAAGGGCGTCGATCTGCGCGAGAATTTCGCGAGTCTGATCGGCGACCGATCCGCCCTTGGTCTTGTCGGCCACCTGGCCGGCCGTATAGACGGCGTTGCCGCGAACGACCGCCTGGCTCATACGCGGCCCCGCGCCGATCCTTTTAATGTTGCTCATCTCGCCTCCATGCGTGCCGCGCCGGTCTAGGCGAAGCGCGTGTCGCGGGCAAGTCGAGATAAAGCCGAACGCGGCGAAGCCGTCGCTCGGCGCTGGACCACGGCAGGAAAGGCGGCGCAAGCATCAGGGCGAACGATCGACGCGCAATAGTCTAGCGTATTTGCAACTATGGAGCGGACGCGGGTCGAGTTTGGCGAAGCGCAATCAAGTGCAGCGAATTAGTCCCGCTGCGAGCGTCTGGCCACCGAAAGCTCCCGGCGCAAGGGCCGCGCTTGGCCGCCTGTTTGGCGCAGACGTTCAGCGCCGCCTCCCGCGTCCCGATTTAGGGCTCGGACCTATAAAGTTGTTGGCTTGGGCGCGATGTCGTGATTCACAGCTTCCGAAAGGAAGCGCCAATGATTCCCGACCGTTTTT
>NZ_JABVWW010000060.1 GCF_013350005.1 Methylocystis silviterrae
CCGTCATCGGCGGAAATATGATCGGGCGTCTCGCTCCGGTGTCGGGCGAGATCAAGCTTGTATCGTCACCGACCGCAGATTCGCTTCCCTATGGCTTGGCGGTGAATTCCAAGGGCGCGCCGTTCTTCGCCGAATTCGGCTCGAACAAGATCGGACGTGTCGATCCCGAGACGATGCGGATCACGGAATTTGTCTTGCCAAATTCGCAGGCGAGGCCTCGGCGGATCGCGGTGACCAGCGACGATCTCATTTGGTATTCGGATTACCCTAGGGGCTATATCGGCAGATTGGACCCCGCGACCGGCAAGGTCGCCGAATGGCCGTCGCCTGGCGGCGGGGAATCCGGACCTTACGCGATTACGGCGGTCGACGATATCATCTGGTACGCGGAGTCGGCGGCTACGCCGAACATGCTGGTGCGATTCGATCCGAAAACCGAAACGTTCAAGAGGTGGCCCGTCCCTTCGGGCGGCGGCGTCATCCGCAATATGACACCGACGCCCGATGGCGGACTGGCGCTGGCCTGTAGCGGCGTCAACATGGTGGCGCTCGTCGAAATTGGCGGGGAAGAGCGATCCCGATGATACTGAATGGGCCAACTTAAGAGGGAATATCGCTATGTCGACTTTTGTCATGTTGACGCGCCTTAGCCCCGAGGCGGTGCGGTCGCCACAGGCGCTCGAGCAATTGGAGCGTAAGGCGATGGAGCGTGTGCGCAAAGAATGCCCCGATGTCGAATGGGTCGGCAACTACGCCATTCT
>NZ_JABVWW010000061.1 GCF_013350005.1 Methylocystis silviterrae
ATGGCCAAGGAAAAGTTTTCACGCACGAAGCCGCACTGCAACATTGGGACGATTGGGCACGTCGACCACGGCAAGACGTCTTTGACGGCGGCGATCACCAAGGTTCTGGCGGAGACGGGCGGCGCGACCTTTACGGCCTATGACCAGATCGACAAGGCGCCGGAAGAGAAGGCGCGCGGCATCACGATTTCGACGGCGCATGTCGAATATGAGACGAAGAACCGCCATTACGCCCATGTCGACTGCCCCGGCCACGCCGATTATGTGAAGAACATGATCACCGGCGCGGCGCAGATGGACGGCGCGATCCTGGTGGTCTCGGCCGCCGACGGCCCGATGCCGCAGACCCGCGAGCATATCCTCTTGGCTCGCCAGGTCGGCGTGCCGGCGCTCGTCGTGTTCCTCAACAAGGTCGACATGGTCGACGATCCGGAGCTTCTGGAGCTCGTCGAGCTCGAAGTGCGCGAGCTGCTCAGCAAATATGAATTCCCTGGCGACGACATTCCGATCACCAAGGGTTCGGCGCTGTGCGCGCTCGAGGGCAAGAACCCCGAGATCGGCCATGACGCGATCCTGAAGCTGATGGAGACGGTCGACGCCTACATCCCGCAGCCGGAGCGGCCGAAGGATCAGCCGTTCCTGATGCCGGTCGAGGACGTGTTCTCGATTTCGGGCCGCGGCACGGTGGTGACGGGGCGCATTGAGCGCGG
>NZ_JABVWW010000062.1 GCF_013350005.1 Methylocystis silviterrae
ACCAGCGCATGGCCGCCTTCGTGATAGGCGGTGAGCTTCTTCTCCTCATCCGTCATCACCAGCGTGCGCCGCTCGGCGCCCATCATGATCTTGTCGCGGGCGTCCTCGAACTCCTGTTTCGTGACGATCCGCTTCGAGCGCCGCGCCGCGAGCAGCGCCGCCTCGTTGACAAGATTCATCAGATCGGCGCCCGAGAAGCCCGGCGTGCCGCGCGCGACGATCTTCAAATCCACGTCCGGCGCCAGAGGCACCTTGCGGGCGTGAACCTTGAGGATCTTCTCGCGGCCGATGAAATCCGGGTTCGGCACCTGGATCTGCCGGTCGAAACGGCCCGGACGCATCAGCGCCGGATCGAGCACGTCCGGACGGTTGGTCGCGGCGATCAGGATGATGCCCTCATTCGCCTCGAAGCCGTCCATCTCGACAAGCAGCTGATTCAGCGTCTGCTCGCGCTCGTCGTTGCCGCCGCCAAGGCCGGCGCCGCGATGGCGGCCGACCGCGTCGATCTCGTCGACGAAGATGATGCAGGGCGCGTTCTTCTTCGCCTGTTCGAACATGTCGCGCACGCGCGAGGCGCCGACGCCGACGAACATTTCGACGAAGTCAGAGCCCGAGATCGAGAAGAACGGCACGCCCGCCTCGCCGGCGATGGCGCGCGCCAG
>NZ_JABVWW010000063.1 GCF_013350005.1 Methylocystis silviterrae
CTTTGCGGAACATCAGCGTCTTCTTCTTCTCGAGGCCTGTCGAGAATTAGAGCCGAATGTTCCCCTTTCAATCTTGCGGGACTACGACAGCGCCTATGCTGAATTCGCTTCGACTTGCGATTTCGTCTTTCTTCGAGTCGGCTTTCCCCGCCACTTATTGGTGATGGTGATCTTGCTCATTCTCTGAGGATTTTCTGATCTCGCTCTCCATCGCCCGGAATTGCTCAGCGGACAGTCGAGGCAGGCGCCGAACGAAGGCCACAATATTCCATATTTGCTCATCCTGATGCGTAGGCCCGAATGCAGGCATTGCGGTCATTTTGACGCCATTCTTGATGATCCAAAACAGTTCTGCGCTGCTCCATCGCTCTGAAGCTTCGGCGAGATTCGGAGGCTCCGGTCGCAGGCCTTTGCTAATATAACTGCGCTCTTTCCCCGGTGCGCTGTGGCAAATGATGCACATGGCGTCATAGTCTTTAAATCCCTTTCTCGCCTGATCCTCGCTCCAGGTTTCCGGCGACTCGTTTCCCGCATGGACGCGTGCGCATTCCACGGATGCTGAGCGCCCGTTCCACGGGATCGTGAGCAGCCAATCCAAGGCATCGTGAGCGCGCGTT
>NZ_JABVWW010000064.1 GCF_013350005.1 Methylocystis silviterrae
ATCATTTCGCCGGGAAAATTGGCAAGCGACTTTGCCCCCAAATCGACCTTGATGCCTGGAATGGCGCCGGCCGCCTCGATGTATTTGACGAGTGGCGTCCCGTCGCTGGCGGTCTGTCTAATGGTCTCATCGAAGAGGATGACGCCAGAAATATATCGATTAATTGCCTCTTCGGCGCGGAACAGGAGTTTGCGGTAATCGCGCCGCGTCGCCTGGGTAGAGTCGACGCCGATTGCCGCGAACCTTTTCGCGATCGTTCCGGCGCTCTCGTCGGCGGCGAGAATGCCTTTCCCTGGTGCGACCATGGCTCTCGCGGTTCGAACGAGCACGTCCTTGTTCATAATCCTTCTCCTCCGAGCCAGCCCGGTCGATGACAACTACGTTAGAGATGCATCCTTGGGCGCTTTCCTATTCCGCTATGCCGAAGCGTATGTGCCTTTGTTGAAGCTACGAATTGAACAGACGCTGACATGAATGATGCGCTCCCACCCGACGCCGGCCGCCGCCGCGCTTCTTGCCGAGACTGACAGTTCAATGAACTCCGCCCGCATCAAGGAAAATGGTGTCTCGGAAA
>NZ_JABVWW010000006.1 GCF_013350005.1 Methylocystis silviterrae
TGGCTCTCGTCGACCGCCTTCATGATGCCGTGCTCCATCAGCATGTCTTCGAGCTCGTCCATCGTGATCGGCGTCGGGATGATGCCCTTGCCCTGGTTGGCGTGGATCTTCACCGCAAGGTTGCGATAGTGGGTGGCTTGCTGCGACTCCGGCGCATATTCCAGCACCGTCATGCGGCGAAGCTCCGCGTGCTGCACGATATTGTCGCGCGGCACGAAGTAGATCAGCGTCGTGCCCAGCTTCTTCGCCAGAGCTTCCGCAAGCTCCAGCTCCTTGTCGGTCTGACGCTCATTGCAGACCAGACCGCCCAGCCGCACGCCGCCGGAATTGGCGTATTTCAAAATGCCCTTGGAGATGTTGTTGGCCGCATACATCGCCATCATCTCGCCGGACATGACGATGTAGATTTCCTGCGCCTTGTTCTCGCGGATCGGCATGGCGAAACCGCCGCAGACCACGTCGCCGAGCACGTCGTAGGACACATAGTCGATGTCCTCGTAAGCGCCGTTCTCCTCGAGGAAGTTGATCGAGGTGATGACGCCGCGGCCCGCGCAGCCAACTCCAGGCTCCGGTCCGCCCGACTCGACGCAACGAATGTCGCGATAGCCGACCTTCATCACCTCTTCAATTTCCAGATCCTCGACGCTGCCTGCATTGGCGGCGAGGCTCAGGATGGTGTCCTGTGCCTTGGCGTGCAGGATGAGGCGCGTCGAGTCAGCCTTCGGATCGCAGCCGACGATCAAAATGCGATGACCCATCTCGGCCAGAGCGGCGAGCGTGTTCTGGGACGTCGTCGACTTGCCGATGCCCCCTTTGCCATAAAATGCGATTTGCCGTAGTGACGACATGTCTGTCTCCTCTTGAGCCCTTCGACAGCTACCCAGAGTTACTGGGCAGTTCCTATGCATCAGAAACTGGTCGCGGGTTATGGGAAGGAACACATCGCTCGGCGTAACGTAGGCGTGCGTTCAGCCCTCACTCGCATTCGACAGGTAGCAACGGCCGTGCCAGTGCGGCATTAGTGGCTAGTTCATTGATTTATTGTGATTTGATCAATCGATGAGCGCATCCCACATCGGCTGCTTATGTGAAGGAAGCCGACAGTCACGACATTTGTTGTGAACAGAACATCGCACCCGCTCGTTGGCCCGCGACATCTGGAACAGAGCTTGCTTCTTATCTTCTGCACGGCATTTAGCGGCGTATCTTCGAAAGGAGCAGGGATGCAGATTGGCGTCGAAACCGCGAAGGCGGTCGATCAACGGCGGGTGTTCGTCCTCGACGAAGACGAGATCGTGCGCGCCGCGCTTCAGTTCATGCTGCATGACGAGATCGAAACCCACGAAATCGCCAGTATCCAAGAAGCCTATGACAAGGGCGTCGGTTGGCTGAAGCCGGACGTCGTCCTGCTCGGCGCTTCCTTTCTAAAGAGCAACGGCGTGTCGATCCTTAAGGAATTGGCGGAGCGTTTCGCCGGCGTGCGCATATTGATCGTCTGCGATAAAGCCGACGAGGCGGTTGCGGTGGACGCCATGAAACATGGCGCGCATGGCATATTGGTGAAACCGCTGAAGATCGAGAATGTGCGGCAGAAGGTTGACACCGTGCTCGGGCGCGGCGGCGCCAAGCCGCTCGTGCAATTAGGACTGCTTTAGTCAATACGCCAACGTCTCGTCGGCGCTGCGATGGAGTGACGGCATTACCCCGCAGTTGACACAATGGTTGACGACGCAAGGCTTTCGATCGGAAGGCGTGAACGCCGTCGGCGCCGACGGCCTCACGCCGCTTCTTCGAGCTGCGGCCGAGGCGAACGTCCCGGTGTTGCGCGAAATCATCGCAGAGGGCGGGGATCTCCACGCCTTGACGCGCGATGGCAACAATTCGGTATGGTTGGCGTGCAAGCAGGACAGCGTGGAGGCCATCGACTTGCTCGCCGCCGCCGGGGCCAATGTCCATCATCGCAATCCCGACGGCTCGACGGCGCTGATCTATGCAGCTTCCGCAGGCAAGACCGCGGTCGTGACGCTCTTGCTGGCGCTTGGCGCAGATCCCCTGGAAGAGAACGTCGATGGATTTTCGGCGCTTGATCTCGCGGCGAACATCGAATGCCTGAAAGTACTGCGCGTCGCGTCGCGCCAGCGCCGCGATCGGCCCAAAGCTGAAGGAATGGTCGAAACATGACGACGATCGACGACATCATCGAAAACTTCTCGCTGCTCGACGATTGGGAAGACCGCTACCGCTATGTCATCGAACTTGGCAAAATGCTCGAGCCGCTTCCCGATGCGTTGAAGAACGATCAAAATAAAGTCTCCGGCTGCGCCAGCCAAGTCTGGCTGGCGACGACAATTTCCGACGCAACCGGCGGCGAACCGGCGTTGATGATCCGTGGCGACAGCGACGCGCATATCGTGCGCGGCCTCGTTGCAATCTTGCTGGCGCTCTGCTCCGGCAAGACCGGCGCGGAAATCCTGAAGGCGGATCCTGTCGCGTTATTCGAGCGTCTCGGCCTACGCGAACATCTGACGCCGCAGCGCTCCAACGGCTTCAAGTCGATGGTGGGGCGCATCCACGCGGAGGCGCGCGAGTTGCTCGCGGCCTCCAGCGCGGTGTCTTGAACACTCAGGCGTGCTCAGCGCGACAAGATCATCACCAAGCGATCGACGCGCTTGCCGCCCTTGAGATGCGAGTCGTAAATTTCATCAATGTCTTCGGCCGTCGTCGGCCGATACCAGACGCCTTCGGGATACACCACCATCAGGGGTCCCGCTGAGCAAAACCCCATGCACCCCGCGGAGGTGAATCCGATCTCGCCGCCGCCGTCCGCTTCGACGCGCTTGCCGAGCCGCTCCCAAAGCGGCTGCGCGCCGAGCGAGCCGCAGCTGCCGCGCGGATGGTTCGGCGGCCGCTGCGTGAAACAAGCAAAGACATGTCGCTTGTAAAGTTGAGGCAGCTCAAATTCTTCTTCAGGCGTATCCGACATACTGCACCGAGCCTTTGTGAGGATTGTAACACGGCGCTCTGTGAGAAATGCGCTTCGTAAACGAAGGCGCTCAACCATGACGCCGCGGACCGTGGACGTGGAATGATTGCAAATTTCAGTCCAGCCTCAGCAATGCTGACTGGCGCCTTACTTGCTGGTTTGCACTGAGCAGTCGCGAACGCGGCTCGCGCCATGCAGGATACTCAGATGGAACCACGAAGCGACATGACACAGCTTTCCGAGCCGAACAGTCGCGTCGGCCGCAGCGATTCTTCGCCCGAGGCGCAGGCGCTTTATGAGGAAGTCGTCCTTGCGCTGCGGACCGTGTTCGACCCGGAAATTCCGGTGAACATATACGATCTGGGACTGATCTATCGCATCGACGTTATCGATCGACGCGACATCGACATCGACATGACGTTGACGGCGCCGGGCTGCCCCGTCGCCGGCGAAATGGTCGGGATGACGAAGAAGGCTGTCGATGCGGTCGATGGAGTGGCGAGCGTAAAAATTAATCTCGTGTTCGATCCGCCGTGGCATCAGAGCATGATGAGCGACGAAGCGAAGCTGGAATTGGGATTTTTCGACTCCTGAGCCGAGAGCCGCTTGGCGAAACGTCGAACGATGCGTCTCGTCATGCAGGCATGATATTCGCAATGGGATGTGCAGGCGTGACATGATTCCGCCGTCTCTCGTTCGAGAGCTTCCGTCACTTTGCTGCACATCGAGGCCATCATGATCGAACTCACTTCCGGAGATGGGCGCAGTTTCTCCGCCTATCGAGCCGAACCCACCGAGGCTCCCAAGGGCGCCGTCGTCGTGCTGCCGGACGTCTACGGCGTCACGCCACATCTGCAAAAGGAAGTCGAAGGCTTTGCGGCTGAGGGCTATGTCGCGATCGCGCCAGCGCTTGCGCCTCAGGAGGGCGAGAGCGACGGCGCTTCCGTCACGACCGCCTTGCAAGATATTCAAGCCACTGTCGACGCCGTGAAGGGCGTAGGCAAGGTGGCGATCGTCGGCTATGACTGGGGCGGCTATCTCGCCTATGTTTCGGCCAATCGTCTTAGCGACGTCGCCTGTGCGATCAGCTATTATCCGGCCGGAATTTCAGAGGAACGTTGGGTGAAGCGGAAAATTCCGACGCTGCTGCACCTGCCCGAGAATGATCCGTCGTTGCCGATGGAAGACATCGTCCAATTTCGCGCCCAACGACCCGACGTAAGCGCCTTCTCCTATCCCGAGGCCCGCAACGGCTTCAATTTCGACGCCGCGGAGAGTTTCAACGAAGCCGCCGCGCAATCGGCGCGCGAGCGCACTTTGTTTTGGATCTCGCAATATGTCGAGGGTCAGAAGCCGATCGCACTGAAGAACTCCGGCTCCTATGCGCAGGCCAAGGTCGACAAGAAAAAGAAGAAGAGCGGCGACGACATGGGTCCGCCGGACGCGTGAGGACGCGCTTCGCCGCAAGCGCCTTGGCGCATGCGGCGCCGTCGTCCAACGAACGCGCCCGACAAACTTTTGATTACGAGGTTACGACGAAGGGTTCGTCGTTTCGCGGTTGGTTTGAATCCTCGCGCAACACCGGCGCACGGCCGTCAATGTGATGCAGGAAGGCGGCGCCTTCTCGAACGCTCCGCCCATAAGCATGATCGACGCTGGCGGTGTCGCCTCAGTCAGACGTGATCATGACTTCGGGAGCCTCGTCCGGCTCTTCGAGACCCAGCCCATCCTCCTCTGCGAGCTCCACGCCGGTGAGGCAAACGTCGCCGTCGTCAATCACGATTTGAATGGATTGCAACGTTTTGCCCTGGCAGGGACCGATGAAGCAATGTCCCGTGTCGAGATCGAACTGCGCCTGGTGATGGCCACAGGTGAGGAAATTCCCTTCTTCGTCGAGAAAATGCCCTGGCTCCGAGTCGAGACGCTCGCCCTTATGCGGACAGGCGTTCTCGAAACCATAGAAATTATTGCCTTTGCGCGTGATCAGGATCGGCCAGGGCTTTGGCTCGCCGGTCTCCTCGATCCGCATCAGAATGAAGCCCGTGGCGTCGCCGTCCTCGATCTCGCCCGTCTGACAAATGGCATAGAGTTGGTTCATCCGCCGGCTCCTCGTTTGGCGCGCGCCTTGCAAAACCACACTGTCTCAGCGACGCGCCCTACCCGTGCAATTGACGAGCCATGCGTTGCGCGCTGTGATGCAAGGATTGAAGCCCATCAGAACTTCTGGCCAAAAGATCCGGCCAACAAGGAGCGACGATCATGAGCGTCATCGAACATGATTTCGGCTTGTCGAACCGCCTCACCGAGCGGCGCTTCGGAAAATTGCTGGAACTCGACGCGCTGCATGAGGCGAATATTCGCGCCAATCCGCTGCCCTATCTCGAACGCGCCAGCGAGCGCATCTTCCGCCTGCAAGCCGCTATGTTCGAGGCGATCCAGGCCGCCAAGCCGCCAACGCCCGGCCCGGCGTCGGATGCGGAGAATGTCCTGGTCGACAAGGCGGAGTATCAGCGTCTAAAGACCTGTGTCGCCTTGCTGGAAAAAGCCTACGCCGATTATGGAGCGCAAGACGAAGGGGCCTAGAGCGCGGCGCGAGACGCGCCCGCACCACGCTTTGAAAGCGATCTCAGGCGGCTTTGGCTTCCGCCATCGGCTCCCATTTGTAGAGTTCCGCGCCCTCTTCCGTCTTCGTCAAGGAGAAGCCGCAGCCTTTGAGTTCCGCAGCTAACCCCTGCGCGTCGCCGGCTTTCACTTCGACATAGACCGGCACATTGCGCTTCAATATCGCGTCGATCAGCACTTTGAATGCGCCGTTCTCGCGATGGTCGGCGGACACCGCCGCCAGCGAGACGTTGATTGTTTCAGTGTTGCGCAGACCCCAATCGAGTTCATCGCGACGCGCCAATAAGGCCCCGACGACATTACGCTTCGCATCGAGAATAACCGGCGAGAATTCGGCCGTGCAGCACTTCATGATTTCCGTCAGCGCCCGCTCCTGATCGCTTTCGCTTTCAATCGAACACGGAATGTCGGCAGCCGTTTGCCGCATCAAGGCCCAAAGGTTTTTCATGTCGTCAAGCGATGCATTTCTATGCGCGAGGTCAGCCACCGGTTTCTCCTTCGATTGCGCGCTTGAGTGCATTGCGCGCGAACATGCCTTTTGCAAGCAAGTCTCGTTCCCGCTGCAGCGCCGAAGGCATTGGCAAGAAACTTGCTGCCCTCCGGCGAGAGGGATTCAAACATCAACGCGAGAGGGAACATGGCTGTCGAAGGCTTTTTCATCGACTGGGACGGCAACGCGCGTAGAACGAGCGATCCAGGAGGCGGCTATCTATGCGAAGCCGATACAGTGGCGCGCTATGTGGCGATCATGACCAAGAGCGGCGCGCTTATGCATGAAGGCACCTATTACAAAACCCTCGCCGACATTGAAAAGGCGGGCATCAAGGCGTCGCTCGTCCCCGGGTCGCATCCTTGGGGAAGCAAGGCGGAAGGTTTTTGATCCATCGCAACGGGAGCTACGCTCATGCTGCCGACGACCATTCTGATCGATGAAGACCCGCGCTGCGTTGTGCGCCCGATCGACACGAAGGACCTCAATCGATTCTTGCGCAACGGTAAAGCGTTTCTTCTCGCCGAAAAGCCCGCTGGGAAAGTGACCCATCGCGCGGCGACGGAAACCGAGCAAATCCGGTGGCGCGAGGCTTTCGCGCTGCATAAGGCATGGGGCGGCGACGACGAGGCATTCTTTGGGATACCGCTGCACGAAGAAACTTCAGCGAATCCCGAATGAAAGCTCAGGCGACAGCCGGGAGGCCAACCTTCATTCGTCGAGACTCGGCGCGAGGATGACTTCCGCCGGCGCGCCTGGCCCCTGGCCCTCGACGAAGTCCAATCCGCTGACGCGAGAAAGCCCGCCGTCGCTGTCGATCAGCACAACGGCCTCCTGCGGCAACTCCGCCAATTTCACGATCAATTCAGCCACGGTCATCGTGCGCCTTTCATACGTTCCATCCGCTGCGCCACTTAGCCTGGATGGATCATGATCTCCATCGTTTCGTCCAGATCGTCGTCGTCGGAAATTTCTTCTTCGGCGAGTTTGACGCCACACAGGCACACATCGCCATCCATAACGACGAGCGCGACGGGCTCAATCATTTTATCCACGCATGGCCCCGTGACGCACACACCCGTTTCTACGTCGAATTCGGCCTTATGCCTGCCGCAACGTAATCTTTGACCGTCCTCGCTAAAGAATCTGCCGTCGCCGATGTTGAGCCAGGAGCCCTGGTGCGGGCAGATGTTCACATAGCCCACGCATTGATCGTTTTCCGTCCGAACGACGAAAATCGAAAAGGGGCGCGTTTCTCCTTCATCCGTGACGCGTGACAGGGTGAAGGGAGCCGCCTGGCCGCGCTCCAGACTGTCAAGCGCGCAAATGACGTAGAGATTCACATCGCCCTGCATGCCAAAATCTCCGTCATCGTCTATCCGCTCCCTCGTAGGCACATCGTGCTCCAGAGCGGAAATTTCGGAGCGCGACAATGTCTGAAAGAGAACATCCTTCCTCGCGCAGCGTTCAAGGCGCGAACAAGCATTATTCTTGCCGAACCCTCCGCCAAGCGCGATTATTGCTTCGTCGTAGGAATCGATGGCTTTCAGCGGAGGCGAAAAGTGGTCATGCTCCAGGTTGACGAACGCAATCAAGATGATCTTTCGCGCCTTGCCGGCTGCTACCTCTACGCCGGGACGCAGATCAACGTCGAAGACGGCATCGTGCATCGCGAAGACGGCCCCGCGGTGATTTTTCCCGATGGCGTGGTGCGTTGGTATTTGCGTGGCAAGGAAGTCAGCCGCGCCGTCAATTCGCTTTTTTACGACAACAAATGGCCCCTTGCGAAGGGACTCGATACGGCCGAAAAGCGCGCCCGTTTCGCCGAAACTTTCCTGACCTGAAACCAAGCTTCCCTTCCGCAATGCGTCCTTCGCGGAAGGGATTATTTTACGCGAAGCGATCGGCCGAATCAGGCCGCCGCAGTGTTGGCGGCGATGCTCGCGCGCAGTTCTTCGAGCTTGTCGCGCGTAATGCGGAACACGCCACGACCGCCAGAAAGCGCCTGATAGCCGTCGGGCGCGTTCAGACTGACCCAGTCGAACCAAGCCTGTGCGGAATTTGGCGTCGGCCGCTCGCTGATTTCAACGACGCCGCCGTCAGGCGCAAAGCGGACATGAAGCATGACGATGTCGGAAGACATTTCTCCCTCCTCCCTTATAAGCCCGACGCGAAGCCGAGCAGCTCGACCTTGACGTTTTCCGTGCCGAGAATCTTCGCCTGGCACGCCAGGCGGGACTTCGAGCCGATGCCAACGATGGTGTCCAGCCTTTCGTTCTCTTCGCGCGCGATCTTCGAAATCCCTTTGCGGCCTTCATGCACGTAGATGTGACACGAGCCGCACTGCGCTTTTCCTTCGCACTTGTGATTGATCTCCTCGCCGCTCGACATGATGATCTGCAGCAAGGTCGCGCCCTCGGCGGCGTCCACCGTCTTTCCGGAGGGCATGATGGTTACGGTCGGCATTTCGATACTCCTGGTTGGCATTTGGACGATTAGTAAATGGCGGCGCCCGCGCCGACATTGATCGACGCTTCCTTCATCGTCTGCACGATGAATGCGATTTGGCGCTCTTGCAGATGGACGTGGAAAGGCATCGCGACGGCGCGGTCCGAAACCTTTTCGGCGACGAGAAAGCTGCCGCGACGATAGCCGTAGTCGAAATAGCGCCGTTGCGTATGCAAGGGATTGCTGTAGGCGGCGGCTTCCACCTTTTCGACGAGCAAATCCTCGACGATCGAGTCCCGGCTGGATTTGCTGAAGCGCGTGCCGAGGTGAACGACGTAAAGGAACCAGTGCACTTCATCGACCTCTGGCCCGATGAAGGGATCCTTGATGCCTTCGAAGGATTTGACGTGCTTGAAGTAGTAGTGCTCGATGAGCTTACGCTTCTCGAGGATTTCTTCGAGCCTTTGCAGCTGCGCCAAGCCCAGCGCCGCGCTCATGTCGCTCATCGCCGCCTGATAGGGCGCGCTGGAGCCCACCACGACCGACGCTCGCTCGCTCGGTCTATGCGCGCGGAAGCGCCGCATCGCCACCGCGACGTCGATGTCGTCGGTGACCACCATGCCGCCTTCGCCGCAGACCAGCGGCCCCGGCTGCGAGAAATCGAACACCGAGGCGTCCCCGAACGTGCCGACGAGCGCGCCCTTGTATTTGGAGCCGATTGCTTCGGTGGAGTCTTCGAGCAGCACGAGCCGATGCTTGGTTGCGATGTCGCGCAGCTCCGCCCATTGCGCCGGATGGCCGTTGGTGTTGCTCGCCACGATCGCGCGCGTTTTGTCGGTGATCAGCGCCTCGATTTTTCCGGTCGCGATGACGCCGGACCAATAGTCGATGTCGGCGAACACCGGCTTGGCGCCGGCAAGCGCGATTGCATGCACGGTTTCGCGGAAGGAATGCGGCGAGGCGATCACTTCATCGCCCGGACCGATCTCGTACGCGGCGAGCGCGAGCAGCAGCCCCATCGTGCCGCTTGGGGTCGCCACAGCGTATTTGCGCCCGAGATAGGCGGCGAAGGCGCCTTCGAAAGCCTCCATCACCGGGCCGCTGGACAAGCGGCTGGAACGCAGCACCGCCTCGACCGCGGCAATGTCGTCGAGCGTGATGTCGGGGTCGGAAAGGGGGATGAGATCGCCGCCCAAGGCCTCAGCGGGAACCGGCGGCTTCGCTTCGAGTTTATCGTCCACTTGGGCCCGCGCATTCATCGCAAACTCCCCCGAAAGGCGACGATAACGCCGGTGGCGCGCGCCGGATCGTCGGTAACCGTCACGCAGTGATCGGCGCCGTCGAGCAAATGCACGTCGCAGGACGTGAAGCTGCGGAAGGGCGTTTCGATCACGTCCGACACGTCGCAGCGCGTCCAGGAGAGATGAGAAAATTTGGCGCGCAGCTCCGACAGCGCCGGCGTTGCTTCGGCCCCGAGCAGTCTTTCGATCTCCGTCAATTCCACATCGCTGATCGCCATGATCTATCCTCTGTCGAGATCGAACTCACTGCCAGAAGCGCCGCTCGGCGTCTTCCTTGAGATGGTCGAGCAACTCCGCAAGACGTGGAAACTCGCTGTCCAGCTCCCACACGCCGATTGCATGGTCCTTGCGAAGAAGGCGCCAATTGCCTTTGCGTTCGTCGAAGAGCACCAAGGCGATGTCGATGACGCCGCCGTCCGGATCGACGTTCCGCGAACAACACGGGCTCTGAATGCGATAGCCGTTCGCAGTTTTCGTCACGACTGGCGTGACATAGCGGTAGCGACGCCGTTGTTCCAAGGCGCGCACGATGCGCTTGTAGTCGAATTCATTCGGCTGAGCCGATGCGGCGCCACCGAGTGTCGTGACCGTCGATCGCATGCTCGCCATCGCTCCTCTTACAAGGGCGCGATCTCTTCCTCGAGACAACCGACGACACGGCCGTCGGGAAATTCAACGAGATAGATCGGCGTATTCGTATCAGTATGCGATCCGACCTGCACGATTTCGCCCAAACCGCCGTTGGCGACGAGCAGCGCCTCCGGTTTCTCGTCGGGATAACTCCCATCATTGACCAGATCGACGAGCGTCTTCACTCGCTGACCCCATTGATATTTCGGCATTCGTGGTTCGAACACGTTCACACTCCTCAAGGCAGCGGGAGATCGACGTCATCGCGCGGATTAGCCGACTCGAGTTCCTTGCGCTTCATGCCGACGCGATTGCCGCTTTCGGTGAACTCAATCCCGTAGATATAGAATTGTTGGAGAAAGGTGCCGATGCTCACGACGTAGCCTTCCTCGCCTTTCTTGGCGAGAACCTCGCCGATCTCCTTACCGGCGTATGTCCCGTCGTTGCGGATCGTGCGCTTCGCCTTCACTTTCTCGCCGAAGGAAAAGACGGGCGGCGCAGTCAGTTCACAAACTTCACTGTCGCGAACGATGTTGCTCATCGCTGTCTTCTTCCGTGGTGTCGGCCTGCAGTTGCACGCTGCTCAAGCCGCCGGGAATCGTCTCGTCATCGACCTGAGTCGGCGCCGTCGAACTGCGTTACGGAACCGCAAAGCCGCATTTGTCGCTTCGCCGGACAAGAGGCAACATGCGTGCCACGCTGTAGTGTGAAGAGGCCAACCGAAAAGGGGCTGCAGGCCTGTACCTTTGCCGACAAGCGAGACATGGCAGTCAAGAATGAATGTAAAAAATGCAACATCGGTCGAAATTTGTTTGGCTACGCTTCTGCGTTGAAGGCGCGACGGCAGTTTCGGCCATGCATCTTACGCCGGCGCGCGCGCGAAATCACCTAGCGCTTTGGCAGGCTCGCCCGCCGCCGCGCCAAGCGTGAGAATAAGGTAACGATCCCTTAGCGGATCAGGATCTCGCAAGCACGATCGATGGGCAGCGCGATCGGTATGATTCCCTGGATCGTGAGGAACTTCAGCTCGTTTTTCGTCAACACGGCCGGATCGACGATGGCGTGATGCGTCGTCGTCGAGCGCTTCATGATCTGCCGGGCGTACGTGCGCAACAATTGATCGTGGAAGCGACAACCGACAAACAGGAAACTGCGCTCAGACCGGCGATTCTTTACCGCCTCCGGCAAGGGCGTCTGAATGTCGATCTCTGTTAGCACCTCGACGTAATCCGCATCGGAGATCAGAAAATTCTTGGCGGGCGCAATGCTGCCGTGTGGCTTGTAGAGGACGGTCTTCCAGGCGTCGGCTTTTTCCTTGGTGGTTTCCGTTCCGTCCGCTTCGTAGAACCGGTACCAGCGGTCCTCGCCGATGCCGGCGCGGGTGATGCCCTGAATCTCGCCCCAGTCGCTACGGCCTTCGAGCGCCGAACGCATCGTCGCGTCGTACCAGCTGTCAACGATCATCGGCAGCTGCAGCGACGCAAGGTAGACGTGCAGCGGCGTCGGCGCGATGCTGTCGTTGAACGCCTGCGACATCAATGTCGAGACGGTCGAACGATGCTTCATGTTCTCGATGTGCTGCGCGCTTGCCCAGGCGTTGCCCTTGGCGCGCTTTGGCAGCGCCACTTTGGTCCCGAAAAATGCGGCGAGCGCCTCGGGCGTCATCGGCACCTCGGTTGGCGAGAGCTGCGTCAACCCAGGACCGATATAGGGGATAACGGTCCCCGTCTTCAGCTCAGCGGCGATTTTGGCGAGCGCTTCCTCGGCCTTCTCGCCTTCAAGGAGGACATAGCTGTCAAATGGCGCGTTCATCGCTTCACTCCCCTTCGCCGCGCTTGCGCGCATTGACCGTTATCGGAAGCGAAGTGCCGGCCGCCATTTCGGGAAGATCGAGAATCCAGCCGTTGGCGATCTTGATCCAGCCGCCCCACAGACTCTCGTGCTCGGTTTCGACGATCGGCTCTTCCAGGTCTTTTTTGGGGACGTAGATCGACAAGCCGGTCTCTGGCGAACGACGGATCATGATCTTCATTACATCGACTCCTTTGGCGCGGTCATCGCGCCCGCGCTAGTTCGAGAGCAGCTGCGCTTCCGTATGGCGCGAGGCCCGCGCGATTTCCCTTAACTTGGCGACGATGCCGGGCAGCGTCTCCAGCACATCGTCGATCTCTTCGATTGTGTTTTCTCGCGACAGGGAGAAGCGTATCGCGCCATGCAAGGCCTCCTCCGGCACGTTCATCGCGCGCAGCACATGCGAAGGCTCGGTCGATCCCGCTGTGCAGGCCGAGCCGGTTGAGGCGGCGATGCCGGCACGATCCAAATGGGTCAATATCGCTTCGCCCTCTATGTCGGAAAAGGCGATATTGGACGTGTTGACGAGCCGATTGTCGACGTCGCCGGAAATCTGACACTGCTCGATCCGCTGCGTCACGCCGGCCTCGAGCCTGTCACGCAAGGCCGCGATATGGACGGCGTCTTCTTGCAGGCGCAATCGCGCCAATTCGGCGGCGGCGCCCAGTCCAACGATCCCCGGCGTATTCTCCGTCCCGCCGCGGCGCGCCCGTTCCTGGTGGCCGCCGCGAAGGAACGGAGCGAATTTCGTTCCCTTACGCACATAAAGCGCGCCAATTCCCTTCGGGCCATGCAGCTTATGCCCGGACAGCGAAAGGAAATCGATCTGCGTCGTTTTCAGATCGATCGGAATCTTGCCGACCGCCTGCACAGCGTCGGTATGAAACAAAGCGCCTGCCTCATGCGCGAGACGCGCCAGCTCTTCGACGGGAAACAGCGTGCCGGTTTCGTTGTTCGCCCACATCGCCGAGACAATCGCCGTCTTCGGCCCCAGCGCTGCGCGAAGGGCGTCGAGATCGATGCGCCCGCGCGCGTCGACGCCAATGAGATGCACGGTGACGCCGCGAGTCTTTTGCAGATGTTCGACGAGCGACAGGATCGCCGGATGCTCGACGGCGGTGGTCACGATCTCGTCGCGACCCTCGCGCGCCGCGAGCCCGGCCAAGATCGCCGCATTGTCCGATTCCGTACCGCCTGAGGTGAACACGATCTCGTGATCATGCGCCGCGCCGAGCAGCGCCTGTACGCTGCGCCGCGCCTCCCGGACCGCGCCCGAGACCTCGACGCCGAAGCCGTGTGATGACGAGGCGTTGCCGAATTCCTCGCTGAAAAACGGCATCATCTTCGCCACGACCTCGGGGTCGGTGCGCGTCGTCGCGTTATTGTCGAGATAGACGCGCCGCATCGACACTCTCGCTCAAAGACGCGCCGCAGCACCCGGCACAGGCACGAGCCGCACGAATTCGCCGAGCTCTTCGATCAGCTTGGCCTGGATGCCCTCGAGCGTGGCGCTGCTCAACTTGCAGAGCACGCAGGCGCCCGTCAGTCGCACCATGATCTTGTTGCCGCAGATCTCGATGAGCTCACAATCGCCGCCGTCGCGGCGCAGATTGGGACGAATCTCGTCGATGACGGCGCGAATGACCTGCTCGCGCTCCGGCGACGGAGCCGTTTCGATCTGGCCAGCTTCTTCGTTCTTCTGATTTTCGTGCAACATCGCTTCGTCCTCCGCAACGCAGTCCCGCGGACGCGCCCTCATGAATTGTGAAGTCGGGCCGAAATTATCCGAACGACTTACCGCAGGAGCAGCTCGATTGCGCGTTCGGATTGTCGAAGGTGAAACCCGAGCCTTGCACCGCGACGACATAGTCGATGGTCGTGCCCGTCAGGAGTTCGTGGCTGGTGTTGTCAATGAACACCTTGACCCCGCTGCGCTCAATCACCGTGTCGTCGGGACTGGCTTCGCGCACGAGGCCCATTTTGTATTGATAGCCAGCGCAGCCGCCGGCCTCCACCATGATCCTCAGCCCATCGACGGGATCGGCGGCGCTGGAAATGGCCGTCTGCACTGCATTTAGGGCGCTGTCGGTCAGGTTGATCATGTCGCTCTTCCAGTATCCAAATGCGGCTGCCTCAACCAAAGCAATTCATGTGCCGCGACAATCGCGCACTAAACGGGCCGCGAGCCCCGGAATATCGGGTGGTTTTGTCATGTTTCGCACATTGCCCACCGCTCCGTGTCGCTTCCGTCGCGCCGATCGCCTCTTCGACGCTTCGAAACTGCGGCGAAGTTTTTGCATGAGGCGTGCCGTAACGAAGGATCCCCCGCGCGGATGCTGCGTAAGGATTGCAAAGCGGAGAACTGTCGATGACTCAAATTGAGAAGACTGCCCTTGCTCGGCTGGATCGGGAGGGCCGCCTGCTCAACGCAGTGCTTAAGGGGCCGACCGGCAAGCCGGGGCGCTTCGGTTTTCGGGGCGACATCGCGCTCAAATTTCAGGAGCAGGTCGCCGACGAAAAGCGCCCGCCGGATTTTTCCATCGAGCAGGTGCTGACCTTCGCGAACGAAGGCGAAGCGACGATCCCGATCCTCGCCGGCTATCTGCATAATTTCGCCTACCTCGAAACGGCCCACGAAGTGATCGGCGATCTCCTCTCGCCGACTGGCGCCTATTTCATGTTCTGCAACAATATCGATCTGCTCGCGAAATTCCGCGTCAAGCTCGGCGAGATCACCTACAACGTGCTGCCCTGCGACGAGTCGACGGTGTGGAAGGAGATGATGGATCTCGCCATGGTCGACAAGAATGACATCAAGAAGCTCGACACCGGCGGCAAGCTCGACGTTCTTCTCGACACCGCGCTGAAGTTCAACGACGCTTACGAAATCATCGCATATCAGCAGGGCGTCGAGCGTATGGAGCCGGTCAAAAACCGCAACGAAAACCGGCCGGTTTGACGCGCTCGCACCATGGACCCGGGGGTCGGCGGTTGAAGCCGGCCCCGGGCGCCTGCCGCTCTTGTCCACTGCGCTAGAGCGCGCCGCAAAAGACGGTGGAGTCGCTTTTCACGAGAGGCGCGCGCCAAGGACCGTTTCAATCGCGATGGTTGAGAGGACGCCGCGGGAATCGCGGCCTTTACCCTTCCCAGCTCCGCGCATCGACGCGACCTTTCCGCTGAGTGGAAAGGTGGGGGCGGATCCCGCCCGCTTCATTCGCCTGCACATTCCCCTTCCTCGGCGTCTTCGTCGACATCCTCAGCTAGTTTGACGCCGACGACGCAGATGTCGTTGTCAACGATGACGAGATCGACCGGAACGAGGCCGCGTCCCTTGCACGGACCCTCGATACATATGCCGGTGCCAAGCTCAAACAGGGCGCCGTGCTTGCCGCACATCAAGCGCAGTCCGTAATTAGGCTCGAGGAATGTATTTCGCTCCCAGTCGAGATTGACGCCGTCGTGCGGGCATTTGTTCAGATAGCCGAACACTTGCTTGCCCCAGCGCACGACGACGATCGGGAACGGCTTCTCTTCGCCGTTGTCGTCGAGCCGCACGAGGTTGAAGCCGCGCGCCTTCTGACTCGGAATGTCGCTCATCGCGCAAAAGGCGTAGACGACGACGTCCGGCGCCGCCCCATCCTGCTCGATCGTCGTTTCCTGCTCGCTCATTGCGACACCTCCTGCCTCTGCGCCTCGCGCCGCTTCGCCAGCAATAGCCCATTCGCCGCAAGCGAAAATTCCCGCCAGGCAGCGGCGATGTCCTGCATGATGACCCGGGTGTAGTCCTGAGACAATTTATGTTCGCCCGGGAAGTTGGAAAGGGCGCAGGACGTTTGGTTGAAGGCGACCACGTCGTCCATGATCGACTGCAGCAAGTCGCCAAAAGGCTTTTGGATGCGCGGCGTCAGCGCCGTGCGGCCGCGTTCGATCACGACGTCGTCCATGTCGAAGGGAAGCGTCGCCAACAGGTTCAGCGCCTGTTGGAACACCTCCTCCATCGCCCCGAGCACGGCCACCTGCGTGAGATTGTCGCGCTCTTGCGACGCCAGGGCGCGGTTGAGCCGCCGGCGATAATTTTCGAAAACCTCGTCGGCGCGCGCGTCCACCCAAGCGGAAAAACGCGCCAGACTCGCCTCGTTCCCCGACATATCGTCTAACAGGGCGTCGCCGGAGGTCGCCTTTTTCGCCTCGATCGCCGCCAAGACGCGCTCGATGCGTCTCGCGGCGTCCAAAGCGCCTTCCAGATAACCGGCGTTGCGCGCCGCGGTTTCCGAGCCGCCGAAAAAGAGCTTCTTATCCCACAGCGCTTGGCGCAAGAGTGGGTTCGCCACGTCATGCGAACCGTCGCCACCCTGCTGCGCGCGGTCGGCCGCGCTGCACGTTAGTCGCTCTTTCGCCCAATCCTGATAGTGAATGTGCAATGGTTCGACATTGCGAGCGAAGACATTGCAGATTTGACTCTCAAGCAACACCGGCAGCCCCACGCCGAAGGCCTCGCGCAAGTCGGCGTTGAGGGCAAGAAAGCCGCCGAGCGCATGAAGACCCGCCGCCGTGTCGCAGGCGTCGAAGATCTCGCCGATCACGGCTTGTTCATGCGTGACGAAGGCGGAGCCGGAGAGACTCTGCTCGCGCCAAAAGGCGTCGCGATATTCCATTGCAACCTTCGCCTGCGCCGCCATCCAGGTCTCGGCGCCAAGCATGGCTTGGTCCGTCGCCTCTTCCAAAGGCGGCGTGAAGCGAACGGTCTCGCGCAGCAAGCGCGGCGGCAGAGCGAGTACGACGCGGCGCGCCGCAATCTCCATGGGTTCTTCGCCTGTCTTGAAAGCGAGCATGACATGGTCGCCGCAATCGCGCAGGCTCGCAAGCTCGTGACCGAGATGTATGCTCGCCGCCGGCAGTGCGCTGGCCAAAGCCTCGGCCAAGATCGTCATCCCTCCGTGCAGACGCCGCGCGTCGTCGTAAAGACGCTTGTCTTCGATGCGTTCGGCGCTTTTTTCAGCCTCGCGCAAATGCAGCACGGCGCCCTCGTCATGCTGCGCGAAGTCCGGCAGCGCAAGTTCTTTGACGAGTTGCGCGATCAACGGCTGCGTCTTCGGCCAAAACCAGGTTGGGCCAAGGTCCAAACCGCCGCCGTCGCCGCGCGCAACCGTGAGAATGCGCCCGCCAAGGCGATCGCGCGCCTCGAAGATCGCGACGTCTTGTCCGCGCAGGTGGAGCTTTCGCGCCAGCGCCAACCCGCATAAACCGCCGCCAATGATCGCCACGTCCAACATGATGCGTCGTCCGCTCCCTGTTCGATGCAGGGGATAGCAATTACTGTGCAAGATTCTCGGCGACGCGCGAACGGCTGAGCTATCGGACGTCATGGCACGAAACTTGAACCTCCCGGCTGGAGTTGCACAGCTAAGGAGTCGAAGATGAATCTGGCCAACGAATTCGCCAACTGCTCGCCGGACGAGTTGAAGGAATTGCTGAGCGGCGGCACGTTGACCGTCTACTCCGTCGCGCGCCCCGCGACGGCGAACATAGCGGTCGACCGCAGTGGCGTGCTGGCGGCCTTTACGTTCGCCTCGCCGGCGTTTGGTCCCTCCACCGACGGCGTTGAGACGCCCTTGTTCGTCGCCGATTCCGTGCCGGCGTCCACGACCGGCACGCCCGGATTTGCGCGCGCACGCAAGGCCGACGGCACGGTGGTCGCGGATTTTTCCGCGGGCAGCGGCGATCGTGAAATCAAATTCGCCGAGGTCTCCTGCTCGCCCGGCGCCCCGGTGAAGGTTGTCAAATTCATCATCAAGCAAGGCGACTGGCCGGAGCGGCCCGACTATTACGGCACGCGTCCGCGCTCCGGCTATCCGCTTCCCATCGCCCCGTGACGCATGGCGACGCGCGACATTGTGAACTTGCAGACAAGAGGTCCGACCGATGGCTGAACCCCTGACCGGCGCGCTCGTCAGCGCGGCATGGCTAGCCGAGCATCTGAGCGACGGCGACATTCGCATTCTCGACTGCACATGGCATCATCCGAGCACGAATCTCGACGGCCGCAATCAATATCGCGGCCGGCATTTGCCGGGCTCCGTACATTTCGACGTCGATCACATCGCCGATCCGAATTCCGATCTGCCACACATGTTGCCGGATGCAGCGGACTTCGCCAAAAAGGTCGGACTGCTGGGCGTTGGCGACGGCGACCGCGTGATCGTCTACGACCGGCTCTTCGGCGGTTCGGCGGCGGCGCGCGTGTGGTGGATGTTCCGCGTCTTCGGCCACGACAACGTCGCAATGCTCGACGGCGGATTCAACCAATGGGTCGCCGCCAAACATCCAACCGAAATGTCGCCGGTGCGTCCGCAACCCAGGACCTTCACGCCGACGTTCAAGCCGGAACTCGTCCGGAATTTTGATCAGATGAAGAGCGCTGTCGCGAACGGCGGCGCGCAGATCGTCGATGGGCGCGGGCCGGGCAAATTCGACGGCTCGCAAGCCGACGTCTTTCCTTTCAAGAAACTCGGACATATTCCGGGCGCCGTGAACGTGCCTTGGGCCGATCTGGTCGATCCGCAGACAGGCGTGCTCCTCGACTCCAAGGCATTGCGCGCGCGGTTCGAAGCAGCCGGCGTCGATCTTGGCAAGCCGATCGTTGCCACCTGTGCGTCGGGCATGACGTCCTGCATGGACGCCTTGGCGCTTTATCTCCTCGGACGGGCCGATGTCGCCGTCTACGACGGATCCTGGGCGGAGTGGGAACGCGCCGAACAAGCGGCGGTGGCGGCTTAAGAAGGAGTGCAGCGCGTGAGCGTTGGCGATGACCATGAGCTCGAAACGGGAGACGAATATACTCTCTCCACCGCGGCCGATCGGACGCGCTTCACACTCCACAACAAAGCCGACGGAATGATCGCCGAATTGCGCGACGACGACGCCGCGCGCTTTCTCAAGGACTACGACGAATTGAAGCTCCAATTTCCCAATTGGAATGCAGATAAGCTGCTCGCCCAACTTTGGGATCAGGGCGGCTATGGCTGGCTCGCGCAACAGGAAGAGTGACGATGACGACTCTCGTGAAGATCACTGAAGATGGACGAAAACTCGAAGTGAAAGGCTTTGCGCTCTATCTTGACGGCGCTCTCGAAGCGGTCGATCTCACCGAGGTGAAGATGCACCCCGCGAAGCGTAAAATCTGGTCGATCATGCCGGACGCGACCCATGTCGCCGGCCGCGTGGCGCTGAACGCGGAAGAGACGGCGATCGTCAGGAAGGCGCTCGCCGACGCTCAGGCGATGATGCTGGCCGATCCAATCGCGATCGCTGAGCGCTTTCGCATCGCCGCCATGTGGAAGGCCCGCGAGCAGGGCATCGAGTAGCGCAATTCACGATTGGCGTTGCGAGCCTCCTCGACGGAGGCTCGCATTTTTTCTACTCAAACCAGCGCGACGTCTTCCGCCGCATGCGTTTGACAATTGGTCGGACACACGCGCGCGCAGGCACCGCAGCCGATGCAGGCGCCGGTGTCATTCATCACCATGATTTTCTTTTCGACTTCTTCGTCCTCATCGTCGTCCAGCGCAACCAGTTCGCCGTCTTCGTTCAGACCTTTCAGCGTCATCACGTCGCGACCGCACACCTTGAAACAGCGTCCACAACCGATGCATTTACCGGGATCGATCGCAACAAGGTATTCTGGACACCAATCGCGCCCATCGCGCGTCGCTTGTGACATGGCCGTATGCTTTCTTTCTCGAGTTAGACCGTCTCCAGGGACTTCAACTTCGCGCGCTTCTTCTCCAGCTCGGCGAAAGCTTCATGCGCCTTTTGCGCAACCTCGGGGATGGTGGGCCAATTGATCGGCAGCTCTTCCGAAAGATCATGCAGATCCATTTTGGCCTGCATGGCCTTTGCCGAAAGCTTTTTGATTTCGGTCTTCAGATCGTCGATCTCACTCATCGCTCACCTCAGTATTTTGCGACGTCTGGGAATTTTTCGATCATCTCGACACCGGACTGAACATATTTGTCGCCTTCCGCCGCGAGCTTCTCGAAGCTGTCGAATCCAAAGCGATGCACGTCACGAAGCTGCTTGTTCACGACGATCAGGCGTCCGCCGATCAGCACCATGCGGCCGAAACCCTCGTGGCTCATCTTCAGCATAGGCGAGATCATGACGCCCGTGGCGCGCTCGATCGAGAGCGAGATGGCGTTGAAGAAGAGTTCCATACGCCAGATCGTCTCGGGGTCGGGATCGCCGATGATCGGCAGTGCGCGGCGCGCTTCTTTGTCGAGGATGTAGGGCGCCAAAAGATCGAGGTCGCCCTTCGTCTCCCAGGTCCCATGCGTGTCCTGGGCGCGCCAGACTTTGATGAGCTCCTTCATGAACGGAAGCTCGGCGACCGGAGTTTTCTCGAGCACGGCGGTAGGTTCAGACATGGGCGTTCCTCACTCTTCGAAATCGAGCACGCGCTCTTTTCCCTTGGTCAATGCTTTGCGCAGCCATGGCGGCGGCACGCCTCGCAACACTTCCTGGAGCTTGTCCAGGAGGTCTGAGATGGCTTCCGGCTGATTGACCTTCATCGGATGAATGTTGTTGGCGACGACTCGCGCCGCGCCAGAGCCGCCTATCGCGGCGACGTAAAGAATGGCGCAATTCTTGATCGCGTCGATCTTCGGCGCGAGCTTGTCCTCATTGCCATCTTCCTTGAGATCGCCGTCAAATTGGATGGCCTCGACGAATTCGTGACCTTCCGGTCCGATCTCGTAGATCGCGATGTTTTTGGCCCAGCCGAAATGCGCATCGACGCGTTTCAAATCCTGGGTTGCGAATGCGACTTTCATAGCGCCTCCGTTTTCGCCCCTAGTGCGAGGTTGCGGCGTGCGACGAGCCGACGCCATCACGCCAGCTGTCGGGTGTCGGTTCGTGGTTTTCGTCGTGATCGGCCATCAACAGATTGCTGATGTCAAAGATCAGATCGCGCCCGCCGCGATAGCCGACCATCAATTGATGGCCGCCGCCGAGACGGTCGAACATCGGAATGCCCATGCGAAAGAACGGTATCTTCAAGCGAGAGGCCGCTTGCCTTCCGTGCGAATGGGTGACCATCAGATCGCAGTCCTTGGCCTTCGCCAAATTCTCGAGGTCTTCGAGATCGCCGATCAGCACCTCTTCCGTCGGCAGTCGTTCGAGCACCGGCGATTGCGTGGTCGTCACCGCGACAAGAAGTTGCGCGCCCATTTCGGTCAGCAACCCGCCGATCTCATTGAGGAGATCCGGCTCGGCGCCGACCGCAAGTTTGCGCCCGCCGATGTGGAAATGACCGTCCAGCATCGCGTCGACGAGCTGGCCGCGCTGGCGGCGATATTTCATCGGCGCCGGTCGGCCGCTGATGTCCGTCAGGAACGCCATCAGCGCGTCATTGGCCTCAAGGCCGCACAGCCGTTCAAACATCCGGAACGGAACGCCGGTCTTTTTTTCCATGGCTTCAGCGGCGCGCTGCATTTGCGCGCCGATCGCGATCGTCCAGCCGGCCTGACCCATCATCGAAATTTCTTCGACGCCGACGCCGCCGATCGTCGTCGGGGTGAAATCGTCCGGTATGTGGCCGTCAAGCGAACCGGCGAGATCGGGCAGAAAAGTCGGCTCCAAGCCGAAATCCTCGATGATCGTGCGCAATTCATCGAGGTCGCCGGGCGTCAGATGGCAGCCTGGCAGCACGTTGACTTTTGTCGGATCGCGCCGTGCGGCGCTCTTTGGCGCCTCGACCATCGTCTCGACGATGCGCGTCACCGTCTTTTCCCAGCCGTCCTGGAAGGCGTCCTTAAAGTCTGGCGTCGACACATAGACGATCGGCAGATGTGCGACCGCCGCATTCTTCTCGCGAATAAGCTTGATGTAGCCGTCGACGTCGTCGCCCTTCGTCTCGGTGACGCCGGTCGAGCAAATGCCGATGATCTCCGGCTTCGTGCGATTGTAAATGTTGAGCACCGCCTGCTCGACGTTCTCGTAGCCGCCGAGGACCGTCGCGACTTCGCTCATCGCGGTCGTCTGCATCGGGATGGCTTCTTTGAAGTGCCGCGTGAACAGCACCAGACCAAACGACGTGCAGCCCTGCGAGCCGTGCAGCAGCGGCATCGCGCCCCGTAGCCCCATGAACGCGAGGGCGCCGCCGATCGGCTGGCTCATCTTGAGCGGATTGACCGAGCAGGCCTTCTTGCTGACGGTGACGGTCGCCATTGCGTTACTCCGCCGCGATCGCGTGAGAGGCCGAGACCATCTGCTCAAGAATTTCCTCGATGCGCACGGCGCAGGCGCCGCAGCCGCCTGAGGCGTTCGTCGCGTCGCGCACGCCCTCGACCGTCGAGAGGTGGTTCGCGAGGATCGCATCTTCGATCACCCCGAGCTCGACGCTCTTGCAATTGCAGATCTTTTTCGCGCGGCGAACCTCTTCCGCCTTCACCGGATCGGCGGCGAGCGCCGCCGCCTCGGCTTCCGCCTGCGCCATCGCGCGGCTTTGCCAATTGTCGCCGGATTTCTCCCAAGGCGCCGGCTTGCGCACCTGCGCCCAAACGGGATTGTAAAGCGCCTTGTCGATCTCTTCGACGAGCTTCACCATGCCGACATAGCCCATATAGGCGTGATGCCGCTCCTGGTTGATGTCGAGCCAGGGCATCGAGGCTTTCAGCGCGATGAACTGAGAGCGGCCGCCCGAGAGCATGATGTCGGCGCGCGCGTCCTTGAGCATCTTGTACATTTCGCGCGGCGTCATATCCTCGATCATATGGGCGTCCTGGCCCATCAGCTCCTTGATGCGCTCCTTGTCTTCCTTGGTCGACTTCTTGACGGACGTGCCGACAAGTTCGAGACCCGCCTCTTGCAGCGCAGCGACGACCGACCAGGATTTGACGCCGCCGGTGATCAGCAGCACTTTTTTTCCTTCGAAGCGCGGCTTGTATTTGGCGATCGCCGCCCAGGCCTTGGCCTCTTCCCGCGCGATCAGCGCCTCGGTTCGATCCATCAATTCAGCGGGCGCGCCGCGTTCGATCAGCATGCGCGCGATCTCGCGCAATGAGTCGCTGCTGTCTTCTATGCCGTAGAAGGACCCTTCGAAGAAGGGGATGCCGTAGCGCTCCTCCATCTTGCGCGCCACATTGATCATCGCCTTGGAACAGACCATCATCGCGGCCTTGGCGCGATGCGAGGAGGCGACCTCCTTATATTTTCCATCGCCGGAGATGCAGGCCATGATGCGAATGCCGAGCTCGTCGAGCAGCGGCTTCACCTGCCACAATTCTCCGGACAGATTGTATTCGCCGATGATGTTGAGGTCGTAGGGCGTCGTATATTCTGGCTCTTCCGTGCCGATGACATGTTGCAGCAACGCCTCGCCCGCAAGCTTGTTGCCGAGATTTTTCGGCCCGACGAAGCCCGGGGAGTTGATCGGAATGACCGGCTTGTTGAATTTCTCGCGCGCCGCTTTGCACACGGCGTCGATGTCGTCGCCAATCATCGCGGGCACGCAGGTCTGATAGACGAAGATCGCCGGAGGATCGTATTTCTCGATGATCTCGCGGATCGATTTGAACAGCCGCTTCTCGCCGCCGAAGACCACGTCGGTCTCATTGATGTCGGTGGTGAAGCCGGTGCGCCATAGATTTGAGCCCGAGGACTTCGCGCCGCGATTGTCCCAGCTATTTCCTTCGCAGGCGATGGGGCCATGCACGAGATGAGCGACATCCGTGAGTGGTTGAAGAGCGATCTTGGCGCCGTCGAAGGCGCAACCGCCGGCCGCGCCGCCGGGCTGCAATTGCTTGGTGCACCCCTTCTTGCGTTCGGCTTCCGACTTGTTCGCGTTCTTGCCGCAGCCCGGCTCGTTGAAAACGTCCTGGATCGTGGCCGAAAGCGAACTCATGCCTCTTCTCCTTCACGTTGCGACAGCGTCACTTCAAGCAAATCGTGGCTCCCGCTGCAAAGCGGGAGCCACGTCGTCTTAGCGGATGATGTCGAAGCTATAGTCGCTCTTCGCCGGCACGTTGGTGGTGGCGTCGATCGATTCGAAAATGCGATCGAGGATCCACACCAGAACGTTCAGGCCGCCCTGATAACCCCACACCGGATAGCGGTGGTGATGATGGCGATCGAAGATCGGGAAGCCGATTCGGATCAGCGGCGTGCCTGTGTCGCGCTCGAGATATTTCCCGTAGGTGTTGCCGATCAGGAAATCCACCGGCTCGGTGAACAGCAGCGAGCGCATGTGCCAGAGATCCTTGCCCGGATAGACGTGACAATTCTGGCCGAAGGGCGAGGAGTCGAACAGCTCCTGCACTTTTGCCGCCCAAGCCTTGCTGCCATTCGTGGCGAGCACATGCGTCGGTTCGGCGCCAAGCTCCAGCAGGAACCCGGCGAGGCCGAGGCACAGATCCGGATCGCCGTAGATCGCGAATTTCTTGCCATGAATATGCGCGCTCGAATCGGCCACCGCGTCAACGAGACGACCACGCTCGCGCGCCAGCTCTTCGGGGATCGGCTTGCCGGTGATGCGCGACAACGTCATGAGGAACTTATCGGTCGCCGAGACGCCAATCGGGTGATTGAAGGCGGCGACTTCCTGTCCATGCGCGGCGATCAGCGGCAGCGTCTTCTCGGTGCAATATTCCTGCATCGAGATCGTCGCCTTGGCGTTGATCGCATCCGCGGCCTCCTCCAGCGTCGTGCCGCCATCATACATGCGGAACTCGCCGTCGGTCGGCGTGTCGAAGACTTCGCTGTTGTCGGCAAGGATCGTGTAGTCGATGCCCATCAAGCCGAAGATGCGCTTGACTTCGCGCATGTTGCCGACCGTGTAGCCATCGAAGCCGCCGATGAAGTTGATCTTGTCATTCGCCGTGCGCTCAAGCTTGGCCGTCGTGCCCGCCTTGCCGTCCCAGAAGTGCTCGATGATGCCCTTCAGCGCATTGTCGTAGCCGGTGACGTGGCTGCCGACGAACGCCGGGGTGTGAGCGAAGGGAACGTCGTATTCCGCCGGAACCGAACCCTTTTCCTTCGAGGTCTTGATGAAGGCGTTCAGATCGTCGCCGATAACTTCCGCCATGCAGGTGGTCGAGACGGCGATCATCTTCGGCTTGTACATGTTGTAGGTGTTGGCCAGGCCGTCGATCATGTTGTTGAGGCCGCCGAACACCGCCGCGTCCTCCGTCATCGACGAGGACACGCAGGAGCTCGGCTCCTTGAAGTGTCTCGACAGATGGCTGCGATAATAGGCGACGCAGCCCTGCGATCCATGAACGAAGGGAATCGTTTGCTCGAAACCGACGGCGGCGAAGACCGCGCCGAGCGGCTGACAGGCCTTGGCCGGATTGACCGTCAACGCCTCGCGCGCGAAGTTCTTCTCACGATATTCGGGGGTTTTGGCCCATTCCCGAACGCGCTCCACCTCGGCCGGATCGCGCGGGTTTTCGAACATCTTCTTCTTGTTCGCCAGCATCTGCTGGTACTCGGGACCTCTGAAGAGGTCAAAATGGTCTAGGACGTGTTCTGCGCTCTGCGGCATGGTCGAACCCTCGCGTCATGCATTTCGGGGAGCCGGCGCGCGCCTTCGCGACGCGCCGGCGCTGATTTATTCCGCGGCTTGGAGCAGCGGCAGTTCCTCGGTCTTCCATGGCGCCTTGGTCATTTTCCAGACCGGCGAGTTGATCGCCATGTCCATGTCCCGCGCGAAGATCGCGAAACCGTCATAGCCATGGTAGGGGCCCGAATAATCCCAGCTGTGCATCTGGCGGAAAGGCACGCCCATCTTTTGGAAGACGTATTTTTCCTTGATGCCGGAGCCGACGAGATCGGGCTGGATCTTCTCGACGAATTTTTCGAATTCGTAGCCGGTCACGTCGTCGTAGATCAGCGTTCCGTCCTTAACGTAATGCTGGGCGGTGCGCTGATAGTCGTCGTTGTGGCCGAATTCATAGCCCGTGCCGACGACTTCCATGCCGAGGTCTTCGTAAGCGCCGATCACGTGACGCGGGCGGAGGCCGCCGACGAACAGCATGACCGTCTTGCCTTCCAGACGCGGACGGTATTTGGCGATCACCGCGTCCATCAAGGGCTGATATTTGGCGATGACCTGCTCGGCGCCTTCCTTGATCTTGTCGTCGAAATAGCTGGCGATCTTGCGCAGCGACTCGGCGATCTTGCTCGGGCCGAAGAAGTTATATTCGCACCACGGAATGCCATACTTTTCTTCCATGTGGCGCGAAATATAGTTCATCGAGCGGTAGCAATGCAGAACGTTCAGCTTCGCCTTCGGCGTCGCTTCCAGTTCGGCCAAGCTGCCGTCGCCCGACCATTGCGCGATCACGCGCAGGCCCATCTCTTCGAGCAGAATGCGCGACGACCAGGCGTCGCCGCCGATGTTGTAGTCGCCGATGATGGCGACGTCATAGGGGGTCGGCTCGAAACGCGGCGCGGCGTCGGGAGCAATCTTGTCGAACACCCAATCGCGGATCGCGTCGTTGGCGATGTGATGGCCCAGCGATTGAGAAACGCCGCGGAAGCCCTCGCAACGCACCGGAACGATGGTCTTGCCATCATATTCCTTCGACTTTGCCTTCGACACGGCCTCGATATCGTCGCCAATGAGGCCGATCGGGCATTCCGACTGAACGGTGATGCCGTTGTTCAGCGGGAACAGCTCCTGGATCTCGTCCATGATCTTCGCGAGCTTCTTGTCGCCGCCGAAGACGATGTCCTTCTCTTGGAAATCGGACGTGAACTGCATCGTGACGAAAGTGTCGATGCCAGTCGTGCCGATGTAATAATTACGGCGCGCCGCCCAGGAATATTGGCCGCAGCCCACCGGGCCATGGCTGATGTGGATCATGTCCTTGATCGGACCCCAGACGACGCCCTTCGAGCCGGCGTAAGCGCAGCCGCGAATGGTCATCACGCCGGGGATGGACTTGATGTTCGACTTCACGCCGCAGTCCGGCTTGCCTTCCTGATGCACGTTGAGGTGCTTGGCGCGGCGCTTGGCGGTCTTCTCCGGATAAACCTTCAGAACTTCTTCGATGAGCGCCTTGTTGCGGTCCTTGATCTCCGCAACGCTCAATGTGGGCGAAACACTCATTTGATGTCTCCTTTAATGCTTTCTGGATTTCAGCTCGACCTCCCGCGTGCGGGAGGTCGACGCCCATGCGTTGACGGGTTAGGCGATCGCCTGGAGTTCGGCCGCAGTCTTGCCGATCTGGCTCTCGTCGACCGCCTTCATGATGCCGTGCTCCATCAGCATGTCTTCGAGCTCGTCCATCGTGATCGGCGTCGGAATGATGCCATTGCCCTGGTTGGCGTGGATCTTCACCGCAAGGTTGCGATAGTGGGTGGCTTGCTGCGACTCCGGCGCATATTCCAGCACCGTCATGCGGCGAAGCTCCGCGTGCTGCACGATATTGTCGCGCGGCACGAAGTAGATCAGCGTCGTGCCCAGCTTCTTCGCCAGAGCTTCCGCAAGCTCCAGCTCCTTGTCCGTCTGACGCTCATTGCAGACCAGACCGCCCAGGCGCACGCCGCCGGAATTGGCGTATTTCAAAATGCCCTTGGAGATGTTGTTGGCCGCATACATCGCCATCATCTCGCCGGACATGACGATGTAGATTTCCTGCGCCTTGTTCTCGCGGATCGGCATGGCGAAACCGCCGCAGACCACGTCGCCGAGCACGTCGTAGGACACATAGTCGATGTCCTCGTAAGCGCCGTTCTCCTCGAGGAAGTTGATCGAGGTGATGACGCCGCGGCCCGCGCAGCCAACTCCA
Source organism: Methylocystis silviterrae (assembly GCF_013350005.1). GTDB lineage: Bacteria > Pseudomonadota > Alphaproteobacteria > Rhizobiales > Beijerinckiaceae > Methylocystis > Methylocystis silviterrae. Next base: position 28,114 of record NZ_JABVWW010000006.1, read on the forward strand.
GGCTCCGGTCCGCCCGACTCGACGCAACGAATGTCGCGATAGCCGACCTTCATCACCTCTTCAATTTCCAGATCCTCGACGCTGCCTGCATTGGCGGCGAGGCTCAGGATGGTGTCCTGCGCCTTGGCGTGCAGGATGAGGCGCGTCGAGTCAGCCTTCGGATCGCAGCCGACGATCAAAATGCGATGACCCATTTCGGCCAGAGCGGCGAGCGTGTTCTGGGACGTCGTCGACTTGCCGATGCCCCCTTTGCCGTAAAATGCGATTTGCCGTAGTGACGACATGTCTATCTCCTCTTGGGCCCCTACTCATTGCCGCAGTTCTCTCGCGGCGCCTTGCTTCGCTGCCGAGTTAGAGAAGGACTCCCAGTAAGAGGTTCTCTTCGACGGCCCTCGATTCTGTCGAGCCAGTCCCTCTTTCGCAATGTCCATGCCATCACTTGCGGTGTGCGGCCGCCAAACAAATATATCTTAGAATCAATGACTTGTGGATGACCCGCAGCGGGGTGTTCGATGTCAAAAAGCTAACAACGATGTGATGTGGGCGACAAAGTTATTGCCATCGGCGGTCGACGTTTTTTGTGATCTTTTTCGTCGTCGTAGCGTCGTTCTCAAAGGCTTCCTTGAGAGAGCCGGCGCGATGACAAGCCTTGAGGCGGGGCGCAAATGTTGTGCTTTCCCGCTCGGGGTTTGAGCCGCGCGTCCGCCTTTCCCGCTCCAGACCGTTCGGCCGTGAAGGGTTCGGCATCGTCAAAAACGCCAAATGGCGACATTGTTGCTTCCAGAGTCTAACCGGCGAGTCGCGCGCTCACGACAAGCCGCGGCGGCTTACAGACGCGGTTGGAGCATAAGACACAATGTCAGCAGTCATCAGCCTGCAGGATCGCGGCGTTGTCGAAATTGCCGGGGCCGACGCGACCAAATTCTTGCATAATCTCGTCACCAACGACATCGTCAAACTCGCCCCGGGCGAAGCCCGCTTTAGCGCGCTGCTGGCGCCGCAGGGAAAGATATTGGTCGACTTCCTGGTTTTCGTCGAAGGCGATGGCGAGACGCGCCGCTATTTGCTCGATTGTCCGAGCAACTTGGAGCCGGATCTCCTGCGCCGCCTCGGCATGTACAAATTGCGCGCGGCGGTGAGCGTCAACTCGAAAAGCAGTAAATTCGCAGCCTTCGCCGTTCTCGGAGACGCGCGACCGGAAATTCCCGCACTGGCGATGGCGCGGGACCCGCGCTCCGAGACGCTGGGTTGGCGGCTGATCGCACCGCACGGCACGAAGGCGGAAGATTCTCGTGAAGACTACGAGGCGACGCGCATCGCCGCCGTCGTTCCGCAAGGCGGAGTTGATTTCACCTATGGCGCCGCATTTCCTCACGAAGCGAACATGGACCTGCTCGCCGGCGTTGATTTCACCAAGGGATGCTATATCGGCCAGGAAGTGGTCTCGCGCACGAAGCATCGCAACCTCGCGCGCAAACGCGTGACGCCTTACCATGTGGAAGGCGCGGCTCCAGCGCCGGGAACAAAAGTCATGGCGGGCGAGATCGAAATCGGCGTGGCGGGCTCGCACAGTGGCGATCGGGGCCTTGCGTTGATCCGCCTGGACAGGCTTGCCGACGCTATGGCGGCCGGAACGGTCCTGACTGCCGGCGGCTCGTCCTTGGAGTTCGTCGTGGGGCGGGCAGCGAGTTGAAGCCGGCTTAAAACTGATGCGGCGACGCGGCGTCGCCAATGGAGCGACGTCGTCGGCAGGCAGTCATCCCTTCAATGCCTCGCCCGCGAGACGCTCGCGGGCCGCTTCCGCGACGAGCGGATCGCTGTCGTTGATCAAATGTCCGATTTCTTCCACGTTCAATCTGGTCGCGACGTAATGGCGCACGCGCCAATCGGCGTCATCTCTCAAATCCGACAATTGTTCGGGCGTCAGCCTTTGCGCCGCTTCAAGGCGCACTTCGGCGTTCACATCTCGACACATTCGCCCGAGCCACTGGGCGTCGATCCGTTGCGCGACGATACGCCGGACTTCCACTTCCGGGTCATCGAACATCATCACCAGCAGCGCCGGCGCAACCTTCCGCGCGATGACGATCCGCACGTAATAATCCTCATCCTGCATCATCTGCAGAAGGTCTGGATCATCGAGCAGCGTGGCGACGCGGATGCGGACTTCGCGATGCGGGTCATTACGCAATTCACATTGATAGCGCGCAGGCAATCGCCGGACGGCTTCCCATCGCACGGTTTCATCGGGATCCGACAATAAGCGAGGCAAGAGAAACGGATTGGCGAATTTCGCCGCTATGGCGCGCACTTCGAAATGGGGATGCGCGAGATAGCCGTCGGCGAACTCGGGATTCCAATTGAAGAAGCGATCGATGCGCCGCGCATATCGGTCGTGCACGCAGGCTTTGCGCAATTCGCACCGTCCCGCAGCCAGCAGGTCTCGATGCGCGCAGTTCGCACAATCGATATCCAAACCGCGCCAGTCGCGCGCTTCGTCGATCTCACGCGTCATCTTCGAGGCCGATTCTATCGAGAACGCCGAGAAGAACCTTAGCGCCGATCTTGTCAGTTGGGTCGAGTTCGAGAAGTTTTGCGATGGCGACCCGGCTCTCCTCGAACTCGCCGAGGCGCATCGGCAAATAGGCGTAGCCCTTCAAGGTAAAGAGAAAGAAGCGCGGCAGCATTTCGTCATAGCGATCGAAAACTGCGTCCTGCGCCGAGGCGCGTCGCCAATCTCGCGCCATGTTGTTTTCGCGCGCGGCTTTTTCCAGACAGCGATTGGCGATCTCCAATGCTTCTCGCAATCTGCCTTTGTAAAAGTAAAAGCGATAGAAGCCGATCAACACCGCGGCGTGATCCGGGGCCCATTGCTGGGCCTGGCGTAAGTAACGCTCCGCCGTTTCAGAGTCGGCGTAGGTTTCGCTGGCGAGATGGAGAAATTCTTCGGCCTCCAGCGGCAGGCCCTCGCCAAGCAGCGCCCCGGCGAGAAGTTCCTTCTCGTCGGGGCTTAGAGTGGCTTGCTCGCCATTCACCATGACGCGCGCCTTTAATGCACATGCTCCACCACGGGCCCGCCAGTGCTCTTGCACGATCCCGTGTTCTTTGGATCGTGAAAGACAAGCCCCCCGCTCGATGAGGAATCGGCGAAATCGATCGTGACGCCATCGAGCAGCAGGCGGCTTTCGGCCGGCAGGAAGAACTTCACGCCTTCGACGACGAATTCCTGATCGCCGGCGCGCGGCGCGGCTTCGACGTCGAACAGCGCGCTGAGCCCCGAGCACCCCCCTGGCGACACCATCAACCGAAAACCGCCGCCTGGATTGACGCTGAACTGAATCATTCGCCGGATGAACTTTTGTGCGGCCGGCGTAAGCGTAAATTTCATTGCGGCCTCCTCAAGCCGGTGCTTGGTAACGGGGATAGGCGTTGTCGATCACGCAGGTGTCGTCGACCGGGCAGACCGCCGCACACTGCGGCGCGTCGAAATGACCGATGCACTCCGTGCATTTTTTCGGATCGATGACGAATGTGCCGTTCTTCTCGGTGATCGCTACATTCGGGCATTCCGGCTCGCAGGCCGAACAGCTCGTGCACTGCGACGCGATGATCTTAAGCGTCATGTCTTGCTCCTTAGCTTGTTTCCTTGACGCATGTCTCAGGCCGCGTTGATGAGTGCGCCCTGCCGGATTTCGGCGTCGCCGCGCTCCTGATGTTCGATTTCGCCGCTGTTCACCTTGTCGAGGTAGGCCTTGAACCAGGCGATCGCGGACTTCTCGATGAACTCATGGGCGAATTGGTCGACAGGCTCGATCCCGGCCTTGATCAGGTCGTTCTTCGGGCAACCGCCGATTTTCGCGACGAACACCGCATGGCAGTCGTTGATGGCGCGGATAACCGTCTCCAAACTGTCCTCGTCGCCATATCCGCCTTGGCAGTAAAGATCGACGCGGCGATGTCCGACGAATTTCGCGCCCGAGGTCGAGAGCTCGTAGACCTGGAACTCCTTGGCGTGGCCGAAATGTTCGTTGATGAGGCCCGAACCCTTCGTCGCCACCGCGATCAGCAACTTGATGTCGCTCGCAGCGCCGGCCAGCGTCGCCAGCTCTTCCTGCTTCGCGGCCACCTTGGCGACGCGCTCTTCTTCGACCTTCTCTTGATAGGCCTTGCGCGACTCGAGATCGTAATCGACCTCCATCGCCATGATCTTTTCGGTGGTGAACTCTGCGCTGCGATCTTCGCCGAGCAGGCCGACAGCGTCGGCGCGGCACTGGCGGCAGTGGCGCATCATATTCATCTCGCCTTCGCAGCTGTCCTGCAGCGCCTTCAGCTCTTGCGCCGACGGACCGCGCTGGCCGTTGAGGCCGAACACCGTGCCGTGCTCCGGCGCCGAGATCAGCGGCATGATGTTGTGCAGGAACGCGCCGCGAGATTTGACGGCCTTGTTCACTTCGACGAGGTGCTTGTCGTTGATCCCGGGGATCATCACCGAATTCACCTTGCACAGAATGCCGCGCTCGGTGAGCATTTCCAGGCCCTGCAGCTGCCGGTCGGTGAGGAGCTTCGCCGCTTCGACGCCGGTGTAGCGCTTATGCTTCCAGAACACCCAAGGATAGATCTTCGCGCCGATTTCCGGATCGACCATGTTGATGGTGATCGTGACGTGATCGACGTTGTAGCCGGCGATCGTGTCGACGTGATCCGGCAACGCCAGGCCATTTGTCGACAGGCAGAGCTTGATATCCGGCGCGGTGCGCGAGATCAGATCGAATGTCTTGAAGGTTTTTTCCGGATTGGCGAGCGGATCGCCCGGGCCGGCGATGCCCAAAACCGTCATTTGCGGAATGGTGGAGGCGACGGCCAAAACTTTCTTCGCGGCCTGCTCCGGGGTCAGCTTCTCGCTGACGACGCCGGGGCGCGATTCATTGGCGCAATCATATTTGCGGTTGCAGTAATTGCACTGGATGTTGCAAGCGGGCGCGACGGCGACGTGCATGCGCGCATAATGATGGTGCGCCTCTTCGCTGTAGCAGGGGTGGTTCTTGACCTTCTCCCAAATCTCCGTCGGCAGGTCGCCCTCTCCGGCGCCAGAACCGCAGCTCGCCTTGCCGCTGCCGCCCGACGTGCCGCAACCCTTGTGCTCTGCGATCTTCTGCATCACGTCGCCCATGGCGACCGCCGCGTTCACCCCTTCAGCTGCCTCCGCCGTTCCCACATCCAGAGACGTCATGGCTTTGCTTCCTTCTATCGCTGCAAAGTCGCCTATGCCGACTCTCGGCTGAGACGCACCGTTGCATCAGTTTGTCGGAGGGATCGCAACAACCATGCCAGCGCCTTAACTTATAATTCCCCATATAAATCAGAGGCATATCGTGAACCAACAATGTAAATATTCAAACACGTCCCTACATTCTGTGTGGCGACACTTGTTACAGATTCAACATCGTGGACAGGTTTGGTAGCGCTGGGCGGCTCATGCGCTCAGACGAGCATCTGCCGCGTTATCCATGTCAAGTCATTTGGACCGACGCCGCGTTGTCCAGATAGACGAGCAGCTATCGTGGATTTTTACGTCCAAATCGGAACGTCACGACGCAACCGCGCGACGTCATATGATGCGTCGCTCACAGGTTTGGGATCTTTATCGCGTTCTCAGCCGCTCGGAAACGAGGCCGGTGAGAGCCTCTCGAAGGCTGCGATTCGCCACGATGTCGATCACTTCCCCGACGAAGGCTTCCGTCAGCAGCGATTGGGCTTCCGCTTGGGGAATCCCGCGCGCCATCAGGTAGAAAATCAAGTTCTCGTCCAACGCGCCGACGGTCGAACCATGCGCGCATTGCACGTCGTCGGCAAAGATTTCCAGCTCAGGCTTACAGTTGGCCTGCGCCCCTTCGGACAACAACAGCGTGCGGGCCATCATGCGCGCGTCGGTCTTTTGCGCGCCGGGCCGAACCAGGATCTTCCCCTGAAACACCGCCTGCGACGAGTCATCCAGCACGGATTTGAACAGCGCCTTGCTTTCCGAACGTTCCGCCGCATGATCGAGGAACAAGGTCGCGTCGGCGTGCTCCCTGCCCTTCAGTATGTTGGCCCCGCGCAGGCCGGCATGGGCGCCCTGCCCGTTAATGTTGATGAAGGACTGGTTGCGCAACACGGCTCCGCCGAGATTGAACCCGAAATCGCTCAGCTGGGCATCGGCGGCGAGTGAGGCGACGAATGTCGAGACATGCATCGCGGCGGCGCCTTCGCGACTGATCTTGAGTCGCTCGAGGGACGCGCCCTCTTCCAGCACAACTTCGGTCGCGGCGTTCACATGGTATTCCTGCGCCGTTTCGCCCTCAAAGCTCTCGATCAGAGTCGCTCGCGCGCCTCTTTCAACGATGACAAGCGAGCGTAGGAAATAGGTCGCCGGCTGCGCGCCCGCCACGAAAACCAATTGTATCGGTCTGTCCACGCATACGCCGACGCCAACGCGGATGACGACGCCTTCGCCCATGAAAGCCGTGTTGAGCGCGAAGGCCGGATCGTCGACCTTGCCCACCTGCCCGAGCTGGGCGGTCGTCGCGGCGTCGCCCTTGGCCAAGGCCTCCGACAGCGGCGCCACGCTCAGCCCTTCTTCCATATCGGCGAGATCGGAAAGCGCTGGAGCGAAATAACCGCCGACGAAGACGATGCGCCGCGCAGAGACGCCCTCAAGAACTGCCGCACTCCGCGCGCTTTGCTTCGCGCTATCTTCCGGCGGCGCGGCCAGGGGCTTCACGTCACGCAGCAGAGCGCGCAAATCCGTGTATTTCCACGCCTCATCCCGTCGGTTGGGAAGGCCGGTCTTAGCAAAGGCGTCGAAGGCGGCGGTGCGCAGTTTCGCAAGTTGCGGCGCGTCGGCGCTTTGCTGCATGGCGAAGATTTCCGCCAGCCGAGCCTCGGCGTCGGTGAGTTTGCGAGCGGGAGTGATCGGTGCGTTGCCCATGACTTAAGCCGCCTCGCTTTGGTAGCGTGCGTAGCCCGTTTCCTCGAGCTCCAGGGCGAGCTCCTTCCCGCCGGTCCGCACGATGCGGCCGGCCGATTGCACATGAACGACGTCCGGCGTGATATAATCAAGCAAACGCTGATAATGGGTGATCACAACGATGCCGCGGTCCTTCGAGCGCAATTGATTGACGCCGTTGGAGACGACTTTCAGCGCGTCGATGTCGAGTCCCGAGTCGGTCTCGTCCAGGATACACAGCTTGGGTTCAAGCAGCATCATCTGTAGCGTCTCGGCCCGCTTCTTCTCACCGCCGGAGAAGCCGACATTCACCGGACGCCGCAGCATCTCCATGTCCATGTCGAGGATCTTGGCGAGTTCCTTGACGCGCTTGATGAGATCGGGCGAAGACATTTCCTCCTCACCGCGCTTCTTGCGCTGCGCATTGAGCGCGGCGCGCAAAAAGGTCATCGTCGCGACACCCGGCACCTCCAGCGGATATTGAAAGGCGAGGAACAGCCCGGCCGCGGCGCGTTCGTCAACGCTCATCTGCGACAGATCGGCGCCGGCGAGCAGCGCCTGCCCCTCGGTGATTTTATAGCCGGGCCGGCCGGAGAGCACATAGGACAGCGTCGATTTGCCCGAGCCGTTCGGCCCCATGATCGCATGCACCTCACCCGCCTTCACGGTGAGGTCATAGCCATTCAGGATCTGCTTGCCGGCAATCTCGGCCTTGAGGTCGCGAATTTCCAGTAGCGCCGTCATTCCACCACTCCCACTCTATAGAGGCGTCAGCCGACGCTGCCTTCGAGACTGACCGAGATCAGCTTTTGCGCTTCCACCGCGAATTCCATCGGCAGTTGCTGCAACACGTCGCGCACGAACCCATTGACCACCAGCGCGGTCGCATCTTCCTGCGATAGGCCACGCTGCATGCAGTAGAACAAGACGTCCTCCGAGATTTTCGAGGTCGTCGCCTCATGCTCGAACACGCAGGACGGGTTCTTCGCTTCGATGTAGGGGATTGTGTGCGCGCTGCAGGCGTCGCCGATGAGCAACGAGTCGCAATTCGTGAAATTGCGGGCGCCCTCCGCCTTGCGATGCGCCGAGACGAGGCCGCGATAGGCGTTCGACGAGCGGCCGGCGGAAATGCCCTTCGAAATGATGCGGCTCGTCGTGCCCTTGCCGAGATGGATCATCTTGGTGCCGGAGTCGACCTGCTGGCGACCGTTGGAGATTGCGATCGAGTAGAATTCGCCGCGCGAATTATCGCCGCGCAACACGCAGCTCGGATATTTCCAGGTGATCGCCGAGCCGGTCTCGACCTGCGTCCAGCTGATCTTCGAATTGGCGCCGCGGCAATCGCCGCGCTTTGTGACGAAATTATAGATTCCGCCCCTGCCGTTCTCGTCGCCCGGATACCAATTCTGCACGGTCGAATATTTGATTTCGGCGTCGTCGAGCGTCACGAGTTCGACCACCGCCGCATGCAACTGGTTCTCATCACGCTTGGGCGCCGTGCAGCCTTCGAGATAGCTGACATAGGACCCTTTGTCAGCGATGATGAGCGTCCGCTCGAACTGTCCGGTGTTCTTTTCGTTGATCCGGAAATAGGTCGACAATTCCATCGGGCAGCGCACGCCGGGCGGGATATAGACGAAAGAGCCGTCCGAAAACACCGCGCTGTTCAGCGTCGCAAAATAGTTATCAGAGGTCGGCACCACGGTGCCGAGATATTTGCGCACCAGCTCGGGATGCTCGCGCAGCGCCTCCGAGATCGGGCAGAAGATCACCCCGACCTTCTTCAGCTCCTCCTTGAATGTCGTTGCGACCGAGACCGAGTCGAATACCGCATCGACGGCGACGCGCGGGCGCTCTTCGCCCTCCGGCCGTTCGACGCCGGCGAGGATTTCGCGCTCATGCAGCGGAATGCCGAGTTTTTCATATGTGCGCAGCAGCTCCGGGTCGACTTCGTCGAGCGATTTCGGACCGGCCGTCGATTTCGGCGCCGCGTAATAATAGAGATCCTGATAGTCGATCGCCGGGTAGTCAACGCGCGCCCATTTCGGCTCGGTCATCGTCAACCAGCGGCGATAGGCTTCGAGCCGCCATTCGAGCATCCATTCCGGCTCGTCCTTCTTCGCAGAAATGAAGCGGATCACCTCTTCGGAAAGACCTTTTGGGGCGAGGTCGGACTCGATATCGGTGATGAAACCGTATTTATATTGATCAGCGCCGACACGGCGAACCTGTTCAACTGTCTCTTGCACCGCCGCCATTTCGCTCTCCGTTCACTGTTGCGCTTCGTCCAGGCGCGCCTGGACGAGGCGCCTCACTTCTGGATCAGGATCGTCGCGCAGACGCGCCAGCAATTCCGTCCCACATCGCTCCGCCACCAGGAAGCGGACTCGTAAATCTTCGTCGGCGACGAGCAGCCCCAGCTGCGCCGACGCCAATCGCTCTGCAATAATCATGCGCACGCGGGGTTCGGGATCGCGCGCCATGGCCGGGAGCTTGTCGAGCGCAATCCGGCGCGCCGCTTCGCATCGCACCTGCGGGTCGTCATCATTCGTCGCGCCGGCGAGGATTTCTGGGGGCGCGCGACGGGCGGCGATCAGGCGCACGCCGCTGTCCTCATCGAAAAGCAGCTTCACGAGGCCAGCACCCTCGACGCGCTGGGCCATGGCCATGCGCACCTTGCGGTCGCTGTCGCCGATCAGTTTTTCTGCGAGTCGCAACGGCAGACGTTGCGCCACCATGGCTCTGACGTCTGGCTCCTCGTCATCGATCAGCGCGCGCAACTGAAAGACGCTCGCATATTTCACCGCGCCGACGCGCAGTTCAAAATAGGGATGATCGAGATATTTCGCAGATTCCTGCGGACTCGCGGCGAAGAACCTGTCTATGCGGCGGGCCCTTCGGTCGCGCACGCAAATCTGGCCGAGATCGCAAAGGCCTTTCTCGCGAATCTCGACATGCGGACAATCGCGGCAGGACAGGAAGTTTCCTAGCCAGTCGACGGCGTCCATGCGATCCATGCGATGCATCGCCCCGCTCGGCCGCGCTTAGAGCGCTATGCCGGCACGCATGTGTTTTCGACAGGGCAGACGACCGCACATTGCGGCTTGTCGAAATGCCCCTCGCACTCGGTGCATTTCTTCGGGTCGATGATGTACATGTCGTTCTTGAGGCGAATCGCCGCATTCGGACATTCGAATTCGCAAGCCCCGCACACCGTGCATTGTGAGGCGATAATTTTGTACGCCATGTCGCGATTCCTCATGGATTCACTGCAAGCTTTTCCATTCCCCTCAAATCGCATGCCAGTCGCAAGCCACGCCTGTTTGCCTCCGACGGCAAGCCGAGGAATGAAAGCAGATGCTCGCATCGGTGCCTGCAAGCTCGCCTGCCAAGGCCGGTCTGATTTGTCCCCCTCCAGGGGTCGTTGGGCCGCATGAACTGAACAAATGTTGTAAATACGACAATCGCCGGATGCGGTCAGATGCGCTTTATTTCGATGTTGTATTTCTTCAGCGCATAATTGACCTGGCGCAGCGACAGGCCGAGCAGACGCGCAGCCTTGGCCTGGACCCAGGCGGCCTTCTCCATGCCTTCGATGAGGCGCTCGCGGTCGATCATCTTGCGGGAGGACGCGAATCCGTCGCCCTCCTCCTCCCCGGCGGTGTCCAGCCGTGACGAGGTCTCCTTGACGAAAGTCGGAATCGACGTAGCTGCGCCGTGGCTTACGGACGCGATCTCCTCAGGCGGAGCGGGGGCGCGCATCCCGGCCGGTTCGGGATGCGCATGCGGATAGGCGCCGCTAGCGCTGCTGGTCCAAAGCAAGGCCGAGAGGCATTTGCCGGAGGCGCAGGCGAAGTCATGATCGACGATGGTTTCGTCGCGCGCCAAAGTCGCCGTGCGGCGCACGCAATTTTCCAGTTCGCGCACGTTGCCCGGGAAGTAACAGCGTTGCAGCGTCTCGATGGCGCTCGCCGAGAGCTCGTGCTTTTGATCGTTTTCGCTGTTGAACGTCTCGATGAAATTGCGCGCGAGCAGCGAAACGTCGCCGGGCCGTTCGCGCAGCGGCGGCAGGAACACCGGCACGACGCTGATGCGATAATAGAGGTCGGCGCGGAACTCGCCCTTCTCGACGGCCTCTTCGAGATTTTTGTTGGTCGCGAAAACGAAGCGGACGTTGACCTTTAAGGTCTTGGACCCTCCGACCCGCTCGAATTCGCCTTCCTGCAGCACACGCAGCAGCTTCGCCTGGAAGGCGGGAGATATTTCGCCGATTTCGTCGAGCAGCAGCGTGCCGCCGTTGGCCATTTCGAAACGACCCGCACGCTGCGCGACGGCGCCCGTGAAAGCGCCGCGTTCATGACCGAACAGTTCCGATTCGAGAACGCTTTCCGGCAGCGCGGCACAGTTCAGCTTGACGAAGGGCTTGGCGTTGCGGCGCGACAGGTCGTGCACCGCGCGTGCAAAAAGCTCCTTGCCTGTGCCGCTCTCGCCGCGCAGCAGCACGGTCGAATTGGACTTCGCGACGATGGCGATGGTGTCGAGCACTTCCATGATCGCCGGGCTCTCGCCGATGATGCCGGCGACGTCGGGCCGCTCTCCTCGAATCTCCTTCGGCAGGCACGAGACCAGCGCCTTCTCCAGCGTGCTGCATTCGTTCAGCAGCCGCTGCCGGTCGGCCGAAAACATGCGGTGCAGCTTCACTGTTTGGCCGATCAGATTGGCGATCATCGTCAATAAGCGCAGATCGGCGTCGAAAGCGTAGGAGATCCAATCTTCTGACGTGCGATTGATCGACAACGTCCCGACGACGCGGCTATCGCTCTTGATCGCAACGGCGAGGAAGGAGACTTTCGCGCCGACCGCCCGGGTGATCGTCTCCGCAGCCGTCGCGAACAAGGGGTCGCGGGACACGTCCTCGACAATGACAGGCATGGCGGTCGCGACAAGCCGGTCGATCACCTTGGCCGGCAGCGTGTCAAGCGGCTTGCTGCCGTCGCGGCTGGTCCAACCCGAGGTCGCGACGATCTCCGGATTGCCATGCTGATCAAGGATCGTGATCATCCCCAATTTCATGTCGAGGAAGGAGCTGAGCACGGCGACGACGTTGCCCAGCGTCTGCTCGAGGCGGGCTGGCGCGGTCAGAATTTTTGAGATTTCATAAATGCCGAGCAGCGCCGTATCGGCGGACGGGGGTCTCGCGCGCGGCGGCTTTGCCGCCATGCCTTCCGTGAGCAGAGAGCGTGAAGTGGCTACGTCGTCCATGGCCGCCTTCCTCGAACAGCCGCCGTTAGCGCGAAGCCAAGGTTTCCGTTCGCACATGCGAGGATCGATTCCGATCGTCTCACGCGGTTCATAGTTTGTTTTATGCAAGAACCACGCAAAGCAGCGCCGTGTCGCCCCAGCGCAGCGCGCAATGTCGGGTTTGCGACAAGGGCGGCGCGGCAACGGCCGAAGCGTGACATTCGCGCGACGTTTTGTTGAGGTTGCGACATGGCCGGGTCATGCGCATCGATTACACGCTGCCCTGCGCCAATTCCTCGATCACTTTCCAACCGACGCTGCCCTGCGGATCGGCGCGGGAGAGGATATCGAGATATTCCTTTGCGGTTTCGTTGCGACCGCGCTTCAATTCGATGAAGCTCAGCGCCTTCAGCGTATAGAGAGCGAAGCGCGCCGGCCCGTCATGCGCCTCGGCCGTCGCCGGCCACGCCGTAGGATCGCTCGGCCAACCCGCCTGACGCGTGGCCTCCTTCATGCCTTGAGCAGCGACGTCAGCGGCGTAGTCGAGACTGCCCATGTAGGTGTGGATTTTGTAGAGGCAGTAATAGGGCGCGAGTTCCTGCGGCGTCAGCGCCAACGCCTGCTTGAAGAGGTTGTCGGCCTTCTCACGGTCGGTCCGATAGGCGACGACGCCCTGCTGCAGGAGTTCGTTGGTCTTTGGGTCGAGTTCGCCGAAGTTCACAACGTCAGCGTCGACGCGCGGAGTGTTCATGGCCGGCTCAAAGCAATCGCTGAGCCACATAGCGAGAGAAATCGGCGATTCGTAAAACGCATCGCCGACTTTCGCGCCGGCGACGACGCCGACGGCGGTATGATCATTAGCGAGAAGACCGTCGGAATTAGCATGGCGCTTTATTGATCTCCCAAGCGCTTCGTGCCTGCTTGAAAAGCAATTTCGGCCCCTCCTCGTACAAAACGAAGGTTTAGGACGCACAAATGGCACGCAGTTTGCGTGCGCGCCGGGCACGCGAGAGCCGCCGAACGCCAAGGCGCGCAATCGCGGACACAACCAAGCAAATGAAAAAAGGGCCAGGAATGATACGCGAATTCCGCTACAAGGGGGAAACCTTCCGGGTGAACGCGCATGGCTCTCCCGGCCATGAGGAAGTGTTTATTATCCATTTGGTCGACGACGAGGAGATGGGTGAAATCTCGATCGACCGCATGACCGAGGAAAACGACAGAGACGCGCCGATCGACGCCATTTGCATCATGCTCTGCGACAAGCTGATCGCCGAACAGGACATCGCCTGCGCCGACGCCGACGGAGCTTTCGTCTGGGTGGAAGGTAAGCGCATCCGCGACGTGCTTCCGAGCAACGAAGTCGCCCCACACTGACCAATGCGCGGCGCCCGTGAGCCGATCAAGGCGGAACCAGGCGCCGCGCGCGATTCTCCTCCCCGGAAACGACTCTTCCAAGCCGCCGCGCCGCTTTGCTCAACGAACCCCCTCGCCTGCGGCGTAGCGGCGAAATCCTCCAGCAGCGAATGGCGCTTGACGTCCGGCAGCCGTATGTAATCCGCACAGGGAGGATGGCTCCATGAGCGTCGAGAGCAATCGGCTCGGTCAAGAGACCAGCCCCTATTTGTTGCAGCACCAGCACAACCCGGTGCACTGGCAGGCATGGACCGCGGAAACGCTCGCGCTCGCCAAGCAGACGGGCAAACCCATATTGCTCTCGTCCGGCTACGCCGCCTGCCATTGGTGCCATGTCATGGCGCATGAATCATTCGAGGACCCCGACATCGCGGCGTTGATGAACGAATCTTTCATCAATGTGAAGGTGGATCGCGAAGAGCGGCCTGACGTCGACTATCTGTATCAACAAGCCCTGATGATGATGGGTCAGCGCGGCGGTTGGCCTTTGACGATGTTTCTGACGCCGGAGGGCCAGCCCTTCTGGGGCGGAACGTATTTTCCGCCCTTTGCGCAGGGCGGGAGATCCGGCTTCGCCGAGGTTTTAAAAACCATCGCGGAGCTGTGGCGCACGCGCGCGAACGCCATCGAACATAATGTCGCCGAGCTCAGCGCAGGACTGGCCAGCCTGTCCGAAACGACTCCCGGAGAGCCGGTCTCGCCCGACCTCGTCGAGAGCATTTGCGCGCAGTTGGAGCAACGGCTCGACCACGTCAACGGCGGCTTCGGGGCCGCGCCAAAATTCCCGCAGGCGACCAGCCTCGACTTTCTCTGGCGGGCCTGGAAGCGGACGGGTCGCGACTCGTTGCGACAAGCCGTCGTTTTGACGCTCGATCATATTTCGCAAGGCGGCGTCTACGATCATTTGGGCGGCGGCTTCGCGCGCTACTCGACCGACAATCGATGGCTCGTGCCGCATTTTGAAAAAATGCTCTACGACAACGCGCAGCTGATCGAACTGCTGACGGAGGTCTGGCAAGACGAACGGCGTGAACTGTATCGCTTGCGCGTGACAGAAACGATCGAGTGGATGACGCGCGAGATGCGCGCGCCAGGCGGCGGGTTCGCCAGCAGTCTCGACGCCGACAGCGACGGCGAAGAAGGCAAGTTCTACAGTTGGAGCCAAACCGAAATACGAGACGCGCTGGGCGCGCGCGCGCCGGTCTTCGAACGCGCCTATGGCGTCAGCCGCGAAGGCAATTGGGAACACGGCAAATCCGTTCTCAACCGCCTCGGATCAATCGAGCTGCTGGACGAGGAGGCCGAGGCGGCGCTGGCGCGTGACCGCGCCGCCTTGTTCTTAAAGCGCGAGCGCCGCGTCAGGCCGGGATGCGACGATAAGGTTCTGGCGGACTGGAATGGATTGACGATCGCCGCCATCGCGAAGGCCGCATGTGTGTTTGAACGTCGGGACTGGCTCGACATCGCCATCGAGGCCTTCGATTTCGTCAAGAGCGCGATGACCACGGACGATGGTCGTCTGCTCCATTCCTGGCGATGCGGACGCGCTCGTCATATGGCGGTCCTCGATGACTACGGCGCAATGTGCCGAGCGGCGCTGGCGCTCTACGAAGCCACCGGCGCGCCGTCCTATCTCGAATGCGGGCGACGCTGGGTCGAGCATATGGAGCATCATTATCGCGATCGAAATGGCGGCTATTTTTATGCCGCCAACGACGCTGATACGCTGATCGCGCGCGTCAAAATCGCCGAGGACTCCGCCCTTCCCTCCGGCAATGGCATGATGCTGCAGGTGCTGGCGCAGCTCTATTATTTGACCGGCGAGAGCGTCTACCGCGAACGCGCCGAGGCAAACGCGAAGGACTTTGCCGGAACAATTCGCGAGCGCGTTCTTGGTTTTTCGTCTTTGTTGAACGGCGTTGAAATGCTGCGAGAGGCGCTGCAGATCGTCGTGATTGGCGAAACAGGCGCCGCGGATACGGCGGCGCTGAAACGAGTGATCTACGGCGTCAGTCGGCCCGGCCGGGTTTTGAGCATCATCGCGCCCGGCGCCGCACTGCCCCGCGCGAATCCGGCTTTCGGCAAAACCTTGCTCGGGGATCGCGCCACAGCCTATGTCTGTCGGGGGATGGTCTGCTCGCTGCCAATCGTCGAACCCGATGCGCTCGCGGCGGCTCTGCGCGAGATGTGACGCAGTTCTCGCGTCCCAGCGCGGCTATTCGCGCCGCCTAGTCGCGCCGCCATACGCTCGCCAGCCAGGGCTGTTCGCCCGGCGGCGCGCCGCTGGGCCTGTAATAGCGCTCGACCTCGATGAAGCCCGCCGCCGACCCGAAAGCGCGCCAGCTTTCGGGGGCGTGAAACACGCCATAGCGTCCATTGCTCCACCCTTCCTGATCCGCGCCATGCGGAATGGAGCTGAACAGAATGCCCCCGGGCTTCAGAGAGACGTGGAGCGTGCGCAGGACGCGTGGCAATTCGCTGCGCGGCACATGAAACAGCGACGCATTGGCGAAGACTCCGTCAAAGTGGCGCTCAGGTAAATCGAGCGCGAGAAAATCCTGCAGCCACACCTCGCAACCGCTGTGAATGCGCGCCATTTCGACGAAGCGCAGCGCTCCATCAAGCCCGATCGCGACATGGCCAAGCGCGGCGAGCGCCTTCAAATCGCGTCCGGGCCCGCAACCGAAATCGAGCAAGGTGAAAGGGGGTTCACCGCGAATGTGGCTGAGCATCGCCGCGATATTTTGTGTGACGTCGTGGCTGCGCGTTCCCTCCCAGAACGCCTCGGCGCGCTGATTGTAATGTTGCAGCGTGCCGCCCGTGACCGCTTTCAATTCTTCCGAGCATGGAGCCATTGTGGGGCCTCCGAATAATCGTCTCGCCATCGCTGACGCCGCGAACACGTCGCGCCGCCCCGCTGGGTTCGCACCTCGTCGATGTGGCGCAGGGAGCGACACGATCGCGTTGGAGCCGCGCGCGGGAGGATACGGCACATATGATGCTTGCCAGAGCGCAACTTTGGGAAAGCTAAAGCATCGGCGGTCCGTGGCGCGATTAGGACAATTCTACACCATACGGGCCCGCGATGAATGAACAGGTGCGCGCCGTCCTGATCGAGCTCGAAGGCACCGCGGTTCCGATGGCTTTCGCGACCGGAACTCTCATGCCGCTCGCGCAGGCGCGGCTTGGCACCTTCATCGCGGAACATGCCTTGGACCCGGATGTGGAAGACGCGTTGGAGGAAACGGGGCGTCTCCTTGGCGGATTCGACTTGAAGCTCGAGGAAGCCGAAGCGCTGTTGCTGCGCTGGATGAAGCAGAATCGCAAGGCGACCCCGCTGAAGACGATACAGGGCCTGATCTGGCGCGAGAGTTTTGAGGCAGGCGCGATCAAAAGCGAGCTTTATCCCGACGTTGCGGAATCGCTGAGATCATGGGCGGCATCGGGCCAGCGCCTGTTTGTTTACTCGTCCAATTCGAGATTGGCGCAGCAACTCCTGCTGAGCCACAGCGCCTCGGGCGACCTCACAAGCCTGTTCGAGGAGTTCTTCGACACATCCATCGGTCAGAAAATCGAACCCGCCTCCTACCGCGCGATCTGTGAGCGTCTCGATTTGCCTTCGGGATCGGTGCTGGCGCTGTCGGGCGATGGGGAGGAATTGGACGCCGCGCAGTCGGCGGGCCTTGCGACGACGCTTATCGCGCGAGAGGGTTCCGCAGACAGTCGCCATGCGGTTTGCCCTGATTTTGCGTCATTGAATTTGGGGTCGTGACGCGCTCCCGCGCTGCCTCCGCCAAACATTGCTGAGGAGTTCGGGCAGATGGTGAAAGATGGCCAAGTTCACTCTTGAAACCAGAGACGGCGCCAGACAGGAGATCACCGGCAAGAATGGCGTCTCGCTGATGAAATTGATCCGGCGCGCCGGCGTCGAAGAGCTGGTCGCGCAATGCGGCGGCAGTTGCGCCTGTGCGACCTGCCATGTCTATCTCACCTTGCCTGGGGGGACTGCAATGACCGAGCCAGGACCGGCGGAAAACCGGATGCTTTCGACAGCCAGCCATCGCAAATTCAATTCACGTCTCGCCTGTCAAATCAGGTTCGACGAGACGTTTGACGGAATGGCGATCCGCATCGCTCCAGAGGATGCGACCGGCTTTTAATTCGCCCGCACGGTTTCGAACGTCAATGGCGTTGCTGCGAACGCTCCCGCGAAACCTCTATATGGTCTGGAACTTGCTCACTGGCCATGCACGCAGCGCCAAGATGCAGGGTGAGCATCCATGCCAATGAAGGAAGAAAGCGTTCTGCCCGGGAAGTGCTATCGGACGAAGGGCGGCGAAATCAACTCGGAAAAATACACGGTGATCAGCATCACCCGTGGGATCGTCACTTATCAAAGCTGGACGTCCGACCCCAATCGCCTGTCTCTGCGCACGAACACGGGCCTGAAGGCCTTCGCCGAAGTTCTGTTCAAGGAAATCCCCTGCCCGAACAGAGACCCAGGCCAAAAGATCGAATATTTCGATCCCTCATAGAAAGACATTTTCTCCTATGGGGTCAGTCTCCTCAATCTCGGATCTCGTTCTGAATTGAAAAGATATCGTAGGGAGGATCGTTGTCCGAATTGGCGTAGCCCAATGGCGGCGCGTCGCCGCTTCCGCCTGATGCGCCGGATCGGCGACTGATCCGGCCGATGTCGCCCCCATAAACATGGAAGATGATGGATGTTTGATCATCCAGCGCGTTGCGAAGCTCGAAGACCTCGCCGCTCGCGGACGACCGGGCAGCTTCAACAGCGCACGCTTGCAATAGGCGGGACACGCCGGCCTGCGCGCTATTCGTCGAAGAAGCATCGAGTTGCTGGCGGTTGACGGCGCCGCGCAACACGCCGGCAATCTCCCAAACCGAAGGCTGAGAGATTGTCACGCAGGCGCCGCCTGACAAAATTGTGCTCACGACGGAAAAGCGATCCAGCCCGTCGCGATAAATTTGGAATTGCTGGCCTCCGGCGGGATTTGGGACGGCGAAGACCGTTGGCAGCCAATCGTCAGTCGTGAAGAGCCGGGCCATGAGATCGCGGCCGATCAGCAAAATCTCCCGCTCGCTTTCGGCGAGTTCGACCATGGACTGAATGTCCCAGATGAATCGCCGCAGCGCGGGGGGAACAGGGTCTCGCCCGATGACTCGTAAATTTGGATCAGCCGCATTTATCTCGATCATGATGTTGAACGGTCCGCCAGGATTTGAGGGAATGCGCGCTCTCGAGCAAAGCGCTTCGCTGAGGCCGCACCGAGACGCGCCGACTGTGTTCTCGCCGGATTTGGCGGGGTTTGCGCCTCAGTGAGGCGGACGCAAACGACTCGCGCGCTCATCGTTCCTCCTGCGCGCAAATCATTTCGATGCAGGATACCGCCGCATCGATGTCGCTTTCCTCAACTGTGAGCGGAGGAAATAATCCCAGGACCGAGCCCATCGCGCGCGTGAGGAGCCCGTGCGCGGCCAGCTTCGCGCGGATGGGCTCCGCGTCTCCCGTGAGCGTTAACGCCTGCATCAGGCCAAGGCCATCCAGCGCCGTAAAGGCTGCACGACGCCGATAAAACAATGCGGACAGCTGGTCTTCGAGATACCAGCTTCGATTCTGCACGCGCTCCTGAAAGCCCGGCGTCGAGAGAGCGTCGACAAGGGCGTGGCCGGCCAGAAGCGCGGCCCCGTCAGCGAGCGCCGAGCCGCCGAGCGCCCCTCGCGCCAGTCTTTGCGTAACGACGAGCGCAGCCAGCGGCGGGGCGTCTGCAGGCCCGTGACCGGCGACCATCAGGTCCGGGGTGACGCCTGTCCATTCGTGCGCCCAAAGCATGCCTGAGCGGCCGAGGCCGCAAAAGGTTTCGTCGAAACCGAGCATGAGCCCATATTCGTCTGCGGTCTCGCGCAGCCGGGCGAGCACGCTGCCTGGGACGACCTCAAAACCGGCGCGCGTCCTAACCGGAGCGATCAGAATGCCCGCAGTCGTCACGTCGACTTCCGCCTGCACTGCGGCGTGATCGTCCGTTCGGAGAAGGATGATCTCGTCATCGCCCTCGAGGCCAGGCGGAAGGCTCTCCGTTCCATCAGCAGGTCCGACACAGACAATGAACCGGCGGCGCTTGGGGCGGCCGACGAGTCGATGGTAACGCCGAACCATTTCGACGGCGGAACGCCAGGCGTCGGCTTCGGTGGGAAGCAAAAACACGCGGTCGCCAAAAGAAACGGGCGAAATCTTCGCGCATAAAGCATCCGAAAGCGCCGCGGCTTCCGGCGCTGATTGTGGCGAATCTATTGGCGCATTCGTGCGGGGCGCTGAAGAATTCTCAGGAAAGAAGAGCGATGAGCCGGAAAAGTCGAGCGGCGCGGCCGCGACCAATGTGTCTCCGGTGACGGCGGGTTTGATGAGCGCGTTAGGCTCGCTCGTCGAATCTGAGAATGGGGCTGACATGTTGCTCTGAGCTCGCCATTGGTCGCCGCTCCGATGAGTTCAGGCAAGCGTAGCGTTTCAGGCGCCGTGTTCAATGAGGTCAGGGAGTCTTTTGGCAAGAGAGTTCAACACGCTCTGCGAGCCTTTGAGCATGACGTCGTAGACCGCGTCCGCCGTGGGCGCAGCGTCGATTCCGTCCTGGATAAAAACAAAATGCGTGCCGCCATTCGGCAGCTGCGAGATCGTCCACGTAACTGTCGTGTCGATATATCGGCCAAAACCCTTCAGCTCGTCGTCGCCGCCCGACCAGCTGAAACGCAACATGGAGCCGGACTCCACAGCGAGAACCTGGCATTTGAACTCGCCGTCCCAGCGCTCAATCGGACGGCTCCAGATCGTGAACTTGTGGCCGACGGTCGGCTCAACGTCATTTGGAAAGAACCAAACGGCGAGCCATTCCGAATCTGTCATCGCGCGCCAAACGGCCTCGATTGGATGATCGAGGTCCTTCTCCGTCGTGAGGCTGCGTGTCTGTGTAGCGTCAAGCACCGAGTCCTGCTCCCGTTACCGCCTAGCAAGCAAGGCTCACGCCAAGACGCCGTAGCGCGGAACTCGACATCAAGCGATTGTCTCATTCTAAGCGCGATCCCGCGGCTCAGGTTCACGCGTAGCGTGCGCCTTTGGCTTCGAACATGCATGGCTCATGGTCCAGCTCTTGTGAACGCTTTTGTACAAAAAGGCGAAGCGCGGGGTCGGTCTATCCATGAGCGCTGCGTATGACGGACAAAGAGGAATGGGTCGTCTGGAACGGCTCGATGGGAATATTGGATATGGCGACCATCGGCGATATCCAACATGACGAGAGCGGCAGGAAGGCGTCTCTGGCGCCGCCCTATGGCGTCGTGGGGCCGTTCAGCCTTGACGAACTTGAAACGCTGGGCCGGATCGCCTTTGGCGAATGTCTCGTTATGTCGCGCCAGCGATGGCGGGAAGATCAGCTCAATCTGCGTCTCGAGGCGCGAGAAAAGCGCCGGACGCTATTGTTTCGGGCGGATATCGACGATGACCATGAACATCGCGAAATTTTAGGGCTGCCGTTCGAGGGCCTGCTCAATATGTCCGAGATCAACGCCGCCTTCCGGCAGTTGGCCAAGACCGCGCATCCCGACGCCGGCGGCAGCGACGAACAGTACCGTCGTATCGTCGAGGCGCGCGACGCGCTGCTCAGGAACCTCGCGTAACGGTTTGACGTAATTGATGACCGACTTTGGCGAAGACCCGGCCGCCAATCTGAGATCGAGACGCGCGTGGGCACAGGCCAGAATTCTTAAGCTTGGCGAGCGAGAAGTGATCGTTCCAGACATGGGCTAGACTGCCAATTTATAGCGAGAGCACAAGTCGACAGGGAACATCTAAGCCAGCGAAAAGTTCTAATGCTCGTGAGAGCTAGGCCCGGGGTCGGCTTTCCAAGGCGTCCGCCGCGATTGCGGCCGCCTCCCGACTAGGAGGAATTCATGAACTGGGACACGATCGAAGGCAACTGGAAGAAGTTCACCGGAAACGTGAAGGAGCAATGGGGCAAGCTCACCGATGATGACATTGCGCGCATCAACGGGAACCGCGAGCAGCTCGAAGGCATGATCCAGGAGCGCTACGGCGTCGCCAAGGACAAGGCCAAGGAGCAGGTCGACAGCTGGATGTCGCGCCACTAGCTCCAGCCCATCATTGCAAAACGCCGGCGAGATGCCCTCGCCGGCGTTTTCATTTTCAAATGCGACGCGAGCAATGTGTTCGGCAATTCGCGTCCAGCATTCGGAGCGCCGGAACATCTGGCTTGGCGCCGAGGTTTTATAGACGCGTCTTCAAGACGAAAGTCTATCGATGAAGAAAACCGTTCGCCCGTTCACCGTCGAGTATCGATCGAAGCGCGGCAGATCGCGCACAATCCGAGGCGGCGACGCATTCCGCTTTACGGATCGATCAGCCGAACGGATGTCCGCGGGCAAAGACATGCGCGATGAACTCTCCGCGTTGCAGTCGCTGTTCAAGCAGGAGGCGCGTTCGCTATGACTGCCGCTTCTCCAAGACTCACCCTTAGACAGGGCAAGAGAGCGCTGCTTCGGCGCTCGATGAGCGAGGCGCTCGCAAAGCGCTTATCACTTTTATATCTCGACTTGATCATGAACCCGGCGCCCGAGGATCTCAAAGGTCTCCTGATCAAATTGCACTTCACGGATCGTCCGAACAAGATGCACTGAGTTTCAAGAAACCATCTGCGCTTCACTCGACCGCGGTTATCTGGCTAAGCTCTTCCAGCAGGGCGAGCATGGCGTCCGGCAGCGGCTCCGAAGCAATATCGGAAAATTGGCGTCTAAGCTGCTCACCGAGCCGCTTCACGCTCGGCTCCACATCAACCGCATCGCGTGTGTATCGATTTCGTCTCATTGTCGTCTCTGTCAGTCTCGCTCGGTTTTCATGTGGCGGCATGAGCAGCTCTCCACACGGGGAATGAAGCGCCGATTCGAAAATCTGTTCCGACCATGCTCCAAATTTTTTAAGGAATAGAAAAGCTTAGCCGCAAAGAAGCGCTGTGGAGAACCCCAAACTAACTTCCACAAGCTTTAGTCGCAGCTGAGTTTGTCGTGCCGGCGGCTCGGAAAGCGTACCGCGATCGTCTGACCGTGCCGTTCGATTGAGCCGCAGCTATTTCTTGCCGATGCGAAATTGCACGGGCACTTCGAAGGTCAGCCCCTCGTCCGCGATCACCGGCGGTGGCGGCGGGACCGGATCGGCCCGCTTCATCATCGCCAGCGCAGCGTCGTCGAAGAGTGGATGTCCCGCAGAACGTTTGATGCTGTAGCTGACGACATGGCCGTGCCTGTCGAGCGTGAAAGAAACACTCGCTTCGGCGGATCGACGACCGGCGGCGCCCGGATAGCGCTTGTGTCGGTTGAGGTGCGAGAGCAAAGCCTTTTGCCACGTCAGCTTGACAGCGTTGGCGACGGCGTCAGCCCCCTGAACAGGCGCCACAGGCCTGTCCGATTGGCGATCGGCGTCGGACTTGGGCGGCGCAGTCGCCTCCGAGGCGGCAGATTCAGCGGAGACGACCGGCTGCGCCTGATGTGTCTTCTCCTCCTCGATCGGCTTCTCCGGCTGGACGTTGTGCGTGAGCTCGGCGTCTTCGGATTCGGCGTGGGTGATCCGCTCTTCATTCGCCTCCTTCGCCTCTGATGCGGCGACGGAAGGCGCAGCGGCGGCCGCTTCGTCTGAGAGGGGTCCAGGCGGCAGATCCGCGGCCTCCGCATCGCGCGGCGCGGCAGGCTCGAGCGACAATTCAATCGCCGGCGCGCCGGACGCGTCCTCGTCGAGATCGCCTTTCAAGGTCACCAGCGCCGCGACGGCGCCGCCGACGTGCAGAAACAGGGCGAGGGCGACTGCGGCGCCCCAAAGCTTGCCGTTCGATTGCGGCTTCTGGAGAGCGGCGGCGGCGCTCATTGCGGAGCCTGCTCCTTGCCGCCGGCGTCGAGCGCGACGAGCGCGACGCGCAGATAACCGCCGGCGCGCAGACGCTCCAAGATCGCCATCATCTCGCCATAGGGCACGCTGGAGTCGGCCCGCAAATAGATGCGTTTCGACTTGTCGCCGAGGAGCCCGTCGAGAGCTGAAACAAGATCGTTGCGTTTGACGGGCGTCTCGCCCAGGGCGAGCGCGAGGTCGCCCTGGATCGTTACGTAAATCGGCTTGTCGGGTTTTTCATGCGGCGCGGCGTTGGAAGCCGGGAGATCGACCGGAAGATCGACGGTGGCGAGGGGAGCCGCCACCATGAAGATGATGAGCAGCACGAGCATCACGTCGATGAACGGCGTGACGTTGATTTCGTGCGTTTCCTGAAGATCGCTTTTGAGATGAGCGGCCATGATCTACTCCGCCGCATGAATCTTGTTTGTGGCGGCATGTCCGGCGCGGTCGAGATCGCGCGAGACGATGCGAAGCAATTCGCCGGAGAGATTAGAAACGAGCTCGAGATAGGCCGACGCCTGGCGCGCAAGATGATTGTAGATGAGCACCGCCGGGATGGCGGCGAAGAGCCCGATCGCCGTCGCCAGCAGCGCTTCGGCGATGCCGGGCGCGACGACGGCCAGATTGGTCGTCTGCGCTTTGGAAATGCCGATGAAGCTGTTCATGATGCCCCAGACGGTGCCGAACAGTCCGATGAAGGGGCCCGTCGATCCGACGGAGGCGAGCAGTCCGGTGCCCCGCTTGATCGAAAGCGCTTCGGCGCGTTCGATTTCCGCGAAGGAAGCTGCAATGCGCTCCTTCACGCCCGGCGCGGCAAGAATATCGGACGAAAGCTTCATTTCCCGCGTCGCCTCGCCAAGCAGCGCCTGCGTCAAACGGTCGCCGCCGCCAAGCGCCAACCGCGCCTCGGAGAGGCCGCGCGCTTCGGAGAGGCGGCTGATCGCTGTCATCACGCGCTCGCGCGACCGTTTCAGTTCGATCGTTTTGGCGATGAGAATCGTCCATGTCGCGACGGACGCCAGCAACAAGCCGACCATTACGAACTTCACGACGATGTCGGCGTTGACGAACATCGTCCACACCGAAAGATCATGAGGCTTGGTGGCCGCAATCGCTGCGTCGAGCGCTTGCGACCCCGGCGCCGCTGCGACGCTCTGCGCAGCCAGAAGCGCGATGATTGAGATCACGAGATACTGCAAAGGACGTTTCATGCTTCAGCCCATGTTCGGATCAGATTGTGATAAACGCCCGACAATTTGACGCAGGCGGGATCGCCGGCGCCGAGCCGAGTCGTCAGGGATTGGATGGCCTGGTCAAGATCGAAAAGCAAAGCGCGCGCCACATTGTCTCGAATCATGCTCTGCATCCAAAAAAACGAGGCGATGCGCTCGCCGCGTGTGACTCCATTGACGAGATGAAGACTCGTCGAAGGATAAAGCACGAGATCGCCTGCCGGAAGTTTCATTTCCTGCTGCCCGACCCGATCCTCGATCACAAGCTCGCCGCCGTCATACTCGTCCGCCTCCGAGAGAAACAGCGTGCAAGAAAGATCCGTGCGAATGCGTATCGGCGTCCCGGGAATGCCGCGGATCGCATTGTCGACGTGCAATCCAAAATTGTGCCCAACGCCATAGCGATTGAAGAGCGGCGGAAAAATCTTGTGCGGCAGCGCCGCTGAGACGAACATCGACGACTGCGCAAGCGCCTCGAGCACATATTCGCCAAGTTCGCGCGCGACGTCGCCGGCTTGCGGCAGTTGAAGATTATTCTTCACCAGAGAGGACTGCGAACCGGCGGTCGCGCGGCCATCCTCCCACGCCGCCCGGTCCATGGCCGTGCGAAAAAGGGCCACCTGCTGCTTGGAAAGAACTTCGGGTATGCAAATAAGCATCAGCGCTATGCTTCCCCCCAGTAGCGGATGAGATTGTGGTAGACGGTCACCAGCTTGCGCAGATCCGGATCGTCTGCGCCCACACGCGGCGCGAGTTCCTGTATCGATTCGTCGAGATCGCAAACGAGGCTGCGCGCCTCGTCGGCGCGGATCATGCTTTGCAGCCACAAAAATGAGGCGAGACGTAGGCCGCTGGCGACAGGCGTCACCATATGCAGACTGCCGGCCGAATATAGAATGAGATCGCCCGCCGGCGGCTTGAAGCGCCTTGAACCATAGATGTCTTCAACGATCAGTTCGCCGCCCTCATATTCGTCGGGATCAGAAAGAAGCACAGTCGCGGCGAGGTCGACGCGGATACGCGCGCCGGTCATGGCGTCGCCGCGTATGGCATTGTCGACATGCGGATCGAAATGGTCGCCGACGCCGTAGCGGTTGAACAATGGCGGATAGATGCGCAGCGGCACCGCCGTTGAAACAAAAGCGGGATTGGCGAGGAGCGACGAGAGCAGCCGCTTGCCGAGCGCGCGCGAGATTTCAGAGTCGGGCGGAAGTTGCTCGTTGCGCTTCGCTTCGCCAGCGTTCGCCCCGGCGGTGGAGGCGCCGTCCTCCCACGTCGCCTGCGCCATCGCCTCACGAAGGACGTTGACACCCTGTCTGTCGAGCGCGCCTTGTATGTGAGCAAGCATCGATACGGCTCCTAGAACAAGACGCGCGTTTCGAGATAGACGGACCGGCCGGGCGACATCTGCGCGAAGGGCGTCGCCGTCTGATAGAAGGCGTCATAGATCGTGCGGTCGAAGAGATTGTTGACCGAGAACTTCATCGTGATGTTAGGGCCGATCTTCGCCTCCGCAAAAATATCGAAGCGCCAGTAAGAAGGCAGGATCGTCGGAACGTTCAAAAAAGGATTGGCGGCGGTCGGCGCCGGCAGTCCATATCTGTTGAACGCTGTGCCGCCATTGGCGACAATATTGTTGCCGCCATAGATCCTGGAACGATAAATGGCCTGGCCGCCGAATTCGAGCGTGTTCGGAGCGAGGCCGATTAGTTCGCCGAATTTGTACTTCGACAGCAGGCTGAAGGACTCATGCGCGATATTGGCGAGTTGAAGACCGATATTCGTTCGCGCGTAGGAGCTGGTCACCCGCGAGTCCATCACCACGATGCCGCCAAGGACCATCCACTTATCCGTGATATTGCCCGCAACCTCTAGGTCGACGCCCTGGACGTAATAGGACGCGTTGCCGGTGGTGACGCCGGAGTTCACTTCTCTCGCACCACTCACATCCGTCTTGAAGAAGGCGGCTGTCGCGAGCAGATGCCTGTCGAACAGCTCCCATTTCAGACCGACCTCCGCCGCCTTGTTGAGTTGCGGAGCAAAGATTTGCGACGCCGTGTTCAAGCCGCCGTAATTCGCCGCGCCGCCGTCAAGCTCGGCTCCGACGGGCGTCGCCGAGGTGGCGTAGGCGGCGTAGGCGCTGACGTTCGGCAGCGGCTTGAAGACGACGCCGGCGTTCCAATTGAACAGACCTGAATGGTTCTGAGCGAATGTCGAAAGGGTCTCCGTGCGGCTCGTGATGTTGTAATCGTCAAAGCGCGCGCCGCCATTCACGATCACGACGTCCTGATAGTTCGCGGTTTCGATCAGATAGCCCGACTTCGTATCGACCGCGATCCGTGTCGGATTGGTATTGCGGTAGGGCGTATTCAGGAACGGCAGATAGGTGCATGGGAGATAGAGGTTACAGGTCACGTTATTGCCGGTGGGAAGCCCGTTCAACTCGGAGGCGAGTCCCTGATAATTGGTGCGCGTTACGCCTTCGCGGGCGAATTCCACGCCGGCGACGAGCGCATGCTTGACGGGGCCGGTTTCGACTTTAAGCGTCGCCTCCGTCTGGTTGTCGAGCGTGTTCACCACCTGGTAGCGGCTTTGCGCGCCGATTCTCACCGTCGAAGCGAAAAGATCCGCACTCCCCGTCAGCGATCCGATATAGTCCAGAAGCGAGCGGCTCTGCCGGAACCGATTGTCGAATACGAGATTGTCGTTGTAGTGATAGTGGGCGGTGAATGTGCCGAAATTCTGCATCGCAACTTGGAAATCGCGATCAAGGAAGCCATACCAGTTGGAGCGCGGCGTAACGCCTTCGGGGAACGGCCGGTTCCAGACCCGGTTGTATGGCACGCCGAAGTCCGGCAAGCCATTCTGATAGACATGCGTGTATTGAGCGGTCAGCGTCAGGTCCTCGAGCGGCTTGAACACCACCGAGCCGGCGACGCCGTCGCGATAGTCGGTGACAAAGCTGCGGCCGGCGACATTCGAGTCGTGATAAAGCGCGTTGACGCGCACCGCGAGGATCGGGCTGATCACTTTGTTGACGTCAGCTGTCACCCGCTTCATGTGGTCGGAAAAGCCGCCAATCGCTTTCAGTTCGACGAAATCGCGGTCGGTCGCTTGTTTCGTTACGATGTTGATCGCACCGCCCGCAGTGCCACGACCGGCGAATGTCGATCCCGGTCCGCGCAGAATTTCGACCTGCTCGGTATAGAAGTTCTCACGAATGCTGACGCCAGGATCGCGCACGCCGTCGACGAAGATGTCGTTGCGAACGTCGAAGCCGCGAATGAAGAAGCGATCGCCGAAGGCGTTGCCGCCTTCGCCCGTCCCCAGCGTCACGCCCGCCGTGCTGCGACCGATTTCACGCAGCGTGAAGGCGTTCTTGTCGTCGAGCACTTCCTTGGTGAGCACCGTGATCGTGCGCGGCGTGTTGAGCACCGGCTCGGTGAATTTCGGCGAAGACAGGCGATCGACCTTATAGGGCGCGACCGGATCGGCGTAAGGATTGGCGTTGGGCGCCGTAGCGAAGACCGGAAGGCCTCCGCCCCCCGCGCCTTGGCCGCCGGCGCTTGAAGCGCCCGGCGCGCCGCGCCGCTGCCCCGAGGCCTGATTGGCGGCCGCATGACGCGCCAGTTGCGGCTGAGCGGCGGCGATGGGCTTGGGTTTCGCCGGCGCCGCCGCGCGCGGCTTCTCCTGCGGCGCATCGACTTTAACGGGCGGCAGCGTCGTCGAAGCGGACTGCGCTAAAGCCGATGCGCTGACGCTCGACGCAAGCGCCGCAGCAACGCTGAGCGCCTTCACCGACGTCAGATCTCCAGCACGAGTCCGCGGAAGCGACTGAGTCAGCATTCGTAGAGAAAGTGGAGATTTCACGTCGCTCATCGGGGAACCGCCAAGGGGGGTTATGCGTTGTCTACTTTCGCGTGGTGCGAAGAAGTTGATCGAAGCTAAATTTGGCGGTGATCGCGGTCAACAGTCGAAACGTTTGAATGGAAGTATTGTAATCTGTATAGTTTCAGACACATACAACAATTTTTTTGGCGATTGTTGTCATTCCGCCACACGTCTAGTTTGGAACCGCTTTAATTCCAAACTAGGTGGCGCTACTTTGACAGAGAATATTATGTTCGTTGCGCCGAAAGGCGCAGAGGGTCGCGCTGTGAAGTGCGGCGGTAGGGTTCGTCGGTTTGGCTGATCTGGCCGTTGGCGTGAGCCCGCCAAATTTGAGCGGCCCATGCCGCAGACAGCTGTGCGACGGCCGCCATCCCGTTGGGAAGCCATGGCGATCGCGCCGCTTCGCAGCGCTCCGCATGCGGCACGCAACTTGCTTTCAGCATCGTGAGTCAATCACCGCGCGAGGCTGCCATGCAGATCGGCGTAAAGGTGGCGAAAGCCATCGAACGCAGGCGCGTTTTTGTCGTGGACGACAATGAAACCTTTCGCGCGGCGATCGAGTTCATGCTCCACGACGAATATGAGGCGCATGAACTCGCGAGCGCGACCGAAACGCTCGCAAAGGCGGAGCAAATAAGGCCGGACTTGCTGATGCTTGCCGAGGGCGTCATCCGCGTCAACGGCTTGGATCTCATTCAGGAGTTTCTGGCGCGCGTTCCCGAAACCAAAATCATCGTCATCGTCGATCAGATTTCCAGCGGATTCGGCCAGGAGTGCGTCGCTGAGGGCGCGCACGGCTTTCTGGCGAAGCCGCTGCGGGTTGAGCTGCTGCGCGATAAGGTCGACGCGCTGCTGAACGCCAGGAAAAAGGCCGTCACAATGCCGCGGGCCGTTCTGAACATGCGTTAGCGCCGAAACAGCCCGCATTCGAGGTTTATTGCAGGGAGGTCGCCATGGAGCCCGCCATTCCGCCGATAGAGGACGGCGCCGAACGTGACAAGTTAGAGATCGCGATCGACGATTGCGTGCGTCGGTTCTACGCGAAGGGCGCCGAAGATCCGCTGTTGGCTCCGATCTTTGCGACGATCGACGGTCTCGACCAGCATATGGGGATCGTCGCGAATTTCTGGTCCAGGACCTTGCTCGGCACGGAGCGCTATCAGGGCCAGCCTTTCGCCGCGCATATCAATTTGCCGATCGAGCCTCAGCATTTTACGCGCTGGCTCGAACTCTTTAGCGAAAGCGCCAATGAAGCGCTGCCGAAGACGCAGGCCGAGCAGGCGATCGCCAAAGCCGCCCACATGACGCAATGTTTCCAGTCGGGGCTGTTTCCCTTCGTCGACGCCGATGGAAAGCCGTCGCGCGTTCCGGCGCAATAGCGTCCATCGGCCGTCCACGAGCGTTAGTCGACCGCGATCATCACATCCGACGACTTGATGACCGCTTTGACCTTGGACCCTTCGCGGAGTCCAAGTTCCTCGACGGATTCGTTGGTGATTGAAGCTGTGACCGTCAAACCGTTGACGTCGATCGTCACATGCGCCGTGGTTGCGCCCTTCTGGATGTGCTTGACCGTCCCGGGAAGGCAGTTACGCGCGGAAATCTTCATACCGTCGGCTCCTAAGAAAAGTGGTTATCGCTATGGCTTCCCCTCGACGGCGCCCGACGTCGTTACGGCTGCGGCATAATAATCAGCCGCTCTAGCCGGGTTTCCTTCGATGAAAGGGGACTGCACGATCGCGTCTATATCATCGGCGACGCGCGCCGCATATCACACGCTTTCTGCATGAGCGACCAATAACTATTCAATCTTTTAGAAATCTAGGCAGCAGCGCGATCATGTCCTTCGCGTCGGATCCGGCGTTCGCGGCGCCAGCTTCGACTGCATTGAAACACGGCGGCTTGCCGCCCCCGTGTCGCAACTCGTACAGATCGCTCGGCGTTCCCGGCCTTCCTTGGCCAAATCATCGAAGATTGCGCTCAATAGGTTGCGCCGCTCCGCGGTGGATCGGGAGTAATGAAAGCATCGAACGCGTTAACGGCGCCGTGGCGGCGAAATGCCGCATAAGGCACGGAAGCGCCTGCAATTCCGCTAACGGCTTGTTACGATGCGCGTGACGCTCAGCGCATCGCAAATCTTCGCGCCGGCGTCGGCAAGGCGACATCAATGTCGGTTGCGGCGAGAGTGCGGTTTGGATGGGGCCGGTCGCCGATCAATCGGGCGGCGGCGCCAGAGGAGACGGCAGAAGGCGCAAGAGTTGATCAAGCATGCGCGCCCAAGCCGATTTCCACGCAATTGCAGGCCGTTGTTTTCATGATGCTAAGGGCACAAGGGCGGCATGGCACGATGTTTGCGTCGAAACCTTTGAAAACACCCACGCATGTCGTGAGGCTAAAAAGTATGGGTTTGCAGCTGGCAGGCGGCGCGTGCGCGCCGAAGGCGCGCGAATTCGATGTGAGAGACACTGCTCTCGTCGGCATCTACGAAATATCGAAGCTCCTGGCGTCGCCAAACCGTCTGGAAACCACGCTTGCGGGCGTGCTGGCGCTGCTTTCGAGCTTTCTTGATATGCGCCATGGCTTGGTCGCGCTGCTTGACGCGGCGGGCGGGCCCGAGGTCGTGGTTGGGTCGGGCTGGAGCGAAGATTCCGCTAAGCGTTTCTTCGACCGGCTGCCCGAACGCGCCGTGGGGCAGATCGTCGCGACGAAAATGCCGCTCGTCGTCGAGAACGTCGCAGCCTCACCGCTCTTCCAAGGCTCCGACTTTTCCGAATGGGGACCGACCGACGGCCGGCCTTTCTCACTGATCGGCGTCCCTATCAAGGAGGGCGACGCCGTTGTCGGCACGCTGACCGTGGATCGCGTCTACGACGATCGTTCGGTGACGCTGTTCGACCATGACGTGCGCTTCCTGACGATGATCGCCAATCTCGTCGGCCAGACCCTTCGACTGCACAAGCTCATCGCACGCGACCGTGAACGTTTGATGCAGGAAAAAGCCTGGCTCGAAAAAGGCGACCGCCTTCCGCAGATTGAAGCCAAGATCAGCGGAATCAACGGCGTTGTCGGCAACAGCCCGGCGCTGCGCGCGGTGATCGATAAGATTCGCGTCGTCGCCAAGGCCAAGTCCACCGTCCTTCTGCGCGGCGAATCGGGCACCGGCAAGGAGCTGTTCGCCGCGGCGATACACAATCTCTCGCCGCGCCGTTCAAAACCCTTCATCAAGCTGAATTGCGCGGCTCTCCCCGAGAGCGTGCTGGAGTCGGAGCTCTTCGGCCATGAGCGCGGCGCTTTCACCGGCGCAGTGAACATGCGCAAGGGCCGCTTCGAACTGGCTGACGGCGGCACATTGTTTCTGGACGAAATCGGCGAAATCACGCCGGCGTTTCAGGCTAAGCTGCTGCGCGTTTTACAGGAAGGCGAATTCGAACGGGTGGGCGGCACGCGTACGCAGAAGGTCGACGTTCGACTCGTGTGCGCGACGAACAAAAATCTCGAAGAGGCGGTCAAGCGCAATGAATTTCGCGCCGATTTGTACTATCGCATCAGCGTCGTGCCCATTTTCGTGCCGCCGCTGCGCGACCGCAAGGGCGATCTCGAACCTCTCGCCAACGAATTTCTGCGTCGCTTCAACGCGGAGCAAGGCGGACGGCTGAGCTTTTCCGAGTCGGCCCTGCATGTGCTCACCGCCTGCGCCTTTCCGGGCAACATCCGAGAGCTGGAAAACTGCGTGTTTCGGACGGCGACTTTGGCGCAAGGGAATGTCATCACCGACAAGGACTTCTCCTGTCGCAACGACGGATGTCTCTCTTCGGTGCTTTGGAGCGGCTCGCTGGAGCGTTCGGCGCCTCATGCGCCCGTCGCAATCTTGCCGACCCTGGCGCCGCCGCGCGACCGTCAGCCTGCGCCGCCGCCGCCACCGCCGATGACCACGAGTGAGCGCCCCCACGCCGACTCTTCGCCCGAGACCTGTCCCGGCGCCGAAAATTGCACCGCCGTGGAGCGTGACGGGCCTTCCGATCGCGAACGATTGGTCGATGCCATGGAGCGCGCGGGATGGGTCAAGGCGAAGGCGGCCCGGCTGCTTGGACTAACCCCTCGTCAGATCGGTTACGCGCT
Organism: Methylocystis silviterrae; assembly: GCF_013350005.1. Classification (GTDB taxonomy): domain Bacteria; phylum Pseudomonadota; class Alphaproteobacteria; order Rhizobiales; family Beijerinckiaceae; genus Methylocystis; species Methylocystis silviterrae. Next base: position 60,965 of record NZ_JABVWW010000006.1, read on the forward strand.
GCAAAAACATGGCGTCGAAGTAAAGAAGTTCTGAGCGCTTCAGCGCTGCCAGGACCTCGGCAATTTGCCTGAAAGGCGACAATCGTGGCGCCGCCGACCCGTTCATTGGACGCGCGAGCCGGCCTTAGTCGCGCTCGAAGCCGAACGCGGGGGCCGCGAATGCTACACGCATGCGCTCGAGACGACGCAGGATCCCCCGATCAGGCTTCGATGGCAGGCAAGACCGGCGCGGTCGCGCGCCAAAGCCGGCGCGCCTCGCCCTTTCAGCAGTCGCCTGCATCAATTGAAACGTCGGCGATCATCTCGCCCTTATTGTCCTTCAGCGAATATCGGATGATGGCGCCGCTTGAGCGGTGATTGGGCATCGTCAGACACACGCGCTCCTGCAGCTGGGTCTTCAAATCGGCGAGCTTCTTGGCATTGCCGATTAGAGTTCTCGCCGCTTCATCGTCAACGATCGTATAGCTGTAATTGAAGGCGTTGCCCGGACCCGCAGTCGCTTTATCGAGACGAACGCCCTCGCTGACCATTTCTGGAAGCGTCGCGTTCACCTCTGCGGCTTCGCGCTCCAAAGCCAGCGAAAGAGGCTCCAGCGGCTCATCGACATTAAGGCTTTCCCGATATTGCCTCGCGAGAAGGAATGCCGTCGCCACGATAATAATCAGCGCGGCCGCTTCCCAGACTCCCATCCATGATTTCGTATCGCTCTCGTCCCTCACGGCGCCCTCGCTCCAACCCGCGTCGATTTTGTCTCGACCCAGCTCGTTGCGCAAGACGGCGGCCATATTAGTTTTTCAGTGCACCTTGAATTCCTTGTCGAGGAGCTTCAACTCAGCCGGTTTGATGAGGTTCGAATGCGCGACGGTGACGGAATGCAGCGGGCCATCGAGGCTGCGCATCCAGAAATCGAGAAATTTGCGCAGCTTTGGAAACTCGGGATGAAGATCATATTCCTGCCAGATGTAGGATTGGATGATCTTCGGATAGTCCGGCAGACGATAGAGAATATTCGCCGTCGTCAGGCCGTAGCCTTGAAGCTGCAAACGGAAGCCGCTGGACGCCATGGCCTGCTCCTCGACGATCTGATTCCTTTCAGATTAGGAGCAAATCCTCGGAGCGCAAGCGCCGCGAGACGCAAAGGCCTGAAAAAACAATATGCTATCAGCAGACGTGCGTGAGTGCCAAAAATGCAGGGCTCAATGCCGGCGCAGCTCAGAGAAACTCTGCGTTCAGAACGCAGGCAGAAAACAGCGGCGCCGTCGCAAGCGACGGCGCCAGCTCAGTCTACTCGGTCAACCAGGCGCGGCCTGCTACATCAGGTTAGGCGAGCCCGATACCGAACCGGCGCGACAGGCTGATCAGATCTCAGCCGATTCGTAGCTGGTGATTTCCATACCGACGCAGATTTCGACGATGATCGGTTGTGACCAGGCCATGGCGTTGCTCCTCCAATTTACGTAGTCCGCCCGACACGACGGCTCCGGTAGAGAATAATGAAGGGCGGGTATCGTTACACCTTCAAAATTTCGTCATCCACGCTTCCAAAATTTCCCGCTCCAGACGGGCGTCGGGCGCATATGCTCCTTGCCTCAAATCACTCGCCGTCGTCCCGCAGCGGAAGCGACACCGTAATCCGCGTGCCGCCGGACTCCCGCCTTTCGATTCGCTGCGCGCCGCCCAGCGCGCGCACGCGCTCGTTCATGCCAAGCAGACCCATGCCTGGAGCAAAGCGCTCCGCAATGCCGACGCCATTGTCCTCGATCATGATTTTCAGTTGGGGCGGCGCTTCCGCGTCGAGCCCGGAGGAGTCCGTTGACGCGTCCAAGCCGAATTCCAGAGTGACCTCGCCCTGATCCGCGCCCGCGTGGCGGAAGATATTGGTTACGCCCTCCTGCACCACACGGTAGGCCGCCAGCGCCGTCTCCTCGTCGAGGGATGAGAGATCGTGGCGAGCGACGAGCCGCAGATCGACCTCGGGATGGGTAAGCGCCCATGAGGCGAAAAGCGCCTTCAGCGCCGGTTCTAGACCAAGTTCCGCGAGGCCTTTTGGCCGCAGCCGTCCAAGCAAGCCTCTAAACAGCGATTGAAGCGACTCGCTCGCCTTGTCGATCGTTACGCTCATCTGTCTCAGTCGGCCCACATCGGGAGCGGGATGCGAGAGAAGCTCCTGTAGCGCGGCAGACGTTGCGCGTATCGAAAACAGACAAGGACCGGCTTCATCATGCAGATCGCGCGCGATATCCTTGCGCTCGCCTTCCTGCACCTGAAAAAGCCTATCGACGAGTTCGCGATTCTCCTGCTTGACGCGATCAAGCGTCGCGCCGAGCGAATTCAGGGCGGCGGCGATCGATCGGAATTCCGTCGCGCCGCTGGCCGACAGGCGCACGCCGCTCTTGCCTGCCTCCAATTGCGCCAGGCCGGACTTCAGCGCATCGAAAGGCGCAAGCGAGTAACGCAGGAACAGCAGCACGAGCGTCAGGAAGATGATCGTGACGGCGAGGCTGATCGCCGCAAGCCATAGCATGTCGGACCAGATTTCTTCGAGTTCGTCGAAGGGGTTCGAGATCACCACAATATTGCTGTAGGCGCGCCCGCCGACCGTCACGGGAATCGTCAAGACGCGCGGCGAGGCGCCAACGAGCTTCACAAACCATTCCGGCACGTCCTGACCGGAATGGCGGATCTTCTCCAACCAATCGCGCGGAGCGGTCTCGTTGGCGGCGAGGATCTCAACATCGGCATGGCGAAGGTTCCCCAGCGACGCGTAGAGACGCCGCAACGCGGGGAGCGGATCTTCGTTTTCAGGAAGATTTGCTATCGTTGTTAGGATAACTTCCCGCATCAATCTGAGATTGCTTCCCGCTTCCGCGCGCACGCGCGGGCCGGCGTGAAGAAGCTGGATTGCAAGATTGATCAGCAACGTCGCGATGAGCACGACGCCGATTAATCCGCCCAGTCTGGCTTTAAGCGAAACCCCGCGCATGATGAACGCCCTCGTCTCCATGCTTAACCGTTGACGTCCATTTACAGTCGATTGACAAGACTAGCGGTTTTCACAACATAGGTTCAGGCTCTCAAACAAGCGAATAAGGATGCGCATTCTCATCGTCGACGACCACCCCATGGTGATCGAGGGCTGCCGCGGCATGCTTTCGGGACAAAAAGACATCGAAGTGCTCGAGGCGCATGACGCCAACGAGGCGCTTGACTCCTACGCGTCCGCAGCGCCCGACGTCGTGGTGCTCGACATTAATCTACCCGGCGTCTCCGGCTTCGAACTGCTGCGCCGCATCTTGAAGCGGGACGCGAACGCTCAAATCATCATTTTCACCATGAACGACGATCCGGTATTCGCGGCGCGAGCGATCGAGGGCGGCGCGCGCGGCTATGTCGCGAAGAATGAGGACCCACGCGTCTTTATCAAGGCGATCCGCGCCGTCGCGGCGGGCGAGCGCTATCTGTCGAACACTCTCGCGCTCAAGCTCGCGTTCGCCGACCAGAGCCGCGCGAGCAACCCCCTCGACGCGCTGAACGGCCGGGAAATCGAGATCCTGCGCAATCTCGCGGACGGCAAGGATATGACCGAGATCGCGCATATTCTGAAGGTCTCCTACAAGACCGTCGCGAATAATTGCATTCTCCTGAAGCGCAAGCTCGGCGCGCGTTCGAAGGCGGATCTTCTGCGTATCGCGGTTGAAAACAAGGTCGCCATGAAACTTGTCTAGGCGCCGCTATCTGAATTGCTTCTGCGTGCGATAACGGGCGGCGAGCATCCGCAGCGCCTCCTCCCGTTCAACCCCGCTGTGGCGTAGATTGTAATAGTGCTGGCAGACCTCGCCATAGGTCTGCTTTTGGCCGGCGGTCGCGGCGATCGCGACAAGCGAGCTGATCAATTGCGCGAAATCCTCCGCATGGCCGTCCGCAGCGAGCATCTGCCCGACCTGAGCGGTGCGGTTGGCGAGCATCCGATCGGACTCTAGGAAATGCGGCTGCGCCGAGAGCAGAGCCGCGCGTATGCGCTCTACCGCAGGTTCGCGCACGCCGACGGCCCCGCCGGCTTCGCGTTGGGCGAGCCAGAGCGCAGGCTCGGTGCGATCGGTGGCGCGCAGCCAGACGTCAGCGCCCTTACGGTCGTCGGACTCGATCAGATCATCCTGCTCGGCGGCGCGCCGCTCTTCGCCGCATGAGGCGAAGAGCGCGCAGACGCCTGCAAGAATGACCGCTTCGCGAAAGCGCATCGCGAAGCTACTTCCCTTCTACTTTCTTCTTCAGGCCCTGAAGACCGTCGCGCAAGTAACTCGCCATCGCCGTGCGCGCGGCGTCGTCGTTGAGGTTTTCCGGGGGCTCATTGCTCGTGTCGCCGCGATAGAGACGGCCATACCATTTCACCAAACTCCCTCCAGCCGACGCAGGTTCGATCGTGAAGGTGACGGTGTAGGAACTCACGGGCAGCGCATCGAGATTTGGATCAGACATGCGCCAGGCCAGTTTGAACGCCGAGGCGTCATATTCATCGAGCCCTTCCTTCAGAACGCCGCCCTTCTTGAGGGTGATTTCGCGCTCCGCGCCGGCGGCGTCTCCGCCCTTGGCGGCGACGCTCTGAACGTCAGGATGCCAGTTCGCGAGCCCGTCGAACTTACCGGCCACAGCCCATACGGCCTTGGGATCGGCGGCGATGACGATCGACTCGTCGACCTTAATCGGCGTCGGTCCGTGCGCGAGCGCAGGCGCGCAAGTCAGAAGGGCGAAGAGCCCCAGCAGCTTCCTCATTTGGATCTCCTTGGTTGTGGAAAGCGGTAGAACGGCGCCACGCGGCGCATCCGAATGAAAGCCTGCGCGAAAAAAGTTGCGGCGGCGGCCATGAACGTGAGAACCGCAGCCGCGGCCCCAAAGAACGGACGCAGGTCGAGCGCTGCTTGACGCGGTCGGACGGACGCAACCGCGGCATAGTCCTTCCACAGCCGCTTGCCGTCTTCGAGATGGGCGTAGGAAAGCCCGGTCTTTTCGGCGAGCGAACGAAGATAGTCCTCCTTTACGGAAGACAGATGTTCGACGCCGACCGCCGCACTCGCGCCGAATGGCGCGTTGCGGGCGTTGTAGCCCTCGCGCCGCTCCGCGCCTTCAGACGGCAAGCCGAAGCGGCTCTCATGGGGAACGTCGTCGGCGCCGAGGAATCCGACCTCGCGGCCCTTGTCGTCAAATTTCGGGATGGGCGAAAGCTCGTAGCCGCCGACGCCAACGACGAGGCCGCGCACCTCGCCCGCACGCCCTTCGAACGTCGGCGCGCCACGCGCGGGAAGCGGCGGGGCCTCCTGGCCATCGCTGAAAAACAGCAGGTCGCTGTTCAATTCCCTCGCCATATCGATCGCGCGAAAAAAGCCGGCCGAAATTCGGCTGTCGCCTTCCCAGGCCATGCGCCAGTCGAGCGCCTCAATCGAAGCTTGCAGAGGCGTGAAATCCGCGCAGACGTCGATCGGTTCGAACAGCAGGAATGGCCTGCGCTCGGTAAAAACGCCGAGAGCGACATGCGATGGACAAGGCAATTCCGCGAGCATGGCGCGAAGCGCGGTTTTCACGGCGTCGAGACGGCTAACCGGCCGGCCGGAGACGGCGTAATCGCGAACGTTCATGCTGCCGGTGATGTCGACGATGGCGAGAAAATCGAATGACGGACGCCGGATGATAATCTTTGGCGCGAAAAAAGTGGCTGCGAGCGACAGCGTCGCCAGCGCGAGTAGAGCGACGCGGGGATCGCGCACATCCGGGCGCATCACGGCAATCCTTTCGGTTTGCCGGGAATATCAGTCCAGAGCTTTTTGGGATCGGCGCTCAGTTCGTCGCCGCTCTTTCTCTCGAAATCTGGAAAATCCCGGACGAGCCGCGACGCGACGTCGAGATTGAACTTCGCGTCCCAATAGTCGGGCGCGAGCTGCAGCGCACGTCGATATTCGCGCTTGGCGAGGTTGACGAACGGGTTGGCCGCTTCGAGTTGCGAGCGTTCGATATGATCGAACGCCTTGCGCAGCAGCGCGTTCGCCAAGAGATAATGACCCCGCGCGCGCGCTTCGATGCTCCCGCTACGGTCGAGCGCCTCCACCAAGGCTCGGGCGCGATCGACGTCGCTTCGCGCCGCAAGAAAGGCGACGCGCGCGAGAATCGTTTCCGGCCTGCCGTTCGCGTCGACGGCGACGTCACGGCCCTCGCGCAACGCCTCGATCGCGTCATTGGCGTCGACGGCCCCGCGCCATTCGGCGAGCAATGCAGCCGTCGTGAGGATCAGCGCGAGAAAGATCGCGACCAGAATCGACGATTTTGCTTCTCGCCAAAGCGCGCGCGCCTGGTTGCGCACGTTCGTGATCCTCGTCTCGAAGATCGTCATCGCGCGTTGTCCCCGACGCTCAGCCTGACCTCTGCGAGCTTCGCGGCGAGGAGAAGCAACGTCGCGGCGAGCGCCAGCCCGAAGCCCCACGCACTCAGATCCGTGCGCGGCAATTTTTCAACATATCGGACGGGATGGCGTTCGAGCCTGTCGATCTGTTTTAAGGCCTCCTCCGTCGCCTCGACGCCTTCAGCCTCGAAGGCCTGGTAAGGAACGCCGAGCGATTTGAAGAAGAGATCGAGATGGCGTTCCGGCGCGGCCTGTGGCGACTCATCGTCGCCGGCCGGCTGATCGGAGATTCCTCCGCTGCCTTGGGTGCGCAAGAACAGCCAGTAGAGGCTGACGTTCGTCTTGCGGAATTCCGCCTTTAAATCGTCGCGCAGCTTTGGATCGATGACGCCGGCGCCGTCAGATATCAGCAGGACCGCGCGCGACAGATCAGCCTGGCTCGTCTTGAACATCGAGAGCGCCATGGCGAGCCCACGCGCAATATTCGTATAGTCGAGGCCCGGACGGTCGATCGCGTCGATTGCGGCTTCGGTGGCGCCGATATGATCCGAAATCGGCGTCACCAGCATCGGCGCCGTCGAAAACGCCGCGACGCCCACGAGATCGTGACGGCGCGCTTCGACAAAGCGCTTGAGAATCCGCCTCGCCGCCGCGGCCTTCGACTCTTCCCCTCCAGAGGGCGTTCGCCCCGCGAAGGTTTCGTTCATGCTGCCGCTGCGGTCGATCAGCATGACAATCTGCGCGCCCTCGGAAAAGCGCTCGATTTCCGCGCCTGCGACGTGAGGGCCGGCCGCGCCGAGTAGGCTTGCGCCAATCGCGACGACGCCGCCAAGCTTGATGACACTGCCGGCGACGGCGGAAGGACTGTCGGCGGGCGCCGCGAGGAGTGAGGGTATCTTCGCGCCGCGCAAGACGGACCGCAGCAGTGGAAGCAGCGCCAGAGGCGCTAGGAACAGCGGCTCGATGTGCTCAAAGCCGAAGCCGCTCATCCTGCGCGCTCCTGCCTGGCGAGCCTGCTGACAAATTGCGCGAGCTGCTCGGCGGCATAGTCGTCCTTAGATCTTTCGCCGCCAAAAAAAAGCCGCTGCGAGGTTTCGAAGAATCGCTCGAAGTCGACCCGCAGCGGCTTGAATTCCGGACGTCTGCGGAGAAACTGCGGAAGGTCGGCTGACAGCAGAATTGCGCCATTGGCCCGATCGAGCGCCCGATGCACCGATTGAATCGTCGCGGCTAAATGGGCGTCACCAGCGCCGCGCCGCGTCGAGATTTCACGCGCGAGCGCTGAGAAGACTCGCGCCTGCCGTTGCTGGAATGGCGGCCAGGCGCGATCGCGCGCCACAAGAGCGAGCGCCAGCAGGGCGGCGACGCCGGCGCCGAACGCCAGATTGAGCGGCGTGGCTTCGTCAACGAATGCCGACGAACCGTCGGGACGCAGATAATCCGACGCCTGCTCTCGCTTCTGTGGCGCAATCTCCCGCAAAGGAGAAACGCCAATCCTCCATGCGGGAACGGCGACAGTCTGCGCGCCTGTCGCCGTCGAAATGGAGAGTTCGAACCCAGGAATCTCGATGTCGCGCGCATCGAGCGCGACATAGAAATTCTGGTATGTGAGATCGAGACGCCATAGGCGCGCGCCGTTTTCTGACGTCTCGCTAAGTTTGACGTCCCGGAGATCGAGCGAACCGGTGAGCGGACCGGGATTGGGCAAGGAAGCGCGCGAAAGCACTGAGTCCGCGGGCGCGGAGACGTCGATACGCGCATGGATGAGATCGCCCACGAAATAGCCGAACGGGCGCGCCGAGTGGATGCGCACCGTCGTTTCCTGCGCACATGCAGGAAGCGCCGCGGCGAGCATGAGGGCGATACATGCAATGCGCATCGCAGGCCTCACGCCGCCGTCAGCCGCATGCTGAGATCGCTGGCGTCGAAACTGTCTTGGATAAAAATCGGCGCGCGGCTGCGTCTTGAAGACGTGCGGGCGAGACTTCGCCGACGGAACTGCTCCACTTCGACCCAGCGCCGCTGAAGCGCGGGCCTCATCAACAGGAGCTGACGGCGTCCGCTCTCGCTGTCGCAAAGCTCCAGCACGCCCCATTTTGGCGGCGCGGCTTCGAGAGAGTCGATCAGAACGAGCGGCGCGACATCATGTAGTGAAAGCGCCTCGAACGCCTGCTCGATCAAATGCGCGGGCCAGCGAAAATCGGAAATGAGAAACACGAGCTTGCGCGTGGCGCCGAGAGCCTCCGCGGCGTCGAGCACGCCTTTGACGCTCGATCCGCTGGGCGTTTCGACGCCGATCCTTTCGACGCCGACGAGCGCCGCCCTACTCGATCGGGTCGCCGGCAGCGTCGCGCGACCGATCAGCGCCTCCTTGAAAGCGAACGCGCCAAAGCGATCGCCGTTACGCGTCGCCGAATACGCCAGCGCGCCGCAAAGATCGACGGCGACCTGAAATCGGTTGACGGCTCCGGCGAACCCCATCGACGCGGAAAGGTCCACGAGCGCGTAAACGTCGATCGCCGCCCTTTGCTCGAAGCTGCGCACATAGGTTGCGCCGAACGGATCGCGCAGCGTCGCGCGAAGGTCGATGCGGCGGGCGTCCGGATAGCGCATGAAAGGCGCCTGGTCGCGAAAAACTCCAAAGCCGCCGACCTCGCTCGACGTGTGGGCGCCGACGTGGTTGGCGGCAAAGCGACCGCGCAGTCGATATAGGATATCGACGATCCTATTCATGGAACGGGCGTCGCGTCGAAAGCCGCGCGGCACAGCCGCTTGACGATATCGTCGCCGCGCAGAGCGTGGATCGGATCGACAAAGATGCGGTGCGCCATGACTTCAATGAAGACATCGCGCACATCTTCCGGAACAAGATAATCGCGCCCCTCGAGCCAGGCCCGCACCCGCGCGGCGCGCACAAGCGCCGCCAGTCCGCGCGGACTCGCGCCGCCCTTGACGAGGCTGTCGAGGTCGACGTCCGGCAGCGACACGCCGGCCGAACTTGGGTCGACAAGCGCCTGCCAGAGGTTCAGCACGTAGCGTTCAAGCGCGTCGCTCGATCTCACATGTGTCTGGATCGCGCGCGCGATGGCAGGCGTCTCGCGATAGTCCAGCGTTCCGGGGCTCACCCTCTCGAGCAGGGTTTCGGTATCATGGAACGCTGGATCGAAAACCAGCCTGCGGCGCGCGTCCTCATCGTCCGGCGCGGCCATAAGAATTTCCATGAGAAATCTGTCGCGCGCGGCCGCCGGCAGTTCGAAGGTTTCTTCCCGCTCCACCATGTTCCGATCAGCGAACACATTGAGATAGGGGAAGTGATGCACGCGGTTGAACGCCGACACGCTGCGCTCGGCCATCAGCCGCAGCAACAGCGAATGAACCTGCGGACGCGCGCGGTTGATCTCATTGAAGAAGAAGACCGGCAGCGTCTCCGCCTGGCGGAGAAGCTCGGATGGATCGACGCGGGGGCGACCGTCTTCGCCCAGATAGGTATGATAGAGAATGTCGCTCGGCATCATGTCGACGGTGCCCTCGACGCGAGCGAAGTCGCCTCCAAGCGCGCGCGACACCGAACGCAGCAGCGTCGTCTTGCCGACCCCGACATCGCCCTCGATCAGCACATGGCCGCGCGCAAAAATGCAGATCGTCACGAGCCTGACGACGCGCGCTTGCCCGATGACCGCCTTTTGAATTTCCTGTTCAAACTCAAGGGCGCGCGCGCGCCAATCGGCGAGCTTCTGGACGAGGTGTAGAGTTTCGTTCAAGGCCTGACCTTAGCGCGCCAAACATAAAAAGGCGGCCACGATCTCGGGAATGGAACCGATGCGTTGTTGTCGAATACGCCGGCTCCAGATCGTGGCCGCTAGATCATCGCGCTTTTTTGTCGCGATGAAACTTATTGAGCAATCTTGCTCACGTCATATTCCCACTTGCCGGTCTTCTTGAAGTTCTCGACCCGCTTCTTGTTGCGCTCTTCCATAGCCTGAACTGACGCTTGCTGTTTGGCTATTTCCTTCGGGTCGTGTTTGGGATCGTATTTCGACCCCTCGACCTTGTCCGGAAAGCCTGGCTTGGGTTCCCAGCAATTTCCGGGCGCCTTGCACTTGGTGCCGTCATAGGCGAGCGCGCTCCCGGCGCCGAACAAAATGCCGACGGCAAGCGCCGCGGCGAAATGCATCTTACGCATCAGTTTCCTCCCTTTAGGAGGCTCGCGCCTCCTTGTTTGCGCCCCCGGGCGACGGAGACGTGAAAACTACTTCGCTTTTGGCTGGCATTGACCGGGCGGATTATCCGGCAGCGTCTCGTGACCGGCGTAGGGCTTGAACTGCTTGCGCTGCTCGGCGGTCAGCCAACTCGCCTTTTCCGGCGCTTCCTTGAAAAGATGACGAACCCAAGCCATCACTTTCAGCATTTCGTCGAGCGTCAGATTCTCATACTGCGGCCCCATAGACGCTTGCGCGCCGCCGTAGATCGTCGAAAAAAATCCTTCGTCGGTTTCGTTCTGTGGATAGGTGTAATAGGAGTCGTTGAGGCCAGGGCCGATCTTTCCTTCGCCGAGGTGGCCGTGACAGCCAGAGCAGGCGGAAAGAAAGAGCTGTTCGCCCAGTTTCAGGCAGCTCGCATCTTCGTTATACGGATTCTTGCCCGACGCCATGAATTCCTTGACGCCCGCGGTGTCCTTTCCCTCAGGCAGCGCGTCATTGAAGTTCAGCACCTCGCCCGTGATCGTGTTGCGGAATGTGATCCCTGCGGTCTGCGCGATGGCGCCGAGCGCAACCAAACAGGCCGCGGCGCCGATGAGGGACAGGGAAACGCTTCTTTTGCTATTCGACACGTATTTCGTCCTGCTTTTCGTTTGCGCGCGGCGCATCATTGGGTGACGGGAAGAAGAGGAACGCCTTCCGCTTTGAGGATCTCATCGATCTTTGGCCGAGCGGCGACAAGCGCCTGATCGATTTCAGCCAGCAAGGCTTTATCGTCGCGCCGCACCGCGACCGATTGATCGAAGCGCTGTGGCACTTTTTCGCCATTGCTCTTCACCGCATCGTCTTCGATCAGCGTCAGCCGCAGCGGCGCCGATGACGCTTTGACGTAACGCGCGACGTCCGGGGCAAAGCCGACCGCCACATCGGCGGCGCCGCTGACCACCTCCCCGACCATGCGGGCGGAATCAATCTGCGTGTATTGATTGCGCGCCGATTTGAAATTCACCAGCGAATAGAGATAGGCCATGTTGTCTTCGTACTTGCCCATATCCTTGAGCAGCGTTTCGCCCGGAGAGCCGAAGGCGACGGCGATGTGACCGAGCTTCTTCAGACGTGCGTCGGACCAGGATTTGATGTCGAGGTCGCGATCGGCGCGGCTGACGAAGACATAGCCGGTACGATAGTACGGCTTCGACGTCGCGACGCGCGGATCGCCGGTATCAAGGCCGATGACGACGTCGCAGAGCTTCTTGTCGAGAGAATCGCGCACGAGATAGATCGCCGGCTGCTGCGACCAGACGAATTGGGCCTTACGTTTCATGGCGTCGGCGAGCGCAACGCCGATCTTGTTCTCAAGTCCCGAGCCGTCTTCCAGCGAGAGCGGCGGCTGGTTCTTCGCCGCGCAGATGCGAAGCGTATTGGGATCGGACGGCTCTGCCGTCGAAGCGGTCGCGGCGTTCGAAACGGCGTCGCCAGTAACGCCGAGCGAAGCGCCTTCTGCGCTCATGACCGCAAGAGCGGCGAAGAGTGCGCAGCATGCGCCGACGGGCAAGCGAGTGAATCGCGACATGGCTTTCTTTCCGTGATCATTTCGATCGCCCTGCTCGGACGCACGGGGGGCGCGTCCGAGCAGGCGTCTCGTAACCGCCTCAGGCGGATGCGATCGATGGAACGAACGGCGATTAGTTCGCCTTGTATTCGCCCACGCTCAGATCGTCGTAGGGGCCTTTGCCGTCGAGCGAGAACACCATCACGCCGCCGCCCATCTGCGTGTAATTGGCGAGCTGCTTGAAGGCGCCGACCGCGCCGAGACCGGCTGTCGGATCCTGAAGATCGAACACGAGGCCAACTCCAGGCCAACCGCCGACTCCATACATGATGGCGAGATATTCGACGCCCTTGTGCTGGTAGACGATTGGATGTCCGATGACGCCGGAAGGCAGCTTGAACTTCCACAGCAGTTCGCCGGTGTCGCTATGACGGGCCTTGATGAAGCCGTCGAGCGTTCCGTAGAAGACGACATTGCCGGCGGTGGCGGCGGTGCCGCCCCAAACAGCGAAGCGCTCCATCTTCTCCCATTTGAACTTGCCGGTGATGGCGTTGTAGGCCTTGATCTGGCCGAGGCCTTCAGCCTTCTGACGATCGCCCTTCGGACCCGGAAACATATTGAGCGTCGCGCCGACGAAGAACTGACCCGCCCGATAAGGAAGCATGAAGGGCTCCCAGTCCATGCAGATGTGGTTCACGCCGAGGAAGAACAGCTCCTTGTTGGGATCGTAGGAGTCGAGGCCCTGGTTGTGATAGCCCATCGCCGAGGGACAGATGTCCTTAGCGAGATGGTCCATCCGCGTGCCATATTCCGGATCGCGCACCGGCAGGCCGCTCTTCAGATCGACCTTCTTGAACACATTGACCGTGTCATCGATCTTGTCGGCGGAGACCAGCGTGCCGTCGGTACGGTCCAGCGTGTAGACGATGCCGTTGCGGTCGGGATGGGTCAGCAGCTTGCGCAGCTTGCCGTCCTTGTCCTTCTGCTCGCTGAGCATCATGAAGTTGATGCCGGCGTAGTCCCATTCATCGTGCGGCGTCTTCTGATAGCCGAACTTCGCCTCGCCCGTGTTGAGATCGCGGCCCCAAATGGTCATCGTCCACTTGTTGTCGCCAGGACGCATGGTCTCGTTCCACGGCGCCGGATTGCCGCTGCCGTAGTAGACGAGGTTGGTGCCCGAATCGTAAGCGAACCAGCCCCAATTGGTGCCGCCGCCGATCTTCCAGGCGTCGCCTTCCCAGGTTGCTGTGCCGAGGCCCTTCTGGCCGTAATGCGGATTGGCCTTGTTGAAGTCGTCGCCGATCAGCACATCCGAATCCGGACCGGTCGCGTAGGCGCGCCACTTCTGCTCGCCGGTGCGCACGTCATAGGCGGTCATGTAGCCGCGCACGCCCAGTTCCGCGCCCGAGCTGCCGATGAGCACAATGTCCTTATAGATGTGCGGCGCAACAGTCAGCGTCGAGCCGACCTTGAAATCGGAATTTTCGATTTTCCAGTATTCTTCGCCGGTGTTGGCGTTCAGCGCGACGACATGGCCGTCGAGCAGCGTCTTCACGATCAGCGCGGGCGCCTTGCCGTCGCCGGGCCAGTAGGCGAGACCACGATTGACGATGTCGCAACAGGCGACGGCGCGCGCCGCGGCGTTCTGCTTGGGCTTATGCTGCCAGAGAATGCGGGTCGGATCGTCGAGGTTGAGCGCGAACGTATTATTGGGGAAAGACGTGTGAACATACATTTTGCCGTCGATGACGATCGGCGAACCTTCGTGACCGCTGAGCAGACCGGTCGAGAACGACCAGGCGACCTTTAGGTTCTTGACGTTATCGGCGTTGACCTTGGTCAGCGTGCTGTAGTGGTTGGAGCTGTAGTTCTTGCCCTGCATGGCCCAGTTGTCTTCGCTCTTCGTCAGAGCCTCGAGCTTATCCTCGGCAGTCGCAGCGGACATCGTCACGATCGGCGCCGCGATCAGCACGGACAACAGGGACACGGAATTCAGCAATTTCCTCATCGACGAGTCCTCCTGCAACCTCGCCCGAACGCCTTCACGGCGTCTTCGACGGCGACGTCGCCCCGCAAATAGACGGCAAAATGCAAGCCGCCATGGTTCATTGACGGTCGCTTATTCTCGCTGCGCGTTCGCGCGCAAATTCGAGAGACGATCCGCCGGCATATAAGTTTAAGCGCAAGGCCGAGTCTTCACGATTTATCGGTAATGTTCCTCGGGAATGATTGGCATGTCGCTTACCCATGCTTCCCGCCGTCGTGGCGCTTGACGCAAAATCGCGCACAGATTTTGTTGAAGGGCGATCATCCCCTCCTCATCAGAAGCATCGAATGCCAAAAACTCTTGAGCCAATGTATTCGCCTGCGCGCCGCCATCGCCTGATCACTCCGGCGAATCTGCGCTCGTCCGCCCGTCCGGCGGCCCTGATCATGCTCATGCTGCTCGGCGCGACGCTTGCGCGCATCGGCGCGCAAACAGCCCACGCCGCGCTTTACCCCGACGACAGGCGGCAAGCGATGACCGAGGCTGACGCCAGTCGCTTTGCCGGCGCCGGCGTGCTCATGTGCTACTCCGATTTCGGAACGCTGGAGCGTGCGGCAGCCGCCTGGCTCATCGGTTCGCATGACCTCGTCGTGATGAACGCGCATAATTTCGTCGACCGGCGTCTCGCCCCAACGCATCCGGTGACGAACTGCTTCTTCAGGATCGCCGGCGGCGATTACTATTTCGATGAGGACAGCCTGCGCATCGGCGCGTCGGTCGAATCGAAAGCCCTGCACATCACAGACGACTGGGCCTTGCTGCGCCTGCTTCAGCCAACGCCCCAAACCGTGAAACCGCAGCCCGCGCCGGATGCGAGCGATATCGCCACCGGCGCGCGGTTCAAGGTCGTGATGGTCTCGCCGGCCGGACATGCCAATACCCGCCTCGCGGCCACCACTGAGTCATGCGATGTTTATCGCGTCGACGAACCCACCGAAGGTCACACTCGTCGCGTGCGTCACGACTGCAACGACGGCTATGGCGGCTCGGGTTCCGGCCTGTTCACCGAAGACGGCCGTCTGATCGCCTTGCATAGCGCGTCGCTCGACATGAATCAGAAGCGGCCTTTCGATATCGAGACGCATTACGGTTCGGCGATGCTTTTCGAAGGCGAACTCGCCGAGGCGATCCGTGAGGCCGCGTCGAAGCCGCGTTAGCTCATTCCTTTGGTGGAATCGTCCGTATCCAGGCGACGAGCGCGTCGAGATCATCGGGCGACATTTTCGAAAAATGCGTCTTGGAGAGCGTCGACATCGGCGGCCTCAGCGGCGCGCCATCACGCGCCACGCCTTGTGTGATCGCGCGCTTCAACTCATCGTCCGACCACGCGCCGACTCCCTTTACCGGATGCGACGTGATGTTGGAGGCGACGACGACGCCGGCGGCGTTGCGGAAGGTCTTTCCGCCCGCCCCGAGACAATTTTGATAATCAGGCGCGCCGTCGATTTCCTCGCTGTGGCAAGACATGCAGCGGGCGAGCGACGCGACATAGAGGCCCCGCGTGTTTTTGTCGGCAAGAGACGCTTCATCAAAGGCCGCCGACGCTCCAGGCATCGGGTGGGGCGTCCATTCGCCGCTGCGCTGCTGCGGCGCCAGAAGCGGCGCGCGGATCGGCGTCGCCGAGCGCAGAAAAGCGATGATCGCGTCGAGATCGCGCGCCGTCAGCGGCTTATACGATTCCGACGGCATGACGGGCGCAAGGCGACCATTGCGGCCAATGCCGTCGACGATCGCGGCGCGCAATTCTTCATCGGTCCATGCCCCGACGCCGGTGTCTCTATCCGGCGAGATGTTGGAGCCGCGCACGACATAAGATTTGTCGGAGAATGTCTGCGCGCCGCCGCTAAAGCGATTGGAGAGATCGTAGCCCGCGACGCCCCGCGGCGTATGGCAGTTATCGCAGGCGGCCAACGCTTCGACGAGATAGCGGCCGCGTTCGATTTCGCCTGCATCGGCTATAGGACTGATCAGGCAGAATGTGAGCAGAGCGATTGGCGTCGCCAGACACGATGGCGGACCTTTGGCGCTCATGATGCAGGCGCGGTGTTGTCGGATACGGTGCACTTAATGCAACCTTCTCTTTGCGTCTCGAGGAACTATTCCCGGACGAAGCAGGAACGTTCGGCACGACGCCGCAGGTGTCAGCGCCCGAGAGAAAGATTCGAGCCATCGAGGACGGCATAGTCGAAACGTGCGCCGGTGACGATCGCCGCGGTGAAATTGGCGCCAGTAAGAACCGCATGCGTGAGATTGGCGCGCGTAAGGTCCGCCCCGTCGAAATTGGCGTCGGGGAGTTCGGCGCGCACGGGAACTATACCCTGATTGGCGGGATCGGCGCCGAGATCCGCGCCGATCAGCTTCGCATTGTGGAAGTTCACGCCCTTGCCGCCGCCAATGATGCGCGCATTCGAGAGGTCGGCATCGGCAAATGTCGCGCCGTCGAGAAGCGCGGCATAGAGCGTCGCGGCGTTCATTTGAGCGCCCGAGAAGTCCGCGTTTTGCAAATCAGCGCGCGTGAAATTCGCGCCCGACAGATCGGCTTTTGCAAGCTTTGCACCCGCGAGCTTGGTGGAGAAGAAGTCTGCGCCATGCATGTTGAGGCCGGACAGATCGACGCCTGAGAGATCGAGATTTGAAAGATCGATCGGCTCATTATGCGCTGCGGCGACCTTTTGCTCGACCTGCGCGCGCGACAATTCAGCTGCGAAGACTGGGGTCACTGGCGGAAAGACGAAAAGCATTGCTCCGGCGACACACGCAAGGCAGCGACCGATCCGTCTTTGATTGGGTAATCTCATCAGTCGAACCCCGTCGCATATAGGCTCTCAAAGCCTATGTTCGTCAGGCTAAGAGATGCAACAGGACAATCTCCCGTGGGTGCAGGGAAGCAGTGGCAGGCATCAGCCACGGCGCGGTAGGACGTAGATCGCCATGCGCTTTCGCGATAAGGAATGAAGATGCAACGCGCGCAACTTTTTCCCTCCGGACTCGTCGTCGCTCTTTCGCTGTTTGCGGGCGCGCATTCGCCTGCATTCGCGAGCGACGCTGAACCGCCAAAGCGCCGGCCGGGCCTATGGCGTATTTCGACGATCTCGCCGGAGATCGGGCTGCAGACCAATGACGTCTGTATCGAAGTCGGCGATAGCATCATCGGCGCCCAGGATGAAAGTTGCGCGAAGCCTTCTGTTACGCGCGCGAATGATCAGATCATCGTCACCATCGAATGCGGCCCGAAGGACGCGCGTGACGTCACGAGTCTGCTGTTCACCGGCGATTTCCAGAGCTGGTACCGCGCGCAGTCGAAAACGACGGCGAGTTCCCGTCGCTCAGGCTTCACGATCGACGCGAAGTTTCTGTCCGAACGCTGCGCGAACTAACCGCTCCCGACAAGCCCAGTCGGGACTGCGGCGCCGAAAGCCCTGCTCTGGCGAGATAGCCGGCGCAGGTGAGGCCGTTGTCCTGCGCCGATGACGATGGCGTCGTAGGTCTTAGGCATTGGCTCATCTCCGAGTTTGGCAGGGCGAATGCCGCACGCATCCTTTCAGACGAATACAGCGGACCCTTTACGCCGGTTCGTGAAAAACTCGAAGCGGCGCTGCCGGAAATCGATGCGCGATCATCGAACATTTGAGCCCGAGCGACGAGCGCGCGGGCAAAGTCGAAGAGGCATCCGCCTGTAGCTCAGGGTTTTTTCTGTAATGAGTGCAAACCGTCAAGCGCGCGGTTTACGTAGGTATGGAATTGCGTCGCTTTCTCGATGGGCACAGTGAAGATGGCGACCCCGAAACCTATCGCTGCGGCGATCAAAGCCGTGATGACGACAGAAACGAATCTGTACACGATCGTCCCGCGACTGCGAGCAGGACGGACTTCCGAACGGCTTTCGTATCCTTGAGCATCTCTCACAATCTCGGGAGCATTTTGCTCAAATACTTGCTCGTGGGCGTGCAAGATCGTTCCTGCCTCTGGCGGTTCAAACTCTGCCTGGGCAAATTGCGCTTGTTCGATCTCATGCCGGTGCGCATGACTCTGATCCGGAGCTACATTGTTGGAGGCGCCCAAAACGACCTGTTCCTGCTCTTCCTCTCGCCGGGCGCGCGCCGCGGCCTCGACGCGTTCAGATCGCCGGCGTTCTTCTTCTCTTAGTTCCACAGCGGCGAGTCTTTCCTCCAAAGCGGCAAATCTTTTTTGCAAAGCAGCGATCGTCCACTCGCTGCGCAGCGTCTCGTTCTCACGCGGCGCCGCCTCGGCTGGCGCGAACGGAACAGTATCAACCTGCTCTCTTCCACGACGATTTTCTTCTCTACGACGCTCTTCCTCCCTTTGTTCGAATGCGGCGAGAGTCCAGTCGCTGAGAAGGGTCTTGCTCATCTTTCACTCCAGTCTCTCGGTGTTCGCCAGACCAAACACCTCGCGTGGCATTGTCAGTATCGGAAAATCCCGTAGAAACTTTCAGGCTTGTCTCAACGGTTCAAAACATAAGGCTGGGACGATGTTAGACATTTGTAAAGATCGGCGCGCGGCGCCGAGCAAGTGAACCCTTTCCGATCAAATTACGTCCTCCCGTAGGCAGAGCATCCGAATGTCGAACTTGTTTCAGCCCGTGCGTCTCGGCGAGATGGAATTGCCAAACCGCCTCATCATGGCGCCTCTCACCCGCTGCCGCGCCAGCGAAGGGCGCGTCCCCAACGCGCTCATGAGGGACTATTATGTGCAGCGCGCTTCCGCGGGCCTCATCCTCACTGAAGCGACATCCATCATGCCGATGGGCGTCGGCTATCCCGACACGCCGGGGATTTGGTCGGAGGCGCAGACCGACGGATGGAGACGGATCACGGAGGCGGTTCACGATTCTGGCGGACGGATCATGCTGCAGCTCTGGCATGTCGGCCGGGTGTCGCATCCGATCTATCTCAACGGCGCGCCTCCTGTCGGGCCGAGCGCGATCGCGCCCACCGGACATGTGAGCCTGTTGCGCCCCTACCAGCCCTATCCGATCCCCCGCGCCCTGCCGCTTTCCGAGATCGCAGAAATCGTTGAGGCTTATCGCCGCGCCGCGGAAAACGCCAAGGCGGCCGGTTTCGACGGCGTGGAGTTGCACGGCGCCAATGGCTATCTGCTCGACCAGTTTCTTCAAGACAGCGCGAACACGCGAACAGATCGCTACGGCGGCTCGGTCGAAAACCGCGCGCGCCTCATGCTTGAAGCGACGGACGCCGCTATCGCCGTCTGGGGAGCAGGCCGCGTTGGCATGCATCTGGCGCCGCGCGGCGATTCCCACTCAATGGGCGATTCCGACCCAAAGGCGACCTTCGGATATGTCGCGCGCGAACTCGGCAAGCGTGGCGTCGCCTTCATCTGCGCCCGCGAACATGCGGGGCCCGACGCGCTCGGGCGCGTTCTCAAGGAGCAATTCGGCGGCGCCTATATCGTCAATGAGGGCTATACCGCAGAGACAGCTGAAGCCGCGATCGCCGCGGGCGACGCCGACGCGGCGGCGTTCGGCAAGCTCTACATCGCCAACCCGGACCTGCCCGAGCGTCTTCGCAGGCATGCGGCGTTGAATGAACCTCAACCGGCGACCTTCTATACGAAGGGTCCGGTGGGGTACACGGACTATCCGGCCTTAACGGGATAAGCGGGGTTCGCCCGCCCAAGGAAATTCCGTTGCGAGCGTGAGCGCCAGACGGATAGCGGGCTAACGCCCGCTATCACCAGGCGGCACCCTCGAAATCCCATCCGCATTCGGCTGGCTGGCATGGCCTTAGCCGGAGAGGCTCACCGGCGCGCCACTTTGGCGGGAAGAACGACGACGCGGGTTCCAGCGGCGGTTTTTTGGTAGAGATCCATCGCGTCCTGATTGATCATCCGGATGCAGCCAGACGATTGGCTCTTCCCGATGGTCCATGGCTCATTCGTGCCGTGGATGCGAAAGAGCGTGTCTCGGTCCCCTTGCCAGAGATACATCGCGCGGGCCCCTAACGGATTGCCGGGACCGCCATGCATGCCAAGACCGCTTTGCAGCTCAACCAACTGCCTCTTAAGGTCGGGCCTGCGTTCGATCATTTCTTTCGGCGGATACCAGTCAGGCCATTCCTGCTTACTCTTGATCGTCGCTTCCCCTGACCAGGCGAACCCGTCGCGTCCGACGCCGATGCCATAGCGGGTCGCCCGGCCGCCCGCCTCGACGTAATAGAGAAAGTGTCCGGCGGGATCGACCACGATCGTCCCTGGAGCTTCTCTGGTCGCGTAGGCGACGTTGGCGCGGTGGAATGCTGAATCGACGAGGCCCGGTCTGACCGCTGGAACGATGAAGCCGGCGTCTTTGATCTCGCCGTAGAGGTTGCCGCCCTGGACCGCGACTGCGTCGATGCGTCCCGCCGACCCGGCAGGATCGCTGCGAGGCGTCGGCGCGATCGCGGAGGCGCTCAGTGTCGGGGGCCTCTGCGTGCTGACGCATCCGGCAAGACCCGCCCCGGCCACTGCTGAGGCGAATATGATCAGGATATGACGGATTTTGGAGGGCATAGGCGATCACCGTCCTCGGCTGCTTCCATCAATATAGCTAAATCCGCGCCGTTAACCAATTTGCCCGGCGTGGCTCGGCTCCGCGAGCTGAGCGGGACCGATCTCTCTGAAGACGTCTGGTCGGGTCAAGGCTTAGGGAGGAACGCCAGCAATGCCGCTGATCTCTATATTGCCGTCGCGCCTTAGGCTCGCTTCGCCTCATGGCAAGACAACTCCTCCAGCAGATCGAGAAGCGCTTCAAATCGGACCGGCTTAATAAGTAGACCGTCGAAGCCGACATCCTTAACGAGCTGAACCGTGCGCTCGGCGCGCGAAGCGCTGAGGGCGACGAGAGAGATTCTGTCGCCTTGGGGGACATGAATGCGACGGGTCAGATCAACGACATCCAAATAGGGCATGCCTATATCGAGAAACACCAGCGGCGGCTTAAATTCATTCAGCGCGGCGAGGCCGCCCGCTCCGCTGTAAGCAAGCCGGACACGGGCCCCGACTGTTCCAAGCAGCAGCGCAAGCGCGTCAGCCGCGTCACGATTTTCATCAATCACCAGAGCCCTGAGCGACGGGGCTGCGTTCGCGGCCGTGCCGGCGGACGCCGCTTCCAATGAGGGCTTACCGCGCTGCGCGGTGACATCGTGGGCGACCCCGATCATGCGAAGCGGACGCCCTCGCTGGTCTCGCTCGACGACCCCGCGTTCGCGGAACCATGTTACTATTCCATCCGGACCAAGAATTCGGATTTCGGTCTCAAACCGTTCAGTCTCGCCGAGCAGCGCTGCTTCGATATCTGCGCAAAATCGCGCTCGATCTTCTGGATGGACAGCATCCCGGACTGCGGCAAACCGGCTGAACATGCCTGTGCTCGAGGACATGTCGGAGTCAAACGGATCAAACCGCCGCACGATATCCCGCACGATGTCCCACTCAAAGCTGATCATGGGAACCGCGCGCAGCGCTAGGCGCAGCGCAAGTTCATTGCGTCGCGCCCGTTCCTCATGGGCGGCCTTAAGTCCGAAATTCGCTTTCCGCCCCAGCTGCGTCATTGCAGCCTTGTCCGTCGTAATCTTTTGATAGTTATCATCGATCGGTCTTTCCCATGACGGCCAAGTTGAAATGTTAGTGCAATATCAACCTGCTGACCAGCGGGCGCCGCCAATGATGATGCGAGCCGCGCGACCTTGTTCCGCCCAAGCGAGCTTCGCCTTTCTCTTCCGAGTCAACATAATTGCAAAACGCTCTAGCTGTGAGGTTTCTATAGGTTGTCCATCCGGACGCCGGCGCGTCTCCATGTGGCGTCGACGGAGCGTTCAGCGGCTTTTCGCATCAAGTGTTTGAATTTTGCAAAAACCGGCTCGATGGGATTTAAGTCCGGGCTGTAGGGCGGCAGGAAGAAGAGCTTGGCTCCGGCGGCCCGAATGGCGTCGCGTACGGGTTTGCCCTTGTGGCTACCGAGGTTGTCGAGGACGACATTTCACTCTTGCTCAGCGTAGGAATCTGCCCAGAAGACGGCTAATCCAGTGCGTGTCCAATTCGAGTCTGATCTCATGAAGAAAGACAGCTATTTCTCTAGAGTCATCTCCCAAGCCGACTGCTTGCGGCGCCGTCGGCGCTCGGTGAATTAGCTGGATCTCGGCTAGCCTCCCCTCACCCCTCATCGAAACATCTACCGTGCGGAGCTCGCGGGCGTGGACATCGAAATCCCAGGAGGCGACTTCTCGGCCGTTGATTACGACATCCGTCTTTTGACGGTGTCCTGGCGGAACAAACGGCGTCAAATCAAACATTATCCTCAAATTTTTCGTTCTTCGTCGCATTTTTAATTGGATCACGGAAACCGTGCCGTCGCTCCAGACTCCGTCCGGCTCGGTTTGATGCCATCCGCTCCGGGCATGGCTCCAACATTGAACTGGGTCGGAAAAGTCGATGACGGATCCCTTCTTCAACTCCCACCGCGCATATTGTTCCGCGCCCGCGAGACGACCGGGCTTCCCATTCACCATCGAGGTCAGGGTTTGTCTAAAATCACTCAGCAGATCGGAGATCGACGAGATTGCGGAGGTCTTTTCCGGTCCTGAGAAGCGACTGAACCAAGAGCCATTGCGCTCGCGTTCCAAGTCTTGTCCGGACGGCGCCGCTGTAAAAAGAACGTCCGCATATTCGCGTATCATACGATCCTCGCCAAACAAGCGCATAGCACGCTCCCTGGCGCATTTTCCCATGCCGAAACGGGCTTCCAAATTTCGCTGCATGAACGTCATCGCGTCCGCGATAGCGGCGACGCAAGCTGCTTCTGACCAACAAGGCGATGGAACCAAAATTCCCGACGACTGGTCGATCTGCTCGGGGATGCCATCGACATTCGTCGCGATCACCGGACAGCCTTTCGCCATGGCCTCAATGATTGACAACGGCATGCCCTCGGCGTGGGAGGTCAAAACAAAGACGTCGCTGGCTTCTAGCAATTTTGGGATATCGTCGCGAGGTCCCAGAAAAATAACATGGTCGGACAACGCCTTTGTCTCGATAGCCTTTCGAAGATCGCAAACATGACCTGTCGCACCGCCTCCGGCCAGAAGAAGACGGATCCCGGAAATGCCGCCACTCTTTCGAATTCGCTCGAGAGCCTCAAGGCATAGAATTTGCCCCTTGCGCGGTTCGACCCGTGCGGCCATCAAAAAGACGAGTTCGTGGTCTCCGATCGCCAGCCCTTTCCGCACCGCCCGTCTAACTTCGTCTCCAGCCGCGAGAAAAAACTGGTCTGGGCAACTATTGGCAATCGCATATCGGTGGCTGCCTATCTGAGGAAGCAACGCTTCAAACCTGAGCTTGCACGCATTCGAAACGAAGATGATCGCATGAGCCCGTTGCATCGCTTCGATCGCCTGCTCGCGCAACTGCGTAAAGCGCTCCAAACAATCGGCGGACAAGAGATTGATTGCGGTCACGTAAGGGATCGCCCGGCGCTTGGCCGCCTCTTTAAGAGCCAGGAGCGACCAGATCTCCGCAGCTTCGACCAAAAGCAACATTTCCGGATCGGCATTTTCGAGAAGCTCTTCCGCTTCAGAAAATGCAAATGCCGACCTCTCCAAATTTCCTTCAGAGACTTGGTAATCATGCATCCGAACGCCAGCGATAGCGATGCGCGATGCCGCGTTCTTCGAGTTGAATGCGCAAGCGAACTGCACATCGAAAAATCTGGTCAGTCCCGCTACAAGCTGCTCCGACACACGGTAGGTGCCACCAACATTGGCGTCGTCGGTGACGATCAGGAGACGTGATTTTTTCATATTCCAAGAATCCACTATTTGGGTCTGCCTCATATGTGGAACGGCCCGATTGGCAAGGCGCTTTGTGAGAAGTGAACTCCGCGGGACGGTGCAGTCATATGTCCGGCCTTTATGTGCGGGCATTTGACCGCTGGCCACGATGAGTTCCGCGATATCGGCGACTCTAATCAATTTTACGCGCTCGAGGCGCAGTGAGTCAGACGGTCTGGCCGACACCGGGATGGCGTCCCTTGTGGTTCATCTCTATCTCGGCACCTTTGCGCTTGACCGACAGCTTCCTGTCGGAAACCTATGTTTGGTCAGGCCGCGATGGCGACTGGCGACTTTTTGTAGACGCCGCCTTTCGTTAGCAGCGCCCAGATGATCCTCGCCATCTTGTTGGCCAATGCGACCGCAACAAGTTTGTAAGGCTTGCGCAAGATGAGGCTTGTTAGCCACTGGGGCAGCTTCACGCCACGCTTGCCCAGTTTGATTATGGACGTTCCTCCGACAACCAGAAGCGTTCTGAGCTGCCGGTTGCCGCGTTTCGGGATAGATCCGAGCCGCTCCTTGCCGCCGCTAGAGTGTGCTCTTGGCGCCAATCCTTGTGAAGTTACGTGGAATAAGAACCCCGCTTTGGGGATGATTTGCATCCAATCGGGCCCCCGGAGCTAAGGGTCCACACTGGCCTCCTGATGCAAGGGAGGCCGAGATTGGAATGCTTGTTGTGGAAACGATTGCGAAGATGCGCCGCGCCTATTTTGTCCAGAAGAAGCCGATCAAAGAGATTTGCCGGGACCCGCATGTGTCGCGGAAGGTCGTGCGCAAGGTCATCCGTTCGGATGCGACGGAGTTCCGTTACGAACGCGAGACGCAGCCGCTTCCGAAGATCGGTCCCTGGCGCGAGCGGCTGGATTCTCTTTTGCCTCGTCCACAACGCCCACCGTATCGAACTTACCGGCGAAAGCCTGCGCCGCGCCCGCGATAAACAAGCGAAGCCGTCTTGACCAAACTGCCTCGCCGGTGAGACAAAAATCATCGGCCAGCGAGCCTCGCCACCCGGGCGGCATCATTCCGTTACGGTGGGCGGCATCAGCCAGGAATCCCGGGCGGCATTATCCCGTTATACCCGGGCGGCTTCGTCGGAATCGGCATGGCGTAACTCCGCTCGGGCTACGCCCTCCCTCCGTCACGCCAACAACGGCAGAAAATGCGCATTGGGAAAGGGGTCCCTTTTGGATGAAATACTGGGGTCCCGATTCAATGGCGTTTGACACCAAGGGCTGGACGAAAGACGAGCTAAAGGTGTGGATCAACGGGCTAGGCGGTATAACGAGAGCCAACATTGAATGCGGGGCGGTAGACCCTCAGGAAGTGTGGGAGTCGATGAAAGCAGAGAAGGGGTGGTGATATGTGCGGACCCTCTTTAAGTGCCATCGGCCCGGCGGGTTGCTGAGGGCCAAGAAAATTATGCGTTGAAGGTTGATGACCTCGAGGACGAGAGACATTCAGTTGAAGGCTGGAAATCGGATCAACTCTATGTCGATGCAGTCGCCACCCTCAGGCGCTTCACTTGGATTGAATATCGGTAACGCTGTGGCGGGCGGGATCGCCAAGGCGTGGGGGTAGGCTCTTAACCACAGGCAGTATCGAAGACGTTGGGGGCTGCTGTCATGGCGGCCCTCAATTTTTTCGAATGCGCAGCACCGAGCTTGCAAGGGGGCAAAGAGGCTTTTCGGGGCAGGATTTAGGGCAAGAAATTCGATAAATTCAGGGCAATCCCTTTCCATTTGAAATCATAACACATTGAAATATATGATGATACGTTGATACATGGCTGGGGCGGGAGGATTCGAACCTCCGTATGGCGGAATCAAAATCCGCTGCCTTACCACTTGGCGACGCCCCAATGCGCAGGTGAGGCGATAGCGCGCCCCGCCGCGACAATCAACTGCCGGGCGGCGCGGCGAAGCCGCTCACACGGCGATCGCGCCGGCGCTCGCCGCGGCCCGCCTCAGCGCCGCGATATTGTCGGCATAGCAGAGCTGCCCGCCGTGGAAAGCGGCCGAGCCCGCGACGAGAACATCGGCGCCGGCTTCGACGACTTGCGGCGCCGTCAGCGGCGTCACGCCGCCATCGACCTCGAGATGAATTGCGCGTCGTCCGATCATCTCGCGTATGGCGCGGATTTTATCGAGCTGCGAAGGAATGAAGCTCTGGCCGCCAAAGCCCGGATTGACGCTCATCACCAGGATGAGATCGATATCGTCCAACACATATTGCAGCGCGCTCTCATGCGTCGCCGGATTGAGCGACACGCCGGCCTTCTTGCCCAGCGCGCGGATCGCCTGCAGCGAGCGGTGGAGATGCGGACCGTTCTCGGCGTGGACGGTGATGACGTCGGCGCCCGCGTCGGCGAAAGCGGCGATATAGGGGTCGGCCGGCGATATCATCAGATGCACGTCGAGCGTCAGGGTCGTCACCGGCCGCAGCGCCGCGACGACTCCCGGCCCGAAGGTGATATTGGGCACGAAATGCCCGTCCATCACGTCGAGATGAATCCAGTCGGCGCCGGCCTCGGCCATCGCCCGCGTCTCCTCTCCCAGCCGCGCGAAATCGGCCGAGAGAATCGAGGGCGCGATGAGAATGTCAGACGGCAAGTCGTTTGGTCCTACTCGTCGAAGAGATCCGCGTGCGGTCCTGTGCGGGCAAGCTGCAATTCATCGCCTTCGATGCGATAGAGCAAGAGCCGGTTCGGCTCAATGTGGAGATCGCGAAATCCTTTCCATTCGCCCTTCAACGGATGGTCCGGGCGGCGGCGGCCGGTCCTCCATCAACAGCAGCAGGATCGCCTTGAGCTTGCCCATGTCCTTGCCGCGTTTTTCGGCGAGTTTCACGTCCTTCTTGAAACGCCCCGACCTGACGGGGGTCAGCATCAGAGGCCAAGGTCTTCGAAAAACGCTTTGGCGTTATCGAAGCGCTCGCCTTTCCCCTTGGCCAATTCGTTCATCGCTTCGACGCTTTCGGCGTTCGGCGCGCCGGTTTCGAAAGGCGGTCGTTGCTGATCGACGATGCGCAGCGTCGGCAGACGGATGGCGTCGAAGATCGAAAGGCCCATGGGCTCCAGCACGGCGGCGGCGCGCCGCTTGGTCTCCGGGTCTATCCTGGCCTGGACGATGTCATCGGCTGACATGCGGCGCCTCCTGACTTTTTCGCTAACATATTAGCCCCTCAAGGGTCCTATTCAAGGTTCGATGGGCTTCCGGCCGGAAAGGGCGGTCAGATGCGGGCGGGCGGCGGCCCCCAAAGCAAAAGTAGAGCTTGCAACGGAGCATGGAGACTCAATGATTCGAGAACTAAGTCACATGCGAGATGCAATCGGGCGCGCCGATGACCGATCCGAATAAGTCGCAGATCGCCAGTTGGTCTAAGAACGCCGAGAGGTGGACGACGGCCGTGCGCGGTCAAACGATCGCCAGCCGTCGCGAGGCGACCGACGCGGCGATCCTTTCCGCGGCGCGCGCCGGTCGGCTCGGAAAGGCGCTTGACGTTGGTTGCGGCGAGGGGTGGCTTTGCCGGGAACTAAGCCGAGAAGCCGTTGAGATCGTCGGCGTCGACGCTTCAAGGGAACTCATCTCGTGCGCCCGCGAAGCTGGAGGGGCGAGCTACCACGTTCTGAGCTACGCGGAGCTTGCCGAAACGCCCGGGATGACCGGATATGATTTCGATACGATCATCTGCAATTTTTCCTTGCTTGACGATAAGGTCGACGCGCTGCTCGACGCACTCGCGTCAATCTCAAATTCCGAGGCCCGGCTGCTCATCCAAACGCTTCATCCGGTCGCACTGGCGCCGCCCTATGAGGACGGATGGCGCGTCGAGCGCTTTGACGGATTTGGCGACGCCGGATGGACTCCCATGCCTTACTTTGCTCGAACGCTCGGCTCTTGGGTCGAGGCAATTTCGCGGAAGTGGGCGTTGAAACGAATCCTGGAGCCCAAAGCGCCGTCGGCGCGGACGCCCGCCTCGCTGCTGCTTGTCGCGGAGCGCGCCTGAACGTCTGCTGGACGCCTGACGGTCGGCGCTTCTGCGTGCGCCTGAGAAGGCTGTTCCTCCAAACCCCTCAATTGGGGAATGTTGAATCCTCGCGCCTGGCTTTGACATGTTGGCCAAGGATGCATCTGCGATGCGCCCTTGGTCTTCACGGCCTTGGCCCTCGCCGAGAGCGGCGGCGCAAGCCTACTCCGCCGCCTTCTTGCCGGCGAACTGCGGATCGAGCGCGCCGCTGGCGTAGCGCTTGGCCATTTCGGAGAGCGGGATCGGCTTGATCTTCGAGGCCTGGCCGGCCGTGCCGAATTCCTCGTAGCGCTGCTTGCAGACGGCGCGCATCGCCTCCATCGCCGGCTTCAAATATTTGCGCGGATCGAATTCGCCCTTGTTCTTGCCGAGAACGCCGCGGATCGCCGCGGTCATGGCGATGCGGTTATCGGTGTCGATGTTGATCTTGCGCACGCCATATTTGATGCCGCGCTGAATCTCGGCGACCGGCACGCCCCAGGTCTGCGGCATCTCGCCGCCGGCGGCGTTGAAGGCGTCCTGCAAGTCCTGCGGCACCGACGAAGACCCATGCATCACGAGATGCGTGCTGGGCAGACGACGATGGATTTCCTCGACGACCTTCATCGCCAGAATGGCGCCGTCGGGCTTGCGCGAGAATTTATAGGCGCCGTGCGACGTGCCCATGGCGATCGCCAGCGCGTCGACCTTGGTGCGGGCGACGAAATCCTCGGCCTGCGCCGGATCGGTCAGGAGCTGGTCGTGCGAGAGCTTGCCCTCGGCGCCGTGGCCGTCTTCCTTTTCGCCCATGCCGCTCTCGAGCGAACCGAGCACGCCGAGTTCGCCTTCGACCGAGGCGCCGACCCAATGCGCCATGTCGACGACATTGCGGGTGACGCGCACATTGTAGTCATAGTCGGCAGGGGTCTTGCCGTCGGCCTTGAGCGAGCCGTCCATCATCACCGAGGTGAAGCCGAAGCGGATGGCGCTGGCGCAGGTCGCTTCGGCGTTGCCGTGGTCAAGATGCATGACGAGCGGAATGTCCGGCCAGATCGCCGCAAGCGCCTCGATCATCTTGGCGAGCATGACGTCATTGGCGTAGGCGCGCGCGCCGCGCGAGGCCTGGATGATGACCGGCGCATCGACCGCCGCCGCCGCCTCCATCACGGCGAGGCCCTGCTCCATATTGTTGATATTGAACGCCGGAACGCCGTAATCATGCTCGGCGGCGTGATCGAGCAGTTGCCGCAGGGTGATGAGAGCCATTGTCGCCTCCGCTATCTCTTACGTCTTAACTAGCGTACGGGCCGCGTCAGCCACAGCCTCCGCCGTGACGCCGAAATGCTTATACAGCTCGCCGGCGGGCCCGCTCGCGCCAAAGCCGCTCATGCCGATGAAGGCGCCGCGCTCGCCGATCCAGCGGTCCCAGCCGAGCCGAACCGCCGCCTCGACCGCAAC
This sequence comes from Methylocystis silviterrae, assembly GCF_013350005.1. Taxonomy (GTDB): domain Bacteria; phylum Pseudomonadota; class Alphaproteobacteria; order Rhizobiales; family Beijerinckiaceae; genus Methylocystis; species Methylocystis silviterrae. Next base: position 90,456 of record NZ_JABVWW010000006.1, read on the forward strand.
GCGCGGGGCGCCGCCCAGCACTTCGGCGCGATAGGCCTCGGACTGAGCCTCGAGGAGTTCCCAGCAAGGCATGGAGACCACGGCGGCCTTCAGTCCTTGCGTGGCCAGAATGTCGGCGGCGGCGAGGGCGATTTCAACCTCGGATCCCGTGGCGAGCAGCGTGACGTCGCGCTTTCCCGCCGCGTCGCGCAGCACATAGGCGCCCTTGGCGGAAAGGTTTTCGCCAATGGGCCGCTCGAGCGTCGGCAGGTTCTGTCGCGACAGGCTCAAGACTGAGGGCGTGTGGCGGCTGGCCAGCGCCAGCTCCCAGCATTCGGCGGTCTCGATCGCGTCGGCGGGGCGGAAGACATGGAGATTCGGCATGGCGCGCAGCGCCGCCAGATGTTCGACCGGCTGATGCGTCGGCCCGTCTTCGCCAAGGCCGATCGAATCATGGGTGAGCACATAGATGACGCGCAGGCCCATGAGCGCCGAGAGGCGGATCGCGCCGCGCGCGTAATCGGAGAACACCAGGAAGGTGCCGCCGTAGGGCGCGAATCCGCCATGCAGCGCGATTCCATTCATCGCCGCCGCCATGCCGAATTCGCGCACGCCGTAATGGATGTAGCGGCCGGAAAAATCGTCCGGGGCGACCTCGCCCATGCCCTTGGTGATGGTGAAGTTCGAATGGGTCAGATCCGCCGAGCCGCCGATCGTCGCCTGCGTCGCGGCGTTGATGACGCCGAGCGCCATTTCCGAGGATTTGCGCGTGGCGATTTTCGGCTTTTCGGCGGCGAGCGTCGCGCGAAACTCTGCGAGCGGACTGGCGACCTCCGCCGCGACGTCGGCTTTCATGAAAGCGTCGAAGGCGGCGCCTTTGGGCGACGCGGCGCGTCGCGCCTCCCAGGCTTCGCGCGCTTTGGCGCCGCGGCGCCCCGCCGCGCGCCAGGCCTCCAGCACGTCGTCGGGCAGCTCGAAGGGCGCGTGCGGCCAGACGAGCGCTTCACGCGCGGCGTCGATCTCCGCCGCGCCGAGCGGCGCGCCGTGGCAGCTTTCCTTGCCCTGCTTGGTCGGCGCGCCATAGCCGATGAGCGTGCGGCAGCCGATGAGCGAAGGCCGCGGGTCGGCCTGCGCCGCGGCGATCGCCTGCGCCACCGCCTCTGGATCATGGCCGTCGACATGGGCCACGTGCCAGCCGGCGGCGGCGAAACGCGCGATCTGGTCCGTCGAGGTCGCGAGGCTCGTGGGTCCGTCGATCGAGATCGAGTTATCGTCCCAGAAGAGGATGAGCTTTGAGAGCTTTAGATGTCCGGCGAGGTCGATCGCCTCATGGCTGACGCCTTCCATCAGGCAGCCGTCGCCGGCGATCACATAGGTGAAATGATCGACGAGATCGTCGCCGAAGCGCGCCGCCGAGAGGCGCTCGGCGATCGCCATGCCGACCGCGGTCGCGAGCCCCTGGCCGAGGGGACCGGTGGTCGTCTCGATGCCGGCGGCGTGGCCATATTCGGGATGGCCCGCGGTCGGAGAACCGAGCTGGCGGAAGTTTTCGAGCTCTTTGCGGCCCATGCCCGGATAGCCGAGCAGATAGAGCAGCGCGTAGAGCAGCATCGACCCGTGGCCGGCGGACAGCACGAAACGGTCGCGGTCCGGCCAGTCCGGCCGGCTCGCGTCAAACTTCATGAAGCGCTGGAAGAGCACGGTCGCGACGTCCGCCATGCCCATCGGCATGCCGGGATGGCCGGATTTCGCCTTTTCGACCGCGTCCATCGCCAAAGCGCGAATGGCGTTGGCGTAGCGCGTCGGATCGGATTTTGCGCCAGCCGCCGCCGCGGAGGTCTCCTTGGCCGCCGTCAATATAGTGTCGTTCACGTCACGCCTTTCCTGCGTCTGACCAGTTCGAGGATCCTTGGAGTAAGGATCAGCTGCATTGCGAGATCAAGCTTATTGCCTGGAATGACGATGGAATTGGCGCGTGACATCCAGCTTCCCGCGATCATCGCCACAAGATAGGGGAAGTCCACCCCTCGCGGATCGCGAAAGCGAATGACGACGATCGATTCGTCGGGCGTCGGAATCGAACGGGCGACGAAGGGATTCGAGGTGTCGACCGTCGGCGCGCGCTGGAAATTTATGTCCGTTTCCGAGAACTGGGGACAGATATAATGCACATAATCATGCATGCGCCGCAGGATCGTCTCGGTGACCGCCTCGGTCGTATAGCCGCGCGAATGCCGGTCGCGATGCAGCTTCTGCGTCCACTCCAGATTGATCACCGGAACGACGCCGATCTTGAGATCCGCGTAGCGCGCGACATTGACGTCATCGGTGACGACCGCGCCGTGCAGCCCTTCATAGAACAGCACGTCGGTATCGGCCGGCAGTTCCTCCCAATCGGTAAACGTCCCGGGCGGCACGCCAAGCCGCGCCGCCTCGTTTTCGTCATGGGCGTAATGGCGGTAGCGGCCGGAGCCCGTCTCGCCGTATTCGCGAAAGAGCGTCTCGAGTTCTGGCAGCAGATTGGCATGAGGGCCAAAATGGCTGAAATTTTGGTTTCCCACCGCATGCGCCTCGGTGAGCTTGGCCTTCATCTCCACGCGATCGTAACGATGGAAGCTGTCGCCCTCGACATAGGCGACCTCGATGCGCTCGCGGCGGAAAATCTGTTCGAACGTCGCCTTGACCGAACTGGTGCCGGCGCCGGACGAGCCGGTGATGGAGATGATCGGATGTCTGACCGACATGGGCGCGCGACCCGGACCCTACGAGCAAGGCGAACTGGACGGCCTGCGGCGGGCCGGCCGACCGCGGGGGCTCCGCCGGCTTGTCGCACGGCGCGCGGGCAAAGGAAAGGCTCCCGCACCCGGCGGGGACGCTGGGAGGCGCGACGGAGCGGGATGGCGGCCGCGGCGATGTGGCGACGGCTTGACGCAGCGCATGAGCGATGCAAGCGCGAGGCGATCGAGCAAGCAGCGGGCATCTGACATGTGGCGCAAGCCGATCCCCATCATCAACAACGGCTCCGGCCGGAATATTCGTCGTAAGCGCTGTTTATGGCGAGCCGAGTTCGAAGGCTCATCCGCCAGGCTTCGCCAATTCTCGCCATCGACTGGGAGCTACTCCGCTCCAGCTCTCGAAGGCGCGGCTGAAATGCGCGGGGTCCCGATAGCCGAGCATCAAGGCGATCTCGGTGATCGACCAGGATTGGCATAACAGACTCATCGCCCGTCGCTGCAGTTTATTCTTCAAGAGATCTGAGAAGCTCAGTCCGGACTCGGCAAGCCGGCGCTGCAGCGTTCGCTGCGATACACCCGCCCGACGAACAATGCGGGAAAGGTCAGGACGACCGTCGAGAAGCTCAAGATCGATCAGGGCGCCGACATTGCCCGGCATGTCATCCGGATCCGGAATGTCGAAGATGCGATCGAGTTCGTCGGCGCTGAGACCTCGATTCGCATTGAGATGCGGATTGACCGCCATCAGCAGACGTTGATCGAAAACGATCGCGCCGGGTCTATCGCAGATTACCGTATCGACGCCCATCTGCTCGTCGATGCGACGCCGGGCGTTGGCGGGCAGACCCCCAACCATGATTCGATCTGGTAGCCAGCCCGCGCCGACGAATTGGCGGATCATGACGATCATGTACCAGAGTGCGAGAATCTCGTTCTGCGGACGTCCATCCGTGGCAGGGTCGGCTAACTCATATGACCAGTGCACCTCGTCGCCGTCTCGTCGGACGGTGAGCCGCGTCGCGCTCTGCATCATGTGCGGCAGGCTTGTTCCCGCGCGATGGATCGCTTCCAGTAAGGTGGGCGCTTGTATGACCCACTTGCCATAGACTCCTAAGCCCGCGATCGACGTTTGGCGGCCGAGTCGGGCCGCGAAAGCCTCGTCCCGCAATTCGCGCGAGGCGATCGAGAGCAGCCGGAAATGGTCGCGCAGAGGCAGAAGCGTATCGGGCGATTCCAGCAAACGAATGGGAAGCTCGGCGCGGCGAAAGACCCGCTCGATCGAGCCGCCGTTCGCGGTGACGACGTCCGCGATGGGCCCGAGCGTGCTCGCGCGCGTATATCCCGTTCGTCGCATCCATTGCCCTCGCGCGCCACTAAACGTCGGATTTCGGCATGTCCTGGCATGCAGATCTTCGGCGTGAAGCATAACATTTTGCTTTCCGGTCGCGAACCCGCGCCAGTTACGCCGTTTCGGCAACAGATCAAAACGAGAGATCAGAAAGAAAGCCAATGTGCGTTTATTGTCTCAACCTTTCTCTCGCTGCGAATGGAACGGCGTGCGTTTCGCGGCGCGACATATTGCGGCGCGCGATGGCTCTCGGCGTCGCTGCGCCCTTCGCGGCCGATGCGTCGAAGGCCGCCTTCGCCGCCGAGCAGGGCGTTCCGGCGCCGGCGGATTTTAGGAAGGGCGTCGAGGCTCTCCTCGCCGGGGCGCATTCGCCCGAACTCGCGGACTATCGCGTCTTCGAGATAAACGGCTCCGATCTGCCGTGGATCGATCTCGGCCTTGAGGTCGTGAAAGGTCAGCAGATCACCTTTCTCGTCGCCGGACGATGGTGGCTGTCTCGTCAACATGACCTATGGTTTCGTCCCGGTCTCGCCTTCCACGCTCGCACGCAGCATCGACGGCCGATCTTTAGTCCGGGCACGGACACGAGCACCATGACCGCGTCGCATGACGGTCCCGTCGAGGTGGCCCGCTTGGCGACGCTGTACGCCGACGAGGACGGCCGGCTTACGATTCCGGAGGACGTTTATCGCAAGGATGACGTGAGAATGACCGGCCTTGCGCTTCTGTGGCGCGGCGACGCCGCCACAGGCCTCGCGAGCCTTCTCGCGAGCCTTGCCGCGAAGAGTGGCGACGTCGGCGCTCTCGTGGCGACGGAACTCGCGCGCCTGCGCCGTAACCGCAGGCTGCCGGAAGGCTGGTCCAATCTCTTTTTGCTCGGCGGCGGAGAGGAGAGCTTCGTCTGGGACGCGAACGGCGAGATCGTCTGCGAGAGCGCGGGAGCCGCTTCCATTATCGAGCGGCCACTGACTCTTCCACTCGCCTCCGGTCCGAAACTCGGCTGGCGTTGGAAGATCGACGAGCTGCCGTCTGCGGCGGCGGAAGATCTGGCGTCCGTTCACGATTATCTGTCCATCGGCGTGAAATTCGACGACGGGCAGGACCTCACCTATCTCTGGAGCGCGGCGCTGCCGGAGGGCAAGGTTTTCCGCTGTCCGCTGGCCGGCTGGAATGCCATCGAGACCCATATGATCGTCGCTTCCGGCACGAAGGGCCTCGGAACGTGGCGGGAGCTGGAGCGGGACGTCGCTTCCGACTACGCCGCCCATATCGCCGGGTCGGCCAAAGCGATCAGCCATGTCTGGCTGTTGGCGATTACGCCGTTCCAGCGCCGCCGCGGCGCGTGCCGTTTCGCCGACATCAGGGTCGAGACAGCCGACGGCGCTATGCGCAAACTCTAATATCGCGGCTTCAGAGTTCTTAACGGACCGCGCAGGCCAGGACGATGCGCCGCCTTAACGAGCCTCCGACCATGAGAGTGAACATCGAGTGGATGGCAGCGAGCGACTGCTTTGACAGTCCTCTCACCATTACCATTTTACGCTCATGGATCTGCCGATCGGCGAACTGTTCATCTTGGGTTTTCGCGACCCGCTCATACCTCGCTGGCTGCAGGATTTTGCGCGTAGCTTCGGCTTGGGCGGGGTCATTCTTTTCGACTATGACTGTAAAGATCAGAAATACGAGCGGAACGTCTATAGCCCCGCTCAGCTCGAGGAGCTTTGCGAGGGCCTTCACGCTCTCCCCTCGCGTCCGCTCAATTTCATCGATCAGGAAGGCGGCAAGGTCCGCCGATTGAAGGAAGAGCGCGGCTTTATTCCACTGCCCAGCGCCCGCCAGTTCGGGCGATTGACCGCCTCGGAACGGCGGGACGTTTTACGCCCGTCCTATGCGCAGATGCGACAGATCGGAATCGATGTGAACCTGTCGCCGGTCGTCGATCTCGACATCAACCCCGACAGCCCGGACGTGGGGTCGGTCCAGCGCAGCTACTCGAGCGATCCGGAGGTTGTCAAAGAATGCGTGGAGACGCTGGCGGAAGTCGCCGGTTCGGTGAATTTGAAACTCTGTTTGAAGCACTTCCCCGGAACCGGCGGCGCGAAGGTGAACCCCCACGACCACGTCATGGATCTTTCCGATTGCCTGACTGACGCGCAAGTGAATGTGTTCAAGGATCTGATCGCACGCGTGCCGATGGTTCTGTTCAGCCATGGCATCGTCAATCAATGGGAGAGAGACACGCCCGTCTGCCTCTCCGCCGTCGCGGTGAATAAAATGCGCGCCTGGGCGCCGGACGCCTGCATCCTGACCGACGATTTGCAGATGCAGGGCGTGCAAAAGCTGATGTCGACGGGCGAGGCCTGCGCGAAGGCGGTTCACGCCGGCGCGGATTTGATCCTCATCGGCAACAATATGAAAGACGAGCAGGACCAGGCGGCGCAATTCGCCCGTCGGCTGCTCTCGGCCTGCGCGCAGGATGCGTCGATGCGGGCGCACGCCGAGGCGTCCATCAAACGCGTAAGGAAGCTGAAATTTGGCTGAAGCGCGGAGCGCTCGAGGTGCGGGTCAGCCTGCGAGGAGGCCAAATCGCAATTGCCGGAGTGCGAACCTCAAGCTGGCGCCCTACTCGTGCGTCGCATCTTCCCGAATGTACGGCCGGGTTTCTCGAAGGTCCGCCGCCTTTGGCCGCTCGACCATCAAGCTCATGGCGCGACGCAAATGGCCCTCTGCCTCATCCAGCGCCGCCGCCGCCTTGGCGAGCCCGTAGCCCTGCAGCAAGAGAAAGGCGAGCTTCACGCTCCCGCCGGCGCGCTGCAAGGCCTCATGGATCTCCTCGTCGCCGCGGCCGGTCAGCCGCGACAGGATTTTTTCGCTCCGTCGGACCAGTTTCTTGTTCGAAGCCTGCACATCCACCATGAGGCCGTCGTAGACACGCCCGAGCAGAATCATGACGAGCGACGAGAGCAGAATAAGCGTGATTCGCTGGGCGGTCCCCGCTTTCATCCGCGTCGAGCCGGCGATCGGTTCGGCGCCGGTTTCGAGGAAAATCGCATGATCGGCCTCCTGGAGAAGCGGCGTCCCGCGATTGTTCGCGACGCCGATTGTCAAGGAGCCTCTGTTTTTCGCCTCGCGCAAACAGGCGAGCGTAAAAGGCGTGGTGCCGCTTGCGGCCACCGCGATGGTCACATCGGACGCCCCAATCTCATGGCGCCGAACGAGTTCGACCGCTTGGTGGTCCTGGTCTTCGGCGCCTTCAACAGCGTGTAGCAAAGCGGTTTGTCCGCCCGCCATGAGGAGCAGAAGCCGATCTTGCGGCCAGCCGAAGGTCGGCATGAGCTCCGCCCCATCCTGAGCAGCCAAACGACCGGATGTGCCGGCGCCGACGTAAACGAGCCGTCCAGGCCCGCGCAGCCGGCGCTCAATCGCAAGCGCCGCCCGCTCAATCGCGGGGCGCGCGGCTCGAACGGCCGCGACGGCGGAAAATTGCCCTTCGATCATTGAATCCAGGATCTCGGCCGGTTCCCAGACGTCGATCTTGGCATAGCGCGGACTTTGGCGTTCGGTCTCCGTCGGGCACATCGGCGCAATTCCAGCTGATAAGCCGCATATGGCCAATGACGGAGAGAGTTCAAGCTAAGCTTCCTATCAGCCAGCTCATGACGCCGGCTCCGGCGCGGGAGCTGCGCTGGAACTTGCTTTCCCGCGCGTCCGGCTCAATCTCTGTGCTGATGGGTTTTGACCGGATGCCTAAATCAATGACCCTCCTCGACGCGCAGATGATTTCCGATATGCGAGAGGCTCCGGCGGCCGTGCGACGGCAGGGTGACGGGCTCGCCGAGGTTCTCCCAGTTCTCGCGGATCGGTTACGGCGCAAGCCGCCTCAAGTCGTGGTCACCTGCGCGCGCGGCAGTTCGGCGCACGCCGCGACCTTCGGCAAGCATCTGATCGAGCGATACCTCGGCGTCGTGGTGGCGCCCGCCGCGCCCAGCATCACGACGATCTATCATCAGCCTCTGCGCCTGGCTGACCAGCTCTTTCTCGCGATTTCACAGTCGGGCGAAAGCAGCGACATCATCGAACAGGCCGCTGCGGCGCGCTCCTGCGGGGCCGTGACCGCCTGCATCACAAATGACCCGGCGAGCGGGCTCGCTCGGGCCTGCGAATTCGTGTTGCCGATGGCGGCGGGCCCGGAACTGAGCATTCCCGCGACCAAGACGTTCATCGCATCGGTGGCGGCGCTTGCCCGACTGGTCGCCGTTTGGTCCGAGGACGCGGCGCTCGCGCGCGCGCTGACGGCATTGCCTGATCGCCTCGCCGCCGCCGGCGACCTCGACTGGGGCTGCGTCCTTGAGAAGATCGCAGGCGCGGAAAGCCTAGTCACGATTGGACGGGGTCCGACGCTCGCCATCGCGCGCGAGGCCGCCCTGAAACTGAAGGAAACCTCGGACCTCCACGCGGAGTGCTTTTCTTCGGCCGAATTCCTCCACGGCCCGGTTGCTCTGGTGGCGCCTCACTATCCCGTGCTCATGTTTGCGCCGACCGACGCCGCCGCCGCGGGCATGACGCAGCTCGCCGCGGATCTCAGGGCAAAGGGCGCGGCGGTCTTTATCACCTCCTCGGAGGCGCGGACGCCCGACCGGCTTCCAGCATTGCTCCCTGAACATCCCGAAACCGACGCGATCTGTCTGATCCAGAGCTTCTACGCCATGGTCGTCCGCTTGGCCGCGATGCGCGGAAAGAACGCCGACCAGCCGCGCCACCTGCGAAAGATCACGCGCACGCGATGAATGGCTTCTCTCGATACGCGGTGGCCGCGGACGTCGTCTTCGACGGCGAAAAAAAACATGACGACTGCGCCGTCGTGATTGAAGGTCAGCAAATCGCGGCGCTGACGCGGCGATCGGAACTCCCATCTTCGATGGAAGTTTACAACGTCCCTCAAGGCGCATGGCTCGCGCCGGGCTTTATCGACATTCAGGTCAACGGCGGAGGCGACGTCCTTTTCAACGCCGATCCGACGCCCGACGCTTTGGCGAAGATTGCGCGGGCGCATCGCAAGTTCGGCGTGACGTCGCTTTTGCCGACGCTCATCACGGATAGCGATGAAGCGATGGCTGCGGCGCTTGGCGCCGTAAGCGCAATCATGCCGCGCGAGCCAGGCATTCTCGGGGTTCACCTCGAGGGCCCTTTTTTGTCTCCGCAAAAGCCGGGCGTTCATCGGCGAGAGTTTATCCGCCGCCCAGAACCCCAGCATCGCCAAATGCTTCACTCATTTCGCGCGGGCGTATTGCTCGTGACGCTCGCGCCAGAGGAGGCGCCCGACGGCTTCATCGCCGAACTTGTCGCTGCGGGAGCGAAGGTCTCGCTCGGTCATTCGATGGCGACTTATGAGCAAACCCGCGCCGCAATGGCGCAAGGCCTGACGGGCTTCACGCATTTGTTCAACGCAATGCGTCCGCTTTCCGCCCGCGAGCCCGGACCTGTCGCGGCGGCGCTCGAATCGCCCGACGCCTACTACGGGCTCATCGTCGACGGCGAGCATGTCGCCCCGGCCATGCTGGGATTGGCGATGCGCGGCGTCGGACGCCCCATGCTGGTGAGCGACGCCATGCCGCCGGTCGGCGGCAAAAGGGTAGAGTTCGATCTTCTTGGTAGCCGGATTACGGTCCGCGACGGCAGTTGCCGCACGCAGGAGGGTGCGCTTGCAGGATCGTCGATCGAGATGGCGAGCGCGGTTCGCAACTGTGTGCGGCTTCTGGGACTTCCTCTGGAGCGGGCGCTGCGCTGCGCCTCTTGCCACCCTGCCGAGTTTCTAGGTCTCGGACGCTCGCTCGGCCGCCTCGCGCCGGGATATCGCGCCGACATGGTGGCGTTCGACCCGACGGATATTTCGGTCTCCGCCGTCTGGGTCGCCGGCGAAAGATCGGATTATCGCCCAGGCGCGTAGCTCGTGGGCCGAGTCAGAAGCGCGACCACCTCGCTCAAGCGAATCTTGAGCATTCACAAAAGTGCTTGCCGGGCGAAGAACTATATCGCAGACAATTTCTCACTTCTCGATTCATTGGATTGGGTTCAGCCGCTGCGCTCTTAGGGAGAGACCGATGTCTACCGATCAAAACTTCCCGTCGGAAAAAGTGGTGTCGGAGCTCGCCGCGCCGCAGGTTGTGCCGCCTCTCAATCAGCGTGGCCGGGTTGAACGTAGAGAGGTGCTGCGCGCCGCGACGGCCGGAATCATCGGGACCATTCTCGGCGTCAGATCGGCCAACGCGACAGGGCTGTTCTCACGCCTGATGGGAGACTCAGCGTCGGCGGCGGAGGCGAACGCGCCGCGTCTTGCGACGCTCGGCGACTACGTCTGGCTCACCCCGACGAAGCTCGGCGGGGGCGCTCAGGTGCAGGATCTTGCGACCGGCAAGACGATGGCCTGGATCGAATATTGGAATTACGGCGACAGCTGCCCCATCGCCCATCATCTCGCGGCCTTTCCTTCGGCCGACCCCCGCAAAGGCTTCGAGTTCGTAAACTCGACCCAGGGTGGGCAGAACGTCCTGATTTATGGCATCCCCACTCAGATTCGGGAACATGGAATGCTCGATCCTTTGTGGGGTCAGGGCAATCAGATCTATCGCGTCGGCTTCGACGGGCAGCAGATGAATTTGCTCGAGAATGTCGCCGAGACCACGGGAATCGGACTTGGCGTGCACACCGTTATTTTCCCGGATGCGTCGGGCTTCACGGTCGCGGACGGGCAAAAGGATGTGGTCGCCTTCTTCAATCGCGCCACCGGAAACCAGAAGACAACGGTGATCGACGCATTCCGTTTCGACTGGCGTGGAAACGAGCCGGACGGCGTGCTCGAGGACAATTGGTTCAAAGGAGGAACCGTTCGCGTTTCCCGTCTCTTAAAGGCGCCTGACACCGGGCTCTACGATTATCGCGGCGTCAAGGGAAACAAGCTCGATTGGGAGATGGTGCCCATGGGCGAGTATCTCGCCTATTCGGGACAGCTTCCGGGCGACTCGGTGAAGACGCTGACCGGCGCCGATAATTGCGTCCACCATCCGATCCATCCGCTCTCGCTGGTGACGCTTCGCATGTTCGCCGTCGGCGTCGTCATCGACCGGACGAAGATGGAGCCGGTGGCGTGCATCTCTTCCCCGGACGGCACGACCAAGGAAAGCATTCCGGTTAAAAAGATCGCCGACGGCATTTGGGACATCAAGCTGGACAATGTCGTGTCCTCGGGACACGAATGCGGCTTTGGACCGCACGGCAAATGGTTCACCATGACGAACAACACCCGACAAAACAGCATGGGCGTGTTCGATTGTTCGGACCGCGATCCGCGCAACTGGAAGCGAGTCGCCGAGTTCAAGGATTCGCACTGGGTCGGCTCAACGCCAAGCCCGTTCCACATCACCTATTCGATGGACGGCTCGAAGATGTTTGTCTCCGAGCTGCATCGCAAGCCGGCGAAAAGCGCCATCGTCGTCGTCGACACCAATACGTGGACGACAATCAAGCGCTTCGAGAATGTCGGCGTTGACCTGCAGACGATGCATGTCACCTATGACGGCAAATATGTGCTCGCGATCTTCAGCGGATTCCAGCGGCTCGAAGGAGGAACTTTCATCTTCACGCAGGATACGCTGGAGCCCGTTGGTTATATTCCGAACTTTGGCGGTCACCACGACTGCGTCATTGTTCCGCGGAACAATGAGGAACTGATCCACAGCCGCTGCACCACAGTCTGACGGGATCGGCGAACCCGCAAGACGATTCTCGTCTCGCTTGCGCCTAGCGACGCGCGTCTCAAGCGATCGCGGCTACACAACGAAGCGGCCCCGCCCCTTAAGCCAGGCCGCGTCGACCTGCAGATAACGGTTCCACCTATGACGAAACGCCATCGCTCGCGCTTCCTGCTGGTGCGGCTCGGCGCTCAGAACGTCGGACGTCGGCTGCTGCGGAGTCTTTTGCTCGGCATGGCGGTGATGATCGCCGTCGGGGTTGTCTTCTCCGGCTTTGTCACCGGCTGGTCGCTGCGGGAAGGAATCTTGACGACCTTTTCGCGGATGGGCGCCGATCTCGTTGTCGTGCCGCATGGCGCCTTGGTGAACATCACCAGCACGCTGCTCACGATACAGCCGACGGATCTCGATCTGGATGCCGCGCTGGGCGACAAGCTCAGAGCCGTTCCCGGCGTGGCGAAGGTCGCCGCGCAGCATCTCATCCGCGCGAGCGTCGAAGGACGCGCGATCAATCTGATCGCCTATGATCAGGCGACCGATTTCACCGTCGAATCTTGGCTGCCCGCGGGGGAGAAACCCGTGGCCGCGACCGGGGGCTTGCTTGTTGGGGAGCGGGTCGCGCTGAAGACTGGCGAAGCCCTGACGATTTGCGGTCGGTCGCTGGTCGTGACGGGCCGATTGGGTCGAACGGGCGTGGGCCCCTTTGACGAATCTTATTTCATCAGTTTTTCCGCGCTCGACGAACTTGTCGCCGCGATCCGGGCGCGCCCTGCGCATATCCCTGTTCATCCGCCCGCGTCTTCGCCCTCCGAAGGGGTCGACGCGACGCATCATGATCACGCCGCGGGACGGCCCGAATGCCTTCCGTCAATCGCGCAGGATCGTGTCTCTGCATTCCTCCTGCAACTGTCGCCCGGCGCCTCGGCGGAGCAAGCGCGTTTCGCCATTGGACAGATTCCGGCAATCAAAATCGTCACGGGCAATCCGATCTTCACCGCGGCGCGCCAATCGCTCGGAAGTCTCTTCTGGGGCGTGGCGATCTTCGCGGGCTTGCTGATGCTGGCGATATTCTTTCTCGTCTCGTTGTTGTTTTCCGCCATCCTTCAAGAGCGCTATCGCGAAATCGGCGTGCTGCGGGCCATGGGCGCGCGGCCGGCGCAGATCATATCGATCACCCTGATCGAGGCGGGGCTCATCACAGGCTTTGGCGGCTTGTTAGGCATCGGCGCGGGTTTCTCGCTGATCTTTATTTTTGCCCGTTCTCTCGGCTTTTATTTTTCGTCGCTCGGCGTGCCCTTCGACGCCCCGCCTGCCGGAATCATATGGATTGCCGCGGGCGCCGCCGCGCTCTGCGGCGTCGCGATCGGCGTCGGAGGCGCTTTTGTCGCCGCTTGGCGGACACGGCGTCTCGAACCCTACGCGATGATCCAGATGGAAAGTGCGCGATGATTCTTTCCGCCAAGGGTTTGCGCAAGCGTTACGGCGGCGATGCTGGCGTGGAAGCGGTGATCTGCGCCGATCTGATCGTTGGCGCAGGCGAGTTCGTTTCGATCGTCGGACGATCTGGCTCCGGTAAATCGACGCTGCTCGCCATGGTCGGCGGGCTGACGGCGCCGACCGCGGGCAGGGTTCAACTGGCGGGGGACGAGATCTGGGATCTTCCCGAGGCGCAGCTTGCCGATGTCAGGCGGGCGCGCATCGGTTTCGTCTTTCAATTCCCCAGCCTCCTCCCCAATCTTCGCGCCATCGATAACGTCGCTTTGCCGGCCCTGCTGGGTAACGACGTGACGCCGGAATACGCCTATGCGCGCGCGCAAGGCCTTCTTGCCCGCGTCGGCCTGGTTGAGCGGATGACAACCTTCCCAGGACAGATGTCCGGCGGCGAACAGCGTCGCGTCGTCATCGCTCGGGCTTTGATCAATGAGCCGCAATTGCTTCTTGGGGACGAACCGACAAGCGACCTCGACGAGGAGACGGAAGAAGAGATCTTCGCGCTGCTCGACAATTTGCGACGAGAAGAAAATTTCGCCATGGCGCTCGTCACGCATAACCATGCGCTTGCGCAACGCGCTGATCGCATGTTCGAGATGCGGCGAGGCATTCTCCTTCCGAGCGACGCGCCGCGCGGCTTCGTCGCTGCGCCGATCCGCTACGCCGAACCGACCGCGCTAAAAGCGCCCGCCCCGATCGGCGCCGCTGCAGACGGCGCTCGCGATTTCGAAAAACTCGGCAAGACGCTGTGGGCGACAGCGGGACGCGTCTTCGCCGCCGCGGCGCTGATGTTCGTCTTAGCGTCTGCGGCAAATTACGGCGTGGCGCGCTATCAACAGTATGAACTTGACGCCGGTCGGCAGCGACTCGCCGCGCTCGAAGAACTTGCGACGTCCACTCTGCAGAGCGACATCGCGTCAATTTCGCAGCTTGGCGACGGCCGTTATGAGGTGACGATTTATCTCGAGAACACAAAAGCCGAACACCCCATTTACGTCATGTCGCCGAGCGTGCAGGGTTTCGTGCAGGTTGGAGTCGGCTGGCAGGAAGCGCCGCTCACACCGGTCGACGACGCGACCGCCGCGGTGCTGAAAGTCACAGGCCGGCAGCTCTACCGCTTCATTTTTGAGGCCCGCCTCACGAAATTCACCGAATTATTGCCGCACTATATGCATGTGCGCTTCAGCAACAACATGCTTGTCAGTCCCGAGAGCACACCCACGAATGAGTTATTTCAGCGGGTCGATAATTATTATGTCTATCTGAAACCGGACAATGTTGACGACGCTACGATCGCAAAAGATGTCCGGTTTCCCGGACCGCCTCCGGTCTGGATCTGGATGCCGCCGCACTGAAGTCTCTTCCTCTGACCCAGCGCAATCGCCCTCTACGCGGTGGCGGCAGCGTCCAAAATCGCCGCCGCTTCGATAAGGTCGAAGTCGGGAATTCGCGCGTTCATCAAAGGATCTTCGCCGGATATCCATTGTTCGAGCGTATGTGGCGCGGAGAGCGCGCAGTTGAGCGCTCTGTTGACCTCATAGAGTCCCCAGGCCAGTCCGGCGCGCCGCAGCGCCGCCATCAGGGCGTTCTGAACGAGGCTACGGACAACGAGATGCGGCGTGGAGATCGGCGCTTCAACGGCTTCGCCTCTCACCGCCGCAAGGCATAACGCCTTGTCGAAGGCCGCATGGCCGCGACAAGCAAGCGGACGAATTTTATAGGCGAGGCATAATTCGCCTTCGATCAGCGGGCAGGCATGCTGGGCGGTCAGTCGCTGTTCTTCGGACAGGCCGCCAACGGCCTGATCGGCGTCGGCGATGCGCTTACCGAGCATTATGCCGCGCTCCCGAAAGGCGGCGGCGTTAACGGAAATGAAGCGCGCGAGCAGGAAGATTTCTGGAGCCGTCGCGACGACGCGAAGGCGGCAACAGGCCGCGCATTCTCCCTGACAGGCGAGCGCTGGCGCGCCTGCAGCCTGAAGGGCGACGTTTTGCGTGAAGCTGTCAAAAGCTTGCCCGCAGAGCAGCGCGACGAGTTCTGGGCGCGCCCGGCAGGAGCCTATCGTTTCGCTGAAGGCATGCGACGTGGCCTTGAAGAAGGCAGAAGGGCTGATATCTGCTGTCACCCGTATCTCCCCTTGCGCCGGTAAGAATGATCGGGGCGAGCACATAGCCGACAATCGAGGCCACGCCGGTCCCGCAGTAAACCCCACATGCCAGAGGCGGCGGCCAATGCTAACCAACCGAGACGGCGCTCGTGGACTCCATAGCACTGGAGCTGACACGGAGCGATTTCGAAGAAATCGTCAGATTTTATCCACTAGAATATCGTCTGCAGACGCAGGCCGAGATAGCTCGCCCGCGCCCGCAGCGGATTCCACGGATCGATGATCTGGACGTCGCCCGAGAGCCGCAGCCATCGGGTCACGGCGAAATTATAGAAGGCCTCGACGCCGCCTTCGCTGCGACGATTGATTCGCCGCGCCGCCAGTCCGGAGAGGAGCGGCTGGGTCAGCCCGTAATGGTAATAGCCGACGCCCCAGCGATCGTCCTCGCGGCCCGTCATCAGATTGTAGCCGGCGAGACCGACGAGCATGCTCCATCTGACCGGATTGGGATTGCCGTCCGACAGCGTCGCGAGCGTGAACAGGCCCCAGCCGAGTTTGGGGTTCGTTTCGCTCTGCATCAGATACTGCTGGACGGCGTAGGAGACGAACCAGAAGCCCTTTTTGGTCAAGCCGCGGAGCCGGGCGATCGCCTGCCGAGTTTCGCCGATGTCGTCGAGGTCGAAGCCTCTGGCGTTGCTGTAGGCGAAGCGCAGCGTATGGAAGCCGCGCAGTCCGCCGATCTCGACGGGCACGGTCGCCATCAGACCGGCGCCGACGCCGCGCTCGAATGGGCGCGTGATGACGCGCGGCTGCTGGGCGTTGCGTGGGTCGGCGACCATCACCTTGAGGTCGAAATATTTGGTCTTGAGCGCGGCGACGCCGCCCAGGAGATAGGGCGGCGCGATAATCAGACGGTCGGCGACGCTTTCCGGCGAGCTGACGCCAATGCCGGTCGACGGCAGCGCGAAGGCGCGGTTCATGAACGTGTCGATGCCGCCGCCGCCGACCAGCGGCGTCTGCGCGGCGAGCGTCAGCATGTTGAACTTGCCGATCGTCACCGAAAGTTCTTCGCTCAGCTCCTGCGTCAGCGTCATCGACAGCGCCGAGTGATAGCCGTCGCGCTCGATGAACGCCTGGGCGACATTGACCGGCAGCAGCGCGAGATCCTGCCGGTTCACGTTGCGGCCGAAGTAATGCTCATATTGCGCGTTGAACTTGAGCCCTTTCCAGAAGCCGAGCTTTTCGCCGTCGACGCGCAGAAACATGTCCATCTTGCCGCCGTAGCGCGCCGTCCGGTCGATCGCGCCCGCGGGAATGCCCTGGTAGAACTGCGTGACCCAAACGTCGACGTTGACGCCGAATTTACGCAGCTGATCCTTGGGGCCGCCCGGCGTATCGGTCAGCGATTTCTGCTTGGCGAGCGAGACGAGACTGTCTTCGGCGAGGACCGGCGCGCCCATCGTCGCGACAAGGGCTGCGAGGCTGGCGCCGGCCGCGGCGATTAGGCTGCGCGCCCGCGCGAGTCGCCTTTTGGAGGAGGTCGGCCCGCTCCACTCCCTCCTCCGCCACATCGCTTCGGCCTTCCCGCAAGCCAGATTGGTGAATCACATGCGCTGTCGAGCTTAACGGCATCCCCGCGCTTGTCTATTGACGGCGCGCAACAGCCGCGAGCTTTCGATTCGCAGCGGACGTCCGGCGCCTGCCCCCGGGGCGCGGCCGCTTCTTCGTTGACGCCCCGAGCCCCTCTCCCTACTGTGCGCGCCTTCCCGCTACAGATTGGCCAGTTCGCATCCCATGTCCGCACCGCTCCTATTGTCGCCCGAACTCGTCGAAGCCGCGCGCGTCTCGCCCGCCTGGCCGTTCGAAGAGGCGCGAAAGCTCGTCAAACGCGTGGAAGCCAGCGGTCAAAAAAGCGTGCTGTTCGAGACAGGCTATGGCCCGTCCGGCCTGCCGCATATCGGCACTTTCGGCGAGGTCGCCCGCACCAGCATGGTGCGCCGCGCCTTCGAAGTGATGACCGAGGGCAGTATCGCGACGCGCCTCATCGCCTTCTCCGACGACATGGACGGGCTGCGCAAGGTCCCGGACAACATCCCCAACAAGGAACTGGTCTCCGCCAGTCTCGGCAAGCCCTTGACGCAGGTGCCGGACCCTTTCGGCACACATGACAGTTTCGGGGCGCATAATAATGCGCGGCTGCGCGCCTTCCTCGACGCCTTCGGCTTCGAATATGAATTCGCCTCGTCGACCGAATATTATAAGAGCGGCCGCTTCGACGCCGCTCTGAAGCATATGCTCGAGCGCTACGACGCGGTGATGAAGATCATGCTGCCGAGCTTTCGCGAGGAGCGCGCGGCGACCTATTCGCCCTTCCTGCCGATCCATCCGAAGACCGGCATCGTCATGCAGGTCGCGCTGACCGGTTATGACGCAGTAGCCGGCACAATCTCCTGGACCGATCCCGAGACGGGCGAGGCCTTCACCACCCCTGTCACCGGCGGCCATTGCAAGCTGCAGTGGAAGCCCGACTGGGCGATGCGCTGGTATGCGCTCGACGTCGATTACGAGATGGCCGGCAAGGACCTCATCGATTCGGTGAAGCTGTCCGGCGCGATCGTGCGGGCGCTTGGCGGGCGTCCGCCGGAAGGCTTCAACTACGAACTCTTCCTCGACGAAAAGGGCCAGAAAATCTCGAAGTCGAAGGGAAATGGGCTGACGATCGAGGAATGGCTGACCTACGCCAGCCCCGAGAGCCTGGCGCAATTCATGTTTCAAAAGCCCACGGCGGCGAAGCGGCTCTATTTCGACGTGATCCCGCGCGCGGTCGACGACTATCTGAATTTCCTCGACGCCTATCCGCGCCAGGACTGGAAGAACCGCCTCGGCAACCCGGTCTGGCACATCCACGCCGGAGACCCGCCGCAGGCCGAGACGCTGGCGCATGAGGGCGACGCCAAGGGCGTGAGCGTCTCCTTCTCGATGCTGCTCAATCTCGCCGCCGTCGCCAACGCCGAAGATCCGGCCGTGCTTTGGGGATTTCTGCGCCGCTATGCGCGATCCGCGACGCCCGAAAATCATCCGCGGCTCGACAAGCTCGTCGGCTACGCCGTCGCTTATTTTCGCGATTTCGTGAAGCCGGCGAAAACCTATCGGGCCGCCGACGAGATCGAACGCCAGGTGCTGCAAAAAATCGACGAGACGCTGAGCGGTATGGACAACGCCAGCGCCGAAGAGATTCAGTCGGCGCTTTACGACGTCGCCCGCGCCGCGCCGCGCTACCAGGATTTTAACGCCAAGGGCGCGACGCCCGAGCGTCCCGGCGTCTCCAACGACTTCTTCAACATGCTCTATGAAGTGCTGCTCGGCGAGAAGAAGGGCCCGCGCTTTGGCTCCTTCATCGCGCTCTATGGCGTCGCCGAGACGCGCAAGCTGATAGCGGACGCGCTCAACGGCGCCTTTGTGGCGCGCGAAACCGCCTGATGCGCGCGGCCGACGCCGACATTGTGATCCATCCCGGCCTTACCGGCGGCACGGAGGATCATTGGTACAGCCGCTGGAAGAAGAAGCTCTCCACCGCGCGGCGCGTGACGCAGCGTGACTGGAGCGCATTGTCGCGCGCAGACTGGGTGGACACACTGACGCGCGACATCGCCGCCTCCGAGCGTCCCGTCGTCGTCATCGCCCATTCGCTCGGCGTGATCACGACGCTGCATGCGGCGCCGCGCATCGCGGAAAAAGTCGCCGGCGCCTTTCTCGTTGCGCCGCCCTCTGACAGCGTGATGCTGGAGCTGCCGATCGATCCCGAATTTGCGCCGGCGCCCCGCGCGCGGCTTCCCTTCCCCGCGGCGCTGGTCGGCAGCAGCGACGATCCTTATGCCGACCTGCTCTTCGCGCGGCATCTCGCGCAGGATATCGGCGCGCGCTTCATCGACGCCGGCGCCGCCGGACATATCAATGTCGACAGCGGCCACGGGCCATGGCCGGAAGGTTCGCTCGCCTTCGCGAACTTCATGGCGAAGCTCTAACACTCGTCATCAATTCGGAGTATTGACACTCTATTGGCGATCATCGACCCTAACGCGATGCGCTTCGCGTGAGTTTTTGCATGCGTCCACGCGTTTGTAACGGCCGTTTTCATTGAGAAGAATTGAGATGAGCATCACGAAATCCTTCCGCTTCGCCGCCGCGCTTACACTGGTCTTTTTCGCCGCAAGCGCGCCGGCTTCGATGGCGTTGGAACGCGTCGAACAGCCCTCTTCCATTCCGGGCGCCGGCCCTTGGGACGAAAAGGCCTGGAACGATTTTTACCGTACGAGCCAAGGCTCCCGCCTCATCCCCTGGGACTGGATCAAAGCGCTCAAAAAGGCTGACGGCCAACCCTTTCTTGCGGATGGACTGGCCCGCTACGGCTATCTGGCCAACCCCGCGAGCCCGACGCCGGGGCTACCGGTCGGCTTCGTCGTCGCCGATGGCGTCTTGGGACCCAGCTGCGCCGCGTGCCATACGCGGCAGATCGAGGTCGAGGGCAAGGCCTATCGCATCGACGGCGGCCCGGCGCTCGGCGACATGGGCGCGCTTTGGGCCGATCTCGATACGGCGGTCGGGAAGGTTCTCGCGGATGCGGCGTCCTTCTCTGAGTTCGCCAAGGCCGTTCTGGGAAGCGGCTACGATCCGCAAAAAGAGACCAAGCTGCGCGCCGAAGTCGATCTCTGGTATGCGCGCCACCACGCCATCACCGAGGCGGGCCTGCCCAAAGACAGGCCCTGGGGCGCCGGACGCATCGACGCCGTCGGCATGATCCTCAACCGCGTCACCGGCCTCGATATCGGCCCCGGCCCGACGCATATCATTTTGGGAAATATGCGGAAGGCGGACGCGCCGGTGCGCCCGCCGTTCCTTTGGAACGCGCCGCGGCAGGATCATACGCAGTGGCCGGGCTTCGCCGACAATGGCGACCGCATTCTGGCCATGGCCCGAAACGTCGGACAGGTCTACGGCGTCTTCGGCGAATTCTTCCCGGAGAAGGACGCCAGCCATCTTCTGGGCTTCAATTACGTCAAGGCCAATTCGGTCGACTTCAAAGGGCTGATCGAGTTGGAGCGTCTCGTCGAGCGGATCGGCCCGCCGAAATGGCCCTGGCCGACCGACAGGACGCTCGCGGCGCAAGGCAAGCTCATCTACGAACGTCCCTATGAAGAGGGCGGATGCGCCGATTGCCACGGGATCGATCGAGGACAGCCGCGTCTGCTCAATCCGGACACCTGGTGCACGCCCGTTCAGGACGTCGGCACCGACGCGCGCGAATATCAATATTTCGCGCCGGACTGGAAGGTCGACACCGGCGCGCTGACGGGCGCCTTCATCCCCTTCGTGTCCGAGCCCCTTGGCAGAACCGACGCGCCCGTCTCGGTGCTGGCGACCGCGGCGCGCGGCGCAATCCTGCAGCACTTCATTCCTGTAACGGTAAACGGGATTGAGCGAAAGAAAGCCGACGTGGCGCTGGCGATTCTGCAGCCTTTGATCGAAGAGCTGAAGGGCGTCTACAAGATTCCGGGCACGCCGGGCGCAGGACGATGGGCTTGCCGCCGCGCGCCCGAGACGCCGGGCAAACTCAAATTTGAAGCGCGCGTCCTCGAAGGCGTGTGGGCGGCGGCGCCCTATCTGCACAACGCCTCGGTTCCGTCGCTCGCCGAGCTGTTGAAGCCGCCACAGGATCGCGCCGCCGATTTCAAGGTCGGCCCGGCCTATGACATTTCCGCTGTCGGCCTGGCCGCGGAGCAGCCGAAGTCAACCTTCCTGATGAAGACGGACTGCAACAGAGGCTCCGGCGTCAGCCATTGCGGCCACGACTTCGGAACGGCGTTGAGCGCGGCGGACAAGCGCGCCCTGCTCGAATATCTGAAGACGCTGTGATCGGGGCGGCTCGGGACATTGCGCCCCGAGCCGCTTCCTGGCGACGTCGCGCCTTTTTCCTAAATCTGCTTTTCCTCGCGACGGTGTCGCCTATATCGACCTTCTTGGCGTCGCTCGACGCGAGGAAGGGACAGTTGGAGAAATCCGAATTCGTTCTCCGGGCGAAGCCTCCGCCTGCGGTCGACCTGTTCGCCGAAGCCCCTTCGCTTTCGGCGTTGGCCGAGCAAGAAGCCGGCTGCACGCGCTGCCCGCTTTATAAACACGCCACGCAGGTGGTTCCCGGAGAAGGACCGCCGCGCGCCCGCGTGCTGCTGATCGGCGAACAGCCGGGCGATGTGGAAGATGTGTCGGGGCGTCCCTTCGTCGGGCCTTCCGGCAAGCTCCTCGACATCGCGCTGGAGCGCGCCGGCGTCGCCCGCGACAAATGTTTCGTCACCAATGCAGTGAAGCATTTTAAATTCGAGCCGCGCGGCAAGCGCCGTCTGCATAAGAAGCCCGACGCCGGCGAGATCGACGCCTGCCGCTGGTGGCTCGATCGCGAACGCGCCCTGCTTCGTCCCGGACTGATCGTGGCGCTCGGCGCGACCGCGATTCGCGGCGCGCTCGGCCGCTCGGAGGCGGTGTCGCGTCTGCGCGGCGACATCATTGACCTCGATGACGGCGCGCAATTCTTGGCCACCGTTCACCCCTCCTCTCTGCTACGCTTGAAGGATGAATCGGATAAGCGCGAGGCGTGGCGAAGCTTCCTCGCCGATCTTCGCAAGATCGCCCGCTGGATCGAAAAGGACGCGCGCGCCAGTTAGAGGCGCTGCGCTCGTAGGATTGCTGGCCTTTGCCTGCGGCGCCCGCGCCGAACTGCTGAAATTCGAAACGCGGCCCGACGGCGCGAACGAGGCGATGTCCGCGACAGTGAAGCTCGACGGAACGTCTTACGACATCGCCGGAACGCTCGCGAAGCCGCCAAGCGGCGGCGCGACGTCAATCTTGATCGAGACGCAGTCAAGCGAGGACATAAAACCGCTGGCGATCGAACGCGGCCTTGCCGTGCTGACGCTCGATCTTGGCAAGCTCCCCGACAGAGCCAGAGAGCCGGCCTTGCGCGATGTCCTCGGCCATCTTCGCGGCGCGCTCAAGATGAAGCGCGTGCTCGGACGCGCGCAGGGCTCGGACGCCGACGCGATGTCTGGCGCCTCGTCCGCATTCGACGGCCTGTTGCTCCATGACGCGAACCGCGAGCCCGCCGTCCCGACGCGCTTTATCGCGAGTTGGGGCGCCGACGCCTATTGGCGCGAGAAGCCGCGCGTCGAATTCACCAACGCCGCGCCGCCGAACGGTCGGCGCTTTTACCTTGCCGGAATCGCCGCGTCGACCGCGACGGCGAATTGCGTCGCGCCCGTTAACGCACGCCCCTCCGCCCCCGCGCTGCGCGCGCTGTTCGCCGCGCTCGACCACTGGACGGCCAAGGGCGTCGCGCCGCCCGCCTCGCGCGCGCCTCTCGATGGCGATTTAGCGCCCTCGCAGGATTTAAAATGGCCGAAAATTCCCGCCCTGCCCGCGCCGCCCGAGGGCGCGCGCCGCGTTCCCAGGATCGACGCCGACGGCAATGAAATCGCCGGCCTGCGCCTGCCCGACCTCGCGCTCCCTGTCGCGACCTTCACAGGCTTCAACGCGCAAAAGGACAAGAAGGACCCGCCTTGCGCCGCGGGCGCCGCGATTCCCTTCGCGGCGACGAAGTCGGATCGTGAAAAGAACCCCGATCCGCGTCCCGCGCTCGTCGAGCGCTATGGATCGCGCGCCTATTTCGTCGCGACCATGCGCGTCATCGCCGACAAGCTCGTCAAGGAGCGGCTGCTGCTGCAGCAGGACGCCGACGCCTATGTCGCCGCGGCGCGTTCGGCCCCCTTCTAACGATTGAGGACGAAAATCCCGGCGTTGAGATAGGTGGCGAAGGCCACCCAGAAGGCGGTGGGGGCCAGCGAGTATCCCGCGACGCGATCAAGCCGCCAGAACAATACGATCGTGGCGACGAGGAGCGCCGCCATCGGCAAAATAACGAGGAGTCCGAGCTGTGGGCTTCGCGCATAGAAAAAGGCGAAGGACCAAGCCGCGTTCAGAACGAGCTGCGCGAAAAACACGATGATCGCGGCGCGCCGGCCTGGCGTCGCCGGCTCGAGCCGAAGAACGCGATAGAAGGCGTAGGCCATCAATATGTAGAGAGCCGTCCAAGCCGGGCCGAACACCCAATTCGGCGGCGTCAACGGCGGCTTGGCGAGCGTTTCGTACCATGGGATGTTCGGCGTCGTCGCAAAACTGCCGAGCAGCGCGGCGGCGAGCACAGGCGCCGCGGCGGCGGTTCCGGCGACGAGCCGCGACGGTGGATCCCAAAGAGACGTCGAGCGGCTCATTGCGCCTTCTCGCGCCTGCTCACGCTGCGTCCCGCATATCGGGCGCAGCGCGGCGGCTTCAAGGCTGCTGCAGGGTCGGGAAAAAGACCGGCGTCGCGCCGACGCGGACGCTGTTCTGCGACGCGAACATGTCGTCCTTCAGCCAATTGGGCAGGTCGTCTTCGCGGTGGCGGCTGATGAGAGTCTTGTCGCTCTCGCCGAGATAGATGCGAATGCCGCCCCAGACAGCCTTGTAATCATTCTCGCCAACGCGGCTTTCGATGAAGCCGGTGATCGCGGAATGGCCGAGATTCCAGATGAGCGCCTCGCCGCTGACCGCGGCCGCATGCCGCCCACCGACGTAACGATGGCCGACCGAGATTTTGACGTTGTAGGTCGGATAGACGCTGATATCGAACATGTCGAAGAAGCGCCCGCGCCGCGGCTGCCACTGATAGGCGAGATATCCCGGTCCATAGCCCAGCGGCGTGAAGAAATGGCCCGCGCTCTCCTCATAGCCGGCGATGCTGGAGAGCGAGAACGGTCCATAGTAATAGGCGCTTTCAGCGCCGATGCGGAAACGCGTGTCGTCGAGACGCTTGTCGTGAGCGATCGCTCCATAGCCGCCGAGGAGACCCACGCTCGGATCGCGCCAGAAGGCGTGTCCGGCGCCGCCGCTCACGAAGAAGCCGCGATGCGCCGCCGCGATCGCGTCGACCTGAAGGCCGAAACGGTCGCCGACGGGGGCCGTGATCGCCCCCATCCCGCCGGCCGAGGCGTTGTTCAAACGCGCGAAGCCCACCCAGTCAGAGCCGCCGCCAAAACCCTCGAGCTTGCCGTTCACGCCGTCAACGGCGCGCTTGGGTCCGGGGTTTTCCGAGAGCGGAGCCTTCCACCAGGTCGGATTCTCGGCGCGCGCTGAAGACGCAGCGAGGGCGACCGCCAGAACGGCGAGAAGCTGACGCTTGTATGACATTGCGATTGAAGTCCCGTGCGGTGATCGTCGCGAGCGGTCAACCCTAAAGGGCTTCAGCCTCGCTGGCTGTGACATTGCGGCAACAGCCCTCCAAAATAGAATCATCAGACGCATCGAATTCACAGCTGCGTTAAATTAGTGTTGTGTATCAAGCTTTTGAGCGGCGGCGCCCAGATGTTCGCTCAAATTCTCGCGCGTCGCCGGATCGACAATGGCGAAGGGCGCGGCGACCGCCGCTGCGGCCACGCCGCCGACCGCCGAGACCGCCCCCGCAGTCGCGAGTCCAAGGTGATCCCCCAGGCCCGGCTGGCCGTCCCTCAGCGGCTGACCCTGCGCCAGCCTGGCGCCGATGGAGCGCACGACCTGGGGAGAGGACGCGAACTTGCTATGCTCCAAAGGATCGCTGGTGGCGATGCCCGTCAGATCGACGACCTTCACCCGATCCCGGTCGAGGACCTCCTGATAGGGGGACGCCTTCGGATCGACGGCGCCCAGACGCGTATTGCCCCAGAAGCGGCGGGATGCCGCGAGCGCGTCGTCATCGCGCGAGGCGAACAGCGTAAAGATCGAAGGTCGAACGCCGCCGATCTCGGCGATCTGACGCCGGAAGACGTCGAAATCGACGTCCGGCGAGGCGAGCATGACGTTCTGGATTTTCGATCCGATCTGGCCGTTGCGGATCGCCATCTGGCGCAGCGCTTCCAGCGTCACCCAATTGCCCATCGAATGCGCGAGGATCGAAATCTCGCCGACGTCCCGGTCACGCTGCAGCGCCTGCAGCACAAGTTCCAGGGCGTCGCGCGAATAGCTGGCGCTCTCATGATCATAGCCATATTGCAGCAGCCGGCCGCGCGACGGCCAGGTGAACAGCACCGGCGTGACGTCGGCGCGCGAGTCATGAACGATCTGCGCGAAGCGGTAGACCGCCTCCTCGAAACGCGTGTTGAAGCCGTGGACGAACAGAAGCACCTGCCGCTTGGGCGTCTTGCGGATGCGGGCGTTGAAGTCCGCGAGCGCCGCCTCCCGGCTCAACACCTCGGCGCGAACGGTGGCGAATTGGATGGCCGGGTTGGGCGTTGGCCCATCCGGCCACTGCACTTCGCCGATCACGCGGGAGGCGTCGGGCGGGATTGAGACGGCGATATCGGCGAAATGAACGCCATGTCCGCGTTCGCCCGAAAACATGACGCCGGGTTCGGAGTCATCCGGCTGCCGCGTGGTGACGACCAGAAGATCGACGACGCTGGCGCCAGGCGCGACCTGATGGGTGGCGACAAGGGTGCCATGCGGCCGGCTCGCACAAGCGCTGAACGCCAGCGCCAGAAGCGCCGCCAAGATGATCCGCCCGCGCCCCATACGCCGCCCGTACTCAAGTTTTCATGCGCGGCGTCGCCGCTCAGGCGAAGCCAAACACGCTCCGTCCATCATCTTTGCGGCTCAAATGCGACGGTTTTCGCGCGCTGTGTGCAGTCGCACTGATTTCTTGAGAGAAATGCGCCATTATGGCCACGCTCGCTCGAGAGGCGAGCGTTGGAGGCGGGGCTGGGACGAATCGCCTCCGACTGCGCAGGGGAAAGCCTCAAAAACTTTCCCCTGCCTTTCAACCGCGGGTCAACGCCTTTTCGATATCCTTGAGCGGATGGCGGGTCAGATCCTTGGCGAGCTCGCCGACGACCTTGCTTTGCGCCTTGGCGGACAGCTCCTTGCGGATTTCGCCGAGCGCCTTTGGCGGCGCGACGATGGCGATGGCGTCCAATTCTCCTGATTCCGCCGCCTGATTGATGCGATCCGCCATGGCGCGGGCGAAGCGCTCCTCCTCCAGCTCATGCCAGTCGACATTTTGCACGGCGCTGCGGCCGGGCGAGAAGGACGTGAAGCTTCGGCCGGGACGATCCGTTCCCTGTTCATGCGTCGGCGGATTATCGTCGACGCGCGTTTCGACGACGCGAAGGTCGAGGAGTTCGGCGTCGCCGTGATTTTGAAAAAAAAGCGCCCGGCGGCCGTCTCCGACCAGGACCCAGGCGCCATTGCCGACGGAAAATTCGCTCATGATGCTCCCTCGCCTTCCAACGTCGTACTTATCAATCTGGACGTCAGGCGAGGCCGCTCGGCTGCGCCGCGCGCAGCCGCATCATGCGGGCGTCGTATCCTCGCGGGAGTTGGGTCACAAGCCCGACAGCCGTTAGGCGCCCCTTTGCGAAGAGCGCTCTAACGCAAGAATAGCGCGCCGCCGGGCGCGTTCAATCCGCGCTTCGCCGCGTCACGCCGCGAGCTTTTCTTCCTGATCCGCCTTGCCGGGCGCCCGGGTCATCTCCCGCAGCGCGGCGTCGAGCGATCCCGAGCGGCTTTCAGCCTTTACGGCTCTCGTCTGCAGGACAGCGGCCTTCCGCTTGATCGCGCGCTCATTGAGCGCCCAGATCAGCCAGCAGAGGCCGGCGATGCTGATGAGCGCCGTATAGGGTTCGCCAAAGGCGAAAGACGACAGGAAGGAAAAGTCGGGGGCGCATTCCTTCGCGTATTCGCACGCGTCCGACCAGTCCTGAAACCACTGTTTGACCGATTCCATTGTGACCTCCTCGCCGCGCGGACAATTCGACGGGCGCACGCCCCGCGTCGAATCGTGTAGCGCAGCCATATGGCGAACATTGTGCGCTGCAGCATATCGCGCGTCAATTGGGCGCGGCCCGGTCAAATTGGCGCACCGCCTTGAAATGAGGCAGAAAACTCGGCGAGGGGACTCGCTGACGTCCTGCGTTCTCTCCATTGTCATGCGCGCGTGTCGCGGGCCGCGCGAAGCAAAACGCGCGCCACCCTCACAAGCCGAAAACGCAGCAATTCAGGGGGCCCGTGTGGGGTTTTTCTGACAAAAGGGAACGTCAACGCCGCTGGAGAGGAAAGATGCGAACAATGCTTGCCAAATTGATATCGCTTGTAGCGATCGCCTTTGCGCTCTCGAGCTGCGGCGTGAATTATCATTTCAATCCGGGCCCACGCACATGGCCCGCCGCCGCCAACCCTCCCAACAAATGACGTCCCGCTGTCTTCGCTTAAAATGGAAAAAATCATGACCACGGTTCGACTGCTCGCCGACGAAGACCTATCGCCCGAAGCGCGCGCCGTCTTCGCCGACATTCGCGCGACGCGCAAAAGCGACTTCGTCAATAATTTCTGGCGCGCGCTGGCGCATGATCCGGTGACGCTGAAGCGCACCTGGGAGAGCGTCAAGCAGGTGATGGGTCCGGGCGTATTAGAGCCGAAGGTCAAGGAGATGATCTACATCGCCGTCTCCATCGCCCATGCCTGTCCCTATTGCATCCATTCGCACACGGCGAACGCCCGCGCGAAGGGCATGAGCGAAGAGGAATATCGCGAACTGCTGGCGATCGTCGGCATGGCGTCGGAGACGAACCGGCTTGTGACCGCGCTCGGCCTGCCGATTGATGAGGTTTATGAGGTGCGGTGAGCGCGCAGGAGGGGAGTGCGCGCGCTCCAATGGACTAGGCGCGCTGAGGGCGACGCCAGTAAGCAGTCCTCATTCTGAAGAGGCTCCGCAGGAGCCGTCTCGAAGGACGAGGACTGCGGGACCAGAAATTCTCGTCACTGGAGACGCCCCTCGTCCTTCGAGACGCGTGCTCCGCACGCTCCTCAGGATGAGGGGCTCAGGTTGCGCAGTTGAAACGGCTTTGCTCGCCCGCTTGACAGCATCCTCTACGCGTCATGCCCGCGCTTGTCTGCGCGCCGCCTATTCCAGTATCGCCGCGAGTTTCGCCAACGCCTCTTCGACGATCGCCTCCGGCGCGGCTTCGAGCCGGCGGGCGCGGCGCGCGCCGAGGTCGAGCGCGCGGGGCTGGTCGCAACGGATGACGCCGGTCGTCTGCGTCCCGGCGCCGATCAGCGAAACGGCGAAACCTGCGGTGCGCGCTAAATTGCCGCCGCTGGTGATCGGCAGCACGATCGGCGTTTTCGTCAGCCGGTTGAAGGCGCCGGGCGAGACGATGAGCACCGGCCGCGCGCCCTGCTGCTCATGACCCGAGGTCGGATCGAGCGAAACGAGATAAATGTCGCCGCGCTCCATGCGCACATCCCGAAAAAGCGTGAAGCGGTTTTTTAAAAAAGGATTTGCGCTAAATCAGCTCTGCCCCTTGCGGCCTGTCGGCGAGCCAGGCGCGGTCTTCTTCAGACGGCTCGGCCGAGGCGTCGCACTGCGCCAGAAGCTCGTCCAGCGTGTAGCGGGGCTTGGCCGCCGGCTCGATGATGAGCCGGCCATTGTCGACCGAAACGCCCACCGTCGCGCCGGCCCGAAGATTCAGCAGGTCGAGAATCGCCGGCGGCACCGCCAGCATGACCGAGCCGCCGACTTTGCGCAGAGAGGTGGTGTGCATGATGAGTCTCGCGAGAAGTTATATATGAATATAACTCATGCGTTCCCGGCGGCAAGCCTCGCGGGGTTCTCGCAGCTTCTCGGCGTGGATGGCCGGGACAAGCCCGGCCATGAAAGGCTTGCTGCGTAGTCTAATTTCTAACCTATCACCCCGCCATGCGATCTGCGACCTTCTTGATCTCTGGAAGAGCGGCCGCAACATTGCCCCACCCTTCGGCAAACGAAATATCTGCGGACCTTGGGCGCATGTCTTCCGGGACATTGTTCAGCCGGACGCGAGCAGGCAATGCCGCAGCCTCCCCGACAAACAGAGCTTCGCGCCTCGCCAAGGATGGCAACAACTTTATCAAGCCAGCAAGCGTATCTGGTAGAAACCGGCCAACGTGTTCCTGATCGGCCCCATTTGTGAGCCGAAGCACCAGCCACGAATTGCACTGCGACAACACGGTGCTTTCAACGTCGGCGGGCCGTTGCGACACCAGCATCAATCCAATTCCGTACTTTCGGCCTTCTCGCGCGATGCGACGGATTGCGTCCTGAGCAGCCGCATACTGTGCCTCTCCCCGATCGGGCACATAGCGATGCGCTTCCTCGCAAACGAGTAAGATCGGATCCTTCTCCCTCTCGTCGCGGGTTTGGTGGAGTTTGTAAGAAAAGAGCAGCCGGGCAAGCGCCGCAGTTAACGGCCCGGCCACTTCATTGGGTAGGCCTGAAATATCCAGAATTCTTACAGAGGCCGCATTATCTGCGAAGCTTCCAAGGAACTGAGCGATAATATCCTCAAGGCCAGGATCGCCGGCAGCATAGCTTTTCATCAAGAATGCAATCCGGCTATCGTTTCGTAGGACCCTAAGCTTATCCAAAATAGAGGCATACTCTTCGTTAAACTCGCTAGGCGAGACGTCAATCCAGTCTGAGCCCTTTAGTTTTTTCGCTTGGCATTTTCTAATATGGGCTTCGAACTCGTCGAGGCTGAAAGGGAGTGGTCGATCGCGGTTAAAATTCCCGATTGCTGGCTCGTATTTATTGTCAATCGGCTTGGGTACGTCGGGCGGATTGTCGGAGCTTGCAGCAGTAAAGCTGTCGACAGCAGATTTCACAAGTCCGGCAGCATACATTCGAGCATGCGCAAGGGCTTTTGAAACCGTGTTAGCCTGAGACGTGGCCTCAAATTTTGTCTTTCCTACGATCAGCTGCCTGAATTCGTCATTCGACATCAGCCAGTAGGGCAGTTTTACGGGCTTGAAGCTTTGCTTCGTATCACTCGCGTCTTCATAGGCTCGAAAAACAATCGCTTTATTCCCAAACGCGCTGCCATACTCACCATGTGGGTCGATGATAACGATGCGCGGCGAACATGCTCTCTCGGGCTCGGGCCTATGATCCAGAACCGCATGAATAACGGCGGCAACCGCCGTCGATTTTCCTGAACCCGTCGATCCGAGAACCGCACAGTGCTGTCCAAAAAGCTTGTCCATGTCTGCATGGCAACCGACGCCATCAACTCCAACATAACTGGCGAACGAGATAAACTTATTGGTCCCGTCAGGCCGACTCCTTTCAATCGCCGAGTAAAGTTCACGCGATTCCGACGATGTGACTAAGAAAACCGGCTGTAATGGAAGTGGGTATGTTCGCACGCCACGATCAAAACTCAGCCGTGTTGTGCTCGCGATCCAGCGCGCCTCGCCAAACAAGTCCGCTTCAAGAACCCGCCGATCCCAAGCGTCTCGAGACTCAACAGCAGCTATCTCTTCATCCGTTTGCAGGCGCAACATTCTGACCATTGCGAAGAGAATAGTGCGTCCAAGGTATAGCTTGATAAGACTTCCAATCTGGCCAATCGAATAGACCGTGCCTTCATGACTCTGTGTCAATTCATTGAGGTTACGGCGCAAGGAAATCTTGATGCTGGTTCCATTTGTCTCGAAAACCGTGCCAATTTGAAGATCAGGGTTGAATTCGAAATCCCTCATTAAATGCTCTCCGCAATGTCAGGAGGCAGCCCCTCTTCGAGGAGCTGAGTGACGCCAGAGAACGTCCACCAATCGCGTTCCCCCGTTGGAGCTAGAAAATTGGCGTCTGACTTGCCGCGATAAAGGCCTTTCTCGGTTGCAACAAAAATTCTTGGACCAGCACTACTTTGGCACCAACGCTTCAGAACCGGATTCACACCACTAGATGTCTCTCTTGAGAACGCTACAACCGTCGTTCCCGATTGCTCATTGAGAAGGAGACTTTCCATATCGCTATTAATGTGCTCGTCACCAAAGGAATATCCACAGATGAACAACACTTGCCGACGTCCAGCGCCAAGTAATGTTCGAAAGTGCTGAAACATACAGCCGAAAGGATCAAGCCGCGAAGCTACATACTTGGTCGATTGCGGGTAGATTACCACATTGCCCTTTTCGCCAGACCTGTCTGGATAAAGTTCGTCGTGTCGAACTCTGAAAATGTGGCCACGCTCGCTCGCGGCCCGGTACCAGTCAATTGACCCATGCAGCTTCGCGACGATGGCTTTGGGCTTGTCATCTGTTTGCGCTGCGCGGAATGCGTCCTCGCTCCAAAATGCCACGGCCCCACCCGTAAAGCCATCTGCATAAGGAAGGCGCTCAAGCGAAAGCGCATCTTCAATAAGAGTATCGTAGTTTGTGGTGACGAAGTGAACTGGCTCGCGGAATACTTCGACACCCGCCCGTCCAACCCGGTAGAGGGCTCGCACAAACCGTCGATGATCGTCGACGCTGACAATTGGATTGTCTGGCTTGCCGATTTGCTCTTCAGCATTGTCACTCTTGGGCTTGTAACCACTCCGGAGCACGTCGCGGATATGGCCGAGAATCTGATGATGAACAGCTTGAAGCTCAATTTTTTTGATGCGCTTTCCGCCAACCGGAAAACACGCATCCTTCGCACGTTCGGCCAATGCGATCATGTCCCCAAGGTGACTTAAAATATGCTCGATATGGCTGTTAGTCGGCAGTTCAGTTCGAATAAAATTCGTTATCTCAATAGTTTGAGCCTTGTTTGGCCTATCGGTCTCCTCAATGAGCGTACTGACGCGATTGGTGAGCGGATACATCAAAGGAATACCGGCGTTAACGCTTACGCCGGCTCCCAACAGCCAAACTTGGCGGGGAGATCGCAGATGCTCGTCAAATTGCTTGGCTATATCCGAATCAGCGCTCATCGCTGTGAAATCCTAAAACTATTGAGCCCGAAAACTAGAGCAACTTAACTATGCGAAGAGATGGATCACACCAACCGGCTCTGCGCCTTCGCCGCCGCGATAAAACTCGCAAAGAGCGGGTGCGGCTCGAAGGGGCGCGACTTTAATTCGGGGTGATATTGCACGCCGATGAACCAGGGGTGGCCCGGGATTTCGACCGTCTCGGGCAACAGGCCGTCGGGCGAAGAGCCGGCGAACAACAGCCCGCAATCCTCCAGGCGCTCGCGGTAGGCGAAGTTCACCTCATAGCGATGGCGGTGGCGCTCGGAGATTTCCGTCTCGCCGTAAATCCCCGCGATGCGCGAACCCGGCTTCAACAGCGCCGGAAAAGCGCCAAGCCGCATGGTGCCGCCCAGCCCCTCGCCGACGCCGCGCTTTTCGAGTTCGTTGCCCTTGAGCCATTCGGTCATCAGGCCGACGACCGGCTCGGCGCAGGGGCCGAACTCGGTCGAATTCGCCTTGTCGATTCCAGCGAGCGCGCGCGCGGCCTCGATCACCGCCATCTGCATGCCAAAGCAGATGCCGAAATAGGGCACGCCGCGCTCGCGCGCGAAACGCGCCGCCAGAATCTTGCCCTCGGCGCCCCGCTGGCCAAAGCCGCCGGGAACGAGAATGCCGTGCACATGTTCAAGATGCGCGGCGGGATCGGCGCTCTCGAAAATCTCCGATTCGATCCAGTCGAGATTGACCTTGACGCGATTCGCCAGCCCGCCATGCGCCAGCGCCTCGATGAGGCTCTTATAGGCGTCCTTCATCTCGGTATATTTGCCGACGACCGCGATGGTGACTTCGCCTTCCGGGTTATTGATGCGCTGCGTCACCGCGTTCCAGCGGCTCATGTCGGGCTTTGGCGCGGGCTCGATGCCGAAGGCGGCGAGCACCTGCGCGTCCAGCCCCGCCGAGTGATAGGCGCGCGGCACGTCATAGATGTTGGCGGCGTCGCGCGCCTCGATCACCGCCTGTTCGCGCACATTGCAGAAGAGTCCGAGCTTGCGGCGCTCCTCGCGCGGGATCTCGCGGTCGGTGCGGCAGAGCAGAATGTCGGGCTGAATGCCGATCGAACGCAGCTCCTTCACCGAATGCTGCGTCGGCTTGGTCTTCAACTCGCCGGCGCTCGGGATGTAAGGCAGCAGCGTCAAATGGATATAGATGCAGTGATGCGGCGGCAGATCGTTCTTGAGCTGGCGGATCGCCTCGAAGAACGGCAGGCCTTCGATGTCGCCGACCGTGCCGCCGATCTCGATCAGCGCGAAATCGACGTTCTCATTGCCATCGACGACGAACTCCTTGATGGCGTTGGTCACATGCGGAATGACCTGGATCGTCGCGCCGAGATAATCGCCGCGCCGCTCCTTGCTGATGATGTCCTGGTAGATGCGGCCGGTGGTGACGTTATCCTGCTTCGAGGCCGGGCGGCCGGTGAAGCGCTCATAATGTCCAAGGTCGAGATCGGTCTCCGCGCCGTCGTCGGTGACGAAGACCTCGCCGTGCTGATAGGGCGACATCGTCCCCGGATCGACATTGAGATAGGGATCGAGCTTGCGCAACCGGACCGTATAGCCGCGCGCCTGCAACAGCGCGCCAAGCACCGCCGACGCCAAACCCTTGCCAAGTGAGGAGACCACGCCGCCGGTGATGAAGATGTACCGCGCCATGGGACCTAACGCCTAACGCCTTTCCAGCGATTCTGATAGCGGATTCTATCGGGCCGGGGGCGGTTGCCCCCAGCCAAGAACATCGGATGGCGGATTTGAGGCCCGCTACTGGGTCGGCGCTTTCCAGATCGTCGACGGCGCGGGCTTGGTTTCCGGCGCGACGGGCTTCGGGGCTTCCGCGGCCGGAGCCGGCGCGGCTGGGGCCTCCGTCTTCGGCGCTTCCCACTTCAAGCCGTCAGCCTTCGAGGCGTCGGGCTTCGGCGCTTCGGCGGCGGGCGCAACCGCCTCAGGCTTGGGAGCTTCCACCTTGGGAGCTTCCACCTTGGGGGCTTCCACCTTGGGGGCTTCCACCTTGGGGGCTTCCGCCTTGGGAGCTTCGGCGGGCGGCGCGGCGGGCTTCGGGGCTTCCGCGGCCTGCGGAGCCGTCGTCGCCGGGGCCTCCGTCTTCGGCGCTTCCCACTTCAAGCCGTCAGTCTTCGAGGCGTCGGGCTTCGGCGCTTCGGCGGTGGGCGCAACCGCCTCAGGCTTGGGAGCTTCCGCCTTGGGGGCTTCCGCCTTGGGGGCTTCGGCGGGCGGCGCGACGGGCTTCGGGGCTTCCGCGGCCGGGGCCTGCGGAGCCGTCGTCGCCGGGGCCTCCGTCTTCGGCGCTTCCCACTTCAAGCCGTCGGTCTTCGACGCGTCGGGCTTTGGCGCTTCGGCGGCCGGGGGCGTTGCGGGAGCAACCGCTTCAGGCTTGGGAGCTTCGGCAGGCGGCGCGACGGGCTTCGGCGCTTCAGCGGCCGGAGCCTGCGGAGCGGGCTCCTGCGACGGGCGCAGCGCCGGCGCCTCGGCGGCGGACGGAGTCGTCGCTGGCGGGGTTGCGGCCGGCGGCGTCGCTGCAGCCGGCGGCGCCTCTACCGGCGCGCTCTGCTGGCGCTTCTGCTGGGCGCGCTGGAGCTGCTCGAAAATGCTGTCCTTGCCGGGTTCGGGCGCCTTTTCAGGCGCGCCCTGCTCGCCCTTGCCTTCGGTCTTGGGAAGCTCCTTGAGCTGGATCGATCCTGGGTCGAGCGCCTTGGTCCAGTCGTCGCCGCCCTCGCTGCGCCGCTCCCAGGCCGGCAGCACGGTCAGCGCGATGCTGGTGATAAAGAAGATCGTCGCGAGAATGCCCGTGGCGCGGGTGAGCGCATTGGCCTGGCCGCGGCCGGTGAAAACGCCGCTGCCGCCGCCCATGCCGAGCGCGCCGCCCTCCGACTTTTGATAAAGCACCAGAATGACGAGCGCCGTGACCACCATCAGGTGGATCGCGATAATGACCTGCTGCATGTGCACCCTTCCAGCCGCGCCTGAGCCGCGCTCGACGCGCAATCCGTTGGGCGGCCTTTTACACCAAGCGCCACGCGCAAGGAAGGGGATAGGACCGTGCGATCAGCCGTCTAAACGAAGAATCGCGAGCCTTGCGGCTCGCGATCGCCGGCGTCGTGGACGCCGCTCAATAAAAATTGCCGTCCTGGCCCTTCCACTTCGAGCCTTCTTCGTCGAATCGGGTCTCGTCCTTGAACTCGACGACCTTGCCCGGCTCGATATATTGCTTGTCCTTGATCATCTGGTTCTGGATCGTCGTCGAATAATAGCTCGTATTGTCCGAACAGCCGGGCTTCACCGCGCCGCCCTCCGGCTTGCATTCGAGATTGGCGCCGTTCGGGAAGCGCACTTTCGCAGTGTAGTAGAACTCATAGCCGGCGTGACCGGCCCCTTCGACGTCGAGCGGCCAGAAGCGAGTGACTTTGAAGTCCTCGATCACCACGTCCTTGTCGAACTTCTTTTTGATGAGATTTTCGAAGACCTTCTTCGCGTCGTCGGGCTTGGGCTCGCAATTGACGAGGCAGAAGGCCTTGGCGGGCGCGACGCCGGCGAGGGCGCCGAACAGGCTAAGCGCCATAATATGCACGATCGTTTTATAGCTCTTCATCTTTGCGTCTCCCAACTGCGCACAGCCTGCGCATCGCTTCCCGCGGACGTCGCTCGTTGATTGACGCGTCTCGCGCGAAGCCCCCTTGCGTTTGACATTTTTCAAGCTGCACGGCTTAACGCGCTGCGGCAAGGGCGGCGTGCCGGGCGAATTGTCGCACGACCAAAAGAGATTTCGCGCGGTTGCGTCGCCTTGTCGCGCGCTCTATTGACGGCGCGAGTTTCAAAGCCGACGACGAGGTATTCATGGCCGCTTACAAGCTTCTGCTCCTGCCGGGCGACGGCATCGGTCCGGAAATTTCCGCCGAGGCCGAGAAGGTCCTCGCCCTTCTGAACGAAGCGGGCGTCGCGAGCTTCGAGGTCGAGCGGGGACTCGTCGGCGGCGCAGCCTATGACGCGCATAAGCAAGCCATCAGCGAAGCCGACATGACGCGCGCGCTTGAGGCCGACGCCGTGCTGCTCGCCGCCGTCGGCGGGCCGAAATGGGACGGCGTGCCTTATGACCTGCGTCCCGAATCCGGCCTGCTGCGCCTGCGCAAGGATCTGGGTCTTTTCGCAAATCTGCGCCCCGCGATCTGCTACGCCGCGCTGGCCGACGCTTCTTCTTTGAAGCGCGACATCGTCGACGGTCTCGACATCATGATCGTGCGCGAATTGACGGGCGGCGTTTATTTCGGCGAACCCAAGGAGATCACCGATCTCGGCAATGGCCAGAAACGCGCCGTCGACACGCAGGTCTACGAGACCTATGAGATCGAGCGCATCGGCCGGGTCGCCTTCGAACTGGCGCGCAAGCGCGGGAACAAGGTGACCTCTTCCGAGAAGTCGAATGTGATGAAGTCGGGCTATCTGTGGCGCGAGGTCATCACCGCGCTGCATAAGCGCGAATATTCCGACGTGACGCTCGAACATATGCTTGCCGACGCGCTCGGCATGCAGCTCGTCCGCTGGCCCAAGCAGTTCGACGTGATCGTCACCGACAATCTCTTCGGCGACATGCTGTCCGATGAAGCCGCGATGCTCACCGGTTCGCTCGGCATGTTGCCGTCGGCTTCGCTCGGCGCAGCGGACGAAAAGGGCAAGCGCCATGCGATGTATGAGCCCTGCCATGGCTCGGCGCCCGACATCGCCGGCAAGGGCATCGCCAATCCGATCGCCATGATCGGTTCGCTCGGCATGGCCCTGCGCTACAGCTTCGATCTGCCGAAAGCCGCCGACGCCATCGACGCGGCGATCGCCAATGTGCTGGCGAAGGGTCTGCGCACGGCGGACATCAAGGGCGACGCGCCGTCGACCGTCTCAACCAAGGAGATGGGCGACGCGATCGTCGCGGAGCTGAAGACGACTCTGTCTTAGCTCCGCGCGATTTACTTCCCGTGCACCATGCCGAGGAATTCCTCGCGGGTGCGTGGGTCATCGCGGATGACGCCGAGCAGGCGGCTCGTCGTCAGCAGCGAGCCGGTGGTGTTGACCCCGCGCAGCGTCATGCAGCTGTGCTCCGCCTCGATGACGACGCCGACGCCCTGCGGCTCCAGAATATCCTGGATCGCTTCGGCGATCTCGGCAGTGAGCTTTTCCTGGATTTGAAGCCGGCGCGCGAAGCCATGCACGACGCGGGCGAGCTTTGAGATGCCGACCACGCGGTTGTTCGGCAGATAGCCGACATGCGCGCGGCCTGTCACCGGCAGCATATGATGCTCGCAGAAGCTGACGACTCGGATGTCCTTAAGAACCACGAGCTCGTCATAGCCGCCGACCTCGTCGAAGGTGCGCTTGAGGTAGTCGCGCGGATCGACCTCATAGCCGGCGAAAAGCTCGCGGTAGGAACGCGCCACGCGCTCCGGCGTGTCGATCAGCCCCTCGCGACGAGGATCGTCTCCCGCCCATTCGATGAGAACCCGCACGGCCGCTTCTGCGTCAGCTTGAGTAGGTTTGGCCATGCCTTCAGCTCTCCAGGATCGTGGGGACGGATCGCGCCGCCCATCGCTGGATAAAGTCACAGGCTAGAGCGTTTGGCAAAGGCCACTGCCACCCCCATTCGCCAAAAGAAAACGCCGGCGCGCGGGCGCCGGCGTGTCGAATGGAGCCGTTCTCAGGTCAGCGTACGAGGCCGCCGATGGCCGATCCGACCGAGTTCACCGAGCGCTTGACGAAGCCGAAAGGTCCGTCGCTCGCGGGAGGCGGCGGGGGCGGCGCCGCCAGGGCAGGCTCCGGCGCCGCGACGGCCACCGGCGCTTCGGCGACCGGCTTGGGTCGGCTGGCGACCGGCTTCGTCGGCTTCTTCTGCTTCACGACCTTTGCGCGCGGCGCGGGTTTTGGCGTTTCGATCGTCTGCTCGGCCGCGCTCGGCGGCCGCGAAACTGGCGCGGCGGGCGCAGCCGTTTGCGGCGGCTCCAACGCCGCCGCTCTCGGCGGAACGGCCGCCGGCGGCGACGTCGGCGCCGGGGCCGACGGCGTCGTCGCCGTCATGGGCGTCGTCGCCGTCATGGGCGTCGTCGCCGTCATCGGCGTCGGCGTCGTCATGGGCTGCGGCGCCGTCATTGGAAGCGGCGCGAGTTGCGGCGCAGCCGCGGCGCCCGGGGGAACAGGAATGCTCGCGCCAAGCGGCGCAGCCGCCGGGCTCGGCGGCGTCATCGCGGCGCCTGCGGCCGGCGCCGGCTCCGATTGGACGTCCGCGCCAGACGCGGCTTCGGCGGCCGCTGGCGGCGCAGGCTCGGCCGGCGCCCTGGCGCTTTCCTCAAGCGCGGGCGCTTTGGCGGCCGCTTCGTCCGTCGGCGCTGTCTCTTGCGGTTGCGGCGCGGCGCTGCCGAGAACGGGTTCAGCGGCTTCCGGAGCGGCCAAAGGCGGCGCCGTGGCCAACGCCGGATCCTCGCTCGGCTCGACCGTGCTCCACGGCCCCAAGACCCAGGTCAAGGCCGCGAGTCCGGCGATCACCACCGCGGCCGCCGCAAAGAACAAGGCGCGTCTGCCGCCTTCGCGTTCGTCCTCCGGCTCGTCGTAGAATTCTTCGTCGGTCGCATGGACCGCGCTCCAAGCTTCCTCTGCGCGCGGCGCCTGAGGAGAAGGACCCCGATTGATCGCTGCATTCGTCGGCGGGCGTTCGAAGTCCTGAGCCGTTGGCTCGGGGGCGTGGCCGAGGTCGCGGCGCAGTAACTCTTTAAACTGGGCAAATTCAGCCATCAGCTCCTTATCGTCGCCGACATCCATCATGCCTGAACCCTTTCATTGGCCGCGCGCCAGGGACTCGGCGATGAGTCGCGCGCGGTCGCACCATCCGCGCTCAGACAATCGTTAAAATGTGGCTGTACTGCGCCGGGTTGCTTTCAAGACATTAAACCTGCTTAATTTCAGTCTCTTGGATGTGCGTTTACGGCGCAGCTTGCTGCTGCGCGCGCGGCATGCGGCGTAAATTCGCAGCCTTGCTGGAAGATATCCAAATTAACGAAATTGACCTTTGCGCCGCGCGATTCCTAAAGTTTCGCAGGGCGCGAAGAAACGCGCTTTCTTCTCCAACGGGCTGCTCAAGTGACCCTTTCCTATCTACGCAAGGCGCGCCGAGCTGCGCTTTGCGCCGTCTTCACAGTGCTCGGCTCCCCGCTCTACGCACAGCCCGCGCCAACGGGCGCCGGCGCGGAGAACGAACGCGGCCTGACGGCGCTCGAACTCCTCGGCAAGCGCGTGTTCGAAGACGCGAGCCTGTCGCGTCCGGCGGGCGTCTCCTGCGCCTCCTGCCATGACGCTGCGACGGCCTTTCAAGGCAATAATGGTTCGAGCGTCCCTGCCGTGGCGCGGGGCTCGCTGCCGACGTCTCTGGGCAAGCGCAACACGCCGTCGATCATGTATGCGTCCTTCGCGCCGCGCTTCGAATTCATCGACGATAAGGATGAAGAGTCCGGCAAGATCGAAAAAATCCCGGCTGGCGGACAGTTCTATGACGGCCGCGCGAGCGATCTCCTCGCCCAGGTCGAAGGTCCGATGCTCGATCCGCTCGAAATGAACGCCCCGTCGAAACGCTTCATCGTCGAGACGGTGCGCGATGGCGCCTACGCCGACCTCGCCCGCCAGGTCTATGGCGACAAAGTTTTCGCCGATCCGGACGCCGCCTTCGTGAAGCTCGCGCAAGCGGTCGTCGCCTTCGAGGCGAGCGCGCGCTTTCATCCCTTCGCTTCCAAATTCGACGATTATTTGCGCGGGCAAGCGCAGTTGACGGCGCTGGAGAAGAAAGGCTTCGAACTCTTCAAGGACACGAAGAAGGGCAATTGCCTCGCCTGCCACGCCGGAAAGGAAGATTCGCGCAATCCGCAGGACTGGCTCTTCACCGATTTCACCTATGACGCGCTCGGCGGCCCAAGAAACAAAGCGATTCCGAGCGCGGCGAAGCCTGAGTCGGCTCCCGATCTTGGCCTGTGCGCGCGACCAGGACTCGCTGAAATCGCCCCTGCGGACTTCAAGGTCGAGAGCGTCTGCGGCGCGTTCAAAGTGCCGACCTTGCGCAACATCGCCGTCACCGGCCCCTATCTGCACAATGGCGTCTTCGACAAGCTGCGCGACGTCGTCGCCTTTTATGCGACGCGCGACACCGATCCCGGCCGCTGGTATCCCAAAGACCGGCGCGGCAAGCCGGAAAAATATGACGACCTGCCGCCCTCCGCGCATGACAACGTCAACGTCGAAGAGGTTCCCTACGATCGCAAGCCGGGGGAAAAACCGCGGCTGTCCGAAAAAGACATCGACGCCATCGTCGCTTTTCTCGAAACCTTGACCGATCGCCCAAAACCCTAAGGCGCGTCAGCAAGACGCGCAGACATCGCGGCTCTTGCGCGGAACCGTGGGCGCATTAATCTACAAGAGCGGAGCTGACGGCAACGGTCAAGCCCGCGTTTAATCAAGGTTATTGGGAGGGGAACTATGATCCGCAGAACGTTCATCGCCCTCATCTCACTATCTGTCGCGGCGTTGTTCTCGCCAATTGCGCTCGCACAGGAAAACCATGTCGCCGAAGCGATCACCCATACGCGCCAGGCGGTGGACGCCGGTCTTGATGGCAAGGCCGACGGGGTCGTGGAACACGCCAAGGAAGCTTTGAAGCACGCTCAGGCCGCCCAGAAGGAAAAGTCGAACCGCTTCGTGCGCGCCGGCATCGTCCATCTGAAGCAGGCGATCAAGTTTGGCGAAAAGGGCAACGCCAAGGGCGGCGTCAAGCACGCGAAAGAGGCGCTGGCGAAACTCGACCACGCCCCGCACTAGGCGGTAGGGGCGACAGCGGTCAACGCAAGGCCGTAGCGCGCGAGCGTTGCGTCGAGCGGCGCCGGGGGACGGACGCCGCTGGTGAAGATGATGCTACGGGAGACCGGCTGGCCTCCCGGCGCATCTGCGCCGAAGCGCTCGCCAAGCAATTGATCCGCGCGCCGCGCGATCGCTGGCGCGGGGTCAATCCACTCGACCGGCCAGGGCGCAAGCCGTTTGAACTCGTCGACCAGCAGCGGGTAATGCGTGCAGGCGAGAACGATGGCGTCCGTGCGCCTGCCGCCTTCTTCCTGGAAACAGGGAGCAATCTCGGCGCCGATGTCGGCGTCTCTCACGCTTTCCCCATGCATGTGGCTCTCAGCGAGACTCGCCAAGCGTTTCGAGCCCACGAGGGTCACCGAGCAATGTGCGGCGAATTGCGCGATGAGGTTTTGCGTATAGTCGCGCGCCACCGTGCCCTGCGTTCCGAGCACCGAGATCATCTTTGACGTGGTGCGCTCGGCCGCCGGCTTGATCGCCGGCACCGTGCCGACGAAAGGCAAGGCGGGCCAATGCACGCGCAAATAGGGCAGAACGATCGTCGAAGCGGTGTTGCAGGCGATGACCACGATGTCCGGCGCGTGCTCGGCGATCAGCGTCTCCATCAGCTCCACCACGCGTTCGACGAGCTCCGGCTCCTTCCAGGACCCATAAGGAAAGCCGGCGTCATCCGCGCAATACACATAATCCGCGTGCGGGCGCAGCTTGACGGTCTCGGCGAAGACCGTGAGGCCGCCAAGGCCTGAGTCGAAGATGAGGAGTTTGGGCGGACGGGTCATGCGCGGCGAATCTCGGAGCCCATAGGACAAGCTTCGAGGAACAAGATCAACATCGTCGAAATTGCGGCGTCAGGCGCGTGGCGCACCTGTCCTCGCGATGGCCGTCAGCAGTCGGCGAGACACGCTTGGTCAGAACGGCAGATTAAACACCCGCGCCGGCGCCAGCGCGCCCTGGACGATTTCGCCGAAGGCGACCGGCACGCCACCGCAAGCGGCGTAGACAATGCCCTCATGCGGCGCGTCGCGGCCGCGCAAAATCACCGAGCCGCCGCGCCGCAACCGCGCCGCCGTGTCGCGATCGACGACGACGCAAGGCAGTTCGGCCAGTCCAGCCTCGACCGACAGCAGCGCCTCAGCGGCCATGTTCTGAGTTTCGATCTCGTCGAGCGTATAGGCGTCTTCCTCGAGGAAAGGTCCGACGCGGGTGCGTCTCAGCGCCGTGACATGGCCGAAGCAGCCCAATATCCGGCCGAGATCCCGCGCCACCGCGCGCACATAAGCGCCCTTGCCGCATTCCATGACGAATGTCGCGTCGTCGCGAGACGCGTCGATCAGCGTCAGCGAGCGGATCCTGACCGCTCGCGGCTTCAAATCGACCAGCTCCCCCTCGCGGGCGATGTCATAGGCGCGCTCGCCGGCGATTTTGATCGCCGAAAACTGCGGGGGCGTCTGCATGATTTCGCCGACGAACTGCGGCAGCAGAGCTTCGATTGCGGCGCGCTCCGGCCGCATGGCGCTCTCCCGCATCGCGCGCCCATCAGAATCGTCGGTATCGGTCTCGACGCCCCAAAGCACGGTGAAGCGATAGGCCTTCTCGCCGTCCTGAACGAAAGGCACGGTCTTTGTCGCTTCCCCGAAGGCGACGGGAAGAATGCCGGACGCGAGCGGATCGAGGGTGCCCGCATGGCCTGCCTTTTGGGCGTTGTAGATGCGCTTGAGGCGCGACACCGCCTGTGTGGACGTGAGCCCGACAGGCTTATCCAGCGCCACCCAGCCGTCGACGACAACGCGGTCCGATCTTTTTTTGCTCATTCCTCAACGCCATCCTCTTTGGCGTCGTCGCCATCGGCGAGATCGCGCTTCACACGGTCGGAACTGAGCAGCGCGTCGATGCGCGACACATTGTCGAATGTGTCGTCGATGCGAAAGCGGATTTCGGGCGCGAACTTCAAATTCACCTCTTGCACAATCTCTCCGCGCAAAAATCGCTTGTGGCGATCCAGCGCGGCGAGCACCTCCGGCTCATCCTTGCCGCCAAGCGGAACGACGTAAATCGTCGCGAGCTTGAGATCGGGACTCATCTTCACCCGCGAAACAGTCACGACATGCTGTTCGAGCACCGGATCGCTGATTTCGCCCCGCGTGAGCAGCCGGGCGGCGGCGTGGCGCACGAGTTCGCCGACACGCAACATGCGCTGCGACGGCGCGCCCGCCTGTGAGTGATGAACTCTGGACATTTTGGACCCGATGATTGCAGTCGTCTCACGCCCGCGCCTGTGGCAGACATCCCGCGCATGAAGCGTAACGAATGAAGGTAGCGCGGCTCAGCGCAACGAGGATGGCCGGGACGCGCCCGGCCATGATGTTTTTGCGGCGGCGCAGCGCCGCCTACAGCGTTCGCTTGATTTCCTCGACGCGATAGCACTCGATGACGTCGCCGGCGCGCATGTCCTGGTAGTTCTCGAAAGCCATGCCGCATTCCTGTCCGGCCGTGACTTCCTTGACCTCGTCCTTGAAGCGCTTGAGCGTCGAGAGCTTGCCCTCATGCACGACGACATTGTCGCGGATAAGCCGCACA
This sequence comes from Methylocystis silviterrae, assembly GCF_013350005.1. GTDB lineage: Bacteria > Pseudomonadota > Alphaproteobacteria > Rhizobiales > Beijerinckiaceae > Methylocystis > Methylocystis silviterrae. The sequence goes on from NZ_JABVWW010000006.1 coordinate 134,215, forward strand.
TTGGCGCCGCGCTCGACATTGCCGTCGGTGACGCGGCAGCCCGCGACCTTGCCGACCTTCGAAATATCGAAGACTTCAAGGATCGTGGCGTTGCCGAGCATGGTCTCGCGCAGCGTCGGCGCAAGCAGACCCGACATCGCCGCTTTCACATCGTCCACGAGATTGTAGATGATGTTGTAGTAGCGGATCTCGATGCCGGCGCGTTCGGCCGCGTCGCGCGCCTCTTTGTGAGCCCGCACGTTGAAGCCGATGACCGCGGCGTTGGAGGCTTCGGCGAGCGAAATATCGGATTCCGAGATGCCGCCGACGCCGGCATGCACGATGCGCGCCCCGACCTCGTCGGTGCCGAGCTTTTCGAGCGCCGCGGCGATGGCTTCGACCGAGCCCTGCACGTCGCCCTTGATGACGAGCGGGAATTCCTTGCGGCCCGCCGTCTTGAGCTGGCTCATCATGTCGGAAAGCGAACCGCGCGCCGAACCGCCGCGCGCGGCGATCTTGTCGCGCTTCATACGCTCGCGATATTCGGCGATCTCGCGGGCGCGGGCTTCCGACTCGACGACAGCAACGCGGTCGCCCGCTTCCGGCGTGCCGCTGAAGCCCAGAATCTCAACGGGGAAGCTCGGTCCGGCCTCGGGTCGCGCGGCGCCCTGATCATCGAGCAGCGCGCGCACGCGGCCCCATTGGGTCCCCGCCACGACAATGTCGCCGACACGAAGCGTGCCGCGTTGAATCAGCATGGTCGCGACAGGCCCTCGGCCTCTGTCGAGCCGCGCCTCGATGACGGTGCCCTCGGCGGCGCGTTCGGCGTTGGCCTTCAGGTCAAGCACCTCAGCCTGCAGCGCGATCAGTTCGAGCAGCTTGTCGAGATTGGTCTTCTGCTTCGCCGAGACTTCGACTTCGAGCGTCTCGCCGCCCATGGTCTCGACCTGCACTTCATGCTGCAGCAGTTCGGTGCGCACCCTCTCGGGCTTCGCGTCCGGCTTGTCGATCTTGTTGATAGCGACGATCAGCGGCACATGAGCGGCGCGGGCGTGATTGATCGCCTCGATCGTCTGCGGCATGACGCCGTCGTCGGCCGCAACGACCAGCACCACGATGTCCGTCACCTTGGCGCCTCGGGCGCGCATCGCCGTAAAGGCGGCGTGGCCGGGCGTGTCGATGAAGGTGATGGCGTGACCGTTCGGGGCCGTCACCTGATAGGCGCCGATATGCTGGGTAATGCCGCCGGCCTCGCCGGAGACGACATTGGCCTGTCGAATGGCGTCAAGCAACGACGTCTTGCCGTGGTCGACGTGGCCCATGATGGTGACGACCGGCGGACGCGCCGTCAGATCGGCGTCGACGTCGGGCGTGTCGAACAGGCCTTCCTCGACGTCGGATTCGGCGACGCGCTTGACCGTATGGCCCATCTCTTCGGCGACGAGCTGCGCCGTATCGGCGTCGATGACGTCGTTGATTTTGTGCATCTCGCCCTGCTTCATCAGCAGGCGGATGACGTCGACGGCGCGCTCCGACATGCGGTTCGCGAGTTCCTGAATGGTGATCGTCTCGGGAAGGATCACCTCGCGCAGAACCTTTTCCTTCTGCTCCACCTGACCGCGGAACAGCCGCTGCTGCCGGCGCTTGAATGAGGCGACGGAGCGGGTGCGCTCTTCGTCGGTGCCGGCGGTGGCGGTGGAGACCGTCAGACGGCCTCGATCCTTCATCGCGCCGCCGCGAGAGGGAGTCGGGCGTGGCGGCTGGGGCGGCGTAAAGCCGCCGATGGTGCGCACCGGCGGACGACGCACCGCGGCTTCGCCCTCGGTGCGAACGGGGGCGCGCGTCGCGGCCGGACCAGGCGCGGCAGCAGCCCCGACGGGAGGACTGCGCGGCGCCCCAACGCCGGCGGCGTCAGCCGGCAGCCGGCGACGCGCCTCTTCCTCGGACTTGCGTTTCGATTCGGCTTCGCGCGCGAGACGCTCTTCTTCCTCGCGCTTGCGCGCGTCGGCGGCGGCGCGCTCTGCGTGTTCGCGCTCCTCGCGTTCATTGCGCGCCTTGGCGTCGATTTCCGCGCGGCGGCGATCTTCCTCTTCGCGCGATTTCGCGTCGACCAGCGCGCGGGCGCGCGCTTCGCGCTCCTCATCGGTCAAGGCGCGCAGCACGACGCCGGAGCCGGAGCGCGGCGCGGGCGCGGGACGTTGGGTCGCGGATTTCGGCGCGGCCTTCGGCGGCGGCGTCGGCGACTCCGCAATCGGGGCCGTCGCGCCGGCCGGCTTCGCCGGTTCGGCCTGTCCGGGCGCGCGACGCTTCACCTTCTCGACCACGACCACTTTTGAGCGGCCATGGGAGAAGCTCTGACGGACCATGCCGTGCTCGACCGGTCGCTGCTTTAGGTGCAGCGTCTTCGACGGCGCGACGGTCAGAGTTTTGTCGCCGCTGTTCTCGCCTTCGCTCATCCAGTTCCCAATCCTGGGTCGCTACGACCCGTTAATTTCACTCTGCGCAGCCGTTCGGCTTCGCTTCGATTTCGTCGCCCATCGCCGTCGCGCCGTCGATGCATACGCCCCGATAGGCTGCGAGTCGACGGCATCGCCCGATGAAAGCCGTCGTCGGACCGCTCCCGGCGAGGGCAGCATGTATCACATTTGTGCGGCCCAACGCCAAATCCAATTGCAGCGACGAAAATAGGCCGATGACGGGGGTCGTCGATCCAGCGCGCCGGGCCGCTTGGGCAAGCTTGCGCTTGCCGTCTTCGCCGCCGTCGCGCGCTTCGATAAGCGCGCGGACAGATCCTTGCGCGAGGGCGTCGGCGACCTTGCCGAAGCCGGCCGCAACGGCGCCCGCCTTATTGGCCAGCGACAGCATCTGCAGACAATCGGCCTCGAGCAATCGGTCGACGTCCTCGGCCAGTTGCGGCGCGGCGTCGATCTGCGTCTTCAGCGCGCGCGCGAACAGACGCTTTTGCGCCGCCTGCGCCACGACGTCGGCGCGCGCCGTCACCCAGACGCCGCGGCCAGGGAGCCGCGCCTTGATGTCGGGCGCGAGCGCGCCGTCCGGCCCGCGCACAAAGCGGATCATCGCCTCGGGCGCGCCGCTCTGGCGCGTCACGATGCAGGTCCTCTCCGAAACATGCGGCTCGCGCGTCATGCCCTCGATCAATCCGCTATTCGCCTTCCGCCGGAGCTTCAGCCTCGACTTCGGTTGTCGCCACCGGCTCCTCGATCCAGCCCACGCGCACCCGCGCGAACATGATCATCGCTTCAGCCTCTTCACGCGACAGATCAATGCCTTCGAAAAAGCCCTCGTGCTTGGTCGTCTCGCCATCCTTCTTCTCGCTCCAGCCGACGAGGTCGTCCGGCACGCAGCCGGCGAAATCCTCCATCGTCTTCACGTCGTTCTCGCCGAGCTTGACCATCATCGCGCTCGTCAGGCCCTCGATCTCGCGCAGGTCGTCGGCGACGCCAAGCGCCTTTCGGCGCTCTTCGTTCTCCGCCTCGATGCGCTCCAGATAGTTCTTGGCGCGGTTCTGAATTTCCGCGGCGGTATCCTCGTCGAAGCCCTCGATCGTCGCGAGTTCAGGAAGTTCGACATAGGCGAGCTCCTCGACCGAGCGGAAGCCCTCGGACGCCAGCAGCCGCCCGACGACCTCGTCGACGTCGATGGCGTTCATGAACGACTTCGTGCGTTCGACGAATTCCCTCTGCCGGCGCTCCGACTCTTCGGCCTCAGTGAGAATGTCGATGTCCCAGCCCGTCAGCTGTGAGGCGAGACGCACATTCTGGCCGCGCCGCCCGATCGCCAGCGAAAGCTGATCGTCAGGCACCACGACCTCGATGCGTGAACTGTCCTCGTCGAGGACGACCTTGACCACTTCCGCCGGCTGCAACGCATTGACGATGAAGGTCGCGGCGTCCGCGGACCAGGGAATGATGTCGATGCGCTCGCCCTGCAGCTCGCCGACGACCGCCTGAACGCGGGAGCCGCGCATGCCGACGCAGGCGCCGACCGGATCAATCGAGGAATCGCGCGACACCACAGCGATCTTGGCGCGCGAACCGGGATCGCGGGCGACCGACTTCACCTCGATGACGCCGTCATAGATCTCCGGCACTTCCTGCTTGAACAGCTTCGCCATGAATTGCGGATGGGTGCGCGAGAGGAAGATCTGCGGGCCCCGCTGCTCGCGGCGCACATCGTAGACATAGGCGCGGGCTCGATCGCCCGGGCGGAACATTTCGCGCGGAATCATCTCGTCGCGGCGGATAATGGCTTCGCCGCGGCCAAGGTCGATGACGACATTGCCGTATTCGACGCGCTTGACCACGCCGTTGACGATTTCGCCGATGCGATCCTTGTATTCCTCATACTGGCGGTCACGCTCGGCCTCGCGCACTTTCTGCACGATGATCTGCTTTGCAGACTGCGCGGCGATGCGGCCGAAGTCGAAAGGCGGCAGCGTTTCGGAGATCCAGTCGCCGGACTGCGCCGCCGGATTGCGCTTGCGCGCTTCGGCGAGCGAAATCTGCGTCGAGTCGTTTTCCACCTCGTCGACGACAAGCAGCAGCCGCGAGAAGCGAACTTCGCCCGTCTTGGAATTGATCTCGGCGCGCACTTCGGTTTCCTGGCCGTAGCGCGAGCGCGCCGCCTTCTGCAGCGCGTCCTCCATCGACGCGATGACGATCGAACGGTCGATCGACTTTTCGCGCGCGACGGCTTCGGCGATCTGCAAAATCTCAAGTCGGTTGGCGCTGACGGCCATTGTTAGTCTCCCCTCGAACGGCCGGAGGGCTTTGGTTTGCCGCCGGCCTTCTTGAACTGGGTTTGAACGCCGGCCGGAGCCAGCGGTTTTTGCTTCTGTTGCGCGGGGCCGCGAAAGCGCCCCGGCCCGCGGCGCGGACGTTCCTCCGCGTCCGCCTCCTCCTGCTTCTCTTCAGTCTGTTGGAGCTTTCCAGCCCGCAGCGATTCGCGGATGAGCGCCTCGGTCAGCACCAGCCGGCCTTCGTCGAGGTCGGCGAGCGGCAGCGACACGGCTTTTTCTTCGTCCGAGCGCGCGTCGGTGCGCTCCAGCGCGAGCGTCGCGCCTTGCCCCTCGCCTTCGACGCCGCGAATGACGCCGCGAAAGCGCTTGCGTCCGCTCGCCACGGGATGGGTCAGTTCGATCTTGACTTCGTGACCGATGGCGCGGTGAAAATCCGACAGACGCACCAGCGGACGATCGACGCCCGGTGAAGAAATCTCCAGACGATATTCGCTGGCGATGAGATCGGCGACATCGAGTTCGGGCGACAACGCCTGGCTCGCCGCCTCGCAATCATTAACGGTCATCGTTCCGTCCGGACGCTCCGCCATGATCTGCAGAATCGGTCCGTTCTGCTGCAAGAGCCGCACGCGCACCAGTCGGTAGCCCAACTGCGCCAGCACCGGCTCTACAAGATGCGCTACGCGCGCGGCGACGCCGGTCTCACTGACGAGACGCGGTTCGTCAAAGGTCGTGCTGGCGGCGGCGTTTTGCGTCAAGCCTTGTCCTTGAAGCTCTCGAACGATCAAAGCAAAAAGAGCGGGTCCCCGGAGGGCCCCACTCTCAATCGGCGACCATCCGAGAATGATCGTTATGAGATGAAGTTCGGCCCTATATGGCAGGAGAAGGCCCAAAAATCAAGAAATCTTGAGACCCATCGCAGGGGAATGGGGTGAAGGATTGTTTTCCTTACCCTCATCCTTGTAGCTTAAACCGTGCCGGAGCGTCATTGGATGCAGCCTGGCGCCGCTGACGCCACGCATGGAAACGCTGTTCAGGGGGGAAGTAATCGGGCGACACAGGCGTTGACGGAATCGCGCCATTGCGGCAGCGCGACGCCGTAAACGGCTTGAAGCTTGGCGTTGTCGAGCCGTGAATTCGCCGGACGGCGGGCGGGCGTCGGATAGTCTGCGGTGGCGATGCGCTTGACGCGCACGGGCTTGCGGCCCTGCCTCTCCGCCGCGGAAAAGATCGCGTCCGCCATGTCCGCCCAGCTTGCCTCGCCCCGCCCGGTCATGTGGAAAACGCCGCGCAGACGCGGATCGGAATCGTCGACCAGCCTTTCGGCGATGGCGAGCAACGCGTCGGCGATGTCGAGCGCGTTCGTCGGATTGCCGATCTGATCGGCGACGACGCCGATTTCATCGCGCGTTTCGCCAAGACGCAGCATCGTCTTGACGAAATTCGTTCCAAACGGACTGTAAACCCAGGCGGTGCGCAAAACGGCGCAATTCTCGCAGCGCGCGGCAATCTGCCTTTCGCCTTCGAGCTTCGAACGTCCATAGGCCCCGGTCGGGCCGGGTTCGTCGTCTTCGCGATAGGGGCGATCGAGCGTTCCATCGAAGACGTAGTCGGTCGAAAGATGCAGCAGCGGCACCTTCAGTTCGGCGGCGGTTTCGGCGACGAAGCCCGCGCCCGCGCCATTGACGCGCATCGCGACGTCGGGTTCGCTCTCGGCCTTGTCGACCTGAGTGTAGGCGGCGGCGTTGACGATGGCGTCGCAGCGCACGCTGCGCAGCGACGCGAGAACCATGTCGCGCGAGGAGAGGTCGAAGCGCGGACGGCCGAGCGCGAGCATTTCGACGCCTCTCGGCGCGCGCTCGATGAGGGAGCTGACGACCTGGCCGGTAAGGCCGGTGACGGCGATGCGCTTCATCCTGCCCACTTTACCCAAAAACCTCCGCCAGATCACGCAGCCGCGGCCATTTGCGATCCTGTCCGACAGCACGGCGTTTCCGGCGGCGGCGGGCCACGCGATCCCGATGTCAGGGTCGTCCCAGGCGACGCCGCAATCATACCGCGGCGAATCGAAGTTCGTCACTTTGTCGATGACTTCCGTATCGGGCTCGAGCGTGACGAAACCATGCGCGAATCCGACAGACAGCCCCCTGTCGCGCGTCAGGCGACGGCGTCTTCATCTTGCTCGGCAAGCACGCCGACGCGCTCGCCCCGATAGGCGCCCGAACGGATCGCTTGCCACCAATCCGAATTGTCGAGATACCAGCGCACGGTTTTGCGAAGACCAGTTTCGAACCGCTCGGCCGGCCGCCATCCGAGTTCGCGCTCGATCTTGGAGGCGTCGATGGCGTAGCGCGGATCATGTCCCGGCCGATCGGCGACGAAGGCGATGAGATCGCGGTGCGGTCCGGCGCGCCGCGGACGGAATTCGTCCATGAGGTCGCAGATCGCTTCGACCACGTCGATATTGCGCCATTCATTGCGTCCGCCGACGTTATAGGATTCGCCGACTTCCCCTTCGCGCGCAACGCGCATCAGCGCGAAGGCGTGGTCCTCGACATAAAGCCAGTCGCGCACATTCTCGCCGCGCCCATAGACCGGCAGCGGCTTCTCCTCGATCGCGTTGATGATGGTGAGCGGAATGAGCTTCTCGGGAAAATGATAGGGGCCATAATTGTTGGAGCAATTGGTGACGATCGTCGGAAGACCATATGTGTGGCGCCAGGCCCGCACGAGATGATCCGACCCCGCCTTGGACGCCGAATAGGGCGACGTCGGCGCATAGGGCGTGTCTTCGCGGAACAGGCCTTCCGCGCCGAGCGCGCCGAACACCTCATCGGTGGAGATATGTATGAAGCGGAAGGCGCGCGCGTGGGCGCGATCGAGCCGCCGCCAATAGTCGAGCGCCGCCCGCAGCATGACGAATGTGCCGACGACATTGGTTTCGACGAAGGCGGCCGGCCCGTCGATCGAGCGATCGACATGGCTTTCGGCCGCAAGATGCATCACGACGTCGGGCTGAAAATCCTCGAAGGCGCGCGCGACCGCCGCCACGTCGCAGATATCGGCTTGAACAAAGGAAAAACGCGGACTGTCGGCGATCGTCCGCAGCGATGTGAGATTTCCCGCATAGGTGAGCTTGTCGAGAACGAGAATCTGGTCGACGCTCTTGCCGATCACGGCGCGCGCAACGGCCGAGCCGATGAACCCCGCGCCCCCGGTGATCAATATCTTCATCAAAGGCCCGCTTCTCGCGATCGACTCCGCCCTGAAATTCGCGCCCTCACGCCCGCCAGGGCGAGCCTTATTGCGAAGGCGGCGGTTGTCGCTCAAGCCGTTTACGCGGACTCTGTGGCGGAACAACGTCATGGCGCTGACCTGAACGACGTCTTGCGCCGCTATACGCTCAGCAATTCGCTATACGCTCAGCAATTTGTTCGCCTCGAGATAAGCGATAATCTGGTCAGCAATGGCTTCGGCCGAGTGTTCGGCGGAACTGAGCCTTAATTCCGGGGATTCCGGCGCTTCGTAGGGCTGATCAACGCCGGTAAAATTCTTGATCTCGCCGGCGAGCGCGCGCCTATACAAGCCCTTGGGATCACGCTCCTTGCAGACATCGAGCGGCGTGTCGATGAAAATCTCGATGAACTCCTGTTCTCCGACGAGCGAGCGCACCATCCTCCGTTCAGCGCGGAAGGGGGAAATGAAGGCGCAAAGCACGATCAAGCCCGCCTCGACCATCAGTTTCGCGACTTCTCCCACCCGACGGATGTTTTCGACGCGGTCGGCTTCGGTAAAGCCGAGGTCCTTATTGAGGCCGTGCCGCACATTGTCGCCGTCGAGCATCAGCGTATGGGCGTGACGTTCGACAAGCTTGGATTCGACGAGATTGGCGATCGTCGATTTTCCCGCGCCGGAAAGCCCGGTAAACCATAGGACCGCGGGCGTCTGATGTTTGAGACGCGCGCGCGTCGCCTTGGAGACGGATTGCTCCTGAAGATGGATATTCGTGGCGCGGCGCAGAGGAAAGGCGATGATCCCTGCGGCGGCGGTCGCATTGGTGAAGCGGTCGATGAGGATAAAAGCGCCCGTCGTGCGGTTTTCATCGTAAGAATCAAAAGCGACGGGCGCGGCGGTGGCGACGTTGCAAAAGCCGATCTCATTGAGGCTCAGCGTCTTGGCGGCGCTCTTTGCGCCAGTGTCGACATCGAGCTTGTGCTTGATGTCTGTCACGCTCGCGGCAAGAGATCGGCCGTTGATCTTGATCAGGTAGGAACGGCCAGGCAGAAGGCTGTCGTCGCTCATCCAAATAAGATGCGCGGCGAATTGGTCGGCGACGTTCGGGCGCGTTGTCGGATGGCAGAGAACGTCGCCGCGAGACGCGTCGATTTCGTCGGCGAAGGTCACCATAACTGAGTCCGGCGCAGCGGCGCTGAACAGGTCTCCGCCCATGGCGACGATACGCGCGATCTTGGTTTTCCGTCCGGAGGCCGCCGCCACGATTTCATCGCCGACCTGGATGCGGCCGGAAGCGATGGCGCCGGCGAAGCCTCGGAAGGCGTCGCTTCGGCGATTGACCCATTGCACCGGCAGCCGCAGCGGCGCATCGGCGCCATCCGTCTCAACGTCGACGTTTTCGAGATAGGCCAGGAGACTGGGGCCGTCACGCCACGGCATATCCGCCGAGCCGGCGACGACATTGTCGCCGTAGCGGGCGGAGATGGGAATTGCTTGGACGGAGCGAAAGGCGAGCGATGCGGCGACGCTTTCAAATTCGCCGACAATTCTTTCAAACGCGGCTTGGTCGTAATCAACAAGATCCATTTTGTTGACGGCCAGCACGATGTGCCGAACGCCAAGGAGAGAGGCGATCGTCGCATGTCGCCGCGTCTGAGTCAGCAGACCCTTGCGGGCGTCGACGAGCAGTATGGCCAACTCGGCGTTAGACGCTGCCGTCGCCATGTTGCGCGTATACTGCTCATGGCCGGGCGCGTCGGCCATGATGAACGAACGCGCGGGCGTGGAGAAATAGCGGTAAGCGACATCGATCGTGATGCCTTGCTCGCGTTCGGCCTCAAGTCCGTCGACCTGCAAGGCGAAATCGATCTCCTCGCCCAAAGCGCCATGCCGCAGCGAGTCGCTGCGCAGAGCGGCAAGTTGATCGTCGAAGATCAGCTGACGTTCATAGAGAAGACGCCCAACGAGCGTTGACTTGCCGTCGTCGACCGATCCGCAGGTCAAGACCCGCAAAGTGGGTCGCGGCGGGTTCGGCTGCGCTTTCGAGAGGATTGCCGCATCTGCGATAAACGGGGCGGTCATCAGAAATAGCCCTCGCGCTTCTTTCGCTCCATCGACGCAGACTCATCGAAATCGATCAGCCTGCCCTGACGTTCAGAGGTCGAGGCATGTCGCATTTCCGCGATGATCGCCTCCAGCGTAGCCGCCTCCGACTCAATCGCTCCAGTCAGCGGATAGCAGCCCAGCGTTCGAAAGCGTACGCGCCGCGTCTCGACGACCTCTTCTGGCGCCAGCGGAAACCGTTCATCATCGACCATGATGTAAGCGCCGTTGCGGCGGACGATCGGCCGTTCCTTTGCGAGATAAAGAGGCACGACCGGGATGTTTTCCGCGGCGATGTAATCCCAGACGTCGGTCTCGGTCCAATTCGACAGCGGGAAGATTCGCATGGTCTCGCCAGCGCCGAGGCGAGTGTTGAATATCCGCCAAAGCTCGGGGCGCTGACTCTTAGGATCCCAACCGTGGGAGGCAGTTCGATGCGAGAAGATGCGCTCCTTCGCCCGACTTTTCTCCTCGTCGCGACGCGCGCCGCCGAAGGCCGCGTCGAATCCGCCTTCGTTCAGCGCCTGTCTAAGCGCCTCGGTTTTCATTGCTTGCGTGTATGCGGATGAGGAGCATGTGAAAGGCGAGACGCCGCGCTTTCGCCCGTCTTCATTTGTGTGAACGATCAAATCCATTTCGACGCGCGCCGCGGTTTGGTCGCGGAACGCAATCATTTCGCGAAACTTCCACGTGGTGTCGACATGCAACAGCGGGAAGGGCGGCTTGGCTGGAAAAAAGGCTTTGAGCGCGAGATGCAACATCACGCTCGAATCCTTGCCGATAGAATAGAGCATCACCGGACGCCGGAACTCGGCCACGGCTTCTCGCAAAATGAAAACCGCTTCGGCTTCGAGCCGGCGCAGATGGGGCGTGAGAGGCATTCTTCCTCAAAAATTAGGAAATCAACTCATAATGCTCGACGGCAAAGGAGTTGAAAATGTGATTTACTGCGTCTTGCATAGAACCTCAACGGCGTCTCATGCGGTGGATGCGGACCTTAAAAATGCAACTATGTGCGCTGCAAAGATTGGCCAGGGCGTGAGCCGGGCGCCGTCGTCAGGAGCGATGTAGGGTAGACCATTTGGCTGATATACAACATTGCCCCGCCCATCTGTGAGAAGCTTAGATGGGACGCTGCCGGAGACACAAACCCAGTCGCTAAAGTGGTATTCCCCAAGCACTGCTTTAACGTCGGCGCGAGTAGGAACTAAGAAGCGAGCGTTCGCGGGTGCATACACCTTGAATTGGTTTTCCATCCTTATCCGCCTCTCTTATTGATCAACCGAATGCAAACTGAACTATTTCATCGGTAAATAGATGATGGCTGGAAATAGAAAAGGGGATTATCCCCTTGACGCAAGTATGAGGCTATGGCATAGTTTCCGTCATTGGAGCTATGCAGATGACGTCTCGTAAGCGCACCCGCCCATCAAAAGCCGGACAACGCGAAAGCAGCGTCCAAGCGTTTTCCGTCCGCGATTTTTTCGCGACCTTTCCGAATGACGACGCCTGCCTTATTCGGGTTATGGAAGTCCGCTACGGCCTTCGCCACGTCTGCGGCAAGTGCGGCGTCGAAAGCACCTTTCACAAGATCACGGGTCGCCGCGCCTTCGCCTGTGCGGCCTGCGGCGATCATGTCTACCCGTGCGCCGGGACGATCTTTCAGGACAGCCGGACGCCGCTGCAAACGTGGTTTTACGCGATCTACCTCTTTATCGCGACGCGCCACGGCGTGAGCGGCAAGGAACTGCAACGGACGCTCGGCGTCACCTATAAGACGGCGTGGCGCATCGGCCAGCAAATCCGCGACCTGATGACGAAGGCCGATGGCTTCGAAATGCTCAAGGGCCACGTCGAACTCGACGAAGCCTATGTGGGTGGCAAGCGTTCCGGCAAGCGCGGTCGCGGCGCGGAAGGCAAGACGATTGTCATGGGCCTCAAAGAACGTGGCGGCAAAATCGCGACGCAGGTGATTGAGAACGTCAAAACTGACACGCTGCGCAGGGTCGTACTCGAAAACGTCGAGAAAGGCGCAACCGTATCGACGGACGAACTTATTTCCTATGGTTTACTGGAGGACGACGGCTACAAGCACGGTTCCGTGAAACACGGCGCGAAGGAATGGGCGTATTACGACTATCGCCACGACGCGACGCATCACACGAACAATGTCGAGAGCTTTTGGAAACTGTTTAAGAAGTCGGTCGCTTCAACGCACATTCACATCAGCGCGAAGCACATGGACCGTTACCTCGGCGAGTTTTCTTTCCGCTCGAACCATCGCCAGATGCGGAACGCGATGTTTGATCTTCTAGTTGCGGCGCTTTGATCAGCTTCTCAGCCAAAGCATCGAAGGCCGCGCGGTCCACCGGGGCGCCGCCGCGCGCCTCTTCTTGGGCGATAAAGTCCTGTAATCGCCCGGATTTTACGGCCTCTGCAAGCGTTAACATGCTGGATTCCTTGACGTATTCGAAAGCGCATGTTACAGAAAAATGCGCAGCGGCGCACCCGGTTTGGACCCGGATCGCGCCGCTGTTCCTTACCCTTTTGGAAGGGGTAGGTGGGAATGGGGCCTTAGCCCCATGCCCGTATTAAGAGGAGCGGGAAAACGAGGGGGCCTAGCCCTCGGTTCCCGGGGTTTCCAGCCCCTTTGCGGTTCACCACCGCCGCCTCCTTTCTAAACCAGCGAGATAGCTGGTGTTATCCCCCGGTCCGAGGGATTAGTGAGGCCCCAGGCGAAAGCCGGGGCCTTATTCTTTCACGCCGTCGAGGTTCATCCTCCACAAGGCATCAGCGCCAGCGACCCTGATCACGCGCCCCTTTTCCACCAGATGTTCAATAGCGCGGCGTACCGAAGTGCTAGCCAAATTGGTCCCGGTCTGATCAAAAACCAGTTTCTGAATTTCAATGGGGGCCACTGGTTTCCCGGATGTTTTCAAAAACGCCTCTTCTACGAGTTGGCGAGTTAGTCCCCTCGGAGTTGTGAGCTTCGTATCTTCGCTCACGCGGCCTTTCGCAGCGACCTCAACGGACTTTTTCTCCCTTTTTGTCGGGAGCCCGAGCGCCTGTTGCATGTCCCTGATGGCGGCGGCGTAACCCTCTTCGTAAGCAGCCTTTCGCGCCGCTTCAATTTGGGACTTGATCCATTCGGCCGCGTCCAGTTCCACCAAATCCATCCTCGCCATCGCCGGGTAACGACTCTGATTTATGCGAAGTGGCGGGAGCGGTCAAGGCGCAAGCGGTGGGAATGGGGATAAAACTGGCGCCAAAATCAATAACTTACATCATAAGTATTATTGCAGACTACGTACTTGCCTCAAGGGTATAATCCCCATAGAAAATTAACAATACTCCTGATATTCCGATAATTGCTAATAATAAAATTAAACGCCCAGGAATTTTAAAATATAGCGCGATAGGAAGAGAAGAAACTATAAATGCGGTAAGCGCCACGAGAGCAATCACAGTCCACCCCGCGACTGGTGGTGCTTCTTCCATGAACGACGGGGGTATCAGTCCAAAAAATGGAAATACAAGACAAGACACCACAACGAAGACGATAATCATGCCAATAGGAGGCAGCGCCACAAACTGGAATAGAAGAAAAACGAAGATCAGCACGGCCTTCGAATGGAATTCCAGGCTCGCAAAATCAACGAGCCCCCCGCGACGCCATAGGCTCTGGTTCACTCTATATTCCCCTCAAATGAACACATCGGCGTTCGCAGACGGGATCAAAAGTATGGCTTTCGCACCGATTCCCCGCGTGCGCATACTCGACGAAAAGGTGGCCTTCGGATTTCGTCCGCGCATGCGCCGACTCTCCGCTGCAATTTCGGCCGCCGCCAGCATCATGCGCCGTCCTTCCCCTGAAAATAAGGCGATAGACCGACTGCCCGGGCTACCCGCGCCCGCGATTTGGCTCCTGGAGAGGCACCCCACGGTAACGACGCCGTATGGAACATTGATCCCAGTGCGCGAACGAAAGCAGTCCATTACTTAATCTCCCGAGAATGGTCAGCAAAACACGTCGACCGCGTAAACATGTAGATCAATCTTCTTAACTATGCTGTGACACTGCGGGTTTGTGATCAGGCTGCTCTTGCGTCTCATAGCGCTCATCCACTCCGCTGACCGAACCGTGTGGGCAATCTGGTCGCTATCGTCGAAAATCAGCACTGATCTGCTCACGTAGTTGTCGAGAGCGCCAGGCAGGAACGGAGCGTCAACATTTCGCTTGGTTGCAAGAATATCGAGTTTTAGACCGTCATTGTTTTGCGGTATTTTCGAAATAGCCTCTCTGAATTCACGTTGATGAATCACCCAGTGAATTCTGGCAGGCGCCAAATTCAGCACGACATACAAGATCCCGGACGCGGACGCGCAAATACCGATCATCGATAGACAACCAGTCTCGCGCCTGAACACTAAGTTTGATACCGCTAAGACAGTCAAGCCAAAGAAGTACACAATTAAGCCTACTATTAAAAAATTAACAAGGATCTCAACAACCGAATATAACATTAAGGACTCATCTGAAACGTAATACGTGGATTCACTAATGAATAGTTTTAGCGTCATAGCGCTTAGCGCAATGTACGCACCTTTCAAGAAAAAATTATAGGCTTTAAGGTCACTCATATGACACTGACATGCGGCGCGGAAAATCGGTGAGATTCTGGCGATCCGGACCACGCTCGCAGGAGTCTGGCTCATCCCCTCTATAGTTTTCCGCCGCTCCGGCCGGCGCGGCGCCGCTGACAAACACCCCGGAAAAAAGAACCGCCCCAGCCGGGGCGCAGCAAACGAGGACTTGCGCAAATATGCGTTGAAAAAGCCTCAAGACAAATCTTCCCGTCATTCGCCGCTATACGGGGGCAGGCAACGCCAATAATCTTTAAGCAGACTAACCGCTTCGCTTACGCCGTCAAGCCGCTTTCAGATAAGTAAATCGGGATTTTTTCCCGCTCGTTACGGAATTATACAGTTTAACCCTGCCCGCCGTCCCGTCGATCGGCGACGCGACTGTGGAGCCGTCGGCGTCAGCGGCGGCTTCGATAGTGAGCGCTTAACCCGGGGCGTTCGATCTTGAGCCAGAACATTGCGCCCGATCGGTCACAAGATCAGGCTCCGAAGCCGCGCGAACAACGCGTTCATGAATCGGCCTTCAGAACGATCTCCGACCGCACTTATGAATGCGCTGGCGACACAAGATCCAGCGCGGCCTTCTTGCGTGACCCCGAATGGTCCGCCGCGAGGACGAGATAGACC
The DNA here is from genome assembly GCF_013350005.1 of Methylocystis silviterrae. Classification (GTDB taxonomy): domain Bacteria; phylum Pseudomonadota; class Alphaproteobacteria; order Rhizobiales; family Beijerinckiaceae; genus Methylocystis; species Methylocystis silviterrae. Next base: position 149,561 of record NZ_JABVWW010000006.1, read on the forward strand.
GCGGGCAGGACAAACAGCGTGAACAAGGTGCCGATGGAAAGGCCCGAGGCGATCACCAGACCCATGTTGAAGCGCGACGCCGCGCCCGCGCCCGCCGCCATGACGAGCGGCAATACGCCGAGCACCATCGCCGCGGTGGTCATAAGGATCGGACGCAGGCGAATGGACGTGGCCTCCAGGATCGCTTCCCGTTTCGACATGCCGCCATGTTGCAATTCATTGGCGAACTCCACGATCAGAATGCCGTGTTTGCTGATCAGGCCCATCAACGTCACGAGGCCAACCTGGGTGTAAATATTGATGCTCGCGCCGCCAAAGCCGAGCATGATGAACACCAGCGCGCCGGCGATCGACATCGGGACGGATACGAGAATGATCAGCGGATCGCGGAAGCTCTCGAATTGCGCGGCCAGCGCCAGAAAGATGATGATGAGGGCGAAGCCAAACGTCACCGCGAAGCCGCTCGACTCCTGAATGAACTGGCGCGAGGGTCCGGCATAGTCGATCGTATAGGTCGAGGGCAATGTTTGGCGCGCGATCTCTTTCAGCGTGTCGAGCGCCTCGCCGGCGATGACGCCAGGCGCGGCCACGCCAGAAATCGTCACCGAATTAATCTGCTGGAAATGATTGAGCGACTCGGGAACGATGGTGGTTTCGAGCTTGGCGACGGTCGAAAGCGGCGCCAAGGAGCCGTCCGCCGTCTTGATGTAATAATTCAAGATCTGATCCGGATTCAGTCGAAACCGTTGGGCGACCTGCGGAATGACTTTGTACGAACGGCCGGCGAGCCCGAAATATTGTGTATAGCCGCCGCTCAGCGCGGTGGTGAGCGCGCCGCCGACGTCGACCATTCTCAGGCCGAGTTGCGCGGTCTTTTCGCGGTCGATGACAAGCGACAACTGCGGCTGATCGATCTTGAGATCGGTGTCGAGGAACATGAACTTTCCCGTCGCCAGAGCTTTCGACAGGAATTCGCGGGAGATACCGTCCATCTTCTCGAAAGGGTCGGTGCTCTGGAAGACAAATTGAATCGGCAAGCCCATCGAGCCGGGAAGCGGCGGCGGCTGGAAGGCGACGAAGCGCACACCCGCAACGGCGCTCAGCTCCTGTTGGAGCATATGCTGCAAGTCCTCCGCCCCGACCTTGCGCTCATCCGAAGGCTTGAGCACGACGCCGGTCAGATTCGCCGACGGCGAATTGATCTGGAACACGCTGTCGGTCTCTGGATGCTTGGCGATGATTTTATATGCCTGATCGGCGTAGTACAGCTTTTGTTGAAGAGTGGCGTTGGGCGCCGGAGTCGCCTGCGCCAGAATGATGCCCTGATCCTCGTTTGGCGCGAGTTCGCTCTTGGCGCTGGCGTAGAGCCAATAAATGCTCGAAAGCACCAGCCCGCCGAAGACGAGCGTCACCGGGACGTAATTGAGGGAGGAGTCCAGCAGCCGGTGATAGCGATCCCGCACGGCGTCCATCCGAGCGTCGATGAAGCCGACGATGCGGGACTCAAGCGTCTCCTCGCCTCGCTTCGGGGGCTTGAGCGCCAACGCGCAGCTCACCGGCGAGAGGGTGAGCGCGACAATGCCCGACACGGTGACCGCCGCCGCCAGAGTGAAAGCGAATTCGACGAAGAGCGCGCCGGTGAGGCCGCCCTGAAAGCCGATCGGCACATAGACGGCGATCAGCACGATCGTCATGGCGATGATCGGCCCCGCGAGTTCGCGCGCCGCCAGCAGCGCGGCGTCGACAGGCGTCAGGCCTTCGCCGAGATGCCGGTTGACGTTTTCGACGACAATGATGGCGTCGTCGACCACGAGGCCGATCGCCAGCACGAGCGCCAGAAGCGTCAGCAGATTGATCGAGAAGCCGAAAGCGAGGAGAAACGTCAGCGAGCCGATGAGCGAAAGAGGGATCGCCATGATCGGGATCAGCACCGAGCGCCATGATCCCAAAAACACGAAGACGACGGCGGTGACGATGAGGACCGCTTCGATGAGCGTGTGAATCACCTCGTCGATGGAGCTGTTCACGAAATTCGTCGTGTCGTAGACGATCTCGCTATTCAAGCCTTGCGGCAGCGCTTTGACAATGTCGGGATAGGCGTCTTTGACGCCTTTGACGACATCGAGCAGATTCGCGTTCGGCGCCACGAGAATGCCGATATACACCGCCTGCTTGCCGTCGAAGGACACCGAGGATTCATAGTCGTCCGCGCCGAGCGTGACGTTGGCGACGTCGCGCAGCTTCACATTGGCGCCGTTCACCTGTTTGACGACGAGGTTGCGAAACTCCTCGAGTGAATGGAGCGACGTCGCCGCCGAGAGATTGACCTGAACCCATTGGCCTTTGGTCGAGCCGAGGCCGGCGATATAATCATTGCTCTGGAGGGACGCCGCCACTTCGCTGGCGGTGAGTCCATAGGCGGCGAGCTTCACCGGATCGAGCCAGGCTCTAAGCGCAAAGGTCTTGCCGCCGATAAGCTCCGCCGTCTGCACGCCCGGCACCGATTGCAGACGCGGCTGCACGACGCGAATGAGGTAATCCGTCACCTGGCTCGGCGTGAGGATGTCGCTGTTGAAGCCAAGGTACATGGCGTCAGTCGTTTGGCCGATCTTGACGGTGATGACGGGACGCTGCACGGCCTGCGGCAATTGGTTGAGCACCGAATCGATCTTGGTGCTGATCTCGGTGAGCGCCTTGCCGGAATCATAGTTCAGCCGCAGATTGGCGGTGATCGTGCTCACCCCGATCTGACTCGTCGAGGTGAGATAGTCGATGCCATTCGCCTGCGCGATGGCGTTTTCGAGCGGCGTCGTAACGAAACCGGCGACGGTCGCCGGATCGGCGCCAAAATAGGACGTCATCACCGTGACAACGGCGTTTTGCGTGCGCGGATATTGCAGCACGGGCAAAGTCGCCAGCGATCTCAGGCCAAGCACCAGGATCAGCAGGCTCACCACACTGGCGAGCACCGGGCGGCGTACGAAAATGTCAGTGAAACGCATCTTGCGAAATCTCCGTTCACTGATCCACGGGCTTGGGATAGGCATCGACAGGCGGTGACGGCTCTTGCGAAATGGCGAGCGGCGCGCCGTTGCGCAGCTTGACCTGACCGGCCGTGACGACCGTGGCGCCTTCGGGCACCCCTTCGAGCACCGAGACTTCGTCGCCGCGCGCCTCGCCGAGCCGAACGAAGGCTTGATGCGCGACGAGCCCGGAGCCTTGTGGAGTCTTCTTATCGGCGCTCTCCTCGCTTTTTTGCGCAAGGAACACCGAATTGCCGAAAGGCGCATAGACGATCGCCGTTTGCGGCAGCGTGATGAGGCGTTGGGGCTTGCCGGTCGCGATTTCCACCGAAGCGAACATGCCGGGCCGCAGCTTGCGTTCGCCATTGGCGAGGCTCGCGCGTATCTGCACGTTGCGGCTCGCGAGATCCACCTTGGAGCTGATGGCGTCGATCTTGCCCGTAAAGCTCTGGCCGGGAAAGGCGTCGACCGTCGCGGCGATGGTTTGTCCGACCGAGACGCCATTCAAGTCCTGCTGGGGGAGGACAAAGTCGAGAAAAATCGGATCGAGCGCCTGCAAGGTCACGATCACCGTTCCGGCGCCGATATATTGGCCAAGATCGATCTGGCGGATGCCGAGCCTTCCGGCAAAGGGCGCGAGCAGAGTCTTTTGCGCGATCACCGCCTCCTGCTGCACGACTTGGGCGTTGGCGCTTCTCAGATTGGCGACGTCCGAATCCACCGTCGCCTGGCTCACGGCCTTGATTTTGAGTTGCGACTGGTCGCGGCGCAGGTTGATGGCGTTGAGCTCCGCCGTGGCTTTCAACGCTTCGAGCCGGGCGTTGTCCGTATCCTTGCGCAGCTCGACGAGAATCTTCCCCGCCTCGACGTCCTGGCCCGACTGGAAGTGGATTTTCTCAACGATGCCGGAGGTTTCGAGCGCGAGGTCCGCGCCATTGACGGCGCGGAACGTGCCGATCGCTGAAAACTTCGGGCGCCATTCCCGATAAGCGGCCGTCGTCACCGACACGGTCTGCGGCGGATTGGCCATGGAGGCGAGGAACCGCCCGATCATCATCGAGCGGAAACTGACGAAGCCGTAAAGGGCTGCGAACACGAGGGCGACGCTCGCCAGCATGATCATCATGGGCTTGAACATCGATCCGAGACGGTCTTGCAAAAGCGTGTTAACGGGCACGGGAGCGTTCCTCAGCCTCGGCGCGTATGGCCGCCGCGATCGGCAGGGTTGAAATGAGGTCGGTGGGTTTGGGAAGCGACGCCGGCGTCTCGTCGATGCGATTCCACCAACCGCCGCCGAGCGCCTGCATCAGCGCCGCCGTGTCGGAGAAGCGCGCGGCCTGCGCCTGGACACGATTGAGACGGGCGTTGAGCAGAGTCTGCGCGGCGTTGAGCACCGTCGGATAGGTGGTCGAGCCGGCCGAATATTGGGCTTGCGAGATATCCAGGCTTTCGGCGGCGGCCTTTTCCGCCGCAACCTGCGCACGCAGCGTCTCCGCGTCATGCTTGATCGCCTGCAATGCGTTGGCGACATTCTGGAAGGCGCTGATCACGGTCGCGCGATATTGCGCTTCCGCCTGTTCGAGCGCGGCGAGCTTCGCCTCGCGCTGATGGAACAATCTGCCGGCGTCGAACGCCTGGCCGGAGAGCTGCGTCGCAAGATTGTAGACCGAGGTCTGCGGCAAGAATAATTGCGAGAAATTCGAAGCCTGACTGCCGCCATTGCCCGTCAGCGTGAGCTGCGGCAGCATATTTGCCGTGGCGACGCCCACATTGGCGCTTGCCTGATGCAACTGCGCCTCCGCCGAAAGAACGTCAGGACGCTGGCGCACCAGATTGGACGGTAGGCTAAGCGGCAGATCACGCGGCAGATGCAGATGCTCGATGTCGATCGCCTCGCCCTTGTCGTCATTAGGAAAGCGGCCGAGATAGGCCATGAGCTGATTGCGCGTCTGCGCTCGCGCCTTTTCGAGCGGCGGCAGCGTCGCTTGCGCCTGAGCGACAAGCGCCTTTTCCGAGACGACGTCGGCCGCGCTCACGGCGCCGAGTTCGAAGCGCTTCTGCAATATGTCGAGCTGCTTCTGATAGGCGGCGATGAGATCGCGCGTGACCTTGATCTGAGACGCATACAAGGAATCGGTGATCGCCGCCGTCACGACATTGGCGGTGAGCGCGAGATAGGTCGCCTCGAGCTGGTATCGCTGATATTCGGCCGCGGCGACATCGCTCTCGACCGTAAGCACCGTCTTGCCGAAGACGTCGGGCGTGAACGACACAGCGGCATTCGAATTATGGAGCGTATAGATGAACGCCGTCGGTCCGCTCGACGAGGAGCTTTGCGATCCGCTCGACGAGGAGCTTTGCATGAGGCTGCCGAATTGCGCCGTCGTCGATTGCGTGCGCGCCACGCTCTGGGTCAGCGTGGCCGACGGAAAGAAAGAACCCACATCGGCTTCCGTGTTTTCCCGCGCCTGGCGAAGCGCCGCTTCCGCGGCCGCGATGGTTGGATGATTGTTCACCGCCTCGGCCACCAGCGCCGAAATCTGCTTCGAGTGGAACAGTCGCCACCATTGTCCCGGAATGTCGCGGCCAGGAACGAGCCTTTGTGCGCCGCCGCCCGCGATGGCCGCCGATTGGGTGATGTTGGCAGGCTTGCCCACCGCATAGCCCGCGCCCAAGGGCGCATCGGGCGCGGCAAAGTCAGGACCCACCGCGCAGCCGGAAAGCAGCACGGCAAGCAAAAACCCCAACGCCGCCGCCCTACCCTTTGAGCTAAGCAATGTCCTTTGGGGCCGATCGAGGTTTCGCGCCTTCGGCCTTTCCTGCGGAACAGCGAGGCGATTCCCCACAAGCGGGTTGAGCAAAGGCCGGAATATTTGAGGCGCCCTCCATAATCATATTGGGTCAGGTTGAACTGAACTGTTCAGTTTTATGCTTGCCCTTTGGCGCCTGTCAACGCTAAAATTGAACTGGGTCGTTTAGTTTGAAACTTTTCGAAAGTGGGCCGATAGATGACGTCACGCCACCGGCTTTGCCGGTTCAGCCTCGGTGGAGGCGTGGTGAATGAGCGTATGGCGCGGGGGCAGAGCCTTGAAGCAAGAGTCGGCGGCGTTGCCGGTATGAAGACTGAAATCGAGGAACCCGCCATGAAGAGCCCGTCGATGGATCATGCGGCGGCAGGATCGACGGAGGCGCATGTTGCGGGACGGAAGGAATGTTCCGTGATCGCGGCCGCGCGAAAATTATTCCTCGAACAGGGATTCGCCGAGACGAGCATGGACGCGATCGCGCGGTCCGCTTGCGTGTCGAAGGCGACGCTCTACGCTTACTTTCCGAGCAAGGAGGCTTTGTTCGCCCATTTGATCGAAGGGGAATGCCGCCTGAAAGCGAGCAGGCTGCAGATGCCAGATCTCGACATCGGCCTTGTCGAGGCGCTTCGAAGCTTCGCGCGTCAATTTGTCGAGGTGTATTTGACGCCGGAGTCGATGGCGTTTTTTCAGGCGATTTCCAGTGTGCGCATGCGCTTTCCGCAACTTTGCAGGCTCTTCTTTGAAAGTGGGCCGAAAAACGAGCTCATGCGCGTCGCGGCGTTGCTCGAAGAGGCCAAAGACCGCGGCCTCCTGACGTTCTCAGACGCGAATGAAGCCGCTAGCCATTTTTTGAGTCTTGTCCGCGGGGACCTACCGCTTCACACGGCGCTCGGTCTCGAACCGGGAGCCGAAGCCTCCGTTAACGCGAAGGTCGACGCCGGAATTGATGCTTTTCTGAGAGCATACAGGCGAGAGGGAACTTCGCGCATTGCAACGAGATGTCGCAACAGGACCACTTCAAACTAATTTTACGATGCGAATATCGTTTGATCGCCACCTCATCTATCCATTTTGCTCACCACCTTAGACGACCCGCGAGCGAGCTATGTGAGCGGCCTCGACCGACCGAAATCCTAATAGCGCCTTTACATCATTCCCGCGCAACTTGCGGTTCGTAATTCTCGTTCGGCGAAGACCGAAGCGAGAACGCGACATTAAAGCGAGATGCGCTCATGCCTCTATCTGTCATTGGCCTCGGCGTCGCGGCCTTTATCTTTGTGATCGCGAACAATCTGGTTCACGAGATGCGCGCGCGGCGTGCGCGCATTGATTCACGGCGCCGGTGAGCGCGGAGAGGACACATGCTCGATATTCTGTACGTTGGCCTCGGTCTTTTCCTGTTTGCGATCGTTGGCGCCTATGCGCGGGCCTGCGGGCGCCTTTAGGAGTGCCGCAATGTTTGAACCTGTCATTGGACTGATCGTCGCCGTTCTTCTCGGCGCCTATCTCGCCTATACGCTGCTCCATCCGGAAAAATTCTAAAGGGAGGCTCGGCGCATGCCGGGCGTTCGCCATGACGTCCATTGGGCTGGCGCAAATCGCCATCGTCCTGCTTGCCGTTATTGTCGCGGCTATACCGCTCGGCAATTACATAGCCGCCGTCTTAGCGGGAGAGCGCGGCCTGCTCTCTCCCGCGCTCTCGCCCATTGAGCGCGTCTTCTACAGACTCGCCGGCGTTGATCCTGCGCGGGAGCAAAACTGGCTCGCATACACGATGGCCATGCTGGCCTTCAGCGTGATCGGCTTTGTTTCGCTTTACGCGCTGCAACGGTTGCAGGCTTATCTGCCGCTCAATCCTCAGGGCTTTAGCGGGGTTCCCGCCGAACTCGCCTTCAACACCTCGATGAGCTTCGTCACCAACACCAATTGGCAGAACTACGGCGGCGAGTCGACGATGAGTCACCTGACGCAGATGCTCGGCCTAACGGTGCACAATTTTTTATCCGCCGCCACCGGCCTTGCGATGGCGTTTGCGCTGGTGCGCGGTTTCTCGCGCGCCGAATCGCCGACCATCGGCAATTTCTGGGTCGACCTCACCCGTTCGACGCTATACGTGCTCCTGCCGATGTCGATCGTCGTCGCGCTCGCCCTGGTCGCTCTCGGCGTGCCGCAAACGCTTCAAGGCTCGATCGAAGCGACGACGCTCGAGGGCGCGAAGCAGACGCTGGCCATAGGCCCGGTCGCGAGCCAAGAGGCGATCAAGGAACTCGGCACCAATGGCGGGGGCTTCTTCAACGCCAATTCCGCGCATCCTTTCGAGAGCCCGAGCGCCCTTTCCAACATGCTGGAAATCTGGGCTCTGCTCGTCATCCCCTTCGCGACGGCCTTCGCCTTTGGGCGTGCGGTCTTTGACTATAGACAAGGTCGCGCGATCGCCATCACCATGATGATCGTGCTCGTCGCGGGCGTATCAGTCGCGTACTGGGCCGAGGCAGGCGGCAATCCCTTGCTGACCGAGATCGGCGTCGATCCATCGCCTGGAAATATGGAAGGCAAGGAGGTCCGCTTCGGCCCTGCGATGAGCGCGCTATTTGCAACGTCGACCACGGGCACGAGCTGCGGCGCAGTCAACTCGATGCATGACTCCTTCATGCCGCTCGGCGGTCTCGTGCCCTTGTTCAACATGCTGATGGGCAGCATCGCGCCGGGCGGCGTCGGCGCCGGGCTCTACGGCTTTCTGGTGCTGGCGATCATCGCCGTTTTCATCGCCGGGCTTATGGTCGGCCGCACGCCGGAATACCTCGGCAAGAAGATTGAGACGCGCGAGATGAAGCTCGCGATGCTGGCGGTGCTGATCTATCCGCTCAGCGTGCTTGTCTTCACCGGCGTTTCAGTCATGCTTCAGACTGGCCTCGCCAGTCTGAACAATGCCGGCCCGCACGGGCTTTCCGAAATCCTTTACGCATTCGCTTCAGCGACGGATAACAACGGATCGGCTTTCGCAGGCCTGACGGGCAATACGCCTTGGTACAACACGACGCTCGGCGTCGCGATGCTGCTGGGACGCTTCGCCTTCGTCATTCCCGTGTTGGCGATCGCCGGCGCGTTCGCGGCGAAAAAGAAGGGCGCCTCTTCGGTGGGAACCTTCCCAACGCATGGACCACTCTTCATCGGCCTACTGCTCGGCGTCATCGTCGTCCTGTATCTGCTGCAATATTTTCCCGCGCTCGCGCTCGGCCCGATCGTCGAACACTTCGCGCTGCTTGCCGGAAAAACCTTCTAAGGAGCATGTCAGATGTCGCATAAAGTCGCCGCGCCCGGCTTATTCGACGCCGCGATCACGAAGCGCGCCGCCGTCGACGCCTTCAGGAAGCTCGATCCGAGACGCCTCGCCCGCAATCCGGTGATCTTCGTCACGGAAATCGTGTCGGCGGTGGTCACGGCGTTCTATGTGCGCGATCTCCTTGCGCAGAACGGCGCCGCCTTTTTCTCGGGGCAGATCGCCGCCTGGCTGTGGTTCACCGTGCTCTTCGCCAATTTCGCCGAAGCGGTGGCGGAGGGACGCGGAAAGGCGCAGGCGGACGCCTTGCGCAGGACGCGCAGCGACTCAAACGCTAAGCGGTTGATTGATCCGCAGAACAAGAGCGGCATGAAGGACGTCTATGAAGGCGTTTCGGCGCTCGATCTCAAACTCGGCGACCTGGTGCTGGTCGAGGCGGGCGAACTCATCCCCGGCGACGGCGAAGTGATCGAAGGCGTCGCCTCGGTCAACGAGTCGGCGATCACAGGCGAGTCCGCGCCGGTCATCCGCGAGGCGGGCGGCGATCGTTCCGCCGTGACCGGCGGCACGACGGTTCTCTCCGACTGGATCAAGGTCAAGATCACCGCGGCGCCCGGTTCGACCTTTATCGATCGGATGATCGCGCTCGTCGAGGGCGCGCAGCGGCAGAAAACGCCGAATGAGCTGGCGCTGTCGATTCTCCTGTCCGGACTGACCATCATTTTTCTCATCGTCTGCGTGACGCTTTGGCCGCTCGCGATCTACTCCGGCGCGGCGATTTCGGTCACCGTGCTGATCGCGCTGCTCGTCTGTCTGATCCCGACGACGATCGGCGGACTCTTATCGGCGATTGGCATCGCCGGCATGGATCGGCTGATCCGCTTCAATGTCATCGCCACCTCGGGTCGCGCTGTGGAGGCGGCGGGCGACGTGGACACGCTGCTCCTCGACAAGACCGGCACCATCACCTTCGGCAATCGCATGGCGGACGAGTTCGTTTCGATCGAAGGCGTTTCGGAGCACGCCTTTGTCGAAGCCGCTTTGCTGGCCTCGCTCGCCGATGAAACGCCGGAGGGGAGGTCGATCGTCGCTCTGGCGAAAAGCGCGCTTGGTTCTTCGACGCCCGACCTCGGCCCGGACGCGCAGATCGTCCCCTTTTCGGCGCACACGCGCATTTCCGGCGTTGATCTTCCCGGCCGGACGCTGCGCAAGGGCGCCGTCGACGCGGTCGCGGCGCATGCTAAGTCCGTTCCCGTTGATTTCGAAGGCGCGGTCGAGCGCATCTCGCGTTCGGGCGGCACGCCCCTCGCCGTGTCGGAAAACGGCATGCTGCTGGGCGTCATTCATCTCAAAGACATCATCAAGCCCGACATAAAATCGCGCTTCGCCGCCTTGCGCGCGATGGGCGTCAAAACCGTGATGGTCACCGGCGACAATCCCATTACCGCCGCGGCGATCGCCGGAGAAGCGGGAGTCGACGACTTCATCGCGCAAGCCAAGCCCGAGGACAAACTCGCCTATATTCGTAAGGAGCAGCAGGGCGGCCGCCTGATCGCTATGTGCGGCGACGGCACCAATGACGCGCCGGCGCTGGCTCAGGCGGACGTTGGCGTCGCCATGCAGACGGGCACGCAGGCGGCGCGCGAAGCCGGCAATATGGTCGACCTCGACAGCGATCCGACAAAGCTCATCGAGATCGTCGCGATCGGCAAACAGCTGCTGATGACGCGCGGTTCGCTGACCACCTTCTCGATCGCCAATGACGTCGCCAAATATTTCGCGATCATCCCCGCGCTGTTTGTCGTCGCCTATCCCGAACTGGAGGCGATCAACATCATGAAGCTCGCCTCGCCGCAGTCGGCCATTCTCTCGGCGGTGATCTTCAACGCGCTCATCATTATCGCGCTCATCCCGCTCGCGCTGAAGGGCGTCCCGTACCGGCCCGTGGGCGCCGCCGCCTTGTTGCGGCGAAATCTGCTGATCTACGGGCTCGGCGGGCTCGTCGCGCCGTTCATCGGCATCAAGCTCATCGACCTCGCCGTCTCGGCCATTCATCTCGCGTAAGGAGCTCTCAGATGCTCTCCCAAATTCGTGCGGCGATCGTCATGATCGTTCTTTTCACCGCGCTGACCGGAATCGTCTATCCGCTCGCGATCACCGGGGTCGCACAACTCGCCCTGCCGACGCAGGCGAATGGAAGCGTGATCGAACGCGACGGAACAGTGATCGGCTCGGCGCTGATCGGACAGAACTTTGCCTCCGATCGCTATTTTCACGGCCGGCCTTCGGCAACGACAGGCTCCGACCCAGCTGATCCTTCCAAGACGGTCGACGCGCCCTACAACGCAGCGAACTCGATGGGCTCCAATCTCGGGCCGACGTCGAAGAAGCTTGTCGACCGCGTCAATGCGACGATCGAGGCGGAGTTCGCCGCCGGCCGGATTGACGTCGTCGCCGCTGATGCCGCGACGACATCCGCCTCCGGCCTTGATCCGCATATTTCGCCGCAGTTCGCGCTGGCGCAGGCGGGAGCCGTCGCCAAGGCCCGCAGTCTCAGCGAGTCGCAGGTGCGCGCCGTTGTCGAAGCGAATGTCGAAGGGCGCATTCTTGGCGCGATCGGCGAGCCGCGCGTAAATGTGCTCTTGCTGAATTTGGCTCTTGATCGCTTACAATAGAGGTGATGCCCCAGAAGGTAGACGTCTTTGGCCCGCGATGACGGAGACTTCGACCGCCGACCCGACCCCGATGCTCTCCTTGCCCTGAGCGACAAGGAGAGCAAAGGGAAACTTCGCGTGTTCCTCGGCGCTGCGCCCGGCGTCGGCAAGACCTACGCGATGCTGGCGCGCGCGCAGACGGTCAAGGCCGAGGGCGTCGATGTTGTCGTAGGCGTCGCGGAAACTCACGGACGCTCTGAGACGCAAGCGCTCCTCAACGGTCTTGAGACGCTTCCACGCCGCAAATGCGAATACCGCGGTCGGATCATCGAGGAATTCGACATCGACGCGGCGCTGGCGCGAAAGCCTCAGCTCGTCGTCGTCGACGAACTCGCGCACACCAACGCGCCCGACAGCCGCCATCCCAAACGCTGGCAGGATGTCGAGGAGCTGCTTGACGCCGGCATCGACGTCTGGACGACGCTCAATGTCCAGCATCTTGAAAGCCTCGCCGACGTCGTATCGCGCGTCACCGGCGTCGCGGTGCGCGAGACCGTGCCGGATCGCGTCCTGCAGAACGCCGCCGACGTCATCCTTGTCGACATCACGCCGGAAGAACTGCTGCAGCGACTAAAGGATGGCAAGGTCTATGTTCCCGAGACCGCGAGACGCGCGACGCAGAATTTCTTCACGCCGCGCAACCTCACGGCGCTGCGCGAACTCGCCCTGCGTCGAACCGCGGAACGCGTCGACGATCAGATGGTCGACTTCCTTCGGCAAGGCGCGATTGAGGGACCCTGGGCGACGGCGGAACGCTTGCTCGTCTGCGTCGGCCGTGATGCAAACTCCGAGGCGGTGGTTCGCGCCGGCGCACGCCTCGCCACGGCCCTCAACGCCACATGGATTGCGCTTTACGTCGAGCGCGCCGGCCAGGAAGAAGAATCTGCTGAGGTCGTGCGAAGCGTCGACCAGGCGCTCAGGCTCGCGGAACGGCTCGGGGCGGAAATCGCCCGCACGCCAGGCGACGATCTTGCAGGCGAAGCGCTGCGTTTCGCGCGACGCGAGAATATCACGCAGATCGTCTTGGGCCGATCGCGCGCACGGCCTTTTTCTCGACTGCTGCGGCGCTCGCTGACCGACGAAATTCTTCGGCGGTCGACCGATATCGCGGTTCACGTCGTCGTGCAGGAGGACAGCCCGCCGCAAAAACGACAGGCTCGGAAATTGCCGACCTTGTCGCAGACATGGCTCGGCTTCGGCGGCGCTGCGGTCTCCGTCATGATGACGGTCCTCGTCGGTTACGGCCTCGAGCGCTGGCTCGGCCTCGTCAATCCGTCGGTCATCTTCCTGCTTCCCGTCGTGCTTTGCGCCGTGTGGCTCGGGATGTGGTCCGCGATCATTGCCGCGGTTCTGTCCTTTTTCGCCTGCGACTTTTTCTTTTTCAGTCCGCGCTATGAACTCACCATTTCGCAACCGCAGGAATTTCTAACGCTCGTCGTCGCGTTGGTGGTCGCCGTCATAACGGGAATGCTCGCGAGCAAGATGCACACTTACGCGCAAAACATGCGGCAGCGGTCTCAAGCCGTGCAGTCGCTGTTCGAATTCTCTCGCAAACTCTCCACGATAGCGACGCCCGACGACATTCTCTGGGCCTCCACTCTGCAGATTCAGAAAGCCGGCGAAGCGTCCAGCGTCATCATGCTGATCCCCGAAGAGGGCGGTTTGAAAGTGTCGGCGGCCTGGCCGCCGGTCGATCGGATGGACGCCGGCGAACTTGCCGCCGCCCGTTGGGCGCTGGAAAAAGCCGAGCCCGCCGGATGGCGGACGGATACGCTGCCGAATGTGCGTTTTCAATTCCGGCCTCTCGCGACGGCGCGCGGCGTCGTCGCCGTTTGCGGGATCGAGCCCAAGACGCCCGAGGAGCCGCTTTCCGCCGCCGCGGAAAGCACGATTTCTTCACTGATAGAACAGACGGCGATCGCGATCGACCGTTCGATGCTCGTCGGCGAATCTGTCAAGGCGGCGGCTCTCGAGGAAAATGAAAAATTGCGGACGATTCTGCTCTCCGCCCTGTCGCATGATCTGCGCACGCCGCTGACCTCGATCACCGGCGCGGTGACGAGCCTGCGCGAACTTGGCGAGAAGCTTCCGCTGGAGGATCGCAAAGACCTTCTGCTGTCGATTGAAGAAGAGGCCGGGCGCCTGTCGCGCTTCATCGCCAATATGCTCGACATGTCGCGCATCGAGTCGGGCGCGCTGGCGCCGCGCAGCGATCTCGTCGATGTGGCGGAGGTGATCCGCGGCGTCCTCGATAGAGCCAAGAAAGCTTTTCCAGGCAAGGATACTTCGATCAGCATCGCGCCCGACCTTCCGCCTATTCGCGGCGACGCCAATCTGCTCGGACAGGTTCTCTTCAATCTGATCGACAATGCGCATAAATACGGCGGACCTGCCGGCGCGATCATTCACGCCCGGCGCGAAGGCGGCGACGTCGTCATCACCGTGACCGACGAAGGGCCTGGCGTGAAAGCAGCCGACCTCGAGCGCATTTTCGAGAAATTTTTTCGTAGCGGGCGTGTTGACGGCCGCAAGGCCGGAACTGGGCTGGGCCTCTCGATCTGCCGCGGTCTGGTCAGGGCCATGGGCGGAACCATCGTCGCGCAAAGCCCTGCTGCCCGCCGTCGAGGCACGAGACTCATCATGCGTTTTCCGGCCGCGGGCGAATCGAAGCGGGGCGTGGCGGCATGAGCGGCGCGCGCGTCCTCGTCGTCGACGATGAACCTCAAATACAGCGCGTCTTGCGGCCTTCGCTGACGGCGAGCGGCTACGAGGTGCGTGAAGCGGCGACAGGCCGCGAGGCGCTGGCGGCTGTAGGCGAACATTCGCCCGACCTCATCATTCTCGATCTTGGCCTTCCCGACATGGACGGCAAGGAAGTGCTGCGAAAGCTGCGAATCCTTACGCGAACGCCGGTGATCGTTCTCTCGGCGCGCGACCGGGAATCCGAAAAAATCGCCGCGCTCGACCTCGGCGCGGATGATTATGTCGAGAAGCCATTCGCAATGGGAGAGCTGCTGGCGCGCATCCGCACGGCCTTACGTCATTCACAGGATACGGCTTTGGAGTCGGAACGCGTTGCGCTCGACGGGCTTGTCGTGAATTTGCATAAGCGCATGGTGACGAAAAACGGCGCGCCGGTGAAACTGACGCCGAAGGAATTCGATCTTCTGGCTTTTCTCGCGCGACATTCGGGCCGACCGTTGACGCACCGGGAAATCCTCAAGACCGTTTGGGGGCCTGCGCATCAGAACGACAGTCAATATTTACGCGTCTTCGTCGGCCAGCTACGAGCGAAGATAGAGGAAAACGCCGCGACGCCCAAAATCATCGTGACCGAACCCGGCGTCGGCTACCGATGTATCGAGTCCGAGTGAGAGGGACTTGTCCTGTGACCGGTCACGCTGCGTTTAAACGCAAGACTCCAGCTTCATCACATTCATAGGCTTTATCAGGCACTTAATTTGATCATTTGCATTTGATTTTGATAATGGAGGCGTCAGATCCGCCCTGCGCACTTCGCAAATCCGCTTCGCGCCCTCACGCCCGCCAGGGCGAGCCCTATTGCGAAGGCAACGGTTGTCGCTCAAGCCGTTACGCGGACTCTGTGGCGGAACAACGTCGTGGCGCTGCACAAGAATGTCCGCGCGGGCGCACGCGCGATGGCGCTGAATTGCGCGATTGCTGCGCGCGCGGATATGCTTCCCCAGACTTCAGCTTCGCATGGCCACGGCGCCATGCCTCACGCTCGGGCGCGGCCGTCAATGTGGAGAGAGCAGTTCGACTATTACTGGGATGGGCGGCGCCGGCTGGCCATCGGCTGGTTCGAAGGCGCCGAACGCGCGGCGGTCCGGCCGGAACTCACGGTCGTCTCGGCGCGCGACGAGCGCTTTACGAGCGCGCCCACGCTCGTCGACGTCATCGGCGCCGCGCGCTGGCGCGCCCGCATCATTATCGTTGATGTGCCGCCTGAGCATCGATTCGTCCGACTGACCGCCGCCGACGGGGCCGAACTCATCCTGGCCCTCTCCGCGGAGCGCGAGCTGCCGCAGGGCGGCGACTGGCGTCTGCTCCTGACCTTGCTGCCGGACGCCGGCGGCGCCGACCCCGTCGCCTTTCGGCTGGCGGCGTTTCCGGCGCGGGGCGACGTCGAACGGCTGTCGCGCGAGCAGACCGCGGCGGCCGGCGCGCGATTGGTATGGGCGATCGGCCAGCGCCGCGTCGTCGAACGCGCCGACAACGCCGTCGTCATCCGCCTCGCGCCGACGCGCCGCATCTTCCCGGCCTATCAAAGCCGACTCGTCCTGGAGGCGGCGCCGTTCGAATCGTCGGCGGCCGCCGACGCGCGCGAGGCGCCCTTCGCCATCATGGAGCATTGGCTGCGCGAATCCGGCGCGCCGCGCATTATCCTTCGCCTGCGAATTCCCGATTCGATCGAAGAGAGCGCCACACTGCTCGGCCGATGCAGCGTCGCGCTGGCGATGAACCAGCGCCGGCGGCTGAAAGGCTGGACGCTCGAGCAGCGGTCGGCGGGAGAACCCGCCGTGGATCCGCTCACCTTCGACGACCTGCGGCAGGCGACGGGCGATCCGCATGAACATCCGGACGCGGCGGAAACGGCGGAGTCGGTCGTCGTCGGCAATCTTCTGGCGCTGCTTGTCGATCCCGAAGAGGCGGAGGTCGATGGAATCGCCTTGCGTCGCAGCCGCGAGAAAGCCGCCCCCGGCATGGGCGAAACCGCGGAAATCGAATTTTACGGCGCGGCCCTCGGCGACGACGTCGGCATCGTTTGCCCGGCCGCGGGGCCCGGCGATCTCGGCATCGCCCCGATTGATCCCGGCGGGCCCGCCTTCGCGCGGCTTTTTCGCGTTGAAGGCGACGGACTCGCGCCGCGCCGCGCGACGGATGACGACGGCCTTCTCGATGAGCTCATGCGCCGCGCCGGCGACGCCGCGCGCGCCGCGACCGGCGCAGCCGCCCGCGCCGTGGCCGAACGCGCCGCCGGTCTGAAAGGCCGGCGCGACAAGTTTGTCGCTTCGCTGAACGGCGCTCTGGCGCGCGCGGAAGTCGCTGCGCGTTTCGAGCCGCCGGGCCTGTGGGATGCGCTCGAGCCCTTGGCGCAAGCGAGCTTCGCCGCGCTCGTCATCGGCGAGACGGGGCCGGCCCGCGCGCGTCTGCAGCAACTCGGCGGCTATGGCGCCTTCTGCGCCGATCCCGCGCTTGCCGCAGTGATTGCGGAGGGCGGCGAATTTGCGCAGTCCGCGCGCCTTTCCGCCGAAACCGCGCCAGCGCGCGGCGCGCCTTCTCTGCTTGCTCGCTATCTCGACGCGTGCGGCGCCCAAGGCATGGCGCCGGCTGGCGTTGACGCCACGCAAGAAGCGCGGCTCATGCGCGCGCTCTTGAAGGAACCGGACGTCGCCGCGTTGTGCGAGGCGCGCGTCGCTCTGGCAATCGACGACGGCGTCCGGCGCGAAGCGGCGAAGGCGGCACGACTTATCGTCGACGCCGCCGCGATCGAGCGGGCGTGCGCGCATTTTGCGGAAGCTGGCGCGAGGGACGCCGCCGACATGCTCAACGCCTATCTTGACGTACGGCGCGCCGGCGGCTGGACGCCGCCGCACGAAGCGCCGACTCTCGCCGCGCTCGTCGCGCGCGCCGGCGTCGAACTCGACGCCGCGCGGCTCGAAGCCGAAAGCCTCGCGCAGGCGCCGCCGGCTCAGGAGCGGTCGAAGGGATTATTGGCTGCGATGCGCGGCTTGTTTGGACGCTGATGGCCAAGGCCCGCGCGGATTCCCCGCTCGCTTGCAAAGCTGCGAAAGCGACAACGAGGTCCCTTCTCAAGAATGTGACACTGAATTGGAATATTCTGCCGCGGAACGCGTGGCGCAAGCAACGCTGAAAACTTCGGTGCCTCATGCCCTTTTCCAAATTGAGCCGCGAGCAAAAGCGGACGACTCTGAATGAGCTCCGGCAGTCGCTTTTTCAGCACGAACTCTGGTACGAGAATTTCAACAGAACGATCATTTGCGATCAGGCTCCCGACGAGCGGGACCTCCAGGAAGATGCGAACCACAGGTGGCCGCTCGGACAATGGCTGCATGGCGCCGGCGCCAATCGTCTGGGTTCGCACCCAAGTTTTTCCCAGATTTTGGTCGCGCATGAGCTTATGCACCGGCACGCCGCAATCATGCTGCGAACCGCGTCGGAGCACCGGTCCATTCCTCTCGACGACTATGAATTATTCCTGTCGGCCCTCAAGCAGGTTCGCGCCCAATTGGTGACCATCAAGCACGAACTCGAGGATGAGCTTCGTAATCGCGATCCGTTGACGGGCGCGGGGAACCATATCGCGATGTTGACGGCGTTGAGCGAGCGGCAGGCCCTCGCGCCGAGACCCACATGTCTCGCGATGATGGATCTGGATCACTTCAGGGAGGTGAACGACACATACGGCCACACGCTCGGCGATGAATTTCTCGTGCAATACGCAGAATTCGTGATGTCCCACTTGCGGCCCCATGATGAGTTTTTTCGCTTTGGAGGCGAGAAGTTCCTCTACTGCGCCGCGGATGCGGACCTGGAACAGGGTCGCGCAGTCGCAGAGCAGTTACGAAAAGGCTTATCGGACAGGGAATTCTTCGTCGAAGGCTATTTGCCGCTCACGGTAACGGCTTCCTTCGGGCTTGCGCTCCTCGACCCATCCGTTCCGGTCGAGCAATCGATTGAGCGCGCCGACCAGGCGTTGCACGCCGCCAAAGCCGCAGGTCGCGATCGGATCGCGAATTGGCAGGCGCCAAACTAGCCCAACAGGGGTGGACGAACTCGCACGCGCCGCTGAGGCGGCACGCGACTCGCACAGCAGCGACCCGGCCGCCGCGGCGCACCCACTGACGAGCGGTAGAACTCGCCCGTCACGAGAGCGTAACCGACAGGCGATAGCGATGCGGCTTTCAAAACCCGGAAAATTTCACCCCGCCGGCGCCGAGTCGGCGGGGCTCTTTGGCATGCTGAGGAGAGCGTGACGAATAGGCGCGCGATCACGGACAAGGTCCTCTCGGCCTTGGAGGGCGGTTCCTGCTCATCTAGCACTGAACGCCGTTCAATCGCGGCGCGGTTTATTCGCCGCGCCTCCGAAGGATTTTGTGGCGAGAAGCTGCTCGCCCACGTACATGGCGATCGCCCCGAAGGCGACAATACGAGATTTGACGGTAGGCGCTTTTATAGCGGTCACCCGAAGACAAGAGGACCAAGCTGCGGTTCTCGCCATTTATGACGTTGCCATTCTGCTTCGTCAGGCGAATAACTTGGGTCTGTAATCGATCGTGGCCGATGCACACTTGGCTCAGACCATCAATTCCATGCAAAGTCACGGGTTCAAGAGGACGACATGACAGATAGCCACAAAACCGAAGTGGAAATTTTGCAGCAGTGGATTGAGGCTGTCGGCGGCGGCATCTCTCTTGGAGAGAGCCTGTTGAAATCTGTAGAGGTGTCAAAAAGAGGCGATAAGCTGACGATCGTGCTGAAGAAAAAGAAGCAGAAAAAAGGGTCCGACCAAACACAGCCATAGTCGCTCCGGACCGACCCGCCGCGGTAGCGCCTGTGGAGCGCTACGCGCCGCTACAAAAGTGATATAAATTCGTCACATGAGCGAGATCGAGCTAAAACTCTTGCTGGACAAGAAGATGTCGAGTGAGATTTGGGCGCGTGTGAAGGCGTCGAAGCTGACCCACGGCGCTCCTGTGACGAGAACGCTCAGAAGCATTTATCTCGATACGCCCGAGCACGCACTGAACAAAGCGGGAATTGCGCTGAGGCTCAGGCGCGATGGGCGGCGGTGGATTCAGGGCGTAAAAACCAGGGCGACATTGCATGGCGGCCTTTCGCAGGTCGGCGAGGTAGAGAACCCGGCGCCTGGCGGACGCCTGTGTCTCGATGCAATTTCTGACTCATCGATTCGGGAGGAGATCGTTGACCGCGTCAACGGCGCCCCGCTTCAGCCCGTTTGCGAGACGGTGATCACGCGCAGGACGAGCGAGCTGACGCTTTCGGACGGGACGCGCGCGGAGCTCGCGCTCGACATTGGCGAAGTTCGGGCCGGCGAACGCTCCGCTGAACTCTCCGAATTGGAAATCGAACTCCTCGCAGGCAACGCAAGCGGACTGTTCGACATTGCACAAATTCTGGTTCCTGATGGCGGGTTGCGGTTCTCCCGACTATCCAAGGCCGCCCGCGGCTATTTGTTAGCCGAAGAGGGGCGGATCGATCAGCCGCTCGCACCGCGCAATGCTCAAGATATTTTGCTCGATCCGGCGCAAACCGCCGAGCAAGCGGCGCGTGACGTCTTGCGCGAATGCCTCGATCAGATCGCCACGAATGTGCTCGTCGTACGCCAGCTGGACGACGACGAAGGACCGCATCAGCTGAGGATCGGCCTGCGGCGGTTGCGCAGCGCATTCTCGGTCTATGCTTCAGTGTTGGGAAACGCGGTGATGAAACGGCTCGACGGCGAGGCGCGTTGGCTTGGCCGGGAGGTCGGGAGTCTGAGGGATCTCGATGTGGTGGCGAACGACATGGCGCGGCGAGAAGCCGAAACTCATCCCGACGAGCCTGGACTTTCGGCCCTCGCCGATGTGGTCTTGCGGCAGGCGCGAGAACGGCGCGAGCAGCTGCGCAAGCTTCTTGCCGGCGCGCGCGTGCAGGCGTTCCTCATTGATCTTGCGCGGTTCGTGGAGACGCGTGGCTGGCTTGTCGCGCAGGATTTCGGCCAGACCGAGCGGCTGGCGGCGCCGATTGCGGCCTTAGCGCGCCAGTCTCTCAACAAGCGTTGGAAGAAGACCGCTAAGCATGCTCAGGGACTTGCGACGCTGACCGTTGAACAGCGCCACGAGCTGCGCAAAGAGCTCAAAAAGCTGCGCTATGCGGTCGAGTTCTTTTGCTCCTTATATCCGGCGAAACGAATCGATCCTTTCTTGAAGCATCTTAAGAAGCTGCAGACCGTGTTTGGCGACCTCAACGACGCCGCGACAATGAAAGCCATGTTCACGGGAACGGATGTCCCCGGCGCCGACGCTCCATCGGTACAGCGCGCCATCGGCTGGATGATCGGGGCGAGTCAGGCGCGCGCCGAGTTGGGCTGGATCGGCGCCAAGGCGCTTTGGAGAGATCTCGAGCATACCCGCCCGTTCTGGAAATGACGACGTCGCAATCGGCGCGCTAATGGGCGTTTCCTTGGTAATCTTTGATCGCCCTTGGCGCTATGTTACCAGGTAAATGGTTGGACGTTGAGATTGCGGCGCGCGATACGATGCGCGCTGACTTGTTGATGGATGTCGGATATTGGGAGACTGAAATCTATGCAGAGCGATCCGTTCAGCGAGATCAACGCCACCTTCCGAATGCTTTACGGCGCAAATCGCGACGAGGTGTTCGCATCGACGCCGGTCTCGGCGATCACATTGATCGGGACCGGCGAAATCTGGCGTATCGAGCATGGCGCAGTCGTAAAATCCTATCCGCCAACGCCGTGGCTAACTCACGTCAAGTCGCTGATGCATGCGGTCATCGGCGTCCAGGGAACCTGGGCACGCCTGGTGCGTGGGAAGGACCTCGAGTCCGCACGGCTCGCGGCTGTCCGCCTGAATAGGGCGCTGGAGGAGGCTGTCTCGCGTTTGTCGCGTGAGCTGCCCGCCGAACTTGTGTCTCCCGCGCAAATCGTTCTCGGTCAGCTGCTTCAGCTCTCAGTCAACTGGGCCGCAGGTCAGATGGCGACGCCTGCGGAGCTCCCGGAAGCTCTCGAAAAGGTTCAGGTCGAACTTGAAAAGATTATCACCGCGGTGGGAGAGGCGGTCTACGCATCCATCGTCAGAGGCTTGCACGGCTTCATCGACGAGACCGACCCTGCAGTTTGGGAGAGCTGTCTCGTCTGCGTTTGCGGCGTGGCCTTTGGGCGCCGCGACAATGTCGAAATCGCAGCCGCCATGTCGTTGATGGGCGAAGAGTCGGTCGGAACGCGGCTTCTCTATCTCGAGAATGCGCATGATCTGCCTCAGGCCATGGCGTGTTTGGCTGCGGCTCTCGCCGATAGGGATCTCGGAGAAGGCGTTTTCAATGATCCCTATCGCATGTGGCGCGATCTTCTGGGCGACGTCGCCGCGAGGCATGTTGGTAAAGGTTTCTTCCCGACGCTCGGCCGCGATCGATGACGATTGTGTTCTGCGCGTCGGCCAGAGCCGACTGCGCGCGACCGCGAAGCGTCAGAAGAGCCCCGCATTATAGATGGCGACGTGACTGAATTCGCCAAGGGCCATGGCGATGTTGAGCGCTTCGGCGGCCAATGTGATGGCGACGACTCCGAAAATTCCTGTCGTGATGATCGGTCCCATGACGTTCTCCCTTCTGCGTTAATCAGAAGTTAAGGAGAGACGCGCGCTGGCGCTGTGCGCCGACGCACAAGCCGTGAACGCCGGAAATCGCCCGGCTCAAGCGAATTCGCGGTAGCGTTGGACTGAGCTACCCGCTCGTCTAGAGCGCGGCTCGCGAAAAAGTGGGAACCGGTTTTTCGCGTAGAGCGCGCTCTAAACTTTGGGAATCAATCACGCTGCATTTGGGCGATTCCGCCCAAATGCAGCGTGATCTAGCGATAAAAAAGCGAGATCGCCAACAAGAGCGCCAGCAGCAAACAGAGCGTTTGCCAGAATATGACAGGGTTGCGTTCGTAGAGGGATTTTTTGCGCAGCGTCAACGGCTGCGCGCGCGCCGAGCCGTTTTCAAGCTCGAAGGCAAACTCCAACACGTCGCCGAAACGATCGGCGCGCTCGACGGCGATCGCTTTGACGATGGCGGCGTCGAGCCAGGCCGGAAGGTCGGGTCTCTTGTGGGCAAGCGGCGGCGGCTTGGTGAAGCGAGGTCGGCTGAAGGGCTCGATTTCGCCGTAAGGATAGCAACGGCTGAACATGCGATAGACCGTCGCTCCGAGCGCATAAAGATCGGACGCTTCATCGCCGGCGGCGCCGTCGAAAAGCTCCGGAGCCATATAGCTCGGCGTGCCCGGCGCATGCGCTTCCGGCAAATTCTCAAGATTCGGCGCGCGACAGACGCCGAGATCGACGAGACGCAGCCCGCCATCCTTGAGCAATATAATGTTATCCGGTTTGATGTCGCGATGGATGACGCCGCAGCGGTGCAGGGTCGCGATGGCGCGCGACAGGCGCGTGGCGATCGAGGCGCCCTCAGCAAGGTCGATGCGCGGTTCGCGCCGCAGCCGCCGCTCCAACGTCTCGCCATCGTAATATGGCATCACCGAATACAGCCGGCTTTGTCTGCCCGGGTACAGTTCGACGACTTCGCCGATGAACGGACTTCTCACCCGCGCCGCAACCCAGGCTTCATTGACGAAGGCGAGCCGGTAGGCTGCGTCATTGGCGACGCGCGGATGCGGAAATTTCAAAACGACCGCTTTTCCGTTCTGCGTATCCGTCGCCCGCATCAGCCGACTGTAGCGCCCTTCGGAAAGAAGGTCGTCAATTCGAAAATCGTCGACAAGATCCCCGATCGCCGGCAGCTCGCCAATCCGCAAGGCTGCGAAGGCGCGCGACAGGGCGCGCTCGTCGGCGGGCGGAACATCGACGACGTCAACGACAAGCGCAGTGACATTGTCATGGCTGCCCGCCTCGAGCGCCGTCTGAACAATCCTTTCCGACGTTTCCTGCGGCCCGCCCCTTTCGGCGAGCAGCGCACGAAGCTTCGCGTCTGGCAACACGCCATGAACGCCGTCCGAACACAGCAGAAATCGATCATGCACATTGAGACTATGCATTCCTTGGTCGAATAAAAGCGCATCGTCGAAGCCGACCGCGCGAAGCAGCGCATGCGCGAAATCACCGCGACCTAAGGTGTGATCTTTCGTCAGTCTTTCGAGGCCGGCGCCAGCGAGTCGGTAGACGCGCGTATCGCCAACATGGAGAATAAAGGCCGTTCGGCGCGACAGGATCAGCGCGCTGAACGTCGTCGCCATGCCTTGCAAAGCGGGGTCGACTCTCGACTGCGCGGCGATCCAACTGTTGGCCGCTTCGAGCGAGCGGGCGGCGGCGCGACTGACGCCCAAAGTCTCCGGCTGCGCATAGTAGCCGTCGATGAAGGCGCGCACGGCGGTTTCAGCCGCCGCGCGTCCGCCCTTGTGGCCGCCAACGCCATCGGCGACGGCGGCGACGACGCCTTGTAAGGCGCCGGCGCCGCCTGAACCCAGGCAAAATGCGACATAGTCCTGATTGTCGGGCCGTCGGCCTTTTTGCGTCGCAAAGCCCGCTTCGATTCGAAGATCATGAACGACGCGGACCGACACGGCTGTTCCTCAGCTCAGATTCGCGCGCCGGAAACGGCGCCCCAGGTCGTCCGCCAGCGCGTCTTAACGAAGATCAAACCGACGAGACCGAGCAGCGCAAGGAAACCGAAGAAGACGAACCCGGCGGTGAAGCCGCCCGTCGCTCCTTTGGAGTAAGCGAGCGTCTTGGCGAGGAAAAATCCGCCAAACCCACCCGCGGCGCCGACGAGGCCCGTCATCGCGCCGATCTCCCGGCGGAACCGCTGCGGCAGCAATTGAAACACCGCGCCATTGCCCATGCCGAGCGATAGCACGCCGACAGAGAACAGCGCCACCGCTGCAAAGGCGACGGGCGGCAGCTGCATCAGACCCCATCCCGCAACGCCTTTCGCCGGGGCCGGTCCCGCCGGCAGAAAGGCGACGGCGAAATAGCAGGCGGAAACGAGAACGAAGAGGAAGCACAACGTCTTCACCCCGCCGATGCGGTCCGCGATATAGCCGCCGACGGGCCTGAAACCAGAACCGAAGGCGACGATCAGCGCCACCATGAGGCCCGCGGCGACTCCCGTGGCGTGATACTGCGTCGTGAAATAGAGCGGAAGCGCCGAAGCAAGGCCAACGAAGCCGCCGAAGGTGATGAAGTAGAAAAACATGAACCAGCGGCTGTCGGAGTCCGCGAGCATTCTGCCGTAGTCGCCAAGCGCAATCGTCGTTTTGCCGCCGGGCGCGTCCTTAGCGGCCAGCGAATAAATGAGCAGCACCAAAACCATCAGCGCGAGCAATACGCCATAAACGGCCTGCCAACCGTAGGCCTCGGCGATCGAGGGCGCAAAAAGCGTGTCGAGCACGACCCCCATATTGCCGGCGCCGGCGATGCCCATCACCAGACCCTGATATTGCGGCGGATACCAGCGGCCGGCCTGCGGCAAGGCGACGGCGAAGGACGCGCCGGCGACGCCGAGGGACAAGCCGAAAAGCGCGATGGCGATCGAACTGTTCAGGCCAAAGACGCACACCAGAGATACGGCGAACATCACGATCGCCTGCGCGAGGATGCCCGTCATCTTCGGGCCGATCGCGTCGGCGAGGAGGCCGAGCGGAACGCGGAAGAATGCGCCGCCGAGAACCGGAATCGCGACAAGCGAGAGTTTGTCCTCGACGGAAATCGGCATGTCTTTGGCGATGTAGATCATCAGCGGGCCG
The DNA here is from genome assembly GCF_013350005.1 of Methylocystis silviterrae. Classification (GTDB taxonomy): domain Bacteria; phylum Pseudomonadota; class Alphaproteobacteria; order Rhizobiales; family Beijerinckiaceae; genus Methylocystis; species Methylocystis silviterrae. The sequence continues at coordinate 174,907 of NZ_JABVWW010000006.1, forward strand.
AGTGAGACCCAAGCCATGAAGCTGATATCAAAGTAGAGGAAGGCCGCAAGCAGCGTCGGCCAATGACCGGCCTTTTTAAAATCCGACAGTTTCATCAGATGCTCCTTCTTTCATGCTTGTTTGGTCCTCTCGCGCCGAATCCATCGCAGACTCGGCGGCGAGAGAAACCTTGATGAGACGTTGAATTTCCGGTCGGCAGGAGCCGCAATTGGTGCCTGCGCGGGTGGCCTTGCCGACGTCGAGCGCTGAGCGGCAGCCTTGCTGGATCGCGGCTTCGATTTTCTTTTGGCCGACGCTAAAGCATGAACAGACGAGCGGACCGTCATCCGTCAGCTGTCGGCCCGAGCGACCGGACAACAGCGAAAGCCGCGCTGACTGATCGAGACGATCGCGGGCGAAGAGTTCGAGCGCCAAATCCCAAGATGGCGAAACAGGCGCCAGCGCCCAGATGAGCGCTGCGCGCTCCCCGACGAAGGCTGCGCCCGAGAGAAGGCTCTTCGTTTCATCGATCAATTGAATGACGTCTTCACTCGTCGCCGCGGCGCGGATGACGTCTGTCCAGCCGTCATCTGACAGGTCGCCGGCGACGCGGTAGCCGTAGCCATTGCCGACGGCGACCCGCGCCCACCATACGCCGTCGGGCAGCGTGATCGAGCCGCGCGAGAGGAGGAAGCCCTGACGCGCAAAGCGCAAAGGCGTGACGATGGCGGGCGTCGCCTTGGATTCCGGCTGACCCGAGAAGGGGTCAACGAAGGGCGCGACGAGCGCGCCGATGCGCGCATCCTCGGCGGTTTCATCGGTCCAGTGGATCGGCGCGAAAACATGCCCCGCAGGCTGGCGATCCGTCGCCACCGCACGCAAGACGCAGCTTCCATAGGGCGTCGCGATGCGAGCGAAGCCGCCGTCTTCTACGGCACAGCGCTCAGCGTCCGACGGATTGATCTCCACGAAGGGTTCAGGAAGATGCCGCGCAAGGCGAGGGCTCGCGCCCGTGCGCGTCATCGTGTGCCATTGATCGCGGATGCGGCCGGTGTTGAGCCGGAGCGGAAAGTCCTTCGTCAATGTGGTCGCCAACGTCGGCGTCGCCGGCGCGATGAATGTGGCTCGACCGCCTTGCGAGAAGAACGCGCCGTCGGCGAAGAGGCGCGCGCGGCCCTTGCCGTCGCCATCGCGGATTGGCCACTGCGTCGGCTCGAGCGCGTCATATTCAGCGTCGCTCAGCCGCGCGAGACCGCCAATATCGAAAGCCCGCGCTCCGTCATTCTCGAATGCCGAAAGCGCGGCGTGTTCGCGGAAAACATCTGCAGATGAGCGATAATCAAAGCCTGCAAAGCCCATGCGTCGCGCGACATCCGCGAAGATCGCCCAGTCGGCGCGCGTTTCTCCCGGGGCAGGCATAAAGGCGCGCTGACGAGAGATTCGGCGCTCCGAATTCGTCACCGCGCCGCTCTTTTCGCCCCACGCCTGCGCCGGCAGGAGCAAATGCGCGCCGCTATTGATCGTATCGTTCGACGTCACATTATCGGAGACGATGAAGAGTTCGAGCTTGCTAAGAGCGGCGCGCGCGGCATTGGCGTTTGGAAGCGACGCCGCCGGATTGGTGCCGACGACCCACAGCGCCTTGATGTCGCCGCGCGCGATGGCGTCGAACATCTGCACCGCCTTCAGCCCCTCGCGCGTCGCCATGCGCGGCGCATTCCAGAAGCGGCGAACGCGGTCGATGTATGCGGGCTCGAAGCCCATATGGGCGGCGAGGCTGTTGGCGAGCCCGCCGACTTCGCGCCCACCCATGGCGTTGGGCTGACCCGTGAGCGAAAAGGGCGACGCGCCGGACTTGCCGACGCGGCCCGTCGCGAGATGGCAATTGATGATCGCGTTGACTTTGTCCGTTCCCTGCGCCGATTGATTGACGCCCTGCGAGAATGCCGTGACCGTGCGGGGCGTTTGCGCGAACCATCCGAAGAAGGACGCAATGTCGACCTCGCGCAGTCCGGTCGACGCGGCAGTCGCTTCGATCGACGGCGCGAGACTCCGCGCGGCCTTCAGTGAGCGCTCCAGGCCAGCCGTATGACGGCCGATGTAATCCGTGTCGAAGGCGCCGAGCTTCGCGAGATAGACAAGCAGGCCGCAAAACAGCGCCTGATCCGCGCCTGGCCTGATCTGCAGAAACAGGTCGGCGCTTTCAGCCGTCGGCGTGCGGCGCGTGTCGATGACGACGAGCTTGGCGCCGCGCTCCTCCTTGTTGCGCATGATGCGCTGGAACAGAATGGGATGACACCAGGCGGCGTTGGAGCCGACGAGCACGATGAGATCGGCTTCGTCCAGATCCTCGTAACAGCCCGGCACGGCGTCGGCGCCGAAGGCGCGCTTGTGGCCCGCGACCGTGGAGGCCATGCACAGGCGCGAATTCGTGTCGACGTTGGCCGAGCCGATAAAGCCCTTCATCAGCTTGTTGGCGACGTAATAGTCCTCGGTCAGCAGCTGACCGGAGAGATAGACCGCGACGGCGTCGGGACCGTGCTGGTCGACGATGCGGCGAAATCCGTCCGCGGCTTGGTCCAGCGCCGTATCCCAACTCGCGCGCGCGAAGGCGCCGTCAGACTGACGGCGCATCGGATAGAGAAGGCGCCCCTCCAACCCAAGCGTTTCGCCGAGAGCTGAGCCCTTAGAACAGAGCCGGCCGAAATTTGCAGGATGGGTCGGATCGCCAATCACGTCGGCGCCATTTGCGGACGCGAGCACGCCGCAGCCGACGCCGCAGTAAGGACATGTAGAACGCGTCGCGGCCGCCTGAATCGATGGCGCGCGCTCTTGCAGATTTTCTTGCGGCGCAGGCGCCAGGACTTCATCGAGCATGAGCGGCCTCAATAGACGTCCTGTTGATAGCGCCCGCTCTTCTTGAGCTGCGCGACGAAGGCGACCGCTTCATCGGCGTTGCGGGCGCCGAATTCGGCGACGACGTCGACAAGCGCGCGTTCGACATCCTTGGCCATGCGCTGCGCATCGCCGCAGACGTAAAAATGCGCGCCTTCCGCAAGCCACGCCCATAATTCACGGCCGGACTGGCGCATGCGGTCCTGCACATAGAATTTTTCCGCGCCATCACGTGACCAGGCGAGCGACAGACGCGTGAGCAGATTTGTCGCCTTCATCGTTTCGAATTCGTCGGCGTAGAAGAAATCGCAGGCCGAACGCTGGTGTCCAAAGAAGAGCCAGTTCCTGCCGGGCGCGCGGGTCGCCGCGCGCTCCTGCAGAAAGGCGCGAAATGGCGCGACGCCGGTGCCAGGCCCGATCATGATGATCGGCGTCGCGGGATCATCCGGCAGGGCGAAGCCATGCGCCGACTGCACATAGACCGGAAGGCTGTCGCCTGGCGCGATGCGCTCGGCCAGAAAGGTCGAGGCGACGCCAAGACGCTTGCGCTTGCCGACGACATATCGAACCGCGTCGACCGTCAGCGAGAGGCGTCCCGGCGTCGCCTTGGGGGACGAGGAGATGGAGTAAAGGCGCGGCTGCAGCGGATCCAGCGCTTCGACAAAGGCTTCCGGATGTGGCCGGGCGCCTGGAAATTTCTGAAGCACGGAGAGCACGTCGAGCGTTGCCGCGTCGCCGTCAGGATCTTTGCCCTGCGCCAGCAAACGCGCTTTTTCACGCTGTCCGCCGCCGGTAATGAAGGAGATCAACTCGAAAAGCGCATCAGGCGCCGGAGATAGCGAAACCTCGCTTAGCAATGCTTCGCGCAGAGTTGAGTTACGCACGGGCGTCACATGCGAGGCGCCGAGCATGGCGATGATCTGATCGACGAGGCCAAGATCATTTTTCGGAAACACGCCGAAACTGTCGCCGACCTTGTAGCTGAGTTCGCTGGCGCCGAGATCGAAATCGACGTGCCAGGTCTCCTTCTCCGAGCCTTCCATGTTCAGCCGACGGCGCGAAGTAAACGTCGCAAGCGCCGGATTGTCGCGCGAGCAGCCGGGCGCCGAAGCGACAGTGGGTCCAACTTGCGCAACAATGGTGGGCGCCGGCGAAGGCTGATCCAGCTCCGCCGCAAGCGCCTTCAGCATGCGCGCCGTGTCCTTGCCGCCGGGTGCGCAGAGATTGAGGCGAGCCTCCTTGCGCGCCGCGAGCGCGTCCGCATAGGTCTCGCAATTATAGCCGCACTGGCCGCAGTCTTGTTGCGCCATGGCCGCCATCAGGCGACGACGCAACGGACGGCCTTGCGCAAGCTGCATGCGCGATTCGAGCGCCAGCGTCTGGTCATGCCACGGCGCCTCGCCATCGTCGCTATCGGCGCCAGCCATGACGGCGGCGTTGGCCTCTGGCGAGAGCGGCGTGATCGAGCTGTCATCGGGCGCGGCAAAGCCGGCAAAGAAGCCGCTGAGCCAGGCGCGCTGCTCGGGCGTGAAAGGCGCGTTCGGCGGAATGAGAAAAGGCGGAGAGGACATATGGGTCACGCCACGCTCTCCTCATTGGCGAGACGGCGAAGCGTCTCGATGTTGTGACGGTGCGCGAAGCCGACGAAGGTTTCGTCCGCGTTCGCCCGGTTCTTTCGATAGGCGCGCAGAATTCTCGCCACCATTGCCGGCGCTTCTTCCGCTTTCACATTTTGATAAAATTCGGAGGCAATGCGTGCGTCTTCCGCAAAGCCGCCGCCGACGAAAATGTGATAGCCCTCGACCGTGTCGCCCTCGTCATTCACCGGCACGCGCGCGCCGATCAGTCCGATGTCTCCGATGTAATGCTGCGCGCATGAATGATGGCAGCCGGTCAAGTGAATGTTGATCGGCGTGTCGATGGGCGCCGCCGTCTCGCAATAGGCGGCGATTTCTTCGGCATGCCGCTTGGTGTCGGCGGCGGCGAAGCGGCAGCCGAAATTGCCTGTGCAGGCGACGAGTCCGGCGCGAATCGGCGAGGCTTGCGTCGAAAGACCCAGCGCCTCGATCATCGCGACAGATTCCGCGACGTGCTCGTCGGCGACGCCGGTGATCAGCACATTCTGCCAGACCGTGAGACGCAGCCCGCCGTCGCCGAATTGGCGCGCGATCTCGGCGAGACCGCGCGCCTGCTCGGGGGTGAAACGACCGACCGGCAGCATTACGCCGATCCAATTGAAGCCCGGCTGCTTTTGCAGATGCACGCCGATATGCGCGGCGCGATCCTGACGCGGGCGGGAGTCGATCGCAGCGGCGTCTACGCGAAGCAGCTTGCGGCCCAGCTTTTCTTCGACGGCGGCGAGGAATTTGTCGAAGCCCCACGCGTCGAGCACATATTTGAGCCGCGCCTTCGCTCGGTTGGTGCGATCGCCTTGTTCAATGAAGACCCGCAGAACCTTGTCGGCGACCTCCACCGCCTCGTCCGGCGAAACGATCACGCCCGTATCGCGGGCAAAATCCTTGTGACCGGTAATGCCGCCAAGCGCGAGACGGAAATAGACGCCCGGCGCGACTCCATGCTCGTCGTTCACGACAACGGCCTGAAAGCCGATGTCATTGGTGTCTTCCAGCGCACCGATCAATCCCGCGCCGTCAAAGGCGATGTTGAATTTGCGCGGCAGACCATACAGCGAGCGGTCGTTGAGGATGTGATGGTGCATCGCGCGCGCATAGGGACGCGTATCGATGAGTTCCTGCGGATCGACGCCGGCGGTCGGCGTGCCGGTGATGTTGCGGATATTGTCGGCGCCGGAGCCCTTGCTCCACAGTCCGAGATCCTGAATCGCCTCCAAAATATTGGTTGCGTTTTTCGGCGCGATCTCGCGGATCTGGATATTGGCGCGCGTCGTCACATGCAGATAGCCGCCGCCATAATTTTCCGCGAGATCCGCAAGCCCGGCGAACTGCCAATGCGTGAGCGCGCCATTAGGAATGCGCAGCCGGCACATATAGGAATCCTGCGCCGGCGCGACATAGAAGAGTCCATAGTAGCGCCAGCGAAAATTGTCGGCGGGCTTTGGCGGCGCATTCTCCTTCGCCTGAGCGGCAAGCCGCGGCCAGGCGTCGAATGGATGCTCTTCGCGCTTCCATTTTTCCTGATCGTTAAGCTTGCCGCCTGCGGCGATGACGCGATCCTGCGCCGAGATATGCGCGGCGTCCGGTCCCATCGGCTGCGCTTGCGCGGGCATCGCCTTTTGTCCGCCGCGCGCGGAGAAGCCGGCTGCAAAACCTTCGAGATAGCGCTTCTGATCGAGCGTGAAATCGACGGACATTTCAGGCCGCCTCTTGCATCGGCGCGCCGAACATCAATTCGTCGCGCATAGATGAAATGTCCGCGCCGGAGCGGATGAGATCGAGAACATTCGCGGCTCCGTTCGTATCTCCCACCAGGATCGCGCCCACCAGCCTGTCGTCGCGCTCGACAAGCTTGCGATAGAGGCCCATGCGCGGGTCCTTGCAGACGATGCGGCGCGCATCGCCTTCGCCGAGATAATCGCCGGCCGAAAAAACACGCACGCCGGAGACTTTCAGATTGGTGGAGACGACGCTGCCGCCATAGGACGCGTCTTGTCCGGCGAGTCGCATGGCGAGAACGCGGCCCTGCTCATAGGCAGGCTCGACGAGGCCATAACAGACGCCGCGATGTTCGGCGCATTCGCCGATGGCGAAAACGCCGGGTTCGCTCGTCTTGAGGCCATCGTCGACCTTCACGCCTCGCCCGACGTCAAGACCGGCCTGTCGCGCGAGTTCGGCGTTGGGCTGAATGCCGACGGCGAAAATCACGGCGTCGGCTGGAATCGTTTGTCCGTCGGCGAACTCTACATTCTCGACTCGGCCCGAACCGCTGATGCGCGTCGCATTGGCGTTCAGAAGCACGCGCACGCCTTTTTCTTCAACGAGTAGACGCAGGATGTCGGCGCCGGCCGCATCGAGTTGGCGCTCCATCAGCCGATCCATGACATGGGCGAGTGTCACGTCGACGCCGCGTCGCGCTAGGCCATAGGCCGCCTCCAGTCCGAGAAGGCCGCCGCCAATCACAAGCGCGCGCATCTCCTTTCCCAGCCGGGACAGCGCCTCGACATCCCTTACGTCGCGAAACACGTGAACGCCCGGAAGATCGGCGCCCTCGATCGGCAGCCTTGCCGCGCGCGAACCCGTGGCGAGCGCGACTTTCGAATAGTCGACACTCTCTCCATTATCGAGAAGGAGTCGCCGCGACGCGGCGTTGATCTTTATGACCTTGCAGCCGCTCAGAACCTCAACGCCGGCGGCGCGCCACCATTGCCGGGGCTTGAGTTCGATGTCGTCGACCGACAATTCCCCGGCCAGCACTGAAGACAGCAGCACGCGATTATAGGCAAGCCGCGGTTCGTCTCCGATCACGAGAATGTCGTATCGACCCAGCGCCCGGTTCGTCAGCTCCTCGACGAAACGCGTGGCGGCCATGCCGGCGCCGACGACGACAAGCTTCTCGCGACTTCTGCAATCCTGCAATCCAGTCATGTGTCGACTCTGCTGAACGGCCGAACGGTCCGGTCACAGGTCGCTTTGCCTTACGGGTGATGAGAACGGGCAAGACGACCGAAGCGCGACGCAAATTGCGAAATCGCTTCTGTGACGGAGCCCAGCTTTGGGCTCGTTCCGGCGGACCGGCGGTCGTCGTTGACCGATGAGGTGATTGCACATTTCGGGCCAGAGGCGCCGGCGTGGTTTTTCCCGAGGAATGCGGGCGTTTGGCGCTGACCAACGGCAGCAGGCTGCGTTGTATGGCGCCGAATGCTTAGGCGCGAGGCGCCTAACGGCTGGCGCTTTTGAGCAGCGATTCAGCGCTCACAGGCGCTGTCCGATATCGAAGCCGGCGAGATAGTCCGCGTAGCTTCGGCCGCCGAAAGAGGGTCCCGCAAAGGCCCCGATTTCGCGCTGAATGTGCGCGCATTCGATCGCGGCGTCAAAAAGATCCGGACGCAGGACGCTCTTCGCGCGATCGGCCATCTCTGGCGAATGGCGCGTCTGCCCCCAGCGGAGCATCTGCGCATAGATCCATTCAGCTTGCCGTGGATCCGGCCGCATGGCGCCGTCTCTTCCGATGATAAGGTAATTGGCGTCGCTTCGTTCGTCGCGCGCCTTGACGCGCAAATGGCCCGTGAGAACGCGGCGGATGATCTCGGCGTCGACGCCGACATATTCCGGTCGCGAGAGAATTTGCGAAACCTCGCCTAGGTTTTGCGGCTCGTCGACGAAGGAGGCCCCCCTATCGAGCGCGCGGATCAGCGCAGCGACGAGATTCTGGTCATCGTCGGCGAAGCTTTCGCGCAGAGCGAGGACTTTCTCGGGCGCGCTCGCGAAAATCTCGCAGCCGAAATGCAGAATGACGCCAACGCCGGCGTCGACCGCGACAGAACTCCAGGGCGCGCCGACACAAAAGCCGTCGAGCTGACCGCGCGCCAGATTTTCGACCATGTAAGGGGGCGGGAGAACGATCAACCGCAGGTCTTCATCCGGATCGACGCCGCCTTCCGCCATCCAGTAGCGCAGCTGATAATTGTGCATGGAAAAAGGAAAGGTCATGCCGAAGGTCAGAGGCTCACGTCCCTCGGCCCGTCGCCGCGCGACGAGCTTGACGAGCGCGCGCGCGGTTTGCGCCGGATGCGCGACCTCGCCTTCCGCGGCGAGTTCGGCATAAAGCGCCGTGGACACCGCGATCGCATTGCCGTTCATCGCGAGATTCATCGGCGCGACAAGCGGGACTCGCACATGGCCCAGTCCGAGCGTGGAAGCGACCGCCATTGGCGCCAGAAGATGCGCCGCATCGAAACGGCCGATGGCGAGCTTGTCTCTAATGTTCGCCCAGGACACTTCGCGGATCAGTTCGATGTCGAGACCTTCCGCCTTGGCGAAGCCCTTATGCGCGGCAATCAACAGCGCGGCGGCGTCGACGAGCGGAATGAAGCCGATTTTCACATGCGCTTCGCCGCTCATTTAAACATCTCCGCCGCAGTGATGACCGAGCGTGCAATTTCGATAATCTTTTTGTTTTCGCGCATGGCGGCGCCGCGCATCAATTTGTAGGCGTCTTCTTCGGACAGCTTCTTCGCCTTCATCAATATGCCTTTGGCGCGTTCGATCGTCTTGCGCTCCTCGAGATCGGATTTGGCCTGATCGAGATCATCCTGAAGCTTCGAGAAGGCGTTGAACCGCGACACGCACAGATCGAGGATCGATTTGATGCGCTCCTTTTTCAACCCGTCGACGATATAGGCCGAGACGCCAGCGTCGACCGAGGCTTGAATCGACGCCGTATCGCTCTGATCGACAAACATGGCGATCGGCCGACGCACGGCGCGACTGACCTGAAACATTTGTTCAAGCGTATCGCGCGAAGGATTCTCGAGATCGATCAGGATCACGTCAGGGTCGCTGGCGTAGATGTGCTTCAGCAGATTGTGCATTTCGCTGATGCGCTCGACCTGTGTGAAGCCGGCGTCACGCAGTCCCTCCTCGAGGATCAACGAGCGAATGGGGCTTTCGTCGACAATGACGATCTTCAATTCACGGCGTCCAGTGAGCGCATGTATGGGTCGCGCCAGCGGCGGCGCATCGCTGTAAAGCTCCGCGATCCGCCCGCCGGGCCGAGACCAACGCACGTTATATCTTGAAGCGCAACGACATGCCCGCCTGCCAGTTCTTCATGATCTGCGGACCGTTGAGATTCTGATAGACGGGCAAACCTGCCTCGACCGCGACCGTCACATTGTCATAGCCGATAAATTTGCCGCTGATCGTCGCGCCGCCGAAGAGTTCGACCCGCTGCCCGCCGTAAAAGGCCGGATTTGCCGGCACGGCCGGGCCGCGGATTTCCGGATCGAAGCCGCGAATCGGGCCCTGCGTCGAACCGCTCACGCGGAAGGTAGTGGTGAGTCCGGGCGTCCAAGTGTAGCCGCCCCAGGCGTTGAATTCATGCAGATCGCCCCATCGGTAGCCCCCGGAAGGATTGGGACCGAGCGGGAAGCGCAGGCGATATTCGAGCAGGTAGTCCCAGGAATAGCCCAGTGAATTTGCGGCCAGAGGGAAGCGCCCGCGATAGCCGAGCCCCCACGACCACGGTCCCAGATAGCCCGCATAGACAATGCCAGGTAGCAAATCGAATGTGCCCGTGCCGGGCTGCATCCCATAGAACGCGCGGATGTTGCGGCGGGAACCGTCGGGCAGAAGAAAGTCCTTGAACGTGGCGGTGTAGCTGCCGGCTGGCAAGGAGATGCCGAGAGAGAGCTGGATGCGGTGGACGTCGTCCTGATAGATGCGATAGACGCCCGACAACGTGACGTCGGCAAGGCTCGTCGTTCCCGGCAAACTTCTGCCAAGCGGCAGGATTCCGGCCGTCCCTTTCCAGGTAAGGGCGTTGAGATTTTTCTCGATCATGCCGGCCGTGAGAACCACCGCGAAATCTTTTGTGACGCCGTAGCTGAGCCCGACAATCTGGGTCGCAACCGCAATATTTTGCGGAATGATGCGCAATGTCTGCTTGGGATTGAGAAAGAACGGCACCGTCGTGACGATATATTCGTTGGAGACCGTGCGCGTTCCCATCTTGATGCCCGACAGATTGGCGAACACCGGCGTAATGGAGAAAACGAGTTTTCCGGCAGCCGGCATATCGGCGCCGAAGACCCCCATGGGCGCCGGCGGCGGCGGAGGCGGCGCGACCGGCGCGAGGGACGGCGGCGGCGCTTGAAGTTGTATCGCAGTCGCCTCGGACGACGCGTTCTTGCGGGGCGCGGCGTTCGCGTCGGTCGCGACGAGCGCGGCCGCCACGACTATCAATCTCGCGCCGCGCCATGGCGGCTGTCGGCGCATCGATCGCTGGGACTGTGCTCTCTTCATCGCGAACCTCATCTGCATCTCGCCTGCGCGCGCCCCAGAAACGAAAAAAGCCGCTGCCTGAACGCCTGCGAAGCAGACGTTCAGGACAGCGGCGATGCTGGGGGGCCCTTCTGTGGACCGGGTGACGTCGCAAGCGACGCCCTCGCGCCAAACGGATGCAATGAAGGCGCCACCTACAGCCAAGCTGTATGGCGCGAGTCGCCTAGTCGCGCTGAACGACAGGCTTTTGCGAGCGTTTGCGGTTACACACGCTGGCAAGCAAAACGGCCCCGAGGAACCATTCGCGTGGCGCGCTTTGCTTGAGAGGCGGCAGCGAACGCCGAAAAAATTCGCATTCTGCCGCCAACAGCGACAGCCGCCCGGATTTTCTTGACCGGCTGTATGATGCAGCGCCGTGGGAGGAACGGTCTATCATCGGGCCACGACGTCGACGATTTTTACATTACGGAGATCGTCAGCTCGCCGAGCTTGAAACCGAATTCGCTCGAGCCGCTCGACCATTCGAAGCTAAGATGAGCTTGCTGGACGCGACGAGTGCGTGCGGCTTCCGCAGCGCCCTCGCCCGATGAAATATCGGATGGGCCCTATAACCGCCGCCGGGCTTCCGAGTCCCGGCGCGAGGGGACCACGGCGACGCCTTCGAAGACTGAAAACGGCTAACGAGACGTCTTCAGACGTGTTTGAGATGAGTGCTTGGTGCCAGGAGAGGACTCGATGTTATTTTTTAACCATCTGAAAATATTTATAAAAATGCATGTGACAATTTGTCCAAACCCAGGCGATACCCCCACCGATCCCCCGGGACTCGGAGACTACCCAGGTTCGAGTCCGAAACGCGAACCGCCCGCGCGGTTTTTCGCTCTCGCTAGATCACTTTGAATGAAAAAGAGCCGCTTGCAAGCGGCTCTTTCATTGCATCGTGTCGACGTGACTCTTATCGCCGACGCGCGTCATGCGACGAGCGTCCGCCGTTCGATTGTCGTCGCTGCGCCGGCGCGTCGTCCTTGTCGTCGTCGGTGATCTCGCGGCACACAATCTTTCCGTCGAGCGGGAAGGCTTGCAACATGATGTTGAAGCCGCCGCCGTCTTTGTGCGGAAAGACGAGTCCGACGTTTAGCCAAAAGTCGTCCTGGCCTTCGCGGCGAATGACTGAATAGGCGCGATGCGTCGGCTGCTTGGGTGCTTCTTTCTCCGCCATTGGAAACTCCTTCCGGCAAGGTTGCGATGTCCTGCGTAGGCAGGCGGCGAGGGACGCACAGCCCCGCCGCCCGCCCGCGCGGATCGCAAAATTGAGGAAGTTTCCGGAGACTGACTTTCAGGGTACGCCGCAAGAAAGAGCCGTCAAGGGTGCGCGAATTTTGTCGCTTCGGCGACCGTTTCTGAAGCGACCGGCGAAACGATTTTTGGATGCGACGAAATAGGCGCAACGTCAGCGCATTGCGTCGCTTGCTGACGGCGCATCGCCTCGAATTCGCGCCACGAGCACCCATGCATTTCGCATGGTCTCGCCCCCGCGCTTTGGTGAGAGAAGAAAGCCAGGAGAAGGTCGGCCGACCTATATCGGCTCATTAATCAGCTCATATATTCCGAATCAATGACCCGATTAATGTCTTCGAAAAAGCTTTCTTCGTGATTTCAGATTCTTATGGAAGTCCGTCGTCGGACAATTCAGCCAGACCCGATAGGTGTTTTCCTCCATTCGAGCCGGCGGCCGGCGAGGCACTCTTGGGATGGCTTGGGGAAAGAGAGGGGGAAATTGTGGGGGAAACCGTTTCCCTCACTTGGCGATGACAACAATCTGATTTCTTGAGAGGTTGGCAGCGCACCTGCGCCCGACCCAATAGCCTTTTTAGCTCTTGTTAGAGCAGCAGCCGCCGCAGCGAACCATCGACGCCGCGCCATGCTGCGGTCAGCGGATCGGCGCTGTGAAGCGCTTCGCGCGAGGCGAAGAGGAAGAGAGAAGAACCCGCCGCCCCCGGCGGCTGGATGGATCGCAGCGCCTCGATCATCGAGCGGACGCGATTGTCGTCGCTGGCGACGAACAGCACGCGGAAATGCTTCCAGCCGAACTTCCGCTCGAAGATGCGGGAGACATAGGCCGAAAGATAAGAGCGAAGTTTGCGCTCGATGCTGGTCTGGGAAAAATCTACTCGCGTGATCGGCATTGTGCCTCGGTCAATCTCGGTGAGGAAGTTTCGCGGCGCGCCCTTCCTCAAGTCGATGGCGAAGGCGATGTCGGGGATAAGTCCGATCTCCTGGCGCCCCCCCTGGTGCGAAACCGTGACCCGAAGCGCGAGCAGATTACCGCCAAGATCTGCTGCAAACGTTCCCGGCACGCGAGACGCTATTTCCTCGGCGCTAACGTAGTGACAGCCGGAGCGCTCGGCCGAAAGTTGCACAGCGACTTCGAAGTCGGCGATCTCCAATTGGTGCTCGATGAACGGCCTCCCGGCTTGCAGGTTCTTTCGGCCCCAGTCGATGCGTGACAGGTTGATTATTCCACGCTCGCGCAGGAGCCTCGCTCCCCGATCGGCGAGCGCATAGACCATTGGCGCGGAGCCTTTGGTCGGATAGAAGTCGAGCTGGGCGCGAGGCCGGTCGACGTATCCCGCATGATAGAGGTGACACAGCCTATCGTTCGTGCGATCGAGCGACCGCCCCGCAAGCGCCGCGATGTGCGTCGAGCGCAGGAACCTATGTCGCGCGATGTTGCGGATGATGGCGATGTCGCCTTCAGTCACTCGAAAGGCCGGCGAATCTTCCGCTCGGCGATATCGCGGGCGGCGGGTTGTATTCGTCGCTGTTTCGCCACTGCCCATGGTTTCATCATAGCAACTGCTACGGGCCTACGCCGGCTCACGCGGCGCAACGACGTCGGGCTCTGTCTGTCGGGGTCAACCGCGCCATGTCGGGCTATGGCCGGGTAGACCGCGCATCGGCAGGCTACATTTTTTGCACGGTGCCGTTGCAAGTAGCCGTGCGAGCCAGCGACCCGCCGAGACAAAAGTAAGAAGAGCAGATACATTCGAAGAATCGCTCATACGTCAGGAAATGCCGCTCCAAGCTCGCGGCAAATATCAACGAGTCAACAATCAAATGCCAACGACACTGACCGCCGACCTTCTGACGCAGCTTGCGAGTTGGGCTAAGAAAGTAAACAAGGAATTAGGAGCGTCTGGCATCTATGTCTTCGGTAGCCTCATCTATCGCAACGGGGCTCAGTTCAACTCAAGTAGCGATATAGATGTCATCGTGGTGGTGCCTCCCGGACTCTCCAGCGCGCGTGAACGCGTCGCATGGCTAGACAGGCTTGTTCAATCGAAAAAGGAATTAGAGGCGCGATTAGTGGCGAAGCTCCAACGCACGGATTTCGACAGTTCGATCTGTAGCGTGAACACGCCCACTATCCTAGAAGTGACCGCAGACATCCACAAAGACGGTGCCCAAGGCTTTTATGCTAACAATCAGTTTCGCGATCTGATTGCGGGCACAGAACGGCGCGGCTTGCCGGATGCAGGTACGAGACGCATCGGGGAAAGGCTAGTCGTGGAATGCCTCCGCTTCGCTCAGAAGAAGCGGAACGCTTATCTTGGAGTGAGTGCGAGCGGCAAAGAAAGTTTATCGAGTTATGATAGCAATGAGCCTGCCCCGAAAGACATTATGCGGCACGGCGCAATGGCGCAGCAACTCGATGAGAACGCCGAAGCTGATCCAGGCGCTGAATACGATGTCCAGGTTGGATTAGATTTCCTATTCCATCAGCTTTATCAAAAGCGTCGTGATGGCGATGAATTTGTGACACTGTACCGGAATCTTTCAATACGTCGTGGGGCTCGCGGAGAGGTGAGGCCTTTGTCGTCGAAAGATCAGCTTTTCTTGGCGGAGATGATTTTTGATGCAGGCGCGGCGCATCTTGTCGCGGAACAGAGGAAAAGGGAAAGCGAACAATCGTCCCCAAACATCGTTCACAGTACTGTATGCTTCTGGGAACGATTCGCGCAAGCGTTTCCTGGCGTTCGCGGTATCGAGTGGTTCGACGAACCCGGTGCCATTCGGGAACGTTTGGGAATATTGCTCGCTCCCCCTCTCGTGTATGGGAGCAGCACACCGATATGGTGGTGGCGAGGAGGTAGGAATCTGCAAATCACTAAGTTCGCGGTTGACGGTGACCACTATCTTATGGATGGCGACGAACTAAAAATAGTCAGGGTCGCAGCTGTAAACCCCGGCCCGTACAAACATTGTTTCGTATACGTCGAGGTCGATGCGCTATCGCCAATAGGCTTGTACGAACACACCGCGGAACGAATAGCTGAGGTCAAAGCCGGTAATGACGTCTTCAGTTTTTATTCGGAGGAATACGCCATCGTTGATGGCAAGCATCTTATTACACGCGCTCAATATGACGATGGCGGAGCCGTCATTGAAGGGCGCTTACAAGACACTAGAGGACGCGCAAAGCTACGCTGTCGTTACGTCACTCCCTATAATTTCATAATCGCCGCTGGAGGCGCACCGATCGGTCAAGCCTCTTACGACCAGCGACTGGAGGAAATTCTCGACCAGATGCTTAACGGTCAGGAGCTGTTACCGCAGCTATCGGAAGAAACCATGCTTCTTCGCGCCGGCCGATTTTGAGCAACAGTTCGTCATGTAGCGAGAAACTCTCTTATCTTTTCCTCCACCTCTTGCCGGTCCCGCCCGAAGCGGGCTCGGCTCGTCAAAATGAGCCGATGCACGGACGGCCGCAGCGGCCGGGGTGCAGGAAAGAGACGGAATGGGATAGGGGACGACGGCTGTCCCTCCCGCAAGAGCCGTGCCCAGGCGGAAAAGTTGCGAAGGTCGAGGAGCGCATCGTCGCCGCCGAGCCCGATCTGCTCGGCGAGAATCGGCGCGTCGGACACGCCTGTGCGGCAAGCGATGATCGAGCCGGTGTTGCCGAAGATCGCTGCGCGTAGAGGAAGGGGAAGCTGGTCGAGATATTGATGCGCCAAGATGAGGGTCAGCGCATATTTTCTCGCCTCGCTCAAAATGAGCGAAAAGCTTTCGGTGGCGAAGGATTGAAACTCGTCAGCATAAAGATGGAACACGCGCCGCTCGCTTGCCGGCGTGACGGCGCGAGAGAGCGCGGCCTGCGCGAGCGCCGTGACCAACAATGCGCCAAGAAGATGCGCGGTGCTCTCCCCGAGCGCGCCTTTCGATAGATTGCAGATGACGATTGCCCCCTCGTCCATCAGCCGGCGCGGGGTGATCGTGCTTCTGGGCTGCGCCAACATGTTGCGCAATGAGGGCGTCATCAGCGCTTTGCCGATCTTGTTTTGGATGGGCGCAATCGCCTCGCGGCGAAAACTCTCCGTGTAGCCGGCGTATTCATTCTGCCAATAGTGCCGCACGACTGGATCGGAGACATGACGATGCACCAGCTGCACGCGATAGGGCGTATCGATCAACATGCGGGGAAGCATCAGCAGCGTCGCGCCGGGAACGTCGAGCAAGGCGCGCACGGCGTTGGTGAGAATGTAATCGAGACGCGGCCCCCAGCTCTCCGGCCATACATGCCGGAAGGCGGAGACGATCCCGTCGGCGACGATCGGCGCAAGGTCGAGCGGCACCCGCGACAGGGGATTGAAGCCGATCGGCCGCTCACTGTCGGCGGGGTCGATATAGACGAGATCATTTGTGCGCCAGCGCGGGATATGGTCGAGCGCTGCCAGCGCCAGATCGCCGTGCGGGTCGAGCAAAGCGACGCCTGCGCCGCGCTGAAAATCTTGGCGCAATAAATTGAGCAACAGCGTGCTCTTGCCGGTGCCGGTCTGGCCGACGAGATAGAGATGTCGGCGGCGCTCGTCTTCGTCGAGCGCGACAAGCTCGCCAGATGCGCGAGCGCCCAATATGAGTGAATATGTATGCCTATCCATAGCCGGAAGAGAGCCGGCGTGCCGTGCGCATCGCAGTAGGGAAGTGATGCGGGCATCGCCTTCTTCCCGGAAGGCGCGCCGGGGCTACGTGGCGTCGCAAGTCAATTGTGCGTTATGACGCGACTGCCGAGCCCCCCGCTCACTGTCGGCTCGTTTCCGGCCACGATCCAATAGGATGGTGGCCTGAGAAGATTATAGCGCCCGAATTAACTGCTGTGTTGTCTCGCGACGAAAAGCGGACGTTCAATGCCTCGAACTGTTCAAACAACAGTAGCTGCACAATGCAATCCGTTGCGACTACACTCGACGAGATGAGCAACGTATAATGCCCAAACGCTCTGGATCAGTAATTGATTCGAGGAAGGCTGATTAATCGTAATTATGATCGATTTTACCCAAATCCGGAGCCAATCAGGCGGTCAAAGGCAGGCATTCGAAGAGCTAGTATGCCAGCTTGCCCGGCGCGAGCCTACTCCTGCTGGGTCCGTTTTTCGAAGAGTAGAAGGATCGGGCGGAGACGGCGGTGTAGAAGCGTACTGGATGTTACCTGATGGAACGAAATATGGGTATCAGGCCAAATTCTTTACAAGGGCCGGCGACATCGATTGGAGCCAAGTTGACAATTCAGTGGAGCAAGCGCTCGCAACCCATCCAACAATTACAAAATACATCATCGCGATTCCCTGTGACTTAACAGATCGTCGCGGTTTGAAAGGGAAAGGTCAAACGGGCTGGGAGCACTGGAGCAATCATAATAAGGCATGGGTAGGAAAATGGCTCACCGCGACGGGTCGCAATGTTGAGTTTATCCCTTGGACAGCATTCGATCTACGAGACAAGCTAACGGCAAATTCTGCGGACGGATTGCGTCGATATTGGTTCGCGGCAGTTGAGTTCTCCGCGAGCTGGTTCAGTAATCATGTACGCCTCGCGATTGCGTCCCTTGATGAGCGATACCATTCCGAGGATCACGTAGACGTTGGAATCGAGAGCCTATTTCAGTTCGCCACTCGCAATGATGTCGCAATTCGGAAATTACAAGACCATTTATTGGCGGTGAAGCAAGCTCCACGCATAGATCGCCGCTTCGGGGGAGACGAACTGAAAATTCCCGAATCTGCAATCGACAAACTTCGGGCTTCAACTGCGGCCTTGCTATCGATCGCACCCGAGTTCGATTTCCCTTGTTGGCAAGAATGGGATCTCGCACGGTGGAAAAGATTCGCGGCAGATGTTTCGATCATGATCGGTGACCTACAGAGTTGGATTTGGGACGCCCGATCGAAGCTATCTGGAAAAGACAGTGAGCAAGCCAAGCACAATATCGAATTTATTTCGCGCGATCTGCATAAACTAAACGAAGCTGTAAGAGCATTCGAGAGTCTCCTCAATAGTCGTTACTTGTTAGCGGAGCAATGTCGTTTGGCGTTGGTCGAAGGGCGAGCGGGAACTGGAAAAAGTCATCTGCTCGGGCGAATGGCTGAACAGGCGGCGCAAGAAGGGCGTCCGGTCGTAATGTTGCTTGGCCAACAGCTTGGCAACCAGCCTCTCTGGGACCAAATAATGAAACGCCTAGGGATCGGCGATATTGATCCGGACATATTTCTTCAAGCAATGGACACAGCAGCCGAGGCCATTCACAAACGTGGTTTGATCCTCGTCGATGCGATCA
This sequence comes from Methylocystis silviterrae, assembly GCF_013350005.1. GTDB lineage: Bacteria > Pseudomonadota > Alphaproteobacteria > Rhizobiales > Beijerinckiaceae > Methylocystis > Methylocystis silviterrae. The sequence goes on from NZ_JABVWW010000006.1 coordinate 193,311, forward strand.
ACGAGGGAGCTGGTGCCCGGCTCTGGAAATCGGAGATCGCAGAATTTTTGCAGCGAATTAAAAAATTTCCAAATTTGGTCTGCATCATAACATGCCGGTCAGAATATGTTCCATACGTCGTACCTCCGGGGCTTCTTGGAAGTCTACTACGATTCGAGGTGCGCGGCTTCGAAGGTGCGGCGGAGCAGAGTCGAGCGGCGAGCGTTTATATGGATAGGCGCGGCATTCCGCGACCCGCCACCCCCTGGCTCGCTCCAGAGTTTGTAAACCCGCTATTTCTTCGTAGCACATGCCTGGCCTTGCAGCGTGACAGAAAATCTGAGTTCCCGCGCGGCTTAAGCGGCACGAAGGCGATTATGGCATTCTACATCAAGAGCGTCGCCCGCAACCTTGGCGTAGGGCGGGACGGTAGTGACGACCTTGTACCGGCAACGATCGGTGCCTTGCGAGAAATCGCGACGCAGATGGCGACTGACCGGAAAGATTCGATTGCCCTTGCCAAAGCGATTGACATTGCCACTCGCCACTTTTCGAAGTTTTCCCCGCCTCCGGATGATCATACCTGGTTCGATGTCCTGCATCGGAATGGCCTACTTCGCAAGGACCCAGATTCAAACGCTCCAATACACGACCCGTTGGTTATTGCCGAGGATGTCGTCCGGTTCAGTTTTCAGCGGTTCCAAGACCATCTCATGGCAGAGGCATTACTAGTTAGCATCTCTAAAATCGACGACGCTTTGCAGAAAAATGGGACGCTAGCTTTCATTCACAACGGCAAAACCCTGGAATGGGAGTGGCAGGGTCTTGTCGAAGCTTTGTCTATTCAAATACCAGAACGCTATAAGGTCGAGTTGGTCGACGTGTTGCCCGGTGGTGTCAGTCAATGGTGGCGCAATTGGCAAATTGTCGACGCCTTCGCCGAAAGCGTACAGTGGCGCGAAAAGACCGCATTTACTGCTCGCACACTCGAACTTTTCAACTTGCTTTCTAACACACACGCCGATCAATTTTCGCTGCTCATTGAGCTTACAGCTTCGGTCAGTCACCCGTGGAATGCGGACTTCCTACACAAGAACCTATCCATGCGCGCGTTACCACAGCGTGATCGCATGTGGACGACAAGACTGAATGACGCCTCAACTGAGGGGGATGGACCTGTTGGCCGATTGATCGATTGGTGCCTATTTGGGCAAGCGCCGAATGTGGAGAGGACGATTCAACATCTCTGCGGGATCGCGCTGTGCTGGTTCTTCACATCGTCGAACAGATATGTACGAGATAAAGCCACAAAGGCGCTGGTCTCACTCTTTCTCGCTCGCAGCGACTTATTCCCCGAGCTCGTTGGACTTTTCAAGAATGTCGATGATCCATATGTCGTCGAGCGGCTTTTCGCTGCGGCATATGGAGCCTGCTGTATCGACTCGTCGCACCATCGATTGGTGGACTATGCGAAGGATACGTTTGATGCGGTTTTTGCCGAAGGGAACCCACCACCTTCGATCCTACTTCGTGACTATGCACGTGGCATAGTGGAACTATGTGCCGCCAAAGCCGTCCTACCTGCGGGAATCGCTATCGCACGTTGTCGTCCACCATATCGATCTCCAGTGCCACGGCTAACTGTCTCAGAAGCGGCTGTGAAAAGGATTGCGGAAAAAGCTGGTGGCGATGAAATTTTGAGGTCGTGCGATAGTTTCATGGGCGATTTCGCCAGTTATGAGATCGCGCCTAGAGTGAACCATTTCGCAGCAGTCCGACTCAGTCGGCCGCAACCCTTTTCGAGCCAAGAAATATTCGCGCGTTTTGAAGCCGAAGTTATCGACATTGACTCTGCGAGAGTTGATGCGTTCCTTCGCCTTCGCAAATCAAGCTTCGCAGGCTTCGGTCTTGAGCTGCTAGGCAGCGAAAACGAGGGAAGTAAGGTTGATATCAAAAAATGGGCTGAAGGCATTGAGTTAGCAGAAGAAGACCTATTGAAATTACTTTCTACAGCAGAGAAGCGGCGTTTCCGACGCGAAGCCGCGCCTCAACTGGGCACTGGCGCAAAGAAAAAAAGCTCGGATGACCCTGCAAGCATCGATGTCACTCGGGCCCGACGGTGGGTCGCAAAAAGAGCGTACGAACTGGGTTGGACTAGCCAGCTCTTCCCCAACGACTCATCTCGATATCGCCACCATTCACGAGAACGCCCCTTGGTGGAGCGAATCGGAAAGAAATATCAATGGATCGCTCTTGATGAACTGTTATGCCGCCTCGCTGATAATTATTGGATTGGTGGGCGGTACGGGGATAACTCGAAGAGGTACGAGACACCGCTAGATTTGGGCTTCGAAAGGGACATCGATCCGACAGTCATTCCTGTTTCGGAAACGGTAAACAGCTCCCAAGGAAAGCCGCCTGCGTGGGTACTCGCATCGGACCTTGTCTTAGATTTCGTGGACGAAGAGAGGCTAGCTGCTTGGCCATTTCTGTCTGATCCGGGAACAGCAATTCCAAATCTCACCAATATGCGTGACGAGAGCGGAAGTTCGTGGCTCACCCTGTATGAGCATCGCGCGGTTACGGACGAATACGCGGAAAAGCGGGGTTTGCACGGGCTACGTCAACAGGAGTTTCGGTTTCTCATGTGCGTTATTGTCGCAAAATCTGACCGCCAGGCGCTGGTCGATTTCCTAGGCGCGAAGAAAAGGCTGGACGTCATGGAATGGGACCCGCTCGAGCTAACCGATGGTCCATTCTTACGCGAATCCCCTTGGAGGGATACTTGGCCCCAAAACCAATGGTGCCGAGATTCTTGGAAGACCCCTAAAGGGATGCCAATATCTTTTCCGGTGTGCGAATATCGTTGGGAGTCTCATCTCGACGCATCATTACCAGAAGGGGCCTGTGCACTGATTCCGTCACCGTGGCTGACCAGAGTGCTGGGGCTGACTGCCGACAAGAGTGACGCTTCAATCTACAAGGGTTCAAATGGGCAGGTTGCCTTTTTCGGAGGTAAGCTACCAAAAGGCGGATCATTTGCATTTATTGACGCCAATTTGCTTGGAGACTTCCTAACAGCCAATGACTTGGAATGTCTTTGGCTCTTTGTAGGAGAGCGAAACGCTTGGCCGGACGGAGACAACGACAATGCGGCTTGGCGACGCTCGGAGGGACTTTGTTGGTTTGAAGATGGTAAGTCTGTCTCTACGAATTGGAAAAGCGACAACGCCAATGGAGTTTCAAAGGCGTCGCTGCCGCGAGTCACAAAACTTTGAGTTCCCCCTGGAGAGACATCGAAGGCGACATTCCCCCTGGAGCCGACACGCTTTCAGCGTGGGCGCTTGGCGGCGGTTCGGTCAAGGCCGGCCGGAGGCCGCCCCGCAAGGGGTCGCCTTGAGGGAAGCGCCGGCCAAGCGCCATGATCGGTGGGTCGGTCCGGATGCTGGCTCGGTGGGGAAGCGAGAGGACGATGCGCGTCTTTCCCCTCGCGCCTTGAGTCGATCTCGATGCAGGGCCGCGCGCGTCGGCGCTGCTTTCCGTCACGCCATGTTACCGCATGATGCTCGATGTCGATCCTGTCCGGGATACCCGCCCGACCCCGGGTCTTTTCCCGCAGGCTCTTCCCCATAAGAGACAAGGGCAAAGGCGGAGCGAAAAGCGCCCCACGCTTTTCGCTCATTGCCGAAGTCGGGCGCGCGCCCACGCGACGCCCGAAAAAGACACGGGGTCGGGCGGGTAGCCCGACGCGCGCGGCCCGTGCTTTCTTGTCTTTTCGACTCGTTGCCCCGCCTTACCCTAAAGGCGGGGTCTATGGCGGGGTTGAGTCGTAAAACACGACGGAAAAAGAATATTGTGCGACAATGAAAATTGGGCTCTGTCAAGCCGTCCCCTGTCGATGTCCTTTATTGCGATCGGTGATTTTCATCGTCGTGATTTTGGATTCCGTTTTCCCCTTTTTCAAAGACGCATTCCCGTCTGAGTATTTTTGAATATGAGTATTCTCAAATGCGTATTCTTATATAGAGAGACCGGCAGATTCCGCCGCTCCTGAGCGGCAATCATTGCCGTTCTAGACCGGCAAATTTTGCCGGTCAGGCTCGGCGGCGGGCTGACTTTTCCACGGTCAGAAACAGGCGGTAGAGATTGGTCTTTCCAAGTCCCCTCTGCGTAATCTCCAAAAGGCCGGCCGTCTCCAGCTCCTTCAAATAGGTGCGCACGCTCCTCTCGCCCGCGCCCATGTCGTCGGCGAGCTTCAATTGCCCCGGAAAGCAGGCATCGTCGGCCCAGGCGTATTTGAGCAGCATCGCGTAGGCGAGCTTTGCGCCGACGGTCAACTCCTTCTTGGTGAGGATGAAGTTGGGGACTTGGGTGAAGCCGTGACGTGTGACGGGATCAGCCCCAACGATTTCGATATTGCGGGCGATCTCATTCAGCCGGCCGGCGACATGCTCCATACATACGCATTATACCTCGCTGGCGCGCAGAAGCGGCGTCATGCGGCGCTTGTGGGGATAGAACGCGCTCGATCGGCAGTCGTTGCCGCTACCCTTGGCCAATGCCTCTCCCCTCCTCCCCCATTCGCGCATCGCTCGCTTCATGATGCGTAACCGGCATGGGCGGTGCCTGCTCTGATCCCCTCCCTAGAAGCGGCGCGAGCATCTGCTGCAAGCCGCGCACAAGATAGTTTGTCTCCTTGTCGCGCTCCAACAGCGCGGCGATCTGCGTGTCCTTCACCTGCGCCTGATCTCTCAAAAACGCGACATGCTCCTTCAGCATCGCGTTCTCGCTCTCGACCTGTGCGACATAGCGCGACATGTCGGACTGCGGCGGCGTCTGTAGTTCCAGATTTTCCGGCGCGCCAGTGTCGCGCTCGGCCGCGCTCGCGCGCGGCTGGTCGATGTGCGGGCTTGGCTCAATGACGGGAGCGACCCTGTGCGACATGTCGGGCTCGACCGCGCTATGTCGCACTTCGTCGGTGATGCCATGCAGCTGGGCAAGCTGGGTGATCGCGCGGCCGACGGAATCCGGATCGACAAAGAAGGTGAGGCCGGTGACGGTCTCTTCCTTGATGCAATCTAGCCGGCCAGCGACGCAATAGCGCTGCAACGAGCGAATGTTGCGGGGAAGCCCCGCTTCGGCGAAAAGCCGGGCGGTCTCGTCCAGCGTCAGAGAATAGCGTGTCGCACTCGGGCGCGCTGTGTCGGGCTGCTGTTGTCGGCCTTCGTCGGGCATTGCCGCCAGTATAGCAACGGCTCGCCGCACCTCTCGCCGTTGTCCCCATGCGGGGGAGCGGGGCGGAGTATGCCGGCTGGGGATGGTATCCTGAAGCTATATGAACCATTGGCTCGGACTGAGCATCGAATACGCTAATCAGCGAAGTTACCTCGACGATCTCTTTCACGTTTACCCGACGATCCCCGACGGCATTCGCAACGTCGACGCCGACAGCTGGCAACGAGTGGAAGCCGCTTTCGACGCGCGCGACAATGTGGGGCTGCTCGAAACGCTCTTCGCCTTCGATCTCTTTCCGATCAAGGATTCCTATGTCGCCTATTTGAAGCGCGATCGGGGAGCGATCGCCCGCAACCCGGCGACGGTCGCAAGGCTTGCTGGCCGCCTCTATGAAATGGGCCTCGGCAAAATCTATGAGCGCTGCTCGGAGCCGAAGGAAACCAACCGCCAGATTGGCCCTCTGTTCCGGCGCTGGCTACGCTCGAAGGCGCTGGGCGTCGCGCCGGTGCGCATGGAGGAGTTTGTCGCCACATCCGATAACGCCATTCTCGACGCCGGTGATGCCGAGATGCTGCGCTTCGCCCGCGAACATCTTAACTACCGCCACCATAAGGGACTGGATTTCGTCGCACGTTTCAATGGCCGCTATGTGATCGGCGAGGCGAAGTTTCTGACGGACTTCGGCGGCCACCAAAATGCGCAGTTCCAAGACGCGCTCTCGACGCTCCATGCGGAAGGCGTCGACGCCGTGAAGGTCGCAATCCTCGATGGCGTGCTCTACATCCGGGGACGCAGTGGCATGTATGAGTCGCTCAATGGGCCGCTCGCTGATGAAAACATTTTGAGTAGCCTCGTGCTGCGCGAGTTTTTGTATCAGCTCTAATCGCTTATGTTGCTGGACTATTATCGTAGCCTAAAGTCAGTCGACGACATTCGCAGTGGGCCGAAAGCGAAGCTCACCCACGCCGGCGGAGAGAGTGGCCCCAACAAGCTCATCGCCGGCGACAATCTCAACGTGCTCCGGGCGCTCCGCGATGATCCCGCCGTCGCCGGCAAAGTGAAGCTCGTCTATATCGATCCGCCCTTTGCGACTAATACCCATTTCCGCATCGGAGCGGCTCGGGTCTCGACGATCAGCGCCAGCAAGAGCGACGCCGTCGCCTATAGCGACACATTGATCGACGCCGACTTTCTCAACTTCCTTTACGAGCGCCTCGTCTTACTCCGCGACCTGATGGCCGACGACGCCTCGATCTACCTCCATATCGATGGCAAGATCGGCCACTATGTGAAGGTTGTCATGGATGACGTGTTCGGCCGCGAGAATTTCCGCAACGACATCACACGCATCAAATGCAATCCAAAAAACTTCGACCGTAAGGCCTTCGGCAATATCAAGGACGTGATCTATTTCTACTCAAGAACCGATCGGCCGATCTGGAACGATCCGCGCGCGCCGTTAGAGGCCGCCGACATCGAAACCCGCTTCAACAAGGTCGACGCTCAGGGTCGCCGCTACACGACGATCCCGCTTCACGCGCCGGGCGAAACCAAGGGCAAGACCGGCGAACCCTGGCGGGGAATATTGCCGCCGGCCGGCCGCCACTGGCGCAGCGCGCCGGAAGTGCTCGAAGAGTTGGATAGGCAAGGCCTCGTCGAATGGTCGAAGAATGGCGTGCCGCGCAAGCGCCTTTATGCCGACGGCGGCCGAGGGCGAAAGGTGCAGGACGTTTGGGAGTTCAAGGACCCGCAATACCCGAGCTACCCGACCGAGAAGAATCTCGACATGCTGAAAATGATCGTCGAAGCCTCGTCGAATGAAGGCGATCTCGTCCTCGATTGTTTCGCCGGCTCCGGCACCACGCTCGTCGCCGCGCAGGCTCTCAAACGCAACTGGGTCGGAATCGATCAGTCGGAGCACGCGATCGCGGCCGCCAAGATGCGGCTCGCGTCCAGCGACGATCTTTGGCCAACGTCATTTGAGATAGCGACGCAAACCGGTGTCACAGACCCCGCTCCCAAGGTCGGCTGGCTCCCAGAAGCTTGGGAACAATTCAAGGAGGCGGCGTGATCGTCACGCCGTCGGCAACGCCCGAAACTCGTCGAGCATGTCCGCCCAGCGCTGCATCAGTTCGACCCGCTCAGGCCAATAGCTCGCGCGGTTGTAGGCGCGACGCACGGCGTTCTCGTTCTGGTGCCCGAGCATCGCTTCGATCACATCGGGCCGCGCGCCGCGCTCGTTCAAGATCGTGCTCGCCGTTGCGCGGAAGCCGTGGGCGGTCATCTCGTCCGGGCCAAAGCCGAGACGCCGCAAAGCGCCGTTCAAAGCGTTTTCCGAAAGGAGCTTCTTGCTTGAGATGATCGAGGGGAAAACCAACTCTCCATGATCCGAGAAGGTCCAAATGTCCCGAAGCACGTCGATTGCCTGACGCGAAAGGGGGACATCGTGCGGCCGTCGCATTTTGGTGCGCTCGGCGGGAATTCGCCAGAGCGCTTTCGCAAAGTCGATCTCGGATCGCCGCGCGCCGCGAACTTCGCCAGGGCGCGCACAAGTGAGCGCCGTAAAAAGTAGCGCGGCCTTGACGGTTGGCCAACCTTCGAATTCGTCAATTGCGCGCAATAGTCCGCCGAGCTGCCTTTCGTCGGTTATCGCGGCGCGATGCGTGACCTTGGGCGGCGTGATTGCGCCAGTCAGTGCGACGGTAGGATCGGCGGAAGCGCGAAGCGTCACGATGGCATATCGAAAAACGGCGCTCAAACGCGACCGGAGACGGCGGGCGGTTTCGCGGCGACCGCTTCGTTCGATGCGCTTCAGCAGGTCGAGGATTTCGGCCGGCGTGATTTCCGCGATTGGCCGGTGGGCGAGAGGGGCGGCGATGTCGAGTAGAAGCCAACGCTGCTTGGACTTTGTAGTTTCCGCCGCTCCCCGCGCGTCGTAGGTATTGATAAACTCCTCCGCCACGAGCCCGAAGGTGTTTCGTGCGGCCGTCTCGGCGGCCAATTGATCGAGCTTCTTTTTAACGTTCGGATCGACGCCCGAGGCCAAGAGCTTCTTCGCCTCGTCCCGCTTCGTCCGAGCCTCGGCGAGAGAGAAGAGCGGAAACTCTCCGAAAGAGAGCAGTCGCTCTTTTCCCAAGAACCGATATTTGAGTCGCCAAAGCTTCGACCCGCTCGGCTTGACGATGATGTGCAGCCCGCCGCCGTCCGAAAGTTTGTAGGGCTTTGCCGCAGGCTTGGCGTTCGTGAGCTGAAAATGCGTCAGGGGCATGGGGGTATCGCTCGCACCGAAAAGAGCCGCGAATACCCTAAAATACCCCCAAACCAGTGAGAAACAATGTTCCGCGATGACACGCCATACGCCAAAAATCTATTCTAAACGTCTGATTTAAAGTTACTTATGAGCTTCTATGCGGCGCCATGAAAAGTGCTACTGGTGCCCAGGAGAGGACTCGAACCTCCACGGCTTTCACCACTGGTACCTGAAACCAGCGCGTCTACCAATTCCGCCACCTGGGCTTAGAGCGCGTCTCATAGGGGCAGCGGACGCCTCGTGTCAATGCGCGCTTCACGCAAAACCGCATGGCCGCCCAGGTTGCGGCGGCGCCCGCCTCGCGCATTTCCTTCGTCGTCAAATTTCGCTAGAGCCTTAGCGACCATTTTTCCGGCGGGAGCCGGCGCGGCGCAAGCGGAGCAAATCGCGATGATCGGCGACAATAACCAGACCATTGGCGAAGGACGGGTGGTGACGGTGTTCGGCGGTTCCGGCTTTGTCGGCCGTTACGTCGTCCGGGCGCTGGCGCGCGACGGCTGGCGCGTGCGCGTCGCCTGCCGGCGGCCCGACCTTGCCTTCTTTCTTCAGCCGCTCGGCCGCGTCGGCCAGGTGATGGCGGTACAGGCCAATGTGCGCAGTCCGGAGTCGATTGCGGCGGCCCTGCGCGGCGCCTCGGCGGTGGTTAATCTTGTCGGCATCCTTGCTGAAACCGGGGCGCAGAAATTCTCGACCGTTCAGGCGGGCGGGGCGCGCGTGATCGCCGAGGCGGCGAAAGCCGCCGGCATCGACAATGTCGTGCATATTTCCGCGATTGGCGCCGATCTGCAGTCGCGTTCGGCCTATGGCCGAAGCAAGGCGGAAGGCGAAGCCACCATGCTTACGGAAGTTCCTTCCACGGTCATCCTGCGCCCTTCAGTGATTTTCGGGCCGGAAGATGATTTCTTCAACCGCTTCGCCACCATGGCGCGCTACTTTCCCGTGGTGCCGATCGTCGGCGCACAGACGAAATTCCAACCGGTCTATGTCGGCGATGTCGCCGACGCGGTGGCGATCGCGCTCGCCGGCCGCGCCAAGCCCGGCGTCGCTTATGAACTCGGCGGTCCGGAGGTCAAAAGCTTCGCGGAGATCGTCGATTATGTTCTGAAGGTGACGCAGCGCCAACGCCGAATCCTGAAACTCTCCTTCGGAACCGGCAAGCTTATGGCCAGCGTGACGCAGATGCTGACCAAGCTGTCGCTGGGCCTTTTCCCGAAGCTTTTGCGCATGACCCGAGATCAGGTCGAATTGCTCAAGCACGACAATGTCGTCAGCGACGCGGCGAAGGCGGAAGCGCGCACGCTGCAAGGGCTCGGGATCGCCGATCCGCAATCGATCGAGTCGATCGTGCCGACCTATCTCTATCGCTTCCGCAAAGTCGGGCAGTATCAGACGCAGCGGCTGGGCGAATCCGCCTCGCACTGACGACGTCGCTTTCTGAGCTAGCGCCGACGGGCAGACTGCGTCGTTTCCCCGCGCGGGCGTGGCGTCAGCATCCGATGGATGCGGGTCATGAAGGCGACGGCAAAGAGCGGCGTCAGCACGTTCAGCCCCGGCGTCGCCACGAAGACGGCGATGAACAGTCCGGCGACGAAAAGCCATAGCGCATGGCGACGGCGCAACTCTTCCGACTCTTGCAGCGAACGAAAGCGCGTCGCGGCGAAGAGAAAATATTCGCGCCCGAAAAGATAGGCGTTGGCGAGCAGAAAGGCCGCGGCGTTTATTCCCGGCACGAACAGCAGCAGCAGCGCGAAAAAATTGACGATCGCCGAAATCCCAGCGAAGCGCAGGCCCATGAAAATCGCCTGGGTCGCCGGAATGGCGCGACCATGTTGTCCCGGCGGATAGAGATCCGCTTCGACGTGATCGGCGAGATCGTCGAGGAATAATCCCGACACCAGCACGGAGACCGGGGCGATGAGAAACGCCATCAGGAAGAACAATCCGGCGCCCGTCGCATAGGTCAGCGCGGTCTGCAGCCAAGGATGCTCGACCATCACGAAGGACATGGCGAGCTTATCGAGCCCCACCCAGGCGAGCGCCAGCAACAGGAACGTCATGCCCAGACTCTTGACGAGGACCGCGCGGAACGGCGGCGTCACGATCTGGCGCAGCGCCGCCAAGGCGGCCTCGAACATTTCGGTCATGCGAGTCAATCACCTGCATCCATCACGGCGAGTCGCGCCGCAGAATCGGCGAGCGCGTTGCGGCCGCCATCCAGATGGCGTTTCGCAGCGCGCGACGCAAGAGCCGCGCGGGGTCAGAGGTCTGTCGCTATGTGCTGAGATGCGCGTCGAGATTTTCGAGGCCTTTCTCGAACTGATCGCCGATCATCTTGTCGCGGCTGACGAAGATGTTCATCGCCTTGCTCGCCAGACTGGCTTTGCCGGACATGCTCCAAACGACATGAGTCTTATGCGCCGCGGAATCGCCGCCCAAACCCAGCGTGCGCGCGAGCCAGCGACCTTTCGTCAGTTCGCCGTCAGGAGCGAGAAAAAAGGTCACGTCATTGGCCGCGGCAAAGGGCTTACGCATATCGAGTCTGAGATCCACGCGCTCGCTCGGCCGACTGTCGACGATGGTCATGCGCCCTGCGCCGACATTCTTGTCGCCGGCCCATTCGAAGGCGGCGCCGGGGCCGGCGGGGGGTCCCTCGTAACGCGTTTCAGCGCTTGGATCGAGTTTCGCCCAGGGCGACCAAGATTCCCAATTGCGCAGATTGTTGATCGCCGCGAAGACCTTGCGCGGCGGCGCATTGATGACCGCCTCGCGCCGCACCACGAAACGATCCGGCTGAAGATAAATGGCCAACGCAAGCAAAGCGGCGCCATAGCAAATGACGATAAAGAGCAAGGTGGTCATGACTCTCCTCCAATGCCTGCGCGACAAGCGCCCGCGACAGAACTAGCGCGCCGGGCTCAGGCTTCAAACGATTTGACCCGTCCGCATCAGCGCGCTCGCGCGCGCTTCCTCGATTCGGAAAGTGACATCGCCGCCGCGCGCCGCCGCAGCGACGAAGAAACCCGCGCGCCGCCATTGCGCAACGCCGTAGCTCTCGTCGGGACCGCTGCTAACGGCGAGCGGCGACAGGCTCACGACAAAGCTGTCGAGCCCGCCCGCCAGGCCGCGCCCGTCCGCTTTCAAGACAGCTTCCTTGAGAGTCCAGATCGCAAAGAAAACTTCGCTCTGCGAAGCCGGATCGGATTGGGCGCGCACGATCGCCGCCTCTTCGGGCGCAAAGAAGCGCTCGGCCACCTTCAACGCGTCTCGCGGCTTGAGAAATGATTCGACGTCGACGCCGACGTCGCGTCCCGACGCGATCGCCACGGCGGCCATGCCCCGGGTATGCGACAGGCTGACGTCAAGGCCGCTGCGCGGCGACAGCAGGAAGGGCTTGCCGTGCGGCGTCACGCCAAATCGCCATGCGGCGGGCGCAACCCATTTCGCGCGCTCGGAAAGTCTTGCGCGCAACAGCGCATGCGCGGCGACATAGGCGCGGCGATCGGATTCGAAAGCGAAACGCGCCACCCGCGCTGTTTCGGCTTCGTCGAGAAGCGCAGCGAGCTTCGGCCATTCGTCGTCGGCGATCCTCGCGACGTCGATGATGGACACGTCGACGAAGGCGGCGGACGTCTCGGCGTCAGCCGACGTCAGGAGACCCCGAGCTTCTTTTGCAGATTGGTCGAGGACGTCGTGTATTGGAACAGAAGCTTCTTTTCGGGATAGACGTAACGATGGGCCTTCTGCGCGGCGAGCGCGACCTCGTGGAAGCCCGAAAGGATGAGCTTCAATTTGCCGGGATAAGAGTTGATGTCGCCGACGGCAAAAATGCCGGGATGGCTCGTTTCGAATTTCTCGGTGTCGACGGGAATGAGGTTTTCATTGAGCTGAAGCCCCCAATCGGCGACGGGGCCAAGCTTCATTGTGAGGCCGAAGAACGGCATCAGGCGCTCGCAGGCGAGCTTCTCTTCGACGCCGTCATTGCCCTTGAGGACCGCACTCGCCAGTTCGCCATCCTCGCCTTCGACCGCGGTGATCTGGCCGAGCCTGAAGTCGATCTTGCCCGCCGCGACGAGCTCCTGCATCGCCGAGACGGAATGCGGCGCGGCGCGGAACTGGTCGCGACGATGAACGAGCGTGATGCTTTTCGCCACCGGCTGCAGATTGAGCGTCCAATCGAGCGCCGAGTCGCCGCCGCCGACGATGACGACGTTCTTGTCGCGGAAGTCCTCCATGCGGCGCACGGCGTAAAACACCGACTTCCCCTCATAGGACTCGATCTTCGGGATCGGCGGCTTCTTGGGTTGGAACGATCCCCCGCCGGCGGCGATGAAGACGACCTTGGCGTGGAAAATTTTTCCGGCGTCGGTGCTGAGGCGAAATTCCGGCTTTTCGGCCGTTCCCAGCGACACGAGCGTCTCGACCATTTCGTTGAAGTGAAAGGTCGGATGAAACGGCTCGATCTGCTTCAGGAGATTGTCTGTCAACTCCTGGCCGGTGCAGACCGGCAGGCCGGGAATGTCATAGATCGGCTTTTCGGGATAGAGTTCCGAGCACTGGCCGCCGGCGCGCGGAAGAATGTCGATGACATGAGCCTTGATGTCCAACAGGCCAAGTTCGAACACCGAAAAAAGACCCGCCGGGCCGGCGCCGACAATGACCACATCGGTTTCGATCGCGGCTTCTTTAAGCTGGTTCATCGTCAATTCCCGACTAAATCCTCAAACGCGGAAGGTCGAAGACGCCGTTCGCGCCGCGTGTGCGGCGCCGGCCGGCGCTGCGCGCGCGTCTTGCGGCGGCCGGCTCCAAATTTCGCCCTGCCGGTCGTCTATCGCATTTGTCGAAAGATTCAAACCCGCTCGGGCGTAGTCTGGAAAAATTGCGCGTCAGCCCTGCTGGGCGGGGGTCGTTAAGACCAGCCCGTCCAGTTCCGGCCTTACCGTGATCTGGCAGCACAGCCGCGAATTCGGCTTCACGTCAAAGGCGAAGTCGAGCATATCCTCCTCCATCTGCGACGCCTTGCCGGTCTTTTCGGCCCATTTTTCATCGACATAGACGTGACAGGTGGCGCAGGCGCAGGCGCCTCCGCATTCCGCGGTGATCTCGGGAATATCGTTGCGTCGGGCTGTTTCCATCACAGTCGAGCCGACCTCGCCCTCGACGGATCTGGCTTGACCCTGGGAATCGACGAAGGTGATCTTGACCTTTGTCGGCGCGCCGCCCCCCGGTTCCGCGCCATAGCGGGTCGCAGCATCCTCAAAGCTCATCTTCGCCATGACGCCTGTCTCTTCCTCATGCATGCTCGACTTTCGCGGCGCTCCCGACTGTGCTTGAAGCGGGAAGCCGCGAGCCATTGTTCTTCCGCGCGTCGTGCGGTTGCGCCGCCAGCGCTGCCCAAATTGTCGCCGTTCAGTTAGCACCCGTCCGTTTGCGGCGCTAGCCCCTCCCAGCGCGCGCGACCGTAGGCCACATTCGATGGATTCACCGACAAAGGCCGAAAGAGGCGCGCATATGACAGACATCGCTTTAAGCTTCCGGAACGCCGATGGCGCGCTGCGGTCCGAGCTGACCGGCTGTCTCGATTTCATGAACGAAACGCCTTTTTTCAAGCGCTACAAACGAGAGACCTGGGATGCGCTGCAAGTATCTGGAAACAGCAAGATATTGGACGTGGCCTGCGGCGTCGGCTTCGACGTTATCGGACTCGCGCGGCGCTTCCCGCGCGCCGACGTCATTGGAATCGATTCGGCGCATGGCTTTCTCGGCCTGGCGCGCGAGCGGGCGCGGGGGCTTCCCAACGCGCTTTTCGTCGGCGGCGACTCCCGCCGCCTGCCCTTCGGCGATCGCCAGTTCGACGGCGTTCGAATCGATCGCTCCTTGCAGCACATCAGCGCCCCCCTCGAGGCGCTGCGCGAGATGGTCCGGGTGACGCGCAAGGGCGGCAGAATCGTCGTCGCCGAGCCCGATTGGGGAACATATTTCGTCTACAACGGGAAGCTCAAAACCGGGGCGAAGATGGCGGGACTATGGGAGAAGTCTTTCGCCAATCCCTACATCGGCCGAGAGATCGGCGTTCTGCTGCAAAAGTGCGGCGTCGAAAACATCGGCTGCCGGGCGCATGCTCTCGTCCTCAGAAGCCTCGACGCGGCGGAAATCATTTTCGACCTCGCGCGCGTGACGGAGAACTGCGTGTCCGCTGGCGTCTTGACGCGAGGCGAGGCGGAAGACTGGTCGAGCGCGTCTAGAGCTGCGTCGCAAAGCGGCGCGTTTCTCGCGTGCCTGAACATCATGTTGTGGGAAGGCTCGATCCCGGACTGAACGATTGCGCCCTGCCGGCGTCGCTATAGCCGAGCGCGCGTCCATTGGCCGATGCGCAGCGCGATACGCGCCGCAGCGTCGCTGAGGGTCCGCGCGGCTGGCGAGCCGATGTGTTCCGAGGCTGGCGTCTCTTCGACAAAGATTCGCGCCGCCTTCGCCCGGCCGCTGCCCGAGTCGACGAGCTGGACGGAAACTTCAATGACGGCGAGATTGCGGGCGATGTCGATCTCGAAGCGTCGCACGTCCGTTTGCAGTTGTGTTTGCCCGCCAAAGTTGGAAGAGGCTGAAAGACCGCACTGCTGCAGCGCTTCGATCAAGCGGCGCTGAAAAAGACGCGGCATCGGATCCGACCACTGCACGCCGGGAAGAACGGCCACGCTGTCATCGCCGGCGCGAACCACGATGCGATCTGAGGAGGTCGGAGCGACCGCCACGGGTTCAGGCACGAAGACCGCGGGGCCGCCGCGCAAGGCGACGCTTCGCAAAACGCCCGTCTCGGTCGTCAGATCGAACGTCTCGCGGGGCGCTTGGGCGCAGGCGGTCACGAGAAACGAAAGCGATGCGATCGCCATCGCCTGCGCGCCCTTCCGTTGCGTCGCAGCGGACGCCTTCCGTTTCATGCCGACCCGTCGCCCCATTTCGCCGCACGCCCAACCGGGCTCGTCGTTCTTCTAACCGATACGCGCATTGGCTTAAAGCCACGCCTTGGATTGAATTAGCGGCCTTGATACTCCGGCACGGACTGGGACGGCCCGAAGATGAATTGTGACGGGTTTTTCTCGACCGAACGCAGCGTGCGATCGAACGAGTCGACGGCCTTGCGCCCATCCACCGCAAGCTGTTCATATTCGCGCAGCCCCGTCGCGGCGAAACGGTTGATGCGTTCCGAAGCCCCGGCGATATTGCCGGCGATCGCCTTGATCTGCTTGGGATCAATCGCCTTGATCGTCTTTTCGCCGGCCGCGAGGACCTTGTCGAGCCGCGCTGCAGCCGGCTTTAGCGACTGCGCGACATCGGATGCGTCGCGGATGAAGCTTGTGATCGAAGCGGAGTTGTCGGCGAGAGTCTTGCTGACGATTTCAGCGTTTTTGAGCGTCGCGGTGATGGCCGGCCCGTTATCGTCAATCAGCTTGTCGAGTTTCGTGAGGAGTTCGGCGGCCTTCGTCGATAGGCTCTGAACGTTGACCAGCAAATTTTGGATTTCGGAGCGCTCAGCCTGAATTTGGGGATACTTCTGGCCGACTTGCGCCGTCAGAGCCGGAGCGCCGGGCGTGCCGCCGACGAGCAGGACGTCGGAAACGCCCGTAAAGCCCCGAGTCTCGAGACGCGCGCGCGTGTCCGTCTTGACCGGCGTTCTGCTGTCGATCCTGACGAGCACGTCGACCTTGCTCGGATCTTGTTCGGAAATGCCAAGATGCGTGACCTCGCCGACTTTCACGCCGTTGAACAGCACCGAGGAGCCACGGGTCAGTCCCGAAACCGCGGTGAAGACAATCTGGAATGTATCCTGCCGGCCAAGCTGGCTCGGTCCGGAAAACCAGTAGACGAAGAGAAAGGCGGCGAAGGCGACCGCCAGCGTGAAAGCGCCGATTAGGGCGTAGTTGGCGCGGGTTTCCATTGTTCGTCCTTCTGCTCAACGCGCGCCGCAGTCAGTCTGCCGCCGCGCACGCCGTGGAAATAGGCTTTCAGCCACGGGTGGTCGGATGCGAGCAAGGTTTCCAGCGGCCCTGCGGCGATGACCCGACCTTCAGCGAGCGCGGCCACCCTGTCGCAGATAGAATACAGGCTGTCGAGATCGTGCGTCACCATGAACACGGTCAGCCCGAGGGTCTGCTGCAGCGTGCCGATCAGCGCGTCAAATTCGGCGGCGCTGATCGGATCAAGTCCCGATGTCGGCTCGTCCAGGAACACAAGCTCGGGATCAAGCGCCAAGGCGCGCGCCAGGGCCGCGCGCTTCACCATGCCGCCCGACAATTCTGACGGAAATTTGTCCGCGGCGTCGGGACTAAGGCCAACAAGCTCGAGCTTCAGCATCGCCAGCTCGTCCATCAGTCGCTGAGAGATGTCGCGCATTTCGCGCATCGGCATCTGAATGTTCTGCTTCACCGTGAGGCCCGAAAACAGCGCGCCGTTCTGAAACAGCACGCCCCAACGCTGTTCCAGCGCACGCCGCTCAAGCGGCGCGAGCGCGTCGCGATCCTGCCCAAAAACCCGAATGGCGCCGCCTCGCGTCGGCACGAGTCCGAGAATTGCGCGGGTCAGCACCGATTTTCCCTGCCCAGATCCTCCGACGAAGCCGAGCACCTCGCCGCGGTAAACGTCGAGGCTGAGCCCTTTCATGATGGTTTTGTCGCCAAAGCCGACGACGAGGTCGCGCACGCTGATGATGACATCGCGGTTGAGGCGCTGTCGAGCGACGTCGTTGGCATGGGTCAAGGAACTGGTCATCGCGCGCTCAATAGTCGATCGCCGCAAAAAACACGGCGAACAACCCATCCATCACAATGACCATAAAGATCGATTTCACCACCGAGGAGGTGACCTGCCGGCCGAGCGATTCGGCGGAGCCCTGCGTCGCGAGCCCGTCCATCGACGCGATGAGGCCGATCACCAGCGCCATGAAGGGCGCCTTGATGATGCCGACAAGAAACGTATGCAGCGCAATCGCCTCTTTGAGCAATGACGCGAACGCCGCGGGGCTGATCCCTCCATACCACCAGGACACGACCATGCCGCCAAAGAGCGCCGCTATGTCGGCGAGGAAGGCCAGGATCGGCAGGGAGATCACCAGACCAAGCACGCGCGGCGCGATCAGCACCTCGATGGGCGAAAGACCCATCACCAGCAGCGCGTCGATCTCCTCCCGCATTTTCATCGAGCCGAGTTCGGCGGTGATCGCCGAGCCCGAGCGGCCGGCGATCATGATTGAGGTGAGCAGCACGCCGAGTTCGCGCAAAACAAGAATGCCGATCAGGCTGACCGTGTAGCTGGACGCGCCGAACTTGAGCAACTGAAAGATGCCCTGTTGCGCGACGATGCCGCCGACCAGCACGTTGATCAGCACGATGATCGGGACGCTGCGAAAGCCGACCAATTCGATTTGCGCGACGAGCGAAGTGAGCCTGAACCGCCGCGGATTGGCGGCCACATAGATCATCGAGGAGACGAATTCGCCGAGAAAGCCGACGCCGCGGTAAAATTCGCGAAGCGCATCCACGATCGATTCGCCGAAGTCCGCAAGCAGAACAAAGATGACGTTGAACCGCGGCCGCGAGGGCGCAACGAAGGCGCGGTAATGCGCTTCTTCGAGCAGGGTCGCATATTCAGGGCGCACATCTTTGAGCGTGACAGCGACGTCGCGGCCCGCGAGATCATGCCGCGCGCGATTGATCAGCCAGGCGCCGGCCGTGTCGAGTTGCGAGACTTGTGAAAGATCGATCGTGACCATGCGATCGAGGCGCGCCTCCTCGACAATTCGACGCCCCTCCTCCTCCAAGCGATGAGAGGCGAAGAGCGTCCAGTCGCCCGAAAGCGCCAGGCGCACGCCCGCCGCAGAGGACTGGCGCGCAACTTTGGGCGGACGCTGCATCGCCGCGACGGTCATCGGGCTTCGCTTCGCGCTGGAGTCAGTAATCGGCTCATTGATCGCGTCATCCTATCCGACAATTGTGGCGCGCCGCTGACGCGGGCCGGCGCGCCGCCACTTGCAAAGCCGCCTCTTGCAAAAACGTCATAACTTCGTGAATTGACGTCAGCAAGCGCATCGGCGCACATCGCCGCGCCGTCGCGCCCGCGCGACGCGGGCGACGGAGAGAGATTTGAAGCGAAAACTATCTGTCGCCATACAGAGTTACCCGATCGCCGGCAGCTTCGTGATTTCGCGCGGCGCCAAGACCGAAGCCGTAGTCGTGACCGCGACCTTGGTTCAGGGCGGCGCCGTCGGCCGAGGCGAATGCGTGCCCTATGCCCGCTATGGCGAAAACGCCGAAAGCGTCGTCTCCACAATTGGAAGCGCGCGCGACGCCCTCGAAGCCGGCGCCAATCGCGCCGACTTGCAGCGCCTGCTGCCGGCGGGGGCGGCGCGCAATGCGCTCGATTGCGCGCTCTGGGACCTCGAGGCCAAGCTTTCGGGCGTTCCAGCCCATGTCGCGGCAGGTTTCGAGGCGCTCTCGCCGCTCGTGACGGCCTTCACGATCTCGCTCGGCGCGCCCGATCAGATGCGCGCTGCGGCGGAAAGGGCGGCCGACCGCCCGCTCTTGAAAATTAAACTCGCCGGCGAAGGCGACGAAGCGCGCCTCGCCGCGGTGCGCGCGGGCGCCCCCAACTCAACCCTTATCGTCGACGCCAACGAATCATGGACGGCGGAAACCCTTCCCCGCCAGCTCGCCGCCTGCGCCGATTACGGCGTCTCGCTCGTTGAGCAGCCTCTGCCGGCGGGTCGGGACGACATTCTCGCGACCATGCCGCGCCCCGTGCCGATCTGCGCCGACGAGAGCGTGCATGACCGCGCCTCGCTCGCGCCGCTCAAGGGGCGCTACGACGCGATCAACATCAAGCTCGACAAGACTGGCGGCCTGACCGAAGCGCTGGCGCTGGCGCGCGCGGCGCAGGAGATGGGCTTTTCCATCATGGCGGGCTGCATGGTGGGGACGTCTCTCGCCATGGCGCCAGCCGTCCTCGTGGGGCAGATCGCCTCCTTCGTCGACCTCGACGGGCCTCTGCTTCTGGCCCGCGACCGCGTCCCCGGGCTGTGCTACGAGGGATCGACTCTCCTGCCGCCGGCGCCGGAGGTCTGGGGATAGCGCGCGAGGTCGCCCTCTGGACTTATTGACCGGTAGCTCTGTCGTAAACTAAGTTTTAACGGATGGGGATGGGGTTCCCCCGATAACCGCCGAAAGGCTGATGACTCCTGCGAACTCGCCGCCGCGTTCATAAGATCGTCGGCGCAGGGTAGGAGTGTCTGTTGCTTAGAGAGCCCGCACCCCGTCGTGCGCCTTGCCGCCTGCGCCCTGGCCGCGGGATCGTCGCTTGGCGCATCGGAGCGATTCGGCGCGGGACGCCACGTCGATGGCTATTCTGCGGAACCCCTATCGCGCTTTTTCTCGCCGGCTGCGCGCCCACGATGCCGGTGGAGCGCGCCCAATTTCTGGGCGCGCCGGCCATGGAGCGCACGCTGGCCAGATCCGGCTTGAAAGCCGCCGCTGGCGAAACGGCTTGGCCCCGCGAGGAATGGTGGCGCGCTTTCCGCAGCGCGGAGCTTGACGGCGTCATCGACAAGGCCTTGCGCGACAATCAAAGCCTCAAGAAAGCGGAAGATACTCTGCGCGGCGCGGACGCCATCGTGCAGGTCGCCGGCGCGAGGCTCCTGCCGGAGGTCCAGGCGACCTTCGGCATGCGGCAGTCGCGCAACCCGCTGCATGGCGTCGTGGCCTCCTATAATCCGGCGCAGGGCGGATTGCAGAAGACCATGGCCTTCATCAATCCGCTTGCGCTGACCTGGGAGCTGGATTTCTGGCAGAAAAACCGGGCTCTGCTCGACTCGGCGATCGGCGAGTCGGCGGCGCAGGAGGCCGAATTGCAGCAGGCGCGCCTGCTGCTGACCGCCTCGGTCGCGCGCGCCTATCTGCGCGGCTACGCCGCGGCGCGCCAGCTCGAGGTCGCCAGAGCTTTGACGCGTCTGCGCCGCGATTTGGTTGCGCTTGCTGAAACCCGCTATCGCACCGGACTCGACTCCTTAGACGGGGTGCAGATCGCTCGCGCCGAATTCGAAAACGCCGTCCGGCGCGAAGCGGCCGCGCAGGCGCTGGTGACGCTGCAGAAGGATGCGCTCGCTCGGCTCATGGGCGAAGGACCCGACGCCGCGCGCGACCTTTACGCCGGCCGAAGCGCGCCAGCGCCGGCGTCGCCGCCGCTGCCACGAAGCCTGCCCCTTGAACTGCTCGCGCACCGCCCCGATCTGGCCGCCGCGCTGCGCCGCGCCGAGGCGGCGGCGGCCCGGGTTCACGTCGCCAAAACAATGTTTCTTCCCTCGATCGATCTTGCGATCACCGGCGGCTTCGAAGGCTCGGTGACCTCGACGAAGATCAGCAAGCTCGCGGGCTATCTCTTCACGCCATCGGCGATCGGCTACGCGGTCTCGCCCGGAGTTCGCCTGCCCATTTTTCAGGGCGGCCGCCTGAGCGGAAATCTGGAGTTTCAGCGCGCCGATTATGATCAGGCGGTCGACTCATATAATGAGACGCTGCTGCAGGCGGCGCAGCAGGTCGCCGACGCCATCGCCAATCTCAAGCGCGCGCGCGCCGAATATGAGGCGCAAAGCCGGTACCTGCGCGTGGCGCGCGTGCAATATGACCTCGCGCAATCGCGGCTGCGCGACGGCATGAAGGATCGCCGCGAAACCGTCGCCGAGCGTGTTGATCTTCTCGAGTCTGGCTTCGCGCAGCGCGCGCTTGAAGGCGACAGGCTGATCGCCGCCGTCGACTTGTATCAGGCGCTGGGCGGCGGCTATGCAGATGGTCCGCCGCTGGCCGCGCCGAAGCCGGCGCCCGAAACCGACCCCTTGACGCCGGCCGTCGAGACGATCCAGTCGCTTGGCGGCGGCTGAACGCGCCACGCCTCTATCAGAAGAACGCGAACCCCATCGATGGCGCTATCCCGAAAAAGCATCCGCTCCCGCAGAGAGTTTCTGCTCAAAATCGTCGTTGCCGCAGTTCTTGCCGGCGCGCTGATCGCTTTCTCGCGATGGTATTTTTACGACCGCGACTGGGTGACGACGGACAACGCCTTCATCACCGGCAACATCATCCCGGTTCAGGCGGACGCGACGGGAGTCGTGGCCGCCGTGCTCGCGGAAGAAACGCAGCTCGTCAAGAAAGGCGACGTGCTCGTTCGCCTCGACGGCCAACGCGCAAGAGCGGCGCTCGCACAGGCGGAAGCCGAACTCGGCCGCGCGGTTCGCGCCGTCGGCGCGCTTTACGCGCAGCGCCGCCAGGTCTGCCAGAAGGTCATTTCCCGCGCCGCGCTTCGCGACAGGACGCGCCACGATCTCGCAAGATACCGCGAGGCGACGCTGAGCGGCGCCGCGTCGCGACAGGTGCTGCAGAATACCGAGGACCAGCTCGCCGCGCTGGAAGCCGATCTGCGAGAAGCGCAGGCGGAATATCAGTCGGTCGAGGCGCGCGTCGTCGGCGTGACGCGGCTGAATCATCCCGACATCGAGGCCGCCAAGGCGCGATACAACGACGCTTACGTCGAGTTCGTGCGCCAGAACATCCGGGCGCCGGCGACCGGCTATGTCGCCAAGCGCAGCGTTCAGGTCGGCAAGCGGGTGCGCCCCGGGGACGCCATCCTCAATATCGTGCCGCTCGACCATCTCTGGGTCGAAGCGAATCTCTGGGAAAACAGGATGGCCAGGGTTCGTCCCGGGCAGCCGGCGACGATCAAGGTCGATCTCTACGGATCGGAACACATCTACCACGGAGAAGTGGCGGGGCTCGTTCCGGGCTCCGGCGCCGTCTTTGCGGCTCTTCCCCCCGATAACGCGACCGGCAACTTCATTCGAATCGTTCAGCGCATTCCGGTGCGGATCGCCCTGCGGGCGGACGAACTCGAGAAACAGCCCTTGCGCCCCGGCCTGTCGACGGTCGCCTCGATTAATGTGTCCGGCCCGCTGCAATCGCCGAATCACTCGATCGTCAAGACGACGACGAATGAATATCTGACCGACGTCTATGACAAGGATCTCGCAGATGCGAAGGCGCGCGCCGACAAGATCGTGAAGGACAACGCCATAGGCGCGTCGAACGACGGCGCCGCCTGCACAGCCGCCGAATAGACTGTGCACGGTTAATTTCGACTCGCGCTCGCCTTTTTGAGCGAGTCTCTTGGCGAGACTCGGATCACGCCGTAAGATTCGGTTCGGATATTTTGATGATCTGATGGGGAGAGCGAGCATGCCGGACGTCAGCGCGAAAACGCCGGCGGGCCAATCTTCGCCAGCGCTTTCCCTCGATCCGGCGCAGGTCAGAATCTCGCAGCGCCTTGAGACGCTGAAGACGACAGAGAGCGGCCTCACCGCCGCCGAAGCGGCGCGGCGGCTCGCGGAATACGGCCCAAACGCGCTAGAGGACAAGACGGAAAGCAAGTGGCGCCGTCTGCTCAACTATTTCTGGGGGCCGCTGCCGTTCCTGATTGAAGCCGCCGCCGTCATCTCCGCCGTGCGGCGGGATTGGCCGGATTTCGGCGTCGTCGCAGGTCTTCTTCTCTATAACGCCGTGGTCGGCTTCTGGCAGGACAATAAGGCGGCGAACGCGCTCGCGGCGCTAAAGAAAAACCTCGCGCCCCGCGCGCGCGTGATGCGCGATGGCGCCTGGACGACGATCCCCGCCGTCGAACTGACTCCGGGCGATATCGTCAGCGTCGCCGCGGGCCAGATCATCCCGGCGGATCTCCTGCTCATTGAAGGCGATTATTTGAGCTGCGATCAGGCGGCGCTCACCGGCGAATCGCTGCCCGTCTCCAAGAAAATCGGCGACGACGCCTATGCGGGCGCAATTGCTAAACAAGGCGCCATGACTGGCCTGGTCACGGCGACGGGCGAGCGCACTTTCTTCGGCCGCACCGCGAAGCTCGTCGGCGCCGCCGGCGCCGTTTCGCATTCGCAGCGCGCGGTGACGGAGGTCGGCGATTTTCTTCTCGTGCTCGCATTTTTTCTGGCGCTGATCCTCGTCGGCGCGCAGCTCTATCGGGAAGTCATCGCGCCGGACGACTGGAGCTGGGATCGCGTCGGCTCCATCGCCCAATATGTGCTGGTGCTGCTGATCGCATCGATTCCGGTCGCGCTGCCGGCGGTCATGTCCGTGACGATGGCGATCGGCGCCTATGCGCTCTCTTTGCAGAAGGCCATTGTTTCGCGCCTGAATGCGATCGAGGAGCTTGCCGGAGTCGACGTGCTGTGCAGCGACAAAACCGGCACGCTGACGATGAACAAGCTCACGGTGCAAAGCGCCATTTCCTATGGCGCTTTCAAGAGTGACGACGTGTTGCTCTACGCTGCGCTGGCGACCCAAAAAAGCAGCGAAGACGCGATCGATCTCGCCGTGATGGCGGCGCTGCCGGCGCATGATGCGCTCGACGCCTTCAAGCAGAAGGCGTTCACGCCGTTCGATCCCGTCAGCAAACGCACCATCTCGACGGTCGCCGACGCCTCTGGCGGCGTTCGCCATTACGCCAAGGGGGCGCCGCAGGCGATATCCGCGCTCGTGCGGCCCGATTCGCAGACTCTGCAGCGCTATCAGAACGAGGTGGCCGCGCTCGCCGTCAAAGGCCAGCGCGCGCTGGGCGTCGCCATGTCGGAAGATGGCGCGCGGTGGCAACTGGTCGGATTGATCTCGCTGATGGACCCGCCGCGCGCCGACGCCAAGGCGACAATCGCGGAGGCGCGCGAGCTCGGCCTGGAAGTCAAGATGGTGACCGGCGATGACGTCGCCATCGGCGATGAGATCGCCGCCCAGCTCGGCATGGGTTCGCATCTTCTCGTCGCGAGCGATGTCTTCAAAGGCGACGTCAAGGCCGGCGCTCTGCCGCGCAGCGTCGTCGACGCGGTGGAGCGGGCCGACGGATTCGGCAGAGTGTTCCCGGAACACAAATATGAGATCGTCAAGGCGCTTCAGTCGGTCGGCCATATCGTCGCGATGACCGGCGACGGCGTAAACGACGCGCCGGCCCTTAAACAAGCGGATTGCGGCATCGCCGTCAGCGGCGCGACCGATGCGGCGCGAAGCGCCGCCGCATTGATCCTCACGGCGCCCGGACTTTCGACCATCGTCAATGCGATCCGCGTGTCGCGTCAGATTTTCCAGCGCATCGAAAGCTACATTTACTATCGGATCGCCATGACGCTCGACATCATGATCGTCGTCGTCGCGTCGATCGTGTTTTTCGATTTTCAGCCGCTTACAGCCATCATGATCGTCGCGCTCGCGCTCCTCGACGACATCCCGATCATGACGATCGCCTACGACAATGTCCCCGTCGCGCCGCAGCCGGTGCGATGGGACATGCACCGCATCTTCATTTTCGCTTCGCTGATGGGACTGATCGCGGTCGCCGAGACTTTCGGGTTTTTGCTGATCGGCATGCGCTGGACGCTCGACGATTCGCTGCAGGCGATGATCCCGATCGATCCCGGCCAGCTCCAGACCCTGCTGTTTCTGCAGCTCGCCGTCGGCGGCCATCTGCTGCTGTTCAGCGTGCGCACCAAAAAAACGATTTGTGCGCCGCCTTATCCCAGCGCCAGACTCTTCTGGGCGATCGCGGCGACGCAGGTCGTCGCCGTGTTGCTCTGCCTTTACGGAGTCGGCGTCGACGCCGTTCCCGGCGCGGCGATCGTCGGCGTGTGGCTTTACTGCCTGCTCTGGGTCGTCGTGACTGAGATTGTGAAGATGATCTACTGGCGTCTGGCCGGACGGCGCGACAAGAACCTGACGGCGAGCCACGTCGCTCTCACCGGTTGAACGAGAGCGACGAGACGAAGGAGGCGGAGCACATGAAATTCGTCAAGAAGTTCCGCGTCGAGCCCGGCTCGGACGTCGATCTCGGATCAATCGATCCGGGTTTTCATGGCGACTATGCGAATGACGCCCAAACGGCGCAGGAATTGCAGCGCAATCTCACGCGCATAACCGAGCTGCAGCGCAAACTCTACGCCGACCGCACGCATTCTCTGCTGATCGTCTTGCAGGGCATCGACAGCGCCGGCAAGGACGGCACCTGCTGGCATGTCATCAGCGCCATGGACCCGCAGGGCGTGCTGGTGACGGGATTCAAGCAGCCGACTCCCGAAGAACAGGAGCACGACTTCCTGTGGCGCGTCCATCCGCATGCGCCGCGGCGCGGCTACGTTTCGATCTTCAATCGCTCGCATTACGAAGACGTGCTTGTCGTGCGCGTGCATAAGCTCGCGCCCAAGGAGGTCTGGAAGCCGCGCTATGATTTCATCAATGAATGGGAAAAGCTGCTCACGGTAGAAAACAAGACGACGATTCTGAAATTCTTCCTCTATATCTCGAAGGACGAACAGCTCAAGCGTTTCAAGGCGCGGCTCGACGATCCGGCGAATCAATGGAAGATCAGCGCCAGCGACTATTCCGAGCGCAAAAAATGGGACGACTACATCAAGGCCTTCGAGGCGGCCTTGTCGCGCTGCTCGACCGAACATGCGCCCTGGTTCGTCATCCCGGCAAATCACAAATGGTTTCGCAATCTCGCGGTTTCCAGCATCATCGCCGATACGCTCGACGATCTTAATCTGAAGCTGCCGAAGCCCTCCGTCGAGATCGACGAAATCCGCAAGCTTTATCAACAAGCAAAGAACGAAGAGGAAAGGAGCAAGGCCGGGTGACGGCCTCGCCATTGAACGCCGCCTCGGTCTTTTCCGCGCTCGACGAAGCGCCGATGACATGGCGTCATTACGCCTATTGGCTCGCAGCGAGCGGCGGCGCGTTTTTGGACGGCTTCTCGGTGTCCGCCCTCGGCGTCGCGCTGCCGCTGCTCAAGCGGGACTTTCCGATCAGTCCGCTTTTCGTCGGCCTGATTGGATCGGCGCTGGTGCTCGGCGCGGTCGCTGGATCGGCGCTCGGCGGCATCGGCGCGGACAGATTCGGCCGCAAGCGCGTCTTCATCGCCGACATGGCGATCATCGCGTTCGCGTGCTTTATCGGCGCGGCGGCGCCGAACGCCCACGTCATCCTGCTGTCGCAGTTCCTGCTTGGCGTTGGCGTCGGCATCGATTTTCCGACGAGCGGCGCCTATGTGTCGGAGCTCATGCCGCGCGCGACGCGCAACAGAATGACAGTTGCGACGATCGCCCTGCAGTCGGTCGGCATGG
This sequence comes from Methylocystis silviterrae, assembly GCF_013350005.1. Lineage (GTDB taxonomy): Bacteria > Pseudomonadota > Alphaproteobacteria > Rhizobiales > Beijerinckiaceae > Methylocystis > Methylocystis silviterrae. The sequence goes on from NZ_JABVWW010000006.1 coordinate 220,037, forward strand.
CGGCGGCGGCTCTCGCCGGCCTCGCTTTATTGAAGCTACGGCCGTCAACAGAAGACTGGCGGCTGCTGTTCGGCGCCAGCGGCATGATTGCGTTGCTTTTCTTATCCGCGCGCCTATGGGCGCCGGAAAGCGTGCGCTGGCTGGTGGCGAAGGGGCGGATCAGCGAAGCGACGGCGCTGCTCAGGACATTATTGGTCGAGTTCGGCGAGACGCCTGTGAGCCTTCGCGCGGAAGCGGTCGCCGTGGCGGCGTCGAAGCGGGCTTCCGCGCCCAAGGCGCAGGACGTCGGCTATTCGGCGCTGTTCCGCGAAGCCTATCGCGCCCGCACGATGCTCGTCTCCTTGCCGTGGATGCTGATGGACGTCGCGACCTATGGCGTCGGTCTGTTCACGCCCGTCATTCTCGGCGCCATGCATCTCGGCGCGGCCGACGCGGGCTCGCTCGCGGCCGACTTCGCCGACGCGGAAGGCAGCGCCATCGTCGACGCTTTTCTGATCATCGGCTTTGTGGCGAGCCTCTGGGCGGTTCCGCGCTTTGGGCGGATCACCATGCAGGTCGCGGGATTTAGCGGCATGGGGCTCGGCATGCTGCTGTTGCTCTTCGCCGCGATGTCGGACAATGGCGCGAATGCGCATCTCGCCTTCGTCATCGGCGGCTTCATGCTGTTCAATTTCGCGATGAACGCCGGACCCAACGCCACGACGTTCACCCTCGCGCCGACGCTGTTCCCGACGGCGATTCGCGCCTCAGCCAGCGGCTTCGCGGCGGCGAGCGCCAAGGTCGGCGCGACTTTCGGCACATTCGTGGTGCCGCAACTGCAGGCCGGCTGGGGACTCACGGGCGTCGTCGCCCTCATGGTCGCCGTCAGCGTCGCGGGGCTGGTGACGACGGCCGGCCTGGCGCATGCGGTCAATGAGGAGGGGGCGCTCGAGGAATAGCCGAGGCGGCGCTACTGCAGATGAGCGACCAGCGTCCAGGCGCCGAGAAAAATGATCATGACGAGGCAGAGCGCCGAGAGGACGATGAGGATCGCCTTATTGGCGGCGCGCTGATCGTCCCTTCGCATTCGCGATTCTCCGACGGCCCGAGATCAGCACGATTCATTCAGGCGGAGCGGGCGAGCCCGCGTCACGCGCCGAAAAAGATCACGCGCAGATAATTGGTATAGTCGCCTTCCCACGCCATCATCGCCATCAGAACCAGCACCGCCATCGGCGGCGCCAGAATGGCGACGACCAGCGCCAGCCGCTCCCACGCCATGTGCATGAAGACGGCGACGATGAGCCCCGCCTTCAGCAGCATAAACAGGACGATCAGGAACCATCGCAAATAGCCCTGAAAGTCGAAATAATCGACGAGATAGGAGCAGGCGCTCAGAAAGAAGAGCAGCCCCCACACCAGAAGATAGAGCTTGATTGGATGCTGCTGGCCATGCGCCTGCGCCGCGGGCTGCGCCGCTTGCGCGACAGGCGCATGGCTGTGCGTCGTATTTTCCGTCGTCGCCGTCATCAGTTCCCCCGTCGGAGACGTCACCACAGATAGAAGAATGCGAAGATGAAGACCCATACGAGATCCACGAAGTGCCAATATAGGCCCATGATCTCGACGATCTCGTATCTGCCCTTGCGACTCGTGAAAAAGCCGCGCCGTCCGACGTCATAATCGCCGCGCCAGACGGCGCGCGCCACGATGAGCAGGAAAATCACGCCGATCGACACGTGGAAGCCGTGAAAGCCGGTAATCATGAAGAAGCTCGAGCCGAACTGCGCCGCGCCGAAGGGATTGCCCCATGGCCGCACGCCTTCGTGAATGAGCTTGGTCCATTCGAAGGCCTGCATGCCGACGAAGGCTGCGCCAAAGAACGCCGTCACCAGCATTAAAATCGCGGCCTTCCTGCGCTCGCGCGCATAGGCGAAGTTGACGGCCATCGCCATGGTGCCCGAACTCGTGATGAGATCGAAGGTCATGATGGCGATGAGGATGAGCGGGATTTTCTTGCCGCCGATCTCGAGAGCGAAGATTTCGCTCGGGTGCGGCCATTCCACCGTCGTGGACATGCGCACCGTCATGTAGGAAATCAGAAAGCAGCTGAAGACGAAGGTGTCGCTGACGAGGAAGATCCACATCATCGCCTTGCCCCAGGACGCGCCCTTGAAAGAGCGCTGATCCGAGGACCAGTCAGCGACCATGCCGTGCAGGCTGCTCCGCAGCGTGGGCTCAGTCGTTACATGTTCAGTCGTGACAGGCTCCGCCGTCATAGCGCATTCCCTTTACGAAAGCAGACGCCGGCAGATGGCGCCGAAACCATCGGCCCAACCGATCAGCATGGCGAACATCAGCAACCAGACGAACTGCAGAAAATGCCAATAGATGGCGCAGAGTTCGACGCTCGTGGTCAGCGCCTTGGTGATTCGCTCGGCGCCGCGCACCTTGTCGGTGGTTCGCGCAAGCGCCACCAGACCGCCAATGAGATGCAGCGCATGCACGCCCGTCAGCAGATAGAAGAAGGCGTTCGCGGCGTTGCTCGAGGCGAAGAACCGCAGCTCGAGAAGTTCGCGCCACGCCCAGATCTGGCCGATCAGGAAAAGAGCAGCGGTTACGGCTCCGACAAGCAGCGCCGTCTTGACCCGCTCGGCGTTGGCGCGCCGGGCGGCGAAGACCGCGACTTGCAGGGCGACGCTGCTGGCGGCGAGCAGAAACGTGTTGACCCAGAGCACGCCGGGGATCGGCGGCATCTGCCAGTCGGGCGCGTCGCCGCGCATGAAAAAGGCGGCGGCGAGCAGAGAGAATAGACAGCCGGCGACGGCGAGAAAGACCGCGAGCCCCACTCTCCCGGCTGTCGGCGGCTCGGCGCCGCCGGCGCGACGATAATGCGCAACCTCGCCTTCCTCGAGCCAGGGCGACTCCAGCACCCCCTGGCGCACCAACCACATGACCGCAACAGTGGCGATAAAGACGAAGAAGAGCCCCATGACGCTCATGGCGAACGCTCTCCTCTCACCGGCGGCGCGTTCTGCGGCAGATAATCCTCCGGCGCGCCGGGCACGCTGTAGGCGTATGGCCAGCGATAAACCACCGGGAGCTGCTTACCCCAATTGCCGTGTCCCGGCGGCGTTTCGGGCGTCTGCCATTCGAGCGAAGCGGCGCGCCACGGATTGCCGCCGGCCGGCGCGCCATGCTTCAGGCTCTTGAACAGATTGTAGAAGAAGATCGATTGCGCGAAACCGACCGCCAAGGCGATGACCGTGATCACAATGTTGAGCGTGGCGGCTGACGCGGGAACGAAGGCGGTTTCGCCCATCTCGTAGAAGCGCCGCGGCATCCCGAGCACGCCGAGATAGTGCATCGGAAAGAAGATCGCATAGGCGCCAAGGAAGGTGATCCAGAAGTGAATCTTGCCGAGCCGCTCGTCCATCATGCGGCCGGTGATCTTCGGATACCAGTGATAGATCGCGCCGAAAATGACGAGCACCGGCGCGATGCCCATCACCATGTGGAAATGGGCGACGACGAACAGCGTCGCGGACAGTGGCACGTCGACGATGACATTGCCGAGATAGAGGCCGGTAATGCCGCCGTTGACGAAGGTGACGAGGAACCCCAGCGCGAACAGCATCGGCGTCGTGAAATGGATGTCGGCGTGCCAGAGGGTCAGCACCCAATTATAGACCTTCAGCGCCGTCGGCACCGCGATCGCGAGCGTCGTCACCGCGAAGAAGAACCCGAACCACGGGTCCATGCCGCTGATATACATATGGTGGCCCCAGACCACCATGCCGAGCACGCCAATGGCGATGATGGCCCAGACCATCATCCTGTATCCGAAGATGTTCTTGCGTGCATGCACGCTGATCAGATCGGAAACGACGCCGAAGGCCGGCAGCGCGACGATATAGACTTCCGGATGACCAAAGAACCAGAACAGGTGCTGGAACAGGATCGGGCTGCCGCCGACATAGTCCTTGCGCTCGCCGAGTTCGACGAGCGACGGCATGAAGAAGCTCGTGCCGAGCGTGCGGTCGAGGAGCAGCATGAGGCAGGCGACGAAGAGGCCGGGGAAGGCGAGAAGCGCCATCACGGCGGCGGCGAAGATCCCCCAAACCGTCAGCGGCATGCGCATCAGCGTCATGCCTCGGGTGCGCGCCTGCAGCACCGTCACCACGTAATTCAGTCCGCCCATCGTGAAGCCGACGATGAAGAGGATCAACGAAACGAGCATCAGGATGATGCCGTATTCGTGGCCCGGCGTGCCCGTCAGGATCGATTGCGGCGGATACAGGGTCCAGCCGGCGCCGGTCGGCCCGCCAGGGAAGAAATAGCTCGAGACGAGAACCAGGGTCGCGATCAGATAGACCCAGAAGCTGAGCATGTTGACGTAAGGGAACACCATGTCCCTCGCGCCCACCATCAGTGGAATGAGATAGTTGCCGAAGCCGCCGAGAAAGATGGCGGTGAGCATATAGACGACCATGATCATGCCATGCATGGTCACGGACTGGTAATAGACACTGGCGTCAATGAACGGGATCGCCCCTGGAAAGGCGAGCTGCAGGCGAATCACCCATGACAGCACCAGAGCCAAAATGCCGACGGTGATGGCCGTGCCGGCGTATTGAATGGCGATGACCTTGGCGTCCTGGCTGAACACATATTTCGTGATCCAGCTGTGAGCGTGATAGAGTTCGACGTCGGCCACCTCCGCCGGCGGCGGCGCGACGTTCTGGGGTACGCTGGCGTCGGTCATGGAACGATCCTCCCTTCGCCACTATCGCGCTTCCGGCGAACGATCGAGCCCCGTCGCAGCGGCGCTCGGTCAGCGGCGATGAATGTCAAAGCGGCGCAACTCGCATCGGTGAGCGTCATTGAGCAGAGGCCCGCTTGTCTCGGCCTGCGTCGCTCTTGCGCGACTGCTCGAACGTCTGCTGCGCCGTGCGCCAAGTCTCGAAGTCGGCCTCCGACTCAATGACCATCTTGCCGCGCATCTGCGGATGCCCCGTGCCGCAATAGGCGGCGCAGAGGATCTCATATTCGCCGATCTTGGTCGGCGTGAACCAAAAATATGTGACGATGCCCGGCACGAGGTCCATCTTCGCCCTGATCTCGGGGACATAGAAGTCATGTAGGACGTCGACCGATCGCAGCAGGACCTTGACCGGCTTGCCGAGCGGCAGGTGCAGATCCCCGCTCGTGATCAGCAGATCATCCTGTCCCTTCGGATCGGCCGGGCTCAGACCCATGGAATTGGTTGAGTCGATGTAGCGCACGTCGCTCGAGCCGAGCTGGGCGTCAGCGCCCGGCAGGCGGAAGCTCCAGTTCCACTGGACTCCCACCGCTTCGATCACCATCGCGTCCTTAGGCACGGTGATGAACTGACCCCAGACGAACAGGCCGGGCGCGAGGAGAATGATGACGGCGATCGTCGTGACGATTCCAAGCCAGGCTTCGAGCTTCTGATTCTCCGGCTCATAGGCGGCGCGCCGGCCCGGCACATGGCGAAAGCGATAGAGGCAATAGGCCATAAACAAGATGACGGCGACGAATCCTGCCCCCGTCACCAGGAAGGTCAGCCCCATCGTATCGTCGATGAAGCCCCAGTTCGACGCGATCGGCGTCGCCCGCCAGGGACTCAACACGTGAAACAGGATCGAACCCGCGACGACCAAGACCATAGCGATGGCGATAGACATGCGTGCTTTGACCTCGCCGGTGGTTGCGATCGATATGGCCCGACGGCCTATATAGACCGGCTAATCGCCGCGCGTCAAAGTGTCGCTGCAGTTGTGCGGCGACTCACTGGGGGCTCGGGCGAATCTCCTGAAAACGAGGGGACGGAAGGGCGACGCCCGCGCCACGCGTTATTCGCGCCCGGGGCCACGGCCGCAAAAAAACCCGCGCGGGAGCGTCCCGCGCGGGCGTTCGTCTTCGGGCTCGTTACAAACTTATTTCTTCGTGGCGGCCGGCGCGGGCTTCGGCGCGGGCGACGTGGCGGCGCCCTTCTGGGCCTCGAGCTTCTTGCGCTCCTCCTCGGCCTTTTTCTGCAGTTCCTCCTGCAGCTTCTTTTGCTGCTCTTCGAGGACCTTGGGGTCGACGGCGGGGCCGTCGAAGGCTTTGCCGAAATTGGCGAGCGGCAGATAGAAGGTGACCTCGCCGTTCGCCTGATTCTTAACGACCACCGTCATCTTTTCGGCCTTCTTCATGCCGTCGACGACCGCCTTCTTGACTTTCGCCTCAGCGAAGCAGCCATTCGGGAAGCAGATTTCGAACGCGCCGCTTTCCGGCGCTCCCTTATCGATCGAAAAGCGGAAACCGGGTTTCAGCATGAGGCCTGGCGGCAACAGCAGGCGGATGATCTTCTGATCGTCGCCCTTGGGATCGTAAATCGCGAGCGCGAGCAGCGGCTGGGGCGCCTCGCCCTCCTTCGCCGACACGCCGAAGTCGCGCGTCGTGTAGCACATTTCCTTTTTGGTCTGCGGATCAGCGCCGCACACCTTGGTCCAGTCCGGCTGGACAGCGACGAGTTCGGCGGCGATCGGCCCCTGAGGCTGCTGTTGCTGTTGCTGCTGCGCTGCGCCGGCCGCGGGCGCCTGCTGCGCCAATGCGCCGCCGCCGCCGAACAGCAACGCTCCCGCAAGGGCGATCGCGCAAGAACGCGAGATATGGGTCGACATCGGAAGTTCCTTTCGATTGTCCTGCTGGCCGGCGCTCTCCGGCTCCGGATAGTTTCGAGATCGCGTCATAACGGGAGCCGCCTTCGCGCCACAGCGCCATGGAACTTGACCAGCCCGTGTTCCAGCGCGATCGCGAGACGCCGACGAGGCGACGGCATCGCTCTTACATGGTCGCGGCAGTAAATTCCAGCCGGACGGAGTGCTCAATGCTTGGAGAAGGCGCTTTTTGCCCACAACTATCGCAAAAAAATGGCCGAAAACTTAAGCGCGACTCGCTTCTTGCGACAGGACGTTGGATTATGGTCCGCCGATGAAGATTCACCCGATTCCTGCCAGACGCCCCGCCAGCGGCGGCGGCGAACAGCGAATGCGGGGGCGCCGCGCGCTCAGCTTCGCCCTGTCGCTCCTTATCGCCGCGCCCGCTTCGGGCGCCGCCCCAGCCTTGCGGGCGGCCGAAGCGCCCTGCCCGACGCACGGGATCGCCATGCATGGCGCGCCGGCTTTGCCGAGCGATTTCCATCACTTCCCTTACGCCGAGCCGGGCGCGAAGAAGGGCGGCAAACTTCGCGTCGGCCTCGCCGGCACCTTCGACAGCCTCAACCCGTTCAATCTTAAGTCGGGAACCGCGGCGCAGGGGCTTGTCGGCAATGTTTTTCAGGGCCTGATGGCTCGTTCGCAGGACGAACCCTTCACGCTCTACGGCCTGATCGCGCAGTCGATCGACGTCGATCGGGCGCGTTCGCAGGTGACCTTCCATCTCGACCCGCGCGCGCGCTTTTCCGACGGCAAGCCGATCACCGCGGAAGACGTGCTGTTCTCGTTCGATCTCTTAAAGACGAAGGGCCGGCCGCAGCAGCGCATCGCCTACGGCCTGGTCAAATCGATCGACGCGCCGGACGCGCATACCATCCATTACGACCTCTCAGGCGTCGGCGACCGGGAGCTGCCGCTCATTCTCGCGATCATGCCGGTGCTGCCCAAACACGCGACCGACGTCGAGCGCTTCTCCGAAGCGACGCTCGCCAAGCCCGTCGGCTCCGGTCCCTATGTGATCGCAGACGCGCAAGTCGGCGCGCGCCTTCTGCTGCGCCGCAACAAGGACTATTGGGGCGCCGACCTGCCAAGCCAGCGCGGATTCTACAATTTCGACGAGATCGACATTCAATATTTCCGCGACGGCAATTCGCTCTTCGAGGCCTTCAAGGCGGGCCTGCTCGACTATCGCGACGAAACCAGCACGACGCGCTGGGCGAGCGGCTACGACTTCCCGGCGCTCACCGATGGACGCGTGGTGAAGGAGACGCTGAAAAACGAAAACCCGAAAGGCATGGAGGGGTTCGTCTTCAATACGCGCCGTCCCCTGTTCAAGGACATCCGCCTGCGCGAAGCGCTCGGCATGATGTTAGACTTCGAATGGGTCAACACGAATCTCTACGCCGGCCTCTACACCCGCACGAAAAGCTTCTTCGACGAATCCGAATTGTCTTCCTCTGGCCGCCCGGCGTCCCCCGGGGAGCGCGCCTTGCTGGCGCCGTTTCCGGACGCCGTGCGCGAAGACATTCTGGAAGGCCGCTGGCGACCGCCCGTCAACGACGGGTCAGGCCGCGACCGCGAGATGGCCAAGCGCGCGCTCGATCTGCTCGAGAGCGCCGGCTACCGCATCGAAAACGGCGTTTTGCGCAAGGACGGCGAGCCTGTCGCCTTCGAGATCATGGTCAAAGACCGCAATCAGGAGCGGCTTGCGCTCAACTATGCCGGCTCGCTGCAGCGCATCGGCGTCGACGCCCGCGTGCGTCTCGTCGACGAGGTGCAATATCAGCGCCGACGGCAGAAGTTCGATTTCGACATGATGCTCGGCCAGTGGGTCGCCTCGGCGTCGCCGGGCAATGAGCAGCGCATGCGCTGGGGGTCTTCAAGCGCAAACCAGGAAGCCTCTTTCAATTTGGCCGGCGCCGCCGCGCCGGCGATCGACGCGCTCATCGCCGCCCTGCTGGCCGCGACAAGCCACGACGATTTCGTCACCGCCGTTCGCGCTTACGACCGCGTGCTGCTGTCCGGCTTCTACGTCGTGCCGCTGTTTCACGCGTCCGACCAATGGCTCGCGCATTCGACCGACATTGCGCGCCCGGCGCGATTGCCGCGCTATGCGTCGCCGATGTTCGGTCCGACGCTCGAAAGCTGGTGGAGACAGCGCTGAGCATCGCGCGAGACATGCGCCGGCGCACGCCTTCGGCGTGTCTGGCGCGCTAGACGTCGATTGGCGCCCAGGGCTCGCCTTCACGGAAAGGCCTCCGCCCCATGCGCCATGAATAGGAGCGCCCGTGTCCCAGTCGCTCGATAACATTCTCTCAACGCGCCTGTCGCGGAGGGTTCATTCCATGGGTTTCGCACTTTTTGTCGTCGGCGCCGCCGCAATCGGCCTTTTAATCATCGACCGATCCTTCAACCTCGGCCTGCCGATTGGCCTCTTCCAAAATCCGCTGTTCTGGTTCGCCTATGTCGCGCTGCTGGCGCTGTCGACGATGGTGCGCTTCGTGCGCCAGCAGACCGTGCTCGTCATCGAGCGTCTGGGCCGCTACAACCGATCGCTGACCGCGGGCGTCAATTTCGTCTGGCCGATCGTCGAGCGGGTGGCCTACACCTTCGATCTGCGCGAACAGGTGATCGACGTGCCGGAGCAGGACGCGATCACCAAGGACAACGCCACCGTCACCATCGACGGCGTTCTCTATTACAAGATCGTCAACGCCAAGGACGCCGCCTATGGCGCGCAGGACATCCGCCGCGCCATCGTTAATCTGGCGCAGACCTCGATGCGTTCGGCCATCGGCTCGATGGAGCTCGACAAGACCTTCGAAAACCGAAGCGAGATCAATGAGCGGGTGGTGCGCGCCGTCTCCGACGCCGCCCAGCTCTGGGGCGCGCATGTCACGCGCTATGAGATCAAGGACATCGCCATGCCCGAATCGCTGCGCCAGTCGATGGAGCGGCAGATGAAGGCCGAGCGCGACAAGCGGGCGACGGTGCTCGAATCGGAAGGCGTGAAACAGTCCGAGATCAACCGCGCCGACGGCGAGAAACAGGCGGCGATTTTGCGCGCCGAAGGCCAGGCGAAGGCGATCGAACTGGTGCGCACGCAAATCACCCAGGTCGGCGGCGATCAGGCGGTGCAGCTCGAAGTCGCCAAAAGCGCCATCGAGCAATATGGCCGCCTCGCCAAGGCCGGCAATTCCTTAGTGCTGATGGGCGACGGCGCCGACCCCGCCGGCTGGATCGCCAAGGCGATGGCGGTGCTCAAGGCCGTCAACGCCAGCCCGGCGTCAAACGAGGCGCAGCAGCGCCGCGCGCAGCCCTGGCGGGAAGCGGAATAAAGATGGAGACCGCCTTTCTCTACGATCCCGCCAATGCGAGCCTGATCGCCGGCCTGATCCTGCTCGGACTCGACATCGTCGTGATCGGCCTGTCGCCGGTGATGTTCGTGGCGGTGGGGGCGCTACTGACCAGCGCGGTTCTCTATGCGACCGGCTGGCGGCCGTCGCTCGTCGAGACCGCGGCGATCGTCGCCGGCGTGAGCCTCTTGATCGCCATCGTCGGCAGGAAGCCGCTGCAGCGGTTTCAAAACGCCGACATCGAAGAAGATAAGAGCAGCGATCTGATCGGCCGCGAAGTGACGACGACGCATGAGGTGACGAAAACCCGCGGCGTCGTGTTCTGGTCCGGCGTCGAATGGCAGGCGCGGCTCGCCGAGGATTCGCCGGTCGAGAGCCTCGCGCCCGGCGCCAGGGCGCGAGTGGTGGCGGTGGAGAATCTGGCGCTGGTGCTGGCGCCGCTCGCGTGAGGTTGCGAAGACCTTTTGGACATTTGGTTTTGGATTGCTGCAAGGAACGGCAAGGCGCTCGACGCGCCGTATCAAGAAAGCAGGAGCCGGTTCCGCTCGCTCGCCGATGCATGGGCAGATGCCACCATGCCGCACGGGCGGCTTATGCTGACAGTGTTGGGCGGCCTTCCGGAGTTCGAGCGCGAGTTAACCAGCGCCCGCACCAGCGGAGCCCGGAGCTGCGCCAACATGCTAAAATTTATCGTTGATCCCGAGCCGAAGGTGCTTTGCATCAAAGGGAAATGGGGAACTGGAAAGACGCATGCGTGGGACGATACAGTAAAACAAGCTGCCAGCAATGTAGCAAAAGCTAAGTCATGGGTAATGTGTTGGGGCTGAAAGGGACATGCACATAGACACCCCCCTCGGGAAGTGGCGTCAAATGCACGCCCCCTTCAGCTAAAATTTCCATCCCTAAATCCGCGATAACGTCGAAGTCGTCCGGACTTCCCCACTTCCCGAAATTTTCCCAGAGAGTCACAAAAATCTGTTCGAGCCGGATGAAATGCGGCGCGAACCAATGGTCCTGAAGCGCTGCATGAGCGACTGGCGCGTCGTCTTCCGTTACGCCAAGGCCCAAACCGTGCAAATGGCCAAGCAGATACGATGCAAATCTGAGGAGTTCAAAATATTCACGCGCCACGTCCGTCAGGACTGCCTCGTGGTCGTTGTGGAGGCGGTAGCGCCGGATATGGTCGTTCGCTCGTTCGCGGGTCTCTTTGAGAGCCGAGACGAACGTCCCCTCGTATATAGCGGCTTGCTTGCTACCAAAATGCGCACTGAGGCGAGAGGCTGCATACTCGTCCCAGCAAAACTCATTGAGTTGCTTATGTATCACCTCGATGTAGTCGGCGATTACATGTTGTAGAACCCTGTTTGGAAATGCTGTGTCGATTGCCTTGAGCGCCTCTACATGTGCGCATTCGTGAGCTAGGGCTCGGACCCATAAAGTTGTTGGCTTGGGCGCGATGTCGTGATTCACAGCTTCCGAAAGGAAGCGCCAATGAT
>NZ_JABVWW010000007.1:0-62500 GCF_013350005.1 Methylocystis silviterrae
CATGGCCGCCACGCGAAGCGAAACGCGATTTCGACCATCACACCTAGACGACCCCCGGACCCCCGAAGCACCCGTATTGCCCCAGTCTCTGGGAGGACCCGCGAAGGGCATGGCTCGGGGAATGGTCATGCCCTCGCCCTCTCTGCTTCGATCGATGCAACGAGGCGGGTGACGCGCGTTCATGCCGTGGCCTCGCATGTGCTCCACCTGAAAATCGCTCCACCTCCTGCTCTGCTCCACCCCTCCACCCCTATAGGGTGGTGGTGGAGCAGGTTTTGTGCTCCACTTGCTCAACCTTGCTCCGCTCCACTTGGACAGGTTGAGCGCCTTAAGCTAATCATTGGCCGGCGTCCCAACTTCGACGTATGTTTTGGTCCGGCGCGCTTCGTCCTTACCGTCGACTTCGACGAGGGTGCCGGTCGACTTCCAGACTTTCAGAAGCCCGATGATTTTTGCGCGGTGACGCTTGTCGCTGGCGTCCATCTTCATCGCCTTGGCGACGGCCTTGCCGACCCAGTCGGCCGCTTGAACGTTTGCGCGCCACCTGCCGTTAGCGACTTCGGTTTGAACGGCGCGAAGGTCGTGGACGGAAACCTGGTCTAACGGGTCTGGCCATTTCCATTTCGTCGCGACGCCAACATGGTCGTCAGGCCCGCCGCCGCCATTGCCGAGCGAAACGGAAACGAGATTGAACCATTCGGAGCTGTCCGAAGCTGGGGCCAAATTAGCCTTCCCGTCATCGGCGCGGAAATAAAGCTTCCTGTTCTCGACGCCGGCGGCGGCCGCTTCATCCTTCGTCATGACGTTGAGCACGCGCATATGTCGAACAGCGCCGTGAAGCGCCGAAGCGCCGCGGGCGTCTTCGGCTGTGACTTCTGCGCCGCCGTTCTTGCGCACGTGATGCACAAGGTCGATTGCGCAGCCGGTCACGTCGGCGATTTTCGCCCACTGTTTGACGACGGCGTCGATGGCGTTGTTGTCGTTTTCCGTGACGCGATGCGATGAAACGAACGGGTCGATGCGCATTACATCAATCCGCCTTTCGCGGATGGCGGCGATCACAGCGTCGACGGTAGGAACGGCGATTGTAAACCCGGCGCGCTCTATCTGCGCGATGACGATGGGCTGTTCGCGGCCGCTGTCGAGATACAGACGATCGCCAATATCTTCCGGCTTGACGCCGTAGAAGATGCAGGTCGCCGCGATGCGCCGTTCGAGCTCCTCGCGCGGGTCCTCGCCATTCCACACCCACACGCGCAGCGCGGCGTCGATGGCGACGCCGAGCAGGGGTCTCCCCGTCGTCATCGCCACGGCCTCGGCGTCTCCAAGCGTCGACTTGCCGACGCCGCCCGGCGCGACGGTTGCGCTGACAAATTTTCTGATCAGGCGGCGTCCGTAGAGCCATTGGCGTGTCGGGATCGTCGAAGGATCGCGCCAAACGAAGGGCGACGGAGCGATAATCAAAGCATTGTCCCGCTGGCCGCTGCCGTTCAATTCATGCCGGCGAAAGCGCGAGACGATCGAACCGTGAGGGGAAGCGTGCTCATTCATGCGGCGCGCTCCTTCCGCGCGCTCGCGAGCACGATGTCGTTTGCGTCTTTCAGCCCAGGCAGCGGCGCCCACACGTCGACGTCATGGCCCGCGGCAGCCCAGCGCGGCCCAGCGTCTCGCCAAGCGGACTGCGACGCGCCGGCGTCATTCTCGCCGCTGATGATGATTTGCCCCCAGTGAAATGGCGGCTCGAAAGTCCGGAACCGGCCGGCGCCGGCGAGCGCGACGCAGCCCTGAAACCCGAGCTTGCGCATGGCGAGCGCCGTTTCCACGCCTTCGGCGATCGTCGCGCTTCCGGCGTAAAAGCTCTCGAAAATCGAGCTGCAGAAAACGACGGCGTTTTGCATCGCGCCGAGCGACCGGCGCTCGACCTTGCGGCCGTGATGGTCGAGACGGATTCGCTGAACCGCGACGATCAATTCGGGATCGCGCAGAATTTGCGTCTCGACTTCGTCGAGTTCTCCAAGCCGCCCGCAGGCGCCCATGACGGCGCGCGCGTCGCGTAAGGCGCAGATCAGCGCCGGCGACCGGACAAGCTTGCCATCGTCGCGAAACGGGCAAGAAGAATGGAAGCGGAGCGTCAGTGCGAGCGCATCGTCGAGCACGTCCGACAATCCGCGCTCGTTCGCGAGATAATCCTCGCCAAGTGTGCCGCGGGGGTCTGTCGCCTCGAAAAACAGCGCGCGCGCCATGTCGCGCGTCCGCGTGTCTGGATCGTGCTGAATTGCCGGCGCTTGTCGCGAAGCGCGGTCGACGGGATCGCGGGCCAGGCCCAGCCGGCCGCGCACGTAATCTGCACAGTCGCGCCAGTCGTCGCCAGCGTGAGAGAATACGATAAAGCCGTCAGGCGCTTGCCAGGACAGACGCACGGCGAGACTGCGGTCGCGTCTGCTATGCCCTGGTCCGGGCGCCAAGACTTGTCCGTTGCTGACTTCGCCGCCAAGGGCGCGCGCGAGTTGATGAAGGTTCAAGACCGCACCTCCCGCATCATGCCGGCGAGTCCGATCAATGCCGCTTCCGCCCGTCCATCGTCTTTGACGCGCGCAAACAACTCAGCGTGGCCCGGCCATCGTCTAATGGCTTCCGAGCGGGCCGCGTCCTTCGCGCCATCCTTGCCCGGTGGGATGCCCGCGGCGCGTTTCCACACTGGCGGCGTCAGGAACGCCACAGGAAGCTCAATAGCGGCGCAAACGCCTTCGATGACGCCTTTGGACCGCCCGAAGGCAAAAGCCCCTGCAGGGCCTTCCTTGGGCCGCGCGCCGACGTATTCGACGAATGCCTGCGACGCCTGCCAACGGCGCACGATGTTTGCCAGTAGCGGCGCGTTCACGTTCGGACGATTGGCAGGGCCGTCGCGCAGGATCGGCATGTCGGCGACGTAGAGCAGCTCGCCAGCCGGCGAGAGCAGCGCCAGCGCGCCGCGCGCGCCTATGTCGATTCCGATGACGTTCATTGGCCGCCACCTTCGATAAGATCAAGAACTGCCCCCGCAATGCCTACGGGCGTTCCGTCGGCCTCGCGGGTAAATGCTGCGCGGATGGCCTCCGCAGGCGTCCCGAATTGCAGGGCGAGCGACAAAGCGACAGCAACGTCCTTGGCGTCGCAATCGAGCGGCGTAGCCCCCTTGGCTTGGCAATCGATGAAGATTTCAGCCAGTTTGCCATCGTGGAAGCGTGAGAAAGTCGTCACATAAGCCGCGCCGCGAAATTCAAAGCCGATGGTTTCGCCCGCTCGGCGGTTGGGGAGACGGCGGCGAGTCATTGGCCAGCCTCCGCAAAGAGCTTGCGCGCCTTGTCGATGACGCCGAGCATCAGGGCCTTATCGCCGCTCAACGAAGCATGTGGATGCTCTGCGTAGACCTCGCAGGTGTCCAACAGCGCTAGGATTTTCTCCGGCTTGTGATAGAGCCCGCCGTCATTCGGTCGCCGCGCGAGCAGCTCCTTTACCGGGAATTCAGGATCGGCGAGCGCCAGTCGCAGTGCGACAGGCAGCGATTGGAGGGCATGACGAGCCGCGTTCAACGCCTCAAGCGCTTGTTCGGTATCCTTGCGTTTGTCGATCGCTGTCATCGCCTGCCACCTCCCTCACTGAGGAGGAAGGCGAGCAACGACTCGATGTTGTCGCCCCTGGCGCCGGTCGCGTCGTCGACCCAGCGACCCGTTAGTCGATTGACGCGGAGCCCCGGCCATCTGCGAGCGAGCGCCGCCTTTGGTGGGAGTGATTTCCCTTGATTTTCGGGAGCGGATTTGGTTTTCTCAGAAGCGATCGCCTTGCCAGACTGCTCACTATTCCGAGCCCGGACGCCGCCCGCGTCCGGGTTCTTTGCTGTGTGGGCCATGCGTCATGCAGTCTGCGCGCCGGAGCTGCTAGTCTGCGGCTCGCCGAGCTTGCTCTGTGCCCAACGGTCGAGGTCTTCCATCTTGTAGACGACCACACGACCTGCGCGCTGGTAGACCGGGCCGAAGCCCGTTACGGCACCCTTGCATAACGTCTGATAGGCCCCGAAGCCGTATCGCGTCTGTAGATATTTCGCCGCCGCGCGTCGGCGAAGATAGCGCACGTCCATGCTCATTTGCGGAACATCCTTCGCTAGAAGGTTGCGGGTATTCCCGCAATCCGCCGTCCAATATGAGCAAATCTCAGCGCCTGTCGAAATGGGAATTTGGCGCGCCAATTTTATTTTGCGCCAATTACGCCGTTCGATTTTTTCTAGGCCCTTTTGGGCCTCTCTTCTCGTTTCCAGTCAACGCTTTGACCAATTCTATGGCGCGCTGGTATTTGACCTCGGGAAATTCATTGCGCACGGCGGCCGCTCCAATTTTTTGAGCAATGAAGCCGCCGTTCTTTTCCATCAAATCTCGAATCACAGCGAGCGCATCGTCATCGGTGGCGGGCTTTGACGTGGTGACGATAGACGGTGCTCCAAATTCTTCCGCTTCCGCGCTCGGTGGCGCGCGGAGCACGATTGAGCGCCACTCCGTCTCACCCGTTTCGATGTTGACAAGGTCGCCATTACGAAGATCGATATGCATGTCTGATCTTGCCCAACATTGTTGATCGATCGGCCGCCGCCCGCGCATGTCTCCATGGTAAATGCCGTCCGATGCAATGCGGCCATTCAACAGATGATATTTCAATTCGATTGCGTTAACTGAAGTGCGCGTCAAAAATTCTGGCGCGATCGCAACCCTGTCTCGCAATTTACTTATCAAAGACAAAATATAATGATCGAACGGCCCGCCGCCGCCAGGCGGCAATATTGGCGAGTCTGCGAACAAGTGAAGCATACCAACCGCATCTGCTAGAACGCCGTCATCCTGAGAGACATGGTATTGACGAATTAATCTCAGATTGCGCGGCTCATGCATCACGAACCGGCCAAATGCCTCTTTAAGCGCAACGCGGTCGACAATTTCGCCGACATTCGGCGCATAGAGCGTCGGGACGACTCGAACTTCCAACCATCGTTCGTTTGTGCCGGTATCGAGCAGTTCCGACGCTTCGAAGTCGGTCACCGTCAATCGATGAGACTTACCGATTGGCGCGAAAACCTTTTCGCCATTTCGCCGACCCCAAAGAGCGCAGTCCTGGTAGATCGCGGCGTCGTCATTCGAGCCGGTCGTCAATTCGATCCATCTGGCGATCGAATAGCTGGTCGTTTCGTTAAAGGGATAGTCGTCTAAATCTTCAAACCATGCTCTTCCAGAGAACACTCCCAGCGCCTTCGCCTTCAGATCTTCGACGTTTCGATCATCCATCCGCGTGCATCTCGCGAGCATCGAAATTGAGCGAAGGGAAAGCGAGCGATGCATTCTCGCCTTGTTGGGCCGTCGCCCTATCCCTGCGCAGCTCGTTACTTGGCGTTTCCTCGCGGTTTCTTCAACGGCACAACGTCGCCGCTCGCCTTCCCGTCCATCGCCGCGCTGATCGTCGCCCCGATCGCGTCCACGGCGCGCCGCAACGGTTCCTGATCGAGATGCGCGTAGCGCGCCGTCGTCTGCGGCTGTGAATGCCCGAGCAGCTTCCCAATGATCGGAAGGCCAAGCGACGCCCCTGCCCCAAAACTCGCGAAGCTATGGCGCAAGTCATGAAGTCGCACGCCTTCGAGCCCGGCAGCTGCGCAAACGGCCGCCCAAGGCTTCTTGAGGTCTGCCCGTGGCGCGCCGTCTTTTCCGCCGACGATGATATGCGGATTGTTCTCGATACGCGGCAGCCGCACCAGGACCGCCTGCGCGCCCGCCGAGAGATAGATCGGCTTCTTGCCCGACTTGCTGTCCGGCAAGAAGATGACGCCACGCTGTAAGTCCACTTGCGACCATTGGGCGTGCAATATCTCGCGCAGCCGAGCGCCGGTGAGGATTAAGAGCCTGATCGCTGCAACGGCGAAAGGATCAAGAATGCGTCGACGGTTTGATTCCCTCGGCGCGTGTTTCGCCCCCGGCTTCTTTTCGTCAATGGCCCATGGCAGCCCTTCGGTCTCGGCAAGCCGCAGGGCCTCGCCGATGCGCGCCAGCTCTTCGACCGTCAGGAACCGCTCGCGCGCTTGTTCGCGATAGCGCTCTACTCCCCGGACGGGGTTTGCGTCTGCGTCGACATGGCCCGTCTTAGCCGCATAAGCCCAAAGGCTTCCGAAGACGGCAAGCGCCTTGTTCGCCATGGTCGGCGTCTCGCGCAGCTCGGCGCGGAGCGCGGCGAGGTCCGCGCGCTTCAAATCGCGCATGATGTCCCGCCCGAGCCGCGGGCGGATATGAATGTCGACGATGCGCCGATATTCCGAGATGGTGTTCAGCTTCCGGAGCGGCTCGATATGTTCGGCGAGCCATTCATCGGCGATTGCATTGACGGTCAGCGCGGCGCGGCGCTCGCGCTTTTCGGCGGCCGGATCTTCGCCATGCGCGACGCGCCCCAGGACGCGCGCCGCCTCGGCGCGCGCTTGCTCAGGCGTCAGCGGGCCATGTGGGCCGATCTTGACGCGCTGCGAGCGCCCGTCGCGCCGGAACTGGCAGACGTAGGTCTTCTGGCCGGAGGCCAGCACATAGATGCCGAAGCCGAGCAGTGACGTGTCCCATAGAAACTGCTGCGGCGGGCCTGGCGGGCGCCATGTGAGCGCGTCGACCGTGCGTTTGCTGATTTTCTGGCGAGCCATCCCCCGACCGTCTCACGGCATGAAATATAAGCGCCATATAAGCGACTGAGATATATTCCAGGAATGTAAGAGAAAGCAAGAGACGGTTGACAGCCCCAGATTTTCAGCGCTTATATAATGATAGGAAGCCGGAGAAAGCGCAAAACGACGTTGTTTTTCTCATTCGTAATGAGGGGGTCGGGGGTTCGAATCCCTCAAGCGGCACCAATAAGCTGATTGAAAATAATAGATATTCATGGATAAGGCCCCATGTCTCTGAATGGCAAAATCTGCTTGGGGGGCTAATCGGGGGTAAAAAGTAGCTCTCAGGCGGCACCCCACACAATCCGTTTTCCGAATCACAGGTTTTGGTCGCGAAGGGCGTCGCGGCTTGCGAGCGGCCGTTCAAGTTGAACCGCTGCACGCCTGCGCTGACCGCACTGATCTTCTCATCTCAATTACGCGAAATCCAGTTATCAACTTCTCTCCTTGCTTCGTCCGGCGTATATCCATATTTCTGCTGAAGAATCCCTTCCAAACTTTCACGTTTGCCGTTGATCTGGACAAGCTCGTCATCCGTGAGACGGCCCCATTGCTCCTTGACCTTACCGGAAAATTGTTTCCAGCCGCCGGAGATGACATTCCAGTTGGTTATCGTCTGACGCACGGCAGGCTTTGGGGCTTGGGGAGTGTAGCCCGGCATACCCACAACATTTGGCGGCGCCCATTTCTGCGTATCGGAAACTTGCTGTTCGGCGAAACACGCCGTGCTGAAGCCAACTGCGGCACCGATCGTTAAAAGCGCGCCCCGAAATACATGCGTTAGCGACATAGGCTGTCCTCCCAATAATGAGCGCTCAGCAACCCAATGCTGACGAGGGTAGAACACCTTGGACTCTAGGATTGTTCCAAAACATGAAGTGAACATGGAGTAATCGTTACCCGCCCCCAACCGCCATCCCAGCGCCGGCGCCGGACGCACGCCGGATTGGCCGCGGTATCAATGGTGGCGATGGACATAGCCCACGTAAAAACATGCCATCATAACCTCGACGGTCGCGCGCGGGTCGCTATGTCCTTCAAAGATCAAAGGCGGCGCGCTCGGCGTATCGCAATCAAACACGAAATATCCGTCGGTGTCCGCGGTCGCGAACGGCGTAAAACCATATGCGCGGCACGCTCTACCGTGCCGCTCGTCCAACAATTTCGCAGCGCGAATAGCGAATGTGACCCGGTTGCTTTGACCTATGGCGGCAATCTCAGCCCACTCGCGCGTGTCCAAAGCCAAGGCGGCCGTATCCGCGCGAACATGATTTTTCTTATCGATCAGAACAATGCGCGTCTGAGTCACCCTCATCGGCAAAGAGAAACGCGCGATGTTAACACAAAACGGGGGTCGCGCCCACGGCGTTAACGATTTGGGGCGCGACTTTCGTTCTTGCGATGCAGCGCCCCCCTGCTCTGCCGCACCTGTGGGCCTTGGCGCCAATTTGTCGAGAGCACCGTTCTGGCGTCACCATCATCTCTACACGAGACGACCACCTTCGCTCTGATAACATTCGCTGCTTCGCTGACACATTTTTCAAAATGCGCGCTAGCAACGCCTTGGTGATTCTTATTAAGCAAATCGCATACGCACCGCTCGCAGAGCATTAGATACGCCAGGGTCAGCGGCGGAATGGAATCAATACTTTGTAAATTGGCAACCTCTTGCCATTCTCGTTCGAACAATCGGCACGCAAAACCTGGCAATGCTTCCGAAACAGATGACCGGAAGCGTTCGCGGAGCTTTCTCGCCGCTTCCTCAAAATACTCAACGGCTTCATGATTCGGCGGAAGCGAAACTGGACGCAGGTTCATAATACGCTCCCTTGTGGGGACATGACGCAATGCATTGCAGGACCGTCAGTTCGAAGCTCGCCGCAAGTCAGGCCACGAGCATCAATCGAAAAAAGGCCTCGCCTGTGAGGGCGAGGCCATGGGGAGGAGAAAAGGACCCCGTTCGATGCAGCCAATCTTGCTCTGTCTGCGCCTGTCCGTCAACGGTGCCGTTCTAAATTCTTTCTATTTTTCGCGTGCTTATCCGACTGGTAGCTGTGTGATAGCGCTTTAGAGCGTCAATCCTCTTTCGTGGCGCGGGGCGGCCTAAATGCTGCCTTCGTCATCCCCGATCGCAGTTTTTATTTCCAGCGCGGCGGCTTGGGCGGCCTCATTGAATGTCCGATCGGCGTCCACCTTGAAGGCCCGTCCATAACAGCCCGTGCGTTGTGACGGTGCGCGATGGCGATGACGCCGGAAATCGAGAGTCGTCCAAGAAGTCGAGCGCGCCGCCACTCGCTAAGTTTCTGTCCGGACGAGGTCTTCTGCCGTTGCCGCTCTTCGGATGACCTATCCCGCCAGCACTGGCTCCACCATTTTTTCCCCGCGTGGCCCTTTAGCTCAGCAGAAGCTCGTGAATAATTATTGTGCAGTCTGATGATTCAGTAGGCTCACATTGATCACGGAAGCGGCAGGCTTCCATTGATGCAGGGGAATGAAATGGACAAAAGCGGTATCCTCCGGCCAGCAACCCTGGCCTTTGCAATCGTCGCCGTTCTCAGCGCCTCGATTGCGCCGACTGCGGCCGCAAGCCGGTCGGCGCGAGCGCAAGCCCGCTATACTGACTATTACGCCCTGGCGCCCTCAGAGATGGATGCAGGCGCCGCCATGCACCACGTCGGCAACTGCTTCCAGACCAATAGCGCAGTCGAAGCCGCGCGAGGCATCCGCCATTGGACAGGCGCCTGCGCTGGAGGCCGTTGAATCGTTGCGGGACTCCTCTGCGGCACGCTTGGGATGGCCTTTCGATCGACTCAACCAAGTCTGCGACGCGTTGCGGCCAAAGCCGCTCACTGCCCCATCTCCTGCAGCGCCGTCAGCGACTCAGGCAACACCTGTCCGCCATCGATCACCAGCGTTTGGCCGGTGATATAGGCGGCTTCGTCGCTGGCGAAAAACAGCGCGGCGTAGGCGATGTCCTCGACGCTCCCGAGCCGGCGTTGGGGAATCGACGCCGTCATCTGCGCCAAATAGTCTTCACCGAGCGCGTCGAGTCCTTCGGTGCGCACATTGCCCGGCAGAACAGCGTTGATGGTGATTCCGAACGGCGTCAGCTCCAGCGCCGCCGTGCGCATGAAGCCGAGTTGCCCCGCCTTACTCGCCGCATAATGCGTCCAGCCGGGATAGCCGGTGATCGGGCCGGTGATGGAGGAGGTGAGCACGATCCGCCCCCGACCGCTGCGCGCCAGCGCAGGCACGCAGGCCCGCACGCTCAGAAAGGCGCCGGCAAGGTTGGTGGACAACACCTCGTTCCATTGCTCCAGCGTCATCTCCATCAGACGGGCAGCCGGAAAGACGCCGGCGTTGGCGCAGAGAATGTCGATGCCGCCCTGGCGCTCGAGCGCCGCGGCCGCCATCCGCTCGACATCGCCCGGATTGCCGACATCGGCGGCAAACCCGCTGGCGCGCCCCCCTTCCGCCCGAATCGCCGCCGCCGTCGCCTCGGCCTGCGCGAGGTCACGGCCAACCACCAGCACCTGCGCTCCCTTGGCTGCAAGAACACGCGCGACGCCACGGCCGATGCCCCGGCTGCCTCCGGTGACGATGACAGACCGTCCGGCGATTGAAGTGAGCATATGACGAGGCCTCTCTCGGCTTGCGAGGTTAGATGCTGCGCGGAGCTCCGCCCGGTCATTCCTTGTGGGAGGCGCCGCGCCTCCACTGAAAGAAATCAGTATTTCGCGACGACGGGCGCGGCGCCCCAGTTGAAGTGGTAGTTCAGGCCGACGCGGACGACATGACCGTCGAAGCGCGTGCGCGCTTGAGTGGCGTTAGCGAACAACAGGTTCGTGAGCTGCCAATCGGTGGTGATCGCGACGGGATAGGCGGCGGCGCCGAGATCGTAAAAGAGATATTCGATCTTGGCGCTCCATTGCGGCCAAAACATCCATTCCAGTCCGCCGCCGGCCGTCCAGCCGACCCGCGTTTGTGAAAATCGTCCCTGACTGGCGCCGAGCAACAAAAAGCCGGAGAAATCATTCGGCACGTGTTGGAAAAAACTCGTGGTGGACGTCGCCTGGCCGTAAGCGAGTCCGCCGGTCGCATAAGCAAGCAATGTCGGCGTTACGAGATAGCCGAGCCGACCGCGCACCGTGCCGAGAAAATCAAGCGACTTGCCGCTCGCAGCGCTCGTCAGCAGGTTGAGCCCCGGCGCTGGCGCGGGCGCGAGCGTCACGACGGCGGCGGAGCCGTTCGAGCCGGCGAGGCCCTGAATGTCCGTTTCTATTCCAGCGAGAAACGCGCCGTTGAATTGCAGATCATAGCCGAGTTGGCCGCCGCCGATGAAACCGGCGCCATTCGTCGAGACGCTGCCCGTCCCTGCGATGGCTGCAGCCGCCGCCCACGGGACATTGCCGGCGCCATTGATGAGAAAGGGCGCCGAAGCGAAGTTGGTTCCCGTGCTTGCGTTCCATGCGCCGCCCGCATTCAAACCGGCATGGAAGCCGGTCCACACTGGCGGCGGCGGCGGAAGATAGGCCGGCGGCGCCTTGAGGGAGGGAAAATCCGCGGCGATCGCCGATCCCGTTGCGAACGCCAGCGCCATAACAGCGCCTGTCAAGAATTTATGGACCATCATTGTCCTCGCCGTTACGAACTCCAGAAAGGCGGCAAATGAGCAAGCCGAGAGGCGTTTCGCAATTCGAACCTTTCGATTCGACCGCGCGTTTACGCCGTTTCGCGACGGATGTGCCTTTTCTGCAACAGCAATTTCTTTTGGAATTGGCCAGAGCGATTCCATTTGCTCTTGCCGCAGCGACCGCCGCGCGCCGCGTCGCAATCACCTGACCGCAACCGTCAATCCTGCCGTTTCAATCGTGTGGCGCGCAATCATCGCTTCCTCGTCGGTCGGCGTCACGAACACGGGGATGCGCGATTGGGGCGCCGAAATCACCGGGTCGTTGCGCGAATTGGCCGCCGTGTCGAGCGTCAGCCCCAGCCAGCCGAGGCCCTCGACCACGCCGGCCCGCACGCGCGGCGAATGCTCTCCAATTCCGGCCGTAAATACCAGCGCGTCGAATCCGCCGATCGCCGCCGCGAGCGCCGCGATCTCCATTTTGATGCGATGAATGAAATAGGCGATCGCGGCTTGGGCGCGGGGTTCTTGGGACGCCTCGAGCGTGCGCATGTCATGCGAGACTTCGGAGAGGCCAAGAAGACCCGAGCGTTCATAAAGGAGATGCGACAGCTCCCCGGGCGTCATGCCCTCGCTCTGGAGCAAATAAAGCAGCAGTCCGGGATCGATCTGTCCGCAGCGGGTGCCCATGGGCAGGCCTTCCAGCGCCGAGAAGCCCATGCTGGTGGCGATCGAACGCCCGCCCTTCATCGCGCAAAGCGACGCGCCATTGCCCAGATGCGCGACGATGACGCCGCCTTCGGCGTGAACCGGATCGATCGTGCGGAGGCGCCGGGAGATATATTCATACGACAACCCATGAAATCCGAAACGGCGCAACCCACGCTCGTAGTAGGAATAGGGAAGCGCATAGGCGTCGTCGACGAAGGCGTGTCCGCGATGGAAAGCCGTATCGAAACACGCGACCTGCGGCACGTGCGGAAAGGCTTCCTTGGCGCCTTCGATTCCGGCAAGATTATGCGGCTGGTGCAGCGGCGCGAGCGGAATGAGTTGGCGCAACTCCGCGAGCACTTCCGTATCCACGATGACCGGCGCGGCGAAGCGTAGCCCGCCATGCACGACGCGATGGCCGATCGCGCTCACCGCCACCGCCGGGTAAGCGTCCTCCATCCATTCGAAGATCGCTGCAATCGCCTGCCTGTGCGTGAGCTTGGCGGCGAGCGGCCTGTCGCTTGCGGCTCCATCGACAATGGCCGCGCGAAAGCGCGGCTTCGCGCCTAGCCCTTCGACCGCGCCAGAGACGATCAGCCGCGGCCAGTCGGCGTCCGCCGCAAACAGGGCGAATTTCACCGAAGACGACCCGGCGTTAAGCGTGACGACGCGATCGGCCATATCCCCTCACGCCTCCAGGACGCTACCAAACGCGGCGACGCTTCTCCGCTTCGAACGTCTTTCCAAGGTAGACCACGCGCTCCAGCCGCAGGTCGCCCTTGGGATGGAAGGCGTCCGGGCGCGGCTGCAACTCGCCGTTCTCGAATTCCAGGCCAAGCAGCGCATATGCGGCCGACAACATGCGGGCCGCCGCGCCGGTGTACCAGCTCCACCCGCCCCGCCCTTCATAGCCCTCGCCATTATAGACGTCGGCCGGCTGCTGATGCGGCGGCAACCCGTAGATGTCGGCGGCGGCAGGCGTCGCGAGCTTGGAGATTGGCGAGATCGCGAGCCATGTCTCAAAGGCCCTGCGAAACAGTTCGTCGGCGGCGCGCGAGTCGCCGTCCTGTTGCGCCTGCGCGGCGAGCTTGGCCAGCGCGTCGACGAACCAGGACACGCCATGCGAATACTGGCCGCCGTTTTCCCGCACGCCCGGCGGATATTCGGCGCTGCGCCCGGGATAGGGCTGCGAGTGCTCGTCAAAAGGCGGATGGACGAGCAATACCCGATCGCCGAGACCGAGAACGGCTAAGGCGTTCTCGATCGCCTCACGTCCACGCGCGGCGTCAACGGCGCGCGCCAGAGTCGGCCATGAGGACGTCATCGCGCTCATCGGCGCGACTTCCTCGCCATCATCGGCGTAGGCGCGGATGTAGCGGTCGCCGCGCCAACAATTCTCAAGCGCGGTCCGAAGCTTCGCGGCGCGTTCGCGATAGCGCTCGGCGCGGTCGGCGTCGCCCTTCGCCTCGAACAGCGGCGCAATGTCGAGGAGGATGCCGTGCAGGAAGAAGCCAAGCCAAACGCTCTCGCCGCGGCCTTCCTCGCCGACGAGATTCATGCCGTCGTCCCAGTCGCCCGATCCCATCAGCGGCAGGCCGTGCGCACCGAAACGGTCGAGCGTCCAGTCGATGCCGCGCGCGCAGTGTCCGAGCAGCGTGTCCTTGTCGCGCGACGTCAGCGGCACGGTGGCTTCGCCCTCCTGATCCTTGGGGACGGGACTTGCCTCGAGGAAGGTCTCGACCTCGTCGAGGATGGCGTAGTCTCCACTCCCGCGGACATAGCGAACCGTCACATACGGCAACCACAAGTGCGGATCCGACGCATGCGTGCGGTCCGCGAGGCCCGTGCCGCCGTTGGGCGCGCGATGCCACCATTTGCAGGCGTCGCCCTCGATATATTGATGCGCGGCGTGCAGTAGAATCTGAGCGCGGGCGCGCTCCGGCTCGAGATGGATGAGGGGGATCACGTCCTGCAGCTGGTCGCGATAGCCCGTGGCGCCGGAACGTTGTGAAGGACCCGTGCGTCCCCACAGGCGCGCGGCGAGCAATTGATACGGCAGCCAGTCGTTGACGAGGCGGTCGAACTCGGGACGATTGGTCTTGATGCGCAACACGGACAACTGATCGTCCCAAGCGCGCGCATTCGCCGCGAGTTCGGCATAGGCGTGGTCGGGATCGCGTGCATAATCGGCGAGCCGCTTGGCTTCTTCGATCGTCGTCGTCTGTCCGAGCGCCACGACGACGACCGCTTCTTCTCCCGCCGGCACGTCGATCGCGCCGCTGAACGCGGCGACTTTCCGTTCATGCGCGGGCGCGCCCGCGTCCGGATGGCCGTGCTCGACCATGTAAGGCAGGTAAGGGTCGCGGCTCTCATGCCCCAAGAAGCGGCGACGCGACGTCTCGGCGAATTCCGCCGGTATCGATGTCGTCACAAAGGCCCAGCCCTGCACGAAATTATTGCGAGGATTGCGGAAGTAGATCGAATGCACATTTTCGTCGATGATCGATTCCAGCACGCCGAGACTTTCGTTTGGCGTTTCCGCCAATACGATTTCCATTGACGGCGTGATCTGCAGCAGACGCTCATGGTCGGTCTTGTTGCGGATTTTTAGAATCTTGAACTCGATCGGCTGCGTGGGGCTGACGAATACCGTCATCTCGAGCTGAAGATGATCGCGCTCGGAACGATAGACGGCGACGCCCGGCGAAAACGTCACTTGATATTCCGCGTCGCGACGGCGCAGTGGAACGAAGGTCGGACTGTGCGCGTCGGTTCGGGCGAGATCATAGACGTAGATCCTTTGCCCGGCCGGCGCCATGCGCCCCTCGCCCATGCGAAACGGGGTGAAGCTGTTCAGTCGCGAATTGCCGTGAAAGGAAAAAATCTCGCCGTCATTCGTGAGCACTGCGCCCTGTCCGAAGGCGTTGGCGATGACGTGGCCGAAAGGACGCGGCGTGCCGGGCGCCAACGTGACGCTTTGGCCGTCTTGAGAAAAGGCGTAGCGCGGCTTCTTGGGCGGGGGCGGCAGGATGAGCCCGCGGCGGCGTGACAACGCCTTGTTCAGCGTCTCAGGCGCAACGGGGGCGATCCCCAGATGCCGTGCAATGGAATCCGTCGCGCGTCCCATGTCGCGCGCCCAGCCGTCGACCATGATCAGTTCCGTCGCGCCGGCGGCCGCGAGTTCGACTTCGACGCGCAGACTGGCGCAGGGCTCGAAGCCATAGAGCAGACCTTCGTCTTTCGGATCACGGGGCGCCGCTAGTCCAAGCAGGCTGTCCGGCGCATAGGTCGATCCCATTCCGTAGAAACGCGACTTCACATCCTCATAGCCGACGACGGAGATCTTCGCGTCAGCGCCGGCGCCGATGGCGTGAAAGCCGATCTCTGGGGACAGCCGGCGATCGGATTGGCGCCGCGCCCCGCCCTTGAGCAAACGGTTCTGAGCGAAAATCGCGTTCAGCGATCGAACGTACCAAGTGCCGATGTGAATCGCGTTATACGCGGCGTCGCGAAGCTCGACGCCGGTCTCGTTGAGCACCCATTCACGCAGCGACG
This sequence comes from Methylocystis silviterrae, assembly GCF_013350005.1. Lineage (GTDB taxonomy): Bacteria > Pseudomonadota > Alphaproteobacteria > Rhizobiales > Beijerinckiaceae > Methylocystis > Methylocystis silviterrae. The sequence continues at coordinate 15,615 of NZ_JABVWW010000007.1, forward strand.
CGAGCATCAATTTACGATGGCGTTGCTCGAGATTGACGATCTTCAGTCGGGTGATCTCGACCGCTTCGTCGGCGGCGAGCGAAACGCACGCTTCGATCGCGAATCCGTTGCGCTCCGCCATGAAGAAAAGACAGTTCTCGCCGGCGTCGGTGAGCGACGCCTGAGTGGCTCTGCAGCGCGTCGGCGCCTCGCCGATCGACCACAGCTCGCCGCCGTCTTCACGCAGAAAAAGGAAACGTCCGCGCGGGTGGGCATGATCGTCCGGGCGTCGCGTCAAGTCGATCGGAGGGCCGCCGCGCGCCACGCCTTCGATGCGGATGGCGCCCTGCCCGTCCTGAAACCACTCGCTGATCATCAGCCCGTTGGTCAGTTTCAACGGCCGCGAGCCCGGCACGCCGCCGGCGCCGGTAATGCCTTCAATCGTCACTTTCTGCGCGCGCGCAAGCCGTCCCAAAAGGAAAATGACAAGGGCGAAGGCGACAAGGCCGGCGTAGATCAGATATCCGCTGACCAGATAGGCATAGGACGGCGGCCGCGTCTGCGACATCTGCTCGGCGGCGCTCCACGCCTTGTCCCATTCGGCGCCGCGCGGGATGTAGAAGGGCAACAGCAGCGGCGCCCAAGTGCCAAACCGACGGATGCCTTCGGGGATCGCGCGGCTGGTTTGCGCCTTTCCAAGAAAGCGCGCGGCTTTCTCATCGGCGACGTCGCCGCCGACGAAGGACAGATTGACGAGCGTCGCGACGCGCAGGCCCATGTGGTCGAACCAGATCAGCACCCGCAGGGCGTCATAGGCGAGAAGCGCGGTGAAGATGTCGAGGCTCCAGGCGCGAAAATCCGAGTCCGGCAGGATGTAGCTCATCCAGCTCGCGACGCCGGTGCGGATGAGTCCATCCTGATTGTACCAGGCGGGGTCGGGCGAGGCCTTCAGGAAGGAATAGATCACCGGCGCCATCCACAGGCCCCAGCGCAAAACGCGCACGGCGTTTTCGATGAGCATGTCGAGGCCTTGCCAGCTCGCGAGTTGGCGAAGCGGCTGCAGGCTGCGCTGAACGAGCGCCGTAAGGAAGAAAAGATTGATCGAAAAGAGCGGCGCGGCGAACACCCATTGGATGACGCCCGAGAGCGACTCGTCGAACAGCAGCCTCACGCCGCCATCGACCCTGCCGAGATCCGTCGCGCCCCACTTCGAGAAGAGCGGTCGAATGACATATTCGGTGATGGGACGTCCGTCCGCGCCATAGTCGAGCGACGTGTAGGCGAAGAATTTCGCCGTGATGTTCTCGACCTGTCCCGCGTCGAGATACCAAGCGACGGCGCCGGCGACGAGCGCGCCGAGAAGCGCGCCCAGCGAATAGACGCGCCAACTGCGCAGATGCTGCCGGCGCCCTTGCGTCAGCGCCGCGAAATCGAACGCCGCATCGACGCCGGCATAGGCGAGCGCTCCCGCGGCCGCGCCGAAGAGAAACCGCCCGCTCCCACTCGCCTCGGGAAGCCCAATCATCAGGGCCAATCCGATGGCCGCGCCAGCGACCGCGCCGCGAAAATAGTTGGAGGGATGCAGATAGAGCTCTTCGACGCGCGCAAAGAAGGACGGAGTCGAATCGGTGCTCTCCACGATCGCGCGCGCGAGCGGAAAAAGCGCGGCGCCAATCAGCGCGCCGCCGATCGGGCCGGAGGCCGAAATGACGGCGACGGCGGGCGCAAAAGACACGACCAGTCCGACCGCGAGCAGCAGCGCCATGAACACGAAGCCATAGACGGCGCCCTTTTCGGCGCCGGTCCGCCAATCATGGAACACCACGACCTGCAGCGACGGCGTCGCACGCAAAAGGCCAGCCATCGCCTGGGTCACGAGATAGGTTTGGCCCCATAATCCTGCTTGCGCGAGCGCCGCCGCCACAGTCGCGACCACCGCCGTCACCGGATAGGGCAAATAAGGCGCGACGAAATACGAGACCGAGGTCGCGATATAGGGCGTCAGCGAGGCGACGAAGGCCGAGGCGAGCAGAATGCTATGCGGACGCCATTGTCGGGGCAGAAAACGACCGAGCGCAAGGGGGATGCCGACCACGATCGATTCGTTGAGCAGAAACAGGACCAGCGTATGCCCGACGATCTTTCTGAACGCCTCCGGAACGTCGAGGCCTAGGAGCAGCGCGCCGCCGATCTGGGCGACGGGTGGCGACCCGAGAGCGATCAACAGGCTGAACTGCAGCGGCAAAACGAAAAGCGCCGCACGCACCGCCATGCGCGAACGCGCCCTCAGCGTGACGACCCCGGCAAGGTAGAGAATGGTGGCGGTCGCCGCGCCCACCGGCGAGAGCCGGAACAGTTCGGCGAAGGTTTCCGGCGATCGCCACAACAGGCCGGCGCGGTCGCACAGCAGCGTAAAAGTCGCGACAGCGAGGAAATCCACGGCGAAATCGGCCGCTTGGCGCGCGCTTTCCGAGGAACGGCGCAGCACGAAAATCGTTGCCCCGGCGAAAAACCCGGCCACGATCGCGTGCTCGCCGCCGCCAGCCGCCTCCAGCGCCGCGAAGACCGCAAAGCCCATGCCGATCATGATGCGCTCGAACAATGCGCTGTTGATGTCCGATTCGCCGCGTTTGACGGCCATGGATTTCCTCCGCGCCTCTGTTGAATCCGGCTTTTTTAACGTTAATGGCCGGAATCAGCGGCTATCGTATGGAATCCCTTGCCGGAGGCGGGAGAAAAAGTCGACTCCCGCCTCCCTTCGTTGCGCTTGCGCTTCGCAGCGCCGCCGAGAGCCGCTATAGTCCACAACGCTTTAATGCCCCGGCCGCGCAGCGAGGGCCACAGCGAGTGGACGACATGGAAGAGCCCCTGCCCGCGCCGCCAGCCGACACGCGCGACGCCGACCCGCCCCACGCGTCCACAACGCCTGCGGAGCGTCTATCGCTTCTTGTCGAGCGCGAGCGCGTCGCCCGCAAGGGACCGGCGGGTTCTCTTGACGAGCGTATGGCCAGTCTCTCCGGCGCGCTGCGCCGCGCGCGCCTTGAGAACGCGGAGCGCTCCGCCGCCATTTTCGATTTGCGCGCCGCGGAAATCGCCCGGCTGGAAATGCTGGGCGAGGCTCTGTCGCCGGTTTTGGCGCAGGTGCCGCGCGATTGCGACATTTTCGACGTTGGCGTTGCGCCCGCGGAGCGACCGCGCCTGTTCATCGACCAGATCGGCTTTGTCGAGATGGATCGCGACAGGCGGACCTATCGCTTTCTCCAGGATACGCGCCATGGCCGGGTGACGCTTCGCGAGAGCGACAGCATCGACGACCTCGTCGAAGCAATCACCAGCTACATCGCGCATCGCCTGATCGAGCGCGAAAAGGCGCTGGCGGTCGATTACGCGAGCGGCGGCGCGGCGCAGGCGCTTGGCGTAAAGGTCGCCGCCGCGCGCGAGAGGGCGAACGCACGCGAAAGCGACAAATCCGTCTCCGGAAAAACGACTCGCGCAGCCGCGTTCATCGCCGAGTTTTTTGGCGCAACCGCTTTCTTCGCATTCTTGGCGGTCTTGGCGGCATGGATCTATCGCGCCTATCTCGCAGGCTAGATCACGCTCATTTGGGCGGAATCGCCCAAATGCAGCTAACGTGATCGATTCCCAAAGTTTAGAGCGCGCTCTATGCGAAAAACCGGTTCCCACTTTTTCGCGAGCCGCGCTCTAGGCTTTCATAGCTGAACGGACTCGAGCTCAACGACCTCGCCAGCGTCGTTCAGTCCACGCCTGCGCAGCGAAATCCTGACGCCGTCAGCTTCGCGCGCGATCTGGTAAAGATTATAGGCGGCGCCTGGAGAGTGCCCGCCCGGCCGCGCCGAAGCCGACGCGACGCCCACGACCGGCGTCGCGGCGCCGGGCCCTGGCAGACGGTGCAGACTGGGCTTGTGATTGTGCCCATGCAGAACGAGCTCAGCGCCATGACGCGCGATGACGCTTTCGAATTCCGCCGCGTCTTCGAGCCCGCGCAGCCGCCGGGCGCCGCCGACATGCGGCGGGTGGTGAAGGCAGACGACGCGCGCAAGTCCTTGCGCTTTCGCGTATTTCAGCAGATCCGCGAGCGCCGCCAGCTGAGTCGCCCCGAGCCGCCCGGAAGCGACGAAAGGCGCCGTCGGCACGCCGGTGTCGAGACCAATCAGCGCGACGCCGCCGCGCCGGCGCAAATAGGGAAAGCCCCTGCCTTCGATTTCGCCCGTCGTCCAAGGCGCGAAAACCTCGTGAACGAGATCGGTCACGCTCGCCACATAAGCGTCGTGATTTCCGGGCGTGAAGCTCACGTCGCCTGGGGCGCCCAGAGAAGCGAGCCAGTCTTTGGCGAGCGCGATTTCGCCGGGAAGTCCGATGTTGACGATGTCGCCGGTCATGACGACATGGTCGGGCGCCTGCGCTTTGATGTCCGCGACGATCTTGCCGAGCACGCCCATATCGTGCTGATCGCCCCGTTTATAAAGCCAGTTCACATAGCCCGTGACGCGCTTGCCAAGCAGCTCCGCGAGATTGGGCCGAGGAATTGGGCCGATATGCGCGTCGGAAAGATGGGCGAGCCGGAAGTTCAAGAATCCTCTCTGACGGCGGGGCGCGCCGCGCGCCGCTTTCCTCATCGGGATGGGTCAGCGACACTAGTGCTTTCGGGCGTCATTTGCCATAGTTTCGGGTGATCGGAGGCGGTTTTGACGAAGCCTGAAGAAGGACGCGCGGCGCCATCGGCGCGCTCGCGTTTTGCGTCGCGGTTGATCGCTTTGGGCGCACGCTTTCAGCGTCCGATGACCCTGGGCGTGCGCGGCCTCGTCCTCGACGCAAGAAACCGCGTGCTGCTGGTCCGGCACACTTATGTGGAGGGCTTTTACTTGCCGGGCGGCGGCGTCGAAAGCGGCGAAACTCTGGTCGATGCGCTCAAGCGCGAACTCCACGAGGAAGCCAACATCCTGCTGGACGAACCGCCCGAACTTTTCGGCATGTATTTCAATCGCCGCTTCTCTGTGCGGGACCATGTTGCGCTTTACGTCGCGCGCGCGTTCCGCATCACTGAGCCGCGCGCCCCTGATCGCGAAATCGCCGAGGCCGGTTTCTTCGCGCTCGACGCTCTGCCAGCGGATACGACCGCAGGAACGCGGGCGCGGCTGTCCGAGGCGCTGGAGAACACGCCTGTCTCACCTTATTGGTGAACGCGTGATGGAGCCGGCTCCGGCGCTCAAGGCGCGCAGATCACGCCAGCCATACGCGATGTCGGGGAGGACGACGCCCTCAACGTCCCACACGCCCTCGACGCCGACAGGCTCCGCGCCAAGCGCTTCATAAAAGCCGCGGGCCTTCGGCGAGTCGCGCAAGACCCAAACGGCGGCGCTCGCGCAGCCGGCGGAAATCAGATGCGCCGCGAGCCTCTCCATCAAGCGCCTGCCTAGTCCCCGGCGCTGTGCGCGCAGCAGCAGGTAAATCGACGCGATTTCGCCCTCGAAGCCAAGCGGAGCGAGCTTTGGATTGGACAGGCGACTGCAACGGGCGAAACCGACCGGAGTCTCGCCCTCGCAGGCGATGAACACAGCCTGAGCCCCTTCGCTCGAGCCGATCCGCTGCAGCCAGCGCCGCGTCCAATCATCGAGATCAATGGACGCCAGCGCCTCCGCGCGCATCACCCCAAGGTAGGTCTCCCGCCAGGCCTTGGCGTGGAGTTCGGCGATCGATCGGGCGTCCTCAATGCTTGCCCGGCGCAAGCAATACTCCGCCATTTGCCCCTCTCCGCCCATAGCGTCGCATGACGGCATGTCGCGGCGCAACGAGAGGTTTTGCCGCGCAGACGGCGCGTGATATGGCCTGCGCCCAGGGTCAAGCCACAATATGATCGATCTCGCCGTAAAATTTGCGCCGCTGACGGCCGCAGACGACGCGCATCTCGAAAAGCTCGACGAACGCGCGTTCGGTCCGGGCAGATATGCGCGTACGGCCTATCGCTTGCGCGAAGGCGTCGAGCCCGACCGCTCGCTGTCTTTTGTCGCGCGGATCGGGACGCTGCTTGTCGGCGCGAACCGCATGACGCCCATCCTCGTCGGGTCAACGCCCGCGCTTTTGCTTGGTCCGTTGACTGTCGAGCCGGCGTTTCGCCAGCAGCGCGTCGGCGAGACGCTCGTCAAATATTCGCTGGACGCGGCGCGCGACGCCGGACATGGGCTCGTCTTGCTCGTCGGCGACGAGGAATATTATGCGCGGCTGGGATTCGCGCCTGTGCCGCGGGGCAAAATCACGATGCCCGGTCCCGTGGACCCGGAGCGGCTGCTCTATTGCGAACTCCGCCCCGGCGCGCTTGCTGAGGCAAACGGCAGGATGCGGCGCGCATGATTTCGCGCGCGCAAAGCATCGTCGAGAAATATGATGCGCTCGTCGCGCACGGCGCGCTGGAGCGCGACGCGTCGCAGCGCGCGGCGATCGAGAAGCTTCAAGCGCTCGCCGACGCTCTCGCTGGCCGCAGGCCGAAAAGCGCCAGCGTGACGCAAGCGCTCCTTGCGACCTTTCGCCCTCGGGCGCAGCCGGCGCGTGGCCTCTATCTCTGGGGACCGGTCGGGCGCGGCAAAACCTTCTTGATGAACCTGTTCTTCGGCGCGCTTCCTGTCGAAAAGAAGCGTCGCGCGCATTTTCACGCCTTCATGGCGGACGTGCATGATCGGCTGCATCGCCTGCGTCAGAAGCCGCGTCGTGGCCGCGCCGATCCGGTGAGCTGCGTGGCGCAGGAAATCGCGCAGGAAACCCGGGTGCTCTGCTTTGACGAGTTCGCCGTGCACGACGTCGCGGACGCTTCGATCGTCGCACGGCTGTTTTCTTCACTGCTGGCGTCGGGCGTCGTCATTGTCGCGACGTCCAACGTCGAGCCTTCGCGGCTTTATGAAGGCGGCCGCAATCGCGATCTGTTCCTGCCCTTTATCGCCATGTTGCAGGAGCGAATGGACATCCTGCGTCTCGACGCGCCGAACGACTATCGGCAACGGCGCGAAGATCTCGGGCAGGTCTATTTCACGCCCGCCGACTCTCGTGCCAGATCAGCGATTGACGCGCTCTATGCGACGCTCGCCGGCGACGCGGGGGAAAGGCCTGCGACAATTGAAGTCAAGCGACGCCGCATCTCGATCCCGCAAACGGCGGGCCGCGTCGCGCGTCTAAGCTTCGCGGCGCTCTGCGGTCAACCGCTGTCAGCAGCGGATTATATAGCGATCGCTGAGAGATTCGACGCGGTGATCGTCGAAGACGTTCCGGCCTTGGCGCCAGAACAGCGGAACGAAGCGCGCCGCTTCATCACGCTGGTCGACGTTCTGTACGAGGCGCGCATCCTGCTGGTCGTTTCCGCCGCGGCGGAGCCTTCCGAACTCTACCGCGCGGACTACGGCGCCGAAGCCCGCGAATTCGAGCGCGCGGCGTCGCGCCTGATCGAAATGCGGGGCAAAGATTACATCGACGCCCGCGCTTCGCTCATGGCTTTGACATGCAGTCCTTGATGTCGCTTGCGCGTTTCATCAATTCGAACCGATCGGCGCAATAGCGTTCGAGATCCGGCCGCTTGGCTGGATCGGTCGCCGCGGAGCGAATGCCGACTGCCCCATCGAGCAGCTCTTTTTGCGCAGCATGGACCTGAGACGGCGGCAGTTGTCCCGAGCAGGCCTCATAGCGCTTGAGCAGCGCATCGCACTGCGGGACGCCGGTTGGATCAACCGCGAAAGCCGGCGTGGCGGCGAACAGGAAAACGAAAGCGAGACGATGCTTCACTGGCGCGGGATCTCCGGTTACGACCCGCGCCATATAGCATTTTGATCGGCCGTGAGGCGCCAAAAGACGAGAGCGGCGGGCCTTTCTTTGGACCCGCCGCCCCGAAGTCTCCAGCGCCTTCGTGTCTCGCGGACGCTGGAGCGTTCTTGCGTCGACGCCTACAACCCCGCCAGATAGCGGGTGGGATCGACGGGCGTCGAACCCTTGCGCAGTTCGAAGTGAAGCTGCGGCGAGCCGACATTGCCCGACTGGCCGGATTTGGCGATCGTCTGACCGCGCTTGACCTGATCGCCGCGCTTGACGTCGAGTTCGCCATTGTGGGCGTAGGCCGAAACGAAGCCGTTGGGATGCCGAATGAGCACGAGATTGCCGTAGCCCTTGAGCTCACTGCCGGCGTAGGCGACGACCCCGCCTTCGGCCGCCTTGACCTGCGTTCCCTCAGGCACCGCGATGTTGATTCCGTCGTTGCCGCCCGATGTGAAGCCCTGAATGATGCGGCCGCGGGCGGGCCAGCGAAACTCGGGCCGACCTTCGTCGGACGCCACCGCTTTCGCGTCATTCGCCGGGGGAATGGAGGCGGTCGCGGTCGCATCGACCTTACGGGCGCTGGGCGTTTCTTTCGGCGTTTCGGCGACAACGGGCTTGCTGCGCGCGTCCGCGATCTTGGACTCTGCTTCCGACGCCTCGGGAGAGGACGGCCCACGGGCGATCCGCTCGGTTTTGACGGCGCGCGCCGGCGTCGTGGCGGCGATGCGCGGCTCTGCCTTGACGAGCGTCTTCTCCGGTAAAGTCTTGGCTACCGCCTTCGACTTTTCGATCGGCTTCGCTTTCATCGGTTCGGCTTCGGTCTTGCGCACCGGCTTGGCGTCGGCCACGGACTTCGCCAGCGGCGCAGGCTTCGCGGCGATCGGCTTGGCCGCGGCCGGGACGCGCGTCGCCATGACGGGAGCGGCGCCGGCGCGATAGACCGGAATCACCAGACGCGAGCCCGGCTGAACCTGGGACGCGACGTTAAAACCATTGGCGCGCAGCAGCGCGTCGGGGGGCACGCCGTAGCGGGTGGCGAGCAATGCCGCGGTCTCGCCCTGGGCGACAACGATCGGCGTGCCGCCTTCGGCGCTCCAGTGGCCGCTGGCGCCGGCGGCTGCGACGCGCGTCGGCGACGGCTGCGCCGCTGGCGTAGAGGTCCGCGCCATGGAAGCGCCGCCGCTCTGAGCGGACGCGCTGGCCGAGGGGGCAGGCAATGGACGGGTTTCCACCGTCGTGGAGGGCGGGCTCTGCGCCGGCGCGTCGGCGATCGCGCCAACAGGCGCCCGGTCGACGCCGAGCGAGGCGGTCTTGGCCGATCCTGAGAAGGGGTCGGAGAAGGGATCGGAGAAGGTGTCGCCTCCGAAGCGGGAGGCGTCGGAGCAGCCGGCGACAAGGGCGGCGACGCCAACGGCCGCCAAGAACCGCACTGCGGCGCGGGAATAAGCAATATGATGCTTGGTAACCATGACGCGACCCACCCGAACGCAACATTGAACGGCTTTATGGGTAACAGCGCGGCGGTTAAGGAGCCGTTTAAGATGAACGCAAAGCGCGCGCGGCCGTGAAAATTTTCAGCATTCGGTCACGATGTTTTAGAGCGCCTGCGCCAGTCCGGGGATCGCCGGCCCCAGGCGACACGGGCCAAGATCGGTCTCCCGCAGTTCGCCGTCCTCATTGCGATCAAGCTTAATCAATCGTTCCTTCGCCCGCGCGCCGGCCTGCGCGTGCTCCCTTCGGGCGAAGAGCAACGCGCCGCCCGGCGTGAGCATCTGGATGAGCGCAGCAGGCGCGGCGTCGACCGAGGCCTGGACGATGATTCTATCGAAGCGTCCAAGCTCGTGAGGCGGATCGAGGCCGTCGGCGAAAATCGCCTTGGCGTTTGCGGCGCCGTGGGCGGCCAACCGGCGCGAGGCCTCGATGGCGAGCGTCTCGAAGCGTTCGAGGCTTACGACCTCGCTTGCGAGCTGCGCGAGCGCCGCCGCGCCATAGCCGGACCCCGCCCCGACCTCCAGCACCCGATGGCCGCGGCCGATTTTGAGCGCCTCGAGCCGTCTGGCAAGTTCGACCGGACGCGACATGGTCTGCCCGCAGCCGATCGGCAGCGAGAGATTGCGGTTCGCGAGATCGCGAAAGCGGTAGGGCGCGAACGCCTCCCGCGGGGTGGCCTCGATCGCGCGCAACACCGAGAGATCGCGCAGCCCCGCCTGACGCAAGGTCAGCAGCAGCGCCGCGCGCTCCTCAAATTGGCTGGCCTGACGCGCGCCGGCCTCCTCGGTCATTCCTTGCCCTCAAACGCCGCCGCGAGCCGCGTCACCGTCGGGTGATCGGTGAAATCCAGCTGCAGCGGGGTGATCGAGATTTTCTTTTCTTCGAGCGCCAGCAGGTCGGTGCCCTGCCCCGGCTTGAAGTCGCCGCGCTGGAAAGTGATCCAGTGATAGGGATTGCCGCGGCCGTCCTTGCGGTCCTCGATCCTCATAATGTCGCTGCTGCGCCGGCCCTGCATCGTGATCGCGACGCCGGCGACGTCCCGGGGCGCACAATGCGGAAAATTCACATTCATCAACACGTTCTTGGGAATGCCCGCAGCGAGCAGGCGGCGCACGACCTCAACGCCATGCGTCGCCGCGCATTCCCAATGGATCGTCCGGCGGTCTGCAAAAAAATCATAGACCTGGGAGAGCGCAATCGACGGAATGCCCAGAATCGTGCCCTCCATCGCCCCGGCGATGGTTCCGGAATAGGAGACGTCCTCGGCGACATTCTGGCCGCAGTTGACGCCGGAAATGAGAAGATCGGGCGGCTGATCGAGCATCAGCTTGCGCAGGCCCATGATGACGCAATCGGTCGGCGTTCCCTTGACGGCGAAATGACGCGGCGAAATCTCCCGCAACCGCAGCGGATCGTTGAGCGACAGCGAATGCGAAACGCCCGACTGCTCGAATTCCGGCGCGATGACGAAAATATCGTCGGTGAATGCGCGCGCGATCGCCTCCGCGATCGCGAGGCCGCGCGCGTGTATGCCGTCGTCATTGGTAATGAGAATGCGCATGCTTACAGCGGTTCGCCTGGAGTGGACGGGCGCCTGAGGAAGCCCGAGTTTCTTTGGACGATTCGACGCCGAACGTCCACAATGACCCTATATCGGCCCGCCTCATTCTCTGGAGGAATTTTGATGCGCTTACGACTTGCGCTTTTGCTCGCGGCGGCGATGAACGCCGCGCCCGGCTGCGCCGCCGCTTTTGAGGCCTATGTGGCGGCGGTGACGCCGCTGCGCGTGAGCCCGAGTTCGGATGCGCGGCCCGTCACGACCATGGCGGCGAACATTCCCTTCAACGTCCTGGGCTGCGGCCGCTGGTGTCAGGTGCAATATGGCGGGACCATGGGTTATGTCCCGGCGCCGCTGGTCATCCCCGGCGCGCCGCCGACCGCGCCCGGCTCCGGCCTGTTGGGGTTTTTGGCCGCTCCCGTGGCGCTGCCCCTCGCGGCGCGCGACCTGCTCAGCGACGGCTATGCGCCGCGCGCCGACTACGGCTATGGCTGGACGCCGATTTTTGGAACGTCGCCCGAGCCCTACTGCGAAGAACCGGCGAGACGCGGGCGCTGCGTCCACCGACGGCGCTCAGCCCGGGATGCGCGTCAGTCCGCCCATGTAAGGCCGAAGGACGCGCGGAACGTCGACTGAGCCGTCGGACTGCTGGTAATTTTCCAAGACCGCGACCATCGCGCGGCCGACGGCGACGCCGGAACCGTTCAGCGTATGAACGAAGCCGATTCCCTTATTCTTGCCCTTGCTCTCAGCGGGACGATAGCGCGCGTTCATGCGCCGCGCCTGGAAATCGCCGCAGACCGAGCATGAGGAAATCTCGCGATATTTCCCCTGCCCCGGCAGCCAGACTTCGAGGTCGTAGGTTTTTTGGCTCGCGAAGCCCATGTCGCCGGTGCAGAGCACGACCTTGCGATAGGGCAGTTCGAGAAGCTGCAAGACCTTCTCGGCGCAGGCGGTCATGCGCTCGTGCTCTTCCAGGGATTGCTCCGGCGTCGTGATCGAGACGAGTTCGACCTTGTAGAACTGGTGCTGGCGGATCATGCCGCGCGTGTCCTTGCCGGCGGCGCCGGCTTCGGCGCGAAAGCAATATGTGCCGGCGGTCAGGCGCATCGGAAGTTGCGCTTCGTCGAGGATGGATTCGCGCACGAGATTGGTGAGCGGCACTTCGGCCGTGGGGATGAGCCAGTATTCAGACGTAGGCACAATCTCTTCGGTGGTGGAGTCTGGCGGCGCAACGATCTGTCGTCCCGACGTCACTGAAAACTGATCATCCCGAAACTTCGGCAATTGCGCTGTGCCGAACATCGCATCGTCGCGCACCAAGAGCGGCGGGCTCACCTCCATATAGCCATGCTCGCTCGTATGCAGGTCGAGCATGAATTGCGCGAGCGCGCGCTCCAAGCGCGCCAGACCGCCCTTGTTGACGACGAAACGCGCGCCGGAAATTTTCGCCGCCGTTTCGAAATCCATCAGTCCGAGGCCTTCGCCGATTTCGAAATGCTCTTTCGGCGTGAAGTCGAATACGCGCGGCTCGCCCCAGCGCGCGACTTCGACATTGTCGTTCTCGTCGGCGCCGTCGGGGACTTCATCAAGCGGCGTGTTGGGAATGGCGGCAAGCGCGTTGTCGAGTTCGGCGATCGCATATCGCTCGGCTTCTTCGAGCGCCGGCCAGTTTTCCTTGATCCGCGCGACTTCCGCCTTGAGCGCTTCGGCCCTGGCGCTGTCGCCAGCCTTCATCGCCGCGCCGATCTCTTTCGAGGCCGCATTGCGCCGCTCCTGCGCGCGCTGCAATTCGCCGATCGCCGCGCGCCGCGCATCGTCAAAGGCGAGCAGCTGCGTTGAGATCGGCTCCAGCCCGCGCCGCGCGCGGCCGCGGTCGAAAATGTCAGCGTTCTCGCGAATCCATTTGATGTCGTACATGATGCTCGAGCAGTGTTGAATGAAGCGATAAGAAGCCGTCATGGCCGGGCTTGTCCCGGCCATCCACGCCAAGACATTGCGGCAAACAAGTAAGTGCAAGCGACCCGAACCACGTGGATGCCCGGCCCAAGGCCGGGCATGACGCCGCTGAATCAGACTGCTTTCTCTGCTTCCTCCTCGCGCCCCACAACGTCAAGTGGCCGCTTTACTCGCGCGACCGCCGCTTGGGCTGCCGGGACAAGCCCGGCCATGACGGCGGGGGCTTTGTCGAGGGCGCCTTTCTCTCGCGGGCAGGTAACAGGGTCAAGCGGCGAGATGTCGCCTATGAGCCGCCGCTCGCCGCTGCTTGGGCGGCGGCCCGCTTCTTCTCGACCATGCGCACGGCGTAAATCGACGCTTCGTAGAGCAGCACGCCTGGGACAGCGAGCGCGAGCTGCGAGAACACGTCCGGCGGCGTCAAAACCGCCGCGACGATGAAGACGAGCACGACGGCGTAACGCCGCTTCTCTTTGAGAAACTCCGACGTCACGATGCCGACCTGACCGAGCAGCGTCAAAACCACCGGCAATTGAAACACGATGCCGAAGGCGAGCACGAGCGTCATGATCAGCGAAAGATATTCGGAGACGCGCGGCAGCAGTTCGATCTGCGCCTTGCCCGGTTCATTCGCTTGCTGCATCCCCATGAAGAAACGCAACAGATTGGGCATCACCAGAAAATAGACGACGAGCGCGCCGAAGGCGAAGAAGATCGGCGTCGCGAAAAGATAGGGCCGGAACGCCCTACGCTCATGCTTGTAGAGCCCGGGCGCGACGAAGGCGTAGATCTGCGAAAGCACGATCGGGCAGGAGAAAAACGCCGCCATAAACAGCGCGACCTTGATCTGGGTGAAGAAATATTCCTGCGGCGCCGTGTAGATCAGCCGCGCCTCGGGGCCTGCGACCTGCGTGTAGGGAACGAGAAGCAGATTGTAGATATCCTTGGCGAAGAAGAAGGAGAGCACGAACATCGCTAGAAAGGCGAGCAGCGCCTTGATCAGGCGCTCGCGCAATTCCATCAGATGTTCGATCAACGGCGCCTTGCTGGCCTCGATTTCGGCTTCGTCGGCCTCGTTCATGTGGCGGCCTTCTTCGGCGAATCCGGAGGGAGACCAGAATCCTCATCCTGAAGAGCGGCCGAAGGCTGCGTCTCGGAGGATGCGATTGGCGCGTCCTCATCCTTCGACGGCTTTTCGTCGCCTCTGATTGCGCCGGTGATCTGCTTGCGCGCTTCGGCCATCGGATCGAAAGCGCCGTCGAGCTTCACGCTCTCTTTTACGGCGTCCCTCATCTCGCCGACCTCCTTGCGCAGATCATCGAGCTCGGCCTCGCGCATCGCCTCCATGAATTGTCCCTGAAATTCCGCGGCCATGCGGCGCATTTTTCCGGAAAACTGCCCAAGCGAGCGCAAAACGCGCGGCAAATCCTTCGAGGGAATCGCAATAAGCGCGACGATGGCGATGACGATGAGCTTGCCGGGTTCGAGATCGAACATATCGTTACCTGCTCTCACCCCCACCCCAACCCTCCCCCGCTCAGCGGGAGAGGGAGCAGGAGCCGCTTTTTATCCGCGTGGCACGCTGCTCGTAAGGGTCCCCTCTCTCCCGATAGCGGGGGAGGGACAGGGAGGGGCGCTAGACCTTCTTGCTGTCCGCCTTGTCGCTCTCCAGAGCGCGGCGCTCGCTGGCCTGGCCTTCGAGCGGCTTTTTAGCGTCATCGGCCGCCTCGTCTTCCGACATGCCCTTCTTGAAGGCCTTGATGCCCTTGGCCACGTCACCCATCACGTCGGAAATCTTGAACTTGCCGCCAAAAAGAATGAAGACGACCGCGCCGACAATGATCCAATGCCAGATCGACAGACCGCCCATGGCGCGCATCCTTCCTAACGAGAAAACCGGGACGACCGGCGTTTGCCCGGAAACTATGCGCCCCTCGCCATAAAAACAAGGACGCGGCGCGCAGATGCACGCTGCGGACATCCTTAAGGGACGTAGAAATTTCCTGTCGCTTGACTGCGCCGCTCGGCGGAGCCGTCAAAGCTCCTCGTCGTCGGCGGCCTCAGGCGTTTCCGGCGCCTCGGGCTCGTCCGGAAACTCCATTTCGAGCAGCTCCGGCGCCTCATCCTCGAGCGGCTCCTCATCCTCGCGCAACGCGGCGTCATCCGAGGGTTGCGGCACGCCGAAGCCCTTCGGCAGCCGGCCATCGAACAGGCCAGCGCCCTTGAGTTCGTCGAGCCCCGGCAGATCGCCGATCTGCTCAAGCCCGAAATGCATCAGGAAAGCGTCGGTCGTGCCATAGGTGATCGGCCTGCCCGGCGCTTTGCGGCGGCCGCGCAGCCTGATCCAGCCGGTGTCGAGCAGCACGTCGAGCGTGCCCTTGGAAATGGCGACGCCGCGAATCTCTTCGATCTCGGCGCGAGTCGTCGGCTGGTGATAGGCGATGATCGCGAGCGTCTCCAGCGCGGCGCGGGAGAGCTTTTTCTCCTCGACCTGCTCGCGTGCGAGGATCCAGTTGAGGTCGGCGGCGGTGCGGAAAAACCACTTCTTGCCGACGCGGGTGAGATTAACGCCGCGGCCCGCATAATGGGCGCGCAGCCGCTCCAGGACGCGCTCGAGATCGGCGCCCTCCTCGATGCGGCGCGCCATTTCCGCTTCATCAAGCGGCTCGGCGGAGGCGAAAAGCAGCGCCTCGATGATGCGCTCCGCTTCGCGCAGCCGAGCCTCGTGACGCGCAAGCTCGTCGTCGCTGTTCACGTCAAAGAGTTCGATCTTCTCCGCAGCCTGCGCCACCGGATGCCTCCTATAGTTCCGGGGCTAAGACGCGCCCGCAGTCTCTTCCGCTTCGTCGGGCGCCCGCCGCCGCACCCAAAGCGGCGCGAAGTGCCGGTCCTGACGGATGTCGAATCGCCCCTCCCGCACCATTTCGAGCGAAGCGGTGAAGGCCGAGGCGCGCACAGTGCGCGCCGTCTGCATGTCCACACAGTAATGCAGCAAAAAATCGTCGAGCACGGTCCATTCCGTCGCGACGCCGACGAGCCGTTCGAGGGCTTCGCGCGCTTCGGCCAGAGACCACACCGCGCGCTGCCGCATCACCACCCGCGACGTCGCGGTCTTCTGGCGCTGCCGGGCGTAAGCCGAGAGAAGATCGTAGAGGCTGGCCTGAAATTTGGGATGCGAGATCGTCTCAACGCCTTCAGGGCCGCCGCGCAGAAACATATCGCGCCCCAGCCGCGCGCGCTCGGTGAGCCTGTCGGCGGCGCGCCGAATGAGCTCGAGCCTGCGCAGGCGATCCGCGAGCGCGGCGGCGAGATCTGACGCGGACGGCTCGTCGCCTTTCGGCGGATCCGGCAACAGCAGACGCGACTTCAGGAAGGCGAGCCAGGCCGCCATCACCAGATAGTCGGCGGCGAGTTCGAGGCGCACGCGCCGCGCCGCCTCGATGAAGGCGAGATACTGCTCGGCGAGCGCGAGGATCGAAATGCGGGCGAGGTCGACCTTCTGCCGGCGCGCAAGCTCGAGCAGCAAATCGAGCGGCCCTTCGAATCCGTCGACGTCGACGAGAAAGGCCTCTTCGGCGTCGCCGCGGGGCTCGTCCAGCTCGAAGGTCAGTTCCTGGGCCATTCCCGAATTGCGCCTGTTTCCTTTACGAATCGGCGTGGCCGAGCGTTCCGGCGCGAGAGTGGCCCCGATGGCCCGCTATCGCAAGCGCTGCCTGTGCTTTGGGAGCGCCGGTCCACAGGAGAGAACCGCTATCGAAAGGGGTCGAGGATCTGCAGATTGTCGATCGACCCGCTCGCGTTTTTCCGCCTCAGTCGGATCACGGCTGATCGAGTAGAGCAGAATATTGGTGTCCAGAAAGCCGGTCACCTCTTTGGTTGCCCGATATGCGCCTCTCATGAACGTTCTGGCGCAAGAGCCGGTCTGAAGCGCGAAATTGCTGGATTTGCGCGCGGAGTTCCCGCTCCTGGCGTTTCAGCCGGTCGAACTCCGTTTCTTCCGAAGCGAATTCAATGAGGAAACGGCGAACGACGGCCGACACAGAAGTATCGTCCTGCGCCGCTCTGATCCGCGCGCGCCGATAAAGTTCGTCGTCAAGTGATACTGTGATGTTTTTCATATTATCACGGTAGACTTAGTGCGCCTGTGCGCAAGAATTCACGCCACCGCCCGCATCGCCGCGTCGAACTCGCGCGTCGCCTCCGCGACATCGAAGGGTTCGAGGGGCCGCCGCACACATTCGAGCGCCTTTTCGGCGCGCGCGAGCGCCGCGCCCTCAAGCGGCGGCGCGCCTTCGGCGACCGGCCGCGCTTCCGCTAGATCCCCGTTGCAGTGCAGCACGATATCGCATCCGGCGCCGATCGCGTTCTCGGCGCGCTGGCGAAAGCCCCCCGAAAGCGCCTTCATCGAAAGGTCGTCGGTCATGAGGAGACCATCAAAGCCGATATGGCCGCGGACGATGTCGCCGATCACCGACTTTGACAGTGTTCCAGGCGCAGTTGGATCTATCGCCGTGTAGACAACATGGGCGCTCATCGCCATCGGCAGATCGGCGTTCGCCTTGAACGGCGCAAAATCGATAAGCTCCAGGTCCTCGCGGCTCGCCTTGACCACCGGCAGCTCCAAATGGCTGTCGGCGCGGGCGCGCCCATGCCCGGGAATGTGCTTCATCACCGGCGCGACGCCGCCCGCCATCAACCCTTCGGCGGCTGCGCGGCCGATCGCGGCGACGCGCGCCGGATCGCGGCTATAGGCGCGATCGCCGATGATGCTGTGGGAATCCTCGGCGGGCGCATCGAGCACCGGCAGGCAGTCGACGTCGACGCCGACTGACCGCAGATCACGGGCGATGAGCCGGGCGCCGAGCCACGCGAGTCGCTCGGCCTGCGCGGCGTTGGCGGCCGCCAGCTCAAAGCGCGCGGCGGCCGGATAGGCGCGCCAGTGCGGCGGACCCAGACGCTGCACGCGACCGCCCTCCTGATCAACCAGAACAGGCGCATGGCGGCCAAGAGCGTCCCGAATTTCTGCGGTCAGCCGCCTGATCTGCTCGGGCGCGTCGACATTGCGGCGAAAGAGGATCACGCCCCACGGCGCGGCGTCGCGCAGGAACGCGCGCTCGTCATCCTCAAGCGTTGGTCCCTTCAATCCACAGATGAAGGCGCGCATGTCGTCCCGTCAGTTGCCCGCGACGAAGCAGGAGCCGCCGGTCGCCTTCACCTTGCTGCAGATCGCGTTCGCGGACTCCTTGCTGATGGCCCCGACGCGCACGCGGTAGACGGTCCTGTCATTCACGGTCGCCATTTTGAAGGTCGGCTTCAGGCCGCCAAGCTGTGAGCGATATTTGCTGACGACGGTCTTCAGCAGTTCGCGGGCGTCGGCCTCGCTGTCCGCCGCGCCGAACTGCACGGCGAAGCCGCCTTTGCTCGGAGGCGTCGCTTGATCGTAGTCCGCGTCCGGCGCTCCGGCTCCCGGAGACTCGTCTACTGCGGCGACTTTCGGCGCCGCCGGTTTCGGCTTGGCGATTCGCGGGGGCGTCGCCGTTGGCTTCGCCTGCGTCGGCGGCGTCGCGGTCGCCGCGCCGATGGCGCCAGGGACGGCTGGATGCGCCGCCGTCTCGGCGGCAGGCCTGCTCGCCATGGCGACGGCCGTCGGCAGAGCGCCATCTTCCACCCGGCTGCCGTCCGGCCGCACGGTGACGGTTTTCACTCTCCTTGGCGCGGCCGTAGCGGGAGCCGGAGGCTCATGCGGCAAATTAACAGGCCCGTCGCCGAGCTGCACCGCATGCGGCGTAACGGATGGATCCACCGCCTGTTCCTGATTGGTGACAAGCTTCTGAACCGGCGCCTGCTCCCTGCGGTCCAGAACGACAGCGGCGCTGGCGTCAGGCGCCGAAGTTTCGGCCTCAACGCTTGGCTTGACCTTCACCGGTCCTTCCGGCGCGACGATGGTCGCGATCTCGCGTGAGCCATTGGAGCCGCTGCGATGCCAGAAAGCGAAGCCGATGCTCAGAACGGCGACGAGCGAAATCGCGACGACGGCGTGCCACGGCCGGAACCAGGACCGCCAGCCGTGAGAATCCTCATAATATTCATCGCTCTGGCCATAATCGAGATATTGCGAATCATCGCTCCAGCCGGCCTCGGCCTCCTGATACGCGGACTCGTATCCGGCCCCTTGCTGCGGGCTATAGCCCGGCGGCAAATCGCGATAGTCGGGATCAACCGGATAGGCAGGCTCCAAAGGCTGCTCCATCGACGGCTCTGGATAATAGGGCGGTTCAGCCGCCACTGGCGGCGCGGCGTCATATGATCCCCGCAGTTGAGCGGCTTGAACGCGAGCGTCGCGCGCCTCCGCGAGAATTTGGCTGTAAGGATCCGGGGCGGCGCGGTCCCCGCCGTGGACCAGCCGCGCGAGTTCGCTGAGCGGATCGTCGGCTCGGGGGGCGCGTTCGGACCCACGCAGCCGCCGCTCGAATTCGCCGAGATCGATCGCCGGGCCTCTAACGGATGTCTCGCGCATAATGCACCTCGCTCGTTGATTCCTGGGGGGCGCGAAGCAAATTGATATGCGCGTCCTACGCCTGGCCGTGGCCGCTCAAGGCGTCGATTAGCGCATCTCGTCGGGGGCGCTCACGCCGAGCAGCCTTAAGCCTGACCCCAGGACGATCGTTAAAGAGCTAACCAACGCAACCCGAGCGATGGTTAACTCTCTCTCTTCAGACTTAACAAAGCGTAAGTGCGGCTGATCTTTGCCGCGATTCCAATGCGAATGGAACACGCTCGACAGTTCATGCAGATAAAAGGCCACCCGGTGCGGCTCATGCGCGGCCGCCGCCGCCTCGATCACCCGCGGATACTGGGCAATCATCTTGGCCAAAGCAAGTTCGCCCTCATCCGCCAAAAGCGCCAGATTCGCCTCGGCTAGGCTTTGGGCCGAGAGGCCCATATCGGGAAAAGCGGCGAGAGCCTGGCGCAGCGCCGACTTTCCCCGCGCATGGGCGTATTGGACGTAAAAGACCGGGTTGTCCTTCGATTGCTCGATGACTTTGGCAAGGTCGAAGTCGAGCGGCGCGTCATTCTTGCGATAGAGCATCATGAATCGCACGGCGTCGACGCCGACCTCGTCGACGACCTCTCGCAAAGTGACGAAGTCCCCGGCCCGCTTCGACATTTTGACCGGTTCGCCGGCGCGCATCAGCTTGACGAGCTGGCAAAGCTTGACGTCGAGCGTCACGCGCTTGTCCGAGAGCGCGGCGACCGCCGCCGTCATGCGCTTGACATAGCCGCCGTGATCCGCGCCCCAGACGTCGACAAGCGTGTCGAATCCGCGATCGATCTTATCCTTATGATAGGCGATATCCGCTGCGAAATAGGTCGGCGAGCCGTCGGATTTCTTCAAGGCGCGGTCGACATCGTCGCCAAAGAGCGTCGATCTGAACAGCGTCTGCTCGCGATCCTCCCAGTCGTCGGGCAATTGCCCTTTTGGCGGAGGCAAGCGGCCCTCATAGACGAGGCCTTTGGCTCGAAGCCAGTCGATGGCGGCGTCGATCGCCGAGACGCCGTCCTTTTTTGCATGCAAGGCCCGCTCGGAAAAGAACGTCTCATGCGTGATGTTCAAGGCGGCAAGATCGCCGCGGATCATCTCCATCATGGCGTCGATGGCGGCGGCGCGAACGATTGGCAGCCACAGGCTCTCCGCCTCGCTGGCGAGCGCCTCGCCATGCGCTTTGGCGAGCGCCGCGCCGACGGGTTTCAGATAGTCGCCCGGGTAGAGCCCCTCGGGGATCGTGATCGCCTCGCCCAGAGCCTCGCGGCAGCGGAGAAAAACGGAGCGCGCCAGGACGTCGACCTGGGCGCCGGCGTCATTGATGTAATATTCGCGCGTCACCTCGCAGCCCGAAAAGGCCAAGAGATTTGCGAGCGCGTCGCCGAAGACGGCGCCCCGGCCGTGGCCGACATGCATCGGCCCCGTCGGATTGGCCGACACATATTCGACATTCACCTTGCCCTGCAGAGCGCTCGACCGACTCTTGGCGACGCGGCCGAAATTCTGCGGATCGCGCAACACGGCGCGTAGAACGTCAGCGAAAATCTTCGGCTTGAGGCGGATATTGATGAAGCCCGGTCCGGCGACTTCGGCGCCGGCGACGCCCGGCGACTGCGCAAGGGCGTAGCCGATTTCGACGGCCAGTTCGCGCGGCGAGGCGAAATGCGGCTTCGCCTCCCTGGCGAAGACCATGGCCGCGTTCGACGCGAGATCGCCCAGCGCTGCGTCCTTTGGCGGCTCGACGACGAAGCGCGCGTGATCGAGACTGGGCAGCCGGCCGTCGGCCGCGATGCGATCGAGAATGGCGGCGATGCGAGCGTGAAAGTCGTCGAAAATGTTCATGGAGGTCCGGGCGCTTAAGGTCGGCCGCCCGTTTAACAGCTTGAGCCGGGGAAATCACCCCGTCCGCAGGCTCGACGAGCGGAGGCTCTTATGGTCAACCCGCGCCCCCAAACACCCGCTTCACTTCGTTCAGCGCATAGCGGTCGGTCATGCCGGCGATATAATCGGCGACCACGACCGCACGATCCGCGTCCTGCAGCGCTACGGCCTGAGCCGCCCATTCCGCCGGCATCAGCTCGGGGTTCTCAAAAAAGGCCGGAAACAGCCGCGAAATCGCGTCGCGCGCGCGCTCCCAGACGCCCATGACCTTCTCGTGCCGATACATGTTGTCGAAGAGAAAGGCCTTGATGTCGCGCTCGGCTTCGGCCATCGGCGGCGAGAGGCGGACAAAGGCTTCGCTCGCCCGCCGCGCGTCATCGGCGCTCGCCGGCGAAACGCGCGCCAAACGCCGCAGCGATTCGCCGATCGAATCCTCGACGAAGGCGGTGATGACGCGGCGCACCAGCTCATGAATGACGCGCGGCCGTTCGAGGCCGGGATGTTCGTCGCGGACATGCGCGAGCACTCCTGCGATGAAGGGCGTGCGCGCGATGTCGTCGAGCGAAAACAGTTCGGCGCGCAGGCCGTCGTCGATGTCATGGCCGATATAGGCGATATCGTCGGCTTGAGCCGCGGCCTGCGCCTCGACGCTGGCGAATGTCGAGAGATCCAGCGGAAAAATTGCGTTGAAGGCCGCGATGTAGCGCGACAGTGGACGAATACCCGCCACGCCAGCCACGGGCTCCTCATCCTGAGGAGCCGCCCGCAAGTCGGATTTACCCGACTTGCGAATTTGAATGTCGATCTCGGGGAAGCCCGAGATCGAAGGCAGCGTCTCGAAGGACGAGGAGCCGGCGGGCGCGATCCCTTCCCTCGTCCTTCGAGACGCGGGCTTCGCCCGCTCCTCAGGATGAGGGAAGGGATGCTCATCGCGTGCGCCGGGCAGCAGCGGCCCATTGTGCTTGACGATGCCTTCGAGCGTCTCCCAGGTCAGATCGAGACCGTCGTAGCGTGCGTAACGGCGCTCCAGCAGCGTCACGACGCGCAGCGCCTGAGCATTGTGATCGAACCCGCCAAAGGGCGCCATGCAGGCCTCAAGCGCGCCCTCGCCGGCGTGGCCGAACGGCGTATGGCCGAGGTCATGGGCGAGCGCGACGGCTTCCGCGAGATCCTCATCGACGCGCAGCGCGCGGGCGAGCGCGCGGGCGATCTGCCCGACCTCGATCGTATGGGTGAGCCGGGTACGAAAATGATCGCCGTCGAGCGGCACGAAGACCTGCGTCTTGTGCGCGAGCCGGCGAAAGGCGGTGCAGTGGATGATTCGGTCGCGATCCCGCTGGAATTCGCTCCGCGTCGGCGATGGCGCCTCCGCGTAGAGCCGGCCGCGCGAGCGCGCGGCGTCGCTGGCGTATGCCGCAAGAGGGCCACGAACCGCCATATGCGCGCCTTTCATTGAAACGCCTCAGGTTTGGACCTATCTTGCAACAGGAGCATATCCCGCAAACCGCCTGGCTTGGCGCAGAATGGGATGTGCCGAAATTAAAATTTCGGGCGAGTTTCTTCGATCGGGCGTTCCGCCCGCAGTAACTCGCGACGGCCCGCGCAGGCAAGTGACGGAGAAACGGATGACGACGGCGGCAAGCGATATCGCGCTCACCGATCAGGCGGCGCGGCGCATACACGCGATCCTCGCCAATGAGTCGCCCGGCGCGGTGTTTCGCGTTTCAGTCGAGGGCGGCGGCTGCTCGGGCTTCCAATATCATTTCGCCGTGGAGTCCGCCCCGGGCGCGGAGGATGCGCTCCTTGAGCACGCCGGCGCCCGGGTCGCGATCGACCCCGCGTCCATTGGCTTTCTCGTCGGCGCCAGAATCGACTTTGTCGACGATCTGATGGGACAGTCCTTCCGTGTCGTTAATCCCAACGCCGTCTCCTCCTGCGGCTGCGGCACCAGCTTTTCAGTCTGACGCCACAGCCGCAGTTGCAGGCGTGCGTCACCTTGCTGCGGGGTCATTCTGCGGCGAGCGCTCGGCGCCATCTTGGGAGTTTCAACCTTGGACGCGCTCTTTATCGGCCATGCCTATATCGACGTCACCATGCGCGCCCCGCGCATGCCTTTGGGCGACCAGAAGGCGTTAGCGCACGACTATGCGGTGAGTTTCGGCGGCAACGCCGTCACCGCCGGCTTCGCCTGCGCCAAGCTCGGCCATCCCGTCGATCTCTTGACCACGCTCGCGCCCGACTGGCTCGGCCACATGTTCATGGATATGGCCCATACCTATGGGATCGATGTCCATCCGCGACGGGTGGCGCGCTCGTCGCTGTCCTTCATCTGGCCCAATGACGGCAAGCGGGCGATCCTGCGCGCGCGCGACGACACGTATCTGCAGGGCGTTCCGCGCCTCGACATTTCGGAAACGCGACTTCTGCATCTCGACGGGCATATGGCCGACGCGGCGCTCCATTACGCGAAGGCGGCTCGGGCGCGCGGCGCTCTCGTCTCGCTTGACGGCGGCGCGCTGCGACCCTGCATCGAGGAGCTGACGGGTTACGTCGACGTCGCGGTGGTGGCCGAAAAGCTCTGCGAGCAAATGTCCTTGTCGGAGCTCGACATGCTTGGCTGGCTGAAATCCAAGGGCTGCCGGATCGGCGGGGTGACGACCGGCGAAAAGGGCATGTTGTGGTACGATGAGGAGGGCGAGATTTCGCAGATGGCCTCGCTCGCCGTGCCGCACGAGGTCATCGTCGATACGTCGGGCGCCGGCGACGTCTTCCACGGCGCCTATTGCGCCTCCTATCTTGCGCGGCCGGACGCGCCCTGGCGCGAACACTTTGAATTCGCCCGCGCGGCGTCGGCGCATAAAATCCAGCATCTCGGCAATGAGGCGGGACTGCCCTCGCCCGACGACGTCGCCGCGGCGCTCGCGGCCTTTGCGCCGGCGGACGCGCTCAGCCCGGTTTGAGCACATCCGTCGCGGCGACCCCAAGCCGCCCACGCGACGCCGACATTTATGCACGACGGAGTCGCCGAGGCGGGCTTGGCAAACCGCCGCCCGCCTTGTATACGCGGGACCGCATTCCCCGATAGCTCAGCTGGTAGAGCACGCGACTGTTAATCGCTAGGTCGTAGGTTCGAGTCCTACTCGGGGAGCCAGAAGACCCTCCGCAGACCTCCGCCAGCCTTTGTTTCGTCCCTGAAAATTGTGGGTTAGGCGCGAATATCCTTCGCTAAGCTCCGCCGAGGTGAGCCAACCGGTTCGGTGAAATGCGCTCGGCCAGCGGCTCGCATGACGTGAAGTGACGCCGGAGCTTAAAAAAACTCGGTCGTCGCCGGCGCAAAGGCATTGGCTCGGCCGCGGCCGCCAACTATTGATGAGGACCCTTTTGCAGAGAGAAACAGGGAGGTTCGCATGGCGTGCTTTAAGAACGCTGGGTTGGTATTTGGCCTGATGGTCGGCTTTGCTCTCACTGCTCAAGCAGCGAGAGCCCAAAATCCTATTTCAGAGCTTGCCTCTGGAGTGAATCGCGTCGGGGCCGAGGCGGGCCTGGCAGTTACGAACGTGCTGAACAACGTGACGGGAAAGACTACGGCTATGCCTGTCACCCCTTCACCGGCTCCGGCGATGGCGAGGTCGGCTGGTGTCGTCCATCATCATCACCACCATCATCATAATCTTCACCATCATCATCATCACCATCACTTGTGAATCGGGCGGCGGGGTTCTCAGCTCCGCCAGTTCGATGCAGGAAATCCGCCTTACCGGTTAGGCGCGGCATGACGCGAATGGCGTCCCCGCCCTAGGCTCTGCCCTGCGCATCCGCAGGGCTTGGTCCTGATGCGCAGGCCTGGCGCCCGGCTTCGGCTTCCGGCGGACAGCAGAGCCGCTTCCAAAACTTCATTTTTTCGAAGGCGAGCGCCTGCCCGGCATCGTGGCGTCGCGCCCGTCCCAGCGATGGAGCCGCCTCACGGGCTGATTTCAACGCGCTCCTGCGCTTCGTCCACCCGGAGATGGCGGCAACAACTGTTTTTGGATGCGGTGGTCGGACAGCAAGCACATCCTTCGACGGCGAATTCAATTGGTTCGTGCAAGCGACATGAGTTGCCATTTGCTGGAGCAAGACGATGTTTGCAGTATTGAGCCTGAGTTCGTCGGGCGTTGAAAATCCGAGAGGGCCCGATGATGGCCATTCTGAACAGAAAAACTCTAGGGGCGGCGCAGCTCGTGGCGGGAACCGCTCTGCTTGTGCTGATCGGCCCCCCGTCCGCCGAACGCGGGCCAAGCGCCGCTTGGGCTATGGAAGCGAGGTATGACGAGCCGCAACAGATCGCGCGCCGTGAGACTTCTCGCTATCGCGGTCTCCACCGCCCATCCTCCGAGGAGGAAGCCGGAGACGCTTCGTCCGCGAGCAGCAGCGGGGCTCTGGCGGCGGCGCTGGCCTCCTGCGAAAAGGACTCGAGTGGAACGGCAGGCTTAACGTTGCCAGGCGCCAAGGGCGCGATCAGATTGGACAGCTGCTATCGCGGGCGCGAGCAATTCGTTTGCAGCCTTAATACGCTCTTGGATGAGGCCAAAAAGCTCAACAGCGATTTCGGACACATCATCGAGGCTAAATATCCCGCGGTCGGCAGCGTCGATGCGATCTGTCGTATCAGACCCGACGCGCTTTCGGCGGATTTGACAAAGGCGGGCACTTTCGCCGCGAGATTTAAGGACTTGAGGATCGAATACGACCGGCGCATCAGCTGCGCCATGAAAGTCGAGCAGAATTTGAAACAGGTGAATCTGGGCGATATGCCCCACTCGGCGGACATATTGAAATCGATGAACGACACGCTTGAGGCTGACTTGAAGGATGTCGCGGCCACAAGACAACAGATTTTCGATCTCAACGAGAAAATGCAGGCCTCGCAGAAAGCCATCGTGACGATCGAAAAGCTTCGTCCAACGATGTGTCTCTCGACATCGGCGCCAAAACCCGCGGAGAGCGCTGAAAAACCTGTCAGCGGAGGCCAGTAGGCGCCGACGCCCCAGTTGGTTTTTAGAAGGTAGACGACTTGGCCGGCTTGGAGACACGCCGGCCTAATCCCCACATCGTAGCTCCCCTTCCGATCGGCGTTCCTTCGCGACTGATCGTCTGTCCGGTCGTGGGCGCGCCGTCGTCGAGTTGAGGAGCGACCAGACGCTTCATCATGGCGGCGTCCGGGTATATCGACTCGTTTCTTGAGATGCTCCCATCGACCAGGGATTTCGAGGCGAGGACGCCGTTGGCTACGCCAATGAAATTCGTATTGCGGGCTGCGATTTCAGGCTGCAGCAGAAAGTCGATGAATTTGTATGCTTCTTCGACATGTGGAGCGTCCGTCGGTATGACGAGATTGTCGAGTCGAATGGGAGCGCCCTCGCGGGGGATGAAAAAGTCGATCTCGACGAATTCCTCCACCATGCCGGCTGTGTAGCGGGCGCGCAGGCTATCCATGGAAAAGCCGACCGCGACGCAGACGTCGCCGTTGACCAGCGCGTTGACATAGTCGCGAGAGTCGAGGCGTTTCACGTCGCGCCGCAGGGCGGCCAAAAGCTCGGCGGCGCGCATGCCGTCCGTGCGTCGATCCAAGCCCGGCGAAAGTCGCCAGTTGGACCACAGATATTGCAGCGCCGCAGCAGACAAATCCTCAGGACTGTCCAGTATTCCCACTCCGCAGGACGAAAGTTTCTTCAAGTTCTTCTGCTTGAAAAGCAGGCCCCATGAGTCGAACGAGAAATCCGCCGACGGCTGGGCCTTGCCCATGAGTTCCCTGGCCTTTCCGACGTCGTAGGCGATCCCCATCGCAAACCACGCATAATTGACGGCGTGTTCGTTCCCGGGGTCATAGGTGGCAAGGCGCTCCATAATCTCTGGCCAAAGATTGACGGCGTTTGGAAGCTTGCGCTTGTCGAGCTTCTGATAGAGGCCCCTCGCGATCTGCTTTCGCAACACACGGCTCGAAACGATCACGACGTCAAAAGCGCGGTTCCCAGGCTGAAGCGTTGTTTCTAAGCTCTCGTCCGAACTGTAGCTTTCGTATGTCACCTGGATGCCGGTCGTCCTGGTGAAATCTGTCAGCACACGGGGATCGACGTAGTCGCCCCAGCCTAAAACGTTGACAATCCTTTCTTGGCC
Source organism: Methylocystis silviterrae (assembly GCF_013350005.1). Taxonomy (GTDB): domain Bacteria; phylum Pseudomonadota; class Alphaproteobacteria; order Rhizobiales; family Beijerinckiaceae; genus Methylocystis; species Methylocystis silviterrae. Next base: position 42,992 of record NZ_JABVWW010000007.1, read on the forward strand.
GATTGCGGGAAGGACGCAGCAAGAGAACGACAACGCGACGCTGCTCAGCGCGACCCTAAGGACGCTTGTGGGACTCATCTGGGAACGCTCTGATCTCTCTGTCGAGAACCCCATGGCGGGCGTCTTGGAATATCTATGCGCCTCTGCAATCGCGGCAATCCGCAAACGGAATATCCACGGCATGCGAGCTAAAGCGCGGACGGCAACCCGCCAAAGCGAAATCGGAAAAGACCTGGATGACGATCGTCGGACGTGATCTTCTTATCACTGCGCGAGAAGCGCCCTAAGACGAGCGCGCCAAGGAGGAATGAGTGCAGGCGCCGGAACTCGCCGTATCGCAATGGTTCAATACGCCAGCGCCGATCACGCTCGCGGGCTTGCGCGGGCGCGTGGTCATGCTGCACGCCTTTCAAATGCTGTGTCCCGGTTGCGTCGCGCATGGCACGCCGCAAGCGCAGCGCGCGCATGCGCTGTTCCGCGACTCCGGCCTCGCCGTCATCGGCCTGCATACCGTGTTCGAACATCACGCGGCGATGACGCCCGTGTCGCTCGAAGCCTTCATCCACGAATATCGGCTGACATTTCCCATCGGCGTCGATCAGCCCGCAGAGAACGGGCCGATTCCCGTCACCATGGCGCGCTATGAAATGCGCGGAACGCCAACAGCGATCCTGATCGGCCGCGACGGGCGCATTCGCCATCATGGATTTGGACAAGAGGACGACATGGCGCTTGGCGCCATCATCGGAACGCTGCTCGCGGAGCCCGCGCCCGCCTAGATCCTATTCGGCGCGCCGTTCAATCTCTTCCATATCGGCGTCGGTCAGTCCGAAATGATGGCCGATCTCATGCACGAGCACATGGGTGACGATCGCTTCGAGCGTGTCTTCGCTATCGGCCCAATAGTCGAGTATCGGCCGTCGATAGAGCCAGATCATATTCGGCTGCTCGCCCGTCTCGGAAAGATGCGCCCCCTGCGTGAGGCCACGCCCGCGAAACAGACCCAGAAGATCGAATTCGCTCTCGCATTGCATGTCGTCGAGCGTTTCATCGTCAGGGAAATCCTCGACGCGGACGACGAGGCCCTCGCACAGGCGCGTGAAGCGTTGCGGCAGAGCGGCGTAGGCCGCATCCGCCAGCGCTTCCATATCGGCAAGCGTCGGCGCTCTTAGCCGTCTCCAATCCTGTTCAGTCATCGTCAGATCATCGCAGGCGATATGCCGCGACCGCTAGGAACAATCGGCGCCGCGCGGTGTTAGGCAGGATCACCATCATAGGAGCTCACTCATGAATAAGCTGTTGATCGCGGCGCTTGCGCTTGGCGCTTTCGGTTTCGCGCAATCCGCAGTGTCGGCGCCCACTGCTTCTCATGCGCCGGGCATGGTCCAGACCGACGACGGCTTCGTGCAGAACGCACGCGATCGTACCGGGGACTGGAAGGAGAATCGTGGTTATCATCGCGGCTGGGATCACAACCGACGCGGCTTTTGGGGCCGTCAAAACCGCTTCTGGCGCGACGACAACTGGCGCGGCGGGCAAAAGCGCGACTGGAACAAGAACGACAACCGCGGGCGCGACCGAGACTAAGCGATAGCGGCGCAACTCAAGGACTTTGAAGCTTAGGGCGTCCGCAATTGCGGGCGCCCTTTTGTTGCGCTCTCCAGTGAAAGCCACTGCACAAATCGAGCCTTCCGGCTCCCTTACGCCTCGGAACCCTGAACTGAGTAACCCTTTCCTCGCTGTCCCGTCATCGTCAGCCGCGACGCCGCCGCGAACCCGCGCGCCGATGCAGGAACATTCAGCGCCCTGCAATGTTCAGGCAAGAGCATAAGAGGAGGAGAACCCATGAATAGACTGCTGATCGCGGCGTTTGCGCTTGGCGCCTTTGGACTAACGCAGTCCGAAGTTTTAGCTCGCCCATCCTCTCCCGTGCGCCTCACGCAGACCGACCATCGTCTTATGCAGAGGGCAGATGACCGTGATCAGGACATGCGAGAAGAGCGGGGCGACTATTGGGGTCGTGGTGGCGATCGCATGTGGCGCGATACGCGTCCCTGGAGCGACGAAGAATGGCGTAGGAACCCGAATTTGGATGATAACGTTCCGGACAACAATCCCACCGACAACGACTGACGCTATTGCGCAGTTGGAACTAAGCGCCAGCAGGCAAGTTGCCGGCGCCTTGTCGCTTATCGCCAGCCGCGAACGTCAACCAAGCGTCCAGCGATTGCCGCTGCCGCCGCCATCGCCGGCGAAACGAGATGCGTGCGGCCCTTGAAGCCCTGTCGCCCCTCGAAATTGCGATTGGACGTCGACGCGCAGCGTTCGCCCGGCGCTAAACGGTCGGGATTCATCGCCAGACACATGGAGCAGCCCGGCTCCCGCCATTCGAAGCCGGCGGCGGTAAAGATCTTGTCGAGACCCTCCGCTTCCGCCTGCGCCTTTACGAGACCCGATCCCGGCACAACCATCGCGTTGATGCGATCGGCGACGCTCTTTCCCTCGACCATCTTCGCGGCCGCGCGCAGATCTTCGATACGGCCGTTGGTGCAGGAGCCGATGAACACGCGGTCGATCTCGATGTCGGTGATGCGTTCGCCGCCCCTCAGACCCATATAGTCGAGCGCGCGTTCGATGGCGGCGCGCTTTTGCGGGCTCTTCGCGCTGTCGGGCGTGGGCACGAATCCGTCGATCGTCGCCACGTCTTCTGGCGACGTGCCCCAGGTCACGATCGGCGGCAGATTGCTGGCGTCGAGCCTGACGATCTTATCGAAATGCGCGCCCTCGTCAGTGTACAGCGTCTCCCAATATTTGCGCGCCATGTCGAACGCTTCGCCCTTTGGACCTTTTGGGCGATCCTTCAGATAAGCGAAAGTCTTCTCATCCGGCGCAATGAGCCCAGCGCGGGCGCCGCCTTCGATCGACATGTTGCAGACGGTCATGCGGCCTTCCATCGATAGGTCGCGGATCGCCTCGCCTGCATATTCGATGACGTGTCCGGTGCCGCCGGCGGTGCCGATCTTGCCGATGATCGCGAGGATGATGTCTTTCGCGGTGGCGCCGTCGGCGAGCTTGCCGTCGACCTGCACCAGCATATTGGCCGCCTTCTTCTGGATCAGCGTCTGGGTTGCGAGCACATGCTCGACTTCCGACGTGCCTATGCCATGCGCGAGCGCGCCAAAGGCGCCGTGAGTCGAGGTATGACTGTCGCCGCAGACGATCGTCATGCCGGGCAGAGTGAAACCCTGCTCCGGGCCGACAATATGCACGACGCCTTGGCGCCGGTCGTGCTCGTCGTAATATTCGACGCCGAATTCCTTGGCGTTGAGCGCGAGCTGTTCCACCTGCGCCCTGCTCTCGGAATCTTCAATCGGCAAAGAGCGATCGGTCGTCGGCACATTATGATCGACGACGGCGAGGGTCTTTTGCGGGGCGCGCACCGACCTGCCCATCATGCGCAAGCCTTCGAAGGCCTGCGGACTCGTCACTTCATGCACGAGGTGGCGATCGATATAGAGCAGGGACGCGCCATCCTCCTGGCGCTCGACCACATGGTCGTCCCAGATCTTGTCGTAAACGGTGCGGGGCGCGGCTTTGGACATTTATCTCTTCCTCTTGCCGGCGTGTCGCATCCGGCTCGCTGGTTTGATCGCCTCATCCTGAGGAGCGGCGCGGGCCGCATCTCGAAGGACAAGGAAATCACTGGCGGCGCCCTCGTGCTTCGAGAGCACCCCGGCTTCCTCAGCATGAGGCCGACCGCAATTGGCCGACTCTCATCGTCTCCCTTGAATTGAGGCTGTTCTACCCGTAACGCAAGCTGCATGGAAGAGAGTTCAAGGCGCAGCCCTCCCCGAGCCCATAAGCGATGAGCCTGCCCTCCCCAGAGCTTCCTGCGCCGCTTTCGGCGGCGATCGAGGCGAGGCTTGAGGGCCGCGCACAAGGCATGCTGCGCGACAGAGCCCGACAGCTGTCGGAACGCTATCGGTCACGCAAACCGACAATCGAAACCATCCGCGACGAGGCGGACGTCCTGGCCTATGCGGCGACGCGCATGCCCGCAACCTACGCCGCCATCGTGAGGGCGCTAGGACGGCTCGACGAGGAGCGCCCCGAATTTGCGCCAAAGCGGGTGCTCGACGTTGGCTGCGGTCTTGGCGCGGGCTCCTACGCCGCGGCGACCGTATGGCCGAGCATCGCCGAGATTGCGCTCATTGACCGCAGCGCGCTCTTCCTGAACCTCGCGACCGGTCTGATGCAGGAAAGCGGCGTCGCTGCAGCAGTTGAAGCGAGCTTGGCCGATTTCACCAAGCCGCAAGCGGGTGAAGCCGCCCCGTTCGACCTCGTCGTCGTCGGCTACGCGCTCACTGAAATCGCCAAATCCGACCTCCCCGTCGTCATCGATCAGCTTTGGTCGCGCACAAGCGGCGCGCTCGTCATCGTCGAGCCGGGCACGCCTCGCGACCATGCCCGGCTGATGATCGTCCGCAGCCGACTGATCGCGCTCGGCGCGAATATTCTCGCGCCCTGCCCGCACCAGGCGCCCTGCCCTTTGCCGGCGAACGACTGGTGCCATTTCTCGGTCCGGCTGCCCCGGCGGCGCGCGCACAAATTGGTCAAAGGCGCCGACGCGCCCTTCGAGGACGAGAAGTTCGCCTATCTCGTCGCGGGGCGGACCGGCGGGACGCCGCCATGGGCGCGCGTCATCGCTCCGCCTCGCGTCAGCAAGGCCGGAATTTCCCTAAGGCTCTGCGCTGATAAAGCATTCCAAGAGACATTCATTCCCAAGCGCGACAAGGCGCGCTACGAAAAGATCAGGACAAAAGACTGGGGCGATCCGCTGCATGCCCCGGCGGAGGAAATTTGATGAAACAGCCACGTCCGAGGGTCGCGCCCTATCTGACCGTCAGCCCCGCCGCCGCAGCCATCGCTTTTTACACCGGCGCCTTCGGCGCCCAGCAGCGGGCCCTCATGCCGTCGGTCGACGGGCTGCGCATCGCCCACTGCGAACTGCTGATCAACGGCGGCTCGGTGATGCTCGCCGACATCTTTCCGGAAATTGGCCAGACCCGCGTGCCCCTGCCCGGCGAGCACGTGACCGTCTCCATCAGCCTCGAATACGACAAGGCGCAGGACGTCGACGACATCTGCGCGCGCGCCACCAAGCTCGGCGGCAAGGTCGAAACGGCCCCGACCAATTCTTTCTGGGGGACGCGCTACGCCTCCTTGCGCGACCCATTCGGCCACCGCTGGATTCTCAACGCGCCGCTGGAGACCTAAAAAAAGCCGCCCGAAACCGGGCGGCTGCGGACGGCGGCATGTATCCGAAAACGGTCGTTATTTGCCTGCGGACGCCTTCGGCTTGGTGTCGATGCGCTCGGCGATGCGGGCGGACTTGCCGCGGCGGTCGCGCAGATAATAGAGCTTGGCGCGGCGCACCTTGCCGCGGCGCACAAGCTTGATCGAGTCGATCAGCGGCCCATGGATCGGGAAGACGCGCTCGACGCCCTCGCCATAGGAAATCTTACGGACGGTGAAGCTCTCGTTGAGCCCGCCGCCCTGGCGGGAGATGACGACGCCTTCATAAGCCTGAATGCGCGCGCGCTCGCCTTCCTTCACCTTGACGTTGACGATCACCGTATCTCCCGGCCGAAACTCGGGGATTTTTTTGCCCTCGATAAGCTTGGCGGCATGTTCCGCCTCGAGCTGCTCGATAATGTTCATAACGAAAACTCCTGCCGTTTCGTCTTAGCCGTTGGGGCCGACGAGCGTTTCGGAACGCTGTTCTAGTTGAGTCCCGGTCCATAACTGAAAGGCGGCGCTTTGTCGACCCGTTGGGGTCGGCAGAAACGGTCAATCTTGGGCAATGCGCCAGCAGCGATCGTCACAGATATTCCCCCAACTGGCCTTATATAGTGGCCCCGGGGGCGCTGGCGTTTCAAGCGACGAGGGAGAGACGCGACATGACCCAGCAGGAAGAGCGGCGCAACAAAAGCGCGCAACCCGCCGAAGCGGCGGCCGAAGTTGGCGCGGAAGGACGGCGGCGGCTGGAAGATTTCACCGAAGCACGCACCGAGATCTGGGACTGTCTGCAGGACGCCAACCGCGTCTTAATGGAACGCATGCAGCAGGAAGCGGCGTTGACGGCGGAGCTTGCCTCAAAGCTCACGGCGTCTCGCTCCATATCCGAGACCACGACGGTTCTACAGGATTGGACGAGCAAACATATCGAGATGACGACGGAGGACACGCGCCGCCTGTTCACCGACGCTCAGCAAATGCTCAATGCAAGCACGCGCTTTTGGTCGAATACCGCGCAAACCGGAAGCCCTGAAACGGCCGGACGGTTTTCGTCCTAGCGACTACGAAGCGGACGCCCTCTGCGGCTTCCGCTTCCTTCGCGCCGCCATCCGCGATTTTCATCCTTCCGGAAGGATCTTTGACTGCGTCTCGCTACGGAGTCTCAATCGGCGCATCGGATTTTTGTAATTTGTTGCACCGGACGGAACTCAGGATGCTTCCGACGATCAGCTCCAGATGTTCTCTGTGGCAGAAGACCGTGTCTGCCAAAAAGACAGATGGCAAATACCGCATATGTTTGGTTTTCGCTGCAATAAAACTGCGGACCATGTTTTCGTCTGTGCTCGCGAGTTGCGATGCGAGCGATTCATTTTCCCACACGCCGATTTCGTCCAGCTCGAATACAAGACCTCTATATGGATTGTCGTAGATTGATAACGGGCTCAACGGAACCTTAAAAAAGCTCCGCACCCCTTGAGATAAAGGAGGCGCCTGCCGAATGGATATGGCGAAACCGCTAGCTCGTTCAGATATATCAAAAGATGCCATAATTTCGTAGTCATAGCTTTCCATTGAATATCTCACGACAAAAACATCTTGAGCTTCACGCCTGCATAGACAAGTAGAGATGCCTCTGCGGCTTCCTACGTACAGGTAGTTAATTCCAACTAAATAATAGTAAATAACTAAACATGCTACGTATATTAGCAAAATAACTCCCGCTAAAACTGCCAACTCAAGTCGTCCTCCCCCTGAAAAGGCAAGAAGCCCCCAAAAGCCAGTCACAGTGAACAGAAAAATATTGGGCCACCGGAAGGCATAAAGCTTGGCGTTCGCTCGAGCCGCCCAGAGCGGCTCGATATCAGCGCCGTCGCAAGTTTCAGTGGGCCGCATCTGAGCCTTCCGCTTAATCATCTGAAATCGGGACCCTCAGGGGCTTCTGCTTTATCCCATGCTCTCGTCTTCGCGATCGAGCGTGAAGCCGACCTTCAGCACCACCTGATAATCGCTCACCGCGCCCTTATTGATATTGCCGCGAATCTGCACGACTTCGAACCACCGCAAGTTGCGCAGGGTTTCGCCGGCGCGCTTGAGCGCTGCGGCCACAGCGTCCTCGACGCTGTCTGGCGACGAGCCGACGAGTTCGACGACCTTATAGACATGACCTTCCATATGAAGCTCCCTCAATTCAGCTGTCGAATGGTTTGCCTGCAATAGGTAGCGCGGACTTCGCCGCCGACAGCGACGTTACTTCAATCGGTCGCCGAAGAGAAACTCCATCGCGCGATCGAGCCTGATATGCGGCAGCGGCGCCGGCTTCTGGTCGGCGCCCAGCATCGCGGCTGGCGGCCTGAATTTGAGAAAGCGGAAGTCGGCCTCTTCATCGGAAACGGCCAGCGCCTCGCCTTTAAACACGTCGCGCGGATCCGCCGGCAACTCGCCAGGGAAAATGGCGCCTTCCGCCACGCCGTCGAAAGTTTCGTGGCCAATGCGCTCCCCGGCGACAGGCGTGCCGACAATCGCCGAAAGCTTGTCGCCCTCATGCCGCACCATCGCTTCGCGGGTGGCGCGCACGGCGGCGAGCGCGATCACGTCGATCGAGGCGCCTACCCCCTCAGCGCGCTCTATGGCGCGGGCGGTCAGGTGACGCAGGATCGCTTCGAGCCGGTCATGGCTCGTGTGATGCAGATGGTCGGCCTTCGTCGCCGCGAAGAGGATGCGGTCGATCTTTGGGCGAAAGATCGTGGAGAACAGATTGGCGCGGCCGGTGCGAAAAGCCGTAAGCACGCCGGTCAGCGCCGTCTCCAGGTCGCGCACCGCCTCAGGGCCGGAATTCAGCGCCGCAAGCGCGTCGACGAGCACGATCTGCCGATCGAGCCGCGCGAAATGATCCCGAAAGAACGGCCGCACAACCTGCGACTTGTAGGCCTCGTATCGGCGCTCCATTTCGCGCCCAAGGCTGCGATAGGGCAACTCCTCGCTCTCTGACACGGGAAGCGGCGCGAATGTCAGCGCCGGCGATCCTTCGAGATCGCCCGGCATCAGAAACCGACCCGGCGGCAGGCTCGAGAGCGCGAAACGCTCGGAGCGCGCCAGACGCAGATATTGGGTGAAGGTCTGCGCCAGCTTCTGCGCGGTTTCTTCGTCGTAGCGGGCCTTGACGTCCGTCTGCGCGGTCAGGCCCCGCCACTCGCTCGCGATCATCGCCCGCGCGGAGGCGCTCGCGGCGTCAAGCGTCTCGTGAGACCATTGCGCGTAGGATTTGCCAAGGAGCGGCAGATCGAGCAGCCATTCACCGGGATAATCGACGATATCGATGTCGAGTCGCGTCGGACCCTGGCCGAAGCCTTTGCGCAGCGACCAGCCCTTCGAGCGATATTCCAGCGTCACCCGCAGTTCGGAGATCCGCCGCGTCGACTGCGGCCAATGCCGATCTAGCCCGGTGAGCGCCGCGAGATGCTCCTCGTATGCGAAGCGCGGGACGCTGTAATCTGGCTGCGGATCGAGATGCGCCGACATAATGCGGCCTTCGGCGAGCGCGCGAAACACCGGGAGCTGAGTTTTGCTTTCGCCGCCTTTTTCCGGGCGCGCCGATATCGCCCGCGTCAAATGGTGCACGAGCGCGGTGATGAAGACCGTCTTGCCGGAGCGCGACAGGCCGGTGACGCCAAGCCGCAGGCGCCCGCCCGCGAGAAAGTCGGCGACGCTCTCGGTGGCGATGCGCGTTTCGAACAGCAGATCGGATAATTGCGACAAGGGCGCTCCGGGTCCGCCGACCTATAGCATCACGTCGCGTCCCTACAAGAGACGCTGGTGAGAACATGTCGCGCTGCAAACCAAGGTGAAGGCTGGCCAGAACGATTCCGCGCCGGATGGGAGTGGAGACGAGCTCCTACCGCGGCGCGGCGCACATCATCACCGCTTCGACATCGGCACGTAGTCGCGCTGCTTCTCGCCCGTATAGAGCTGACGCGGACGACCGATGCGCGAACCCTGATCCTCGATCATCTCCTTCCACTGGGCGATCCAGCCGACGGTGCGCGCGACCGCGAACAACACGGTGAACATCGCCGTCGGGAAATTCATCGCCTTGAGCGTGATGCCAGAATAGAAGTCGATGTTGGGATAGAGTTGTTTCTCGATGAAATAATCATCGTGCAACGCGATGCGCTCGAGTTCCAGCGCGACGTCGAGCAGATCGTCCTTGACGCCGAGTTCGTTCAACACTTCGCGCGTCGTGCGCTGCATGATCTTGGCGCGCGGATCATAGTTCTTATAAACGCGATGGCCAAAGCCCATGAGACGGAACGGATCGTTCTTGTCCTTGGCGCGCGCGATGAACTGCGGAATGCGATCCGGCGTGCCGATTTCGGCGAGCATTTTCAGCACCGCTTCATTGGCGCCGCCATGCGCCGGCCCCCACAGCGAGGCGATGCCCGCCGCGATGCAGGCGAAAGGATTCGCCCCAGACGAGCCGGACAGTCGAACGGTCGAGGTCGACGCGTTCTGTTCGTGATCGGCGTGCAGGATGAAGATCCGGTCGAGCGCGCGCGACAGCACCGGATTGACTTTATATTCCTCGCAGGGAACCGCGAAGCACATGCGCAGGAAGTTCGATGTGTAGTCGAGATCGTTCTTTGGATAAACGAACGGCTGGCCGATCGAATATTTATAGGCCATCGCCGCGAGCGTCGGGATCTTCGCGATCATGCGCGTCGAGGCCACCATGCGCTGGGTGGGATCGGCGATGTTGGTCGAGTCGTGGTAGAACGCCGAGAGCGCGCCGACGGAAGCGACCATCACCGCCATCGGATGCGCGTCGCGGCGGAACCCTTGGAAGAATCGCGCCATCTGCTCATGCACCATTGTGTGGCGCGTGATCCGATAGTCGAAATTCGCCTTCTCGGCGGCGGACGGCAATTCTCCATAGAGCAGCAGGTAGCAGGTTTCGAGAAAGTCGCCATGTTCGGCGAGCTGTTCAATCGGATAGCCGCGATAGAGCAGAACGCCGGCTTCGCCGTCGATAAATGTGATCTTCGATTCGCATGACGCAGTCGCGGTGAATCCCGGATCGAAGGTGAACATGCCGGTTTCGGCGTAGAGATTGCGGATGTCCGCAACGGACGGCCCCAGCGTGCCATCCTTGATCGGCAAATCGACCGATCCGTCGCCGACTGTGAAGATAGCATTCTTCTCCGGCATACCCACTCCCCTCTCAACCGCCCCGCGCTCGCAACGAGCCGGTTCGCGGCGCGACGCGCGCGAACGCTATGCATGAATTGCGTCACATTCGCGATGTCGTCGCTTTCACGCGCACGCCGATGCGTTGCATTCGGTTTGTTGTGCGGCGCAAAAAGCTATATCAACCGCAAAGGCTGTCAAGCGCGCCACGCGTTTCGCGCGTAGAGATGACATGTCCCGCAGTGGCGCGGAAAACGGCGCGGCGCCGAAAATCGCATCAGCGATTTTTTACGGCGCCAACGCCGCTGCGATGCGATGGGTTACCTTGCGGCAGCCTGATCGGAAATTCTCGCAAGACTTTCCTCGCGCCCCAAAATTTCCAGCACGTCGAATATGCCAGGCGACGTTGCGCGGCCGGTGAGCGCCGCGCGCAAGGGCTGCGCGAGATCGCCGAGTTTGACGCCAAGCGCTGTCGCGAGATCGCGCACGACCGCTTCTGTCGTTGCGGCCGTCCAGTTCGGCAGAGCTTCGAGCTTCTCGACAAGCGTCGCAAGCCGCGCGCGCGCGTCCGCCGAAAGCAGCTGCGCCGCCTTTGCGTCGAGCGACAGCGGACGCTGCGCAAAGAGAAAGCCCGCGCCGTCGAGAAGCTCGTTCAAGGTCTTCGCGCGCGCCTTCAGGCCCGGCAAGGCGGCGCGCAGTTGCGCGCGCGTTCGCTCATCGAGCGCTTGCGCGATGGCGCCGCCGCCTTCGAGATAGGGAAGCGTCGCGACGAGCAAGTCCAACAGCTCGTCATCATCGCTATCGCGCAGATAATGTCCGTTCATATTTTCGAGCTTGGCGAAATCGAAACGCGCAGGCGAGCGATGCACTTGCGCGAGATCGAACGACTCGACCATCTCCGGCGTCGTGAAGAACTCCTTGTCGCCCTGCGACCACCCCAATCGAACGAGATAGTTGCGCAGCGCGGCCGGCAGATAGCCCATCGCGCGGTAGGCGTCGACGCCGAGCGCACCGTGGCGTTTCGAAAGCTTGGCGCCGTCCGGTCCGTGAATCAGCGGAATATGGGCGAAGGCCGGGACGGTCCAACCCATCGCTTGATAGATGTGCGTCTGTCGCGCTGCATTGGTGAGATGATCGTCGCCGCGAATGATCTGCGTGACGCCCATGTCGTGATCGTCGACGACGACCGCAAGCATGTAGGTTGGCGCGCCGTCCGAGCGCAGCAGAATGAAATCGTCAAGATCCTTGTTCTGGAAGACGACGCGTCCCTGCACGGCGTCATCGACGATCGTCTCGCCGTCCTGGGGCGCCTTGATGCGCACGACATAGGGCGCGCCGGCGGGCGCCTCGGAGGGGTCGCGATCGCGCCAGCGGCCGTCATAGCGCCAGGGGCGCTTTTCCGCCTTAGCCTTCTCGCGCATCTCCTCGAGCTCCTGCGCCGTGGCGTAGCAGCGATAGGCGTGTCCCTGCGCCAGCAGCTCTTCGGCGACTTCGGCATGGCGCGCGGCGCGCGCGGACTGGTAGACGATGTCGCCATCCCATTCGAGGCCGAGCCACTGCAGGCCATCGATGATGGCCTCGATCGCCGCTTGCGTGGAGCGCTCGCGGTCGGTGTCTTCGATACGCAACATCATCCGGCCGCCGTGCTTCTTGGCGTAAAGCCAGTTGAACAGCGCCGTGCGCGCCCCGCCGATGTGCAGAAAGCCGGTGGGCGACGGAGCGAAGCGGGTGACGACCTGAGACATGAGCGCCGCGAATTCCTTGGTTTTGGGTCGGCCCGTCTAGCACGGGACACGCGAGGCGAACATAGTTCGTCACGATGATGGTTTAACCAAAGCGTGAACATAGGGCTTGCGGAACGCAGTGAGAACCGATATCGTTCTGTTCATGATTTGTTTAGGTTATCGAGCCAGAAGCTGCGGCTCAGCCAAAATCAACGATTCGGCTTGCGGGGCGGTGCGGCGATGCTGACCAAGAAACAAAACGATCTATTGCGCTTCATCCATGAACGTCTGAAGGAGTCGGGCGTGCCGCCGTCCTTCGACGAGATGAAGGACGCGCTCGACCTGCGGTCGAAGTCGGGGATTCATCGGCTGATTCTCGCGCTCGAGGAACGCGGCTTCATCCGCCGCCTGCCCAATCGCGCCCGCGCGCTCGAAGTTCTGCGGCTACCCGAATCGTCCACGCCGCGTACCGCCGGCGGGCGCAACGGCAAGTTCTCGCCGTCCGTCATCGAGGGGAATCTCGGGCGCGTCCGGCCGCTCAGCGAACGTTTCGAGGACGAAGGCGAACGTCAGGTCGCCATTCCGGTCATGGGACGCATCGCCGCCGGCACGCCGATCTCCGCCATCCAGAACCGCAGCCACACCATCAGCCTGCCGCCCGACCTCCTCACGAGCGGCGAGCACTTCGCGCTCGAAGTGCGCGGCGATTCGATGATCGAAGCCGGAATCCTCGACGGCGATACGGTCGTCATCCGCAAGCAGGACAGCGCCGACACCGGCGACATCGTCGTGGCGCTGATCGACGATGAGGAAGCGACGCTGAAGCGCCTGCGCAAACGCGGCGCCTCGATCGCGTTAGAGGCCGCCAACCCCGCCTATGAGACGCGCATCTTCGGCCCCGATCGCGTGCGCATACAGGGTAGGCTCGTCAGCCTCTTGCGGAAATATTAGTTTCGCGGGCGTTGGCGCATCGCCGCTACTCAAGCGGCTCCATCGCGCGCGCATCTTCCGCGCTGCGCTCTTCATCGCTCAGCGGCGCGGTAAATCCGGATGCGCGGCGATTGCGGGGCGCCGGCGACCATGGACGATCCTCGTCGATCGCGCGCGCGGTCGTCCATTCGACGCCATCCGCCTTGAACCTCAAAGCCACAGCCCCTGTTTCGGACAGTCTGCGGCGATCGATCACGATCTCCGCCGCACAGCCTAATGGCGCGTAGAGCGGCGTCACAATGACGGCGGCGCGCGTGCAGTCTTCGAAAAAGCCGCCGCGCCCGGCGACGAGCGCGACAAAGCGGCCATTGACGGCCTTCGCCACGCAACCCGCGTCGTCGCAGGCGACGCCGCTCCTGGCGTCCGCGGACTGGCGCGCGTCTCCGTCCGCGCGCAACCATTGTTCCGCGGCGAAAGCGCTCGGCTTTTGCCCCATGACGGCGAGCTGTCCGGACGGCAGGCGCAGCGCCGCCGATTCTCCGGTCGCCGGCACGGCCAGATCAAAGGGCGCGCCGCTCCTCGCGCCCATCAATCCGATCAAGGCGAGAGGAATGGCGAGCGCGCGCCACGCCCAAGTGCGCCATAACACGAGCGACAGGACCGCAAGCGAAAGGAACAGGATCGCCCAGGGCGCAAAGGCTTTGACCGGCATACTCGCGCCGGGCGCGCTGGCGATCAGCCCGGCGAGATAGGTCACGAGGTCGATGCCCAGCTTGAGGTAGCGCCAGATGAAGCCGTCGAGGCCCAATGGGTAAAGCGCGGCGCCGACGAGCGCGCAGGGAACGGCGAAGAATTCAATGATCGCCAGCGTCAGCGGATTGCCGATCAGCACATAGGGGCTCAGCTCGTGAAAATCATACGCCATGAATGAAGCGGTCGCCGAGGTCGCGCATAGCGTTGCGAAGATCGCCGCCCCGGGTCCGTGCAGCAGGCGCTCGACGACGCTTTCGCGAAGCGCTCCCCAGCGTCCCCGCGGCGCGCGATCGTCGATGCGGCGTTTCGCGAGATATTCGCCGCGCCATTCATACACCGCGATCAAGGCCGCCACCGCCGCGAAAGAGAGCTGAAAGCTCGCGCCGAGCAACGCCTCCGGCTCGAAGGCGATGATGAAGAGCGCGGCAAGCGCCAGATTACGCATCGACAGCGACGGCCGATCGAAGAGAACCGCCGCGAGCATGATGAGAGTCATCACGAGCGCGCGCTCGGTGCCGACGCGAGAGCCCGTGCCGATGTCGTAGAGAACGGCTCCGAGCATCGCGAGCGCCGCCGCCCATTTCTTGATCGGATAATTCAACGCGAGCGTTTGCGACATCGCCAACAGGCGCCGAAAGCCGACGAAGAAGATGCCCGCGACGAGCGTCATCTGAACGCCGGAAATGGTGATGATGTGAAATATGCCCGCCCGGCGAATGAGATTCTTGGCGTCTTCCGACAGCAAGTCGCGCTTTCCCGTCACCATGGCGGCGGCGATCGCACCCGTATCGCCGTCAATGATTCGATAGACCCGCATCGCCAAGGCGTTGCGCATGCGATCGACGTGCGCAAAAAAAAGCAGCGAGAATGGCGCCGGTTCGGGCGGCGACATGGTCTCGATTCGCCCAAGCGCGTTGCCGACAGCGCCGATGCGCGCAAAAAATGCGTCCCGCGCGAAATCATAGCCGCCGGGGAGCGCCGCCCGCGCCGGCGGCATCAGCCGCGCCTTGAAGGCGATGAAGTCGCCGGCCGAAAAATTCGGCTCGCCGCGCGTCGTCAGCCGCACGCGGGAGGGAACGATGTCGTCCGGATAGCCTTCGGCGCTCGCAACGCGCAGAATAAAACGCGCCCCGGCCCGGCGCAGATCCACCTCCTCGACGAAGCCGGTCAGCTCACCGATGCCAACGCGTGGAACGATCGGCGCCGCGACGCGCGCCGTCCGCCAGGCGCCCGACGCAAATCCAAAGGCGACGAAAGCGAGCGTCAGAAAAAGCGCATGGGCGCGGGCGTGGCGGCGCGTAAGCCCGGCCAAGACCGCAAAGGCGGCGAATGCGCAAAGGCAAAGCGTCAGCGAAGGTTCACGCTCGGCTGAGAAATAGAGCACGACGCCGCCGCCTGAAGCGACGACCAGCCAGAGAAACGGACGGCGCAGCGCCCGCTCCTGTTCCAGCGACGCGCGCAGGGCCTCGGCCAATCCTTGTACACGCAGCGGAAAGACGCGCGATGAAAGATCGCGGCCGCGCTCCTCCCTTTCAGCCGTGCGTGAAATGTCGTTCAAGAATGACCGGCCCCGCACACAAATACGGGAAAGAGACTAGCGCCGACCGCGTCCCTTGTCTTGCGCCGCCTAGCGTCCCTGAACCGCCGCTCGCCAGTGGGCGGTTGCCTGCGGCGCCATAAAAAACTATCCCCTTAAATCAGGAGCGAGATCCACGCTTGAGATGGACTTGCAGTGCGATCAACGCGCAGTGGCGCGGCGATCGCTGTCAATCGGTTTGGCGTCAATGAACAGCGATCCATCGCCGGGCACGTCCTTGTTTCGCGGACTGACGCGAAAATGCCCAAACTGCGGCGAGGGCAAGCTGTTCGCGAGCTACCTCAAGCCGCGCGATTCTTGCGCGCATTGCCGGGAAAGTTTTGCGGGCCTCGATGCGGATGATGGCCCAGCATGGCTGACCGTCGGCGCCGTGACGATTACAGTCGTGCCGCTTCTCTTCATATTAGAGAGCAGCGGACGTTACTCCTACGCTGTCGAGATGCTGATCGTTGTGCCGCTAACGATCGCGCTCGTGTTGCTCCTGCTCCCGCTTACGAAGGGATTCTTCATCGCCGCGCTATGGCTGCTGTCGAGGAAGCCGAATTTATAGATTCGCGTTTGTGAACACGGCTCTCACGCCGCCGGCGCCTCGGACACGACAAGATAAGTGTCCGGCCCGTAATGCAGCGTGTTGCGCGCGAAATAGGGCGGCCCCGGCATATCGAAATGCACATAGCCGTGGCTGACGTCGCTCCGCAGCAGATCGAGGCGGCTCGCCACGTCGAGTCGCAACCGGTCGCCGGGCTGAAGCCGGGTCGGTCCAGGCGTAAGGCTGAAGGAGAGCGTCACCGGCCTACCCGGCTGTAAGGGCTCCCGCACGGATGTGTCATGCACGATCTCACAGGCCGTATCGCGCGCCGGATCGCGCCGCCGCCGCGCCGGACTCATGGCTCCGAGCGAGAGAAGGCTATAGGCGCCATCCTTGGCGACCCGGCCGAGCCGCGCCACCAGAAAGGAATCGATCTCATTGGAGCTGAAGACGAGATTGAGCGATACGGGGCCGGCGAGCGTCATCGGCCGCGCCGCGGTCATTTCGAATGTGAGGGTCTGGTTCGCCACTTCATCGAACCCGCCGAGCACCGGCAGGCCCAGCGGAACGGCGGCCCAGCGGTTCTCACCCTCTCCCGGCGTCTCCGCCAGTTTGTGAGGCGCCGCGTCCGCGCCGCCCGAGGCGAGATAGAAGCGCCGCTGCGCCGTTCCTGACGCCGGAAAGTCGGCGGCGCCGACGTACCGCTCCTCGCCTTCAAGCCAGTAGCGGACGGCCGGCTGGCTGGCGTAGCCATTATCCACGCCGTAGAAAATGTGATCGAAGAAGGCGAGCGCTTCCAATTGCCAGGCATAGACCGGAAGCTCGTAGCGCGGCGGGGCGAGGATCATCCATTTGCGGCCAGCGGGAGTCGCGGCGTTCTGGAACAGATCATAGGTCCCGAACTGGTGCAGGTTGAAATAGCCGAGATTCTGCACGACGACGAAAGGGATCTCGATCTTGCCGAGATCTCCCGAAGGGCCGGACTGGAGCAGGCAAGTCTCTCGCAATTTTCCGTCGAGCATCCAGTTCGCGTACCATTCGCGCACCGGCTTGACCGGCGTTTTCGCCATGAAGGCGCGGTAGATGGCGTCGATCCGCTTCATCAGCAAAGGTCGCCACAAACGCTGGAGCGGCGAATTGAAGACATGGCTGAGGAGCGCTCGGGCGACAGGCGGCACGCGCAGGCCATACATCGCTGGCGTGAAGTTGGCTCCCATCCAGAGATTGCAGAAATAAAGGTTGAAGACGCCGCCAAACTGCACGAGGTGCCGGAAATAATCCGTGCAGATCTCGTTGCAGAAAAACGCCTTCAGCGCCGGCGGGCGGCGCACGGCGACGAGAGGCTGCGTCATGCCGTAGTAAGACGTGCCAAACAGCGCCACACGACCGTCGCACCAGGGCTGGGCGGCGGCCCAGGCGATCGCCTGTTCATGGTCGTCGACGTCCTCGGGAGACAGGAAGACATTTTGCGTCCCGCCCGAGCGGCCCATGCCCCGCCGCTCCACCACCACCTGGACATAGCCGCGGCCAGTGAAGACGGGCGGCGCGCCGATCTCATTGCTGCCGGTAGGCGCGCCGGCGGTGTGCAGCTCGCGCGTATAGGCGGCGAACTGGACGATCGCCGGATAGCGGCCCGGCGCGCGGGGCGTATACACATCGGCCGACAGGGTGACGCCGCCGGCAGCCTCTATGCGCTGATCGGCGAGAAGGCGACAGCCGAGCCCCTCGGCTGCGGCGCGCGTCGGCCGCCAGCCCGCGAGTTGTTCGTGCGTCGGTTCCGGGGCCTTGATGGGAATGAGATTGTCGACCCACTCGGGCATGGCTCCTCCTTTTTTTAATTTGCCCAGCGTCGCGCCGATTCGCCGCAAAAAGACGCGCGATCGCGCGTCTTCATTCTCATCAGGAATGAAGCGGCGCTTGATTGTTGAGATGCCGGCCCGTATCGGCAATGGCTCCCCGACGAAAAATGCCGCAAAGCCTATCACCGCACAAAGAAAAACCCCGGCTGCAAGAGCCGGGGTTTTATGAATTGGATTGGTTGCGGGGGCCAGATTTGAACTGACGACCTTCAGGTTATGAGCCTGACGAGCTACCGGGCTGCTCCACCCCGCGCCAAGAGAAATGCGCCCAACAGAAACGCGCCAAGAGATAACGCGTGAAGACAAAAAAAAAGCGCGGCGAAAGCAGCACTGCTGAAGAGGTAATCGATAAGAGGATTCGATGTGCTTCGCAGGCCTGGCGACGACCTACTCTCCCAGGTCTTGAGACATAGTACCATTGGCGCAGAAGCGTTTGACGGCCGAGTTCGGGATGGGATCGGGTCTGATCGCTCCGCCGAAGGCCACCAGGCCGGCGAAACACATCTTCGAAGCAAATGAGGTCTTTCTATTCGCGCCATACGAGTATGGGCGTCGATAAATGAGAGCGATCAAGCCAATCGAGCTATTAGTACCGGTAAGCTCCATGCGTTGCCGCACTTCCACACCCGGCCTATCAACGTGGTCGTCTTCCACGGCTCTCAAGGGAGAACTCGTTTTGAGGTGGGTTTCCCGCTTAGATGCATTCAGCGGTTATCCCGTCCATACATAGCTACCCTGCACTGCGGCTGGCGCCACAACAGGTCCACCAGAGGTATGTTCATCCCGGTCCTCTCGTACTAGGGACAAATCCTCTCAATTCTCCTACACCCACGGCAGATAGGGACCGAACTGTCTCACGACGTTCTGAACCCAGCTCACGTACCACTTTAATCGGCGAACAGCCGAACCCTTGGGACCTTCTCCAGCCCCAGGATGTGATGAGCCGACATCGAGGTGCCAAACAACCCCGTCGATATGGACTCTTGGGGGTTATCAGCCTGTTATCCCCGGCGTACCTTTTATCCGTTGAGCGATGGCCCTTCCACGAGGGACCACCGGATCACTATGACCGACTTTCGTCTCTGCTCGACTTGTCTGTCTCGCAGTCAGGCAGGCTTATGCCATTGCACTCGACGACCGATTTCCGACCGGTCTGAGCCCACCATCGCGCGCCTCCGTTACTCTTTGGGAGGCGACCGCCCCAGTCAAACTGCCTACCATGCATTGTCCCGGCGCCGGATGACGGCGCGCGGTTAGACATCCATGACGATAAGGGTGGTATTTCAAGGGTGGCTCCACACGAGCTAGCGCCCATGCTTCAAAGCCTACCACCTATCCTACACATGCCGACACGAATGCCAATGCAAAGTTACAGTAAAGGTGCACGGGGTCTTTCCGTCTGACCGCAGGAACCCCGCATCTTCACGGGGAATTCAATTTCACTGAGCTGACGTTGGAGACAGCGGGGAAGTCATTACGCCATTCGTGCAGGTCGGAACTTACCCGACAAGGAATTTCGCTACCTTAGGACCGTTATATTTACGGCCGCCGTTTACCGGGGCTTCAATTCAGAGCTTGCACTCCTCCTCTTAACCTTCCGGCACCGGGCAGGCGTCAGACCCTATACGTCATCTTGCG
>NZ_JABVWW010000007.1:67500-204669 GCF_013350005.1 Methylocystis silviterrae
GGCGCTCGCGCCGTCGAGCTTTGCAGGGGAAGTGCCTCCCTATAATCCGCTGAAGCTCATGACCGACGCCCGCGCTCCCGAAAACGCCGCCGAGGCCGATCTCGCCCCGGATCTCGCCGAAGTCTCGTTCGAGACCCGAGACCTCGCCGCCGTGCCGGTGACGGCTCAGAGTGCCCAATTGACGCTCGCCGAAGCGCAGGCGCAGGTGATTGAGCAGGTCAAATCCAGCCTCGCCGCCGGAACGCAAGCGGCGGCGCTGCCCCTGCCCGGCCAGATGCTGCTCACGCGCACGAGCCGGGCGGCGATCGACCCTCTCGCGCTCGCCTATGCGACCCCAGGCGGGTCGCTGACGCCCTTCTCCGGAATCGAAGTGCGCATGGTGGCGGAAAACGTCACCATCGCGCCGCGCGATACGCTGCAGCCGACACAGATGGAAGAGAAGCTTGTCGTCGTGAAGCGAGGACAGACGCTCGCCGACGTGCTGGACAGCGTGGACGTGCCCAAAGGCCGGGCCGCCGCAGTCGCCGCCGCATTCAAAAACAAACGTGGCGAGCCGGTGCGCGAAGGCCAGCGCGTCAAATTGCTCTTCGCCGACTTCGACGGCTCGGGCAAGAACATGCAGCTGGCCCGCATGTCGGTTTACAACGATGAAACGATCGAATCGGTCGTCGCTGCGACCGACAGGGGCGCATTCATGCAGACGCCGACGGCGCCCACGTCGCTCGCCAACAATGGCCGGTCGAAGTCGCACAATGAGGTCGAGGAAGACGAAGGCGCGATGCGCCTCTACGATTCTCTTTACGAAACCGCTCTCAAGCAGCAGATTCCGCGGCCGATCATCAATGAGCTCGTGCGGGTTTTCGCAAATGACGCCGATCTGCAGCGCGGCGTTTCCGGCGGCGATACGTTCGACGTCTTCTATGACGAAGCGGAGGACGGCGCGAGCGTGGGTCGCGACGCGCTGCTCTATGCGTCGCTGACGACCCGTAACGAGACTTATCGCTATTATCGCTTTTTTACCCCGGACGACGGGCTGCTCGACTACTACGACGAGAACGGCCGCTCGAGCCGCAAATTCCTTGTGCGCAAGCCAATCGCCATCGGCGAAACGCGCTCTGGCTTCGGCATGCGCCGCCATCCGATCCTCGGCTATTACAAGATGCACACGGGCGTCGACTGGGCGGCGCCGATCGGCACGCCGATTCTCGCGGCCGGCAACGGCACGGTCATCAAGGCGCAGTGGGATTCGGGCTATGGACGGCGCGTTGAGATCCAGCACGCCAACGGCTACATCACCACCTACAATCACATGTCGGGCTTTGCGCGCAGCGTGAAGGAAGGCATACGGGTCAAGCAGGGCCAGGTGATCGGATTCCTGGGCTCGACCGGATTGTCGACCGGACCGCACCTTCACTACGAGGTGATGGTCAATGGCCATTTCGTCGATCCGATGCGCGTCAAGCTGGCGCGCACGCGCGAGATCGAGGGCCGACTTCTCGCAGAATTCAGGAAAGAGCGCGATCGCATCGATTCGCTGATGGCGAAGGCGCCGAACAACAACGCGAAAGTGGCGACTCGTCAGGCCCGGTAAGCTTCGATCTCCGTTGCGGCCTCCGGGCTGGCCCCAAACGACCTTTCTTAGGCTGCCTGGCGCCATTCGTAGGCGGGAGCGAACTGGGCGGCGCGAACGCCCCGGACAATATTCTCTATCGTCGCCATCGTCCGGCGGTTGAGCGAGTCGCGCGGGAATTCGACGCGAAAGTCGCGCTCGATCGCGAGCAGCAGGCGAATCGCCGTATAGGGCGTCATGCCCAATTCATAGAGATTGGCGCGCGGCGTCAGATGGCTTGCCGGGATGCAGATCTGGGCTTCCTGATCGATCAGGCTTTGGATCGTCTCGAACATTTCGCTCTCCCTTGCCGCTTTGGATCTCAATGATCGAAAGCTACCCGGAACCCGAGAAAATGTTCGTGCGCCGACACACACGGAGCACCGCAGGGCGATCGGGAGAAGGGCTTCCTCATCCTGAGGAGCGTGCGCAGCATGCGTCTCGACGGACGAGCCTGCTGTCGCTTTTGCGCAATCTTCCGAGGGTGCCGCTTGCCAGCGCCGACGAAGTCCTGGAGTTGATTGACCGGCGCGCGTTGCATGGCGCGGGCATCGGATATGTCGACGCCCATCTGATCGCAGCAACGCTGCTCGCCGCGCCGGCGTCGCTTTGGACAGGGGACAAACGACTGCAATCCGCCGCAGCGCGCATCGGAAACTCGGTTCTATAGGCCCACGCGCCGGCGCACGTCGGCTGGCGTCCAGCCCTCCGCGCGCAGCGCCCGCAGCGCTGTCGAGGCGGCGCTCTTCGCAAGCTTCTCGCCGTTCTCGTCCAGAACGAGGCCGTGATGGCGATAATCCGGCGCCGGCAGGTCGAGAAGACCTTGCAGCAGTCGATGCAGGCTCGTCGCTTCAAACAGATCCTTACCGCGCACGACGTCCGTCACGCCCTGCAGCGCGTCGTCGATGACGACGGCGATATGATAGCTCGCCGGCGTATCCTTGCGCGCAAGGACGACGTCGCCCCATTCCGCCGGATCGGCGACAATGTCGCCGGCGTCAAATTCGCGCCACGAGAGCCCCTGCCCCGCCAGAGCAGCCGCCTTACGCATATCGAGCCGCAGCGCGACGCCGCGCTGCGTTAGGACCTCGCGCGCCGCACGTCGCGGCTTGTCGCGGCAGGTTCCAGGGTAAAGCGGCGCGCCATCGGGGTCGTGCGGCCAATTCGGTTTCGCAACGGCGGCGCGGGCGATGTCCGAACGCCGGCAATCGCAGGCATAAAGCAGCCCCTTGTCGTCGAGCCGTTCAAGCGCCCGCGCGTAATCGTCGAAATGTTCGGACTGGCGCCGCACGGGCACCTCCCATTCAAGCCCGAGCCAGGCGAGGTCTTCATAGATCGCCGCTTCGAACTCATTCCGCGCGCGGCCCGTATCGATATCCTCGATGCGCAACAGGAAACGCCCGCCGCATTGGCGCGCGAGATCGAAATTGAGGAGCGCCGAATAGGCGTGGCCGAGGTGCAGATAACCATTCGGCGACGGCGCGAAGCGGAAGACGCGCTGGCCACCCGCTGTCACTCCCGACGTCATTGCGAGGAGCGCAGCCACGACGCAATCCAGCCGCCCACCAACGCCTGAATTGCTTCGCTTCGCTCGCAATGACCAAACTTCAACGTCGCGCCTTTTCCACCATTCCCCGCGCGGCCGCGAAAGCCTCCTCGATGTCGAGGTCGGTCGTGTCGAGCGTCACCGCGTCGGCGGCCGCCTTTAAGGGCGCGGCGCTGCGGGCGCTGTCGCGGGCGTCGCGCTTCTTTACGTCTTCGAGAATGGCGGCGTAGTCGGCGTCTTCGCCGGCGCGCGCAAGCTCCAGAGCGCGGCGGGTGGCGCGCGTCTCCGGCGCCGCGGTGACGAAAATCTTCACCTTCGCGTCGGGGCAGATCACCGTGCCGATGTCGCGTCCGTCGAGGACGGCGCCTTCCGGCCGCGCCGCGAAGCCCCGCTGCATGTCGACGAGCGCCGCGCGCACCGCCGGCATAGCGGCGACGACGGACGCCGCCTCGCCCATGTCGCGCGCGCGCAGCCGCCTTTCGTCGAAGTCGGTGAGCGACAGGCTGCGCGCGGCGGCGACCGCAGCTTCGACGTCGTCGAGCGGGAGACCCTCCTCCAGCAGCGCGCAGGCCGTGGCGCGATAGAGCAAGCCGGTATCGAGATGCGGCAGGCCGTAATGCGCCGCAAGGCGTCGCGCCAGGGTGCCCTTCCCCGACGCCGCGGGGCCGTCGATGGCGATGACGAAGCTCACGAGAAGCGCGCTCCGAGTCGCTCCATCAGCGGGCGAAACGCCGGAAAGCTCGTCGCGATCATCGTGTCGTCGTCGACCGTGACTTTCTTCTCGGCGGCGAGACCCATGACCAGAAAGCTCATGGCGATGCGATGATCGAGATGCGTCTCGACCATGCCGCCGCCGGCGACCCTGCCGCCGCGCACGATCAAGTCGTCATCGATGATCTCGCAGCCGACGCCATTGGCTTTAAGCCCGGCGGCGACCGCCTCGAGACGATCCGATTCCTTCACGCGCAATTCGGAGAGCCCGCGCATCCGCGTCTCACCCTTGGCGAAGGAGGCCGCGACGGCGAGGATCGGATATTCGTCGATCATTGAGGGCGCCCGCGCCGCCGGCACATCGACGCCGGCAAGATGCGAGAAGCGCGCGCGAATGTCGGCGACCTCTTCGCCGCCCTCCTCGCGCCTGTTCTCCAACGCGATATCGGCGCCCATTTCCTTGAGCGTCGTCAGCAGACCGCTGCGCAGCGGATTGGTCATCACCCCTTCGATGACGATGTCCGAGCCCTCGATGATCAGCGCGGCGACGAGCGGAAAAGCGGCCGATGACGGATCGGCAGGAACCCGCACCTCCCGCGCGGTCATTTCCGGGCGCCCTTCAAGCGTAATCTTGCGGCCATGCGGGCCATGAGGCGCGCTTACGACCTTTGCGCCGAAATGCGCGAGCATTTTCTCGGTGTGATCGCGCGAAGCCTCGGCCTCGATCACCGTCGTCTGGCCGGGCGAATTCAGTCCGCAGAGCAGCACCGCCGATTTAATCTGCGCCGAAGCGACGGGCGTCTTGTATTCGACCGGCAAGGGCTCGCTCGATCCTTGCAGCACCAGCGGCAGGCGGCCGCCCTCGGCCTGCTCCAGAACCTGGGCGCCTTGCAGCGCCAGGGGATCGAGAATGCGCTTCATCGGGCGTTTCCGCAGCGAGGCGTCGCCGTCGAAGCGCGCGAGGATCGGGTGGCCGACGACGACGCCCATCATCAGCCGCGAGCCGGTGCCGGCATTGCCGAAATCGAGGGTCTCCGTGGGCTGCAGCAGCGAGCCGAGCCCGGCGCCCCAGACGCTCCAGCGACCGTCGTCATGGCGCAGGATCTTCGCGCCAAGCTGGCGGCAGGCCTGCGCCGTCCGCAACACGTCCTCGCCTTCGAGAAGCCCTTCGATCTTCGTCTCGCCGATGGCGAGCAGGCCGAAGATCAGCGCGCGATGCGAAACCGATTTGTCGCCCGGCGGGCGCACGCGGCCCTTAAGCGGCCCGGATTTATGGGCGCTGAGCGGCGCGGCGGGAGCATGGGCATGGGCGGCGTGCGGCATAGTCGCTTTCGGTCGAGCGCGATTCAATCGCCATCCGCTTCGCACTTTTGGCGACGATGCTCAACAGCGGCGGCCGGCGTCTGCGGGCGGATTTTTGCGTGGTTGGCTGGAGATTGGAGCGGGCGATGGGAATCGAACCCACGACATTCAGCTTGGGAAGCTGACGTTCTACCTCTGAACTACGCCCGCGCGCTCCTTGTGTAACGCGGGAGGCCGCCCGTTTCAACGGCGCAACCGAGCGCTCCACCCCACCCCGCGCCTTCGGCGCGACCCTCCCCCTCGAGGGGAGGGTAGACCGGCGCGCAGCACACACCCTCCCCTGGAGGGGGAGGGTCGGCGCGCAGCGCCGGGGTGGGGTGAAATTAAGCTCACCGTCCGCTGTTGGGATTCCTTACCTCCCCCTTCTCCTTCTCGATCTCTTTCAGCTTCGCGCGGATCGGGCCATAGGGCCCGTATTTGTGCTGCTCCTCGGAGAAGCCGTCGGCATAGGGGCCGTAAGGCGCGTCGATCGGCTTTTGCAGAAGGTCGGGAAAATCCCTTTCCAGCCCGGCGCGATGCGGCCGTGGCCTTGAGATCATCAGCGCCGCGACGTCCCAGGCCTCCTCCGGGGAAAGTCGCGGATGCAGATAATCGACGCCGTCCGGCATGTTGGAATGAATGAAAGTCGCCGCCGTGATCAGCCGCGCCATGCCGGCGCCGTCGTTGAAACTGTCCGCGCCCCAGAGCGGCGGAAAGGCGTAGCCGGCGCCAAGGCCTGGCAGGCTGTTCTGCACGCCGGCGCCGTCGACGTTGTGGCAGCCGATGCAGCGCGCCTGATAAATATCGCGCCCGCGCATCGGATCGGCGGCGCGGTCAAGCTCCGGCACGGTCCCCGCGCCGAGGCCCGAGAGCTTTTCTCCCTTGCGCACGCCGGTCGAGAGAAACTGAATATAGGCGACGATGGCGCGCATCGGCGCGGACGAAACCGGCAAAGGGCGGCCGTTCATGCTGCGCGTCATGCAAGAATTGATGCGCTCTTGCAGCGTGATCTGCGCGCCCGCGCGCGCGCTATAGGCGGGGAAATCCTCGGCGAGGCCAAAAATCGGCAGGCCGAATTTCTTCACGCCGGCGTCGAGATGGCAATTGCCGCAGGCGAGATTGTTGCCGGCATAGCGCTGCGCGGGGTCGGGCATATCCGGCCCAATATGGGAATAAGTCGCGGTGATGAGATCGCGCCCGTGGCGGATCAGCCGGCTATGCGCGTCGTAAGGCAGCGCGTCGACTTGCGGAACCGACCAGAACTTCGCGCTTGACGCGCCGAGTTCTTCCGCAGCGACGGAAGTCGCGAGCGCCAAGAGCGCGAAGAGCGCGCCGCCAGTAAGCGCCTTGCGCATGAGATCACTCCGCCATGAAATGTTTCGAGAGCTTGAGCCCCTGCCCCTGATAATTCGATACGCCGCTCTGGCCGTAAAGCGCCTTTGGGGTTTCCGCCATGCGTTCATAGACGAGGCGGCCGATGAACTGGCCGTCTTCGAGGATAAAGGGCACTTCGCGCGAGCGCACTTCGAGGACGGCGCGGGCGCCCGGCCGGCCGTCGGGGCCGGCGCCGAAGCCGGGATCAAAGAAGCCGGCGTAATGTACCCGGAACTCGCCGATCGCCGCGTCCATCGGCGCCATTTCGGCGGCGAGATCGGGCGGAATCGCGAGGCGCTCGTGCGAGGCGAGGATGTAGAAATCGCCCGGATCGAGAATGAGCCTTCCGTCGCGCGCCGGCAGCCGCTCCCAATAATCGTCGATGTGATAGGCGCCGATCCGATCGACGTCGATCACGTCGGTGTGCTTTTGCGCGCGATAGCCGATGATTCCCCCGAACGCGTCGGCGTCGAGCGCGACCCGCAGCACGACGCCGTCGCGCAAATTGAGCGGCCCGTCGACGAGCGGCGATGTGCGATGCAGTTCGGCGAGCGCCGCGTCGCCGAGCGTCCCGCCTTGCGATTCGCTCTGCGCATGCGCGCGAAAACGCAGTTGGTTCAATCGCGTGCCGGTGCGGACGCGCACCGAAAAGCTACGCGGCGACACTTCGGCGTAGAGCGGGCCGTGATATCCGGGCGCGACCTCGTCGAAGCGGTCGCCGCGATCCGTGATCAGCCGCGTGAAAATATCGAGGCGCCCCGTCGAGCTTTTCGGATTGGCGGCGCCGAGGACAGCGTCGCCGAGCGCCAGGCTTTCCAGAAGCGGCACGACATAGAAGCAGCCGCGCTCCAGCACGGCGCCGTCGCCTTCAAGCGACATCTCGTCATATTTGAGCGCGGAGAGGAGCTCGTCGACGCCGCGCCGCTTTCCCGGCAGAAAACTGGCGCGCACGCGATAGGCCTTGGGGCCGAGCCGCAGATCGAGACTGGCCGGCTGAATCTGCCCATGCGCCAAAGGCGCGGCAAGGCGGATCTGACCGGCCTCGGCCATCGCCTGAATCTGCCGGCTGGAAAGCACGCCGCCCATTCGTCTACCGCCCTGTCGCCTTTCCTTGCGCTGGCATAAGCGCCAAATCGCGTCGCCTTTCAAGCCAAGGCTGTTGACAGCTGAGGTTCCTCTGGCCTCTATAAGCGCACGTGGTTATTTGAGCCGGCCGGCTTGCCGCCACGAAAAACAACGCGCTAAAAGGCCGGGTCTCCCTATGGAAGCCCCGCTTTTTGCGTAGCAGCGCCGTTCGGCGCGCATCAAGCGAATGGCGCGCCTTCGCGCCGAGGGAGAACCAATGTCCGCCGACGCCCCGCCCCGCAGGCCGCTCAAACCCGCGACGCAACTCGTGCATGGCGGGACGCAGCGCTCTTCCTTCGGAGAATTGTCGGAGGCGCTCTACCTCACGCAGAGCTTCGCCTATCCGACGATGGAGGCGGCCGAGGCGCGATTCAAGGGCGACGAGCCGGGCTTCATCTATTCGCGCTTTTCGAACCCCACCGTGGCGATGTTCGAGCAGCGCATGTGCCTTCTGGAGGGTACGGAAGCGGCCCGCGCCACGGCGAGCGGCATGGCGGCGGTGACCGCAAGCCTGCTCGCCCAGCTCAAAGCGGGCGACCATGTGGTTTCGGCGCGCGCGCTGTTCGGCTCCTGCCTCTATGTCGTCGAGGATTTGCTGCCGCGATTGGGAATCGCTTCGACGCTCGTCGACGGCGCCGACCTCGAACAATGGAAGGCGGCCGTCCGTCCTGAGACGAAGCTCTTCTTCCTGGAAAGCCCGACCAATCCCGGGCTGGAGGTCTATGACCTCAAGGCGATCGCCGACATTGCGCATGAGGCCGGCGCGAAGCTCGTGGTCGACAATGTCTTCGCGACGCCGCTCTTGCAGAAGCCCTTCGATTTCGGCGCCGACGTCGTCGTCTATTCCGCGACCAAGCATATCGATGGGCAAGGTCGATGTCTTGGCGGCGTGATTTTGGCCTCGCAGGCGCTGATCGAAGAGAGCGTCCACAATTTCCTGCGCCAGACCGGTCCGGCCATGTCGCCGTTCAACGCCTGGGTGATGCTCAAGGGATTAGAGACATTGCCGCTGCGCGTCGCGCAGCAGACCGCGAGCGCGGCCAAAATCGCCGACTTTCTGGCGACAGAGAAGGCCGTCGGCCGCGTGCTTTATCCGTTCCGCGCCGATCACCCGCAGGTCGATCTGGCGCGCCGCCAAATGTCGGGCGGCGGCACGCTGGTGAGCTTTAGTATGGCGGGCGGCAAGCCCGCGGCGTTCCGTCTCGCCAATGCGCTGGACGTGATCAAGATTTCGAACAATCTCGGCGACGCCAAGAGCCTCATCACCCATCCGGCGACGACGACCCATCAACGGCTGACGCCGGAAGCGCGCGCGTCGCTCGGCATCGGTGACGGGCTGCTGCGTCTTTCGGTCGGCCTCGAGGACGCCGACGATCTCGTCGACGATCTCGCGCGCGGGCTGTGGGCCGCCGCGCGCGCCTGAGCTTTACGGCCGCGCGCGGGGCCGCCTCTCGCGGCGGGGGGGAATTTTCGCCTCCTGCATCGCGCAGTCGGCGACGAAACAGGACACGGCAAGTATGGCGCAAAGCGTCTCAAGCACGACGCCCGTGATCAGTTCGTTCATCAGCATGCCCTTTGGAAAGCAATCGTGGCGGAATGGTGAAAGTCGAAGCGGCGGCCCGCGGCGGCGGTGGGAGAAGAGAATTGACGCCGACGCAGGCCGTTTCGCGACGCAGCGCTAGGCCGCCGGCGGGGCGCGCGGGCGGTGCGCCGGGCTGGGACGGGGCGTCGGCGCGACGCAGTCCGCCACCGTCCGCGCGAGCATGAAGCTCGGGACGGGCGTCGCGCCGATCGGGCCGGGCCGCGCCGCGAGAGGCGCAAGACCGCTGCAAAACGCCTGACAGAGGATACAGGCGGAGCGATCGTCTTTGGGGCCCAGCCGCCCCGCAAGCGCGCCGGGTTGGGAGGCCCCCGGCGCGAAACAGATAAAGAGTTGAGCGATCAGACGCCCCCCGACGCCCGACTCGGCGACGCCGCGCGCGAGCGGCGCGACGGCAAAGAGCGACGCCGCCGAGAACAGCAGAATCGCACCAAGCCGCGCACGCGCGCGACGCAGCGAAGCGAGCCTGAACGCCGACGGAGACATCGGTTCAGGTCGCGTCGGTCAAAGGCCGCGAGAATCTCGCGCGGCGTTCGAGGTCGATGAGGCGGATGACGCGCTGGTCATTTCCACGCCACAGAGGCGTCGGCACGATTGCGGCGAGCGCCGCCATGCCGGGCGAATGACCCAGCTGCGCGCGCTCCCGCTCGATGAGAGATTCCAGCGTCGCGCCGGCGACGACGCTTTCCCGGCCGCTGGGGCTACGTTTACGAAACATGGGCTTACTCCCGATCCGCCGCTTTGGCGCGGCGTTGTCCTTAAGCTGCGCCCGATGCTGCGCGCGCCCGGAGTTCAGGCGAGAGCGCAAAGCGGCGCGGCAGCGTCGAAGGATCAGGAGTTGGCGGGAGGCGCTCGCGCCTGTCGGGAAAAATCCTGCAGGCGGGTCGGCAGGGCGCAGTCCGCCACCGTCCAATCAAGCGCTGTCCATTGGACGGGCGCCTTGCCGAGATGAATGACGCGTGCGGCAAGCGGCGCAACGCCATCGCAATGGTTTTGACAAAACAAACAGACGTCGCGGTGGCCCTTTGCGTGGCCTGGCGCCTGCGATCGGTCGCTCGAGGCGACGTCGGTAAAGCAAAATTCGCTGACGGCGTCTCCGGCGCCCAGCCGCGACGCGACCTGCGCCGCCGCAGGCGCGAAGGCCTGAACGGTCAGCGCGAGCGCGAACAGCAGAACTGTCAGCCAGTTACGACGCATAAAGTCTCGAGCCTTGGAATCGGCGCGCATGCGGAATTCACATGCGCGCATTGATGTAAGCAAAAAGCGAAGGCCACGACAAGTTAATCTTGGGGCGACCGCCTCGCCGCGGCAATGCGTCTCAGCAGGACGATCGCACGCTCGGAACGTCCTGGCGGCTCACCTGACCGCCGACGTGCCTCCGGAACCACCCCGGTCGATCGTTACGCCCGATCCGTCCGGGCCGCCGAAGTCATAGTTGAGCGCGATAAAGAAGGTGCGCTGCGGATAGGGATTCGGATTCACATAGGCCTTCCAGCGGCCGATGTTGTTCACGCCGACGGACAGCCACCAATTCGGCTCGAGCCGGTATCTCGCCTTCATATCGAAAACGAGGATTTCACTGTCCACATTGCCGTAATTGTTGTGGTTGAAGTCGGTGTTCGCAAAGGTGACGAACGCCGGGGACGAGTAGCGCGCGCCAAGGGCGAACGACATGTCGGGATTGGGGCTGTAGCTCGCGACCCCGCGAAAACGAATTCTCGGGACGCGCGGGAACTGATTGCCGGCAAAGAGAATGCTGTTGAGATTGCCGCTCGACAGATTGGTCTGAATTTTCGCGTCGGTGAAGGTCAGGCCGCCCTCGAAATCCAGTCCCGGAACGAGAATGTCTTTCATATGCGCCGCCGCCTCGATGCCGCGAAACCGAACCTTATCGAGATTGGCGTTTTGCGAGACCTGCGTGCCGAAGATGGAGAGCGCAGTCTGGCTGGCGATGGCGTTCCAGCGGTCGTCGAGGAACAGGCTGATGCGCGGGTTGAAGAGCCCGATCGCGCCGCCGAACGCGTCGACCGTCCGATACTCCCCGGTCAGATCGTAACAGGTGCAGATTTCAGGCTGCAAATTTGGATTGTTGATGAGCACCGAACTTGGGCTCGACAGGGACTGGAACAGTTCCGTGACTGTCGGGAAGCGGTAGGCGCGGGCGATCGAGCCGCGCAATGAAAGCT
Source organism: Methylocystis silviterrae (assembly GCF_013350005.1). GTDB lineage: Bacteria > Pseudomonadota > Alphaproteobacteria > Rhizobiales > Beijerinckiaceae > Methylocystis > Methylocystis silviterrae. Next base: position 78,993 of record NZ_JABVWW010000007.1, read on the forward strand.
CTGGCGTAAAATAATACTCGAGCGCCGCCTTCGGCGAGAAGGCACCCTTATAGGAGTCCGGGAAATAGGTAATGTTCGCGGCTCTAAAGGGAAGGCCGACGATCGCCTGGCCCGCAGGGTTCGACGCGTTGGCGAACCCCCCAGTGCCGTTCATGCCGCCAAAGGCGCGCCACCACTCGCCGCGCGCGCCTGCGGTGAATTTCCAGTCCGGCAGAGGCCGCCAGACTTCCTGAACGTAGAGGCCTTTGGTTTCGGTTTTGCCGAAGTTCAACGCCTGGATCCCCATATAGTAATTATTGGGCCAGGACACGGTGCTGGTCTGCTTGGTCGCCAGCGAATAAAGATCGCCATGCGCGCCGAACGACACTTCATGCTTGCCGAGAATGTCGTAAGGCACGCGCCAGATGAAGCGCGCGTCGCCGGTGCGCCAGAACGTTCCGCCATTATTGGTGTTCAGACCGCGCGGATCGACATTATAGGCGGTTCCCGCTGCATTGATGCGTGGTCCGTAGGACTGCGCATTGTTGGTGAAGTCACGCAGGAAGTTGAACGAAGTCGCCGACAGATCGAAATCGAAGACGCCGCCGGTGTCCTGTCGAAGCTCCAGCGCCTGCATCAGGTGGTTTGCGGCGCCGTGCCCGGGATTGACGCCGCCGGGCGTGACGGAATACGGGCCAAGCTGCACGCGCCCGCTCTGGGTGTTGTAGATCGGCATGCCGTTCTTGTCGTTAATGAAGCTTTGGACGCTGGTGGTGTTGTTCAGCGTCCAGAAGCCGACCTGATATTTGGCGCGCAGAAGCGGCAAGATGTCATAAGAGACTTTGACCTTCGCCAAATCCGTTTGGACATAATCGGCGCCAGCCGCCGCCGTGATGATGCGCGGACGACCCTGTTGGTTGAAGTCCTGGAAGCCGCCAGAGAACGCCGAACCTGTGCCCGGCGTCAAAAAGTTGCCGGGGAAAGTTTGCGCCTGTCCTTGATTGTCCAGGTGTTCATAGCCGACCCAGTAACGGAAGTCGTTGATGCGATCTCCGACCAGGACGTTTGTCACGCCGCCGAGATTGAGTTCTTTCCTGCCATAGAGGCTGAACGGCTGCACCGCCACGGTGCCCATGGCGTGGACCTCGAAATCGTCCGGCATGCGCGTCGTCATCGTCAGCACGGCGCCGATCGAATTGCCCGGATAAAGCGCCGAGAACGGCCCGTACATCACATCGACGCGCGAAATTTCGGCGGGGGAAACCATGCCCCAGCGCGGCGCGAAGTTGAAGCTGTTGCCGAGCAGATTCGAGAGCAGCACATTGTCGGCATAGACAAGCGTCAGCGCGCTCTGAATGGTGCCCGTGGTGCGTGTCGAGACGATCGCGTTGCGATCGCCGATATAGCGCTCGCGAATGAGAATTGACGGCATATATCTGAACGCGTCGGAAGAGGTCATGATATTCGTGGTTTTTTGAATCTCTTTGCGCGTCCTGCTCTCGACGACCGCCGGAATGTTCGCCGGCAAGGTGCGGCTGAACGGCGCTGGCGTTGGCTCCGCGTAACGATCCGCCACAGCAGGCCCCGGCACAGGCGCCGCTGTGGTGACGCGTCCCTGTCCGCCGACGGGTCTGCCGACAGGACCCGGCCGCACAGGGCCGCGGACGCCGCCGACGCTGATCGTGGGAAGCGCCTGCTGCGCATCCGCGACCGACGGGGCGAGTAGGCTGATTACGGCGAAAGAGGTTCCTCCGAGGAGGCGAGAACGACGGATCATGACGGTGTTCCTTGGCGCCGACGCCAGTCGGCATAGGGAGAGCGGCCGCAACGTTGAACGCAACGCGCACGCGGACCAGTGATAATGGAGGCTGCTTTTTGGGCGGCAGATCGAGAACCGGACTGCGCGCTCTTGCGCGCGCCAGCGGTCTCAGGCGCGTGAGAGGGGCGGCGCCCGTGCGCTATGTGCGCGCGATGATCGCTCGGAGAGCGACAGCACCGCATATGTGGGCGCGTCGATCAGCGCATATTCGCCCAGCGCCACAACATGGTCCGAGGCCAGCGAAACCCATGCCGGCGGCGGTTCGCCACATAAGAGGCAGGATTGGCAGTTGTGCCGATGGCCAAGCCGATCGTTGGGCGCGGACTGTTCGCCTGCGCGCACCTGCTCGCAATGAGCTGCAAGCGTCTCTTCGGGAGAGATCGAAGCGGCGCGCGCCAGCCCGGCTCCGCCGGCGACGGTCTGGACGACCATGGCCAGGATAAGCAGCAGGGTGCGAAGCGTCGTGAACCGCATTTTGATTCCGGTCAAAACTGACAACCCACTATTTACAATTCACTGCATCGCGGATAGTCGCGGCGCGACGAAATGAGTCCGAAAAGCCGTTGGTGTGGCTATTGGGCCACAGTCTGTGATCGTTTGCGCGCCGATCGGCGCCCAATCAAAAACATTTCACTTTGCTGGCGCCCGTTCTAATCTTGCATCCATGTACATCTCCATCACCAGAGATATTCAGGTCACGGCGCTTCCCGACTTTCTGCCGGATCGCTCAGACCCCGACCAGGATCGCTACTTCTGGTCGTATACGATCGAGATCGCCAATCTCGGGCGCGTTCGAGTGCAGCTTCTGTCGCGTCACTGGATCGTCATCGACGCCAACGGGCGCCGCGAGGAAGTGCGCGGACCGGGCGTCGTCGGCGAACAGCCCGTGCTGGAGCCCGGGGAGACGTTTCGTTACGCCTCCGGCTGTCCGCTTGCCACGCCGTCAGGGATGATGCAGGGCAGCTATCGGATGATCACCGACGCCGGCGAAACCTTCGACGTCGAAGTGCCCGCTTTCTCGCTCGACAGTCCGCTGTCGCGTCCGACGCTGAATTAGGCCGGCGCGATGGACCGCCTGGAAGACGCGATCGACCTGCTCTCCCGATTGGTCGCTTTCGACACGGTGAGCTCCAAATCCAATCTGCCGCTGATCGATTTCGTCGAAGCTTACCTGCGCGAACAGGAGGTGCGCTTCGTGCGCGCGCCGAACGCCTCCGGCGATAAGGCCGCCCTCTTCGTCACGATCGGCCCCGACGCTGACGGCGGCGTGCTCCTGTCCGGCCACACAGACGTCGTGCCGGTCGCCGGGCAAGCCTGGAGCGCCGATCCGTTCACGCTGCGGCGCGACGCGACGCGACTCTATGGGCGCGGCGCGGTGGACATGAAGGGGTTCGACGCCGCTTGCCTCGCGATGATCCCGGAATTCAAGGCGGCGCGGCTGTCTCGGCCGATCCACATACTCTTGAGTTATGACGAGGAGACCACCTGTCTCGGCCCTCTCGACGTCATCGCGCGGTTCGGGGCCGACCTGCCGCGCCCTTCAGCCGTGATCGTCGGCGAGCCGACGTCGATGGAGGTCGCCGACGCGCATAAGAGCGTCGCCACCTATGTGACGCGCGTGCGCGGGTTCGAGATCCATTCGGCCAATCTGCATCGCGGCGTCAGCGCCGTGCATGTCGCCTGCAAACTCGTGTGCGAGCTGGAGCGCCTCGGCGAGGAGTTGCACGCCGCAGGCGATCCGAGCGGTCGCTTCGATCCGCCCTTCTCGACCATTCACGTCGGCGTGATTCACGGCGGAACGGCGCGCAATATCGTCGCCAAGGACTGTGAATTCCAGTGGGAGTTTCGAGCGTTGCCCGGCGCGCCGGCGAATTTCGCTTACGACCGGCTGGAAGCCTATTGCGAGGCTCTAAGACGAACGATTTTCGTCGGCTTTCCCGATGCCGGCGTCGAGACCACGATTGAGAATCAGGTGCCGGGGCTCGCGCCGCAGCCGGGCTCCGAGGCGGAGACCCTGGCGCTGCGGCTCGCCAAGCGCAATGGGACGATCGCCGTCCCTTATGCGACCGAGGCCGGTCAGTTTCAGCGCGCGGGCGTGGCCGTCGTCGTCTGCGGCCCTGGCCGCATCGACCAGGCGCACCAGCCCGACGAATTTATCGACATCGCCGAGTTGGCGGCCTGTCTTGAGTTCCTGCGTGGCCTAGCGCAGCAACTTCGCGCGTAAGAATCCTGCGTTAGCCGCAGACCCACATCCAGGTCTGACGGTAGGGATGCCAGCGCCAGCAACGGCCCACGCCGTAATCCCACCAGCGTCCGCGCCACCAACGCCCGCCGCCATGGCGCCCGCCGCCGCCTCCCCAGCCGCCGTGGTGACCGCCGCCGCCCCAGCCGCCACGGGGACCATGGCTGCCGCCGCCCCATTTGCCGCCGCCGCCCTGGCCACCGCCGCCTTGGCCGCCGCCACCCCATTTGCCGCCGCCACCGCCCTGGCCGCCGCCGCCCCATTTGCCGCCGCCGCCCTGGCCGCCGCCCATATTGCCGCCTTGGCCGCCTCCCCCTTGACCGCCACCGCCTTGGCCGCCTCCCCAGCCGCCGCCCGCGGCGCCGGCCGCAACGGGCATCGCCAGCGCGCCGATGAGCGCCGCGACCACAGAAATGTTCTTGAAAGCTGACATGACTCCACCTTCCGTTGAATTGCTCAGCGATCCGCGGTTCGGCGGAGGCTTGGGCTGAGGCATGACCCCACAGGTCTATGTGGCGTCGTTTGTACAATTTGCGAGCGATCCCTCTCCGGCGCCGCAACTGGGGGACTCGCGAAAGCGCATCGCCCGGCGACAGCGGTTCGAGTGGCCTCAGGCGTTGGCCAAGCAAGAGGCCTCTTCGGCCGCCGCCGAAGAGTTTAGATTTCTTGCTTGGGTTCGAAGCTGGTCAGCACACCCAATGCCACTGGCCGTACCACCAGCGCCAGCAGCCGCCGCCGTAACCGCCCCAGCCCCTGTGGCCCCAGCCGCCATGCCAGCCACCGTGCCAGCCATGGCCGCCATGCCAGCCATGACCGCCATGCCAACCATGGCCGCCATGGCCGCCATGCCAGTGGCCGCCTGCGGCGGCGGGGGAAGAGGCAAAAAGCGCTCCCGCCAAAAGCGCGGCGTAGGAAAGTTTCTTCAACATGATTTTCTCCTGACAACACAGACGCCCTTAAGGCGCCTTACACTGACTATGCTCTCCAGCGGCGAAGGGCGGTGCGTGGCCGCACATTCGGTTGCTCGCGCTTATGCGCGCGCATCACGTGAAGTCGGCCGCGCGCCATTGCTTTCGTGAAGTGACCGGCTATAGTCCGCGCCCGTTCGGCGCTTGGAAATAATCCGCGTCGGGCTCCGAGCCCTTTAAAGAGATTTTCGCGATGAAGCTGATCCCGGACGCTTTGGCCCAAGCCCAGACGCCCTCACCGCCTGCCGCCGAGACGCCTGCGAGCCCGCCGGCGCAGCCGACGGCGCCTTCCACGCCGGCGTCGCCAACTCCGCCACATCCGCCGACCGCCACCCAGACGGGTCAAGCCGTCGAGACGCCGCCCGAAGCGCACCAGCCTCCGACCATGCCGGAGATGCTCGGGCAGCTTATTCCCATCTTCGTGGTGATGGGCATCGTCTACATCTTGGTGATCCGCCCGCGCTCCCGACGCGAGAAGGAGCAGCTCGCGCAGCTGCGCAACGTCCGACGCGGGGACACGCTCGTCACCACGAGCGGAATCGTCGCCAAGGTGACGAAATCCATCGACGACGCTGAAATCGAGGTCGAGATCGCGCCCAACGTGCGGGTGCGCATGCTGCGCACGGCCGTCGCCGAAGTGCGCGCCAAGGGCGAACCCGTAAGGGAGGAGACGCCGCCGACCGCCAAGACTGGCGGAGCCAAAGGCGGCGGAAAGTCGGCGAAGTCTGCTGAAACCAAGTCGAGCGACGTCAAGACCGGCAACGGCAAGGCGGGCGACAGCAAGCCCGGAGACGCCGGATCCGGCTCGCAGAGCTGACGCGGATCCTTTCGATCACTAGCCGATAGCAGGACAATGCTGCGATTCTCGACCTGGAAATTTCTCGCCATTGTGGCGATGACTGTCGCTGCGGTGCTTGTCGTCGCGCCGAGCATGTTGTCGCCGTCCCATTATGAAGAGTTGAAGTCGCGCCTGCCCGCCTGGCTTACGCCTCCGACCATCGTGCTCGGCCTCGACCTGCAGGGCGGCTCGCATGTGACGCTCGAAGTGGATCAGGCGGATCTCATCAGCACGCAGGTGAAAAATCTGCGCGACGACGTGCGCCGAATCCTGCGTGAAGAAAAGGTCGCCATCTCCGGCGGCATCGGAACGACCACGCGCGGCGTACAGGTGCGCGTCGCCGACCCTGCGGATCGAGAGAAAGTCCTTCCAAAATTGCGGCAGCTGCGCAACAGCTTCAGCGGCGCTCTCATGGGCGGGCCTTCCCCGCTCGACGTCGAGGCGTCGCCGGACGGCCTCATCCGCGTGACCGTCACCGACGCGGGCATCACGGACAAGTCGCGCAAGGCCGTCGAGCAATCGATCGAAGTCATTCGGCGGCGCGTCGACGCCCTCGGCACGCGCGAGCCGAGCATTCAGCGTCAGGGCGACGACCGCGTGCTGGTGCAGGTGCCGGGCCTTCAAGACCCCGAAACGCTCAAGGAAATTCTCGGCAAAACCGCGAAGCTCGAATTCCGCCTCGTCGCCGATCCCGGCCAGAATCCGTCGGAAGTCGAGGAACTCGATCAGGTCGAACAGGAAGGCAAGCTCGGCGTCGAGAAGCAGGTGATGGTCAAGGGCGAGGATCTCACGGACGCGCAGCCGGGATTCGACCAGCAAAGAAGTGGCGAGCCGGTCGTCAATTTTCGCTTCAACATCCGCGGCGCCCAGGCCTTCGGCGAAGTGACTTCCAAGAACGTCGGGCGCCTCTTCGCGATCATCCTCGACAACAAGATCATTTCCGCGCCGCGAATCTTGACGCCGATCACCGGCGGCTCCGGCCAGATTTCCGGGCGCTTCACCGTTGAACAGGCGAACAATCTCGCGATCCTGCTGCGCGCCGGCGCGCTGCCGGCGAAGCTCAACATCGTCGAAGAGCGCACCGTCGGTCCGGGACTCGGCCAGGACTCGATCGACGCCGGCAAACGCGCCGCCTATGTCGGCGCGGGCCTCGTCGTCGTCTACATGCTCGTCACCTACGGCGTCTTTGGCGTCTTCGCCAATCTCGCGCTGTTTGTGCACATCGCCTTCATTTTCGCCGGCCTTGTGCTGCTCGGCTCGACGCTGACGTTGCCGGGCATCGCCGGAATCGTGTTGACGATCGGCATGGCGGTCGATTCGAACGTGCTGATCTACGAGCGCATACGCGAGGAAAATCACGCCGGGCGCTCCATCCTCGCCTCGCTCGACGCGGGCTTCACGCGCGCCTTCGCGACCATCGTCGACTCCAACGTCACCATGTTCGTTGCGGCGGCGATCCTTTATTTTCTTGGCTCGGGACCTGTGCGCGGCTTCGCCGTGTCGCTTGCGCTCGGCATTCTGACGACCATCGTCACCGCGGTGACCATGACGCGCATGATGATCGCCGTCTGGTATCATTACGCGCGGCCGACGAAACTGCCGATCTGAAGGGGCGACATTTATGAAACTTCTGCGCCTCGCTCCGGAGAACACCAAGTTCCCGTTCATGCGGTTCCGCCGCGTGAGCTATCCATTCTCGGCTGTGCTGTCGCTGATCGCGGTCGCCCTCTTCGTCTTCAAGGGCATGAATTTCGGCATCGACTTCGCCGGCGGCACGGTGATCGAACTGCGCGCGAAATCCGGCGCCGCGGAAGTCGGCACGCTGCGCACGCTTGGCGAAGGCCTCCAGCTGGGCGACATCGAGGTGCAGGCCTTCGGGAATCCGGCGGACGCCACATTGCGCTTCGGTCTGCAGCCCGGCGGCGACGTCGCCCAGCAGGCGGCGGTGGAACGCGTGCGTGGCGCCGTCGGCGGATATTATGATTTGCGCCGCGTCGAGGTCGTCGGCCCGCGCGTCTCAAACGAATTGGTGCAGTCGGGCACGCTCGGCGTCGTGCTGTCGATCATCGCGGTGCTGACCTATCTTTGGTTCCGCTTCGAATGGCAGTTCGCGATCGGCGCCGTGATCGCGACGATGCACGATCTGCTGCTCACCGTCGGCTTTTTCTCGATCACGCAGCTCGAATTCAACACCACATCGATCGCCGCGATCTTGACCATCGTCGGCTACTCGCTGAACGAAACCGTGGTGGTGCTCGACCGAATTCGCGAGAACATGCGCAAATACAAGAAACTGCCGACAGCGCAAATGGTCGACATGTCGATCAACGCCGTCCTGCCGCGCACGATCATGACCGCGACGACGGTGATGCTTGCGCTGTTCGCGCTCGTCGCCTTCGGCGGCCAGGTGATCCGCTCGTTCTCGGTCGCGATGATTTGGGGCATTTTCGTCGCGACCTACTCGTCAATCTTCATCTGCTCGCCGATGCTGATCTATCTCGGGCTGCGCAATGAAGACGCCGACAAGGCGGCGCAGAAGCACGAGACGGAGCGCAAGGCCGACGCAGCAGTTTCCGCGCGCGAGGACGTTGCGGAAGCGCCGCTCTCCGCGCCGCCGAAGTCCGCCGAAAAAGCGTCCGCGCCCTCTCGGAAGGCGTCCGGCAAACGCGCCAAGACGAGGCCGGCTTGACGGGCGGGTCCGGCGGCTATGTTCCCGGCCGTCACAAAATCGATGACTATGGCGGCGGCGGCTTCCGCTTCGCCGACATGTCCCACCGCGGCTCTATTCTCGCGCTGCCCTCCGGCGTGCGCGCCGTGCCTCTGACCAGCGCTGCGGAGATCGACGATTCTATGATCGATAGCGCGCTTTCCGAAAGCGGCGGCCTCGACGTGTTTGTTGTCGGCACCGGGAAGGATTTGTTGCCGCTTGCCGGCGGCCTGCGTGCGAAGCTGCGCGCGGCGGGCGTCGGTTGCGAAACCATGGCGACGGGAGCCGCCGTGCGGACCTACAATGTTCTCGTCGACGAGAATCGGCGCGTCGGCGCGCTGCTGATCGCCGTGTGACATCATGACCGCCGCCTCGCGGGAGCATTATGTGCAATGCGAGGAACTGCTGCGCGCGCGTGATCGCGACCTCTGGCTCGCCTGCCTCTTTGCACCCCAGGACGCGCGCCCGCACATTCATGCGCTCTACGCCTTCGCCCAGGAAACGGCGGACGTCAGCGGCAAGGTCACGCAACCGCTGCTCGGCGAGATGCGGCTGCAGTGGTGGGTCGACGCGCTGGAGGCCGACGCCGCGCAAGGCGAAGGCGTGCGCGCCAATCCCCTGGCCGACGCGCTGATCGACACGATCGAGCGATTCTCCCTGCCCCGCAGCGAATTCGTCGCGCTGGCGCAGGCGCATATTTTCGATCTCTACGACGATGCGATGCCGAGCTGGACGGCGCTGGAAGACTATTGCCGCGCTACGACGTCGGCCCCGATTCGCTGGGCGGCGCGAATTCTCGGCGCTGATCTTCAAGCCCCGTCGGCGGGGGCTTTCGATGAGGCGGGAGTCGCGCTCGGCCTCACGCGAATCTTGCGCGCTCTTCCTGAGGGTCCCCAACAGGAGAAATTCCTGCCGGACGAGGCCTTCACGCATGACGGCGGAGCCTCAGGCCGGCGCAGCGAGCTTGGTCCGATCGTGAGGAAATTGCACGCGCAGGCGCGCTCCCACTACGAGCGGGCGCGCCGGCTGGCCGTGGATCTCGGACCCGCCCGCGCCGCGCTGCTCCCGTGCGCCATCGCTCCACTTTATCTGGAGCGGCTGGCGCGAAGCGATTACGATCCGTTTCGCCCGCTTGGCGAACCCTCGCCGCTGCGGCGACAGTGGCGCATCTGGCGCGCGTCGCGCGGCGTGGGATTGTGACACGAGCCGGAAGCAGCGCTCCATGGAATTACTGAAATGACAACCGTCGAATATGATTATGACGCGCGGCGCCTGCGCATGGAGACGCTGCTCATGCTCCGCTGGGTGGCCATCACCGGTCAGGCGGCGGCATGTATCGGCGTCTATTTCGTTCTGGGATTCGATTTTCCCGTCGGCCTCTGCTTCGTCTTCATCACGGCGTCGGCGACGCTCAACATCGGCATGCGCTTCGGCACGCCGCGCAGTTTCCGCCTCGGCGACGTCGAGGCCGCCGTCCTGCTGGGATACGACATCATCCAGCTGGGATTTCTGCTCTATCTCACCGGCGGACTGACGAACAGCTTCGCGATGCTGTTTTTGACGCCGGTGATCATCTCCGCCGTGTCGCTGCCGAGCAACCTGACGCTGCTGCTCGGCATCGTCATGATCGCGGTCGCGACGGTGCTCACGGTCGAATATTATCCTTTGCCCTGGTATGCCGACGAAAAACTGACTTTCCCCATCCTCTACCGCACCGGCGTCTGGGCGGCGCTCGCGCTCAGCGCGGCGTTCATCGGCATCTACGCCGCGCGGGTGTCAGACGAGGCGCGGCTCCTCGCCGACGCGCTCGCGGCGACGGAATTGGTGCTCGAGCGCGAGCAGCACCTCTCGCAACTCGACGGCCTCGCCGCCGCCGCCGCGCATGAACTTGGCACCCCGCTCGCGACCATTACGCTGATCATCAAAGAATTGCAGAATTCCCTGCCAGAGAATGCGCCGGCGCTGCGCGACGACCTCGCGCTTCTGGCGCAGGAGACGGCGCGCTGCCGGGAGATCCTGGGCAAGCTGGCCTCGCTTGGCGCAACGGACCAGAGCAGCGTGATGAATCTGCTGTCGATCGACACGCTGATCCAGGAAGTGGTTGAGCCGCAGCGTGAGATCGGCGTTGAGGTCGAAATTTCCAAAAATGGACCCTCCGACCCGCCGGTGCTGGCGCGTAATCCAGCGATTCTTTATGGGCTGGGCAACCTTGTCGAAAACGCGATGGACTTCGCCCATTCACGTGTGAAGATCGACGCTTGGTGGAGTTCAAGCTACGTGACGATCGCCATTCAGGACGACGGGCCCGGCTACTCTCCAGACATTCTTGATCGTCTTGGGGACCCTTATCTGCGGGGTCGGCCGCTCGAACGGCGCACGAAAAACGATGCCGAGTCAGGGCTTGGCCTCGGCCTCTTCATCGCCAAAACCCTGTTGGAGCGCTCGGGCGCTACAGTCGAAACAATGAATGTTTCTCCGCCGCGCACTGGCGCGATCGCTAAAATCACTTGGCCGCGCGCCGCGCTCGAGCCCGCCGCGGCCAGGCCAAGGCTTCCCCAACAGGACAAATAGAATCGACGCGACGCTGGCGATAAGCTAGATTTGACAAAAATCAGGGTTGGAAACGCACGATGTCGACCGAAGAATTGAAGGCGGATCGAGAAGGCGTCTCGGAACCTGAGCAAGTTCCAGCGCTGCCACAGGATCGTTCACTGCTGATCCTGGATGACGACAAGCCGTTTCTTGGCAGATTGACGCGTGCGATGGAGGCCCGCGGCTTCCTGGTGACGCCCTGCGAAACGGTCGCCGAGGGTCTTGCCGCCCTTGAAACGAACCCACCGGCGTTCGCCATCATCGACATGCGGCTTGACGACGGCAATGGCCTCGACGTCATCTCAAAGCTGAAGACGTCACGTCCCGACGCGCGCGGAATCATCCTCACCGGCTACGGCAACATCGCGACCGCGGTGACCGCGGTTAAGCTCGGCGCCTTCGACTATTTGGCGAAGCCCGCCGACGCCGACGAAATCTATCACGCGTTGATGGCGACGCAGGTCGATAAACCCGACGCTCAAGAAAATCCCATGTCCGCCGACCGCGTGCGCTGGGAGCATATCCAGAGGGTTTTCGAGTCTTGCGACCGCAATGTCTCGGAGACGGCGCGGCGGCTCAACATGCACCGCCGGACCCTGCAACGCATTCTCGCCAAGCGTGCGCCCCGCTGACGACTTTAATTCGCCTGTTCGTCGCCGAAGGCCAGCAGGCAGTAACGGTCCGCCGCCATCGCCGCGAAGCGTAACAGCATCGAGCGTCGACGAGCGGGCGCGAGGGGGAAAGCCGGCGCCTCGCGCGTCAGTAGCGCCCCGTGGGCGTCCGCGACGATCAAGCCCGCATCATTTGGAAAAATCGCCGGATCGAGCGATGCGGGAATCGCGAAATAGAACCGATCGCAAAAGCCGCGATACTGCGGCCATTTAAGATCCGCGCGGAAATCCGCGTAGCTCGACTTGACCTCGACGATGCGCAGGCCCCCGTCAGATGCGAGCGCGATGAGATCGGCGCGTCGGCCGTTCGGCAGGGGCGCTTCGCAAACGATCGAAAATCCGCAGGCCCTCAGATAGCGCCGGGCGCCACGGGCCACGCATTTGGTCACGTCGGCGCGGCTTTCGAGCGCCGTCGCGCCTTCTACGAGGATCGCGGTCATAGTGTCTCCGCTGGCGTGTCGCCCGCTCCACCCAGCATGGCGCGTCGCCAAAGCGCGCGCAACCGTGATAGGTTCGCCCCATTGATCCACTACAGGCTTGGCGCATGAAACGGCTTCTTCTCGCATGCCTCCTCTCGCTCGTCGCCGCAATATCGCCCGTCCTGGGCGCAGAGCGCGCCGTCAACATTTTCAATTGGAGCGATTACATCGATCCAAGCGTTCTCGAGGACTTCACCCGAGAGACCGGAATCAAAGTCATTTACGACACCTATGACTCGAACGAAATGCTCGAGGCGCGGCTTCTTGCCGGCGACACCGGCTACGACGTGGTCGTGCCGTCGGCGACGTTCCTCCAGCGGCAGATTGCAGCGGGCGTGCTGCAGCCGATCGACAGAAGCAAGCTGGTCAACGCGCGCAATGTCTGGCCCGAGATCGACTCCAGACTTTCGCGTTTCGATCCGGGCAACCGCTACGCCATCAACTACATGTGGTACACGACGGGCGTCGCTTACGATGTCGCGAAGGTCCAGGAGCGGCTTGGCAAGCCGATAACGAGCTGGGATCAGGTCCTGCGGCCGGAAAATTTAAAGAAGCTCGCCGACTGTGGCGTCTACATGCTCGACAGTCCGGAGGACATGTTCGCGATCGCGCTCAACAACCTGAAGCTCGATCCCAATTCGAAAAATCCGAAGGACCTTTCGCGAGCCGCCGGTCTCTTAGGAAGTCTGCGCCGCTATGTGAAGAAATTTCATTCCTCTGAATATATCAATGCGCTGGCGAACGGCGACATTTGCGTCGCCATCGGTTGGTCGGGCGACAGTTTGCAAGCGCGCAATCGCGCCCGCGAAGCCGGAACCGACGTCGATATCGCTTACGTGATACCGACCGAAGGTTCGCTCCTGTCGCTGGACAATCTCGCGATCCCTAAGGATGCGCGCCATCTCGAGGAAGCCTATCTCTTCATCGACTATCTACTTCGACCAGACATCGCCGCGCGCAATTCGATCGCCACCAATTTCGCCAATGGCGTCGCGCCGTCACGACCGCTGATTGACAAGGCGGTCGCGAATGATCCGTCGGTCTATCCGAACGACCTCACCATGCGGCGCCTGTTTACCGTCACGGCGCCCGATCAGACGGTTCAGAAACTGATCACCAGATTGTGGACGACGGTGAAGACCGGACGATGAAGAGATCCGGCGCCGACGTGCGCCCGACGGAACGCGTCACGCATGACGCGTGAACCCAGCCGAGCGACGCTGTCTACTGCTCGCTCAATATGCGCTTCAGAAGTTCGATGACTTCGGCGAGCCCTTTGTCCTTGGAGGCGAGTTCCTCGATTTTCCGCACCGCGTGCAGCACCGTGGTGTGATCGCGGCCGCCAAATCTACGGCCAATCTCCGGCAGCGAGCGCAGCGTCAGCACTTTCGAGAGATACATGGCGATCTGCCGAGGCCGCACCACATTGGCGGTGCGCCGAGACGACAGAATGTCGGAGCGTGAAATATTGTAGTGGCTCGCCACGAGCTTCTGGATATCGTCGATCTTGACGCGTTTGGGATCCTGTGTGCGCACGAGATCGCGAATGGCCGTTTCCGCGGTCTCGACGGTCAGCGGCGCCCCGGTCAGCGTGGCGTGGGCGAGAAGCCGATTGACAGCGCCTTCAAGATCACGGCCGTTCGTCGCGATCGTCCGCGCCACGTAGGAGATGACCTCCGGCGGCACGTGGAAACTGGATTGCGACTCCTTCGCCGATGCAATGCGCGCGGCGAGGATCTTGATGCGCAAGGACTCGTCCAGCGGGCCGATGTCGACGCAAAGCCCGCCCTTGAATCGCGACAGCACGCGCTCGTCGAGCGTGTCGAGCTCGGACGGCGGCCGGTCGGCCGCGACGACGACCTGACGGCCGGCGTCAATCAGCGCATTCAGCGTGTGGCAGAATTCCTGCTGGATTGATTTGCCTTGGAGAAACTGAACGTCGTCGATGATCAGCACGTCGATGCCGCGCAGCTTCTCCTTGAACGCCAGCGACGTATGCGTGGTCAGCGAAGAGACGAAGCCGCTCATAAAGCGCTCAGCCGTCAGATAAATCGTATGGCGGCGGTTGTCGTTCGACGCATGCGCGAGCGCCTGCAGCAGATGCGTCTTGCCGAGCCCGACCGCCGCATGGGCGTAGAGCGGATTGAACATCGGAAGATCGCCGGAGCGCGCCTCCGCGACACGGCAGGCGGCCGCGTAGGCGAGCTGGTTCGACGGCCCGACGAGAAAGGTCGAGAAGGACAGCCGACGATCAAGCGGCGAGCCGACGAATGCGTCGGCGTCGTGACGCATGGTCATCGGGCGAGCGGCGCGGCGCGCATTTCCTTCGTTGGCCGCTTCGAGAGCAGGCGCGAATGACGCGACGGCGCGCGCGGCGCAGTGCGTCGTGTTGGACTCGACCTGATCTGCGCCGTCTTCACGCGAGCGCGCTTTGCGCATAGGCGAACGTACGTCGATGACGACTCGCTCGACCTTCGAGAATTCGCTCGCGACGCGCGCCTTGATGCGCGGCGCATAGTGCGACTGCACCCAGCTTTTCAAAAATTTGGTGGGCACCGTCAGATGCACCGCGCCGCCGTCGATACGCTCGAGCTCCAATCGCGTGAACCAGGAATTGTAAACCGCGTCGCCGAGGTCGCTCCTCAGTCTGTGTCGGACTCGGTCCCATTTCGAGCGATCTTCAGCGGTTACTCCGTCGTCTGCCAATTGTTCTCTATGATCGGACATATCAGACCTTTTTTCCGAAACGAGCGCCAGAAAGGGAGCCCTCGGCGAATCTCGCCGCTGGCGCTGATCGAAAGGAACCTAGTTGGATCGAGTAATTGCCGCCGCGAACGGCGCTAAATCAACACTCTTGAAGGCGGCCCAATCGCGAGCCGCGCGCATCTGCCGACGCTGGCGTCTTGCGTGAAACAGACGCCGCAAGACGTCCCGAACGACCGCATGTTGATGCGATCGTTGACGCTGCGCGCTCCCTGGACTGTCTCGGCCAACCGCCCCTTCGCCATGGCAAAGCTCTCCCCTGGTCCGGGATCAGCGAGAATCCCGGATTGATGCGCGTCGCAGGAAACGGAATTTACTCTACGCCCGTGCGAACTGATCACTTGAGTTTTCAAGCCGAACGGCTGGAAGGCGGCAATGCGTCTCGCTCTGTGGGCCCCATCCGCGCCGGGGAACGCAGGTCGTTCCCCTCACTATTGCGCGCCCATGAAAAACTGACGCCGACCGCCCTTCGTTCGACCCTTCGAAGCTACACGTCAGCGCCATCACGCGCAACGACGCTCGCAATTAAATCTGTCATAATGATTGGACTTTTGTCGCGTGGCGCCGTGAACTTTCTTCATCTTCGACGATAAGCCGATGATTCGCCGCTCTTAAAATTCCGCGGGTGACATGCGCGTCGGGGCGACCGCTGCGCGCGGAGTAAGCGCCAAAAATAGTGTCAAGTGCCCGCGCTATTTCCCGTTCGTGACAGCTTGATTGCAAGAGATTGAATCGGGAGAATTTTGAATGATCACGACTTATTGCTGCGAAAAAAAATTCCTGGCCGTGTCATCTGCGCTTCATGCGACGAATTGCCGTCGCCGTCCTGCGCAATAAAAAAGCCCGGCTCTCGCCGGGCTCCATAAATGCTGCGTCTACGTTATGCGCGGCGAATTCTCTATGCTTGTGCGGCCAGCGCCTTCACTCGCGCGGTCAGGCGCGAAACCTTTCGCGAGGCCGTGTTCTTGTGAATGACGCCTCGCTGTGCGGCGCGCATCACGATCGGCACGGCATTTTGCAGCGCGTCCGCCGCCACCGAGGCGTCGCCCGAGGCGATCGCCTCCTCGACCTTGCGCACAAAAGTGCGCATACGGCTGCGACGCGCCCGATTGACCGAAGTGCGGCGGGCGATCTTGCGAACGGCTTTCTTGGCCGAACTCGTATTGGCCATGCTTTGCGTGTCCTTGAAAGTGACGGCGATGCCGCCCAAAAACCAAACGGCCGCGAAATCGCGGCCAAGTGGCGTGGTTTATAAGCGCGACGGCCGCCTTTCGTCAATGGCCGCCCTATCGATTGGCGAAGGCCGGCTTCCGCTTTTCCACGAAGGCGTTCATGCCTTCCTTTTGATCGCCCGTCGCGAAAAGTGAATAGAAAAGCCCTCGCTCATGTCGGATTCCCTCGGCGAGCGTCGATTCAAAAGCGCGATTGACCGCCTCCTTGGCCATGAGAACCGCGGGAAGCGACATAGACGCGATCGTCGCGGCCGTCTTGATCGCCTCGGCGAGAAGATCGGCGGCCGGGACAATCCGCGCGACGAGGCCGGCGCGCTCGGCCTCCTCGGCGCCCATCATCCGACCCGTCAGTATGAGATCCATCGCCTTGGCCTTGCCGACGGCGCGGGTCAGCCGCTGCGTGCCGCCGGCGCCGGGAATCACGCCGAGCTTGATTTCCGGCTGGCCGAATACCGCCGTGTCGGCCGCGAGTATGAAGTCGCACATCATCGCGATTTCGCAGCCGCCGCCCAGCGCGAAGCCAGAGACGGCGGCGATGATGGGCTTGCGGGCCCGCGCCACGACGTCCCACCGGCCGATGAAATCGTCGAGAAAGGCGTCGACGAAGCCCTTGTCGCGCATCTCCTTGATGTCCGCGCCAGCGGCGAAGGCCTTCTCGGAGCCGGTGAGGACAACGCAGCCGACGCCGTCATCGGATTCAAACTTCGCGAGCGCGTCGTCGAGCTCGGCGATGAGCCGCGCGTTCAGCGCGTTGAGCGCTTCAGGCCGGTTGAGACGGATCAGTCCGACTCGGCCCTGCGTCTCGACTGCAATCGTGTCATAAGTCATGCGCGCCACCTCGCCAGTCCAGCGACTTCGCCGGCTCGCGCGCTTCATATCTCAAAATCGCCGCTCGCGTCCGCCCTTTCTCCAAAACCGAGCGTGACCGCGCGGGCGTGCAGATCGTCGAGCGTCACGTCGTCCAGTTGCCGGAGCGCGCTTTCTTCGGCTTCAGCGATGATCGGCTCCAGCACCGCCGAGAGCAGCGGCGGCGCCACGTCCGGCGCCTCCTCTTCAGCGCGCAAGGCGACGCGAACGATCTCGCCGACCGAAAGACGGCGCCTCTCGCGGGCCAGCGCATAGCCCCCCGCTGGCCCTCTTACGCTTTTGAGAATCCCCGCTCTCACCAGGGCCTGCAGGACCGTCTCCAAGCGTCGCGGGGGAAGATCGTGACGCGCGGCGAGCTGCTTTGACGACACCGGTCGACCGCGCGCATGAAGCGCCACGTCGAGCGTCGCCATGAGCGCGAAGCGAGCGGTACGCGGCAGGAGCTTCATCACGCGCCTTCTCCGGTCAGTCCCGTCGACCCGAAGCCGCCGGCGCCGCGCGTCGTTGCGTCGAGATCGTCGACCTCCTCAAGCGTCACATGCGCCACCGGCGCGATCACGAGCTGGGCGATGCGCATGCCGCGAACGATCTCGAAGGGCTGCCCCCCAAGATTGATCAGCAGCGTCTTGATCTCGCCGCGATAGTCGCTGTCGATGGTGCCCGGGGCGTTGAGAACGGTGACTCCATGCTCAGCGGCGAGGCCCGATCGCGGGCGAACCTGTCCCTCATAGCCTCGAGGCAGAGCGATCGAGAGCCCTGTGGGGATGACATCGCGGGCGCCCGGCTCCAGCACCAGCTTTTGCCCCGGCGCCAGCGCGGCGTGAAGATCAAGTCCCGCCGCGCCTTCGCTGGCGTAAGCTGGGAACGGCAGACCATCGCCGTTCGGCAGTCGGCGGATCGCGATTTTCATGACGCTTCGCCGCCGATCATCTGCGCCAGGCGCGCCACGAGCCGCTCGGCGAGGTCTTCCTTGCGAAGCCGCGGCCAATCTTCGACGCCCCCTCGCGAGACGAGGTGGGCCTGGTTCGTGGCCCCGCCAAATACGCCGGTCCCCTCGCTGACGTCGTTGGCGACGATGAGATCACATCCTTTTCGGGCGAGCTTTTCCTGCGCGTGGCGGATCAGGTCGCGCGTTTCCGCAGCAAAACCGACCACCAAGCGCGGACGGTTCGGTCCGCGTGAGACGCTCGCAAGAATGTCGGGATTTTCGACAAGCGACAGGCTTGGCGCGCCGCGCTCGCCTTTCTTGATCTTGTCGACCGCCGGCTCCGCGCGCCAATCGGCGACAGCCGCTGCGGAGACGAATATATCCGCCGGAAGCGCGGCCTCCACCGCGGCCAGCATGTTTCGCGCGCTCTCTATATGTATAGTCTCGCAGCCAGGGGGATCTGCGAGGGCGACCGGCCCTGAGATCAACGTCACGCGCGCCCCTGCGCGCGCCGCCGCCGCCGCAATGGCGTGCCCTTGCCGCCCTGACGAGCGGTTGGCGATGTAACGAACCGGGTCAATTGGCTCATGGGTGGGCCCGGAGGTGACGACGACATGCAGCCCTTCGAGCGCGCCGCCGCGCGTCAGCAGGCCTTCGGGCGCGGGCAGCCGGGTGTCCTGCTTCAGCGCGGTCTCGATTGCTTGGACGATCTCCAGCGGCTCGCTCATGCGCCCGGGTCCATATTCGCCGCAGGCCATGTCGCCGACGTTTGGGCCGACAAACCAAGCGCCGTCGCCGTGCAGCGTCGAGACATTACGCTGGGTTGCGGGGTGAAGCCACATGCGCACATTCATCGCCGGCGCATAAAGAACGCGCGTGTCGGTCGCGAGCAGCAGGGTGGTCGCAAGATCGTCGCAGAGACCGCGCGCGGCGCGCGCGAGAATATGCGCCGTCGCGGGGGCGACGACGAGAAGATCGGCGTCCCGCGACAGCTGAATATGGCCCATCTCCTGCTCGTCGGTCGCGGAGAAGAGATCGTCGTAGACTTTTTCGTTCGCGAGGCTGACGAAGGCGAGCGGCGTCACGAACTCCTTGGCCGCCGCCGTCATGACGACGCGCACCCGCGCGCCGCGCTCGCGCAGGCGCCGCACGAGATCCAGCGATTTATACGCGGCGATCCCCCCGCCGACGATCAGCAAGACGCGCTTGGCCTTAAGGCTCCGCGCACAACCCACGCCCGCCACTGAAAAAACTCCGATCGCCGCAGGCGGAGAATACAGATTTTATGCGTAAGGCCAAACGACTTCGCTCATCCAATCAGGAGAGCTTTTCCGCTCGCGGGACGCTTGCGCCAACATGCGCCGCTCTGCGATAAGGTCGCGCGCGACGCTTTCCGGCAGGGCCAGGCCGACAAGCATGGTCTCTCCCGATTAAAACGCGGCTTCGCTGGCCTCAAGAATGACTGAAACGCGTTAGGCTTCAGCGATGCGACTCCTCGTCGCGCATGCCCAACGTCGGCCCCTACGGCGAATGACATTCGATTAGACCTTTCGCAGCGCGGTGCTAGTGTGCGCCGGCGCCGCATATGTCGAGTCGAAAGGAAAAGGTGTGCGCGATGCCGCTTAGCCCTGCCCCGCGTGTTCTTGCCCCGCGTGTTCTTGCGCTCGCTCTGGTCGTGAGCGCTTTCGTCACGGAGTGCGCGGCTCGGTCGCCGCTGCCGTCGGCTCAGCCCGTCATCGTCAGCCCCGACGCCACGACATCAGCTCCGGCGGAGAAACTCGCGCTTCGCGGGCGCACGTTCATTCCGCTGCATTCGACGCTCATCGGGCAAGGCGGCGTGACGCGGCTGAACTTCTCCGGCGCGCTCTCGATCCACAACGCCTCGGCGACGAATATTCTCGCAATCGAAAAGATCGAATACCGCAGCGGCTCGGGTCAGTTGATCGAAAGCTACCTGAATGATCCCATCTATCTGAAGCCTTACGCTTCATCGCAGGTCACCATTGCGCAAGACGACGTTCGCGGCGGCACCGGCGCAAGTTTCACGGTCGACTGGTCAACGGCGCAAGGATCGGACGAACCCTTGATCGAAGCCGTGATGACCTCCTACACAGGTCCCCACAGCTACGCCATCCTCTCGCCGGGCCGCCGCGTTTCCCGGCCACAATGATCGCTCACGCGAAGGCGCCGCGTCGCTTTGACGCGACGGCGTCATGATGACCCTTGCGATAAAAAGCGCGCCGCGCGTGCGCCGCCTGACGCTCAGCGACTTCCGCTCCTATGCGGCGCTCGATTGCCGCTTCGAGTCGACGATCATTGCGCTCTTTGGCGAGAATGGCGCGGGCAAGACCAATCTGCTTGAAGCGCTGTCGCTGTTCTCGCCTGGCCGCGGCCTACGCCGCGCGGAACTCGCCGAATGCGCGAGACGCGGCGGCGCCGGCGGGTTCGCCGTGTCGATCGAAGTCGAGGCCGACGGGGTGGCGACGCAGCTCGGCCACGGGCTGACGCCGTCAGGCGAGCGGCTTTTTCGCGTTGATCGCATGCCTGTGAGCTCTGCGCGGGCCTTCGCGGATCATGTGCGGGCGCTCTGGCTCACGCCAGCGATGGATGGACTTTTCTCAGGCGCGGCGGGCGAAAGACGGCGCTTTTTGGATCGGCTGGCGCTCGGCGTCGACGCCGAGCACGGCGCGCGCGCCAACAGGCTGGAGCGGGCGCTGCGCAACCGAAACCGGCTTCTCGAAGAAGGCGTCGCCGACCGGCGCTGGCTCGACGCCGCCGAGCAGGAGATCGCCGCGCTCGGCGTCGCCGTGGCCGCCGCGCGGCGCGAAACCGTTTCGCGGCTCGTCGCGCTGATCGCCGCCGGACGCGACGACGCCTCGCCTTTTCCTTGGGCGGACGTGACGATCGAGGGCGAACTGGAGCAGCGGTTGGCGCTCGATCCGGCGCTCGCGGTGGAGGAGTGGTACCGCGGCGAACTCGCCGCATCACGACGCCGTGACGCCGCCGCCGGGCGCACATTGACGGGCCCGCAGGCGAGCGATCTCGCCGTGCGCCATGGCCCCAAGAACGAAGCCGCGCGCGCCTGCTCAACCGGCGAGCAGAAAGCCCTGCTGATGGGTCTAACGCTCGCGCACGCCCGCCTCGTCGCCGCCATGACGGGACTCACGCCGCTCGTGCTGCTCGACGAAGTCGCCGCGCATTTCGACGTGACGCGCCGCGAAGCCTTGTTTCAGGAGCTTGAAACGCTCGGCGGGCAGATATGGATGACGGGCGCGGACCCGCTGCTGTTTGCGTCATTGCAGGGACGCGCCCAGCTCTTGCGGGTGACGCCGGGGAAAGTGGAGAAAGCCTGACCTCCTCCGCGATCGTCGAAGCCCGAATCGATCTGGCTGGTCCGCAGCTTGCGTTCCTGATCGCCGCGCGAGCCTCTCCCATGCTATCCCGCCGCCATGGCCATGCTTCCCCCGCAGGCGCGCGTCCTGCTCAAATCGGTTTTCGGCTATGACGACTTCCGCCCCGGTCAGGCCGAGATCATCGTCGCCGTGCTCCATGGCGGGCCGGTGCTCGCGGTCATGCCGACCGGCAGCGGCAAATCCATGTGCTATCAGCTTCCCGCGATCATGGAAGGCGCGCTCACCGTGGTCGTCTCGCCGCTCATCGCGCTGATGCGCGATCAGGTGCGGCAGATGCAGGCGCTCGGCGTTGCGGCGGCGACGCTCAACTCCATGAACGGCGCACAAGAGAATGACGAAGCCCGCCGCGCGATGCGAGACGGCGCGTTACGACTGCTCTATGTCTCGCCCGAGCGCCTGATGATGGACGGGCTGATCGCCGATCTGCGCCGCGCCGGGGCGCGACGCCTCGCCATCGACGAAGCCCATTGCGTATCGGAATGGGGCCATGATTTCCGTCCCGAATATCGCGAGATCGGTCGCGCCGCCGAAGCGCTCGGCGACATCCAGGCGATCGGCCTCACCGCCACGGCCGACGCCGCGACGCGCGAGGACATCGCCAGGCGGCTCTTTCCCTCGCCGCCACAGCTCTTCCTGCACAGTTTCGATCGGCCCAACATCGCGCTTAATTTCGCTCTGAAGGACCAGCCGAAACGCCAGCTCTCGCACTTTCTCGAAAAACACAAAAGCGAGAGCGGCATCGTCTATTGCTCGTCGCGCAAGCGCACCGAAGACCTTGCGGATTACTTTCAGGAGCAAGGTTACGACGCGCTCGCCTATCATGCGGGGATGGATCAGGCGGCGCGCAATCGCAATGGCGACCGTTTCCTGCGCGAGGACGGCGTTATCGCCGTCGCGACCATCGCCTTCGGGATGGGCGTCAACAAGCCGGATGTGCGCTTCGTCGCACATGCCGACATGCCGTCGTCCGTCGAGAGCTATTATCAGGAGATCGGGCGCGCGGGCCGCGACGGGCTGCCGGCCGATACGCTGACGCTCTACTCGCTTGACGACATGGCCTTCCTGCGCCGGCGCATCGACGAAAAGGACGTGAGCGAGGAGCGCCGCCGCATCGAGCACGACCGCTTCTCCGCGCTGGCCATGCTGTGCGAGACGCCACGCTGCCGGCGCCAGACGCTGCTCGCCTATTTCGCGGAAGAAGCCGCGCCTTGCGGATGCTGCGACGTGTGCCAGGGCAAGGTCGCGGTTTTCGACGGCGTCATCCCGACGCAAAAGGCGCTCTCCGCCATCTATCGCACCGGCCAGCGCTTCGGCGCCGGACATATCGCCGACGTGCTGAGAGGCGAAACGACCGACGCCGTGCGCCGGCATGGGCATGACGCGATCAAGACCTTCGGCGTCGGCAAGGAATTCTCCAAATCGCAATGGTCGTCGATCATGCGTCAGCTCTTCGCCGCCGGCGCGCTGCGAACTGCAAGCGCGGAACATGGCGGCTTCGCCCTCACGCCAAAGGGCGAAAAAATTCTCTTCGGCCGCGAGACGATCATGCTGCGCGGCGATCCGCTGACGCGCAGCGACCGTCGCAAAAAAGCCGCCGCCGGCCTCGACGAGACGACGGATCGCATTCTCGCGGCCCTCAAGCGCAAGCGGCGCGAACTTGCGCAGGAGGAAGGCGTGCCGGCCTATGTCGTCTTCGCCGATCGCACGCTGATCGACATGGCCGAAAAGCGGCCGGCGACGCTCGACGACATGCTCGCGGTGCACGGCGTCGGCGAGAGGAAAGTCGCGCGTTACGGCGACGCCTTTCTCGAAGCCTTGGCGGAGGCGCTGCGTTAGCTTTTTCCCCGGCGCCGAGGCATAACCCTGGCCGGGAAGCCGGCGCGGGCCCGCCGCCCGCCGGAAAGGCTGTGAAACCGCCGGAAAGCGCAGTTATTCCGTGCATTTTGCAACCATTCCGGGGTAAAATCGGCCTTCTCGAATCGAGGGTCGTTCGACCCCCCGACAAATAGGTCAAATGAGCGAAGAAACCGAACGGAACGACCCGGCGGAATATGGCGCAGGGTCCATCAGGGTGCTGCGTGGCCTCGACGCCGTGCGCAAGCGTCCCGGCATGTATATCGGCGATACGGACGATGGCACCGGCCTCCACCACATGGTCTACGAGGTGGTCGACAACGCGATCGACGAGGCGCTCGCCGGCCATGCCACCCATGTCGACGTGACGCTCAACGCAGACGGCTCCTGTACGGTCTTCGATAATGGCCGCGGCATTCCGACCGACATCCATCACGAGGAAGGCGTCTCGGCGGCCGAAGTGATCATGACGCAGCTGCACGCCGGCGGAAAGTTCGACCAGAACTCCTACAAGGTTTCTGGCGGTCTGCACGGCGTCGGCGTCTCCGTGGTCAACGCCCTCTCCGTGTGGTTGAAGCTGCGCGTCTGGCGCGACGGCAAAGAACACGCAATCGAGTTCGCCAATGGCGACGCGGTCGCGCCGCTCGTCGTCGTGGGCGACGCTCCGGTCGTCGACGGCGCGCCCAAGCGCGGCACCGAAGTGACGTTTCTGCCGTCCTCCGCGACCTTCACGATGACCGAGTTCGACTTTGCGACGATCGAGCATCGGCTTCGCGAACTCGCCTTTTTGAATTCCGGCGTGCGCATCGTTTTGACCGACGCGCGACACGCCGAGGTCAAGCGCGAAGAGCTTTATTACGAGGGCGGGCTCGAGGCTTTCGTGCGCTATCTCGACCGCGCGAAGACGCCGCTCGTCTCGGCGCCGATCCTCATTCACGGTCAGCGCGACCAAATCAACGTCGAAGTCGCGCTGTGGTGGAACGACAGCTACCACGAAAATGTGCTGGCCTTCACCAACAACATTCCGCAGCGTGACGGCGGCGCGCATCTCGCTGGATTTCGCGGCGGGCTGACGCGCCAGATCACAGGCTACGCCGAATCCTCGGGCGTCGCCAAACGCGAGAAAGTCGACCTTACCGGCGATGACTGCCGCGAGGGACTGACCTGCGTTCTGTCGGTGAAAGTGCCGGACCCGAAATTCTCCTCGCAGACGAAGGACAAGCTCGTCTCCTCGGAAGTGCGCCCGGCCGTCGAGAATATCGTCAACGAATTGCTCGGCCAGTGGCTGGAGGAGCATCCGGCCGAAGCCAAGACCGTCGTTTCCAAAGTGTGCGAAGCGGCGGCGGCGCGCGAAGCGGCGCGCAAGGCGCGCGAGCTGACGCGCCGCAAAGGCGCGCTCGATGTCGCCAATCTTCCAGGCAAGCTTGCCGATTGCCAGGAGCGCGATCCGGCCAAGGCCGAACTGTTCATCGTCGAGGGCGACTCCGCCGGCGGCACGGCCAAGCAGGGCCGTAATCGCGAATTCCAGGCGGTGCTGCCGCTGCGCGGCAAGATCCTCAATGTCGAGCGCGCGCGTTTCGACAAGATGCTGTCCTCCGAACAGATCGGCACGCTGATCACCGCGCTCGGCACGGGCGTCGGCCGCGACGAGTTCAACGTCGACAAGCTGCGCTATCACAAAATCATCATCATGACGGACGCCGACGTCGACGGCGCCCATATCCGCACGCTGATCCTGACCTTCTTCTATCGGCAGATGCCGGAGCTGATCGAGCGCGGGCATATCTTCATCGCGCAGGCGCCGCTCTACAAGGTGATGCGCGGCAAGTCGACGCAATATCTGAAAGACGAGCGCGCGCTTGAAGATTATCTGATCGAAAGTCTGCTCGACGGCGCCGTGCTGCGCACCGGCGCAGAAGATCGCGCCGGCGCCGACCTGCGTCAAACGCTCGAAGATACCCGCGCGTTCCGCAATGTGATGCTCAGCCTGCATTCGCGCTATGACCGCGCCGTCGTCGAACAGGCGGCGATGGCCGGCGATCTGACGCCGCAGACAGATGAAGCAGAGGCGAAGCGCTACGCCGACGACATCTCGCGACGCCTCGATGCGATATCGGAGGAGACCGAACGCGGCTGGACGGGCGAGGTGCGCGACGGCGGGCAGAGTCTCGAATATGTCTTCAAGCGCACGTTGCGCGGCGTGACCCATGCGGTGACGCTCGACGCATCGCTGTTAAATTCCAGCGAGGCGCGCAAGCTGCATGAGCGCGCCGAGAGCCTTCGAGAAATCTTCGCCGCGCCGGCGACTCTGATTCGGCGCGGCGACGAGGCGCCGCTCTCCGGGCCGCTCGCGCTTTACGACGCGATGAACTCGATCGGCCGCAAGGGCCTGACGATCCAGCGCTACAAAGGCCTTGGCGAGATGAACGCCGAACAACTCTGGGAGACGACACTCGACCGCGACGCGCGTTCGCTGCTGCAGGTGAAGGTGAAGGAAGCGGCGGAGGCCGACGATATTTTCGTCAAGCTGATGGGCGATGTCGTGGAGCCGAGGCGCGAATTCATTCAGGAGAATGCGCTGAACGTCGCCAATTTGGATGTGTGAGCCAAAGGCCCTCATCCTGAGGAGCGCGCAATGCGCGCGTCTCGAAGGACGAGGGCCGCCTCCAGAAACCAACGACTGTTAGCGCAGCCCTCGTGCTTCGAGACGGCGCCTTGCAGGCGCCTCCTCAGCATGAGGACTGCTTAGGCAAACGCGGCGCGAGCAAATAATGCGTTCTCTGTCCCAATTCGCCTGCGGGCGAATCCATCATTGTACGAAAGAGTTCGCGTTTGACACTACGCGCAACGACGACGACATTCGCGTTGGATTGATCGAGAGAGGTATCGGCGCCACGGAACTGAGTAATCATGACGGCGCATAGCCCACACATAGATATCGGCCTCTCCTCCGATCCCGAACTCGCCGCGGCGATCGCCGGCGAGTTGCGGCGGCAGCAAGAGGGCGTCGAACTCATCGCCTCCGAAAACATCGTCTCGCGGCTCGTGCTTGAAGCGCAGGGCTCGATCCTCACCAACAAGACCGTCGAGGGCCTGCCCTTTGCGCGCTATTACGGCGGAGCCGAATTCGCCGACGCGATCGAAGCGCTCGCGATCGAACGTGCGAAGAAACTTTTCAAATGCCGCTTCGCCAATGTGCAGCCGCATTCCGGCTCCAACGCCAACGCCGGCGTGTTTCTCGGCCTCTTGAAGCTCGGCGATGCGATTCTCTCCATGAATGTCGCCGCCGGCGGCCACATCAGCCATGGCCATCCGGCGACTTTGACCGGGCGCGATTATAAAATCGTCTCCTATGGCGTCAGCCGCGAGTCCGAACGCATCGATCTCGACGAGGTGCGCGATCTCGCGCGGCGCGAAAGGCCGCGCATGATCATCGCCGGCGGCTCCGCCTATGCGCGCGCCATCGATTTCGCGTCGATGCGCGCGATCGCCGATGAGGTCGGCGCCTATTTCCTGGTCGACATGGCGCATTTCGCCGGCCTTGTCGCGACTGGCCTCTATCCTGATCCCCTCCCCCATGCGCATGTCGTGACGACGACGACGTACAAATCGCTGCGCGGCGCGCGCGGCGGCATGGTTCTGTGGAACGACGAAGGCCTGAGCGGCCGGATCAACGCCGGCATATTCCCCGGCGTGCAGGGCTCGGTGCTGCTGCATGGCGTAGCGGGCAAAGCGGCGTGCCTTGGCGAAGCCTTGCGTCCGGAATTTGCAGCCTACAACCGTGCGGTGATCGACAATGCGCGGGCGCTGGCGCGCGCTCTTGAAGATGCCGGCCTGCGCATCGTCACCGGCGGCACGGATATGGGTTTGATGCTGGTCGATCTTGCCGCGCGCGGTTTGACTGGCGATGTCGCCGCCAAGGCGCTGGAGCGCGCCGGCCTCGCCGTCAACAAGAATATGATCCCCTTCGATCCGCGTCCACCCGAGGCGCCGTCGGGCCTGCGCCTTTCGAGCAACGCCGGAACGACGCGCGGCTTCGGCGCCGCCGAGTTCGAAAGGATTGCGGGATGGATCGATCGCGTGCTGAAAAATCCGAAGGATGACGCGTTGATCGAAGCTGTCCGCAAAGACGTCGCGGCGCTCTGCGCGCAACACCCAATCTATTAAGCGCCCCCGTGAACGCTCCCCCCGTTCGTCTTCTCGTCTGCGTCGGCCCGCGCTGCGACGCCGAAGGGAAAGGCCGCACGCTGCTCGCGTCGGTCGAGACGTCTTTTGCGCAGGACTTTTCGCAGGAGCTGGCTTCCGGCCGTCTCATCATTACGACGCGCGATTGTCTGCGGCTCTGCACGCGCGATCCCGTCGTGCGTTTCGAACCGTCAGGCGACGCCCTGTCCAATCCCTCGCTCGACGACCTCTTGCGTCTCACCCGCGCCGCCCTTGTCGAGCAAATCCCAGCGCCATCGCGAAGTTACGATGAACAACAAAAGCTTAGTTGAACCCGCTTTGCTTTTCTCAAGAACGGTTCTACGCTTAGGTTTGCGCATTACAGACGCGTAGGTGTGAAAGGATCAACATGCGTAAGCTCATTCCGTTTTCGTTTCTCTTGGCGTTCGCCGCCGCGACCCCCGCCTACGCTCAGGGCACGTCGCAGGAACGCTCCGACTGCATGGGCGACGCCCTGAGATTCTGCAGTTCCGACATTCCTTTCGTCGAAGAAATCGAATCCTGCCTGAGCCAAAATGTGGCGCGACTGAGCCCCGCCTGCCGCCGCGAGTTCGGCCCGACGCAGAGCACGAAGCTGCGCGAAGACCACTTCCAGTAAGTAACGCGCCAAACGCGGCCTTTTGCGCCGCGCTCGATCATTGAATCTTGCGCCGAAGGCCGTCGAGCCACCTCTTGGCTCGACCCAGATCAATCTTTTTTGCTTCCTGCAAGCCGATCTCTTGCGCGAAACTCCCTTCCGACCTTGCAGCCGCCGGCGTGGACTCGCGGGCGCTCCCCGACTGGAAAAAACGCGCGAAAATGCGCACGACCACATAGAAGGTCGGCGTGAACGCGAGGCCGAACAGCGTCACGCCGAGCATGCCGAAAAACACCGCCGTGCCGATGGACTGACGCATTTCGGCGCCTGCGCCCTGCGCGACGGCGAGCGGCAGCACGCCGAGAATGAACGCCAGCGACGTCATCAGAATGGGCCTAAGACGCGTGCGGGCGGCGGTGACGGCAGCGTCGAATTTGGACTGGCCACCGTCTTCAGCCTGCTTGGCGAATTCGACGATGAGGATGGCGTTCTTCGCCGCGAGGCCGATCAGCACGACGAGCCCAATCTCGACCAATATGTTGCGATCGAGCCCCCTTGAGACGACCCCGAGCATCGCCGCGAGAATGCACATCGGCACGATGAGGATCACCGAAACCGGCAGGAGCAGGCTCTCATAGAGCGCGGCGAGCAGCAGAAAGACGAAAACCACCGCAAGGCCAAACGCGATGGCGGCGGTATTCCCGGCAAGCTTCTCCTGCAGGGCGATTTCCGTCCATTCGAAGCCGAATCCTTGCGGCAGCTTCTCCGCCGCGAGCTTCTCGACCGCCGCGATGCCCTGGCCGGAGGAGACGCCGCGCGCGAGATTGAGCTGCACCTCCGCGGCCGGATAGAGATTGTAGCGCGGCACGCGGAACGCGCCCGTCGTGTCGCGGAACGCAGCGACGGCGCCGATCGGCGCCATCGCGCCCGAAGCGCTGCGGGTCTTCAGATTGGCGATGTCGCGCAGCGTCAGGCGAAAGGGATCATCGGCCTGCGCCATGACGCGGTAGGTGCGTCCAAGGACATTGAAGTCGTTGACGAAGGTCGAGCCAAGATAGACCGAGAGCGTCTCGAAAACGCGCGAGATCGGCACGCCGATGAGTTCGGCCTTCGTGCGATCGACGTCGGCGAAGATCTGCGGCGTGCGCGTGTTGAACAGGGTGAACGCCTGCGTGAATTCTCCCGACTGACCAGCCGCGCCCGCGAGCGTCCATGTCGCGTTTTCGAGCGCAGGAAGTCCGCGCCCGGCGCGATCCTGCACATAGCCCTTGAGGCCGCCGCCGGTGCCGATTCCGGGCACCGAAGCCGGCGCCAGCACGAAGACGAAGGCGTCATTCAGTTTGGACAGTTGGCCGTAAAGGTCGGCTTGAATCTGCGCGGAGGACAGCCCCTTCTTTGCACGTTCCTCGAAGGCCTCCAGCGTGACGAAGATCACGCCGGTGTTCGGCGCATTGGTGAATGTCGCGCCGTCAAAGCCGGTGAAAACGACAGCATCCTTGACGCCCGCGCGCTTCAAAATAATGTCGGTCGCTTCGCGCATCACCTTGTCGGTGCGATCGAGCGTCGCCCCGGGCGGCAATTGGAAAGCGGCGATCACATAGCCGCGATCGAGTTGCGGAATGAGGCCGGTTGGCGTTCGACGCAGTAGATCGAAGGCGAAAAAGATGAGGATCGCATAGACGGCGAGCATGACGACGCCAAGCCGCACGAGACGGCCCGTCGCCGCGCCATATGCCGTCGACACCCTGTCGAACGCGGCGTTGAAGGCGTCGAAGAAGCGACGCAGCGGCGCATGCGCCCAGCTCAGCCGATGCGTCTTCTCTTCCTCCTCGACATCATGCGGCTTCAACAACATCGCCGCCAGCGCCGGCGACAGCGTCAGCGAAACAAAGGCTGAGATCAGCGTGGCGCTCGCGATGGTGATGGCGAATTGCTTATAGAACGCGCCCTGCAAGCCGCTGATGAAGGCGGTCGGGATGAACACGCCGCAGAGCACGAGCGCAATCGCGATCAACGCCCCGCCGACTTCATCCATCGTCTTGTGCGCGGCTTCCTTGGGCGAGAGCCCTTGCGCGAGATAGCGCTCGACATTCTCAACGACGACAATCGCGTCGTCGACGACGATGCCGATGGCGAGCACCAGGCCGAAGAGCGAGAGCGTGTTGAAGCTGAGGCCGGCGGCCGTCATCACGGCGAAGCTGCCGATCAGCGACACCGGGATCGCCGCCACCGGAATGATCGCCGCGCGCCACGTCTGCAGGAACAGGATGACGACGAGAACGACGAGGACGATCGCCTCGAGCAGGGTATGGACGACTTCGTCCACCGACTGCTGGATGAATTCGGTGGGATTGTAGACGACCGTGTAATCGACGCCGGCAGGGAAATTCTTCTTGAGCCGCTCCATCTCCTGCTTGACGGCCTCGGCCGTCTGCAAAGCGTTCGAGCCGGGACGCTGAAAGATGCCGAGCGCCGTCGCAACGTCGTGGTTGAGATAGGCGTTGAGCGTATAGTCCTGCGCGCCGAATTCGATGCGCGCGATGTCGCGCAGGTAAATCTGCCCATCGGCGTCGGCGCGGATGACGATGTCGCCAAATTGCTCCGGCGTGCTGAGCCGTCCCAGAGTCTGCACCGAAAGCTGGAAGGCGCCCGCCGAGGCCGCTGGCGGCTGATTGACCGCGCCGGCGGCGACTTGCAGATTGGCGCCGCGCAGCGCGGCGATGACGTCGCCCGCCGTCAGATCGCGCGCCTCGACTTTCGCCGGATCGAGCCAGACGCGCATCGAATAGTCTCTCGCGCCAAACAGGCGCGCGTCGCCGACCCCGTCGATTCGGGCGATGGCGTCCTTCACGTAGAGCGTCGCGTAGTTCGAAATATATTGCTGGTCGCGCGAGCCGTCGGGCGACAGCAGATGGACGACCATCATCAGATCCGGCGAGGCCTTCTTCACCACGACGCCGAAGCGCGTCACCTCCTCCGGCAACCGCGGATTGGCGATGGCGACGCGGTTCTGAACGAGCACCTGCGCGAGATCGATGTTGACGCCCGGCTTGAACACGACGTCGATCGACACGCGTCCGTCGCCCGTCGATTGCGACGTGATGTAGAGCATGTCGTCGACGCCATTGACCTCCTGCTCGATGGGCGAGGCCACGGTCTCGGCGATCACGTCCGCCGACGCGCCGGGATAGGTTGCGCTGATATTCACTGTCGGCGGCGCGATTTCCGGATATTCGGAGACGGGAAGCGCGCCTTGAGCAATCGCTCCCGCAAGCGTCAGAAGCACGGAAAGCACCGCCGCAAAGATCGGCCGCTCGATGAAGAAGTGCGAAATGCGCATAGCGTTCCTGATCTCGACGTCTATCGGTCGCTAACCGCGACAGGCGCTTCCTTGATCTCGCCTTCCTTGGGCTGAACGGTCGCGCCGGATCGAACCATCGGATTTGCGAGCCCGCCGATCACGATCCGATCCTTCGCGTCGAGGCCGGATTGGATCACGCGCAGACCATTGTGAATGGGGCCAAGACTCACGGATTTGGCGATGACCTTGTTGTCGTCCGACACGACAAGCACGGTCTTGCTCGTCTGATCGGAGACGACGGAAGCATCGGGAATGAGCAGCGCGGAGACGTCGCCGCCGAACAGGCGCAGGCGACCAAACGTGCCGGGCGTCAGAAAATAGTCCTTGTTGTCGAAGACGGCGCGGCCACGGATCGTGCCGGAGCGCCTATTGAGCTGATTGTCCATGAAGTCCATGACGCCGCTGCGGGTCCACTCGGTCTCGTCAGCAAGCCGCACCGAGACGCGATTTTTGAACTCGCGCGAGGTCTCTTTCGGACGCTCCGCTGAGCGCGCATAGCGAATGTAGTCGGCCTCGGAGGCGTCGAAGATGAAGTGGATGGGATCGAGCGTCACGATCGTCGTGAGCAATGTCGCATCCGCCTGTCCGCCCTGAACGAGATTGCCCGAATCGACGCGACGGTCCGACACGCGTCCGGCGATCGGCGCGCGGACCTGCGTCCATTCCAGATTGAGTTCCGCGTTGCGAAGCGCGGCTTCGGCGCTCAAAACCTGGGCCTTGGCGATATCATTGCTCGCTTTGCGCTGATCGACGTCGCGCGCGGTGATGGTGCGGCCCTGCGTCATCTCCTGCGCGCGGGCATAATCGCGGGTCGACGCCACGGCTTGCGCCTGCGCCCGAGTGAGCTCCGCACGCGCGCTGTCGACCGCGATCTGATACGGCCGCTGATCGATGACGAAGAGGACGTCGCCAGCTTTGACGAACTGCCCATCGGTGAAATTGATCTTCTCCAGAGCGCCGGAGACGCGCGCGCGCACCTCGACCTGCTTTAAGGCCTCGAAACGACCTGTATATTCGTCCCAGCGCGGGATCGTCCTCGCGAGCGGGCGGGAGACCACCACTTCCGGGGCCGGACCCTCTGCGCGCGCCACTGCTGATTGGGCGAGAAACACCAACGCCGCGAGCGTTTTAAACAATGCGCTTGCGACTCTCCCGTGACCATCGCCGCCGCGCGCCGCCACAAAAGCCAACAGCATCTCACCTCCGGTTTTGACGTTCGCATTGAACCGGCCGTTCTTGACCGGCGCATAACGCAGGGACGACGTAAGGGCGGCGCTCCCAGAAGGCAAATCGCGCTGCGCAGCGTCTCCCCCGCCCCGCGTTGCCAAGCATTGCCGAAACGCGCAAACTGCCGCCTCCGGACGGAGGACGAAAACATGCCCTTGTTCCTGGCGCAGTTTGCCTATTCTCCTGCCGCTTGGTCCACCTTCGTCAAGGCGCCCCAGGACCGCGCCGCGGCTTCCGAAGCGCTTCTCAGGCACTTCGGCGGCCGCCTCATCGGATTATATTACACGCCCGGCGCAGAATATGACGGATTTGCGCTCTTCGAAGCGCCCGATGAAACCACCGCCGCGGCTATTGAGATCGCGGACGTCGCCGCAGGGCATCTGAGCCGCAATCGGCTCACCAGAGTATTCTCGGCTGACGAGACGAGCGCGATGCTCCTGCAGGCGGCCACGGCCCCGAGCATGACGCCTAAAAGTACGGCGTAGCACATCAATAGGCGCTGAGCAGGTCGACTTTAGCGTTCGCAAGCACCAAACGCCTCGCCAATAGCGCTGCAAGATTTCGCATGATCCGCTCTCCGCTTGCTGGATGGCTCTTGCGGAACGAAGCATAGGCGTTCAGCGGCAGGCGCGGACGGTCGCGTTTTCTTCGTTCGTTCCGCGCCGCTATTCAATTTCCGGAGCGTAAGATCAGCGGCGAGGCGCTAAAAGAGGCGATCAACTCGTGGCGCCTCGTCCAGTGCAGGAGCGCTCGGCCAAAGAGCGAAGCTATTCCCGTCAGCAGGACGACGGAGCCGAACTGCCAGATGCAGACCGACACTGCCGCGTCCTGTCTGAAGGAAAGCAGCGAGGCCGCCGCGGCCAGGGCCGTCGATGCGAGCGCGGCAAGTCCAATCGTCACGAATGGCGCGCCGCGCTTATCGACTCTGCGCTGGAGCGGGGAGTCCGCTAACGCTCGTTTTAATCGATCAAGCGTCGGCGCGCCATCTCACCTGACTTGCTTGTGCAGAGGAACGCAGACTGTAACCTTTGACGCCGTCGCGACGAAATTGACCCATGAGACGGCGAACGGTCGACTTGAATTGCGCGCCGAATACGTCAGATTTCAACCGATCGCCGTTTATGGATGAATCGGACGCAAGCAGAGGGAGATCAGAATGTCAGACAAGAAGCTTTGCGCCGCGATTGCGATCGCGGGCGCCTTCGCGACGGCCGTCGCTCTGGCTGAAACGGCTAAGGCCGCGAACGACCAAGAAAAGTGCTTCGGCGTCTCCTTGAAGGGCAAGAATGATTGCGCGGCGGGCCCGGGAACCAGCTGCGCAGGAACGTCAAAGACCAATTATCAAGGCGACGCATGGAAATATGTTCCGAAGGGCACGTGCACGTCTATCGTAACGCCCAAGGGCAAGGGCAGTCTCGAGCCGATTTCGCACTGAGGCCAGGCATGGGCGCGCGTTCCGCCCCCGAACATTGCCGCGAGCGCGCAGCGTCCTCGCTGCCCGCTCGCGCTGGAGTCGGTTTCAAGAGCGTGCATTTCCCCGACATCGAAGCCTCGGCGCGCGATGTCGGTTTTTTCGAAATCCACGCCGAGAATTACATGGGCGCCGGCGGGACTCCGCACGCGCAGCTTATGCCTTTGCGCCGAGATTCGCCCCTCTCGATCCATGGCGTCGGCCTGTCGATCGGCGGCGCTGAGCCTCTCGATCGCGCGCATCTTGGCCGTCTGAAGACGCTTGTCGAACGCTATGACCCGGCCGCGTTCTCCGAACATCTCGCCTGGTCGACGCAGGGAACGCGCTTTCTGAACGACTTGCTGCCCCTGCCCTATAACGCGACAACGTTGGCGCATGTCGTCGCTCATGTGGATGAAATCCAGGAGGCGCTCGGCCGGCCGATCCTCCTCGAAAACCCAGCAGCCTATCTGCGGTTCCAATCCTCGGAGTATTCGGAGATCGAATTCCTGCGCGAGGTCGTGCGCCGCACGGATTGCCGGCTGCTGCTCGACGTCACCAACGCCTATGTCAGCGCAGCAAACCTGGGTTTCTCAGCGGATGAGTATATCGACGCCTTCCCAATGTCCTATGTCGAAGAGATTCATCTTGCCGGATATGCCGACGATGTCGATGAAGTCGGCGCGCCTCTGCTGATCGACGCGCATTGCGCGCCCGTCCCTGACGCGGTTTGGCGCCTCTATGATCGCGCGCTGGCGCGACGCGGACCGGTCGCGACGCTAATCGAATGGGACAACAACATTCCCTCCTGGCCGACCCTCTTGGCGCAAGCCACGCAAGCGGAGGCGTTCCTTGGAAGGCGGCGGCGTGCTGTCGAAGACAGCTTGAGATCGGAGGCGCTTCATGACGATCTCGGCTGACTTCGATCAAGGCGCATTTGTCCGCGCCCTACTCGACCCAGAGCTGCCGCCGCCCAACGAGCTCGAAACCCCCGGCGGCTTTCGGCCAGAGCGACGGTTCGCCGTCTATCGCAACAATGTGTGCGTCGGACTGGTCGACGCGCTGGCGGAGCGCTTTCCAATTTGCTTACAGTTGGTCGGCGATGAATTTTTCCGCGCCATGGCGCAATGCTATGTGCGCGAACGCCTTCCGCGCACGCCGATGCTTTTCGAATATGGCGACGCGTTTGCGACATTCGTCTCGAATTTCAAGCCGGCGCGCGAACTTCCTTACCTTCCGGACGTCGCGCGGCTCGAGTATGCCGTGGGCGCAGCCTATCACGCCGCTGACGCCGCGCCGCTACCGTTGGAATTGATCCGCGCCCTGCCGCTCGATCGATTGGAGAGCGCAACGGCTGTTCTGCATCCCTCGACGCAGGTCGTAGCGTCCGCCTATCCGATCGTTTCGATCTGGCGGCGGCATATGTCAGATGAAAAGATGAAGCCGCTGGAATTGGACCGCGGCGAAGAGGCGCTCGTCGTTCGTCCTGAGCTGGCGATCAGCGTGTCACCGCTTCCTTCCGGCGGATCGGATTTCGTGGATGCGCTTAGGAGCGGAGGAACATTCGGCGAAGCCGTGAATGCGGCGACCGCCGTCGCGATGGATTTCAAACTGACCGACTGCTTGCGCGAGCTTCTCTTGACTGGAGTCTTCGTAGCCGTCAGCGTCGCGCACTGAATTTAAAAAACGCGTTTTGGCTTGGCCGCGGCGATCATTGATGGAGTTTGAATGCAATGAATTTCATAAGAAAGATCGCACGCTGGTTGGATGCGATCCCCTACGCCCTGATCGCCCTCTTCCTGCGCATCGTCGCCGCGCATCCGTTCTTCGTCTCCGGTCAGACAAAGATTGAAGGACCGACTCTAGGCCGCGAAATTTTCGGCTTTGATCTTTCGATCCAGATTCCGACAGCGGTTCGCAGCGCGACCTTCGCGCTATTCGCCGACGAATATAAACTGCCGCTCATTTCGCCGACCGCCGCCGCCTATGTGGCAAGCGGCCTCGAATTCGTCCTGCCGCTGCTGCTTGTCCTTGGGCTTTTGACGCGCCTATCGGCGTTCATTCTTCTGGCGATGACAATCGTCATCCAGATCTTCGTCTATCCCGATGCATGGTGGACGGTTCATGCCTATTGGATGGCGATCCTCACCGTGTTGGTCGCCCGCGGGCCCGGCGCGATCTCCCTCGACCATCTGCTGTTTCGGCGCCGAAGCTAAGCGACGCGGCCCCTCTTGAGCGGCGGCGAAAAGCGCCGTCGCTGCATCCGAGACGCAAGCTCCATCTGTTCGTCGCCCACGCCTGATTCACCGCTTACGGCGCCTCGACATAGACAACAGATCCTGTCTGCTGAGGCGCAGTATGGGCATGAGCCAAACCGGTGCCGACTCCGAAGAAGATGACCGACCCGATGACGGCTCCGACAATCGCGCTGGTAAAATTCGACATGACGTCCTCCTGTTGTTTTGCTGAGGAGAACGCTACTCGTTACAGATCCGTGCGAATGTGCGCCATCGCACGTGGCCCTCGAGAGGACCAAGTCGCGTGGCTTCTCAGCGCCTTCAGCAGGAATTGCGTCAGCGGCGATTTGCCCACACGCCGAGGATCGCTCCGCCGATCGCGCCGGCGATGGCGCACACGAATGCAACGGAAAGTCCTGCCGCGGCGACGCCCAAACCTGCGGCCAGTGCGGAGCCGATTCCGGCAAAGGCGAGTGGAGCCGTCGCGCCGCTGATGTCGTCAGAGGTCTTTGCGTCGGTCGTGGCGTATGGCTTGGCGTATGGCTTGGCCATCTTCGGTGTCTTGGCCATTGTAGTGTTCCTCGCTTGCGCTCAGGCCTTCCGCCTGATCGCGCTCGCAAGGACAGATAGGGCGCCACGCTTCGAAGGGACGAGGCGTGCGAACGCTGAAGCAGCTTAAGGAGGGGACCCCACGACCATTGCGCGCGTGGTGCGACGCCGCGCTCTAGCAAGATTTTCAATCCGACTTCAGGCGCGGCCGTCTCAGGCGCGATACACGGCTTTACATCACCGGCGGCGTAACGGGTAATCTTCGCTGTCGTAAAGCGGCCGAATCTCGCGGCCGAAAAAGTGCTCTTCATCCACTTCCAGGGAGCAGCCGGCGAGCGCTTTTGGCGTGAGCTCCTCTACGGCGAAGCGAATAGCCTCCGAGGCGTGCTCGAAGCGCCGAAAATTGAGGGACTTCGAATGCGAATTGGCCGCCTTGGAAAAATAGAGAGCGGCTTCCGTTGTATATTGCTTCGCGTCCATCGACCACCTCCAGAAACTATTGCATGAACTCTTCCCGCGCCACGAGTTCGAGAGCGGATTCTACGGCGACCCTTTCCTGCCCATCGCGTTCTCTCTTCATCCGGTACTGCAGGCCGGCGCCGGCGTCTGGCAGATGGCGCGTGACGCTAAACGAATCGGTTCCCGTCGCGGCTCCGAATTTTTGGATCACGCGAACCCCGATCGCGAATTTATGCGATGGGGTGGCGGTAAGCCTTTGCGCCGGACGCCGAAAGCTTCGGATCGTATCGTTGTCATTGGTCATGTGGAGGCGCTCCTCGAGTGATCGTCATGAGCGCATTCAGGCGATGAGCCCGCGATGCGCTCGACTTAACGCCGTCGCTTCGCGTCGGCTTCGCGCGCCTGAAGCTTTTCAACGGTCAGCCAGGACGAATCCTTAAGGACCGCCGCCGCACCCCCGTCGCGGGTTTTGTCTTTCTTGGGCTTTTTCGCTTCGCGATTACTGCGCCGTTGGCCTTTAGCCATGTCCGCCCCCTCGTGTGAATGGGCCTCGCGCTCAACGTCCACTGCTGCGCTTTTCTGCGCGGACGCTTAGTAGTCTCGTTCCTCCTGAAAGGAACATTCCCGGCCCCTGCCGATCGGCCGCATTGCGGCTGGACCACCAGGGGCCGGGAAGATGATTAGGCTGCGACCTGCAGCTGATCGGCAGAAGATTTTCCGCTACGACGATCGATGGCGATTTCGTAGTTGAGCTTCTGGCCTTCCGCGAGACCCATAAGTCCCGCGCGCTCAACCGCGCTGATGTGGACGAATACGTCC
The DNA here is from genome assembly GCF_013350005.1 of Methylocystis silviterrae. Classification (GTDB taxonomy): domain Bacteria; phylum Pseudomonadota; class Alphaproteobacteria; order Rhizobiales; family Beijerinckiaceae; genus Methylocystis; species Methylocystis silviterrae. The sequence continues at coordinate 117,248 of NZ_JABVWW010000007.1, forward strand.
GGGCCGCCGGACTCCGGCTGGATGAAGCCAAAGCCTTTTTGGGCGTTGAACCATTTTACGATACCGGTCTGCATTGACGTGTCCTTTCGAGAACAGCTGTCTGCGCCATGCAGATTGCGTGGCGCTTGGGGATCGAAGTTCTGGAGAGGAAGTCAGAAGCCGACGCGCCAAGGGAGCGGAAGCAAGATCATTCGGCCGAAACTCGATATGTAATATTTAGCGCATATCGGCGAAAATACAAGCTGCAACGCGGGAAGGACTGAGCGAATATGAGGCCTCGGCCGACCATCGAAGGCGAAACATTCCGACCCTTTGATGGAGGCAAGAATAGGCTCAGCTTCACCTTCGAGACGAATTAAGTCCAGAAAGAAATTGCTTTCGTCGATCGCAACGCCCATTTCGTGGACACCCTCCGGCTTCGCGGCAGTGAGCACACGGCGAAGGAGCAAGGGCGATGAGCGAAAAAGCGATTCTCCGATTTGCGTCATCCGCGTGGTGGGCTGAGCATCCCCGCACGCATCTGGTTGTCGTGCATGCGATTCTTTTCGCTCTCCACCGAGATCTGACCTCAGAGGAGATCTGGCTCTCGCCCACCACCGACGAGTGGCGAAAAGTTGCTGAACTCGCCGCTGACTGCTGCGATGACGGCGATTTGGCGTTGACCGGAGATAGAATGGCTTGGCGGATCCTATCGAGAACATTTCGCGGAGACGCGCCGCCCTTCTCGATCTAAAGGCGTCGGGCGCCAGTAGCGGAAGCCGCTCCGACTTTCTGCCCCATTCCGCCTAAATAGACGGCTGACACGCCAGCTCCCGCGCGTCATCCGCAGCGCTCGCGAGTAGACCAGCAAGTTTCAATTCGCATTCGATCGCGGAAACTCCAGCTTGAACGTCGCGCCGCCTCCGGGCGTGTCCTCGACCCAGATATGGCCGCCGTGTGCGTCTACGATTTCCTTGGCGACGGCGAGGCCAAGGCCCGTGCCGGGAGTGGTTTCGTTCTTTCGCCAGAAGGCCTCGAAGACCAATTCGCGGTCCGTCTCTTCCACGCCGCCACCATGATCGATTACTTCGAGCGTTGCGTTCTCGGCGACGCGAACGTGAACCATGCCGCCCTCTGGCTCGGCGCGAAGAGCGTTGTCGATGACATTCGAGATGACGGACTCAAGCGCCGGCCGATTGCCCTGTATAAGAGCAGGCGCGCTGGGCGCGTCGAGAACGATCTGGCGCCGCGCCTTCAGCGCCAGAAGCGCTGCGTCCGCAATGATCGTTCTCGTCAACGCGACGAGGTCGATCGTGTGATCAAGCTTTGTCGATTGTTGACCGAGCCGCGCGGAAGCCAGCAGCTGCTCGACGATGTTGCGTATTCGCCGATGATCGCGTTTCAGATCATTCTTAAAGGTCGGCTCCTCAGGCGCATCAAGCCGCACGCCGAGCACGTTAATGGGCGTGCGGAGTTCATGCGCGGCATTTGCCGTAAAACGCCGTTGCCGGGCGACGCCGGCATCGAGCCGCGCCAAAGCGTCGTTTACCGCGTCGACGAGGGGTCCAACTTCGCTCGATACGTCATTTGCATCGAGGCGTTGGTCCAGGCTGCTCATGTCGATTCGTGACGCCTGTGCCGCCACGCGTCTGAGCGGCCTCAATCCCCACCGCACGGCGAACCAGGCTGCGCCTGCCGACATCAAAATCGCCATGACCAGGTAGGCGGTCAACCAGCGCGTTTCCTCAATGGCGGCGTCGACAATGTCGCCCCAACGAAATTTCTGTCCGTAGACGGCGATGTGAAGGCGCCCGAAGGGAGTCCATTCTGGTTCCATAAGGCCCGCACGAATAGCGCTTGGATCGCCAGGCAGGATGAAATGCACATGGGTCGGGCTGATCTCGATGAGAGGCTTCAGCATCGCGATGAGCTCTGGCGAGGAACCGGCAATTGGGTCACGGCTCAGCCTTCGAAACGCCGCGAACTTCATAGCGGGCGCGCGCTTCAGATCTTCTAGCAGGTCCGGCGTCGGCCTGATCTCCAGCATTTTATCTTCATTCATCGCCAACGATGCGATGATCTGCTTTTTTGCGCGAATCGCCGACAACTCATCGAGCGATGTGGCGAAAATTTCTACTCCCGTAAGGCCGATGCCGATCGTTACCAGCCATGCGATCGGAAAGGCTATAATTTGTGCAAGGAATAGACAGCCGACAATGCGTAATACGAGCGAATGCCGTCTCAATCAAGCAACTCCGTCACCATGTAGCCAACGCCGCGAATAGTGTGAATGGCGACGCCAGCGTTCAACACGATGACCCGTCGCCGCAAACGCGACACCGCCATATCGAGCGTATTGTCCTGAACGTCGTCGTGTGGAGAGAAGACCTCGTCGAGAAGAGTCTCGCGCGAAACCACGCGATTGACGCGCCGCAGAAGAGAATCGAGCAGGACCAATTCCCGCCGGTGCAGCGTGACGATTCTGTTCGAGATACGGACGTCACGCGTCGTCGGGTCAAAAGACAGCGCGCCCACGACGATCGGCTTTGGCGCGCCGCTTCCCGGACGCCGAACGCAGGCCCGTATTCTCGCGACCAGCTCCTCTCCTTGAAAAGGCTTCGTCACATAGTCGTCCGCGCCGAGATCGAAGCTCGACACCTTTTCTCCCGTGTCATCCATTGCCGTCAGCACCATGACGCGAATGCCCGGCCTCAGTTGCCGCGCAAGCGGCATGAGCGACAGCCCATCGCCATCAGGCAGACGACGATCGAGAAGCAAGAGGTCATAGTTTGATCGTTCGACAGCTTCTCGCGCAGCGCTCAGACAGCGGGCTTGATCAACGTCGAAACCGGCCTGGGCGACTAACGACGCCGTCAAACGCGCCGCGTCCAGCTCGTCTTCAACCAACAATATTCGCATCTGGGCAACGATCCCTTCGCGCCGTTGATTATCGAATTTGGTTTCTAAATTCGCAAGACAGGACAGATCGGCGCGAAGGGCCGGCTGTTGCCCGAAAGACACAGCGTCTCGAATTCGCGCCAAAATTTCTCACGTCAGACTCATGTCAGGCACATCGGCCCCGCTTTGGCTATTTATTCTCCACCAGGCGAAGAACGGCGACGATGCGGCAGATCGGAAGTCCCGCGACAAAGACGAGCGAGAACGCTGATTGGCGTTTCGGACGCGTTCGCGCGGCTCTGTTCGGCTTTGTCGCATTTGTCATGGCGCTTCAGGGAGTTGTTTTCGCTTCGCCCTGGGCGCGAAGCGCTTCTCATGAAGAGATTGCCGTAGTCTCGATCGCGGCCGTCGTCGATTGTGCGCAAGATGACTCGCGCCTGCCAGCGAGCGACGGTCACGCGCATAAGTGCTCTTTGGCTGGCCTCTGTTGCTTGGCAAGTTGCAAGGTGCAGACGTTTGGTCTCCCGGGAGCGGCATTTAGCCTAGCGCCCTGGCGCCGATTGGCGGCCGATGCTGTTAAGCGACACGCTCCCGCACGCAGCCGACTCGCGCTTGCCGGTTGGGCGAGCGCCTGGTCTTCGCGCGTCCCGCCGCAGGCGGCCTAATTCGCGGCTCGCGCCCTAAGCTCTCCTCTTCTTCTTCTCGTCTGCTCGAGCGCCGTGACAATCGCTCTGGAGTTTCTCAATGAACTCGTCCGTTCTACTGCGCGGCGTTTCCGCCGGCGCGCTGTTGCTCGCCTTCGCGTCTGAATGCGCCCGCGCTCAGCAAGCGTTGCCTACGATCAGCATCGGAGGGCGCCAGCGCGCGCCATCGACTCACATATCGGGTCCGCCAACGAACGAGCCCGCCACGTCCGATTCGGGACCGTCATCCAATTTCCCAAGCGAGCCGAAGACGCCCGCCGAAGGCTATGTGGTGAATGACGCCACGACGGCCACCAAGACCGACATCCCAATCAGGGAAACGCCTGTGTCGGTGAACGTGGTCCCCAAGCAAGTGATGATCGACCAAAACAATACAACCGTCCAGGAAGCCCTAGAGAATGTGCCAGGCGTGCGGTCCAACAACAACGAGGTCGAAGGATACAACTTCAAGATTCGCGGCTTTCAGAGCCTCAATATCTATCGCAACAATCTGTCTCTCGGCAATGTCAACCCCGGCATGCTCGACACCGCCAATCTGGAGCGCATCGAGGTGCTCAAGGGACCAGCGTCGATACTTTACGGACGCGCGGAGCCCGGAGGATTGATCAATCTGGTGACCAAGCAGCCGCTCGATCGCGCCCGCTACGTTGTCGATCAACAGTTCGGATCTTTCAACTGGTATCGCACGCAGTGGGATTTCACCTCTCCTGTCGCTGAGGTTCCGGGGCTCGCCTATCGTGTCTCGGGAACCTATCAGAACAATGGCTCATTTCGCGGATATTCAGGGGGCGGAGAGCGCGTGCTCGTCGCGCCGGTGGTAAGCTACCGTCCGAGCGCCTGGACCGAGTTCACCCTAGAAGGACAATATTCAGGTCTGAAGGCGCAAAGCGACGTCGGAATCCCGACAATCGGACCGAAGTCCGCGCCGGTCCCGTTGAGCCGCTCATACCAGGAGGCCAATGATCCGCGCGACCGCTTCGAGAACTATCTAATCAGTTATAAACTCCGTCAGAATCTCAATGAGGATTGGAAGGTCACCAACCGCTTTCTTTACGCCGCCGCCCCAATTTTCGATAAGCCCAATATCACGCCACTCTGCGTGACGCCGATGTGCGTCGACACGGATGGGCGAATGCTGCAACGCATCGGGCAATACCAGTTCGCGTCCGCTCGTACCTTCTCGACCAATATTGACATCGAAGGGAAGTTCGTGGCGCTTGGCGGCAAACACACATTTCTGATGGGGCTCGATTATCTGAACACCTATTACGACTATTACTTCGCCAACGGTGCCGCACTCTATCCGATCGACATTTTTAGCCCGATCCATGGAACGGTACCGTCCTTCGCCTATTTTGATTCACAAATTGGATCGGGAGGCAAATTTCATTCATCGACTCTCGAGAGACAAAAAGGGCTTTATGTCCAGGATTATGTCACATGGTTTGACCGTCTGCATGTGCTTGTCGGCGTCCGCTACGATGTAGCGGATCAAACGATAGGAACGTCATCGAGCTTTGAGAATGGCGGCGGCGTTTACGATGCGAGCAAGGACTTGGCGATCGCCAGTCGACTGCGATCGCCGACGGCCATCGACAGGGGTTGGAGTCCGCGCGCTGGCGTCGTCTACGACATTCTTCCCCAGGTCAGCGTTTACGGCAGCTACTCAAGATCTTTCGGCCAGAACAACGGCTTTACCGCCGACAGACAGCCTTTAGGGCCGCAGCGCGGCCTGCAATGGGAGGTCGGTCTGAAGGCCGAGCCTCTGCCGGGCCTGAGCGCCACGCTCGCCTTCTTCCAAATCACCAAATCCGGGGTGCCGACACGGGATTTCGCGTCATTGGCACCCATCGCGCAGAAGCTTGCCGGATTGCAGCGCAGCCGCGGAATCGAGGTTGACGTACTCGGCCGCGTTACCGATCGCATGACGATCGTGGGCAACTACGCATTGATCGACGCGACGGTTATCGCCGACAATCCGGTGAATCGATTAAACCCTTTTGGCTTTTTCGATGCCACGATCTTCGGAGAAGGTGGCGGCCTTCTCGGCAACCACCTCGACAATGTTCCGCGTCATTCGGGCAAAATCTTTCTGACCTACGCTTTTGGCGACAACGGCCTCGGATTACGTGTCGGCGGCGGCGTAACGGCCTCGACGCGTGCATGGGGCGATATCCAAAACACATTTGTGCTGCCGGGATGGGCGCGTCTCGACGCCTTCGCGAGCTACGCGACGCTGGTCGAAGGCTATAAGGTGACCGCTCAGCTCAATCTCAAGAACATCAATAACGCGCAGTATTTCACCGGTGTGGACGATTTCTTCAACTACAATGTTCCACCGCTGAATGCCATTCCCGCTAATCCCTTCACCGCGACTGGGCAGATCAGAGTGGAGTTCTAGCGATGCCGCGCGCGCTGTTCGTATGGCTGCATCGGTGGGCTGGACTGACGATGGCAGGCTTCCTGATTGTAGTCGGCCTAACGGGAAGCCTGCTCGCGTTCTGGGGCGAGTTGAATCACTGGCTGACGCCGGAACTTTATCCCGGTCAGCGCGCTGGGATAGAGCTCGACGCGGCGACGCTGGCGCGCCGCGCCGAATCCATCGTCCCGCAGGCGCGCGCAGCGACCGTCTACATGGGCCATCCAGGCTCGGTCTCGATCGGCATGGAGGCGAGCGACGGCGCGCCGCCGCTCGACTTCGAATTTATCCATCTCGATCCGGTCGATGGCCATGAACTCGGGCGCGTCACGTGGCATGGATTGCCCAAACGCAAGAACGACATCATGCCCTTCGTCTACGGCCTTCACATGTATCTGGCGATGAGCGGGATCGGCGACTGGATACTGGGCTTCGTAGCGCTCACTTGGACGCTCGATTGTTTCGTCGGCTTTTATCTGACGCTGCCCGCGGCCGGCCAGCGCTCGCGCAAAGGCTTCTTCGCGCGCTGGAGGCCGTCATGGCTGGTGAAGCTCAAGAGCTCCTTCTATCGCGTCAATTTCGACCTGCATCGCGCGAGCGGCCTGTGGCTCTGGGCGATGCTGCTTGTCTACGCCTGGTCGAGCGTGTTTTTCACGCTGCCCAATTTCTACACGCGTGCGACGCAGCTTGTTCTCGATTCCGAAACTCCCGTCTGGGCGCAGGAGGGAACGCCGCAGAACGATACGCGCGCGCCGATGGAATGGGAGGCGGGGCAAGCGACCGGCGAGCGGCTAATGCAAGAGCAGGCGCGCGAGCACGGCTTTGCGATAGAACGCCCGCTAGCGCTCTATAATCTGCGCGACAAGGGCCTTTACGAATATCGCGTGCGCTCGTCGCGCGATATCGGCGACAAGGCTGGGTCTACTTCGATCCTGTTCGATTCACGCTCGGGCGAACTGAAGACCATCAGCCTGCCGACAGGCCATCGCAGTGGAACGACGCTGACCACCTGGCTCGTCGAACTGCATATGGCCAATCTCTTCGGTCTTCCCTACCGCATCTTCGTGTGCGCGATGGGGCTCGTGATCGCGATGCTTTCTGTGACGGGGATCTACATCTGGTGGAAGAAGCGTTCGGCGCGGCTGTCGCATGTTCAGCGGCGGAGTGCGGTCCGGCCCGCGCCGGCGGAGCGAACGCCCGCGTGATTTGAACGCGCATGGATTGACTTATTGATGGAGCGACAAATGGATTTAGACCGGATCGAACGTGGAAGTCTTGTCCAAAATCTGCGCCGCGCGCTGCCGCTCTCGGCGCATCCTAAGCAGGCGCTCATCGCTTTTTTGCGCGAACGCGGCGTCGTCACGCGCGGCGCGCCGCGGCTCGTCGTCCTCGATATTTTCGACGCCGGAGCGGCGGGCGGCCTGATGTGCCGCTTCGCCATCGCCGAGGATGGCGAGGCCTCAAGCTTCATCGCGCCGCTGACGCAAGTCGCGCTCTACCGCAGACATCCCGGCGCGCGTTCGCGTGTCGTACGCCGTCGAAAGGCGCCGCCTCCCGGCGCGGCATGAGAGCGACGCTTGTCGCTCTGCTTTGCATATGCGTCGGCGCCGCGCAGGCGCACGCCGAGGAGCAGCGGGAGAACGAGCGCAAGGAGACGCTGCAATGCGAGGGCAAGAGGCGCGGCAAAGAGACGAGCGGCGCCGAAGAGCAGAACAAGGAGCGCAGCCAAATCGAGCGCAGACAAGGCGAGCGGCGCGCCGACGCGCCCAATGCGCAGACGCTCGGGCGCGACCAGAGCGGCGTCTATGTCAACGCGCCCGCCGCCAACAGCGCCTATTCGCCAAGCTTCGTCATGCGCGGCTTTCCGAGCGGACTGACGCTCTTCGACGGCGCCTCGCACGGCTTCACGGCCCAGGACGTCGATCTCTCCACCGTCGATCACGTCGAATTCTTCAAGGGTCCGGGCGCCATGCTGTTCGGCAAGGCGCTCGGGGGCTATGGCGGCGCCGCCAATTACATCCGCAAGGCGCCGACGCAGGAGACCTTCGCCCGCGCCGTCGCCACCAAGGCCAGCTTCGACGTCACGAGGTTCACCGCCGACGTCAACGCGCCGCTCAACGACGAGAAGAGCCTCTTGTTTCGCATGACCGGCTCGGCCCAGAGCCTCGGGAGCTTCGTCGATTTCACGCGCACCCGCAGCTTCGATATCGCGCCGATGCTCGCTTTCACCGCCGACGATGGCGACCGCGTCAGCCTGCGCGCCGAGCACAATGGCGCAAGGGTCGTCTGGCGCGACGGCCTGCCGGCCGATCCGGTGTTTCTGCATGTCCCCAAGGAGTTCTACGCCGGACTTCCGGCGAATGAACATGAAACCCCCTTCTTCGACGATCTCACCTTGCGCTATGAGCACGCCTTCAACGCCGACTGGAGGGTCGCCGCGGTCGTCGATTATTTTCTCACCGCCAACCGCTGGGGCTGGTTCACCGGCTGGGGCTATGACGGATTCCAGTCGGTCGTCTTCGGCAGTCCGGTGCGCGCGCGGACCGCCAACCGCAGCTTCGACGCGCAGTTGCGCCTCAACGGCCGTTTCGACACGGGCTTTCTCGCCCACAGCGTCTTTCTCGGCCTCGAACATTGGGACTTCTATTTCGGCTACGACAATGACGTCGCGCGTTATGAGGCGGCGCCGCTCAATATCTTCGCGCCCGTCTATTCGCCCGGCGTCAGTTACGCCGGCGCCTTCTGGTCGAATGGCGTGGCGCGCGCCATCAGCCGTTCGGTCTACGGCCAGGACCTGATCGACCTCAACGAGAACTGGCGCATTCTTGTCGGCGGGCGCTACGATCTTCTTTCGCAGCGCGAACGCGTCTTCGATCCCCTCGGCGCGCTGACCGGCGAGCCGACATCGAGCCTGAGCAAAGGGACCAGGGGCTATTTTTCGCCGCGCGCCGGCATTCTCTATAGGCCCGACGAAGAGACGCAGTTCTTCGCCGCTTACGGCAAATCGCTGATCCCCAACACCGGCGTGCGCATTCAAAGCGGCGAAGCGCCGCCACCGCAGCAGGACACCCAATATGAGATCGGCTTCCGGCGCGAGTTGCTGGATCGCAAGGTGAGTTTCGAAGTCGGGCTCTTCGACATCACCCGCGACAATGTCGCGATCCCCAATCCAGCCAATCCGAGCGGCTTCTATTCGGTCGTCACCGGCCAGCAGCACAGCCATGGCGTCGAGGTCAACCTCGGCGGCGAGATCCTGCCGAATCTCAAAATCAACGCCGCCGCCACTTTCCTGCATGCGCTCGTGTCGAAGGACGACAATATCCCCTCGCAGCGGGGTAGCGATCTCTTGGGCGCGCCGCGCCGCGTCTACAACTCTTCCGCCAATTACACATTCGACACGGGCGACCTCAAGGGGCTCGAACTCGGCGCAAGCTACTACTACGCCAGTCGCCTCGAAGCGACGCTGCCCAACACCTATGGCTTCACCCTCGCGCCCCAGCAAATGCTCGGCGCGACGCTCGGGTACGCCCTCAACGACAATCTCAAGCTGGAAATCAACGCCGCCAACTTCACCAACCGTCCAAACTGGACCTCAAACGGCGCGCTCTACCATGGCGAGCCGCGGACCATCGCCGCGAGCCTCAGTTACAAATACTGATGGCTTTCGACATTCGCGCATGGCGGCGAGCAAGCGTCGTTCGGCAGCTGAGAGATCCTCTCTCTCCTGCTCCGGTTTGGCGTGCCGGCAGCGCGGCGCTGACCGCGCCGCTGGTCGTGAGCAGGCCGACGCTTCTGATACTGATGCGCCCGCCGCGACCATCTGCGCGCCCTCGCCCCGAGGGTCGAAGTCGGCGAGCGGGAAGTCCGCATCATCGGCAACAAGAGCGCCTTGCTCCGCACCCTCCTCCCCGCGTCAGGCGGGAAATCGACGGGAATTGGCGTCCCCAGTTTTGTTCGGAAGTGGCGCGCCCGAGAGGATTCGAACCTCTGACCTCTGCCTTCGGAGGGCAGCGCTCTATCCAGCTGAGCTACGGGCGCAGGCGCAGAGCTTTTCTACAGGAAGGACCGTTGCGCCGCAACGGCGGCGTCTGCCCGAGACGACGTTCCGGCGACATGCTAAGGCCAAGACCTGAATCCTGAGGGTAAGACCTTAAGCTGAGAGACCGTCTTGGCGTTACTCGATCAATGGCTCGAGCGATTGCGCAACGCGCGCGATGAGCTTGTCGCCAATCCGCGATTCCAGCGCTGGACGTTGAAAAATCCCATCACGCGGCCCTTGGCGCGGCGCGGCGCGCGCGCCGGCCTCGATCTCGCCGCCGGCTTCGTCTACTCGCAGGTTCTCGTCGCCTGCGCCCAACTGAAGCTCTTCGACGTTTTGCGCGACGGCCCGTTGAGCCTCGACGCGCTGGCGTCGAAACTCGCGCTTTCTGAGCCCGCCACGCGGCGCCTGCTGGAGGCTGCCGCTTCGCTGGGCCTTGCCGAGCGACGCGGCGCGAAATACGGGCTGGGATTGCTCGGCGCCGCCTTCGCCGGCAATCGCGCGGCGCTCGCGATCGTCGAACACCAGCCGCTGCTTTACGCAGATCTCGCCGATCCCGTGGCGCTGCTGCGCCAGGAAAAGCGTGGGCGGCTCGCCGATTATTGGCCCTATTCGGATGGGGATGCGCCCAAGGCGTTGTCGGCGCAACAAGTCGGCCCTTACAGCGCCTTCATGGCTGCGACGCAGCCGATGGTCGCGCAGGAAGCGCTCGACGCCTACGACATTTCGCGTCATCGGCGCCTCCTGGACATCGGCGGCGGCGAAGGCGTGTTTCTCGCAGCCGCCGCGGCCCGCGCGCCGCATCTGCAGCTTGCTCTCTTCGATCTTCCCGCCGTGGCGGCGCGCGCCAAAGAGCGGCTCGAAGAGTCCGGCCTCCTCTCGCGCGCCGACATTCATGGCGGCGACTTCCTCAATGACGCTCTTCCAGAGGGCGCCGACGTCGCGACCCTTATTCGCATCGTGCATGACCATGACGACGCTTCGGCGCTGAAGCTCTTGCGCAATGTGCGCAAGGCGCTCGCGCCCGGCGCGACGCTGCTCATCGTCGAGGGCATGTCCGGCGTCAAAGGCGCCGAGCCGCTCGACGCCTATTACGGCTTCTACACGCTGGCCATGGGCCGCGGCGAGCCGCGCCGCGTCGAAGAGATTGAGGCGCTGCTGCGGGAAGCAGGCTTCGGCAAATTCCGACTCCTGCGCAATGCGTTGCCGGCTCTTGCGAGCATACTTTCAGCTAAGGCAGTCTGAGCCGTTTAGACTGGATTCCCGATCGCGCGTCGCGCGTCGGGAATGACAGCCAATGGAACGAAGCTGCAGAATGTCATTCCCGACAAGCCGCAGGCCTGATCGGAATTCCGACTAAAGGCGAAGAAAGCTGCGTCTTCGCGCCTTTGGCGGTCGACTCAGTGCGCCCTTCGCCACGCGATCAAGCCTGCGGTCGAGCCGTCCAGCCCTTGCGTCGATTCGTCCCTGTTCTCGACGATCGGCGCCAGGCGGTTGGCGAGTTCCTTGCCCAGTTCAACGCCCCACTGGTCGAAGGGATTGATGTCCCAGATCACCGACTGAACGAAGACCTTGTGTTCGTAAAGCGCAACGAGTCGCCCGAGCGTGCGCGGATCGAGATGTCGGTAAAGCAGAACGCTGGACGGGCGATCGCCTGGAAACGTCTTATGCGGCGCGAGGCGTGCGATTTCCTCCTCGCTCAGCCCCTGCCCGCGCAATTGCACTTTCGCTTCCTCTAGCGTTCGACCGCGCATAAAAGCTTCGGCTTGCGCCAGGCAATTGGCGAAAAGCAATTCATGATGGTGCTCGTCGGCGGCGGTGGGCTCGGCCGCGACGAGGAAGTCGATCGGGACGACGTCGGTTCCCTGATGCAGCAGTTGAAAGAATGCGTGCTGGCCATTGGTGCCAGGCTCGCCGAAAATCACCGGCCCGGTTTCATAATCGACAGGCGCGCCTTCGCGCGTCACCGACTTACCGTTCGACTCCATGTCGAGCTGTTGCAGATAGGCCGGAAATCGCGCGAGGCGCTGATCATAAGGGATAACCGCATGCGCGGCGCATCCCATCACGTTTCTGTGCCAGACGCCGAGAAGTCCCATCAGCACGGGAATGTTTTGCTCAAGCGGCGCTTCGAAGAAGTGCGAATCGATATCGTGCCCGCCCTGCAGAAACTGCAGGAAGTGTTCCGGTCCCACGCCGATCGCGAGCGCAAGGCCGATCGACGACCACAGCGAGTAGCGCCCGCCAACCCAATCCCAGAAGCCGAAGACGCGCGCGGGATCGATTCCGAATTCGGCGACCTTGTCGAGCCTGGTCGAGACGGCGGCGAAATGCGACTTCACCGCAGCTTCGCCGAGCGCTGCGACGATGCGGGTGCGCGCGCTTCTCGCGTTCGCCATCGTCTCCTGCGTCGTGAACGTCTTCGATGAGATGATGAACAGCGTGCGCGCCAAATCGAGATTTTGCAGCGTGTCATCGAGATCGGCGCCGTCGACATTGGCGACGAAATGCATGCGCGGACCCTCGCCGGCAAAGGGCGAGAGCGCGCGCGACGCCATCGCCGGACCCAGGTCCGAACCGCCGATGCCGATATTGACCACATCGCCGAACGGCGCGCCTGTCGCGCCGCGAAGGTCGCCAGAGCGCACGGCGCGCGCGAAGGCGAAAACCTTGTCGCGTTCGGCTTCGATCAGCGGCCGCATGTTTTCGCCGCCGACGAGAAGCGGACGCGACGAGAGATCGCGCAGCGCCATATGCATGGCGGCGCGCCTTTCGGTGTTGTTGATGCGTTCGCCAGAGAACAACGCTTCGCGCCGCGCGTCGAGATCACGCGTCTTCGCCAGCGAGGTCAGCAGCGCGATCGTCTCGCGCGTCACTCGGTGCTTGGAGAAGTCGAAGAGAAAATCGTCAAGCTTGACGCTGAAATTTCTAAAACGCGCGGAGTCCTCCGCAAAGAGATCGAGCGTTCGCGTCCGCGCCAAAGCGGAAGCGTGGAACTTCAGCGCCTCAAAAGCGACGGCGACGGCGTCCGACATTCTATTCTCGAAAAGCAAGGGTGTTTCCTTAGCGATTTGTAGCCGATTCGAAGGCGGAGGGCGCGCAACGACTTTACGCCGAGAGGCTGGACCCTAAATTTTTACTGTATTGTGACAGAGGGATGTGAAATCCATATCTGTTCAATGACGGTTTTCTGACAGCAAGGACGACGATGGACGCGATTCACTTCCTCGACGTGCGCGACGGCGGCCCGGTCGCCCATGCGACGGCGCGGATCGACGCGGCGGCCGCGCTTCGCAAGGCCTGTCTTGGCGCGGCGGCGCCGGTCGGCCGCCTGTGCCTGCCGCCGATTGACCGTATCGCCGCGAATTGGCTGAAACGCTCCGCCTCCGCCTATCGGGGGGAGCTTGAGCGCATCGTCGCCATTCTCGGCTTTCCCGGCGCGATGACGCTGAACATGTCCTATCTCTTCGCCTGCACCACCCAGGCTTACGAGGACGAGCACGGTCTGCCGCGCCTGCGCCGCACGCTCGACTGGCCCTTTCAGGGCCTCGGCAGGGGCGTCGAAATCGCGTTGCAGTCCGGCGCGGCCGGCGAATTTTACAACGCCACCTGGCCGGGGGCCGTGGGCGTGCTGAGCGCGATGGCTCCCGGCCGCTTTTGCGCCTCGATCAATCAGGCGCCGATGAAGCGGCGCACGCAGGGCTCCATCGGCTTCGCCTATGACGCCGTCCTCAATCTGCGCGACGCCTTGGCAAGCGAAGGCGGCTGGCCGCCGGACCATGTGCTGCGCTATGCCTTCGAAAATTGCGCGAATTTCGAGGCGGCCGTCGAGTTTATCGCCAGCGCGCCGATTGCGCGTCCAACGCTCTTCACCCTGGCGGGGGTCAGGCGCGGCGAGTTGGCGCTGATCGAACGCACGGAACATGAGGCGCGCGTTCTGCGCGGGCCGGTCATCGTCGTCAATGATTGGCAGGAGCCGCAGGCCGGCTGGCAGGCGCGCATGAGCTATGAAAACAACGTCAATCGCAAGGCGGCGATGCGCGCCGTCGCGCCCGACGCGCCGCCCTTTTCCTGGGTGCGTGAGCCCGTGCTCAACCGCTTGACGCGCCTCGCGGTGGAAATGTGCGCCGTCGGCGTGGGCGATTTCGCTGCGCGCGGCTACGAGTGCCCCTATTTGAAAGGCCAGCCGGAGCCTGTGACGCAGGATTTCTTTCTGAACGCGGCCACGCCCACGGCGCTCGCCGCCTAATTGAGTTTCGGCGCGCTGGCGCGTCGCAGCCGATCATTGATCGCCTCGCCCAGCCCCCGCTCGGGTATATGCGCCACGGCGACATTGGCGATTTGGCGCGCGTCGAATTCCCGCAAATGGGCAAAGAGGTTAGCCGCCGCCTCCACGAGATCGCCCGACGGCGATAGATCGAGCACAAAGGCTCCGGGTTTGGCGCGCGGGGCGAGCCGGGCGCCAAAATCGAGCGCCGCTTCGCCTTCATTGAGGTCGAGCGCCTCCAGACGCAGGCGCGCGGCAGGCGCGTAATGGGACGGCGTCATGCCGGGCGCGAGGATTTCAGCGTGCGCCTGCGCCGCAAGCTTTGCCCCGAGGATCTTCTCGATCGCCTCGCGCGCGACCGCGCCGGGACGCAGCAATACGGGGGAGCTTTCACAAAAGGACACGATCGTCGACTCCAGCCCGGCGGCGGTGCGGCCGCCGTCCAGGATCATGTCGACCTTGCCCGAAAGATCTTGCGCGACATGCGCCGCAGTCACCGGGCTCACATGGCCGGAGCGGTTGGCCGAAGGCGCCGCGATCGGCCGGCCGAGCGCGGCGATCAGCGCTTGCGCGACAGGATGCGCCGGAATCCGAACCGCGACGCTCGGCAGGCCGGCCCGGACGAGATCGCAAACCGCCCCGCCCGGCGCGACGGGCGCGACGATCGTCAGCGGCCCCGGCCAGAAGGACGCGGCGAGACGCAGCGCAAGCTCAGGCAGAGCCGCCTCGCGACGGGCGGCTTCGAGATCGGCGACATGCGCGATCAGCGGATTGAACGAGGGGCGGTCTTTGGCGTCGTAGATCCGGGCGACCGCCCACGCCTGCGTCGCATCGGCGCCGAGGCCATAGACGGTCTCGGTCGGGAAGGCGACCAGTCCGCCCTCGCGCAGGATCGCCGCGGCGCGAGCAATGGCGGCGGCGTCAGCCGGCGCAACAATCGTCACGCGTTGCGGCCGCTGTACGGAGGCTTGGGGATCGCCATATGCGCCTCGCGCAGCGCCTTCGACCAGCTCTCGCGCAAATCGCGAAAATACGGATCGTTCGAACCGATCCGGGTCGCCACCTCCGTCTGCAGCGCGTCGCGACGCAGCAGCGCGATATCGATCGGCATGCCGACCGAAAGATTCGAGCGCATGGTCGAATCCATCGAAATAAGCCCGATCTTCAGCGCATCATAAATGTCGGTGTCATAGGCGACCGCGCGGTCGAGTATGGGCTTTCCATATTTGTGCTCGCCGATCTGCAGATAATTGGTGTCCGGCGTGCATTCGATGCTGTTGCCGGCCGTATAGATCATGAAAAGACGGAGCGGCCCCCCGGCGATCTGACCGCCGAGCAGCAGGGACACGTCGAAGCTGACGCCCTGCGCCGCAGGCTCCCCCTCGGCGTTGCCCATCTGGGAGCGCGAAAGGCGGACCGCGCGCCCCACGAGCTGCGCGGCATGCAGCATGTTCGGCGTATTCATGACGCTTTCCACGACGCCGCTCTCGGGATGCTCGATCCCGTCGCCGATCAGGTTCACGACGCCCTGCGTCACCGAGAGATTGCCCGAGGCGGCAAGCATCAGCACGCGCTCGCCGGGCCGCTCGAAGAGATACAGCTTGCGGAACGTCGAAATGTTGTCGAGCCCGGCGTTGGTGCGGGTATCCGCGATCATCACCAGTCCATCGCGCACCAGAATGCCGCAACAATAGGTCATGTGACTCCGCAGCGGTTCGCGCCAAACGCTGCAGGACTTACAAGTTTCAGGCCATGAGGCAAGTGTGGCGGAGCCACAGCGAAGGAAAATCAGTCGCCGTTTTCGCTCTTGTAAGGAAGCTCTGCCGCATGTTCGGCGGCCCATTCCGCCACCGCCGCGCGCTCGCGCGCCAGATAGTCCGAGACCGCCTCGGCGAGGCGCGGGTCGGCCAGGTAATGAGCCGAATGGGTGATCACCGGCCGATAGCCCCGCGCGATCTTATGCTCGCCCTGGGCGCCGGCTTCGACGCGCTTGTAGCCGTGGCGGATCGCGAATTCGATCGCCTGATAGTAGCAGACCTCGAAGTGGAGAAACGGCAGCGCCTCCAGCGCCCCCCAATTGCGCCCGTAGATTGCGTCGTCGCCAAGAAAATTGATCGCTCCGGCGATATGCCGCGCGCCGCGACGCGCCATGACCAGCAGGATGCGATCCGCCATGCGCGCGCCGATCTCGTCGAAGAACGCGCGAGTCAAATAGGGGCGACCCCATTTGCGCGCGCCTGTATCCATGTAGAAGTCGAAAAACGAATCCCAGTGCTCCGAACGAATGTCGCTTCCCGTCAGCAGATCAATTGTGATGCCGTCGCCGAGCGCTTCGCGTCGCTCACGCTTGATCGCCTTGCGCTTGCGCGCCGTGAGCCGCGCCAGAAAATCCTCGAAGTCGGCATAGCCTTCATTGACGAAGTGGAACTGTTCTCCGGCGCGGTAAATGAATCCGGCGCCGCTCAGCGCAACGCATTCCTGCTCCGTGCAGAACGTGACGTGAATGGAGGACGCGCCGCTCGCCTTGCGCAATCCCTGCAAGGCGGCGATCAGCGCATCGCGCGCCCCTTCGGGCGCATCACGCGCGATCAGCAGCCGACGCCCGGTCACAGGCGTGAAGGGCGCGGCCACCTGAATCTTCGGATAGTAGCGTCCGCCCGCAAGCTCATAAGCCTGCGCCCAACTTTGATCGAACACATATTCGCCGAGGCTATGCGTTTTGATATAGGCCGGCGCGCAGGCGACAAGCCGCCCCCGCGAATCTTCGACGAGCGCATGCGCCGGCGCCCAGCCGACGCGCGCGCCGACCGACTTCGACGATTCGAGCGCGCGCAAAAACGCGTGCGAGATAAAAGGATTATATCGCTCGCCGACCGCGTCCGGCAGGCCGGGCGGATTGGCGCAGGCGTCCCAAGCCTCAGCCGCGACGGAGTCGAGCGATTCGGCGTATCGGACCGAAAATTCTTGCGCCGAAAATTCTTGCGCCATGTGTCCGGTGGAGCAGCCGCGTTTCAAAGCTTTCTAGCACAGCGTCGCGGAGCCCTCTAACATGGCGCTGAGGGCGACCTCATCCAAGCGCGACGTTTTTGATGGAAGCAAAAAGCGAGCCGCATGAGAATTAACAGTCGCGACTACAGAACGATCTGGCTCGATTCGGACGGGCGGCGGGTGCATGTCATCGATCAGACCGTGCTCCCGCATCGCTTCGAGACGAGAACGCTCGCGAGTTGCGAAGACGCCGCTGAAGCGATCTGCGCGATGAGGGTGCGCGGCGCGCCGCTCATCGGCGTGACCGGCGCCTATGGCATGGCGCTCGCCGCCTGGCGCGATCCAAGCGACGCCGCCATCGAGAGCGCCCATTCGGCGCTGCTCGCCACGCGGCCAACGGCCGTCAATCTGCGCTGGGCGCTCGATCGGCTGCGTGCGCTTTTGCTCGCCGCGCCGATCTCCGCCCGCGCCGGCCTCGCCTATGCGGAGGCCGCCAAGATCGCTGAAGAAGACGTCGCCGCCTGCCAAGCCATCGGCCGCTTCGGCGCCGAACTCATTCATAAAGCGCGCCTCGGCGAGGGTCCCGTCAACATCCTCACCCATTGCAACGCCGGCTGGCTTGCCACCGTCGATTGGGGCACGGCGCTGGCGCCGATCTATACGGCGGCGCGGCAAGGCGCGTCGATACATGTTTGGGTGGACGAAACGCGTCCGCGCAACCAAGGGGCGAGCCTAACGGCCTTCGAACTGCTGGGCGAAGAGGTTCCACATACGATCATCGCCGATAACGCCGGCGGCCATCTGATGCAACATGGTCTTGTCGATCTCGTCATCGTCGGCAGCGATCGTACGACGCGCGCCGGCGACGTGTGCAACAAGATCGGCACCTATCTCAAGGCGCTCGCGGCGCACGACAATGACGTGCCGTTCTATGTCGCGCTGCCGTCTTCGACCGTCGATTGGCGCATCGCCGACGGCGTCCGTGACATTCCGATCGAAGAGCGCAGCGCGCGCGAAGTCACCCATATCAGCGGCCGGGGCGTCGACGGCGCGCCGATCGAAATTCAGCTCACGCCCGACGGCTCTGCGGCGCGCAATTTCGGCTTCGACGTCACGCCGTCGCGCTTTGTCACGGGCCTCATTACCGAGCGCGGCGTCTGCGCCGCGACGGAAGAAGGGCTGAGGGGATTGTTCCCGGACCTTGGCGTTTAGCGAAGCTCTTTCGAACTCTCGCGGGTTCCGTAGTTCTTGAAGCGCTCCACCGTGCGCATGATCTCATCATCGGAAAGCACGACGGGTTCACCGGCGAGCGCGCCGAGGTAGAAGACCTGCGCAAGCGCTTCGAGCTCGACCGCGCGCCACAGGGTTCTGCGCATAGTCGCGCCGGTGACGATGGCGCCGTGATTGGCGAGCAGCACGCCGTCGCGATCCGCAAGCCCCGCCACGACGAGCCGCGACAGCTCCGCCGTGCCGTAAGGCGCGTAACCGACGCAGCGCACGGTCGGGCCGCCGAAGGCGGCGATCATGTAATGCACGGCGGGAATGTCGCGCCGCAAGGTCGCGATCGTCGTCGCATAGGGCGAATGCATATGCGCGATAGCGTTCACGTCCGGTCGCGCGCGGTAGATGTCGAGATGGAACCGCCACTCGCTGGACGGCGGCAAAGGACCCTCGAAGACACCCTCGCCCGCCAGCGGCAGGCGCGCGATCAGACCAGGGGAAAGCTCGCGGCTGGGAACGCCGCTCGGCGTGACAAGCGCGGCCTCGCCAACCCGCAAGGACAGATTGCCCGCCGAGCCGTGATTGAGCCCCAGCCGCTCCATCTCCTTCGCGGCGTCGACGATCTCCGCGCGCGCGTCGCGTTCGTTCATGCGGGAAGCCTTACAGGCGCGGCGCGGCCCGTGGCAAGACAAGCTGTCGTATGCAGACGGCCCGCGCGCCAGGGCGAACGGGAGCGCGCGATGAGAGCGATTGCATGCAAGCCCGCGATATTGCGCGCGCTCGGGTTGCGGTATAGGAGGGGCGTCCCCGTCTCGGGGCCGGTAGCTCAATGGTTAGAGCCGGCCGCTCATAACGGTCTGGTTGCAGGTTCGAGTCCTGCCCGGCCCACCAGCAAATTCAATTACTTAAATTACGCTTTGAAACCAGTAGCTTGATCACCCCTCCAGTTCACGCACTCAACCGCTGCAGATCAGTCCGGTCCATGTCCGCCGTAGCTCCCTATATATTTCAAAGCGCCCTTTAGCGCCCGCACCTTTCGATCGCTATTTGTCCAAAGCATTATTCCAGAACGGCCAGGGCGCCACCCAGTTTCAGTTCATCCTCAAGATCAGCCGGTTATAATCAAATGGATTTGCCAGCCCTCGCCTGGCCCCGCTTCCTCGTGACTTGCGCGGAACGAACGCTGGCAAGCTGCGTTATAGGGACGCTCGCTTCCGCAAACGCGAACGTAAGCTTTCGATCCGTCGAAGCGACGATCTCCCCAAGATGCTTGTGAAATTGGCTGAGGGATTTTGCGCATGTACATGACGCCCATCGACTTTATCGACCTCGGGTTTCGCACGTTCATGCGCAATCCATTTTCCGGTCCCGAACACATCTCGCTCCGGAAAGGGGAAAGCGACTTTCGCTTGTTGGGCGCGCGCGAGGGACTCGTGGTGACGCTCGGTCCGGAGACGTCCTTTTTTGATCGGCCAAGCAGGTCTGTTTGCCGGTGGCCTGGAACACGGACCATCCCGCGCCAAAGTCCTCACTTCGTGCCGAAACGCGCCTGGATCGCAAATGAGTTCGCGACATTCCTTTACGTGTTCTGCGGCGGCGGAGACGTGAAACTCAATCGGATCGCCACTTCGGAGAAACAAAGGGAAATTTTGTTGACGGCTGGCGAAGGCAACGTCGTCGAGAAAATCGATCTGACGAAACTTGCAGGAGACAATTCTCCGCCGCTTCTGTTTCTCCAGCCTGCCTATCTTTGTTCATCCGCCAATGCCACGATTGAATCCGTTCCCTGTGACGCGTCGACCATGAGTTGGGCGCGAGCGCCCTATGTCTACAGGACTTGCCCAGTCGACGATTCGTCGACGCCTGCGATCTTATGTCTTGCTGGTAAGACGATGATCTGGTGCGAACGGATCGAGCCCGGCGAGAGTCGGGACTATGCTCTGGGAAACGTCATTGCGACGACCGCCAATGTCGTTTCCAAACTGCGGCCAACCAGCCAGACTCATCCTGAGGATCGCAAGGCCGCCACATCAAAACATGGTCGTTCTCAAGCGAATGCAATTTCGGCGTCCGCAAAGACGAGCCGCGATAGTTCGATCCGCGGGCGACTGCGTGAGTGCGCCGCCGCCACGAAAATCCTCTTTGAATCGATGCGCGCCCGTGAAGGATTTTTTGTGTGCGAAGTGACCAATGAATCTGACGCGCCGGCCCATGTTTTTATCCAACTCAACAAAGGCAATTTTTATGGCGGCTCAGGGCTCGTTGGCATCGTGATAAAACTCGTATCCAGCATCTTCCGTATGTCGCACCTGTCGCTGGGTCATTAGTCGACTGGCGGACGCGCGCGAGTCAAAGCCGAGCGCCGCAAGGCGCGCCGGTGAAACTCAGGCCAGCGGCAGCTTTCTGTCGTGGTTAAATGAACGATGTCGTGGCGAGAAAAAGCCGCTCCGCGACGCGGTCAGTCGAACATCGGCTTGCACGTTGAGCAGGCGCGCATGCCGAATTCGTCTTATTGACGCGCCCCCGCTCTTGAAAACAGCGCCGGCCTGATTAATTCGCCAGTGCGGCTCTTTCGCGCGAGGACTTTGCAATGGCTGACGACGAAAACCCCACCGTTAAAAAGAACAAATATCTTTTCGGGGGCGTAGGGGCCGTTCTCGGCGGTCTGACCGGCGTCGCGATCGGCGGCCCGCTCATCGCGGTGGTCGGGGCGGGACTTGGCGGCCTGCTCGGATACAATATGCTGAAGCGGTTGTGACGGGTTAATCGTCGCGCTGACCCAGAAACAGCAACACCAGCGCCGCGCAGCCGATGAAGCGGAACGCGGCTTGCTCGGCGTCTGGCTGGGACCGCCACATCTGGAACCATTCCCCGCCGACGGCCATGAAGCCGAACAGGTAAAGGCCGACGGCGAGCGCAAGACCCGCAATCGCGACGCCCTTTGCGGCGTTGAACCGCGCGGCCTCCGCCTTGCGCCTCAGCAACAGCCGCCACACGCCCGCCAGAATGAGCGCGCCGGCGGAAAACTCCACCGCGATGATGAAGGCGTAAAACATCCGATGCAGCGCGGGACTGGCGACGGCGCGCCACTCCAGCGGGCTGCCGGCCGGCACCTGATCCATCGACATCACATGGCTGACGAACTGGTAATTCGTGGCGTAGTCGGTCACATTATTGATCGCGACGAGCAGAATGAGCGCGCCGAGCGCGGCCGTCAGCAAAATCTTCGAATATCTCATCAACATGTCGACCACTCCCGGACCCAGCCTAGCATGACCTGAGCCATTGATCTTGCGACGCGAGGGCTTACAACACAGTCTGCTCTCCCGTCGGACATGCGACCATGATTGATCTTTATTACTGGCCGACCCCCAACGGCCACAAAGTCACGATTTTTCTCGAGGAAGCGGGACTCGCTTATCAGATCAAGCCCGTCGACATCACGAAAGGGGACCAATTCAAGCCAGAGTTTCTCGCGATTTCTCCGAACAATCGCATGCCTGCCATGGTCGACCGCGCGCCGGCCGATGGCGGCGCTCCGGTAGCGCTCTTCGAATCGGGCGCGATCCTCGTCTATCTCGCGGAGAAGACCGGACGGCTTTTTCCCGCGGACCTCCATGCCCGCGCGCGAACGCTGCAGTGGCTGTTCTGGCAGGTCGGCGGACTTGGCCCGATGGCCGGTCAAAACCA
Organism: Methylocystis silviterrae; assembly: GCF_013350005.1. GTDB lineage: Bacteria > Pseudomonadota > Alphaproteobacteria > Rhizobiales > Beijerinckiaceae > Methylocystis > Methylocystis silviterrae. Next base: position 139,453 of record NZ_JABVWW010000007.1, read on the forward strand.
CCACTTCGCCAAATACGCGCCGGCAAAAATTCCCTACGCGATCGAGCGCTACCGTAACGAGACCGGTCGGCTCTACGGCGTGATGGACGGTCAGCTCGCCAAGACGCCTTTTCTCGCAGGCGAGTATTCGATCGCCGACATCGCCTGCTATCCCTGGATCGTTCCGCATGAGGATCAGGGCCAGGATCTGCACGACTTCCCGCATCTCAAGCGCTGGTTCGAGGCGATCCGTTCCCGGCCGGCGGTGATCCGCGCCTATGCGGCGGGCGCTCCCTATGAGCGGTCGCGTCTCGATTTTACGGCGCTGGAGCGCGAAATACTTTTCGGCCAGACCAGCGAGCGCGGCGGCGCAAAATAGGTTATGGCTGCGCGGCTTTTTTAAACAGGGACACGCCGCATCCATGTCGAACGACCGCCAAACCGCCGCGCGAGAGACCGCCAAGGCGCTGATCGAAGTGCAAGCGGTGCTCGTGAATGTCGATAAGCCTTTCATAACCACCGCCGGCTGGGCGTCGCCGGTCTATATCGACATGCGCAAGATCATCGCCTTTCCGCGACTGCGGCGTCGCCTCGTCGAATTCGCAACGCGGACCATCGAGCGCGACATCGGCTATGAATCGCTCGACGTCGTGGCGGGCGGCGAGACGGCCGGCATTCCCTTCGCGGCCTGGATCGCCGACAGCCTCATGCTGCCGATGCAATATGTGCGCAAAAAGCCCAAGGGCTTCGGCCGCAACGCCCGCATCGAAGGCGATGTGATGGAGGGCGGCCGCGCCCTGCTCGTCGAGGATCTGGCGACCGACGGCGGCTCGAAGAAGGATTTCGTGCAGGCGCTGCGCGACTCAGGGCAGCGCTGCGACCATGTCTTCGTGTTCTTCTTCTACGATATATTCGCCGGCGCGCGCGAGGAGCTGGCCGCGCTCGGCATAAGCCTGCATGCGCTCGCAACCTGGCGAGACGTGCTCGCCGTGGCCCGCGAGCACAAATATTTTCCCGATGACGCGCTGAACGAAGTCGAAGCCTTCATCGCCGATCCCGTCGCCTGGTCGGCCGCGCATGGCGGCCTCGCCAAGGCGAAGGGATAGCCCGGCCGAAGCGGGCGCTTTAGCTGCAGCGGATAAATTCACGATAGAGCCAGCCGAGCCGCTTGCCGCCGGGGCTCGCCACATAGGCCCAGGGCTTGCCGTGATCGTCCTCGCCATAGCGCTGCACGATAATTGCCTTCCCGTCTTCAATGGCGCCGATGACATTTTTGCGCTGATCGCGGATGGCGATCGAAGCGCCCATGGCGTCCGTCGCCTTGCAACGATCGCCAGCGAGCGCCGTCGCGCCCCACGCGATCGCGGCGGCGAGAGCGGCAAGAGTGAGGCCGGCGAAAGGCGCGAGTTTCTCGGACATGAAAGGCCTCCCGATTGCGATGGAAAGACCTATAGTCAGGGTTCGAGAGTTACGAATTGCGCCAACGCACGTGGAGCCGCCATGCGCAGAGTGATGTTTCTTCTTATCGGGGTGTTTTCCGCACCATCGGCGCACGCCGGCGAACCGCCGCCAGGCTTCGCGCGCCTTGCTGACGTCGCGCCGGGCATCGTTCAGGAGATGCGCTATGCCGGCGCCGACAATTTCACCGGCGCCCCAGTGCCCGGCTATGACGCGCCGCAATGCTGGCTGCGCACTGAGGCCGCCAAAGCGCTGGCCGCCGCGCAGAAGGATGCGCGCGCCCGCGGGATTTCGCTCGTCGTCTACGATTGCTACCGACCGCTGCGCGCCGTTTCGGCCTTCGTCGACTGGTCGCGCAACGCCGATCAGCGGACGAAGACCGAACATTATCCGCGCCTCGCCAAGAGTGCGCTGTTTCCCGAGGGCTATATCGCCGAACACTCCACCCATTCGACGGGATTGGCCGTCGATATGGGCGTCAAAGGCTGGAATTTCGGCACGCCGTTCGATTTTTTCGATACGCGCTCATGGACGAAAGCCAAAACCTCAAAGACGGCGCGGGCGCATCGCGACGCGCTCGTGGCGCTGATGCGCCGCCACGGCTTTGAAAATTTTCCGCGCGAATGGTGGCATTTCACCTACAAGGGCGCGGAGGGCGCGCCGAGCTACGATGTCGAGATCAAGTGACCCGTTCCGCGCCGGCGAGCTGAACTGAACCTTCATGCGTCCCTCCCTGCTCGACCCCTTCTTCGGTCGCGTCGCCGCACTGCCTGGCGTCGGGCCGAAAACCGCCAGGCCGTTCGATCGGCTGCTCGCCAAGCCGGGGACGGAAGCGCGCCTCGTCGATCTGCTTTTCCATCTTCCGTCGACTGTCATCGACCGCAGCGTGCGGCCCACGATCGCCGCCGCCCCGCTCGAAACGATGGTGGTGTTGAAGGCGCGCGTCACCGAGCATCGTCGCCCTCAGGGCCGATATTCGAAATCGCCCTATCGCGTGCTCGTCGAGGATGACACCGGCGACGTCGAACTCGTGTTCTTTCTCGCCAATCCCGACTGGATCGAACGCAGCCTGCCGCTTGGCGCGACGCGCTGGATTTCGGGACGCATCGAGCTTTATGACGGGCGCCGCCAGATCGTGCATCCGGACCGCGTGCTCGACGAAGCCGGATTGGCGAAGCTCCCCCCATATGAAGCCGTCTATGGCCTCACCGAGGGCCTGCAGGCGCGGTATGTCTTACGCGCGACGGAAGAAGCGCTGACGCGCCTGCCGAATCTTCCGGAATGGCAGGACGCCAGCGTTCTCGCCGCCAATAAGCTTCCCGCATTCGCCGAGGCGCTGCGCGCGGCGCACCGGCCGGCAAGCGCTGATGCGCTCTCGTCGCAGCATCCTGCTCGTCAGCGTCTCGCGCTCGATGAATTGCTCGCGAGCCAGCTCGCGCTGCGCCTCATTCGCGCAAAGATGCGCCGCCCTCCGGGTCGCGCGCACAAGGGCGACGGCCGCTACGCCCGAGCGATCGAATCCGCCCTGCCGTTTCGCCTGACGCGCGCGCAGCTGCGCACGCTTGACGAAATCCGCGCCGATCTTGCGTCGGAACAGCGCATGCTGCGGCTCGTTCAGGGCGATGTCGGATCCGGCAAGACCGTCGTCGCGGCGCTCGCCATCGCGAGCGTGGCTGAGACCGGCCGGCAAAGCGCCTTGATGGCCCCGACCGAGATCCTTGCGCGTCAGCACCACGATCGGCTTACGCCAACGCTCGCATCCGCGGGACTGCGCGTCGCGCTGCTGACAGGCCGCGCCAAGCCGAGCGAGCGCGCAGCGCTCCACGCCGCCATTGGAGCGGGCGAAGTCGACGTCGTCATCGGCACGCATGCTCTCGTGCAAAGCGATCTCGCCTTTCACGACCTCGGCCTCGCCGTCGTCGATGAGCAGCATCGCTTCGGCGTCGAGCAGCGGCTGGCGCTCGGCGCTAAGGGCGACGCCGTCGACGTGCTGGTGATGACCGCGACGCCCATTCCGCGCACGCTGGCGCTGACCGCCTTCGGCGACATGGACTGCTCGGCGCTCGACGAAAAGCCGCCCGGCCGCACGCCGATCTCAACGCGCGCGCTTCCGGCCGAGAGAATCGACGAAGTAATTGCGGGGCTGCGCCGCGCCTTGGCTGAGGGGGCGCGGGCCTATTGGGTCTGTCCGCTCGTCGAGGAGAATGAGGAGCTGGACCTCTCCGCTGCGCAAGCGCGGCACGCTGATCTGTCGAAGCTTTTTGGAGCGGCGGTCGGCCTCGTTCACGGCCGAATGAAAGGCGGCGAGAAGGACGCGGTGATGGAAGCCTTTCAGCGCGGCGAAGTCAAAATTCTGGTCGCGACCACGGTCATCGAAGTTGGCGTCGACGTTCCGGAAGCGACGATCATGGTCATCGAACACGCGGAGCGCTTCGGCCTTGCGCAGCTGCACCAGCTGCGCGGACGCGTTGGGCGCGGCTCGGGAAAGTCCTCATGCCTGCTTCTTTACAAGGGTCCTTTGAGCGAAGCGGCGAAGGCGCGGCTGATGATCATCCGCCAGACGGAAGACGGATTTCGCATCGCCGAGGAAGATCTGCGGCTGCGCGGCGAAGGCGAAATTCTCGGCGTGCGCCAGGCCGGTCTGCCGAGCTTTCGGCTCGCCGACCTTTCCGCCCACGCGCGCCTCCTCGCCGTGGCGCGCGATGACGCCGAATTGATTCTGCGTCGCGATCCCGAGCTTGCGAGCGACAGAGGCCGGGCCTTGCGCGCCCTGCTCTACCTCTTCGAACGCGACGACGCCGTGCGCCTGCTGCGCGCCGGCTGATGCGACGTCAAAAGCGACGCGCGATCACGATTCGGTTGCTGTTGACGCCCTTCACATTGTTGGCGACGCCCCAGCAGTTGCTGGTTTTCGTGAAGCTTTGCTCGTTGACGAGCACGCCCAATCGCTCGAACGGAAGATCGTCGAGCGCGCGCCAGACCAGCTGTTCGAGCGGGAGCGCCCCGCCCCTGACCTCGCCAACCTCATAAGCGACGTGACCGCCCGGCTTCACGACACGGGCCAGTTCTTGGAAAACGTCGCGAGTCATTGCGCGCCAGTCTTCCGGCGCGCGAAGCTGCGACAGGCGGATGCTGTCGACGTCGATTCCCGCGAACCAGTTGCGCAGCCAATTGTCGCCGCGATAGTCGACGACGTCGAGAAAAGGCGGCGACGTGACGACGAGATCGACCGTCGCATCGACGATGTGCTCCAAACGGGCGGCATCCGCCACGACGAGTTGCGCGTCGCAAGCCGTCGGCGCGTCCTCGGCGAGCAAAGCGCGCGATTTCTTGAAAATCAGCTCCCCGATGTCGCGCCGCGGCGGCGTTTGTTCCCGACGCGCATTGATTTTCAATTGCGCCTTAACAGACACGGCCTGGTTCGGGGGCATCGTATAAACTGAAAAGAATCCGGGCGAGTGGCCCGTCAATCGATTGAGCGCCACCATGCGGATCCAGCTGTCCACGTCGTCGAGGCAGCCATCATTTGCGCGGATCAGCAGATAGCGGCGCAGCGCGCATATCTGCCGCAGCGTCTCAGAGTGGTAAAAAGCGAGAAGGTCTTCGCGATCAACTTCGCCGCGCCCCCAGGGCGCGGCCGCAAGCCGCGCCTCGATATCACAAAGCGCAGGAGGCCGCAGCCGCGGGCGCGTCAGCAGCAACGACAGCGGATTGGCGTCGGAGCCGATGGGCCTCCGCCCCATCAGCGCCGCTTGCAGGATGGTCGTGCCGCGACCCATGAACGGATCGCAGACGACATCTCCCGGCTGCGTCAGCCGGTCGATGAAAAACGCGGGAAGCTGCGGCTTGAAACAGGCGCGATAGCTGATCTCATGCAGCGGATGGGCGCGCCTTTGCCCGGCGGTCCAGAAGGCGTTGAGGTAATAAGGAACGCCGTCTGCGACAACGGCGCGGGTCGCCGCGCCGAATTCTGCGGACCAACGCAGGTCGTGGAAGAATTCCGTTTCCGCGAGCTTTTGAACTGCGCCCATGCCTCAGTCGCGCTGACGATCGGCGAGGCTTGGCAATGACTTGATCCTCGCGCCGGCAGCGCGGCGCGCGAGCGAAAGCTCATATTGCGTCTGCAGCTCCAGCCAATCTTCTGGCTGGACGCCGAACCAGTGTCCGAGCCGCAGCGCGGTATCGGCGGTGACGCCCCGCTGGCCATTGAGGATGGCGGTGACCCGATTGACCGGCACGTCGATATCTCGCGCCAGATCCGACGCCGTCAGTCCGAGTTCCTGCAAATGACGGGCAAGAATTTCGCCAGGATGCGACATCCCATTCTCCATCGACGCCAGTTTGGATTTTGACGGGCGCGTGCGAACGCTCTCGCGTCGCAGATGCGTCGGCCGACGCGCCTTTGCTGGCGCTTCCCGCCGAACGCCGATCAAAAATCTTCTGGTGAGCTCTTCATGGTAGCGGCCCATGTTCCGCCCCCGCCGAATATTGTTTTCGTAAACCATATTATCTGGTCCGTAAACTCGGCTGAGGTCGTTAAGCGCTTTCGCCCTCGATCCATTTGGCGCGCGTTTCGGCGATGAAGTCGGCGAGGCGCCCGGCGCCGATGGCCCCGCGCAGGCCCGCCATCAGCTCCTGGTAATAGGCGACATTGGCCTGGGTCAGCAGCATCATCCCGAGGATTTCCCCTGCTTTGACGAGGTGATGCAGATAGGCGCGCGAATAATCGCGCGCGGCCGGGCAGGACGACGCCTCGTCGAGCGGCCGCGGATCGTCGGCGTGGCGCGCATTGCGCAACGTCACCCGTCCGTGGCGGGTATAGGCAAGGCCGTGTCGGCCGGCCCGAGTCGGCATCACGCAGTCAAACATGTCGATTCCCCGCGCGACGGCCTGAACGATGTCGTCAGGCGCGCCCACGCCCATGAGATAACGAGGTTTTGATTCGGGCAAATGCGGGGCGGTCGTCTCGAGCATGTCGAGCATCACGCCCTGAGGCTCGCCGACGGCCAGACCGCCGACGGCGATCCCGTGGAACTCCATGCCGGCAAGCGCCTGGGCGCTTTCGATCCGAAGCCGCTTCGATTCACCGCCTTGCACGATGCCGAACACCGCCCTGCCCGGGCGCTCGCGAAACGCCTTACGCGAACGCTCGGCCCAACGCAGCGAAAGACGCATGGCGCGTTCGGCCTCGCTTTCGGAACATGGCAGGCGCACGCATTCGTCGAGCTGCATCTGAATGTCCGACCCGAGGAGATCCTGAATTTCCATCGAGCGCTCGGGCGAAAGATGATGGCGTGAACCGTCGATATGCGACTGAAACGTCACGCCGCTTTCATCGAGCTTGCGCAGCTTCGCAAGCGACATCACCTGAAAACCGCCGGAATCCGTCAAGATCGGATAGGGCCAGCGCATGAATTCATGCAGCCCGCCCAGCCGCGCGATCCGCTCTGCGCCTGGTCGCAGCATGAGATGGTAGACATTGCCGAGAAGAATGTCGGCGCCCGCGGCGCGTACGTCTTCGACGAACATCGCCTTCACCGTCGCTGCGGTGCCGACCGGCATGAAGGCGGGCGTACGGATCGATCCGCGCGGCGTGAGAATTTCGCCCTGGCGGGCGAGGCCGTCGGTCGCGAGAACGGAAAAGGAAAAAGCCTGCGTCACGTCCTGTCCTTTGCGCCGAGCGCGGCAATTTTCACAATGCGATAGCGGCCGCTGTCGCATTCGTTGAACCATACGGCGAACTCTGAGCCGACATTTATCGTCGCCTCGCGCAGGTCAGATCGCCAGCTCTCTCCATGACCGAAGTCGATTCGTCCGTCGCGCCGTAGAACGAATGGGCGCACGCTATCGCCGTCGAGCGCAAAGGCGCCGAAAAGATTCCATGCCGAAACGATTCGCGCGCCGTCGATCCGCGCGTCAATGGTCATCGGCGCCTCTCGCGGATCGTCACGCCAGAGCGCGAGGATGCGCATATCGCGAGGCTCGCTCATGTTTTGGAGCGCTGAAGCAGACAAGCGTCGCCGTAGGAATAAAAGCGATAGCCGCTTTCGATGGCATGCGCATAGGCGGCCTTCATGCGCTCAAGGCCGGCAAACGCCGCGACCAGCATAAACAGCGTCGAACGCGGGAGATGGAAATTGGTGAGCAGCATGTCCACGGCGCGGAAATGATAGCCGGGCGTAATGAAGATCCGCGTGCGCGCGGCATAAGGCGCAAGCCGTCCGGCGTCGTCCGCGGCGCTTTCGAGCACGCGCAACGCCGTCGTGCCGACGGCGACGATGCGTCCGCCTCCCGCCCGCACATCGTTCAGCGCCTGCGCCGTTTCAGCGTCAAGCCGCGCGAATTCCTCGTGCATCCTGTGCAGGTCCGTGTCATCCGCCTTCACGGGAAGAAAGGTGCCGGCGCCCACATGCAGCGTCACGCGATAAAGATGAACGCCCCGCGCTTCGATCGCAGCGAGCAGCTGCGGCGTAAAATGCAGGCCCGCCGTGGGCGCGGCGACCGCTCCCGCTTCGCGCGCAAAGATCGTCTGATAGTCACTTTCGTCACGCGCGTCGGCCGAGCGCTTGCCGGCAATATAGGCCGGCAGGGGCATGACGCCCGCCTGCTCTATCGCGATATCCAGAGCGGGTCCGCGAAGCTCGAAAGCGAGCGTGATTTCGCCGTCCTCTCCCTTTGCTTCGACGCGAGCGTCGATCTCGCCCCCATGGCCCATAAAGCTTATGCGATCGCCGATCGCGAGCTTCTTTGCCGGGCGCATCAGCGCGCGCCAGCGGGAAGCGTCCAGCCGTTCGATCAGCGTCGCTTCGACATTGGCGCTCAACGCGCCGCGAAAGCGCCGACCGGAAAGCCGCGCGTGAATGACGCGCGAATCATTGACGACGAGCGCGTCTCCCGGACGAAGGTAATTCGGCAGATCGCGAACAATCCTGTCCTCGAAAGGCCCGCCCGACGGGACGACGAGCATACGGGCGCTGTCGCGAGGATCGGCGGGCCGAAGTGCGATTCTGTCTTGCGGGAGGTTGAAGTCGAAAAGGTCGACGCGCATGCGGAGCTTGCAAAAACCATAAGCTCCGTCAGGTCAAGTACGCCAGAACGGTTGGCGGCGCCGATTGTCGACCAACCGGCGCCGCGGCGAGAGCTTATTGGTAGGAGCCGACGCGTCGGCGACGCTCGTCGAACCGGAACTCCGGAGCGTTCCGCAGATCGTCGCGAGTCGTGTTCACAATCGCTTCGATGTCGCCATCTTGGTTCCTCGAAACGACCATTGATGTCGGGTCAATTGCGATATGGCGCTCGCCGGTGCCGAGGAAACCGCCGACGCTGACGATGACCGCACGCACGTTTCTATTGTTGTCGAAGATGACGTCTTCGATCTCGCCCACGTTATCATTCTGAAGATTGCGGACGTCGCTGCCGATCAGCTGAGACATGCGCATATCGGTGGGGCCGAGCCTGTAAAAAATTACGCGGGCGGAGCCGAGCTGCTCCAGTTCGCGCATTTCAGCTGCGGATCTCCCTTTCGTCGTCCGCCGATCCATGCCCGTCCGGTCCATGCCTGACTGGCTATCCTGATCGCGCATCCGTTCCCGCGCTGCGCTGCCTCGCCAAGTCGGCGAGGGGTCGTCGTCGCGGCCCATCTCCCGCCAGCCGCCGCCAGATCTCGTATCCTCCATATCCTTGGCTGGTTGGCCTTGTTTCTCCTGCCACTGATTGCTGCTGCGAGACTGAGTTTGACTTTTGCTCGAGCTCGCGCCCGTGCGATCGCGCCCTGCATTCGCTGTCACGCCGGCGGAAAGCGCGATCGCCGCGACTGTAGCGATCAACAACTTGAGCGATTTCATCGGATACTCTCCACTGTTCCGCTCGCCCGTCGGCGAGCGATACTTTGCAACCAGCGTCTGGAGAGATAGTTCCGAATCCTGCGTCGAACTCAGGACTTTACTGCACATGCGCCCAAGGCCGGGGCGCATGCTTGACCAAGGAGTTCATTCTCGCGTCAGTCGATCAGCCCAACGTGGCCTTGACGATCTTGTCGGGATCTTTCACCGGCTCGCCGCGCTTGATCTTATCGACATTCTCCATGCCGGAGACCACTTCGCCCCAGACCGTGTATTTATTGTCAAGGAAGCGCGCGTCATCGAAGCAGATGAAGAACTGCGAATTGGCGCTGTCTGGGCTTTGCGCGCGGGCCATCGAGCAGGTGCCGCGCACATGCGGCGTGCTGTTGAACTCGGCCTTGAGGTCTGGATATTGCGATCCGCCCGTGCCCGTGCCGCGCGGGCAGCCCGTCTGAGCCATGAAGCCGTCAATCACGCGATGAAAGACGATGCCGTCGTAGAATCCTTCCGAGACGAGCTTCTTGATATGCGCGACATGATTGGGCGCGAGGTCTGAACGAAATTTGATGACGACCGGTCCCTTCGTCGTCTCAAGCGTCATGGTGTCGGCGGCTTCGGTCATTATCATTTCCTTTGATTTTTGCAGGCGTAGCAGCTCTTCAACTCAGCTCTCGTCGCCAGCGACGCGCATCTTGATGATCTTATCCGGATTATCGACCATGCCATTATTGGACTTCGAACCCTTCTTGATCTTGTCGACGACGTCCATGCCGGAGACCACCTCGCCGAACACGGTGTATTTGCCGTTGAGCTGCGGCGCGTCCGCGTAGACGATGAAGAACTGCGAATTGGCCGAGTCATTGTCGCCCGGCTGACGCGCCATTCCGAGGACGCCGCGCTTGAACGGCGTATTCGAGAACTCCGCCTTAAGATCGAGATAGCGGGAGCCGCTCATGCCCGTCCCGGTGGGATCGCCGGCCTGAGCCATGAAACCGTCGATGACGCGATGGAACGCAATGCCATCGTAGAAATGCTCTTTCGCGAGCTTCTCAATGCGCTCGACATGTTTGGGCGCGAGATCAGGCCGCAGCTTGATGGTGACGCGGCCGTCTTTTGTGTCGAGGTAGAGTGTGTGGTCATCGGCCGCGCTGGCAGGCATGGCGCTCAGCGCGGCGGCGGCCGCAGCGGCAAGGATGAGACGGCGCGTGAATTTCATGAAGCCTCCCTATGTGTTGCCGCGCCTTTTGACGGCGCGTTCAAGTGCGGCGACGGCGGCGGCCGGCGCAAAGGCCGACACGTCCCCGCCAAGCGCCGCGATCTGGCGCACGAAGGTTCCGCTAACATGGCGTAGCCCTGGCGAAGCAGGCAGGAAAATCGTGCGAATGTCGGGCGCAAGCGTCCCGTTCATCCCCGCCATCTGCATCTCATAGTCGAAATCGGCGCTATCGCGCAAACCGCGGAGAATGGCGCAGGCGCCGTGCTGGCGCGCGGCCTCGACGACGAGTCCGTCAAAGCCCGCGACCTCGAAGCCGCAAGACGCGCCCAGCCCGGCGCAGGCGTCGCGAATGACCGCCGCGCGCTCGTCGAAAGAGAGCCACGGTTTCTTGCCGTGGTGCACGCCGATCGCCACGACGATCCTGTCAAACAGCGCCCCGCCCTGCGCCATCACGTCGAGATGGCCAAAGGTCAAGGGGTCGAACGTGCCGGGGTAGAGGGCCGTCCGCGCGGTGGTGGCAGAGGTGGCGGTCATCGCAGCGGTATAGGAGATTTTGCGCGGCTTCGCGAGACGGTGAGCGCCTTCGCCAATCCGACGGCCTGCCAAAAGCCGGCGTCCGGTCGGCAACGCGTCGCGCAGGCGTTGCTTTTCGCCGAGGTCCGCCCTCCTGCGTTGCGAACGGAGCCCTACAATAGGTCAGCGTATCCGGCCAAGGGTCGGACGCCTGCGACGGAGGCTCTAATGGGACTGTTGGATTTTTTGACCGGAAAAGGCAAACCGGGGCCTGCCCCAGACGCGCTCAAGAAGACGGCCGACGCCACCCCTAAGGCTGATGAGAGGCCCGGCGCGGCCGCGTCCGAAACTTTCTATGTCGTGAAGCCAGGCGACACGCTGTGGAAGATCGCGGAAGCGCATTATGGCGCCGGCAAGGGCGCCAAATATATGGAGATCTTCGAAGCCAATCGCCCGATGCTGACAGATCCTGATAAAATTCAGCCCGGCCAGCGCCTGCGCATTCCGCACGGCTCGACCGGCCCCAGCGGCGAAGTCGCCGGCACGCATTAGTCGGCGGTAAAGGCGAAGGCGAGAGTGATGTGAAATTAGGCCTTCGTGGCTTCGAAGGCTGGGACGGCGCACGCAAATTTTTCGAGCCAGGCGACAAGGCGCGGGTGATTCTCCCGCCATGCGCCCGCGAAACGCAGGTCGAGATAGCCGAGCGCACAAGCGACTGCGATATGGCCGATGTCAATCGAGCCGGCCGGCGGAACTGCGCCGAGCACAGCGAGCGCCCGGTCGATCTTACCTTGCTGAAGCGCGATCGCTTCGTCGTAACGCAAGGCTTCTGGGCGATTGAACGTTTCGTAGCGGATCAATAGAGCGGCGTCATTGATCCCGTCGCCGAGCGCTTGCAGCCGCAAGGCCGCGAAGCGGGCCGTCGCCTCGGTTGGAATGATCCGCCCGCCGCCGGCGAGATGATCCAGATATTCGGCGATGACCCGACTGTCATACAGCGACGAGCCGTCCTCCAAAACCAAAGTCGGGATTTTGCCGAGCGGGTTTTGACGACGCAGACTGTCGGCGGGATCGGCCGCATTTGCGGTCGTGATTTCGATCCCATCCGACAAGCCGAGCACGTCGGCGGCGATGCGGATCTTCCTAGCGTAGGGCGAAGCGGGAGAATAACGCAAGATGAGCATGGCCGCTCCTACCATCCGATTACGAAACCAACAACGGCGTTATGGGGACCGTCAACCTTTGGGGCCTCCGCCGGATGGACTTGATAAGCGCGCATATTGGTCCAGATGTCGAAAGACCGACATGCATGACGGCGCAGTGATTTGAGTCGTTCTAGCAGGGAGAGGTTAAGATGGAACGCCGCACCTTTATTACGGCGCTGCTCGCCGGCTTTGGCGCGACTGTCGTCGTCTCACAAGCGCAGGCGCTTTCTGGGCTGGCGCCGCTGCAAGATGGGATGGCTCCCGCGCAGCCCGAGTTCGGCGTCGCCACGCCTGAAGACATGCAGAACGCAAAGATCGAAAAAAGCTGGTGGCGCCGTCGCTGGGGTTGGCGAAGGCGGCGTTGGCGTCGTCGTTGGTGGCGCCGCCGCAGGTGAGCGCGACAGTACGCTCCTTAGTTCGAACTACTCTTCCGAGGCCGGCCAAGGTCGGACTCGGAAGCTTGATCAGGTCATTCACCTGCGAGCCAGGCAATCTCGTAGCCCGCGCCTTCGCCCTGCGCCATCCGTGCAGCGAGGAAGGAAAGGATAATTCGCGCTTCTTCTTCGAACACGAAGGGCGGATTGACGACCGCCATTCCGCAGCTGCGTAATCCCGCTCCGTCTCCGCCAATGCTCAATGAAAGCTGCAGGATGCGCCGTATGCGGCTTTCCCTCAGCCTATTATGCAATTTTCGAATGTCGCGATCGCTCTTCGAGGGATGCCACAAGGCGTAAATGCCGGAACTCCATTTCGCATATGATTTACTAAAGGCGTCGAATGCGGCTTCGAACTCGTCCTCGCGCTCGAAAGGCGGATCAATCAACGCGAGCCCACGCCGCTCCTTCGGCGGAACATAAGCGCCAAGCCCCACATAACCGTCGATATGAATCGCCTTAATGCGCTCGTCGCGCGAGAACCGGCGACGCAGCGCCGCGAAGGCGTCGGGCCGCAGCTCGCAGAAAATCGCGCGGTCCTGCGGGCGCATCAATTTCTGCGCGATCGACGGCGAACCTGGGTAGAGCGCGGGCTTTCCCTCGTAATCGCGCGGCCCGAGACAATCGATGTAGGGCGCAAGCAGCGTGCGAACGTCCGCACTCGCGCCGGAGAGATCAGCGAGACGTCCAACGCCGCCGCGCCACTCGAGCGTGCGCTCCGCCTCCTCCGCTGAAAGATCATAGGCGCCCTCTCCTGCGTGCGTATCGATCACGCGAAACGGCGTCTCCTTGCGCCTCAGATAGACCAAGAGGCGCACCAGCAGCGCATGTTTGAAGACGTCGGCGAAATTGCCGGCGTGAAACCCGTGGCGATAGTTCATATGCGCTACAGCGGCGCGGGCGCGCTGATTTCTCGAACGTGGCAACCGCGCTGCGCAACGGCAGGACAGGCGCGAAACTCGCGCAGGTCCTTGGACAGGCAGATGCGCACGCCGTCCATAACGCCCCGCCGGCACGACACCGCCATCATGCCGGGCCGCAACCGTGGATTGGCTTCGTAGAAGGCGCGCTCGACGTCGATCGGCGTAAAGGTCTGGTCCCGCATGGGTTTGACGAAAAGCGCCGGGATGGCCACGGCGGCGTGGGCGCGCGCCACATCGGCGAAATAGTCGCTCGGGCTTTTGCCGCTGCAGACTCCATGCTTGCGCCACTCGTAGCGCGCCAGCCGCTCGTCGGGAAACAAGCCCGCCGCTTTTTCGATCGCGACGCGCGATGGAGAGCGCGCGCCCGGACATTCGCTCGTGACGCCGCTTTCATATTGCGGCCAGAGCCCGTGAACGACGAAGCCGAGTCCCTTTCCCGGCTCGCATTGGTCGCGCGCGCCCGCGACGCTTTCGCAGAAGCCGGGCGACCAGCTGAGCGCCAGCACGTAAAAGTCGAAATCGCGCGCCGCGCCGGCCCGCGAGGCCGCGCGATTCGCGCAGTCCTCCGCCGAGCAGTCGCCTTCTTTCGCGATAGCGCCCAAAAATCCGCCCGACGCCACCGCGCCGACCAGTAACGCCCATGCGGCGCAACGAACGAAAACTCTTCTCATTTCAAACAACTCTGCAAATAGGACGAGCTAAGGTCCGGCGGCTCGACAATTAGGACTGAAGGCATGATTACGGTCCAGCCCGACGACGCACCATGTCACGCCAGGTCCCGCGCCGATGAAGCCCAAGGATTCTCCGATATTATAGACGACCTCGCGTCTCACGCCGTCGTTAAAAAGCGCCAATGCGCGACAATAGCGACGGGGAATATAGCTCAGGCCGTTGTTGCGGGCGCCGATGTCCTCGACGCCGTCAAAGGCCACAATGACCAGAGGCGAATTCCAGAACCAGGCTTCTCTTGCAGCAAAACCCTTGACGACTTCGTTGAGAATCGTCGGATCGATGCAATAGGGCGTCAGTCCTGAGTAAGGCAGAATTCGAAATTCCGCCGGCGGGTTTTCCTCGCGCGCAGGCTGGGCGGCCGCCGTGGCCGCGGCAAGCGCGAAAAGCGCGGTCGCGGCGGCTCGCGTCCAAACTCCGCTAGACCCCCGGTTGCGGCGCCGCATCTCGCTTCTCCTGAATCCCGCCCAGTTGCTGACGATTGACGCCAAAACCGCTCCCTGCGTCAAGGCTATGCGCCACACATTAAGCGAAGAATCGCAGCAAGGATGCCAAGGCGTTCGGGACGCGCTATAATGGCTTCATGTCTAGGAACGTTCAGACCCTGCGCCGCGTAATGGCGCTCTTCCTTGGCGCATTGTTGACGAGCGCGACGCCCGGCGCGTCCTTCGCGCAGGACCCCTTTACGGAATTCTTTGGCGGCATCTTTGGCGGCCATCCGCAGCATGGCTGGGGGCCTCGCGGCGAGCCGAGGGTGCGACGGATTATGCCGCACCGCGAGAATCGCGCCCCGACATACTGGCACGGCCAGACGGATAATCCGCGACGCGCGGCGAAGCGTACGGACGGCGCCACCACGGACCAGTCTCAGAACACGACCGTCACCCAGCCGACGTTCTTTGTCGCGACGATCGGCGACACTCTGGGACTGCTTCTCGCAAACGGACTGAAAGACGGGTTCTCGGATCGCCCAGACGTCGCCATCCTTCGAAAAGGCCGGGAAAGCAGCGGTCTTGTGCGCGAAGACTTCTACGATTGGCCCAAGGCGGCGAAAGAGATCGCCGCCGACCCGCAGAAGATCAATGTCGCCGTCGTCATGCTCGGCAGCAATGACCGTCAAGCGATCCAGCAGGGTCAAGAGTCAATCGAGCCGCTGTCGCCGCGATGGCGCGAAATCTACGCAGCGCGGGTCGACGCGGTGATTGCGGCTTTCAAGGAAAAGAATATTCCGGTCATTTGGGTCGGTCTGCCGGTCATGAAGAACGAGCGCCTGTCCGCCGACATGGCGCAGCTCAATGAGATCTTTAAGGCGCGCGCGGCCCACGCCAATATTCCCTATGTCGATCTCTGGGAGGCGATGACCGACGAACATGGGCAGTACAGCGCTTTCGGGCCGGACATCAACGGCCAGATCGTCAAGCTGCGCTCCGCGGACGGCGTGCACTTCACCGAAGCCGGCGCGCGCAGCGTCGCCCATTTCGTCGAAGGCGAGCTCAAGAAATATTACGACGCCTCTCGCCAGCAGGCTCCGGTCGCTGACGCGCCGGCGACATCCCAACCTGACGCGCCGGGCGCGACTCCGTCACAGCAGCCAATAGCGGCGACCCCGGCGGACGGTCAGCCGATCGTATTCCGCTCGCCTGTCGGCGGGCCGTCGGCGGCGCCGAGCCTGCCCGAACGACCTGCCGTTGGGCCGACGCAGCAACTGACGGGCGCCGGAGCGGCGACAGAGCTCGCCAGGCGAACCCCGGCCGGCAAAGCGGCGACCGACGCAGGCACGCCCGCGCAGGCGCTCGCGCGACATGTTTTCATCGAGGGCGGGGACCAGAATCCACGCAGCAACCGCGCCGACGACTACAGCTGGCGCCCGGCGGCAAACGCACCTTCTCAGCCGCGCTAACGATTTGTGCGTTGGCGCACGGAACGCTTTTCGGTGGTTCTGCATTCTCTCTGCACGACAGAGAAATTGTGGAGCCGCCGTCATGTCCCGCCGTCAATTCAACGCCAGCCGCTTTCTGAAGGTCGCCGCCGTCGCCGCGTTCGCGGGACTTTCGTCTTCCGCCGTCAACGCTCAGGAAAGCTCCTTCATGGCGCTGTTTGATCCGTCGGCGGGCGCGCAGGAAATGACCGCGTCCTACGATGACGCCCGCGAGCAGCAAGCCTATTACGGCGGCCAGGATCAGGAGGCTCATTACGCCGCGCAGGACCCGCAGGCTTATTACGGAGATCAAGAAGACGCGCGGCTCGCGCGCGAATATCCGACCACGACGCGCGAGATCGTGCAGGATCCGACCAATGAGCGTCCTGGCACCATCACCGTCGATACGAACAACCGCTATCTCTATCTGTCGCTGCCGAACGGACAGGCCGTGCGCTACGGCGTCGGCGTCGGCCGCCAGGGCTTCACCTGGAAAGGCCGGACGCATATCGGCCGCAAGGAAGCCTGGCCGGATTGGACGCCACCGGCGGCGATGTTGAAGCGCCGTCCCGATCTGCCGCGCCATATGGTTGGCGGCGAGGACAACCCGCTGGGCGCGCGCGCGATGTATCTTTTCTCGGGCAATCGCGACACGATGTTCCGCATCCACGGCTCGAACGAGCCCTGGACGATCGGACAGGCGGTCTCGTCGGGCTGCATCCGCATGCTGAACAACGACGTGACCGATCTGTTCAGCCGCGTGAAGGTGGGCGCCACGGTCGTCGTGCTGTAAGCCGGCTCTCTGTCAAACGAAAGGCCCCGATTGCCGGGGCCTTTTTATTTTGCGCCTATTCGAGCGAGCAACTGAACACGAGATTGGTGAGCGCCGAAAAGATCACTTGAGTGGCGACCCAAAAGCCGATCAGAGACCAGGCGAGCTTGTATTTCTCGCGGCCATAAAAGAAGGCCCCTACGAGCGGCACGATGAGAAAGTAAAATTGCCAGGGTGTGCTGACGAAGGTGTCACAATACCAGAGATTTAGCTTTTCACTGACCATTTACTCTCACCTTGGCAGATTGGTTTCGCCCATCAGGAATTCGTCCACCGAGTGGGCGCATTGGCGTCCCTCGCGAATGGCCCAGACGACGAGCGATTGTCCGCGCCGCATGTCTCCGCAGGCGAAGATCTTCTCGCGAGACGCCCGATAGGCGCGCGTGTCCGCCGCGACATTGCCGCGCGAATCGAGATCGACCCCGAGCGTTTCGAGCAAGCCTTCCCGCACCGGCGACACAAAGCCCATCGCAAGCAGCACCAGATCGGCCTTAAGCTTGAAGTCGCTTCCGGGCTCCTCCTGCATTTTTCCGTCGACGCGCACGCAGCGCAGCGCCTTCACCGCGCCTTCGGCGCCTTCGAATTCGCGCGTCAGCACCGAAAATTCGCGCGACGAACCCTCGTCGTGAGAGGAGGAGGTGCGCAGCTTCAGCGGCCAATCGGGCCACGTCAGCAGCTTATTCTCCTTCTCGGGGGGAAGCGGCATGATTTCGAGCTGGGTGACCGAAAGCGCCCCCTGGCGCACCGAGGTGCCGATGCAGTCCGAGCCGGTGTCGCCGCCGCCGATGACCACGACATGTTTGCCGGTGGCCAGGATCGGCTCGTTGGTTGAGAGCGGCTCGCCCGAGACCCGGCGATTTTGCTGCGGCAGAAAATCCATGGCGAAGTGAACCCCGCGCAATTCGCGGCCCGGGATCGACAAATCGCGCGGCTGTTCGGCGCCGCCGGCGAGGACAACGGCGTCATGGCCTGCGACCAGATCGGCGGCGGTGAGATCGACGCCGACATGAACGCCGCAGTGAAACACCGCCCCTTCCGCCTCCATCTGCTGAACCCGACGGTCGATGAGATGCTTCTCCATCTTGAAGTCGGGAATGCCGTAGCGCAGCAGGCCGCCGGCCTTGGCTTGCTTTTCGTAGACATGCACGTCATGGCCGGCGCGCGCGAGCTGCTGCGCCGCCGCAAGTCCCGCCGGCCCGGAGCCGACCACGGCGATCTTCTTGCCTGTTTTGCGCTTGGGCGGCTCGGGAACGACCCAGCCCTGCTCGAATCCGCGGTCGATGATCGCGCATTCGACGGTCTTGATGGTGACCGGCTGGTCCTGGAGATTCAGCGTGCACGAGGCTTCGCAGGGCGCCGGACAGACGCGGCCGGTGAACTCCGGGAAGTTGTTGGTGGAATGGAGATTGACGAGCGCGCGCCGCCACTCGCCGTGGTAGACGAGGTCGTTCCAATCTGGAATCTGATTGTTGACCGGGCAGCCATTGTGGCAAAACGGAATGCCGCAATCCATGCAGCGCGAGGCCTGGCTGCGCGTGGTCTCGTCCGACAACGGAATGACGAATTCGCGATAATGGCGAATGCGGTCTGCCGCCGGCTTATATTTGCGGTCATGCCGGTCGATCTCGAGAAACCCGGTCACCTTACCCATCTTGTCGCGCACCTCTCGCGCCGCGCGTCGCGGCGGCAACGGCAATTCTCATCGGCGGCGGCAGTCTCGCGTGGAAAAGCCAATTCGCTTTCCCGAGCGCCCTGAGCTGTCGCAATCTTGGATGTTTTCTAAACGCTTTCGAGGGGTCGCCGTCAAGCCGCGAAGCTTCCGCGTCATGAGCTGACGGTCGCCAGCATCCACTATTGAGTGCTGGGGCGCATGCCGCGCGCCGCCGACGCGATGCGGCGAGACTGATCCTCCTTAACGAGGGTGTGCAGCAATTTCACCTGCCGCTGAGCCTTCGCCTCATAAAGCGCTTCATCAGCCACCGCGAGAAGCGCCTCCGCGTCTGCGCCATGTTCCGTCACCAGAGCTATGCCGACGCTTACGCCGATCGTCGCGTGAACACCGTCGCCGAGGTCATAAGGCGCCGAAATGGAATTCGTCAGCCGGTGACTCAGCTCCGCCGCCTGCTCGCTCGTCAAATTCTTGGCGAGCACCACGAATTCGTCGCCGCCAATCCGCGCCGCCACGTCGGTCGCGCGCAAGGACTGGCGGAGGCGCTCCGCGACCAATTTGAGCAGCCTGTCTCCGGCGGCGTGTCCGTACGTGTCGTTGACGGCTTTGAAGTTGTCGAGATCAAGAAAAAGGACAGCCAATTCGCCGCCCTGTATCGGCGCGCTTTTCATGTTCGCGTCAACCGCGGCGGCGAGCCCGACGCGGTTCGACAGGCCGGTGAGCGCGTCATGCTTGGCGCGATGGTCGTTAACGCGTTCGGCCTTCATCGTCGCAATAAGCATTTTATTCAGGCTGTAGGCGGCGGCGATCATGGCGGCGAGATAGAGGGGCACCTGCAGAAACACGAGATAAAGCAACGGCTCGCCAGAGAGGGCGGCGCCCGGCAGGAACGGGCCGAGGCTCGTCAGGATCATCGCGCCAGCGAGACGCGGCGCGCCAAAATTACGAAATCCGATGCCGCCGACCATGGCGGACCCAGAGAGACAAGCGAGCGTCGCGGCAATCCAGTCGCCGCTCGCGAGGCTTATAAAGGCGCCGTAGCCGACGCCGCTACTCCAGAAAAGCTGAAGCAGGAGATAAACATCGGTCGGCGTCTGGCGATGCTCGAGAGCGGCGCGCCGCGAGACTCTCAGGACGATCAGGCGCACGGCGCCGAGCACGATTTCAAAGACGAACCAAGCGACGAAAGGGAACGTCTGTTCGCGCGCGGCAATCGCTCCCGCCACGACAATGGTATTGATGACGCCGCCAAAGAAGACTGGCAGGGTTCCGAACAACCCGCCAATCAACGCCACCTGGATGTCGCGAGTCGCGCCATGCCCAGGGTTCACGAGCCAGCGCATCGCGGGCCAGCGCGGCAAGCTGTAAACTCTAGAGTCGTCTCGCATCAGGCTTCCTGGCCGCCGTCAAGGAAAAACCGCCGAGTTTAAATCAGGTTAGCCCGACTCCCTCTCTTTAACAATCGCTTCTGACAAAGGCAAAGGCTACGCCCAAGCATTCCGCTCATCCGTCGCCCAGGTCACTCGCCCGCAGCTTTCAGCTGTTGCGGCTGCTTTTTGCGCGCGTTGAGTTCGTTGAGCGCGCGCCGATACTCGACCGGCATCACCTTACGGAACTTGCCTACGTAATTTGGCCAATCCGCCAGAATGTCGCGCGCCCGCGTCGAGCCGGTGTAGCGCAGGTGATTGGCGATCAGCTGCCGAAGCCGCTCGGCGTCGAAGCGCGTCATGTCGCTCATCACGTCGACGCGGCCATGGCCTTCCAGATCGCCGGACTGGTGATAGGTCTCGGTCATGACGGCCTCCTCGTCGCGCACCGGCTCGAGGTCGACCATCGCGAGATTGCAACGCGTCGAGAACGCGTCGTCCTCGTCGAGGACATAGGCGATGCCGCCCGACATGCCGGCCGCGAAGTTGCGGCCGGTCTGCCCAAGAACCACCACGACGCCGCCCGTCATATATTCGCAGCCGTGATCGCCAACGCCCTCGACGACGGCGAGCGCGCCCGAATTTCTCACCCCGAAGCGTTCGCCGGCGACGCCCCGGAAATAGCATTCGCCGGCAATGGCGCCATAGAGAACGGTGTTGCCGACAATGATCGAATTCGAGGGGTCGATCTGCCCGGCGTCGCGCGAGGGATAGATGATCAGCTTGCCGCCCGAGAGGCCCTTGCCCACATAGTCGTTGGCTTCGCCTTCCAGACGCAGCGTCACGCCGCGCGCGACAAACGCCCCAAAGCTCTGGCCCGCGGTGCCTGTCGCGCGAATGTCGATCGTGTCCTCGGGCAGTCCCGCATGGCCGTAGATGCGGGCGACCTCGCCGGAGAGCATCGCGCCCGTGGCGCGATCGACGTTGCGGATCTGCGTTTCGATGGAAACCTTCGCGCCGCGATCGAGCGCCGCGCGCGCCTCAGCGATGAGCTTGTTGTCGAGGACTTTATCCAGGCCGTGATCCTGCGTCTTGCTGTGACGGATCGCTCCGCCTTCTCCCTGCGGCTTGAAGAACAGCTTGGAGAAATCGAGACCGCGCGCCTTCCAATGCGCAATCGCCTTCTCCTTGTCGAGCATTTGCATCTGCCCGATCATTTCGTCGAAGCTGCGATAACCCATGGAGGCCATGAGTTCGCGCGCTTCTTCGGCGACGAAGAAGAAGAAGTTGATGACATGTTCCGGCAAGCCGACGAAGCGCTTGCGCAGAACGGGATCCTGAGTCGCGACGCCGACCGGGCACGTGTTGAGATGGCACTTGCGCATCATGATGCAGCCCGCCGCGATGAGCGGCGCCGTCGCGAAGCCGAACTCGTCGGCCCCAAGCAGCGCGCCGATCACGACGTCGCGGCCGGTGCGCAACCCGCCGTCGACCTGCACGGCGATGCGCGAACGCAGATTGTTCAGCACGAGCGTCTGGTGCGTTTCAGCGAGCCCGATCTCCCACGGCGAGCCCGCGTGCTTGATCGACGTCAGCGGCGAAGCGCCGGTGCCGCCCTCGAAGCCGGAGATCGTCACATGATCGGCGCGGCCCTTGGAGACGCCGGCGGCGACCGTGCCGACGCCAACTTCCGAAACGAGCTTCACCGACACGGCGGCGCGCGGATTGGCGTTCTTTAAGTCGAAGATGAGCTGCGCCAAATCCTCGATCGAATAGATGTCATGATGCGGCGGCGGCGAGATCAGGCCGACCCCAGGCGTCGAATGGCGCACCTTGGCGATGACCGCGTCGACCTTGTCGCCGGGCAGCTGGCCGCCTTCGCCGGGCTTTGCGCCCTGCGCCATCTTGATCTGAATCATGTCCGCGTTGACGAGATATTCCGTCGTCACGCCGAAGCGGCCGGACGCCACCTGCTTAATGGCGCTTCGCATCGAATCGCCGTTCGGCAGCGGCTTGAACCGATCCGCCTCTTCGCCGCCCTCGCCGGTGTTCGATCTGCCGCCGATGCGATTCATGGCGATGGCGAGCGTCGTATGCGCCTCGCGCGAGATGGAGCCAAACGACATGGCGCCCGTCGAAAAGCGCTTGACGATCTCGTTTGCCGACTCGACCTCGTCGAGCGGAATCGGCTTCCGACCGTCCTCCTCGGCTCCTTTGATGCGGAACAGCCCGCGCAGATTGAGAAGCTTCTCGTCCTGCTCATTCAGCAGCTTCGCGAAGGCGCGATATTTGTCTTGCGCATTGCCGCGCACCGCATGCTGCAGCAGCGACACGGTTTGTGGCGTCCAGCTGTGCGCTTCGCCTCTGATGCGGTAGGCGTAATCGCCGCCGACGTCGAGCGCCTCCTTGTAGACGGGCGCGTCGCTGAAGGCGAGGCGATGGCGACGCACGGTCTCGCGCGCGATCTCTTCGAGCCCGACGCCTTCGATGCGCGTCGTCGTGCCGGTGAAGAATTCGTCGATAAAGCTTTGCGCAAGGCCGACGGCGTCGAAGATCTGCGCGCCGCAATACGACTGATACGTGGAGATGCCCATCTTGGACATCACCTTGAGAATACCCTTGTCGACCGCCTTGATGAAGCGCTTGACGGCCGTCGGACCGTCGACGTCGGAGGGAAACTCCTCCGCGGAGGCGATGAGCGTTTCAAAGGCGAGATAGGGGTTGATCGCCTCGGCGCCGTAGCCCGCGAGACAACAGAAATGATGAACCTCGCGCGCCTCGCCGGTCTCGACGACGAGGCCGACGGAGGTGCGCAGCCCTCTGCGGATCAGATGATGATGCACCGCCGCGGTCGCGAGCAGCGCCGGAATCGGGATGCGGTCCGGCCCGACCATGCGGTCCGAGAGAATAATGATGTTGTAGCGGCCGGTGACCGCCTCCTCGGCGCGTTGACATAGCCGCTTGATCGCGGCTTGCATGCCTTCGGCGCCCTTTGCGGCGTCGTAAGTGACGTCGATCGTCTTGGTGTCGAAACTATCCTCGACCGTGCCGATCCAGCGGATCTTTTCGAGATCCTCGCTCGTCAAGATCGGCTGGCGCACTTCGAGGCGCTTCTTGTTCGCCGAGCCTTCGTGGTCGAGAATGTTGGGCCGCGGACCGATGAAGGACACGAGGCTCATGACCAGCTCTTCGCGGATCGGATCGATCGGCGGATTGGTCACCTGCGCGAAGTTCTGCTTGAAATAGGTGTAGAGCAGCTTCTCCTTGTCGGAGAGAGGCGACACGGGCGTGTCCGTGCCCATCGAGCCAATCGCCTCCTGGCCTGTGACGGCCATTGGGAAAAGCAAAAGATCGAGGTCTTCCTGCGTGTAGCCGAAGGCCTGCTGACGGTCGAGCATCGACACGTCCCATCGCGCGGGACGCGTATCGACGGGCTTTAGATCCTCGAGCTGAATTTGCGTGCGCGCCAGCCACTCCTTGTAGGGGTGAGAGTTCGACAGCTCCTTCTTGATCTCGTCGTCGGAAATGATGCGTCCCTGCTCCAGATCGACAAGCAGCATCTTGCCGGGCTGGAGACGCCACTTGGTAATGATCTTCTCTTCGGAAATCGGCAACACGCCCATTTCTGAAGCCATGACGACGAGACCGTCGTCGGTGACGAGATAGCGCGCAGGCCGCAGCCCGTTCCGGTCGAGCGTCGCGCCAATCTGGAGCCCGTCGGTGAAGGCCATGGCGGCCGGACCGTCCCACGGCTCCATGAGCGCCGCGTGATGCTCATAGAAAGCCTTGCGGTCGGCATCCATCAGCGGATTGCCGGCCCAGGCTTCCGGAATTAGCATCATCACCGCATGCGCGAGCGAATAGCCGCCGCGCACGAGGAATTCGAGCGCATTGTCGAAGCAGGCGGTGTCGGACTGGCCCTCATAGGAGATCGGCCATAGCTTGCTGATCTCGTCGCCAAACAGCGGCGAGGAGACCGACGCCTGGCGCGCCGCCATCCAGTTCAGATTGCCGCGCAGCGTGTTGATTTCGCCGTTATGCGCGACGAAGCGATAGGGATGCGCAAGCCGCCAGGAGGGGAAGGTGTTCGTCGCGAAGCGCTGATGCACGAGCGCCAGCGCCGAGATAAAACGCTCGTCCTTGAGATCGAGGAAATATTCGCCGAGCTGCGAGACGAGCACCATGCCCTTGTAGACGATGGTGCGCGAGGAGACCGAGACGGCGTAAAACTCCCGTCCGCCATTGCCGAGCCGGTAAATTTCGTTCGAGGCCGCCTTGCGCGCAAGATAGATGCGCCGCTCAAAGATGTCTGCGTCAGCGACGTTCGGCCCCCGCCCGATGAAGATCTGCGCGTGGTGCGGCTCGACGGCCTTCACCGCCTCGCCGAGATCGCTCGAGTCGACGGGCAGATCGCGCCAGCCAAGAGCGACGAGCCCCTCTTCTTCGACCGACTTTTCGATGATGGCGCGCGCGCGCGCGCGCGTTTCGGGATCTCGCGGCAGGAAAAACTGCCCGATGGCGTAATCGCCGGCGGCAGGAAGCTCGATGCCGAGCTTCGCGCACTCCGCCTTGAAGAACTCATGGGGGATCTGAAGCAGGATGCCGCAGCCGTCGCCGAGCTTGGGATCAGCGCCGACGGCGCCGCGGTGATCGAGATTGAGCAATATCTGCAAGCCCATCTCGACGATAGCGTGCGACTTCTCGTTGCGCATGTTGGCGACGAAGCCCACTCCGCAGGAATCATGCTCCTTGGCGGGATCATAAAGCCCTTGCGCCTGCGGAAGAGCGGGGTCGCGGCCGAGCGGCTGCGGTCCGGCTTCAGCGAAGTGCTCGGCGGGTTTCGTCATTTCGGCGTCTCCTCGACAGGACCGCGCGCCTTTTCCTGCGCCCCTCCCGCCCGCTCATCGAACCATAAAACTGTCGTAGGCGTGACCTAAATCGTCGCAGCCCGACTCTCGCATTCCCGTAACGCAGGTTTCGCAACGTCGATTGCGAATCTCTCGCGTCCTCGTCTCACGTTCGGGCGCAAGGCAAGGGACGCGCCACTTTTGCGAGCCCTCTCATTTACGTTGGCCGGGGCGCGTGTCGAGCGACGACCATGAAAATGAAACAGAGCTTCCAAAAGCGAGCGCCGCTTTAAGGTCAGCAACGCTGACATATCTGCGGGCTAAATTACTGCCAGATTTGCGCTGAAGTGACAAGCAATCGCTTGGGCTTTGGGCGCTTGGCGGTCCAATGCTCGCCGCAATGTTGTCAGAGCATCCGCGCGGCCGAGAGGGCTTATAGGGAAGAAACAATGCGGTCATTCAATGGGAAAGCGGTTTTGCCGTTCGTGTTGGCGCTGGCGGCAAGCGCCGCCGTTCCGCAGCACGCCTTCGCGCAGTTTTTCTTTCGGCCGTTCGCCAACATCTTCCGCACTCGAATTCCCGACGAGGGTCGGCCGGCCTTCGCCTCCCGTCCCGCCGTCGCTTCGATCCTCGGGCGCACCGGCTTTCAATTGGTCGGACCGCTCGGTCGCCGAGGCGATCAGATCGTCGCCACCGGCGTCAGTCGCCGCGAGGGCGAGATGCGCTTTATCATCGACCCCTACGAGGGCCGTATTTTGCGCGCGGTGAGACTTGGACCTCCGCCGATGTATGATCGGGGACCACGCTATGGCGGCGATTACGGTCCCTCCGGCGGCGATGCTTATGGCGCGCCCCCGTCGACCGGCGCAGCTCCATACCCGCCCCCGGGCGCCGGCAGTCCCGGGGCGGTCGGCCCGGCTGCGGATCGCAGACGCCAGCAGCCCGGCGGCGCAGCTTTGGCGGATAAGGCGCCAAATAGCGCCAGCCAACAGCGCGCTCGGGCGGCGCAGAAAACCGCGGTGCCGAAGAGTTCGCGCGCAATCGCCCCGACGACGAAGCCCATAGCGCCCCCCGGGGCGCCGATTGCGATCGCGCCGGCCGCCTCCCCTGCTCCGGCGCCGTCCGCGGCTACGCCGATCGAGCCCAAGACCGCGCCGGCCGCCCTGTCGCCGGAGCCCAAGCCGAACGCTCAGAGCGCCAAGACGGCGCCCGCGCCGAGCACGGAGCAGAAAGGGCCCGATTTAACGGCGACGACAGCCGATAAGACCGCTGGCGACAAGCCGGGCGCCTCTTCGGCTCCGTCAGAACTGAAGTCGAATGAAGCCAGCGCCCCCGCGCCGTCGCAAGCGTCCCAGGCGCCGCAGCCAAACACGGAAAGCTCAACTAAGCCGGAGCCGACCTCTGCTGAACAGGCGCCGGACTCTGGCGCGACTCCGCCGCCGGCGCAGGCCGCAAAGGAAACGCCCGCCGATAAGCCGGCGGCGGATTCAACTTCGATGCAGACGAACGCCGAGCCCGCCAGCACACCGCCGCAAGCGCAAGCGACGCAGCAGTCGCCGCAAAGCCCTGAAAGCGCCCCCACATCGCCGGCGCCGGTCTCGGCTGATCATGCGCCAAGCGCTGCTCCAGCGGAGCAGATCGCCGATAAGCCCGCCGCTCCGTCGCAAAGCGTGTCCACGCCTGCGAAGCGCGCAGCGGCCGCCCGCGCCGCCGGAGGCTCCTCGCGCCGCGCGATCGTCCCGCCATCAGGCGCGAGCGGCACGACTGTCGTGACCCCGACGGCGTCGACGCCGCCGGCCTCCGCCCCGATGGGTTCAGCGACGGCGAAGACGCCCGAGGACGCCGCAAAGCCGAAGACCGGCGGATAGCAAGAGAGGCGCCCGAAAGGGGCGCCTCTGGCATTTTCTTCGAACGTTCCGCCGTTACTTTACGCAGCCTTGGACTCGACGATCGTCGCGGACGGCGTCGTCACGCCGATGTCGATGCGGCGTGGCTTCTGCGCCTCCGGAATCTCGCGGACGAGGTCGACGTGCAGCAAGCCGTTGACGAGGCTGGCGCCGGTTACGACCACATGGTCGGCAAGCTGGAACCGACGCTCAAAGGCCCGCGCGGCGATGCCCTGATGCAGGACCGCGCGGCCGTCGGAAGGCTGCGCCGGCTCTTTCGAGCCTTTGACGGACAGCGTGTTTTCCTTGGTCTCGACGGACAGTTCCTCGCGCGAGAAGCCCGCGACCGCGAGGGTCACGCGATAGGCGTTCTCGCCCGTGCGCTCGATATTGTATGGCGGGTAGCTTTGGGACGTCTCGAAGCCGCTGGCCTGATCGAGCAGGTTGAACAGACGGTCGAAGCCGACGGTCTGACGGTACAGCGGAGAGAGATCGAACTGACGCATGACATATCCTCCAGTTGAGCGACATGCGGCGCGCTAGCGTTATCGCGCCGCGCCTCTTAGCGCGTCCGTTACGGCCCGCGCTGCCAACGATTTAGGAAGCGCTGCGGCGTCGTTCAAGAGGCGCCCGGCGGGGGTCGGCGACACAGAATTTCAGGCCGGCAGCGAATGGCGCTCGGGCGCGCGAAACGGCGACTCGAGAGCCAGCACGAGCCTGACCAGATCCGCCTGACGGCTCGCGCCGGTCTTCTGGAAGATGCTTTTCAGATAACCCTTGACGGTTCCTTCGCTCAGACCAAGCGCGCGCGCGGTCGCCGGGACGCCGCCCACTTCGGCGATGGCGAGCAGCACCGAACTCTCGCGGGCGGTGAGGCCGAACACGCCCGCGGCGACGGCTCCGCCCTCGCCCTCGCTGGAGTTGAGCGCAAGCCTGCGCAGAAACAGCGCCGTCAGTCCGTTCGACAGCGGCAGCACATGCATCACGCAGCAGCGCGAGTCCCCGCGTTTCACCATGATCGCGAAGGTTTCCGCATCAGCGCCGCCGATCCGGGCGAGCGCACGCTCCAATGCCTCCTTTGCGCGCGGATCGCACAAAGTCAGCGTTTCGCCGCAGATCGCCAGCGCATCTCCTTCGCCGAGCATCTCGTCGGCGCTGCGATTCCGATGGACGACGCGCATCCTGCTGTCGACGACAAGCACGGGCGACGTCAGCTCCTCGAACAGTTCGACGAGAGCCGACGTGTCAGGCGCCGGCTTGTGCCGCGCGATGGCCTTCGCGAGATGCGGCAGAAGCGCGTCAAGGCGCCTCTTCGCCTCGATGTCGGCGAGACCGGCGGAATCATCGCGAAAGGCGACGAATAGGCAGACGCCCATCTCGGATCGGTGAATGACGCCGCCGATGATATCGGCGAGGCCGAAGGGCGCCATCCAGCGTTGGTAGGCGCCGCTTTGATGAAGCTCGCCCCGCGAGACGAAGTCTTCTATCGAGAACGC
Organism: Methylocystis silviterrae; assembly: GCF_013350005.1. Taxonomy (GTDB): domain Bacteria; phylum Pseudomonadota; class Alphaproteobacteria; order Rhizobiales; family Beijerinckiaceae; genus Methylocystis; species Methylocystis silviterrae. The sequence continues at coordinate 167,766 of NZ_JABVWW010000007.1, forward strand.
CCGACCGACGCCTATCTCGGCCAGCACGCGCGCCTTGATCGGATCGAGTTTGCGATGATTGCGCAGATATTCGACGATCCGCGCTCTCTCAGCGCGTGTCGAATGCTTGAGCTCCAACAGCGCCGAACAACGGTCTTCGAACAGCAGCGCTGCGAAGCGTGCATCTAGGAAACGCGCGATCTCGTCGAGCGCATCTGGCCAGTGCTGTGCTTCGGCGCCCGCAGCTTTGATCGCCACGATGACGCGCGCATCCGCATCTTTCGTCGAGGTCATTTCTTCACCCGGTGCGACCTCTCGCCACACCTTCGCAAAGCCGGTCGTCGCGATGGCGCTTTCCGCGCAGCGAAACGTCACACTGCCTTGGAGCCTTAGAAAACTCTGTAGAAACGCCAGGGCGCCAATCACTCGCAGCTTAGCGTCTGTGTTGCCCAACTGCAACAAGGACAAGAATTTACGCAAACGCCGAGCGCCCCCTCCCGATCGGGGGGAAACGGAGAAAAACGTAGCGGCTAAGTTGCACAAAATGAATCGGCGCGGCGGCATGGCGACTTCGGCTTCAATGACGACAGCAAAGACGGACGCACGGAAAGGCCTACGCGCCTTTCTTGCCGCGACGCTTTTCGTCGTTTCGGCATTGTTGCAGACGACGATCGCGCCGCATGCGGCCCTGTCGGCGACGCAAGAGTTCTGCGTCACAAGTCACGCCGCTGCGGACGAGACGGCGCCAAGCCGCACGCCGGCGCTCGGCTGGCATGCGCATTGTGGCGCCTGCCCAATCGCCGCGGCGCCGATCCTTTCCGAAAAGCCGCCGATCGCGCGGCTCGAACAGCCGCCAACCCCGCTTGTCTATTTCGACGCCTGGCCTTTTGAGCCGCGCGAACGTCGCCGTCCCGGCGAACCGCGATCGCGCGCGCCTCCTACGCTCTCCTGACGAAACAAAACTCGCACTGTTTCAACCGCCGGCCGCCCGGCGGACCAGGAGATATCATTCAATGCAACGTACCGCTTTACTGCGCGGCGCCAGCGCGTGCGCGCTGGTTCTCGCGTCGCTCGCAACCGCCGAAGCCCAAGTCGCCCTCCCGCAAATCGTCATAGGCGCGCCGCAACGCACTGCGGCGCCAGCCACGCCGCAAAAGCCGAGCGACGTCGAGATTGTCGACCAAAAGGAAATCGACAAAGAAAAACCTGCTATCGCCGACACGACGAAGCTCTTAGAAAACACCCCCGGCGTCAGCATGTACGAAGCCGGCGGCGTTTCGCGCCTTCCAGCAATTCACGGCATGGCCGACGATCGGTTGAAGATCATCGTGGGCGGCGTGCAGCCGACTTCGGCCTGCGCCAACCATATGAATCCGCCGCTCTCCTATATCGATCCGAATAATGTGCAGAAGATTGAAGTCTATTCGGGCGTGATGCCCGTCAGCAAAGGCGGCGATTCGATCGGCGGGTCGATCATCGTGACTCCGAAACAACCCGTTTTTGCGCCGCCCCCAGGCGCGCCGCTCCCGCCACCCGTCGTGGCGCCGGTCCAACCCTTCCTGCTCGGCTCGCCCTACCCGCCGTTCCTGCCGTTCACCGGTCAGGGCCTGCGCTTCGGCAATCAGAACGAGTTGCTCGCGACCGGCGTCGTGTCAGCCTTCTTCCGCTCCAATTACAACGGCATCAGCGTTGCCGGCACGACGAATGTCGCAACTGACCATTGGAGCGTGCTCTATAACGGCGCTTGGTCGCGCGCGACCGATTATCACCAGGGCGGAAACGGCCCGAAAGTGCTGTCGACCAATTTTATTTCAGAACAACACTCGCTCACCGGCGCATACCAGTATAACGGGCATCTGTTCTCGATCAGAGGCGCCGTTGAGCATATCCCCTATCAAGGCTTTCCCAATCAGCGGATGGATATGACCGGCAACCGCGGCTACACCGCCGAAGCCAAATATCTGGGCGCTTATGATTGGGGCCTCGTGGACGCGCGCGCCTTTTGGCATCACGTGACCCATACGATGGGCTTCCTCTACGACAAGCAGCCCGCGAACATGCCGATGAACACCGTCGCGCATGATTTTGGCTACTCGGTGAAGACGGAAATTCCCTTCACGCAACTCTTCGGCCACGACCTGTTGCGGCTGGGCAGCGAGTATCACGGATTTCGTCTCAATGACTGGTGGGAGCCGGTCTACAGCCCGACCATGATGATGATGGGTCCATACACCTACTGGAACATCAATAATGGCCAACGCAATCGCGTCGGCCATTACGCCGAGTGGGAGGCGGCCTGGACGCCGCAATGGTCGACGCTCCTCGGGCTTCGCAACGACGTCGTGTGGATGACGACGGGCAACGCCTATCCCTATAATCAGCGGAATCCCATTCCGATGGGCATGATGGGAGGCATGGGAGGCATGGGCGGCATGATGATGTACATGCAGAACCCCGATGCGCCCGCCTCCCGAATCTTCAATGCGCGCAGTCACGCCCGCACCGACGTGAACTTCGACATGGTCGCCAGGGCGCGTTACCAGCCCGACGCGGTCAGCACCTATGAAATCGGCTATTCGCGCAAGACCCGCTCACCAAATCTTTATGAGCGGTACGCGTGGGGCGTAGGGTCGATGGCGACCGCCATGGTCAACTGGTTCGGCGACCTCAACGGCTACACAGGCAATCTCGACCTCAAGCCGGAGGTCGCGCATACGTTTGGGATTGTCGGCTCTTGGATCGATCCTGAAGGCAATTGGGAGGCGCGAGTCAATCCGTACTATAGCTATATCGAAAACTTCATCGACGCCGATCGCGTCAGCAATCTCACCGGACCGTCAGGACTCGTATTTCCTATACTTCAGTTCCGCAACCACAAGGCGGAAATCTACGGCTTCGACGTTTCCGGCCGTCTAAAGCTATGGGAAACCCCAGAATACGGACTGTTCTCGACCACGGGCAGCATCAGCTACGTCTACGGCAAGGACCTCGACATGCCAAACTACACGGCTTGCGGCCTGTCCGGCGCTACCTGTTATCTACTGGCGCGAAACTTCTCCAAGGGCGACGGCCTCTATCACATCATGCCGTTGACCGCCCGGGGCGCGCTTGAGCACCGTTTGGGCGGATGGACGAGCGCAGTCGAGTTGCAACTGGTCGATAGCAAGACGCATGTTTCCGTCGCCCGCAACGAATTGAAGACAGGCGGATATGCGCTGGTCAATCTGCGGACGGCCTACGACTGGGGAACCATGCGCTTCGATTTCGCAGTCGAGAACCTGTTCGATCAGCTCTATTATCCGCCGCTCGGCGGAAGTTATTTCACCCTAACGAAAGTCACCGGCAATCCGCTCAACTACGGACCGGTGCCGGGAATCGGCCGCAACTTTGTCGCCGGCCTCACTGTTCGGTTTTGACTGACCGAAGCTGCTACACGAGAGAGACGCGCATGCGTCTCTCTCTTCTGGAGGCCTCTGATGAAGCATCTCTTGGTCCCCCTCGCGCTGGCTGCGCTTTTCGCCAACAGCGCGCACGCCGAAATCATCGGCGTGCAAGCGTCGCGTGCGGTTTCCGAGGATGAGATGAAGGCCTCTGTGGGGGAGGTCGATCTCGTCGGCGCAAATGGCGCGCCGCTCGATCTGCGCGCGCTGATGGCGAACGGCCGGCCGACGCTCGTGAGCCTGTGGGCATATTGGTGTCCGAATTGTCTCGCTGAAATGAAAGGCTTCAAGGCGATCGCCGCCGCCTGTCCGGATCGCTGGAACATCGTCTTCGTCTCGGCGCGCGCGAGCGACTACGCCAAGGATGCGACGAAGTTCAAAACCTACGGCCTGCCCTGGAAAATCTTTCGCGTCGGCGATTCTACGAAAACCGAGGTGGCGAAGGCAAAGAGCGCCCGGGCCTTCTATGGCGCGACGGCGGACGGCGGCGTCGTTACCCCTCTCCACTATTTCATCGGCGCTTCCGGACGGGTCGACGCCATCGTCAGCGGCAGACTGAACTTCGCGGAACCCCAGCGTCTCGCCGCCTTCTGCGCCGATTGAAACGGCGCCGTTCGGCCTTGTCGCCAAAATGCATTATCTTGGCGCGAAGATTCGGCTCTGAAGCGCCGAGGAGAGCCCATGCGAGAACTTGTCGCGTCGCCCGGCAACCCGATCCCCGAAGGCGCCGCCGTTTACACCCTGAAGACGCGGGACGGCCGGCGATTGCGCGCCGCCGCTTTTCCCTGCAGCGAGAGGGCGCGCGGCACGGTGGCGCTGTTTCAGGGCCACAATGAATTTATCGAAAAATATTTCGAGACCATCGAGGAGTTGCGCAGCCGCCGCCTCGACGTGGTGGCGCTCGATTGGCGCGGCCAGGCCGGCTCGGAACGCGAGCTCGCCGACCCGCGCAAGGGCCATATCGACGACTTCTCGCAATATCAGCGCGATCTGGAGGTTTTCATCTCCCAGGTGTTGAGCGACCGGCCGCAGCCCTGGTTCGCCCTCGCCCATTCGATGGGCGCGGCCATCCTGCTGGACGCGGCGCATGCAGGAAAAACGCCGTTCCAGCGTTTCGTGCTGACCGCGCCCATGATCGATCTCGCCAATCTGCGGTTTCCGCGCGCCTCACGCTGGCTCGCTGACACGCTCGACATGTGCGGACTGGGCGGCATGTACATTCCGGGCGGAACCGGCGCCTCCTTTATCGAGAAGCCCTTCGAAGGCAATCTGCTGACCACCGATCGGGTCCGCTTCGAACGAAACGCCGCCATTCTCAGGGTGGCGCCGCAGCTCGCCATCGGCGATCCGACGATCGGCTGGGTCAACGCCGCCTTCCGTCTCATGAGGGGCTTCGAATCGCCAGACTATGCCCGAAGAATCCGCGCGACCATCCTGATGTTCGGCTGCGGGCGCGAGATGATCGTCTCCAACGCCGCCATCGAGCGTTTCGCTCAAAATCTCGACAGCGGCGCTCTCGCGATGGTCCCCGGCGCCAAGCATGAACTCATGATGGAGCGCGACGAGTTTCGCAGTCAGTTCTGGCGCGGCTTCGACGCTTTCATTCCGGGCGAAGCGCGCGTCTCATAGAGCGCGCTGAGCGCACGCTCTAAACTTTGAGATCAATCACGCTGCAGTGCAGCCTGGCCTAATCGCCGAGCAGCTTCAACGCCTCTTCGTGCAGCGCCGGGTCGCCCGCCGCGACGATGGCGCCGCCCAGCGCCGCCGCGCCGCCGCTCCAGTTGGTGATGACGCCCCCCGCTCCCTCGATGATCGGAATCAGCGCGACGATGTCGTAGGGGTGCAAATTCGTCTCGATGACGAGGTCGACATGGCCGGCCGCAAGCGCGCAATAGGCGTAGCAGTCGCCGCCGTAGCGGGAAAGCCGCGCCCCGCGCTCAACGCGGTGAAAATGCTCGCGCAGCGCCGGATCGATCAGCAGCGGCGAGGTGGTCATCAGCGTCGCCTGCGCGAGCTTTGGACAGTGGCGCGAGGCGATCTTGCGCGTCTCGAGAACGCCGCGCGCGCCCTCCGGCCCGCGCGCCGGCCCGCGCCAATACGCGGCCTCGCCGTCGCCGAAGAACCGCTCTCGGGTAAACGGCTGGCTCATCAGGCCGTAGCAGGGACGCCCGCGATGCGTGAGGCCGATCAGCGTGCCCCACAGCGGCAGGCCGCAGATGAAGCTCTTGGTGCCGTCGATCGGATCAAGCACCCAGACATATTCGGCGTTTTCGCGTAAGTGTCCGAATTCCTCGCCATAGACGCCGTGGTCGGGGAAGGTCGCCTCAATCAGCCGCCGCATGGCGAGTTCGGCGCCGCGGTCGGCTTCCGTGACGGGATCGAACGCCCCGCCATGCGCCTTGTCGTCGGCCGCGAGCGCGGTCCTGAAAAAAGGCATGATAGCTTCCGCCGAAACGTCGGCGAGGCGCTCAACGAACTTCTCGAAATCAACGGCGGTCATGCCAGCTCCCAGCGGGGCGCGTCGAGCGCCCGGCTATTCGGCCGCCGCCCGCCGCTCGCCGCCCAAAATCTCGCTCAAGTCTTCGTGCCGCGCCACCACCGCCATGACGTCCGCAAGGTCGCGGGCGACGGCGTCGAAGCGCTCGTTCTTCTGGAGCGTAGACTCGTCCATGTAAAGACCACGCGACACTTCGATCTGCAGCGCGTGCCAGCCCCCGACGGGCTTGCCGTAATGCTCGGTAATGAAACCGCCCGCGTAGGGCCGATTGCGCATGACGTGATAGCCGCGGCCGCGCAATCGATCCTCGACGACGTCGACGAGTCCGGTGGAGGCGCTGGCGCCGTAGCGGTCGCCGATGACGAAGTCGATGCGCCGCTTGTCGCCCCGCGTCGAAAGCAAGGGGTCGCGCGCGCCGGTCGAAGGCATCGAATGGCAGTCGATCAGCACGGCGACGCCAAAACGCGCCGCAGCGCGCTCCATCAGGCCGCGCAAGGCCGCATGGTAGGGCTTGTAGAGGCTGTCGATGCGCCGCAAGCCCTCGTCGAGCGTGAGGCGGCTCGCATAGATCTCGCGCGCGTCGGCGACCACGCGCGGGATCGTCCCAAGTCCGGCCGCGACGCGCAGAGAGCGCGTATTGGCGAAGGACGGCAAAGCGCCGTCGAAGAGCTTGGGGTCGAGTTCGTAGGGTTCGCGATTGAGATCGAGATAGGCGCGGGGAAAGCGCGCCCGCAGCAGAGGCGCTCCCAGAGATGAGGCCGAGGCGAAGAGATCGTCGACAAAGGCGTCTTCCGAACGGCGCAGCGTCGCCGCGTCGAGCGGCGTCGCGGCGAGAAAGCGCGCAGGATAGATCCGCCCGGAATGCGGTGAGGAAAAGACCAGCGGCGAAACGAGCGCGTCCGGCTCGATGATGTCGAAGGCGCGTTCAAATTCCGGTTCGCAGCAGGGCGTCGCCGTCGAATTGGTTTCGCGCCACTCGCGCATGCCGTCGTTCATTCGTTTTTCTCGGTTCCGCGCCGCGACCGCCTCTTCAGACGAGCGCCGGCGTGGCGGATCAGCTCAAAAAGGACGATGCGTCGCGCTATACTGGGCGCTAAGTTAACGCGGCGCCACCCCGGTTTCACCTGAAATTTACGAAGCTCGGGCGATATGGCTAAAAACCCGCGAGGATGGCGATGAACGATAGACCAACCGCAAGAATTCTGCTTGCGGAAGACGACAACGACATGCGGCGCTTCCTGGTCAAGGCTTTGCAGCAGGCCGGTTTCTCCGTCACCTCATTCGACAACGGGCTTTCCGCTTATGATCAGCTGCGGGTCGAGCCCTTCGAACTCCTGCTGACCGACATCGTCATGCCCGAGATGGACGGAATCGAACTCGCCCGCCGTGCGACCGAACTCGATCCCGACATCAGGGTCATGTTCATCACCGGCTTCGCCGCCGTGGCGCTCAACCCCGACAGCCACGCGCCGCGACAGGCGAAAATCCTCTCCAAGCCCTTCCATTTGCGGGATTTGGTTACCGAGGTGCACAGGATGCTTGCGGCATAAGTGCTTTAGATCGTGCTGCTTTTGGGCCTGATCGCGCAAATGCAGATCACACAGCGCGCGCTAGCCGCAGGCTTCGCAGATCGCGACGACATGGCGGTCGTCCGTCCCGCAACACCCGCCCAGGATACGCAAGCCGGGATATGTCTCGCGCAATCTCCGATATCTGCGGCCGAGATCGATGGGATCGCCTGAGTCGAGCGTTTCCGAACCGTCTAGCTCGGCGTGGCTCTTTGTCGAAGCGTTGGCCTTGACGCCCAACAGCCGATTTATCCAAGGCGCGTCCGCAGAGAGCGCTTGCTCGAAATGCGCCGGATGGGCGCAGTTGATCATGTAATAGGCAGGCGCCGCGTCGGTTTCGCGATCCACCGTCTCGACCGCGTCGCGCAAGCTCCGTCCGCCGATAAGTTTGCCGTCGGTCTCCACCGTGAAGGAAATTGAGCAGGGCATGGCGCGCGCGCGGGCGGCGCGGGCGATCCCGATCGCCTCCTCGACATAATTTAGAGTGTAGGCAGCGACCATGTCGGCGGCCGTTTGGGCGAAGGAGGCGATCTGCGGCGCGTGATAGTCTTCCGCTTCCGTGGCGCTCATGCGCCCTTCCGCGTAGCCGTCTCCGCGCGGCCCGATCACGCCGGCGACGACGATCGGCGTTTGAGCCCTCTCCCAGGCCTGCCGAAGTTCGTCGAGCAGCGCGATCGATGCTTCATTGATGCGCTTCAGCCCTGCCGCGTCATAGCCGAGCTTCGCGCCCCAGTCGGGATTCGCGCGCCAGGTCGGACTGTCCAGAATCAAGCCGCGTCCGTGGCGCCGCGCGATCGCGAGGTAGCGCTCGTAATAGGCGCGGAGTCGCGCCCGTCCCTCTTCACTATCGAGTAGGACAAACGACGCGAAATGCGGCAACTCGACGCCCTCATGAAAGATCAGCGTCGTCTCCATGCCGCCGTCGCTGACAAAGAGACCAGGCTTCAGCTGCGGCAGATCGGCTCGGTATCCGGTCATTTTCTATATTCCTCGCCTGTGGCGCCCGGCCGTTAGGGGCCAACTTGCCCATTTGCCCGCAGTGCGTTATCAGCGCCAGCAAATTCGCTTGTTTCGAACGGCCGACCCCGCGCCGCTGCGGCGTGGGTCTTCAGTCGTTTCCATCGCAAAAAGGATGCATCGCTATGAAAAAGGACATCCACCCCGGATATCACATGATCAAGGTCGTGATGACCGACGGCACGGAATTTACGACCCGTTCCACCTGGGGTAAGGAGGGGGACACGATGCACCTCGACATCGACCCGAAGACGCACCCGGCCTGGACGGGCGGGTCGACGCAACTGCTCGACCGCGGCGGACGTTTGTCGCGCTTCAACTCCCGCTTCGGAAATCTCTCTTTCGGCAAGAAATAAAAAGAAGGCGGCGGTCAAACCGCCGCCTCCAGTTGGTTCGCCTGAAGGATCTCACTGGGCGAAAGCGGCGCGCAGCCTCGCGATCTGCGCTTCGACCGGACTGGACGTCGGCGCCGGCGTCGCGAGCGCCGGCTCGAGCGCATGGATCAGCCGGTCAAGGTGGATAATCCGCGCTTGCAGGCGCAGCGACTGCAGCGACAGCTCGCGCAGGCGCAGCGGCAGGCGCTGGAAGAGTTCGGGGGCCGAGGCCAGCTCCTGCTCGCGAAGCTTGACGCGATGCCGGTTGCTCGCCGCCTGATGGCGCGTCAGCTCTCCCTGATTCACCGCGCGCTGCAGCAACAGCCAGGACGCAATCTGCATCAACCTTGTGGTCAGCCGCATGCTCTCAGCCGCGTAGGCGAGAGCTTCGGTCCGTGGCAGCGACTTCGCGTCGAGACGTCCGTCGCCGTCGAGATAGGAGGCCGCCTCCTCCACGAGGCTCATTCCCTCGCGAAACAGAGCGCAAAAGCCCTCCGATCCCGCCAGTCTCTCGATAAAAGAGACCGGCTGCTTCTCCCCCACGCTGCCTTTGACTCGAGCCATACGAACGTTCACGCAAATTGGACGCGGGTGCGTCTCCGATGGCTTGAACTGTAACGCAGAGGACGGAGGGGCGCGCGCTTAGCCTTTCTTTAACCTTAACGGGAGGCCTTCGCCGAGCCGAACGCAAAAAGAGAGCCGCGACGGCGGCTCTCAAGGCTTCTTGACAGGGAGGCATCAAGGACGAGTGGAGAAGAAGCCACTCGGATGTCCCACTTAAGGGACCCATTCAGGCTGCACGAAAATCCTTAATTTAACGTTAACGCGCGCCAAACTGCCCCTGCGTCGAGCGTTTTTGGCCGATGGAGACGAAGCGAGCGGCAAAAGAGCTTCCCATCGCGGGGGCCGGTTAGCGCCGCTCGCCAGCATCGGCGACATAAAGAAACGCCGACCCAATTACCGGACAACGCCTCAGGTCAACCCAATGTTCTGTCAATCAAGCCGAAAAAGGGACTGGCTCCAGGGCGAAAACTGGCGCATTTGAACAACCCTCCGCATGCGTCCCCGGGCGCCCGCTGCGCTCGAAAAGCGTTGAACCTCCCACAACCCTCCCCCTAGGCTCTCCTAAAATGATTCGCTCCGCCTTGATGAATGTGATGACCGCCGCCGCCCTGAAAGCGGGACGCGGCCTTAAACGCGATTTCGGGGAGGTGGAGAACCTTCAAGTTTCGGTGAAGGGTCCAGGCGATTTCGTTAGCGCGGCCGACAAGCGCGCCGAGAAGACTCTGTTCGACGAGCTGTCGAAGGCGCGCCCCGGCTACGGCTTCATTCTGGAGGAAGGCGGCGTCGTCGAAGGTGCCGACAAGAGCCACCGCTGGATCATCGATCCGCTCGACGGCACCTCGAATTTCCTCCATGGCGTTCCGGTCTTCGCCATCTCTATCGGCCTGGAGCGCGAGGATCGTCTCGTCGCCGGCCTCGTCTATAATCCCGCCACCGACGACATGTTCGTCGCTGAGCTCGGCCAGGGCGCCTATTTCAACAATCGCCGCATGCGCGTCGCGGCGCGGCGTTCGCTCGGCGAGTCCATGGTTGCCTGCGGAATTCCGCCGCTGGCGCGGGTCCGCGATCATGAATCCTTCAAGCGCGAGCTTGCAGCCGGCATGGGAAAGATCGCCAATATTCGCCGCTTGGGCGCCGCCGCGCTCGATCTCGCGATGGTCGCCTGCGGGCGTTTCGACGGCTATTGGGAGCGCGGCATTAGCTCGTGGGACGTAGCGGCGGGAATCGTGCTCGTGCGTGAAGCCGGCGGCTTCGTCAGCGACTTTTCGGGCGGCGCAGACATGCTTGGGAAGGGCGAGATCTGCGCCGGCAATGAGGCGATTCATCGCCAGCTGCTCGATTTGATGAGGAAGGCATGAACGCGCCGACCGCACATGCGTCGCGCAATCTGCGTTTGCGCGTCGACGACGACTGGCCTTTCATTCTCGACCTTTGGGTCGCCTCCTGGCGGGTCACCTATCCAGAGATCGACTTCGAGGCGCGCCGCGACTGGCTCCTGCGCCGCCTTCGAGAGCTGGAAGCGACTGGAGCGGTGACGCTCTGCCTGTTTGACGCTCAGTCGACGCTTGCGGGCTTCGTCGTGATCAATCCGGCGGACGGATGGCTTGATCAGATTTGCGTCGCTCCCGATCGATTCGGCGCAGGCTGCGGAGCCTCGCTGCTGTCTGCGGCGCGAAACGTCTCGCCAAGGCTTATTCGGCTAGACGTCAATGCGGACAACGCTCGCGCCATCCGCTTTTACGAACGTGACGGATTTTCGCGCGTCGGGCGCGGCGCGAACACATTGTCCGGGCGCGAAACCATCATGATGGAATGGCGACCGCAGGGAGCATAACAATTCTCGCCTGCCGGGTTTTCATTGGGCGTCCGCTCCTATAATATTCATCGCGCATTCGAGTTTCGGCCGAACGATCTTGCTCTCTCGTCTCAAGACGCGCGGCGCCTGACCTTTCCCAAGCTTCGATTGACTGAGAAGAACGCAGCGATCCGCAGCGTTCCCGCTATTTTGAAAGGAAAAGCCATGCCGACAGGCGCCGTAAAGTGGTTCAACGCACAAAAGGGCTTCGGCTTCATTCAGCCGGATGCCGGCGGCCAGGACGTCTTCGTTCACATCAGCGCCGTCGAGCGCGCAGGCCTCGACAGCCTCGCTGAAGGCCAGAAGGTTTCCTACGAACTCGTCGTGGACAAGCGTAGCGGCAGATCTTCCGCCGATAAGCTGCAACTGCAGGATTAGACTTCGCCGCTTTGGCGCTGCTCGCCCAGATGTGCGATGCGGATCATGTTTGTCGCGCCCGGCGTGCCGAAAGGCATGCCGGCGACGATGATAACGCGGTCGCCAGGGCCGCCGAACCCCTCGCTCTCCGAATATTCGCAGGCGCGCCCCACCATATCTTCAATGTCGACGGCGTCGCGCGTCTCCAGCGCGTGCACGCCCCAGACAAGCGCCAGACGGCGGGCCGTGTCGCGCTTCGGCGTCAGCGCGAGAATCGGCGACTGCGGCCGTTCGCGGGCGATACGCAGCGCCGTCGAGCCGGATGACGTCCAGGCGATGATCGCCTTCGAATGAAGCGTTTGCGCCACGTCGCGGGCGGCGACGGCGATGGCGTCGGCTGAGGTCGGATTGGGCAACTCGCCGCGCTGAGCATTGATGATCGAGCGGTAGATCGCGTCCGTCTCGACCTCTTCCGCGATCCGGCTCATGGTGGCCACGGCTTCATGCGGATATTGCCCCGCCGCACTTTCGGCGGAGAGCATGACGGCGTCCGCGCCCTCAAAGACGGCGGTGGCGACGTCTGACACCTCGGCGCGCGTCGGCAAGGGCGACAGGATCATCGACTCGAGCATCTGCGTCGCGATGACGACCGGCTTGCCCAGCCGTCGCGCTGAACGGTTGATGCGTTTTTGAAGTCCCGGGACGCGCTCGAGCGGCACTTCGACGCCAAGGTCGCCGCGCGCCACCATCAGCGCGTCAGAAACCTCGATCACCTCCTCGAGCCTCGAAATCGCTTGCGGCTTTTCGATCTTCGCCATGACCATCACTCGGCCTTGCGTGATCTGCTTCACTTCAAGGACGTCTTCGGGACGCTGGACGAAGGAGATCGCAACCCAGTCGACGCGCTCTTTGAGCGCGGCGTCGAGATCGGCGCGATCCTTGTTGGTCATCGAAGTGATTGGAATTTCGGTATCGGGCAGGCTGACGCCCTTGCGGTTCGAGAGGCGCCCAGCGACGTCGACGACGGCGTGCGCCCGCTCCGGAGACGTCTCGACCACATGCAGCCGCACGCGCCCATCGTCGATGAGGATCGAATCATTGACCTTGAGCGCCGCTAAAATCTCGGGATGCGGCAGGCGCACGCGCGTGGCGTCGCCGGGTTTGGGGTCGCTGTCGAAGACGAAGACGTCGCCCTTGCGCAGATGCACTGAGCCTTCCTCGAAGGCGCCGATGCGCAGCTTCGGGCCCTGGAGATCGACGAGCACGGCGATCGCGCGCGAGATGTCGCTCTCAATTTCGCGGATAATCCGAACATAGCTGGCGAGCCCGGCATGATCCGTGTGGCTCATGTTGATGCGGAAGACGTCGGCGCCGGCGCGCACGAGCCCCGCGATGACCGCTTTGTCGACCGTCGCCGGACCAAGCGTTGCGATAATTTTGACGCGCCGCGACCTTCTCATGATGAAGCAGTTCCTGAATTGAGTTATTGTGCGGGCGCGGCGTTGGGGTCAGTGAGCTGAACCGTCCAGCTCTTCGCGTCCCGTCCCGTGTCGATTTCGAAAAATCCGGTTCGATCAAAACCGCGCGCGAAACAGTCCTCTCGGCCGTCGATGCGGAATTCCCGATCACGCGTGCACATGAACGCCTTACCCTTCCACTCGCCGCCGCGCTCGTCCATCGCGTAGACATAATAATATTGGGCGGCGAGCGGACCGCGCAGAAGCGTTTCGCAAACGCTCGGCCGAAGGTTCCACCAACCCTCCGACAACCAGTTGCGCCCGTCGGTATAAGCGATGGCGACGCTGACGCGCGCGCTCGTGTTGTTGCACAGACGAAAATCCGCACGGGCAGACCCGGCGGCGCAAAACGTTAGAGCGGCAACAAGAACGGCGCGTCGAATCATATCTTTAGCGAGGCCTGGAGGGGGCTGAAGATAGCTCGCTGACGCACGCGCAAGCGGCGCAGCGGGCGGTCCTGCAAACCATGCTTGCGAGTCTTTGTCCACCCCGCGGCCTCGGAGTTTCGCCGCGCCGCCCGCCCCGCCGACGCGCCCGCCTTGCAATCCGCCGGAACAAAGCAATCGGCCTAATGTTTAGGACCCGTACGCGCTTGCGTGCTCGGGAGGCAGGAAAATGGAAAAGTCTGAAGTCCTCACCACGTTGAATGAGCTGGCCGAAATCAGTCGTGACGGCGAGCAAGGGTTTCTGGCCGCGGCTGAAGACGTCGAAAATCCGACGCTAAAGACTGTGTTTCGAACGGCGGCCGCGCGCTGCGCTGAAGGCGCGAGGGAACTCGAATCGAAGATTGTCAGCTTAGGCGGCGAACCTTCGAAGAGCGGCTCCATGACCGGCGCCATGCACCGTGCTTGGACAAATCTGAAGGCCGCCCTGACAAGCCGTTCGGAACAGGCGGTGCTGGAGGAGGTCGAGCGCGGCGAAGACGCCGCCAAGGACGCCTATCAGCAGGCCATCGCGCAGCCTCTCCCTCCGGAGATCCGATCGATGGTCCAGCGCCAGTATCAGGGCGTGAAGGAAAACCACGACCGCGTACGCAGCCTGCGCGACGCGGCGTAACAACCCACTTTCTTTTCGAACGAAGCATGAAGGAAGTGACGCACGCGTCACTTTCTTCCTTGCAGCGCCCGCGCCGCGCTGAGCGCGAAATAAGTCAGGACGCCTGAGGCGCCGGCGCGCTTGAAGGCGAGTAGACTTTCGAGCATGGCGCGTTCGCCGTCGATCCAGCCGTTTTGCGCGGCGGCGGTAATCATCGCGTATTCGCCCGACACCTGATAGGCGAATGTCGGCGCCCGGTAGACGTCGACGACGCGTCGCACGATGTCGAGATACGGCATTCCGGGCTTCACCATCACCATATCGGCGCCCTGCTCAAGGTCGAGACCCACCTCGCGCAGAGCTTCGTCGGAATTGGCCGGATCCATCTGATAGGTCCGCTTGTCCCCTCTCAGCGTCTTGCTCGTGCCGATCGCGTCGCGGAACGGCCCGTAAAACGCCGACGCATATTTCGCGGCGTAGCTCATGATCTGCACGTTTTCGAAGCCCTCGGCGTCGAGCGCGTTGCGGATCGCTTCGACGCGTCCATCCATCATATCCGAGGGCGCGATGATGTCCGCGCCTGCGCGCGCTTGGGTGACCGCCTGCCGCGCCAGCACGGCGACGGTCGCGTCGTTGACGATCTCGTCGCCGACGAGCAGGCCGTCATGCCCATGGCTCGTGTAAGGATCGAGCGCGACATCGGTAATGAGGCCGATGTCGGGAACGGCGCTCTTGATCGCCTGGCAGGCGCGGCAGACGAGATTCTCGGGATCGAGCGCCGCGCTCGCGATTTCGTCGCGCAAGTCCGGATCGGTATAGGGGAAGAGCGCAACGGCGGGCACGCCGAGCGCGGCCGCCTCTGCGACGGCTTCAACCGCCGCGTCGACCGAGTAACGGAACACGCCCGGCATCGAGGATACGGGCTCGCGTCGATCCGACCCGTCGATCAAGAAGAGGGGCCAGATGAGGTCCGAGACCTCAAGCGCGTTCTCCCTAACAAGACGGCGCGCCCATTCGCTCTTCCGATTCCGACGCGGGCGCTGCAGCAGGCTCAGCCGCGCTGCTGCTTCGACCGGCTTTCGTGCATCGTTCATGGCGCCTCCGCTTTCTGGGTTCGCTGACATGCGCCCTTCCCCGGTCATCGCCGTCACCCGGTTTCGAGGCGAACGGACTTCAGGCTATAGAGGATGGACGGCCATTGCGCTTGCGCGAGGAAGAACCATTGAAAATCGGCTCGCGCAACTTTTCTCTGAGCCGCTTGGCGCGTGCTTCCGCGATCGCCGCCGGCGCCCTTATCGCTGCGAGCGTGTCGTTCGCACAGATCAAGCCGGCGACGCCGACGCCGCCGGTTCGAGCCCGCTCCGGCCCGGCGCAGCATAAGCAAAGAACCCCCTCGCCTCCACAGGAGGTTGGGCAACCGCCGGCGCGGCAGCCCCGTGCAACGCGACCTCCGACTGTCGTATCGCCGACGCCGAGCGCGAAGCCCGTTCCGCAAACTCCGCGACCGCCTGGCGTCGACGCGCTGTCGCCGCCGCGAACGCCGCCTCCGGTCGATATAAGCCAGCCGCCGCCGACTCTCCCCCGCGCGCCGCGCGAGAAGATGCGGGCCTGCGCCGAGGAATGGGACAGGATGAAACGCGAGTCGAAAGATGGTTTGCCGATGTGGCGCGATTTCGCGACGGAATGCCTGACGCGCTAGGCGCCGCTAACGGCTGATCCGCGCCGGACGCGTCGCACGCGCCGAAAATGCAGTGAGCTTTGAATGCTATCGCCCGGGATGCGTCTCACTGGACGCGCGCCCCCGGGCGATGAGTGCGTGAAGCGCTGCCGCAGTGACGCGAAAGATAGATCGCGCATGCGAGGCGCTTCGGCTTACGCGGTCACTGGCGCAGCTGGCGGGGTTGGCGTTTTCGCCTTGCGCGGCGTGCGCTTCTTCGCGGTCGCCTTGCGCGTGCTCTTCTTGGCGCTGGCCTTTTTCACGGCGCCGCGCTTTTTCGTCGCCACCTTGCGGACGCCCTTGCGGGCCGTCTTTTTAGCAGCGGTCTTTCGCGTAGCCTTGCGGGCGCCCTTCTTGGCCGCTGACTTCTTCGTCGCTGCCTTCCTTGCGGTTTTACGCGCACCCTTCTTCGCCGCAGCCTTCTTGGCCGGCTTACGCTTCATTGTAGCTCTCGCCATAATAAGTCCCCTTGATCCGAATTGCCGGAACTATGGTCCACCGACAATACGCGCAAATAGCGTAACGCGGTTAAGCAGTCGTTCAAGTGCTGCGCGCGCAGAAGTGATCAACGCAACGCATGACGAGGCATGTTGAGCGCAGTCGCGCGACAAGCAAAATGATCGTGAAGCTGCTTTGCAAACGCTTCGGCGAGACTATCGCGACAGGTTTGCGCCGCGCGTTTTATTGACGACGATCCGTGCGCGGATTCGGTTGGCGACATCCGCTCCGAGAAGGCTCCAGACGTGCAATCGCACGCTCTGCCGCAAGTCGCGCCTGTTGTTCAATTACTTGATTTGCTTTTGTATCCGCGAACAGTTGCGACTCGCGCACGCTGCCCGAGATCGATCGCGGCGCAATATATCGGAACACGATGAAAAATCGCGGAGCGCGCCTGTCGCGGTCGGGCGACTCGACGCCGGCACAGAGACGGAGGACGTGGAGCGGAGCCGACCTCGCGCGCCTCGGAGGCGCGCGCGAGGTCGCGCATTCGGAGAGAAAAAAAAATTGTGGCCAGCGCGATCGGATCAAAAAAATTGGCGCGCGACAGCTGCGCTGGGAGAAGAATCGCGCAGCGCGTGCGTCAACTGATTCGTTTTTTTCGACGAACGGGCGCGCGTCAGACGCCCAACTTGCGTTTGAGCAGCTCGTTCACCGACTGCGGATTCGCCTTGCCGCCCGTCTGCTTCATCACCTGTCCGACGAACCAGCCGAGCATCGTCGGCTTCGCCTTCGCCTGCTCTACCTTGTCGGGATTGGCGGCGATGACGGCGTCGACGGCGGCTTCAATCGCGCCTGTGTCGGTCACCTGCTTCATGCCGCGCGCCTCGACGATCTCCTTGGGGTCGCCGCCTTCAGTCCAGACGATCTCGAAAAGATCCTTGGCGATCTTGCCCGAAATAACATTCTGCGAAATGAGGTCGATGATCGCGCCCAAAGCCTGCGACGACACTGGCGAGCGCGTGACGTCGAGCCCCTCCTTGTTCAGACGGCCGAACAACTCATTGATCACCCAGTTGGCCGCAAGCTTGGCGTCGCGTCCCTTCGCCGTCTCCTCGAAATAGTCGGCGGCCGCCCGCTCCATCACAAGCACGCCGGCGTCGTAAGGCGGCAGGCCGTATTGTTCGATAAAGCGCGCCCGCTTCGCGTCGGGCAGCTCCGGCAACTGCGCCCTTAGCGCGTCCACATATGGCTGGTCGAACTCGAGCGGCAGCAGATCCGGATCGGGAAAGTACCGATAATCATGCGCTTCCTCCTTGGAGCGCATCGAGCGCGTCTCTCCCCTCCCTGGATCGAAGAGTCGCGTCTCCTGGGCGATCGCGCCGCCGTCTTCGAGAATGCCGATCTGTCGACGCGCCTCGACCTCAATCGCCTGGCCGATGAAGCGGATGGAGTTGACGTTCTTGATTTCGCAGCGCGTGCCGAGCGGCGCGCCGGGGCGGCGCACGGAGACGTTGACGTCGGCGCGCAGCGAACCCTGCTCCATGTTGCCGTCGCAGGAGCCGATGTAGCGCAAGATGGTCCGCAACTTCGAAACATAGGCGCGCGCCTCCTCAGCCGAGCGCAGGTCGGGCTTGGAGACGATCTCCATGAGCGCGACGCCGCTGCGGTTGAGATCGACGTGGCTTTCGGTCGCCGAAAGATCATGCAGCGACTTGCCGGCATCCTGCTCGAGATGAAGACGCTCGATGCCCACGGTGATGCGCTCGCTCGGCGACACGTCGACGATCACGGCGCCTTCGCCGACGATCGGGTGCTTGTACTGGGAGATCTGGTAGCCCTGCGGCAGGTCGGGATAGAAATAGTTCTTACGGTCGAAAACCGAACGCAGGTTGATCCTGGCCTCTAAGCCGAGGCCTGTGCGGATTGCCTGTTTGACGCATTCCTCGTTGATGACCGGCAGCATGCCCGGCATGGCCGCATCGACCAGGGAAACGTGATCGTTCGGCGCGCCGCCATACTCCGCGGAAGCGCCGGAGAAGAGCTTGGCGTTGCTCGTCACCTGCGCATGTATCTCCATGCCGATCACGACTTCCCAGTCGCCGGTTGCGCCGCTGATGAGCTTGTTGGGAGCCGCCTGTGTCGTCATATCCGCCTCGCTAAACTTACGCCTTCCATATAAACCACGCTTCGCAAGAGCGGAACGGCCGGCGCGCAGCAGAGGGAACGAGCGAGATGGCCACGGAACGGAATTCTGAGGACAGCCGCCGAAAAGGCCTCCTCGCCCGCATGCGCGGCGCGCCCCGCTATGTAAGCATTCCTGTAGGCGTCGGCCTGATCCTCGGCGGAACCATTCTTGCGCCGCTTCCCGTCTTCGGGGTGTGGATGCTCCCTTTGGGCCTTGCGATCCTCGCCCCGCACTCCCCGGGCGCTCACAGGCTGTCGCGGCGCTTTCATTGGTGGTCGCTTAAGTTCCTGCGCTGGTCGATCCGCAACGGTTTCGTCCGCGTCAAGCAAAAAGCCCCCAACGGCGATCAGGAAGAACGGTCGCCGTCCGCCGATCCTTGAGAGACGCCCTTGAGCGCGCGAGCGCCCATCAGCCGCTCCTCGTACTGGATCGACCAGTCGATCAGCGCGCGCCACAGGGTCATCGCGACCTCGACCGACAGTGCCTCGCGGCGCGCGGCGCCAAGCACATGCGCCAATACTTCGTCGACGCGCTCGGGGACATTGGCGGGGATTCCCAGCGCGGGTTTGATCCTAGCGGCCCGCTCGATTTGTCGCTGCCGCTTTGCGAGCAGCGCCACAAGCTCCTCGTCCAGCTCGTCGATCAATCGACGCACGTCGGACATTTCGTCCTGCAGCGCTTGCTGCGGGCGCTCCGCAATGTCCTTTTCAGCGCTCGGCGTCGTCATCATCAGCCCTCGCGCCACCATGGCTGCGGAAGTTCGATCTTAGGCGCCGCCCGTTCGATCGCCGCAGCGAGAGAGAACAGCGTCTCTTCGTCGAATGCTTTGCCGATGAGCTGCAACCCGAGCGGCAAGCCGTTCGCCGCGAGGCCGCCCGGAACGGCGACGCCGGGAAGACCGGCCATGTTCACCGTAACGGTGAACACGTCGTTGAGATACATTTCTACAGGATCGGCCGAGCCCTTCTCTCCCTGCGCGAAGGCGGTCGACGGCGTCGCCGGTGTCAGGACGGCGTCGACGCCGGACGCGAAGGCTTCGTCAAAGTCGCGCTTGATCAGGCTGCGGACTTTCTGCGCACGGACGTAATAAGCGTCGTAATAGCCGGCGGAGAGCACATAAGTGCCGATCATAATGCGCCGCCGCACCTCCGGACCAAAGCCCGCTGCGCGCGTCTTCTCGTACATTTCGCTGACGTCGCGGCCTTGCTCACGACACCCGTAGCGCACGCCATCGTAGCGCGCGAGATTGGACGAGGCTTCGGCCGGCGCGATAATGTAATATGTCGGCAAGGCATAGCGCGTATGCGGCAGGGAGATTTCGACGATCTCCGCGCCCGCGTCCTTCAGCCAAGCGGCCCCTTTATCCCATAAAGCGGCGATCTCCGCCGACATTCCATCGATGCGATATTCTTTCGGCACGCCGATGCGGCGTCCCTTCACGGAGGCGCCGACAGCAGCTTCGTAGTCCGGCACAGGCGCATCGACGCTGGTCGTGTCCTTGGGATCGTGGCCGGCCATCGACCTGAGCATGATCGCTGCGTCGCGCACGGTGCGCGTTATCGGACCCGCCTGATCCAGCGACGACGCGAAGGCGACGATGCCCCAGCGCGAGCAGCGGCCATAGGTCGGCTTGACGCCGACAGTGCCCGTGAAGGCGGCGGGCTGACGGATCGAACCGCCTGTATCTGTCGCCGTGGCGCCAAGGCAAAGACGCGCGGCCACCGCCGACGACGAGCCCCCCGAAGAACCGCCCGGCACGATCTTGGCGTCGGGATCCGCGGCGCGGCGCCACGGCGAAACAACGGGGCCGAAGGCGCTCGTTTCGTTCGACGACCCCATCGCGAATTCGTCGAGATTGAGCTTGCCGAGCATGGCCGCGCCGTCGCGCAGCAGATTTGCCGAGACCGTCGATTCATATGTCGGCGTGAAGTCGTCGAGAATGCGACTCCCCGCCGTCGTGCGCACGCCTTTGGAGCAATAGAGATCCTTGATGCCGAGCGGCAGACCCTCGAGCGGACGCGCGTCGCCGCGCGCGATGCGGGCGTCGCTCTCCTGCGCCTGCGCCAGCGCGACTTCCGGCGTCTCCGTGATGAAGCAGTTAAGCGCGCGCGATTTGCTGATAGCGTCGATGTGCGCCCGCGCCAGTTCAACGGCGGAGAGCTGTTTGGATGCGAGAGCGTCGCGCGCCTCGGCCAATGAAAGATGCGTGGGGTCGGACATTTGTCCCTTTATATCTGATGCCGCCGCATGCGCGGCGCCGGCGCGACAAGCGCTATTCGATCACCTTGGGCACGACGAAATAGTGATCCTCGCGCAAAGGCGCGTTGGCGAGAATCTCATCGGCGATGCCGCCGTCGGTCACGACGTCGGCCCGCTTCTTCATTTGCATCGGCAAAGCGGAGGTCAACGGCTCGACGCCGTCGACATCGACCTCGCTCAGCGTCTCCACGAAAGCCAGGATGGCGTTGAGTTCGCCGCGCAGGCGCTCGACCTCGCTGTCTTCGATGGCGATACGCGAGAGATGGGCGATCCGGCGGACGGTCGCGGAATCAACGGACATCTAGGGCTCCGCAAGAAAGGTCTCGACGGGCGCTATAGCGCCTGGCCTTTCGCGGCGCAATGTTGCGAAGCCAATCATAGAGGCAAAAAGCCGAAGCGCGGAGCCAGCTGAGTTTGCGGAAATGCGGCGGCGTGTTAGCGAAATCGCGTGACCATGCGCGCGACGACCCTTGAAGAACTGGCGGCGCTTCTGCCGCCGAAGGGCCGGCTGATGGGATTGGATCTCGGGACCAAAACCATCGGATTGGCGCTTTCGGACGTCGAGCGGCGGCTGGCGTCTCCGCTCGATACGATCGGGCGAGCGAAGTTTTCTCAGGACGCCGCCGCCTTGCTCAAACGCGCAGCCGATTTCGATATTTACGCCCTGGTCGTCGGGCTGCCGCTCAATATGGACGGCACCGAAGGGCCGCGCGCGCAGGCGACGCGCGCCTTCATGCGCAATCTTTCAAAACTCGCGTCCCTGCCCTTCGCCTTCTGGGACGAGCGCCTGTCGACTGCGGCTGTAACGCGCGAATTGATCGCGCAGAACGCCTCGCGCGCCAAACGCGCTGAAGTCGTCGATCGAATGGCGGCCGCCTATATCCTGCAGGGCGCGCTCGACCGTTTGAAACGTCTGTAGTGGCCTCGATCGCAGCATTACAACCTCTGATAGAATTTTGTTCTTGACAGGGGATAGGCGTGATGGAAGAAAAATATAAGAAAGTCTAATGTTTACCCCTATTCATAACCTGCCTCGTGGTCCGTGGAGACTGACAGCGATGCCCCGGCCAGATGCTTCTCAAAAAGATTGCAGCAAGACCCCCGGAACGACCCCGGAGAACGCCAAAGCCAATGAGGAAGCGGCGTCCATCGCGTCATATATTGCTGATATGTCAGACGAAATGGCGAAACTCGCCAGTCGTTGCGACATGCCCATGCTCTGCTATTTCTTGAACCTCGCCCGCGCCGAGGCGGACATGCGGGCGCGCGAACTCGGCGGCTATCCCATCGACCGCTCGGCCTGATTTACAGCTTATAGTTGAACGTGAGGGAAACGCTGTTGGCCCCGTGACGCTGCAAGCGCCCCTCGAGGTCGAGCTCGACGAGGACTCCCTGCACCTCGCGCGCCGTCAATCCGGCAACGCGGATGAGATCGTCGATCGCGATAGGCGCAGGCCCGAGCAGCGACAGGATGACCTCATGCGCGTCCCGCTGCGGCGACTCGTCGCCTCGCGAGCGCGCATCAAGATCGGCGACGCAATCTGCTGGCGGGCTTGGCGGCAAGAATTGTTTGGGAGCGGCTCTTTCCTCAAACGCCGGACCGTCGAGACCGGCGAAAAGATCCAATTCGTCGATCAGAGCGTCCTGTCCTTCCAGAGAGTCGTCGTCGAAGAGATTCTTGCGCGGCGGGGTCCCCGCGTTCTCGGCGAGCACCGAAATCACGTCCTCGGGGCGCGCGCACAATGTCGCGCCTTGGCGAATGAGATCGTTGACGCCTTCGGCGCGCGGATCCAGCGGCGAACCCGGAACGGCGAAGACCTCTCGCCCCTGCTCATTGGCGAAACGCGCCGTGATCAGCGAGCCGGAACGCCGCGCCGCCTCGACGACGATGGTCGCGCGGCTGAGCCCGGAGATGATGCGATTTCGGCGCGGAAAATCGCGGCCGCGCGGCTCCCATTCGATGGGCATCTCAGAGACGATCAATCCCCTTTCGGCGATCTCTTCGACAAGCCGCGCATGTTCGGCCGGATACGGTCGCGCATGGCCGCCGGCGAGCACGGCGATCGTGCCGGTTTCGAGCGTGGCGCGATGCGCGACCGCGTCGATGCCGCGCGCGAGGCCAGAGACAATGACGTAATTCTCGAGCGCGAGGCTGCGCGCGAGCCGCTCGGCGAAGGCGAGACCTGCGGCGGAAGCATTGCGCGAGCCGACAATCGCCACGCCGTCGCGCTGCGCGGTCCAGGAAACGCCGCGCATTGCGATGAGCGGCGGCGCATCGGCGATTTCCCGAAGCAGCGGCGGATAGTCCGGATCGCCCGTGGTGGCGAAGCGAACGCCGAGCGCGCGCGCCGCCTCGATCTCGCGCAGCGCTTCCTCACGCGTGGCGATGCGGATAACCCGCCCGCGCAGGGACCGCGCCGCGAGGGATGGCAGCGCGTCCAACGCCGCGCCGGCGCCGCCGAAGCGATTGATGAGCTGTCTGAACGTGCGCGGCCCGACATTTTCGCTGCGGATGAGCCTCAGCCAATCGACGAGCTGCTCTTCGCTCAACCGACCTGGCGACGCCTCGGTCACGCCTTCTGTCCTATGCGCGTTTCGGTGCCGGCGCGCAGACGCGCGATGTTCTCTCGATGCCTATAGAAGACGATTGCGGTCATCACCGCGACGGTAAAGGCTTCGCCGCCATGGCCGAGCATGAACAGGACCACGGGCGCTGTCGCGCTCGCGGTCAGCGCGCCAAGCGACGAGTAGCGCCACAGCGCCGCCGCCGACAGCCAGACGGCGCAGAAAATCAATGCGGTGGGCCAATTGAGTCCAAAGAGCACGCCAAGGAACGTCGCAACGCCCTTTCCGCCCTTAAACTGCAGCCAGACCGGCGCAACATGGCCGATGAACGCCGCAAGGCCGGCGATCATGCCCCCTTCGGGCGAAAGCGAGGCGCCGATGAGCGCCGCCGCCGTGCCTTTCAGCCCGTCCAGCAGCAGCGTCGCCGCCGCGAGATCCTTTCGACCGGTGCGCAACACATTGGTTGCGCCGATATTGCCGGAGCCGATCGCGCGCAGGTCCGTCGTGCCCGCGAGGCGCGTGAGCAGTAGACCGAAGGGAATGGAGCCCAGCAAATAGCCGATCGCAAGGGCGACGATGTCGTAAATGATGGAGTTCATCCGTGAAAACGCGATACTTCTCGACAGCGAAAGGCCAGAGGATGCTAAAGGAGGCGCTATCGCGCCGCAATAAGCGTTTTCAATCGCGACGCCCGCCTATATTTCGAGGACGGTCGTCGAGGCCTTGTGGGCGCCTTTTTTAATTGAAACCGCTCTCTGGAAGCTCGCGCGACACATCCGCGCGTCGCGTTTTCGAACTCGAGGCGGTAAGAAGGCTAAAATCAGGAATCGAATGACTGAGCAACGCAGGCCGCGTCCACGGGCTTTTCGGCTCGAAGGCGACCAGACGGTCACCGCCAAGGCGACGCCGTCGACAGACGATGCCGGGACGCCGTCTATCGAGGTTGTCGAAGCGGAATTTGACGCTTTCGCGCTTGAGGCCGCCCAGCTCGCGGACGGCTTGACCGGGGATGAAGCCGCCGTCGAAGCTGCGCAGGCCGACGGCATGCTGCGCCGCTACGTTTTCTCATGGGGCGGCGTCTTTTTGTCGGCGGTCAGCGGGCTTATGTCCCTGGCCTTCACGCTCTGGATATGGGGGTTTGTCGAAGACCTGTTCCAGCGCTCCGCCCTTCTCGGCATGGTGGGACTGAGCCTTGCGGGTCTCGCCGCCGTCGCCGCCCTCATCTCCATCACGCGCGAGTTTCGCGCCATCGGTCGGCAGAATCGTATCGCCAAGCTGCATGCCGCGCTGGCCGAGGCGCATGCGAGCGATGACGGTAAGGCTGCGCGCGAGCGCGTCGGCGAACTTTGCAAGCTCTATGAAGATCGCCCGGACACCGGCCGGGCGCGCGCACTGCTCAACGACTATTTGAAGCGGATTATCGACGGACGCGATCTGATCACGCTTGCCGAGCGTAATCTCGTCGCGCCCCTAGACGAAGAAGCGCGGCGCGAGATCGCCGGCGCCGCCAAACGCGTCTCCGTCGTTACGGCGATCAGCCCGCGCGCGCTCCTCGACGTGCTTTTCGTTGTCGGCCAGGCGATCGTGCTGATGCGAAAAATCGCGGAGATTTACGGCGGTAAGCCGGGGCTGCTCGGGTTTTTCAAGCTGGCCCGCTCGGTCGGCGCGCATCTCGCCATCACCGGCGGCGTGGCGGTCGGCGACTCTATCCTTCAGCAGGCGCTCGGCCACGGCATCGCCGCACGCATTTCCGCAAAGCTCGGCGAAGGCGTATTGAATGGGCTTCTCACCGCGCGAGTCGGTCTTTCCGCCATGGCCGTCTGTCGACCGACGCCCTTCATCGCCGAGAAGCAGCCGGGCGTCAGGGACGTCGCGCCTTTCCTCTTCGGTGACAAGACCAAGAGCTGATCCGCATTGAAAGCAGCAAGCCTGAAGATTACCACCTGGAACATCAATTCCGTGCGGCTGCGCCTGCCGCTGATCGCCGATTTTCTCAAGAGCCGGGCGCCGGACGTGCTCTGCCTGCAGGAGACAAAATGTCGGGACGCCGAATTCCCGATGAAGGATCTCCACGCGCTCGGCTATGAGCATATCGCGATCAATGGCCAGAAGGGCTACCACGGCGTGGCCGTCATTTCGAAGCGGCCCTTACGTTTCGTCGAGAAGCGCGATTTCTGCGAAAAGGGCGACGCGCGTCATATCTGCGTGGAAATCGACGCCCGGAGCGGCCCGATATCGCTGCATAATTTCTATGTGCCGGCCGGCGGCGACGAGCCTGACGTCGACATCAATCCGAAGTTTCAGCACAAGCTCGATTTTCTCGATGAAATGCGCGACTGGATTGTCACTGAAGGGGTCTCGCGCGGCCGCGCGGTGCTCGTCGGAGACCTAAATGTCGCGCCGCTTGAACATGACGTCTGGAGCCATAAAGCGCTATTGAAAGTCGTGAGCCACACCCCAGTCGAGGTCGAGAAGCTTACCGGAGTGCTTCGGGCTGGCGCTTGGGTAGACGCCATGCGGCATTTCGTGCCGGCGGAAGAAAAGCTTTATACGTGGTGGAGCTATCGCGCCGCCGATTGGGAGGCGTCGAACCGGGGGCGCCGGCTTGACCATATTCTGGTGAGCGAGGCGCTTGGCGGCGGGCTGGAACGTCTAGACGTGCTGCGCGACGCGCGCAGCTGGACCCGCCCGTCCGACCACGTGCCGGTGACGATCGAACTATCTGACTGAGCGCAAACGGGGATCGGGAGGCGAGACGGCGGCATGATCGCGCGCGATCTGATGAACAGCGACTTTCCTTATGTAACGGCGGACGCAGATCTCGAATACGTCGCGAAACTTCTCGCTGAATGCGGGCTGGGCGCCGTGCCGGTCGTCGACGACGAACTGACGCCTATCGGAATCGTGACGCGCAGCAATCTCGAACAGGCGCGCCCGCACCCCCTGCCCGACCTTGGCGCCATTCCGGGATTTCTGCTGCGCAACAGGCCCAAGCCGGTATTTCATTCGAATGGTCGCGTGTTGCGCGAAGTGATGACGTCGCCGGCGATATCGATTTCCGACTTCGCCAAAGTTCCCGACATCGCGCGAATTATGGAGAGCCATAGCCTCAAACGCATCCCTGTCGTTGAAGGGCACAAGATCATCGGCCTCGTGCTGCGCAAAGAAGTCATGGAGGCGATGGCGGGAGGCTTTACCGCCATGGCTTTGGAGGCGCATCGGCGTCGTCCGCTGATCTCCCTTCCGCAGCAGACAGGCGATCGCTGCGCCGTCGCGACGGCGCTGGAATTTCGCGAGCTCGTCGCAGCGCATGAGCGTCAGCTCGACCTCGAGCGCGTCGAACGTCGACGGGTGGCGATCGAACTGCGCGAACAACGCATTCGTGATCTCGCGAGCCAGCGGCTGACGGACCCGCAATGGCGTGAGATGCTGGAGCAGGCGCGACGCAGCGCGGCGGCCGGACTCACCGAACATGTGCTCATCCGATTTCCGTCGCAGCTTTGCGCCGACGGCGGCCGCGCGATCAATGCGCCGGACCCCGATTGGCCAGCGACTCTGCGCGGCGAGCCAGCCGACGTCTTTCACCGGTGGCGTAATGAACTGCACCCTCGCGGCTTTCGTATCGCCGCGCAAATCGTCGATTTCCCAGAAGGTCTGCCAGGCGACGCGGCGCTCTTCCTGATGTGGAGCGCGGCGCGCAATTGAGTGCGCGTCACCCGCCGCCGACGCCAGTGTCGGCGCGCAACGCCGCAAGCGAAGGATAGCGCCGCGCGGCGCCGTCGGTCTGCACTTCAACCGATCCGTCGGAAAACATCACATAGATGGATCCGCTGGCGATATAACGGTCGACTTCAACCGGCGGCGGCGGCGTGGTCGGGACAGGCTGCTGCTGTTGTTGCGGCGTCGGCGCATCTTCAACCAGATCTGCCGCCGCGCGCGCCTGCGTCGCAGGAACTTTGTCGGCGATGCGGCCCAAAACGCCGATTGCGCGCCCAAGCGCTATCGTCACCACGCCGCCAGAGACCGCCGTGGCGCCGCCGATGAACAGGCTCCAACCGCGCTCGAGCTGGATGTAATCCCAGCCGGTCCACATGCCATAGGCGCCGGAAAGCGCAAGCGCGAGCCCGAGAAAAATGACGCCCAGGCCGTATCGTCTCATCGTCATCCTTCAGTGATTGTCCGGGCCGGAACCTATCACAAGGCGCGCCGACCGCCATAGGAACGCAAGTCCCCGGGGAAGACGCGCGAATACTTGAGGGCGCGCGCAGCGCCGCGCCGCCGCGAAATTTCAAATCAAGATATATGTATGTTAGTTATATAAACATCAATATATAGTGGTTGAATTTATCTGCCATATCCGCACTGGAGTATTTTTTTCCGTTTCTTTTCAATTAGATAATAGTATCTATAAGATGCGGCATGGTGTCACATCGTAATTCGATCAATCAATACAAACGTCATCGTCACAGCGTCGACGCGCGCGTGCGGCGGAGGAGTGCCGAAAACCGGCCGACGTCGGCAATCGTGGGGAGAACCGTAGATGAAAAGTTTAACTGGCGTGCGCGGGCTGCTGGCTGGCGCAGTGATTGCGGCCGCAGCTTTTTTCGTCGCGCCATCAGCCGCTTTCGCGCATGGCGGCGTGATGCTCGAGCAAGACGAGTGCGTGCTGCGGATCGGTCCGAACACCATGCACTTCATCGGCTATCAGCGCTCGGGAGAAGAAGCGGAGTTTTGCGAGGACATCGCCAAAACCGGGCCGACCGTCATTGCGCTTACAGCGGTTTCGCCTGATCTGCGCGACATGGCGATCGGCATCCGCATTGTTAAAGATGTCGGCGAAGAAAAAGAAAAGACCAACCTCAATGCGGTCACCGTCGCCTATATCGAGCCGAAGGTCTATCGCAACGGCATCATGACCTTCGAACACGACTTCAAGGATGCTGGTCGTTATGTCGGAATTGTCACTGTGCGCGACGATCTTGGCAATGAATGGGTCTCGCGCTTTCCCTTCTCGGTTGGGCTCTACACCTTCTGGGGACTGATTGAATATATCCTCTACGCCGTCGGCTTCTTCTCGCTTGTCGGCCTGATGTGGTGGATGCTGCGCGCAGGCGCAAAGAAGAAGACGCAAGCGGGCGACGCGATCGCCTAAGCAAGCGGCCCGAAGATTGCAGCATGGCTCGGTCGCCGACGAGCCATGCTTTTTTGTCGCTACAAAGCGAACATAGCTGCGCCGTTCGGGATCTCGCGATATTGCCGCATGCGGCGCGCGGGTTTAGTTAAGCGCGTGCAGCTGAGGCTGACAGGCTACGCTCGTCTAACGTATTCAGGAGAGAATTATGTCCTTCACCCTGGAAGATCTGCCTTATCCCTACGACGCTTTGCAGCCTTATCTTTCCCGCGAGTCCTTCGAATATCACCACGACAAGCATCACGCGACCTATGTCGCCAATGCAAATAATCTGGTGAAAGGCACCGAATACGAAGGCAAGCCGATCGAGGAAGTGATCGTCACCGCCTACAACCGCAACACGCCGATCTTCAATAACGTCGCCCAGCATTTCAACCATCACCATTATTGGAAGTGGATGAAGCCGAACGGCGGCGGCGCCATTCCCGGCAAGGTCGAGAAGGCGATCATCGAGTCCTTCGGCTCGGTCGACAAATTCCGCGAAGAATTCCAGAAGGAAGGCCTCGGCCAATTCGGCTCCGGCTGGGTGTGGCTCGAAGCGAAGGATGGAAAGCTCGCCATTCGCAAGACGCCGAACGCGGAAAATCCACTCATCCATGGCGCCGCGCCGATCCTCGTCGCCGACGTCTGGGAGCACTCCTATTACATCGACTATCGCAATCGCCGCGCCGACTATTTAAAGGCGTTTCTCGATCATCTCGTCAATTGGGAACATGTCGAGGAAATGTTCGACGCGGCGTAGCGCCACTTCATTCCGCGCGGCGCGCCTAATTCGCGCGCCGCGCATTTTTTGAGTTGTGAATAAGTGCCGAGGCGGCAAGCAGCAAAAGCGCCGCAAAGACGAGCACGGCCGCCACAGCATGCGAATCTTCCCATTGACGTCGCGCCGCCTCGAACGCCGCCGGCATCTTGGTCCAATTCTGCGTCGCGACATTCATGGGATAGGTCCACGTCCAGAAGATCGCCTGCGTTCCAGTGAGTGTTACGAAGGAGGCGAACGAGAGGACCGCGGCAATCCGGTTGCGGCGAACGGCGAGCGTATGCGCCAGCGTCGTCAGTAGTGCGAGAACGACGGCGATTCCGAAATAGGCCCAGCCGGCGTAGATCTGCTGAACAATCATGTAGTCGGTCGGCGAAAGCGCCATCTTATTGGCGCGCTCGAAAAAATGCGCGCCCGCCGGAATTACGCATAGCGCGACGCTCGTGATTGCGGCGATCTGCAAGCCAAAAAGCATCAGCGGCTTCCTTCACGGCGCCATAGGCCGCTCGCGCGGTCAATCAGCGGCGATTTTCGGCTGCGACTCGACGACTCGCTTTAGGTCAGCGAGGCCGCCATCGAATTGCGCCCCGACCGTCTTGTCGATGTTCAAGAACTTATGCATCGCCTTGCCCACAAATTCATGGTGGCCGGACATCGCCCAGGTGACTTCCGTGCTGTTCTCGCCCAAAGGCTTGAGATTGAATTGCACGTCGTGCTTGGCTTTGAACGGCTTTTTGAATTCGAGCTTGATGCCGACGCGCTCGCCCTGGCGGCTCTCGACGATCTCCATCTGGCCGACTCCGACCTGCTTGTCGCCGGACCATGAATAGGTCGCGCCATAACCCTGCGGCGTCCCTCCATATTCATCCTTCATATCGGGGTCGAGCTTGGCCCAGGGCGACCAGTCGGCCCAATTGTGAAAGTCGTTGATGGGGCGAAAAACCACTTCCGGCGGCGCGTCGATCACGATCGAGCGGGCGATGCGGAATTTATCGGGCAGCAAGGAGATGTAGGCGATCAGCGCGCTGACGAGAGCGAGGAAAACGAGAGCGAACATCGTCATTATGTAGGTCTCCGCAAGAGCCTGAGTCCGTCGACCGAACGGCCCACGGACTTGCAATTTAGTCCCGCGCTCTCCGGGCCGGGAGACTTTGCCCTCCTGGCGAAGCCACTCGCCCACGGCCCGCCGCCTGACGCGCTGGGCGTCAGTTTAGAGCGGCGGGCGCAATGCGCAACGCATCGCAGGATTAAATGAGGCTTCCGCAGAAAGCCTGGATCTTTCGGCAGGCGTCTTCGAGCAACGCATTCGACGCGGCGTAGGACACGCGGAAATTAGGACCGACGCCGAACGCCGAGCCCTGCACCACGGCGACGCCCTGCGTTCCCAGGAGTTCGGTTACGAAGTCCTCGTCGGTTTCGATGACCTTCCCGTCGGGGGTCTTACGCCCGATGGCGTCGGCGCAGGAGGGAAACACGTAGAAAGCGCCTTCCGGCGTCGGGCATTTCAAATATTTGGCCTGGTTGAGCATTGAGACCACGAGGTCGCGCCGCTCCTCAAAAGCCTTGCGGAAGACGGCGAGATGGTCCTGCGGCCCTTCAAGGGCTTCGACCGCCGCCCATTGCGCGATCGAACAGGCGCCCGACGTCTGCTGGCCCTGGAGCAGGTCCATGGCCTTGATCAGGGCGCTGGGCCCCGCCGCGTAGCCGATGCGCCAGCCGGTCATGGCGTAGGCCTTGGAGACGCCGTTCATGGTGAGCGTGCGCTCCATGAGCGCCGGCTCGACCTGGGCCGGCGTGACGAATTTGAAGTCGCCATAGACGAGGTGCTCGTAGATGTCGTCGGTGAGGACATGCACCTGCGGATGGCGCAGCAGAACGTCCGTCACCTTCTTCATTTCGTCGAATGTGTAGGCCGCGCCCGAAGGGTTCGACGGAGAGTTGAGCACGAGCCATTTGGTCTTGGGCGTGATGGCGCGCTCGAGCGCCTCGGGCTGGAGCTTGAAGCCGTCCTCCATCCGCGTTTCGACGAAGACGGTCGTTCCGCCACAGATCGCCACCATCTCCGGGTAGCTCACCCAGTAAGGCGCCGGAACGATCACTTCGTCGCCGGGATTGAGCGTCGCAAGAAAAGCGTTGAACAGGATGTGCTTGCCGCCGGTGGCGACGATCGTGTCGGACGCCTTGTAGTCCAAGCCGTTTTCGCGCTTGAATTTTTTTGCGACGGCCTCGCGCAGCGGCGGAATTCCGAGCACCGGCGTATAACGCGTTTCGCCGCGATCAATTGCCGCTTTGGCGGCGGCGCAGATGTGCTCGGGCGTGTCGAAATCGGGTTCGCCGACGGAGAGGCTGATCACCTCCCGACCCTGTGCGCGCAAGTCGCGGGCTTTCTGCGTCACCGCGATCGTTGCCGAGGGCTTCACGCGCGACAGGGCGTTGGCGAGGAAGGTCATTGGAGTCGAGTTCCTGCGGAGGGGATAGTGCGCCGCACCATAATTTGCGCGGCGTAGCGTCGCAACGAGATTCACGAGGCTCGCAGGGCCACGAGGGTCTATTGTTGATGAAGACTTTCAACAACCTCGCGCAGGGGTACGCGCGATCGCCGCTCTGCCGCGCCACGCGCCGGCGCGATTGCTCGCCATGCTGCGTATCGGTGTTTTCTAAGGAAAAACAAACATCTTTTATCAAATAGCCCGAATCGGCGACTGAGCTTTGGCTCAACTTGATCAAATCAATATTGCCAAGTGTTAACCCCGTTTCACGCACTTCTTAAAAATTTATAAAATTTCCGAAGAATGATGCAACTTTTTCAGCCCATCCTCGTTTCTGTCTTGAGAACGCGGCGACGCGAGTCAATCGCGCGCGGGCCTTGGGGAGAGGTCAAGCGTTACACAAGGGCGAATGCGAGAGGATTAGGGAAAATGTCGCTCGTTGACAAATTTGAAGATCAGATGGAGCCCGCCTTCACGCGCAGCTTCGATAGGGATTCGGCGCGTCGTCAGTTTCGCGTTTCGCTTTTGCTGGTCGCCGCCATGGCGATGGCCGCATTCGTTCTCGGCTTCGCCCTGCCGATCGGCTCGCCCGCGCAAAAGGCCACGCCTGTTGCGACCGACGGCGGCGTTTTCGCCGGGCGACTGGTGACGATCGACCGCTAATCTCCGTTAATTTCGCAGGCGACAAGCAAGGCGCGCGTCTGTCGACGCGCGCAATCTTTTTTGGCGGGTTCCAAACCGGCTGCTTTTCGAGCCGCCGGTTTTAATTGCGTTACGCTGTCAAGACCCTCTCGTCCGCGATCACTTCTTATCCATGTGGTGGTGCTCGTGATGCGAGTCGCCGCCTTCCTTAGGCCCGGCGGAGTCCTGGCCATGCGCCTTTTGCCAGCGTTCCATCGCTTCGGCGTCATGCGCATGGGCCGCATCCGGCGCATCGATCGCCGCGTCAATAACCACTTCGCCGGCCTTTTCGAAGACGAGCGTCATCTCCAGGCCCCAGCCCACCTCAAGATGCTTCTTGATGTCCAAGAGCGTCACATAAGCGCCGCCAGGCGCGAGCGTGACTTTGGACTTGGGCGGCAGGACGACAGGCGTGATGAGGTCGAGCTTCTTGGGGTCGCCGTGGATCTCGGCCTTCCCGAATTTTTCCGACTTGACGGCGATCAGCCTGTCGGGCGTCGCGCCATTATTATGCAGCATCGCGTAGAACTGCGCCTTGTTGTCGCCGTCGACGGGAGCGCGAAGCCAGGGATGCTCCACTTTCAGATTGCCGACGTCGTACTCATGCGCCGCCGCGGAACCACGCCCGGCAAAGAGCCCGAGCGCCGTCCCGGTGAGCAGAGTCCCGCCGGTCAGCAAAAATTCACGCCGCTTCAGCATCTCGCTTCTCCCTTTTGCGCCGGACCTTTTCTCTTCGCCGGCCTGACTGCCATCATGACGAAGGACGCGCGGCTCCGATACCCTCGCGCCTCGCTCTCGCTTGCGACAATATGGCGCGCTAATGCGAATGCAGATTGATCTCGATCAAGGGTTCACGCGCGAATTCGGCGACGAGGCCAGAAAGTTTCTGAGCGTTGCCGTCGTCGGGGGCAAATGTGCGGAAACGCGCCCGAACATAGCCGGAACGATCCACAAGGAAATGCGCCTCCTCGATTTCCTCCGACGGCGTTTCATTGGGGTAGCGGTTGATCACCGAATAGGCGGCCTCGACCGCCTTTGGATGAACCACCTCTCGACCTTTCGCCTCCTGCGGGCAGGCCGCGTCGTAGATCGTCACCTGGTTTGCGCCAGCGGCTTTCGCGGCGTCATGCGCAATCTTCACGCTGGCGGCGCGCGCCTTTGGATCGCCGTCTGGCGACCCGCAGCGCGCGAAAGAGATCAGCGTCGGCACGCCGCGCAGCCTGTAGAGTGACGTTACGTCCTCGTCGGGATCGATCAGCGCAAAGTCCGGCGCAATCAGCCATTGAATCATGGGCTGAGGGCTCATGAAACGCGACCGGTTCGAATAGGATATCATCAGCAGGAAGTTGATCACGTCCCAGCGATCGTCGACGTCGAGCTGCTCGCGGAAACTCGGCATAACGCCGCTTTGTCCGCCGTGAGTCAGCCAGTGGAAGATGTCGCCGATCGTATGGGTGCCGACATGAGGGGCAGTCAGATCGGCGGGCTGCACGAGGAGTCCTTGCTCGTTCTTGAGATCCTTGGCGAGCGGTCCATTTCCCTCGCCCTGCGCGCCGTGGCAGCCGACGCAGTTCTCCTGAAAATGCGCGAGCCCGCGCGAAACCGATTCCGCAGTGTAGTCCTGCGTCGGATCGTCATACGTGTCGGTATAGGCCTCTGTCGCAAAGGACACGGCGAGCGAAATCGCCGCCGCGACGGAAATGGCTGGCGTTGCATAGAGACGATACTGGCGAGTCGATGGCGTCCACCAGATCAGCGCGGCGACGACCGCAAGAACGACGGCGGCGATGCCCCACCACCAGATCGGGCTGAACATCGCTGGGTTCTGTCCCCACGTCGCGATGTAAGAAAGGCGAAACGGCAACGGCCAATAGAGACTGGTTTCATGCGCGGCTGGCGTGATGACCGCGATGTAACCGGCGATCGACAGCAGCGCGAGCGCAAAGACCGACTCGCCCGCGCCGACCTTGGTATACCAGCCGGTATCGAATTCGCCTTCAGGCCGGCGCGTGATGTAGCGCGCGAGCGCCAACGCCGCGAGCAAGACGGCGCATAGAAAAACCAGCTTCAGCGTCAGCAGCCGACCATAGGGCGTCGCCAGCATATTCGGGATGCTTCCGACGTTCTCCCAGGCGATCACAAATCCCGAGACGGCGACGATCGCCATAGCGACCTTTGCAATGAACGACCAGCGTTCGGCGAGTTGCGCCGCAACTTCCGGCGGTTTGCCGCGCGCCGTGAACATCCACCAGACGAGACCGAGCAAGCCGCCAAGCCAAGTGAGGCCGGCGGCCGTGTGCAGAAGGAAGCTCAGCTGGGTCCAGCGCGGCAGACCGTCGTCGATGGCGTGGCCGGTCACTGAAACAACGGCGATAAGGATCACGCCGACCCACAGCGTCACCTGATCGAGCAAATCTGAAGCGACGAAGAGGCGCGCTACCGCAAGAGCCGCGAAGAGGAACGCGACCAGCTGCGTCCCGATCCAGGCGTTTCCGACGCTCGTGTTGACGGTAAACTCCCACAGCGTGTCGAATTCAAGCGGGCGATCGGCGGGAAAGATCGAACGCGCGGTGACGTACAGCAGCGCGAAGCCGAAAAGGGCGCGAACCAGCGCCAGCGCCGCGACGGCAGGCTTGAAGCGCCCGCCGTCCTCGCCGATGAGACGCGGCAGGAGCAGGAGCCCGACCGCGAGGGCCGAGGGCAAGCTCAATAGGAAGCGGATCACCGCAAGGGAGAGATACATTTTTGTTTCGCCCGATGTCCTCTGGCGCTCATCTCCTCAGCCCGCACTACAATGCGAGAAGCGAGCGGCGTGTCGCGCTAGCGTAGCCGCGAGCCGGTCAAGTCGCCTGATCGCTCTTACTTCGCGTCCACGGTGAACTCGTAGTTTCCCTCGACGATGTGGCCGTCGGTGGAGAGCACGCGGTAGCGCACGATATATTTGCCGGGCGCGAGTTCCGGCGCATCGGCCGACAATTCGCGCGGCTTGTCGGGAACGGCGCTGTTCCCTTGGGCGAGCACCTTGCCGTCGGGCGTTTCTATGGTGATCTTCGAGTAAGGCGGCTCGACTCCGCCGCCGAACCGCAACTTGATGGTCTTTGGCGGCGCCGCGACATGTTCCTTTGAAGAAGGCGTAGCGTCGACAAGGAACGAATGCGCGAGCGCCGGGCTCGTCCCAAACGCGGCTACTATGACGATGGCGCAAGCCCCGGCGGCGGCGGCGAAGCCGAACCCGGCCTGACGGCGCACGCGCGCCGGCGAAGTTCTGTCAGCGTTAGTCATGGCGTCCCTCCCCAGAGGCCTGAGCCCCTTTTTGTTTTGAGATGTTTACGCATGTCGCCGCGATCAAGACACAGCGGCGGCGTCGGCATCCTTCTTCTTGCCGGAGGGATGCGTGTGCTTCCAATACACGAAAACGATGCCGGCGATGAGCACGGTCCCGGCGATCTGCGGCACCCAGGCCCACAGGGTTTCGCCAACCGTGAATTTGAATTCGGACGTCTCCTGCGTGCCGTCGGGGCGGGTTAGCGTGACGAGGCCGATATAATGGCCGTTGTCCTTGAAGTCGTGCTCCAGATTGAAGGTGCCCTTGGTGTATTTCGTCGCGGGACGATGAACTTCGGTCAGCGCCTCAAGATCGGTGCCCTTCGTGATCGGCGTCAGCGGATCGCGAATGATTCGCAGTTCCAGCGGCATGTCGCGAAACGTCGGATTTTCGATGTCGAACACCAGAATGGTTGGTCCGGCGGTCGGGATCTCGGCGCAATATTCGCTGCGCGATTTGCCGGGTTGATAGGCCGTAATGTGAATCATGTCATAACCGAACATGACCATGCACATATTGCCCATCGACATGGCTTCCGGGCCTGCGCCGCCCTCCGATGCGCGCAGCGGGGCCGTCAACGCCAGCGAGAAAAACGCGCCAAGAACAGCAGCTGCAACGCTACGCCAATTCTTCATTTCCATCCCTCGATCCATAATTGAGTCCCGGGCTGTCGCTCTTGTTGGCGAACGTTGCTGAGCCCTGGTTCTTCTATAGCGGATTTTTGGTTCGCGGCTCGACTATTGTCATGCCATTGCATCGCCAGCGCCGCCGGACGCTGATCCTACTTTTGACAAATGCCAGAAATTGACGCGAGGAAAAACGACCGCATTATTTGCGTCGAAAGGACGCAGCGCTCATCGAGGCATTCGAAAGGGACACGGGCTTCTGCTCTAGCAAACGCGTTACGCAGGATTTCGCCGGGGGCCTGTAGAACGCCTCTCGACGCTCGGCGCAGCGCCTTCGCGTAGAAGGCGCGTCGTCATAAGAAGCCGCGCTTGGTTTGCGCGACAGGCCGCGCGGGGCGGCTCCAAACGAAAACCCCCGGCCTTTTGGGCCGGGGGCTTTTATTTCAATTCGTCAGTATCGCT
>NZ_JABVWW010000008.1 GCF_013350005.1 Methylocystis silviterrae
CCGTTCCTGATGCCGGTCGAGGACGTGTTCTCGATTTCGGGCCGCGGCACGGTGGTGACGGGGCGCATTGAGCGCGGCGTGATCAAGGTGGGCGAGGAAGTCGAGATCGTCGGCATCCGTCCGACGACGAAGTCGACGGTGACGGGCGTCGAGATGTTCCGCAAGCTGCTCGACCAGGGCGAGGCGGGCGACAATGTCGGCTGCCTGCTGCGCGGCACGAAGCGCGAGGACGTCGAGCGTGGCCAGGTGCTGTGCAAGCCGGGCTCGGTGAAGCCGCACACGAAGTTCAAGGCCGAGGCGTATATCCTCACCAAGGAAGAGGGCGGCCGTCATACGCCGTTCTTCACCAACTATCGCCCGCAGTTCTATTTCCGCACGACGGACGTGACCGGCATCGTCACATTGCCGGAGGGCGTGGAGATGGTGATGCCGGGCGACAATGTGACGATGGAAGTCGCGCTGATCGTGCCGATCGCCATGGAGGAGAAGCTGCGCTTCGCCATCCGCGAAGGCGGCCGAACCGTCGGCGCCGGCGTCGTCGCCAGCATTATCGAGTGACCACTGGCGCGCGCTGAGAACATCAGTACAGGGGCAGGAGCCGCGCTCTTGCCCCTTTTTTTGGCCTATCCAATTTCAGATAGCGGCAAGAGATTAAGTTCCCCATGAAGCCTTCCGTCGTCAAACTCGAACAAACGCACCAGCGCTGGGCGACGATGTCGATCGCGACCATCCGCATGCCGGACGGAAAGACCTTCCTGCGCGATGTCGAGGACCATGGCTGCGCGGCCGCCGTGCTGCCATACGATCCCGCGCGCAAGACGGCGCTGCTCGTCGAGCAGCTGCGCGCCCCGGAGCTGATCGCCGTCGGCGCGACGCATTCGCTCGAAGCGATCGCCGGTCTCGTCGAGGGCGAGGATGACGCGGTCGCCACGGCAAAACGCGAGGCGCTCGAAGAAGGCGGATTGCGGCTCGGCGCGCTCGAACATGTCGCGACCGCCTGGTCGATGCCGGGCGTCTCGACCGAGCGTATGACGCTTTATCTGGCTGAATACCGGGCCGAGGATCGCGTCGGCGACGGCGGCGGCGTCGCGCATGAAGACGAAGAGGTTCGCGTCGTCGAACTGGGCCTCAAGGAACTCGCCGCGTTGATGGCGGCGGACGGCTTCGTCGACATGAAAACGCTCGCGCTCGTTCAGGCGCTGCGTCTTCGCCGCCCTGAACTCTTCGACTGACGCATGTCGACTGGATGGCCGACGTAAGCCGACACATGCGAATGACGGTGGATTCTAGCAGCCTCCGCCGCTGACCCCCGGCGCGAGCTGCAGCGCGTCGCAGAGATTGCGCGACTGGAAATCGTCCATCATTTTTCGGGTGATGACGCTGGTAGAGCCCGGCACTTGCATGACGGGGGTTGGAGCCCCCGTCGGTCCGGTCACATAGTCGGCGAAATAGCCGTCGTCAGTATATGGCGGCGGCGGCGCGACGCGATGAACCCGGGCGTGCGCGCCGCGCACGCGTAACTCGGCAGCGGCGGCGGTTGTCAGACCAACCGTGGCGAGGACGATGAGCAGGAATAGGGCGACAGCCTTGCGCATGGCGTTGTCCTCCTGCCCGAAGCATATAGGGGTCCGGGGTCACAAGGAAGCAGGCCGGCAGCCGTAAAAGGCCGTGTAAAGCGCTGCTTAGCGCCAGCTCAGGCGGCGAGTTCGTCGCCCAGAAGCACCGCGGGCAGGCGGCGCTCGTCGAGACGCTCGACCGTGGCCGTCGGCTGCTGAGCGAACTGCTCCACCTCCAGCGCCGCGGCGACGGCGGAAATGCCGATCTCGCGGTAAAGCCGCGCGAGAAGGTCATGGGGATGGCCGTTGGATTGGGGCTCGTTAAACTCGACGGAATACTTGTCGGACATGGGTGCGCTCGACGACAGGAGGGGAACTCAAGGGACGCTTTCCTAGGATTGTCCTCGGCGAGTTAACGCGCCGCTAAGGAACCGGCGCGGAGGCGCGCCCGCCCGACTTTTTTTCAAATGCGCGAGAACCGTTGCATTCGCCGTGAAATTGCGAAAAATACGCCCGAGCCGCCCCGTGGCGGCGGTCATGCGAGTCTGTGAACCGATGCGACGCCATCTTCCGCCCGAGCCCTGGTCGAAAGTCGCGCTTTGGAGCCGACGGTTCGCGATTTTCGCCGCAACTGTGGCGATTTTGGCGATCCTTCTGGGGCGACTTGGCGCCCTTGACCCGGCGTCGGCGCTCGCGTCGCTTGGCGGCGCCATGGCCTTGGCGCTGATCGCGCTGCTTTTATTTTGCGCCGCTTGCAGCGTGATCTGGCGGACAGGACGGCGCGGAGCCGGCGCGGCGGCGACCGCGTTCGTCATCGCGGCGTTGACGCTCGGCTACCCCGCCTATCTCGCTTTCGAGGCGGTGCGGCTGCCGGTGCTTTCCGACATTTCCACAGACGTCGCCGATCCTCCATATTTCTCCTTCTCCAAAGCCGCCTTCGAGGCGCGCAGCGGCTTCCAACCTCCTGGCATCCCGTCCCGCGCGCGGGAGGCGCAGCGGCCGGCCTATCCCGACGTCGAACCGATCGTCGTCGATCTCGACACGGACGAGGCCTATGCTCTGGTGCTGAAAACGGCCAAAGCCCGCGGCTGGACGCTCGTCGACAAGCGGCCGCCGGGCGGACGGAGCGGCGACGGCCATATCGATTTCATCGACAAAACGCTCGTCATGGGATTTGACGACGACATCACCGTCCGCTTCAAGCCGCTGCCCGGTCAGACGCGCATCGATCTACGCTCAGCGTCGCGTTACGGACGCCATGACTTTGGCGTGAACGCCAAAAGAATCGCCGCCTTCGCCGAGGAACTCCAGTCGCAGCTCGACACGCGCTAGCGCGCTCCCCAAATTGAACGGCAGCGCGAGACGCTCGTTTTCGGCGGCGTCTTGGATTAGTCTGCACGGCAAAGCTTAGCGACGGGAGCGGTGATATGGTCGAGGAAAGCGGCGTCGTTCCAGCAAGCGCGCCCACGATTCCCCCCTTCACCCGCGAGCAGGAGCTCACCGCCTTTCGCGAAATGCTGCTCATCCGGCGCTTCGAGGAAAAGGCCGGACAGCTCTACGGCATGGGCGTCATCGGCGGATTCTGCCACCTTTACATCGGCCAGGAAGCCGTCGTCGTCGGCGTCAAGATGGCTGCCCGCGACGGCGACCAGTTCACCACGAGCTACCGCGACCATGGACATATGCTCGCCTCGGGGATGGAGCCCAGGCGCGTCATGGCGGAACTCGCCGGAAAGCGCGGCGGCTATTCCAAGGGCAAGGGCGGGTCGATGCACATGTTTTCGCGCGAAGCGAATTTCTATGGCGGGCATGGCATCGTCGGCGCGCCCGCGCCGATCGGCGCGGGAGTCGCTTTCGCTAACGCCTATCGCGGCGACGGCCGCGTATCTTTGACCTTTTTCGGAGAAGGCGCCGCCAACCAAGGCCAGGTCTACGAAGCCTTCAACATGGCGTCGCTCTGGAAACTGCCGGTCGTTTTCATTGTCGAGAACAACCGTTATGCGATGGGCACGGAGATTTCCCGCGCCTCCGCGCAAATCGACCTCTCCAAACGCGGCGCGGCTTTCGGCATTCCGGGCAAGCAGATCGACGGCATGGACGTGCGCATCGTCAAGGCTACGGCGGACGAGGCGATCGAATGGTGCCGCGCCGGCAAGGGCCCCTATCTCATAGAGGCGCAGACCTATCGCTATCGCGGCCATTCGATGTCCGACCCCGCGAAATATCGCTCCAAGGAAGAAGTCCAAAAGATGCGCGAGGAGCATGATCCGATCGAGCAAGTCCGCGCGCGGCTGATCGCCGACGGCATGAGCGAGGACGAACTCAAGAAGATCGACGCCAATGCGCGCAAGATCGTCGCCGAAGCCGCGGATTTCGCCACTGCGGACAAGGAGCCGGACCCGAGTGAGTTGTGGACGGACGTGCTGGCGTCGTGAGGGATTGAGTCAATGACCGTCAATGTCCTCATGCCCGCGCTGTCTCCCACGATGGAGCAGGGCAAGCTCGCCAAATGGCTCAAGAACGAAGGCGACGCGGTGAAAGCCGGCGACGTCATCGCTGAAATCGAGACCGACAAGGCCACGATGGAGGTCGAGGCCGTCGACGAAGGCGTGCTGGCGCGCATCCTCATTCCCGGCGGCACCGAGAATGTCGCCGTCAACACGCCGATCGCGGTGATCGCCGAGGAAGGCGAGGAGGTCGCCGACACCGCCGACCACGCGCCGGTCGATCGCGTCGGCGAAGAGGACAAGGCGCAAGAGCAGGCCGAGGCGGCGCCGCCAGTCCCAGGCCAGACCGCGCCGCAGGACGAACCCGGCGAAGCCAACAAGGCCGCGACCAAAGCCGCCGTCGAGGCCGCGACGCCCGCGCCCAAGGCGACGAGCGTCGCCGCGCAGCCGTCCCCGCGCGTCGCGCCGGAGGTGCCCGAAGGCACGACGATGGTGTCGATGACCATGCGCGAAGCCTTGCGCGACGCCATGGCCGAAGAGATGCGGCGCGACCCGAGCGTCTTCGTGATCGGCGAGGAGGTCGCCGAATATCAAGGCGCCTATAAGGTCACGCAGGGCCTGCTGCAGGAATTCGGCGCCAAACGCGTCGTCGATACGCCCATCACCGAATATGGCTTCGCGGGCGTTGGCGTCGGCGCGGCCTTCGCCGGGCTGCGGCCGATCGTCGAATTCATGACCTTCAATTTCTCGATGCAGGCCATCGACCACATCGTCAATTCGGCGGCGAAGACGCTGTACATGTCCGGCGGACAGATCAACTGTCCGATCGTTTTCCGCGGACCGAACGGCGCCGCGGCGCGCGTCGCCGCGCAGCACAGCCAGGATTATTCCGCCTGGTATTCGCAGGTGCCGGGGCTGATCGTGATTTCGCCGTCGAACGCCAGCGATGCGAAGGGCCTGCTGAAGGCCGCGATCCGCAACGACAATCCGGTCGTGTTTCTCGAGAACGAGATTCTCTACGGCAAGACGTCGGAAGTGCCGGCGCTGGAGGACTTCGTCTTGCCGATCGGCAAGGCGCGCATCGCAAGGCCGGGCAAGGATGTGACGCTCGTCTCCTTCTCGATAGGCATGACCTATGCGCTGCAGGCCGCCGAACAACTCGCCAAAGAGGGGATCGACGCCGAGGTGATCGATTTGCGCACGCTACGCCCGATGGACACGGCGACGATTATCGAGTCCGTCAAGAAGACCGGCCGCTGCGTCGCGATCGAAGAAGGCTGGCCGCAGTGCGGCGTCTCGGCCGAAATCGCCATGCGCGTGCAGCAAGAAGCCTTCGACTATCTCGACGCGCCGGTGTTGCGCGTCACCGGCAAGGACACGCCGATGCCCTACGCGGCCAATCTCGAAAAGCTCGCTTTGCCGAGCGTGGCTGATGTCGTCACGGCGGCGAAAGCGGTTCTGTATCGGTGATTGGGCGCGCGATGCGGGAAGCCGCGCGCGCTGTCATTCCCGACGCGCGCAAAGCGCGCGATCGGGAATCCAGAGCAAAATCAGACACGCTTGTTGCGACTCTGGATTCCCGGGCAGGCATTTGCGCCTTGTGGCATTGACCGACACTCTAGGGCTGGAACGAGGCGAACAGCACTAACGTCGCTTGACGTGCTCTTCAGAGAAGCCGATTTCGATCTCGAACGCTGTTACCTTCTCGATCATCCGTTCGAATTCCCAAGGAAAGTGGCCCAAAATTTCCGCCCATAGCTCGCCAGCCAAGACGACGTAAAACTTGGCGGCTTCCCGATCAATCACGTCCTCGGGCAACACGACCTTCCCGTCCATCATATCGATGTAGAGACATGACTGCCGTACCGTCTCGATCTTGCCACTCTCGACATCCTGCAAGAGCTGCTTGACCCGCTGCTTTCCTAAAATGCGATCAAGCCGCGCGTTTATGACTGCGCCTGAAATAATCCCCATGAAGTGCTTCTTGCGGTGATCTCGGCCAAGCCGACCCAAAGTTGTTTGTGTGGTGGGTTGGGTGCGGTCCCACGCGAGGAGATCGGTCCAGAGACGTCCCAACTTTCCTACTTCCTCAATGGCGAGAATTGACAAAAAGGTTGAGAGTGGAAAACGAGCTTCTCTGTAGTGGCGGCACGCATCATCCCACAGGGCTTCAACGTGGCCCACGAGGCGCGCATATTGAGCAAGGCACTCGGCAAATGAGTCGCCACTTAAAAGCGGCGGGCCGTCGCCATACATTTCGGTTTTGATCGAACATAGCTTGTCAAAGAGACGAAACCCGTCTTTCGCGCGGATGCCATACTTTACAGCTTCCACGTCGTATTCGCCCGAAAACTTTTCCATCAATACGTCGAGCGTTTCTTGGTGCATACGTTCCAAGATCCTACGATCGCTCATAAGCACATGATATGCCCGTGTGAAGGTCACGAATCCTTCATGATCGCCTTTTTCGTATATGTGCGGAATGACACCCTTCATTGTCTCAAGGATCGGGAGACGTCCTTCGGCAAGCGCCTCGACGAGGTCGCTCCACGCAGCTTGTACATCCTCGGTTCCGGTTGGATCGGTAGCCGTCGTCACCTGAAAGCTCCTGGGTATCGATTGCCGAAGGCTCATCGAGGATAGTAGCATTGTCACATGATCAGCGATCTCACTCTTCCAACCGGGGAAACGGTTAAACTGGTCTTCCTGCGGAAATGGCCAAACGTTGGGGACATGATCTATTTGCAGTCGATTCGTTCTGGGCGGCTAAATGAAGGCTCGGACATTGCCACATCATACAGAAACATGGCTTGTTTCTATGCACGGCTCTTGGCGGATGAAGTGCATGACAAGACGAAGTTCGACGCAGTAGTCTCGCCACCCAGCACCAGAGCCGACGCAATCGTCTACAGAGAATCTATCTTGGAATCGATCTCGCCGAATTCTAACGTACCAGACCTGTCGGGCGGATTTTCGAGGAAAGAAAGGGCTAAAGCGGCGAGTGCCTCTTCATTGGAGGAGATCGTCAACGAGTTTGCGTACAAAGCCGACGGCCACGAAGCTGCGATCGAGTCTTTG
Source organism: Methylocystis silviterrae (assembly GCF_013350005.1). Classification (GTDB taxonomy): domain Bacteria; phylum Pseudomonadota; class Alphaproteobacteria; order Rhizobiales; family Beijerinckiaceae; genus Methylocystis; species Methylocystis silviterrae. The sequence continues at coordinate 7,082 of NZ_JABVWW010000008.1, forward strand.
CTGATCGTCGATGACTCAATTGCGAGCGGAAAAACGATTGCCGCTATGCTCCACCACCTTCGTAAGGCAGGCTTGCCTTTGGACTGCATGATAACCGTTGCAGTGCCGGCGTGGTTGAACGACGGATCGAGTTAGAGCGATCTTTGGCCTGCTGGTTTGTCTCTCAGGAGTCCAGGGCCGCAATTCCCCGCCGCGCTCGCCGCATTACCCCTCCGGCCAGAAGTCCTCGGCCATCATCTCTTCGAAGGTCCAGGGGCACTGCGCGGGGAACACAGCGGCGTCGAGGTCGGTTTCGCGCTGAGCGCCGATTCGCGCCTGCCGATAGGCGAGCGCCGTCGCTTCAGCGATGACACTCTTGAGGCTGGGATTGTCCGCAAGATGCGCGTCAATCGCGATTCGCTGCTCGTCGACGCTCAGCTTCCAGCTCCGCCCGCGCAGGCTCGGCTGAAAGCGCCATTTCAGCAAGTGCACCATCAGGACGATCAGGCGGCTGACGAGTTCGCGCTTTTCGGTCTTGCCCAAGCTCTCCACCTCTTCGGCGATATGCTCGATATCCGCCTCGCTGAGCTTTCCGGCGCGCAGCAGCGCCGCCTGCTCATTGGCCCAGGCGTAAAAATCTTGGTCATAAAGCTGGCTCGCGGCCATTTTTCTCTCGGGGGATTTATTCGCTCGGCGCGGCGCGTTCATGGACTGCTCTCGGCAAGGCCTCTAATATATAGCGAACTTTCCGCCGCCAAAGGCGATTCCGCACGATGAACGCTCCCGCTCAATTCGCCGCCGGCGACCGCATCTTCGCTTCGCCTCTCGCGCGCCGTCTGGCGAGGGAAGGGGGACTCGACCTCTCCGCCCTCCAAGGCTCCGGGCCGCACGGCCGGATCATCGAACGCGACGTGAAAACGGCGCTCGCGCGCGGAGAGACGGCCAAGGCGGCGCCGCTCGCCGCAGCGCCCTCTGCTGACCTAACGCGCAAATTCTTCGAGGCCGGCGCTTACGAGGAAATCCCGCACGACAATGTGCGCAAGGCGATCGCGCGCCGGCTGACGGAATCGATCCAGACCATTCCGCATTTCTATCTCAACGTCGACTGCGAGATCGATGCGCTGCTGCGCCTGCGCGAGGATTTTAACGCCGCCGCGCCGCTCGGGTCTGACGGCAAACCGACATGGAAGACGTCGGTCAATGATTACGTCGTGAAGGCGCTCGCCATCGCGCTGCAGCGCAAGCCAGAAGCCAATGTCACCTATACGCCGGACGCGTTGCTGCGCCACAAATCCTCCGATATCGGCGTCGCCGTGTCGATCCCTGGCGGGCTCGTCACGCCGATCATCCGTAACGCGCAGGCGAAATCGGTTCGCGAGATCTCCGAGGAGATCAAGGAGCTCGCCGGGCGCGCCCGCGCGCGCAAGCTCAAGCCGCATGAATATGAAGGCGGCGTGTCGGCGGTCTCCAATCTCGGCATGTATGGCGTGCAGAGTTTCACGGCGGTGATCAATCCGCCGCAGTCGACGATCCTGGCGGTCGGGCAGGGCGAGCAGCGCATGATCGTGAAGAACGGCGCGCCCATTGTGGCGACAATGATGAGCGTGACGCTGTCCTGCGATCATCGCGCCGTCGACGGCGCGCTCGGCGCCGAGCTCTTGGCGGAATTCAAACATGTCATCGAACATCCGGCGATGATGTTCGCGTGACGGGCGGGCAGTCTCCTTCTCCCGCATGCGGGAGAAGGTGGCCCTCGCGTTAGCGAGGGTCGGATGAGGGCCCTTACCGTCACGCGTTCCGCGCGACACCTTCGGGAGACTGCTGGGTGTTCTGCTCCTATGGCGACGTGCCATGCCCGCCCGTGCAGAAGGAGCGCGATTGTTGCGGCCGTCCGATGGACGAGGGGCGCTAATCGCGGCATATGGCTTGCCTGGAACAGCTCTAAACAGGCAAGGAGCGGGCGCGTGGCGACGGAAGCTGACATTTTGAAGGCTCTGGAAGGGCTCTACGGGCCGGGCGGAGCGCCGCTCGCCGGCGCGGTAAGCGGCGTCAATGTGTCGGGCGCCAAAGCCTTCGTTTCATTGGCCGGCGATCCGAGCCAGACTCAGGCCTGGGAGGCGGCGCGAGTCGCGGCCGAGCGCGCGATCAAGGCGGCGCCCGGCGTCGAGCAGGCGATCGTGACCTTGACCGCTGAACGCGCCTCGCGCCCCGAGGCTCAGCCGCCTCGGGCTCAAGCCCATGCCCATGCCCATGGCCATGCGCATGGGGCCGGCGCGCCGCCGCCTCAACAAAAAGCCGGGATTCCGGCGCTGGAAAAAATCCGTTTCATTGTCGCCGTCGCCTCGGGCAAGGGCGGCGTCGGCAAGTCGACCACATCGGCCAATCTTGCGCTCGGCCTCGCCGCTCAGGGGTGGCGCGTCGGCCTGCTCGACGCCGACGTCTATGGCCCCTCGATGCCGCGGCTTTTCGGCTTGACTGACAAACCCAAGGTCGAGGGCGGCAAGCTCGTGCCGCTCGAAGCCTATGGCGTGAAGATCATGTCGATGGGCTTTCTCGTCGACGAGAACGTGCCGATGGTCTGGCGCGGTCCGATGGTGTCGCAGGCGATTTCGCAAATGCTCGGCGAAGTCGCCTGGGGAGAACTCGACGCGCTCGTCATCGACATGCCTCCCGGCACCGGCGACGTTCAGCTCACCATCGCGCAGCAGGTCCCGCTCGCCGGCGCGGTGATCGTCTCGACGCCGCAGGATTTGGCGCTGATCGACGCTCGGCGCGCCGTGTCGATGTTCCAGAAAGTCGAGACTCCGATCCTCGGCGTTATTGAAAATATGAGCTACTTCCTGTGCCCCCACTGCGGCGGGCGCTCGGAGATCTTCGCGCATGGCGGCGCGCGCCATGACGCCGAACAGATGGGCGTGCCATTTCTGGGCGAGGCGCCGCTCGACATCAAGATCCGTCAAACCTCGGACGCTGGGAGACCGGTCGTGGGCGCCGAGCCCGACAGCCCGCAGGCCGCGGTCTATCTCAATCTGGCGGCGAAGGTGAAAACGCTGCTTGAAACGCAAAAGCAGCGCACTGCGCCAAAGATCGTCGTCGGTTGAGGCGAGACGCATAAAAAGACGCGCCTCCTTTTCGGAGGCGCGCCAGGCGGGCCGATCGCTGCGGCCGTCAGGGAGCGCTCGTTTTCAGAAATGACTGGGGATCCAGGACGTATCGCCTGCATCCCATTTGTAGTTGTAGCCGACCGTGAACTGGGTGGCGCGTCCCCAGGCGGTGATGACAGCGTTTGTATTATAATGGGGAAACAGATTTATTGGAATTGCGGGAGAGAACGCCCGGCCGACGAAGGGAGCGTTCTCGAAGTAGCTGACCGAATTCTTGAAGTCATAAATGGCGGCGAAATCGATCGATGAATTTTTCGTCAGTTGATAGCCGAAGCCGCCGGTAACGGAGTGAGCGGCGACAGCAGGCGCCAGCGCGGCAAGCGTGGCGGCGCGCTCTCTACCCGGGACAGTTGAGTAATGGTAGCCAACGCGCAAGGCCAGCTTTGACGTGGCGCGCCATTCTGCGCCCAATGACGCGGAATCGGTGTCACGCCAATCGAATCCAAGCCCGCCGGATGAACCGAACGACCCGTACCAGATGGGAAAGCTTTGATTGCCTACGGACGTCGCTGAATAGAAGATGTGTCTCCAGTCAGCCATCAGCGTGAGGTTGGGCAGCACGTCATAGGCGACGCCGGCGATCACGTTCGCCGGAATGTCGAAACTGCCTTGGTCCGCTAAAAGTCCTCTGTATTTGTCAAATTTCGACATGAACATGGGCGTCGTGCCGGCGAAGCCAAAGCGCAGTTCATCCGTCGCGCGCCACTCCAAGCCGATGCGGAAGCCGCCCCCGACCGACCAATCGTAGGCCATGTCGGAAAAGTTGTACATGTTGGAGGAGTAGGGGGAGAGGATTTTCAATCCCTGCACATTCAACATCTGAACAGCGATCGTGGGCGAGAATCCAATAGTAATCGGACCGAATCTTCGGGCGTAGGTGGCGCTCACAAACGATTGTTGAAGATCGAGTCCCGCCCAGCCACCGCCAAGGACGCCGCCAAACGAAGGAGAGACGGTAATCACGCCGCCCGGGCCCGCTTTGACCGGAGGCTTGAAATGCCCGAAGTCATAGGACGTATTGAGCCCGCCGTTGCCGTAATTGGCGACGCCCCATGCGGATTCGGCATCGATCGGCTGGACATAGGCGCCGTTTGGCACGGGAAAGATCGGTCGACCGCTCCTGACATCGCCAGGCGCCAGCACCACCGGCTGCCCAACGGTCGAATACCCGCGCTCGGGCAGGCTCGCGCCGAGTCCGAATTGAAACATCCGGTCGAGTCCGACAATGCCAGCCGGGTTGATCGACATGGCCATTGCGTCTCGCGAGTCGGCGACGCCAGCGCCGCCTAAGGCCCGCTGACGCGGACCGTAGCCTGTAAGGAAATAGCCGTCGGCGCCGAAGGAGAGGGACGGCGCAAGCGCTGCGATTGCGCTTAGCGTGAAGAGGAAGCTGCGCGAATTCGATTTTTTCATTGTCGGCGAGTCCCGAGGCGAACCGTCTCTTGAGCCTCGCCACCGGCGGGCATTCGCTTGTCGCGCCGAAGTTCGACGCATGTTTACAGTGTATTAAACATTACAAGACCCACTCGACTTTAGGCGCAAATTCGCTTTCACAAGCAAAGATTTCTCCTCTCTGTAACGTCTTTGCAACACATGTGCTGTTTGTGCATTGCGCGCCTCAACGCAAATCGACAGTGAGGGCCGCGTCTTCTCGCGGCGCGCGCGGCGCCGGATAGAGCAACCGACGCCAAACGCCGTACCAGCTTCCTGCAATCACTGCGAGCGTCAGCGCCAGAACCAGTTTTGGCCAAGTCGGCGACTCGAAGCGCAGAAGCTCCGAGATGACAGGCGTGTAAAGGCTGGCCGTCAACATCGCACTGGCCGCGAAGGCGACGCCCCAAAACGGCAGATTGTCGCGCGAGAACAAGGACGCGCCGCGCGGAAGCGCATCCGAGAGCGCGAGCACGAGATTGCTGACGACAAGGGTTGCGAAAGCGAGACCGCGCGCCTGCGGCTCCGGTGCGCCGAATCCATCGTCGATGATGTAGACCGACATCACGGTCAGGAAGACGACGAAGCCCTGCACGAAACCGAGCCAGAGTTGGCGCGAACCAAAAAGCGGCTCATCGCGCCGGTGAGGCGGTTTGAGCATGGCGTCGGCCTCATTCGGCTGCGACTCGAAAACGAGCGCGCAGGTCGGGTCGATGATCAACTCCATCAGCACGACATGCGCCGGCAGCAACAGAGGCGGCAGCCCCATCAGGATTGGCGCCAGTGCGACGCCGGCGATCGGAATGTGAATTGCCGTCACATAGGTGAGCGCGCGGCGGAGATTGGCGAAGATGCGCCGCCCCAGCGCCACGCCGGCGACGATCGAGGCAAAGCTGTCGTCAAGCAGCACGATGTGCGCGGCTTCGCGCGCAACATCCGAGCCGCGCTGGCCCATGGCGATGCCAATATGCGCGGCGGCGAGCGCCGGCCCGTCATTGACCCCGTCTCCGGTCATGGCGACGATATGGCCGTCGGCTTTGAACGCCTCGACCAGCGCCAGCTTGCTCGTCGGCGTCACGCGGGCGAAGACGCGCATGTTGCGGATTTTTTCAGGACGAAGTTCGTTCGGCGTCGCCGCGATCTCAGCGCCGGTGAGCACGCCGGCTTCAGAATTGATGCCCGCTTGCCGCGCGATGGCCAGCGCCGTCGCAGGATAGTCGCCCGTGATCATCGCCACCGCGACTCCCGCGCGCTGCGCGGCGGCGACGGCTGCGGGGACCTCCTCGCGAAGCGGATCCTCAAAGGCCAGCAGACCTATGAAATTGAATGACGCCACTTCCGGCGGAGGCGCTTGCGGCAGCGGCGCCGTCGTCGCGACGCCAAGCACGCGAAGGCCGCGATGCGCCAGATCGTCGATTTTCGTCTGAAGGCGTGCGCGTTCTTCGTCCGAGACTCGCGCGAGTTTGAAGATTGCTTCCGGCGCGCCTTTCGCGGCATAGCTCTCGCCCGACTCATCGCGCCAGCACTGAATGAAGGCGAGCAGGTCCGGGCGGATCGGGAAGCTGCAAAGGGGTACGGCTTCCGATGCGACGGCTGCTTCCGCCGCGAAGGCGTGCACGGCGCGATCCATCGGATCGACGGGATTTGCCGATGAGGCGCGCAAGGCGGCGCGGACGAGCATGCGTTGCCCCGCATCCGCGAGCGGCGCATCGATCGCCTGGTCACTTTCGGAAATAGCGAACGCGACGCGCATGCGGTTCTGCGTCAGCGTTCCGGTCTTGTCGACACAGAGAATCGACGTAGAGCCCAGCGTCTCGGTCACCGAAGATCGACGCACGAGCACGTTGCGGCGCGCTAGCCGAAAAGCGCCCAGCGCGAGGAAGATCGCGAGCACCATCGGAAATTCTTCCGGCAAAAGGCCGATGGCGAGCGTGATGCCGGCGATGGCGCCCTCAAACCAGTCGCCATGCACGCGCCAATAGGCAAGGAACACCAAGACGCAAAAGATGAGAGCGAAGGCGCCGAGCGTGGCGACCAGCCTGCCGGTCCTTTGCTGCAGAGGACTGGGCTCGGCCTCGATCGCCGCGAGCGACGCGCCGAGACGGCCCATCGCCGTGCGCGCGCCGGTGCGCACGACCTCGGCCAATCCCGATCCTCGCGCGATCATGGTTCCCGCAAAAAGAAAGGGCGTATGTTCGCCGCCAGGATCGGGAAACTCCGCCGAGCGGTCTTCGCTTGCGAGAGTCTTCGTCACCGCGGCTGACTCGCCCGTGAGGAGGGACTCGTCGATGACGAGCGCGTCGCCGCCGATCAGCAGCGCGTCCGCCGGCGCGCGCTCCCCCTCGCCGACGAGAATGAGGTCGCCGGGAACGAGATCGCGGGCAGGGATGCGCCGTTCGACGCCGTCGCGCAGACAAGTCGCGGTTGGTTCGGCCAGTCGGTTGAGCGCTTGAAGGGCGCGCTCGGTTCGCAGCTCTTGCAGAACAACGAGAGTGATCGACGCGCCTGCGCCGGCGACCATGAACAGGCCTTCGCCCAGATCGCCGACGAAAAGGTAGAGCAACGCGGCGGACGCAAGCAGAAAGAACATGGGTTCTTTCAGCGTGCGCAGCGCGATCGCGAATATGCCCGGCGGGGGAGCTCTTGGCTGCTCATTCGGCCCGCATTCGGCAAGACGCCTCTCGGCTTCCTCCGACGTCAGGCCCTGGAAATTGAAATTCCTCATATGTCTGGGCTCGTCGGGGCTATACGCTATTTTGCCGGTATCGCCACGCGAGCTTGCGACACGAGTGTGAACGCGGTAATTTTTCCATAATGGCGAGGGGCGCCGCAAGCGCGGCTGAGAAGCACCCGTCGAACCTGATCCGGGTCATGCCGGCGTAGGGAAGGCCAGCGAAGAAGCGAACGGCGCCTCGCGTCGACGCTGTGATAGCGCATCCCTCCTTCGTCTTCCTGACTCAGCGTCCGCTTCCCTTGACGAAGCGCGATGAAGGAGCGCGATCATGAACATCCACGACAAGCGTATGCCGGCGAGCGTCACCACCGGGCCGATCGGGAAATCGCGCAAGGTCTATTCCTCGCCGAAGGAACGCGACGACATTCGCGTTCCCTACCGCGAGGTCGCGCTCGATCCATCGTCGGGCGAGCCGCCGCTTCGGGTCTACGACCCGTCAGGACCCTATACCTGCGCATCCTTTACGCCCGACCTTTCCGCGGGATTGCCCTCGGCGCGTCCCTGGCTCGCGACGCGCGCTGGTCTCGAACCCTATCGAGGGCGCGGCATCAAGCCCGAAGACAACGGCTTCGCCGAAGGCGAGCGCCTGGTGCCGCCTTGCCCGGCAGAGCGCAGGCTTCATCGAGCGGCCGGGGCCAGCCCCGTCACTCAGCTCGAGTTCGCTCGCGCCGGAATCGTGACGGAGGAGATGATCTATGTCGCGCATCGCGAGAACCTCTGCCGCGAGCGCGCGCTTGACGTCGCGAAAGAACGCATCGCCGACGGCGAGAGCTTTGGCGCGTCGATACCCGAATTCGTCACGCCCGAATTCGTGCGCGAGGAAATCGCGCGCGGCCGCGCCATCATTCCGGCGAATGTCAATCACCCGGAGCTCGAGCCGGTCATTATCGGCCGCAACTTCCTGGTGAAGGTCAACGCCAACATCGGCAACTCGGCCGTCACCTCTTCCGTTGCGGATGAGGTCGAAAAGATGGTGTGGGCGATCCGCTGGGGCGCCGACACGGTGATGGACCTCTCCACCGGCCGCAACATTCACAACATCCGCGACTGGATCATCCGCAACGCCTCCGTGCCGATCGGCACGGTGCCGATCTATCAGGCCTTGGAAAAGGTTGGCGGCGATGCGCTGAAGCTCGACTGGGAAGTTTTTAAAGACACGCTGATCGAGCAAGCGGAGCAGGGCGTGGACTACTTCACGATCCATGCCGGCGTGCGTCTCGCCTATGTGCCGCTCACCGCCAATCGCGTGACCGGCATCGTCTCGCGTGGCGGCTCGATCATGGCGCGCTGGTGCCTGTCGAAGCACAAGGAGAGCTTCCTCTATGAACGCTTCGACGAGATTTGCGACATCATGCGCAAATATGACGTGTCCTTCTCGCTCGGCGACGGTCTGCGCCCCGGCTGCAACGCCGACGCCAATGACGCGGCGCAATTCGCCGAGCTGGAGACGCTTGGCGAATTGACGAAGATTGCCTGGGACAAGGGCTGTCAGACGATGATCGAAGGCCCCGGCCATGTGCCGATGCACAAGATCAAAGCCAATATGGACAAGCAACTCAAAGTCTGCGGCGAGGCGCCGTTCTATACGCTCGGCCCGCTCATCACTGACATCGCGCCGGGCTACGACCACATCACGTCAGGCATCGGCGCCGCGATGATCGGCTGGTTCGGCACGTCGATGCTGTGTTACGTCACGCCTAAAGAACATCTCGGCCTGCCGGATCGCGACGACGTGAAGACCGGCGTCATCACCTATCGCATCGCGGCGCACGCCGCCGATCTCGCCAAGGGCCATCCGGCAGCGCGCGAACGCGACGACGCCATGAGCCGGGCACGTTTCGACTTCCGCTGGGAGGATCAGTTCGAGATCGGACTCGATCCCGACACGGCGCGCGAATTCCACGACGCGACGCTGCCGAAAGAGGCGCACAAGGTCGCGCATTTCTGCTCGATGTGCGGACCAAAATTCTGCTCGATGCAGATCACCCGCGATCTGCGCGAGGAGGCGAAAGAGATCGAACGCCAGAAGGGCATGGCCGAAAAGAGCGCGGAATTTTTGGAAAAGGGCGCCAGCATATACGTCGCGGCGAAGTAGGCGCGCCCTTAAGGCGAAGGCGCCCGGCTATCGCCGGGCGCCTTAAATTGCTTAGCTCTTTCCGATGACCTCGACGCGGACCTGTCCGGTGCCGCGTTCGATGAGGCCGAGCTGGGTCGCCGCGCCGCGCGACACGTCGAGGCTGCGCCCAGTCCAGACCGCCGGTCCGCGGTCATTGATGCGCACCACCACCGAACGCCCGGCGTAGGTCAGGCGCAGACGCGTGCCCATCGGCAGCGTGCGGTGGGCGGCCGTCATGTCCCACATGTTGAACAGTTCGCCATTGGCGGTGTGGCTGTTGGGCTCATAGCGGCGCGGGCCGCCGCCGTAGAATGACGCGTTGGCGGTGAAACCCTGCGAAGCCTCCACGGGGCGCGAGGCATGGCGCGAGGCATGGCTCGACGAATGGCGGGAGGCGTGATGGTGATGCGCCAGAGCCGGCGCGGTCGTCAGTGCAAGGATCGTCAGTACGCCACAGATACGATTCATTCAGGATTGCTCCGTTTACGCACAATGCGTGAAGGATGCTGACGAGCGCGTTCGCTTCGTCAAGCGCACAGTTTCCATCCGTCTGAATGGAGGTGAAGACAAATTAGTTAATTGTGAAATGTGGCAAAATATGTGCTGCCAATATCCTGGCGTATATGTTCGTCGCAGCGCATAATATTCTCGATAGTTAGTCTATTTTTCAATTTCTTGTCGCTATATGTCTTTGCATAGTTGCATTTTGTGCGATATATGTGCAATCTATACTAGCTTAAGCGCTGCGGCGTGGGGGAGTGACAAGAGCGAGCGGAGGCGGCAAACATGCGTGCCGGGAGACCCGCGAATGACAGACCAAAAGCGCGCCGCGATCATCGGCGTCGTCACCGCCTCCGATCGCGCGAGCGCCGGCGTCTATGAAGATGAGAGCGGTCCGGCGATCGAGGCCTATCTACGCGCAGCGCTGACGACGCCCTTCCGCATCGAGCGGCGGATCATCCCTGATGGGCTTGAAAGCGTGCGCGACACGCTTATCGACTTGGCAGACGCTGTCGGTTGCGACCTCATCGTCACCACCGGCGGCACAGGCCCCAGCCCCCGCGATCTGACGCCCGAAGCGACGCTCGCGGCCTGCCCGCGCGAGCTGCCCGGCTTTGGCGAGCGGATGCGACAGGTTTCGCTGGCGCAGACGCCAACTGCGATCCTGTCGCGACAATTGGCCGCCCATCGCGGCAAGTGTCTCGTGATCAATCTGCCGGGCAAGCCAAGGGCGATCGAACTCTGTCTCGACGCCGTCATGTCGGCGGTGCCTTACTGCCTCGATCTTATCGGCGCGGCCTATATCGAGACCGATCCGGCGCTTGTCAAAAGCTTTCGCCCTAAAGCAAAATAACCGCCCGTTCGGGCAGCGTCCGACGCCGGGCCTAAGCTGCACGCTTCTCATCGCGGCGCCTCGCCTGTATAGGAAATGGCGCGTCACGAAAAGCGAATCGAAGCCGCTAAGCTGCGGGAGGCGAGGGCGACCGAACATGAACGAATTGCGTTTGGTGGTAGTCGGCGCGGCGGGCCGCATGGGCCGGATGCTGACCCAGATCATCCCCGATACTTTGGGCGTCCGATTGACTGCCGCTCTGGAGCGTCCCGGCTCTGCGGCGCTCGGCGCCGACAGCGGCGGCGCGGCGCCGAACGGCGTGCCGATCACGAGCGACGTCGGGGCCGCCCTCGGCGACGCTGACGCGATCGTCGACTTTTCGTCTCCGAGCAGCAGCGTGGAACTGGCCCAGGCGGCGGCTCGGGCCCGGGTGGCGCACATCATCGGCACGACCGGACTGTCTCAGGAAGATCTCGCCGCCATCGCCGAATGCGCGCGGGAAACGGCGATCGTGCGTTCCGGCAATATGAGCCTCGGCGTCAATCTCCTCGCCGTGCTTATCGAACGCGCGGCGCGCGCGCTTGGACCGGCTTGGGACGCCGAGATCGTCGAGATGCATCACCGCCTCAAAGTCGATGCGCCATCAGGAACGGCGCTGCTGCTCGGCGAGGCGGTCGCGCGCGGTCGCGGAATCGATCTCGGCGAGAACAGCGCGCGTGGGCGCGACGGTCTGACAGGGCCGCGGCGGATCGGCGAGATCGGATTTGCGAGCCTGCGCGGCGGCACGGTCGTCGGCGATCACACGGTCATCTTCGCCGGGGCCGGCGAGCGCATCGAATTCTCGCACCGCGCCGAGGATCGGGGCGTCTTCGCCCGCGGCGCCCTGGCCGCGGCGCTGTGGACGCGCGAGAAGGCCCCTGGGCTCTACTCCATGGCCGACGTGCTTGGCCTTACCGGCGCCTGATATCGACGAGAATTTATGAGCATGAATCGCACTCTCGTTCTGGTACGCCACGGTCAAAGCGAGTGGAACGCCAAAAACCTTTTCACTGGTTGGAAAAACCCCGATTTGACGCCGCTCGGCATCGAAGAGGCGCGCCGCGCCGGCCGCGAGTTGAAGAAGCGGGACATTCTATTCAGCGTCGGCTTCACCTCCGCTTTGCTGCGCGCGCAACACACGATTGATCTCATTTTCGAGGAGCTGGGCCAGGCGAGTGTCCCGACCATCAAGGACCGCGCGTTGAATGAGCGCCATTACGGCGATCTTTCCGGGCTCAACAAGGATGAGGCGCGCGACAAATGGGGCGAAGAGCAGGTGCACCTTTGGCGACGCTCCTATGACGTGCCGCCCCCAGGCGGCGAGAGCCTGAAGGACACGGTCGCGCGGGTCGTGCCCTTCTATGTCCAGCGCATTCTGCCGCCGGTGATGCGTGGCGAAAGGGCGTTGGTCGCGGCGCATGGCAATTCGCTGCGCGCGCTCTGCATGGTGCTGGAGCAGATGACGCCCGAGTCTGTGACCACGCTGGAACTTACGACCGGCGTTCCGATCATTTACCAGCTCAACGCCGATTCGACGGTGGCGTCGAAGACTGTGTTGCTTTAGCCTCGTTCTGCGCAGCCGCGCTCTATTCTCGCTCGCGTACGCAGGCGGCGTCCCGACAGTGATGGACGAAACGCCCGTTCGGCGCCACATGTCGCTGCATGCCTGAAATCGCGCCCGGCGCGTTCCACTATCCAAGCTTTCTCGACGCAGCGGCGCAAACGGCTCTGGCTGAAGAGATCGCAAAGGTCATCGCGGCCGCGCCGCTCTATGTCTCGACCATGCCAAAGACCGGCGCCCCAATGTCGGTGCGTATGACCAATTGCGGCGCGCTCGGCTGGGTCAGCGATAAGGAAGGGGGCTACCGCTACGCGCCGCGCCATCCCCAGACCGGGAATCCCTGGCCGGCGATGCCGCAAAGGCTTCTCGAATTTTGGAACGAGCTCACGCATTACGACAAGCCGCCTGAAGCCTGTCTCGTGAACGTCTATGACGAAACGGCGCGCATGGGCCTTCATCAGGATAAGGATGAATCCGATTTCGCCGCGCCGATTCTCTCTTTGTCGCTTGGCGCAGACTGCCGCTTTAAGCTTGGCGGAACGCGGCGCGGCGATCGCGCCAAGGCGTTCGCGCTGTCGTCCGGAGACGCGCTCGTGCTCTCTGGACCCGCGAGGATGCGCTATCACGGCGTGGAGAGGATTCTGCCGACGATCAACAGGCCTTTGCCGGAAGCGCTGGCGGCGCTCGGCGTTCGCGTCAATTTGACGCTTCGGCGCGTCACTTAAGCCTCGGGTTCAGCGGGCGTTCACCGCTTCCGGGATAATGTCCCGAGCAGTGAACGTAAACTCCGGCGTAGTTGTCTTGAAAGCCGGCTTCGTTGTAGTTTGCAACCCGTCTAAAGAGCGTCGGCGAGGCGCCAATATTTGGCCGGGCGCATTTAATAAGGGCGGGCGCGTCGCGAACGCCGATGAGGAAAGGAACAAGGATGAAGACTATTTCCCTGCTGACGTTCGCCGCGAGCGTCGCTTTCGCCGCATCCGCAGGCCAGGCTCTCGCCGCTGGCGATCCAGCTGCGGGCGAAAAAACCTTCGCGAAGTGCAAAGCCTGCCATCAGGTCGGTGAAACCGCCAAGAACGCCGTCGCGCCTCATCTCAACGGCATCGACGGCCGCAAGGCGGGCTCCGTCGAGGGCTACAACTATTCCGAGGCTGACAAGAATTCCGGCATCGTCTGGGACGAGGCCAGCTTCAAGGAGTTCATCAAGAATCCGAAGGCGAAGATTCCCGGCACCAAGATGATCTTCCAAGGCCTGCCCAACGATGCGGACCAGGAGAACGTGTGGGCCTATCTCGTTCAGTTCGGCCCCGACGGCAAGAAGAAGTAAGCGCGCATCATCTGACGTGACGTTTCTGGCGGTCCTGTTCTCAGGGCCGCCTTTTTGTTGCGCTCCTGCATGGGAGAAGAATCAGGCGCGGGGCTCAAGGCTCAGGCTATGTCGAAAATACAACAGTCAACAAAAGTGACGATTTCGTCTTTGAAAGAGTTCCAGTAAAAAATCGCTTTGGTGTCGTAATTTAGCAACACTCAGTTACAATCAGAAACAATACTTGGAAGCCTTCCATGCTAGCCCCTTGTCGTAATTGACAGTTTTTAAAGACAAACCTTAACCATTGCCTAATCGCGATATGAACCGCGCGGAAGGGGCAGATATGATTCCAAAACAATTGCTGTCGGTGCAGACACTCTCCTCCCTGGGTGCGGCGTTTGACCGGACGACAGGCGCGGCTTCGGTCGGCGCCCTAACTCTTGCCGCTGCGCTGACGCCCACGCTTCCTGCTCTCGCGCAATCCCAATCCGGGCCCCTGCCGCCGATACGGGTCGAGGCGCCGCCGGAGAAACCCCGCGCGGTCCCCCAGGCGAAGCCGAAGCCTGTCGCTTCGCAGGCGCGCTCCGCGAGCGGCGCCCAAAAGTTGCCCCCCATCGACGTTGGAGGCGCACGGCGCAGCGCTCGGGTCGCGCCCGTGCGCTCCGCCTTGGTCACAGGGTCTGCCGTTTCAAGCGGGACTGTCGGAGCGACCTCGACCGGCGCGGGCAGCGCGGCCTTCGCTGCGGCTGTCGCCAATGTCGGCCGTAACCCGACAGACGTTCATGGCTACTTCGCAGGGAGAATGTCGACCGCGACGAAGACCAACACGCCGATCCTCGACATACCCCAGTCGGTCACAGTTCTGACGCGCCAGCAGCTCGACGATCGCAACAGTCTCGCCCTGGAAAATGCGCTGGCCTACGTTCCCGGCGTCACGGTGCAGCAGGGCGAACGAAACCGCGATCAGGTCACCATTCGCGGACAGACCACAAGTGCGGATTTCTACATCGACGGAATCCGCGACGACGCGGAATACTATCGCGATCTCTATAACATCCAGGCAGTCGAAGTGATCAAGGGCCCCAGCGCGCTGATCTTCGGCCGCGGCGGCGGCGGCGGCGTCGTCAACCGCGTCACCAAGAAAGCCGACGGCGAAACGATAAATGAATTACGGGTCGTTGGCGGCAGCTTCGGACGCAAGCGTGTCACCGCCGATTTCGGGCGGGCGGTCACCGATACGATCGCCGTGCGTCTCAACGCCCTTTACGAACAGTCCTACGGTTATCGCGACTTCGACAAGCTCGAGCGCTGGGGCGTCAATCCGGCGCTGTCATGGAAGCCTTTCGAGAACACTTTCGTGCTGTTCAATTACGAGCATTTCCGCGATCGACGGACCGCGGATCGCGGCGTGCCGTCATTCGGCGGTTTCCGGTTCCTCGGAGAAAACATTTATCCGGGCTATCCATTGCCGACCCCACGATCGGCCTTCTTCGGCGTCGGCAATCCGTCCGTGCGTGACGTCAACTACGCCAGGACCAACATGGATCGCGCCGCTCTCGTGATCGATCATACGACTGAATTCGGGTTGAACATCCGTAATCAGCTCGCCTGGGCGAATTATGACAAGCTATATCAGAACACATTCCCGGATCAGACGCTGGGCCAGTTGTCGCAACAACTCAACCCCGCGCTGAACGGGCTAAGCCCGATCACGATCACGCCGGTGGGCGTCGCGCGACTCGACGGTTACGTCGCGCCGACGCCGCGACGCAATATCTTCAACCAGACGGACTTGACCTATAAATTCGCTATGACCCCCGATATCCGTCACACGCTGGTCGTGGGGACGGAGTTTGGCAATCAATGGACCTTTACCGGAAGAGACATCTCGCGATTCAACAACCCTCTCAACGGGCCGCGAAGGCTCACGACTCCGTTCTGGGCCCCCACCGTTTACGCGCCGGTCTTCTTCACCAACTACTTTGATACGGCGACGCGGCGCTGGAACACGAACCTCGACATTGGCTCTGCCTATGTCCAGGACCAGATCGAGGTGACCAAATATTTCGATGTTCTCGCTGGCGTAAGATTCGACAGCTTCCACATGAGGTTCAATGACGGGATCACGCTCGAGAACCAGAGCCGCCTCGACAACAAATGGTCGCCGAGATTCGGTCTGATTTTCAAACCCTTGGACATCGTCTCTTTCTACGGAGCCTATTCGCGCTCGTTCCTGCCGCAATCGGGCGATCAGTTCAATCAGCTGCCGAGGACGGCCGCGAGCCTGGCGCCGCAGGGCTTTGAAAATGTTGAATTCGGCTTCAAGGCGCAGCTCCTGCCGACGCTGTTGTTCACGGGCGCGATCTATCAATTGAACCGTTCGAACCAGGCATTGACGCTAACTGCGCTAACCTCCGTTCTCGCCAATACGCGCACGCAGGGCGCCGAACTCGGTCTCGTCGGCAATATGACCGACGAATGGCAGGTCTCGCTTGGATACGGATATCAGGACGCGCGCGTCGTATCGACCGATCGCGGTTTCAATCCGCGGCAGCCCTTTCTCACGGATGTCGGCAAGGTCAATCCGTCGGTTCCGAGAAACACTTTCTCGTATTGGAACCGTTACGATTTGTCTTCGTTCGTTGGCGGGGGTCCCGGCGTTCTCGGATTGGGCGCCGGCGTGATCTATGCTTCGAGCTTCTATCCGTCTCTCGACAACAGGGTGATCGTGCCCGGTTACGCGCGCATTGACGGCGCGCTTTTTGTGAAGGTGACGGAAAACATCTCCGGCCAGCTCAACATCGAGAACCTGACCGGCGCCTACTACTACGCCTCGGCGCACAACAACAACAACATCATGCCCGGCGCCCCGCGCTCGGCCTATGTCACTCTCAATGCGAGGTTCTAGCCAGCGAAACATTGTCTGCCCGCGGGGTGGCTTGCATGGCCGCCTTTGGAGCCTGTGAAAATCCTAGCTCGACGCCGCGCAAGCGTGCGGCGCCGGGTTAAAGCTCTTGCGCCGCGCCCCCTGGTCCTGCACCTAGGACGCCGTGACTCGCAAACCCGACGAAATATCCGCCGATCTGATGCAGCCGCTGGCGACTCTGCCCGTGTTCTACGCGCTTGCCGGGCGGCGCGCGCTCGTCATCGGCGGCGGCGAAGCGGCAGCCTGGAAAGTCGACTTGGCGGCCGCGACCGGCGCGCAGGTCGACGTTTTTGCGCCTGCGCCCTGTGACAAGCTGCGCGAGATCGGAGCGGCGCGCGACAACGTCGCCATTCACAAGCGCGCCGTCGAGCCCAACGATTTCGCCGGCGCCGCGATGGCGCTTGGCGCGATCGAGGACGACGCGCTCGCGCGTCAGGTTCACGAATGGGCGCGCGCGGCCGGCGTGCCGCTCAATCTCGCCGATCGGCCTGCGCTCAGCGATTTCATTATGGGCGCCATCGTCAATCGCTCGCCGCTCGTGATCGGCGTTTCGACCGGCGGCGCATCGCCGGTTTTCGCACAGGCGGTGCGCGGCCGAATCGAGACGCTGGTGCCCGCGACGTTCCAGGCCTGGACGCGCGCGGCGCAGGCCTGGCGGCCGCTCGTGCGCGCGTCCGGACTCGACTTTCTGGCGCGCCGCGATTTCTGGCGCCGCTTCACGCGGCTCGCCTTCCGCGACATCGAGCGCGCGCCGCAAGAGGACGACCGCGCGGCGCTGATCGAAGAGGCGCGCGCCGGCGCCGAGGCCACGGCGCGCGGGCGCGTCACGCTTGTCGGGGCAGGGCCCGGCGATCCGGAGCTGCTGACGCTGAAGGGCATGCGCGCGCTCGCCGGCGCCGACGTCGTGCTCTTCGACGATCTCGTTCCCGCGAGCATTCTCGATCTCGCTCGCCGCGAAGCGACACGGATCAACGTTGGCAAGCGCGGCTACGCGCCCTCGGTGCGGCAGGAAGAAATCAGCGCGCTGCTTGTCCAGCTCGCGCGGGAGGGCAAGAACGTCGTGCGGCTAAAAGGCGGAGACCCGCTCATTTTCGGTCGCGCCAATGAGGAAATCGCCGCATTACGCGACGCAGGCTTCTCCATAGAGATCGTGCCTGGCGTGACCGCCGCCTGCGCCGGCGGCGCTGCGATCAGCAAGTCGCTGACGAGCCGGGAGACGGCCCGGCGTTTGCAATTCATTACGGCGCACACGAAGGACGGCGAATTTCCCGAGGACTTCGATTGGGGCGCGCTCGCCGACGAACGCGCGACGACGGCCGTCTACATGGGCAACCGCACGCTGCCGGAATTGTCGCGTCGTCTGCTGAAGGAGGGCATGTCGCATGATACGCCCGCTTTCCTCATTGAACGCGCTTCCACGCCGCACGAGCGGGTGGTCAAGGGCACGATCGCGGATTTGCCGGGTAAAGCGGCGGAACAGACCATCGTCGGGCCGGTGATGGTTCTGATCGGCTGGGCGCTGGCGGAGAAGTGATTCAGCGCTATTGTTGGGCAAGAAGCGCGAGCGGAGATGCGATATGGCCTTCACGAGACGATCCGCGCTGCTTGCGTCGGGGCTCGGCTTGCTGTCCCCCAAAGCGCTCGCCAAGGCCAACTCCAAACCGTCGCCCGTTCGCGAGCCGACCCAAAATCATCTGAACGAACTCAACGGGCTCGTCGTCGACGTCATGAAAAAAACCGGCGTGCCGGGGATGTCGGTCGCCGTCGTCTCGCCCGATCGCGTGCTCTATTTGAAAGGCTTCGGCGTGCGCCGCGCAGGCGCCGCCGAACGCGTCGACCCCGACACGGTCTTCCAGCTCGCTTCGCTTTCCAAACCACTCTCCACGACGGCTGTCGCGAGCCTCGTCGGAGAGGGCGTCGTCTCGTGGGATCATCCGATCGTGCGGAGCCTGCCGGAATTCGCGATGAGCGATCCGTGGGTCACGCGCGAGATCACGCTGCGCGACATGTTCTGCCATCGCAGCGGACTACCCGACCATGCCGGCGACCTTGTCGAAGACATCGGCTACGACCGCAATGAAATCATTCGCCGGTTGCGCTACATCAAACCGGACACGAGCTTTCGCACGCATTACGCGTACAACAATATGGGGTTTTCGGCGGCGGGTTTCGCGGCGGCGGACGTTGCAGGAAAGTCCTGGGAAGATATTTGCGACGAACATCTGTACAGGCCGCTTGGCATGGCGAACGCCAGTTCGCACCACGCAGATTTCGCCGCGCGTAGGAACCGCGCATTCGGCCATGTGCGCCGCGGCGACAGATGGGTGGTCGGCGAACAGCGTGATCCTGACGCCCAGGCGCCGGCGGGCGGCGCGTCGGCGTCGGCGCGCGACATGGCGACATGGGTGCGGATGCAGCTCGGACGCGGCGCCCTCGACGGCCGCGAGATCGTCAAGCCGGAGGCGCTCGCAGACACGCATTTCCCGCAGATCGCCACAGGACCCGCCCATGACCCGATGCGCGGACCGACCTTTTACGGCCTGGGTTGGGACATTGACTATGGCGGTCCGGCGCGGGTGCGCTGGAGCCATTCGGGCGCCTTCTCTCTTGGCGCCTCGACCTGCGTCTATGTCATGCCGGTGGAGCGATTCGGCATTGTCGTGCTCAGCAATTCCGCGCCGGTCGGCGCGCCAGAAACCATCTGCCGCAGCTTCCTCGATATCGTCCTGACGGGGAAGATCGAACGGGACTGGCTCGCGCTCTTTGGCGAGGCTTTTGCGCAGATGGCGGTCCCCGCATACGGTCGAGACGCTGATTACGCCAAGCCGCTCGCCAGCGCGCCGGCGCGCGCGTCGCGCGCGACATATGTCGGCGACTACCGCAATGAGCTTTACGGACCCATCGGGGTCGTCGAATCGGCCGACGGGCTTTCGCTGACCCTTGGCCCCACGCCCACGCCCTATCCGCTGCGTCACTATTCAGACAACATTTTCACCTTTCAGCCTCCGGGAGAAAACGCCAGCGGGGTCAGTCCGGTAAGGTTTTCTCGCAGCGGCGGCGAGAAGGCGAGCGCCGTCGCCATCGACTATTTCAACGCGAACGGTCAGGGCGTTTTCGTGCGCAGCTGAGTCGATAGAAGCGACAGCAAATGTTCTTCATCCGGCTTTGCCGCGACAAGGGTTTGCAAGCCGAGTTTACGAAGCGGCGCCGCGACATGTTCCGACAGCGCGACATGAGTCATGTCGCGCAATGCATCGGCGACGCCGGCAGCCTGCGCGAGCTGCAGGAAGATCTCCGCGCTGCGCCGGGAATAGTGCAGGGCGGCGGTGACGCGCCGCGCGGCGATGGCGGCTAAGGCCTCGGCGGTCAGCGCCCGCGCCGCCCGCGCTTCGTAAACTTCGACCGTGTGGACCTCGAGGCCCGCGGCGCGCAGGCCCGCCTCCAGAATCGGCTGTCGGTCGCGCCCGGCCAGATAAAGGAAATGCGCCGGACGCCGATAGCGTTCGAGGAGACGCGGAAGAATGGCTTCGGCGTTCCCGGCGACAATATCTGGTTGGAAGCCACGCGCGCGCGCCGCTTCGGCGGTTTTCTCGCCAACGGCGTGCAGCGGCGCCGCTCTGAGCTGGCGCGCATCGCCGGCGAACTCGACGCCTTTCGCGCTCGTCACGATGACGGCGTCATACTCACCGCAAGGAATGCTCGCGTCCGTGGCGGCGAATTCCAGCACAGGAGAGATTACGGCGACGCAATCCAGCGCCTGCAGCTTCCCCGCCGTGCGCGCGGCGTCTGTCGCCGCGCGCAGCACCAGGATCGGCGTCACATAAGCCCCGCGACGCCATGCGGCAGGCGCAGCAGGATTTCCTTGCCGGCGTCCGCGCCGATCAGCGCGGCGTCAATCGCGAGGCCGTGGCGGCGCACGACATAGGCTTCCGCGCCGTCGGCTCTGAGCACTTCGCCGACGAAGGACAGTTCGGCGCCGTGAACCTGCGCATGGCCGGCGATCGGCGTGCGGCAAGACCCATCGAGCGCCGCAAGGAAGGCGCGTTCGGCGGCGAGCGCGAAGCCGGTCGCTTCGTCGAAGAGCGGCGCGAGCAGATCGCGCGTGGCGTCGTCGCCGGCCCGCCGCGTGAGGCCAATCGCGCCCTGTCCGCAAGCGGGCGGAAACTCTTCCAAGGAAAGCAGCGCCGTCGCACGATCGGCGAGACCCAGCCGCTTCAATCCCGCGAGAGCGAGGAGGGTCGCGTCGATCTCTCCGTTCTCAACTTTCTTCAGACGAGTCTCGACATTGCCGCGAAGCAGCGTCGTCTCGAGGTCGGGTCGTCGGCGCTTCACCTGCGCGGCGCGGCGCAGCGAGGCGGTTCCGACAACGGCGCCGGCAGGAAGCGCTTCGAGCGCGAGACCGCCGCGCGATATCCAGGCGTCGCGCGCATCCTCTCGCGGCAGATAGCCGGCGATGACGATCTCGCTTGGCAAATGCGTCGGCAGATCCTTCGATGAATGCACGGCGAGATCAATCGCGCCGGCGATGAGCGCTGAATCGAGCTCTTTAGTAAAAAGCCCCTTGCCCCCTGATTCAGAGAGAGGCCGATCCTGGATCTGGTCGCCCGTCGTGCGGATGATCTCGATCGGGAAATCCGCTTCGCTTCCGCCATGCGCGCGCATCAACGCCGCGCGGACCATATGGGTCTGGGCGAGGGCGAGCGGACTGCCGCGCGTTCCAATGCGAAGGGAAGGAGGAGAGGTCATTATCCGCCGCCGTTATCCGCGCGACTATAGGCGGGAGCGCGCGAAGGGCAAGCGGAAGCAGCGTGGCGACGGCATTCCGCGAAAAGCGAACGTCCGCTCGTCGGAGCGGACGTTCCTTTTTAGCTCCGCGAGCGTACTCTACGCGCCTCGCGGAATGCTAATCGATCACCACCAGCCAAACAGGCCGCTGCCGATGCCCGCGCCAAGACCTGCGCCGAGGCCGAGACCCGCGCCGAGTCCTGCGCCAAGCAGGCCGCCGCCGCCATATCCGTAATAGCCCGGGGCGCCGCCCCAACCATAATAGGACGGCCAGGCGGAGCCGTAATAGCCGGCGCCACCGTAGCCATAATAGCCAGGCCGATAGCAGCGGGAGTAGCGAATCGGACGATACGCGTAGCCCCAATAGGTGTGGCGCACCGGACGATACGCGTAGCCCCAATAGGTGTGGCGCACCGGACGCGCGTAACCCCAGTGAGTTCCGCCGCAGTGCCGATGCCAGCCGTAATGGGCCCGGCAGTAGCGCGCTTCGGCCAGACTCGTGGAGCCGATCACGGCGGCCATCGCAATCGTGGACGTTAACGCCAAGGCCTTAATTTTGTTCGACGCCATTTTCACCTCCATACAGTTTAGATCGAGAGCAACCTCAACCGGGACGCTAATTACCTCTTCGCCTTAGCCATAATTCTACTCAGCTCAAGATATGTGCGTCGTTGGAGGAGCAACGATCTGCTGACCCAACTTGTATCAATCGAGATCGTGTCAAGAGGGATGCCAACGAATTCTTAGAAATTTAATGGAGCCATCTTTAGCGCTGCGTTAGTATACGTCGATATGACGAAACAGCTAAGAATTATTGATGTAAGCCCTTTGTTAAACACAATTTTCCAACTTCCCGCCGTACGGCGGTATAAGCTTCGTTCCGCCGGTGAGGGTTCAGCGGCGCGGCTTTCTTGCGCAGGGAGTTCGCATGCGCGTTTTGGGCATTGAAACCACTTGCGATGAGACCGCGGTCGCGGTCGTGTCCGAGCGGCTTGGCGGCGAAGGCGGAGAGATCCTTTCCAATGAGGTGTTGAGCCAGATCGCCCGCCACGCCGCCTATGGCGGCGTCGTTCCTGAAATCGCGGCAAGAGCCCATATCGATGTCCTCGACCGACTGATCAGGCGCGCGCTGGAGCGGGCCAAGACCGAGGCGAAGGACCTCGATGCGGTCGCCGCAGCGGCTGGTCCGGGACTGATCGGCGGCGTTCTCGTCGGGCTCACGGCGGGCAAGGCCTTGGCGCTCGCCTTGGGCAAACCATTCATCGCCGTTAATCATCTGGAAGCCCACGCGCTGACCGCACGGCTCACGGACCGCCTGGACTTTCCCTTTCTGGCGCTCCTCATCTCCGGCGGGCACACGCAGATCGTCGCGGTGAAGGCCATCGGCGACTACCGCCGGCTTGGATCCACCGTCGACGACGCTGCCGGCGAGGCCTTCGACAAAGTCGCCAAAATGCTGGAGCTGCCGTATCCAGGCGGCCCGCAAATCGAGAAGCTGGCGCTTGAAGGCGACGCGCGGCGATTCGAATTTCCGCGGCCGATGCTTGGCCGCGAAGGGGCCGACTTTTCCCTCTCTGGCCTCAAGACAGCGGTGCGGCAGGAAATCCTCAGATTGCAGACGCTGAGCGAAAGGGACGTCAAGGATCTCGCAGCCTCTTTCCAGGCTGCGATCGTCGACGTGATCGTGGATCGGGTGCGCTCCGGCGTGCGCCTCTTTACGGCAAGCGAGGGGCGAGCGCCGCAAGGCCTTGTGATCGGCGGCGGGGTCGCGGCTAACGGCGCCATTCGCCGCGCGCTCATGCGGCTTTGCGCCGAAAGCGGGCTGCGGTTCATTTCGCCGCCGGCGGCGCTCTGCTCTGACAATGGCGCGATCATCGCCTGGACCGGTCTCGAGCGCTTAAAGCGCGGATTGACCGATGACCTCGACTTTGCGCCGCGGCCGCGATGGCCGCTCGACGCCGCGCCGAGCCGATCGCACCACGGCAAGGCTTGAGGCGCGGTTTGATGCGGCTCCTTTTTTCAGCGGCGCTTGCGGCCATGACGCTTGCGCCAACGCCGCAGCCGGCCGGACTGCTCGCAGAAGAGCCGACCTTCGCGGGCGTGCGCGTGTTCTACGGGCCCGGCGACGGTTTCGGCGCGGTCGACGGGCGGCTGATCAACGACGCGCGCCGCTCGATCGACATGGCCGCCTATGTTCTGACCGACCGCTCTCTGACGACGGCGCTCGGCCGCGCGGCCATGCGCGGCGTCAAGGTGCGGATCTATCTCGACGGCGAGGAAATGCGGCGCGGCGCGTCCGTGATCGAGGAAATCGCCGACGCCCCGAACGTCGAAGTGCGCCGCAAAGGCCGCTCGCGTGATCTGATGCATCTGAAATCGTATCAGGTGGACGGTCGCGTCTTGCGCAGCGGCTCCGCGAATTTCAGCGTCTCCGGCGAAGTCTATCAGGACAATGATTTGATCGTGATCGAGAGCCCACAGGCCGCGGCGCGGTTTCATCAAACTTTTGAAAGGCTGTGGTCGCGTCCGGACAATCAGCGGATCGGCATGCGATGACGCGCGCGACTGTCGCTGTTCTCGGCGCCGGCGCTTGGGGCGTCGCCCTCGCCAATGTCGCCGCGCAAGGCCGCGCACGCGTGCCCTTATGGGCGCACGATCCTCAAGCCGCCGAAGCCCTGGCGCGCGACCGCGAGAACACGCGCCGATTGCCGGGTCTGCCGCTTGCCGCCGCCGTCGCCCCGACGAGCGACATTTCCGTCGTACGTGAGGCGGAAATCGTACTCGCCGTCACGCCCGCACAAGCGATCCGCATGACCGCGCGCGCCGCGCGGCCGCATATGCGCGAGCGCGCCGCCTTTGTGATTTGCGCCAAGGGGATCGAACGCGACCGGCGCAAGTTCCTGAGCGAAGTCGCGAAGGAAGAACTGCCCCAAGCCGACGTCGCCGTGCTCTCGGGACCAAGCTTCGCGGCGGACGTATGCAGAGGATTGCCGACGGCGGTGACTCTCGCGGCGCATGACGAAACGCTAGCCCGGCGCTTGAGTGAAGAGCTTTCGACGAAGACGTTTCGGCTTTATCGCTCGACCGACGTGCGCGGCGCCGAGATCGGCGGCGCAGCGAAAAACGTTCTCGCCATCGCCGCAGGAATGAGCCACGGCCGCGGGCTCGGCGCGAGCGCGCAGGCGGCGCTCATCGCACGCGGATTTGCCGAGCTGATGCGTCTCGGGCGCGCGTTGGGCGCGCGTCAAGAGACGTTGATGGGTCTTTCAGGATTGGGCGATCTCGTGCTCACCTGCGGATCGGCGCAATCGCGCAACTTTGCGCTTGGCGAAGCGCTGGGGCAGGGAAAGTCGGTGGAAGACGCCACGCATGGCAAGCTTGCGGAGGGCGCCTTTACAGCGCGCGTCATGGTGGAAATGGCGCGCGCGCATGACGTCGAGCTGCCGATCGCCGAGGCCGTTGACGCCATTCTTTCCTCACGGCTAAGCGTCGACGGCGCCATCGAAGCGCTGCTGATGCGTCCACTCAAAGCCGAAGACTGATCGCCGACTATCTCGAGTCCAGGATCTCGCGCATCTTCATCGCCAGCTGCTCCAAAGTGAACGGTTTGGTGAGCAGCTTGACGTCCTTGTCAAGAACGCCATTGTGCACGATCGCATTGCGCGTATAGCCGGTGATGAACAGAACGCGCAGGCTGTGTCTGCGAAACACCGCCTCGCGCGCGAGACGGGCGCCGTCCATATCGGGCATAACCACATCCGTGACCATCAGCGCGATGTCGGCGCGACGGCGAATAATGTCGATCGCCGCATGTCCGTTCTCGGCCTCCAGAACCGAATAGCCCAATTCTCGCACACCCTGCGCGGTCACCCGGCGCGCCGTGTCGTCATCTTCGACGATGAGCACAAGTTCTTCCGGCCTTCCAAGCGGAAGTTCGAGAGGCCGAGGCGGCGGTAGGGGCAGTTCGGCGGGCGCTTCGACGTGACTGAAGCGCGGCAGATAGAGCTTGATGCAGGTTCCGTGTCCGGGCTCGGAATAGATTTTGACCTGACCGCCAGACTGTTTGACGAATCCATGGACCTGCGAAAGGCCGAGTCCGGTGCCCTTGCCTGCGGGCTTCGTGGTGAAGAACGGATCGAACGCTTGCGACAAGACCTCGGGCGGCATGCCTTGACCCGTGTCGGTCACGGCGATCATCACATATTGGCCAGGGGCCACTTCGATGTTTTCGCTGGCGTAGGCGTCGTCAAGATAGCAGTTGGCCGTCTCGATCGTCAGCTTGCCGCCATCCGGCATGGCGTCGCGCGCGTTGACCGCGAGATTGACGATGGCGCTTTCCAATTCGTGCTGATCGATTTTTGTCGCCCACAGGCCGCCGGCGAGAACGGTTTCGAGTTCGATCTTCTCGCCGAGGGTTCGGCGCACCATGTCCGAAACGCTGGAGACGAATTTGTTGGGGTCGAGCGGGCGCGGCGACAAAGGCTGGCGGCGCGAGAATGCCAGGAGCCTGCGCACCATGGCGGCGGCGCGATCGGCGCCGTCCATCGCTGAATCGATCAGTTGAACATAATCTCCGTTCGAATCCCCAAGCTTCCGTCGCAGCAGATGCAGACTCGCGACGATGACGCCGAGCATATTGTTGAAGTCATGCGCGATGCCGCCCGTCAGGTGGCCGAGCGCTTCGAGTTTTTGCGACTGCCGCAACTGCGACTCGAGCGCTTCGCGGCGCGTCGTTTCCCCAATCAATTGGTCGTAGGCGGTCTTTAACGAGTCGCGTGACATTTGCAGCGCGTGCATCTGCTTTTGCGCATTGAGAAGCGAAAATGCGCCAAGCGCGAAGATTATGCCGCCGAGCGCCCAAACGGCCGCGTCAAACTCGCCGCCGGCCGCGTTGAGTTCGCGCTCGCGCTCCTCGCTGAGATTGTGCTCATTTTCAGTCATCGTGTCGATGATGGCGTGGAGCCGGTCCATCAGCGCCTTTCCGCGCCCGGACTTGACGAGCTGCACGGCCTTGTCGACCCGGAGCGCGCGCATATCGGCGATCGCTTCATCGATGATCTCGACCCTTGCGCCAAGCAGCGGCCGCATTTCCGCGACAGCCTCGAGCTGCTTGGGATTGTCTCTTACGCTCTCGGAAAGGCGATCGACGACGACGGGCAGTTTGCGCACCGCTTCGGCGCAGGCGTCGAGATAGCGTTCGTCTTGAGTGATGATAAAACCGCGCTGACCGCTCTCGGCGGCCTGCAGCAGTCCATAAAGCTGATAAAGATCGCTTTGCACCTGAATAGTGTGGCGCAGCCATGCGCCAGCTGTGTGGCGCTGGAATTCAGCGCGCACGGCCACATAGCTGGCAAGCGCAAGCACCGCGAATCCGAGCGCTATGCCAAACAGTCCAGAAGCGACGAATTTACGTGTCGGAGACATTTTGTTCCGGCGACTGGATGGACGGCGCGCCACTCTACGACGCACGTCCTAAATGCGAAAGGTTCAGGGGACCTGTCGCACTGCGCCTTTGGCCGCGCTCGTCGTCATCGAGGCGTAGGCGCGCAGCGCCGTCGTGATTTTTCGAGGCCGCGCCTTGGCCGGAGCGAAGCCTTTCGCGGACTGTTCGGCGCGCCGCGTCGCCAGTTCGTCTTCGCTAACAGCGAGCGTAATCCGGCGCGCCGGAATGTCGATTTCAATCCTGTCGCCGTCCCGGACCAAGGCGATCGCGCCGCCCTCGGCCGCTTCGGGAGAGACGTGGCCGATCGAAAGCCCGGCCGTGCCGCCGGAAAATCTTCCGTCCGTCACCAGCGCGCAGGCCTTGCCGAGTCCCTTCGATTTCAAATAGCTCGTCGGATAGAGCATTTCCTGCATGCCGGGTCCGCCGCGCGGGCCTTCGTAGCGGATGACGACCACCTCGCCAGCCTTTACGTCGCCCGTCAAAATGCCCGACACCGCCGCGTCCTGACTCTCATAGACCTTGGCGGGGCCGGCGAATTTCAAGATCGAATCGTCAACGCCGGCCGTTTTCACGATGCAGCCGTCGAGGGCGAGATTGCCGGTGAGCACGGCGAGGCCGCCATCCTTGGAGAAGGCGTGCGCCGCGTCGCGTATCGTGCCTTTTTCGCGGTCGGCGTCGAGCTCCCGATATCGGCGGTCCTGACTGAACGCGACTTGCGTCGCAACCCCGCCCGGCGCGGCGCGAAAGAAGGTGCGCGCGGTTTCGCTCTGCGTGACGGCGATGTCCCAGCGCGCCACGGCGTCGCTGACCGAAGGACTGTGGACGGTCGGAAGCTCGCCGTGCAGCAAACCGGCGCGCAGCAACTCGCCGAGAATCGCGATGACGCCGCCGGCGCGATGCACGTCCTCAAGATGAACGTCGGGGGCGGAGGGCGCGACCTTGCATAGCACCGGCACCCGCCGCGACAGGCGGTCTATGTCGGCCATCGTGAAATCGACCTGCGCCTCATGCGCCGCCGCGAGAAGATGCAGCACAGTATTCGTCGAGCCGCCCATGGCGATGTCGAGCGTGATGGCGTTCTCGAAGGCTTCAAAACTCGCGATCGAACGCGGCAGCACGCTTTCGTCGTCCTGCTCATAGTAGCGGCGCGCGAGATCGACGATGAGATGGCCGGCTTCGACGAACAGGCGCCGGCGATCGACATGGGTCGCGAGAATCGAACCATTGCCGGGAAGCGACAGCCCCAGCGCCTCGGTCAGGCAGTTCATGCTGTTCGCCGTGAACATGCCCGAGCATGATCCGCAGGTCGGACAGGCCGAGCGCTCGATCGTGGCGACGTCCGCTTCGCTGACCGTGTCGTCCACGCCGGCGACGATCGCATCGACAAGATCGAGCGCGTGCTCCTTGCCAGCGAGCACGACTTTGCCGGCCTCCATGGGACCGCCGGAAACGAACACCGTCGGAATGTTGAGGCGCAGCGCCGCCATCAGCATGCCCGGCGTGATCTTGTCGCAATTCGAAATGCAGACCAGCGCGTCGGCGCAATGCGCATTGACCATGAATTCGACGCTGTCGGCGATGAGATCGCGCGAGGGCAGGGAATAGAGCATCCCGTCGTGGCCCATGGCGATTCCGTCATCGATCGCGATGGTGTTAAATTCCTTCGCGACGCCGCCGGCCTTTTCGATTTCGGCGGCGACGAGCTGGCCGAGATCCTTCAAATGCACATGGCCTGGAACGAATTGGGTGAAGGAATTGGCGACCGCGATGATCGGCTTGCCGAAATCCTCCTCCTTCATGCCTGTCGCGCGCCAGAGGCCGCGCGCGCCGGCCATGTTGCGGCCGTGGGTCGTCGTGCGTGAATGATAAGGAGGCATTGAACTCTCGCCGTCGCGAAGGCTCGTCGTTCGAGCCTTTCCAAAGACGACTATCGCAGCCAACGAACCGCCGCAACTGCGGTTGGAGCAGCCGAAGCCGCGGCTTTCGCAGCGTTTAGCCCTGCGCGTGCGCCGAGCAGGACAAGGTCAGCGTGGGCGCGAGCTGTTGCGCCCTGCATGACCTGAAGCGCGCGCTGCTTAAGCGGCGCGGCGCTCCGCCGACGGCGCCAATTTGCTGACGCAGTCTCGAATGGCGGCAATCGAAGCGAAGCTTTGCCGCCGGAGCATGGAGACTGGGAATTCGACGTCGAAGGCTTCTTCCAGCGCGAGCATCGTGCGGATGGCGGCAAAAGGCGTCAGCCCTGCGCTGTAGAGATCGTCCGAATCAGACAGATGTTCCACCGGGGTATGCAGACGGCCGTGCTCTTGCAGCAAACGGCGTATCTTATCAATCATCGATCCAACTCCAAGAGCTCCGCGGTTGAAGCGGGCTGCAGCGTTGTTGTCGCGATAAGCGCGAGGGTTTCCTAGCAACCTTAACTAGCGCGCCAAGGATTCGGGCGCCTCGCCTGAACGCAGGATGAATTCGCCGCGCGGGGTCGAGTCGTGGCTTACAAATGGTTAATCTAATGCTCGGCTCTGTGGCCGTTTCTGTTGACCTGCGCTATGTTAGCGGCAATGCGAACGCCGCTGCTTCTTCCGCTGACGATCGTGGTCTTTCTTGGAGCCCTGCCGGCCGGATTCGCGCTGGCGCAGGCTTTGGAGACGCCGTCGATCGAATCATTTGGCGAGGAAGAGGGTGATTTCCTTTTCATCCCTGGGATTGGAAGGATTCCGCTGCCCCCTGGGACTCGCGCGCTCGGCCCCGGACAAGGCGGGCGCGATCTTGATCCGGAGCGGCGCGCGCCGGCCGTCGCAGCGCCGCCCCCGCCGCCAAAGGACCCCGACCAGCAGCGGGCCGAAGAGATGGCGCGGCTTTACCTTCGCCTGGAGCGGGCCGATGACGAGCGGGAGGCGAAGGGCGTTTCGGCGGCGATCGTCAGCCGCTGGGCGCGTTCGGAGTCGGACACGATCAACCTGCTAGCGGCGCGCGCCCTTGCTGCGGACGCGGCCGGCGCGCCGCCTCTCGCACTGAAGCTTCTCGACTATGTGGTCGCGCTCTCGCCGCAATGGGCGGAGGGCTATGTTCAGCGCGCTAAGGCGCGGGCGGAGCAGGGGGACGACAGCGGCGCGATCGCCGACCTCGAGACCGCGGCGACGCTTGAGCCGAAGCGTTTTGACGCGCTCTCCGCTCTTGGCGGGCTCAAGGAGAAGACCGGCGACAAGAGAGGGGCGCTCGCGGCCTATCGGAAGTCGCTGGCGATCTCGCCCCAGCAGGAGTCGCTCCGCAAAGTCGAGGAGCGCCTGCATATCGAAGTCGAGGGGCGCGACATCTAGACCTGCGGGGGAATGCGATGACGACGATCGAGAGGCACGCTCCGGGCCCGGTTGCGCCCGAAGCGCTGGAGCAGCTCTTTACGGGAGCGCGGACCCACAATGGCTGGCTTCCCAAAGACGTGCCGGACAGCCTGCTCGAACTCGCCGTTGACTACGCGAAATGGGGCCCGACAAGCGCCAACTGCTCGCCGATGCGCATCGTCTTCGTGCGCTCGCCGGAGGCGAAGGCCCGGCTCGCGCCGGCGATGTCGGACGCCAATCGTCCGAAGACCATGGCCGCGCCCGCCACGGCGATCGTCGGCTATGATCTCGATTTCCCGGACGGTCTCCCACACCTTTATCCGGCGACGGACGCGCGCTCCTGGTTCGTCGGCAATGAGACGCTGATCGAAGAGACGGCCTTTCGCAACGGCTCGCTGCAGGGCGCCTATCTCCTTCTCGCGCTGCGCGCGATGGGTCTCGATTGCGGACCGATGAGCGGTTTCGACAGGGCGAAGGTCGACGCGGAATTCTTCCAAGGAACGCGGATAAAGTCGAATTTTCTGATCAACATCGGATACGGTGATCCCGCAAAGCTCTATCCTCGCGGCCCGCGGCTCGCTTGTGAAGAAATCGCGACGATTCTTTAGGAGGCCAATTCCATGACTCTGCGGATTATTCCCCAACGCTTCGCCCCGCACGCGCAGGGGCTGCTGCGCATCGCCGCCGCTTTGCTGTTCATGCAGCACGGCGCCGCCAAGCTCTTCGGCGTCCCACATGTCACGATGTTCGACAATTTGAAGCTGTTCTCGCTCTTGGGCGCGGCAGGAGTCCTTGAGCTTGTCGGCGGACTGCTGCTGCTGCTCGGCCTTTTCACGCGGCCCGTCGCCTTTATTCTTTCGGGCCAGATGGCGGTCGCTTATTTCTTTTTCCACGCCGGCCAGGATTTGTGGCCGCTCCTCAACAAGGGCGAGCTCGCCGCACTCTACTGCTTTGTATTTCTGTTCTTTGCAGCGGCAGGGCCCGGCGCCTTCGCGCTCGACCGCGAATGACTCCGCGTTTCGCAAGCGATTCCCGGCGGCGACGCCCTTTCTATTGACATTGGGGACGGGGGACATATTCCCTTGCGGTATGTCCCAGACGGCCCTCACCGCCAAGCGTCGGTCTCAAGCCTTGGCGCTGCCTAATCTGCTGACCTATGGCCGCATGGCCGCCGTCCCGGTGGTGGCGGGGCTGCTCCTCGGCTTTACGGAGCACTGGGCGCGGTGGGCCGCGCTCGGCATTTTCATCGCCGCCGGGGTGACGGACTTTCTCGACGGCTATTTCGCGAGAATCTGGCAGCAGCAGTCGCCGCTCGGGCGGATGCTGGACCCCATCGCGGACAAGTTGCTCGTCGCGACGACCCTGATGGCGCTTGTCGCCGATCGAACGGTCGCCGGCTGGACGATCTGGGCGGCGATCATCATTCTGTGTCGTGAAATCCTGGTGTCCGGTTTGCGGGAACACTTGGCCGAGCTCAAGGTGCGCTTGCCCGTCTCGGCGATCGCCAAATGGAAAACAGCGGCACAGCTCGTGGCGCTCGGCTTCCTGATCGCCGGACCGGCCGGCGAAGTCGTTCTCCCCGGCACGGTCAAGATCGGCGCGGCGCTCTTGTGGGCTGCGGCGATTCTGACGCTTTATACCGGGTTCGACTACTTGCAGTCGGCGTGGAACCATTTCGGAGAAGACGAGGCGACATGAAGGCGCTGTATTTCGCTTGGGTGCGCGAGCGCATCGGTCTGGCGGAAGAGGAGATCGCGCCGCCGCGTGAAGTGGTCACGGTCCGTGAGCTGATCGAATGGCTGTCCGCGCGGGACGAGGGATATGCGGCCGCTTTCGCCAACCCGGCGACGATCCGCGCGGCCCTCGACAAGACGCATGCGGGGCCTGATGCGCCAATCGGCGCAGCAAGGGAGATCGCCTTCTTCCCGCCGATGACGGGCGGCTGAGATGGCGCCGCAGCCGACTCCGGCGGTGCGCGTGCAAGCGGAAGATTTCGATCTTGGGCGGGAGCAGGCGCTGCTGACGCGGGGGCGGCGAGACATCGGCGCGCTCGTCAGCTTCCTAGGCCTCTGCAGGGACGAGGACGGCGCGCTCGAGGCTTTGGAGCTCGAACATTATCCTGGAATGGCCGAGGCCGAGATCCGTCGCGTCGCCGACGAAGCGCTCGAACGATGGCCTTTGCAGGGATTGACCGTCATTCACCGCTTCGGCCGCATCCAACCAGGCGAACAGATCGTTCTGGTGCTCGCGGCGGCGCGCCACCGCGCTGACGCTTTCGCCGCCGCGGCGTTTCTGATGGATTTTCTTAAAACCCGCGCGCCTTTCTGGAAAAAGGAGCGCCGCGCGGATGGCGCGTCCGGCGACTGGGTCAGCGCGAAGTCCGAGGACGAAGCGGCCGCGGACCGTTGGCGCTAGATCAGCTGCTGCGGCGCGATGAGATGCGCCAGCCAGCCGTGCAGCGCGACGGTCGCGACGACGAGAAACAGCGTCGCGAGGGTAAAGACGTCGAGATTTTCCCTTGGCACGCGCATCATCGTTGGCAGGCCGACGGAAAAGACATAGATTCCATAGAAGCCGAGCACGTCCAGCCATCGAAGGCCGGGAATCAGGCCAAACAGCGAGGCGAGCCCGACCGGCGTGTAGGAATAGGCGGTCAGCATCAGGGCGCGGCGGTCGTCGGTCTTCCCTTCGAAATGCGGCGCAATGGCCGATATGACGAAGGCGACGATAAAAAAAGCAGGCAGGCTCAATAGATATTGAACGAAGGCGCGGTAAAGCCCTCCCGCGAACGTCGGGTGCATGATTCCTTGCGAGCCATAGGAAAAGCCGAAAAGCCATGAGCCGAAGAAGCTCGCGAACGGCGGAAGAAGCGCCAATATCGCAATATAATTGCGATAGAATTCGAAGACGGACGTCTCCTCTTCCGAGATCTTTGCCCATTCGGTCTGCGGCGCCAGGATTAAGCCTTTGATCCGCGATAGCAACTGCATTTCGGCCTCCATTGATTCGCCGCAAGCGCTCATTACCGAGGCGGTCATGGAGCGGGGCTTGCGGGCGCCGGGTCCTCCATGCGAGGGAGAGTGCGGCCAGCTGCGGCCGGTTCGATGATCGACGGTGAAATCTAACGCGACGGGCCGCATGAGAAAACTGCTGGAATATTTTTGGCCGGCCGTCGGCCTGGTCGCGGTCGTCGCCTCGTTCTTCCTTCTCTATCACGAATTCAAAGGAGAGTCGGTCGGCGCCGAGGTTTGGGCCAATCTCCAGGCCATTCCGACAAGCCGCTATCTGCTCGCTGGACTGTCGACGCTTGTCGCCTATGCGGCGCTCGCCTGGTACGATCGCATCGCGCTGCTGCACTTAGGCGTCAAACACATCAATTGGCTGTTTATTTCGGTCTGTTCGTTCACGACCTACGCCTTGTCGCACAACATTGGCGCAAGCGTTTTCTCGGGCGCCATGGTGCGCTATCGCGCCTATTCCACCAAGGGGCTGACAGCGACGCAGGTCGCCACGCTGGTGGTGTTGTGCTCCTACACGTTCGGCTTCGGCAATGTGCTGCTCGCCGGCCTTTTGCTGACCTATGACCCCGCGATCATGCAAAGACTGTCGGGCTTCCTTCCGGACATACTTACAAACCCGAGCACAGCGCTCGTCGTCGGTTTGTCGTGCCTGACCTTCGTTGTTCTATACATTCTCGGATCGCTCATGCATTTCCGCGCGATCCGGCTGTTCGGGCGTTTCGAGATTCTCTATCCGCGCCCCGGCATCATGTTGCGCCAGCTCTTCGCGGCTCCCTTGGAGTTGATCGGCGCCGCCGGCATCATCTATTTCGCGCTGCCGGAGCAGGGCAATCCCGGCTTTCTCGTCGTGCTCGGCGCGTTTCTCTTGTCCTTTTCGGCGGCTTTGGTGTCCCATGCGCCTGGCGGGCTCGGCGTCTTCGAGCTGCTGTTCATCAATGTCATGCCGGATGTGCCGCGGCTGAAGGTCCTGGCTGCGCTGCTCGTCTGGCGACTCTTCTATCTCATCGTCCCGCTGCTGATCGCGCTTGTCGTCGTCGCGCTTTTCGAACGCAAGAAACTCGTCGAGCGCTGGCGCCGGATAGAGGAACAGCCTCAAAAATAAAAAAAACGCCGGCCATCGCGGACCGGCGTTTCGAACGTCTCGGCGAGTCGCCGCGTTCACATACGATATTGCTGTAGGCGCGTAGTCCGTAGTCCGGCGAGGCCGTGCTGGTCGATCGACATCTGCCAGCTCAGGAATTCGTCCACCGTCAGCGTGTAGCGACTGCAGGCTTCGTCGAGCGAGAGCAGGCCGCCGCGCACCGCCGCCACCACTTCGGCTTTACGCCGTATCACCCAGCGTTTGGTCGAAGCGGGGGGTAGATCCGCAATGGTCAGCGGACTGCCATCGGGACCGATGACATATTTGACACGGGGACGGTGCGTCTCGGTCATCTCACTCACTCGCTACTCAAACAGCCACGTTGTAGCGTCTTTATAGAGGCGCCGCTTTAAGAATTGCCTAAACGGATAGCCTCTATATGCAATGGAAAATAAACTAAATTTTAGGAATATGCGGCGTTCAGAGACTTGGCGCGCCGACCGCGCGACCGCCAATACCAGAGCGGCGTCTGCTTTTGCCTGGGTTTGCTTGGATCGAGCGTCTTGCGCCGACCCGGCAAGGTTAGCATCTCGAGCATCGACCGTATTGATTTGGCGAAGGGCTAAAAACGCGTCGTTAACTGCGTCAACCATTCTGGCGAAGCCGTGACAAGCGCCGTCTCCAACGTCTTGTCGTAGCCTGACACGATCAACACGCCAATCAGCACGAGCGACGCGCCGAGCGCTTGCTTCGCCTGTTTGCCAACGGTCAGCAGCCGGTCCCGCCAACGCGCCATCGCTTGCCGCGACAGGGCTCCAAGCAACATCAGCGGCGCAGCCGCGCCGAGACCGAACGCGGCCATCGTCGCCGCGACCGCGCTCAGGTCTTCGCCGCGCGACGCGAGCACCGATGCGGCGCCGAGCGTCGGACCCACGCACGGGCTCCAAACGGCGCCGAGCAGCAGACCGACGCCAAACTGACCGAACATTCCGCCGCGAGCCCCCTCGCCAAAGGCCGCGCTCAATCTGTCGCTGATCGGGCCCCCGGCGGCGGCGACGCGCGCCTGCAGCTCAGGCGCGAGCAGGATCACGCCCAGTCCGATCAGCAAAGCCGCCGCGACGAGCCGCAGCGAATCTCCGTCGAGTCCGACCGCGAAGCCGATCGTCGCCATAAAAAGGCCGATCGCGACGAAGGACATGGCGACGCCCAGCGCCAGAAGCGCCGGCGCATAGCGATGCTCGGCCGCCGCGGCGCCGAGCACCAAAGGCAAAAGCGGAAGGACGCAGGGCGACAAAATCGACAACAGGCCGGCGACAAAGGCGACGCCGAAGGCGCCAAGCGCGCTCGCGTCCATCGATTTACAGAGCCTTCGAGAGAAGCGCTGATATTTCGCCCGGATCAGTCACCCCGACAGAGCGCCCAACTTCCTTATCGCCTTTGAAGATGATGATCGTGCTTTGCCGGTTGGCCTTTAGCGTGCGGAGAGCGCTCTTCTGGCCGTCGAAATCGACGCGGAACATGGCGACGTCGGCATATTTGGGATCGGCTTCGACGCGCTGCACCGCCGGCTCCTGCGCGCGGCAGGTTGGACACCACGGCGCATAGACATGCACGATGATCGACTTGCGGGCCGTTTGCGCGGCGGCGAAGGCCTGCGGCGTAAAACTCTGTTCCGCGGCGCCGGCGGGCGCGGCCGAATAAAGGATCGCGGAAACGAACAGAAAGGCGGAAACGGCGAGTCGGCGGCGCGAGATCATGTGCTTCCCTCGGAAGGCTGCCCCTTGCGCGAGCGGCGCTCAGGATTATGAAACGAACATAATGGCGCCCCTCTTTGAAACCAAACCGGACAGCGCATGAACGACTGCATCGGCGTCATCCTCGCCGGCGGGTTGGCGCGGCGCATGGGCGGGGGCGACAAGCCGCTCGTCGAGATCGCCGGCCGGCCGATCCTTCAACATGTGATCGATCGCTTGAGGCCGCAGTGCGGGCGTCTCGCGATCAACGCCAACGGCGATCCCGCGCGCTTTTCCGCTTTCGGACTGCCCGTCATCTGCGACAGCGTTGAAGGTTTCGCGGGCCCGCTCGCCGGCGTTCTCGCCGGCATGGACTTTGGCGCGGCGAAAGGCGCGGCGCATGTGCTGAGCGCGCCGGGCGACACCCCGTTCCTGCCCGCCGATCTCCTCTCGCGGCTAGAAGCCTCCCGGACGCGTGCGGGCGCGACGATCGCCGTCGCCGGCTCGAATGGGCGAACTCATCACGCCGTGGCGCTGTGGCCGGTCGCGCTGCGCGACGATTTGCGGCGCGCGCTCGTTGAGGAAGACGAGCGCAGAGTGTCGGCCTTCATCGGGCGGCATGCGAATGTGACCGTCGATTGGCCGACCGAGCCCTACGACCCTTTCTTCAACGTCAACCGACCGGAGGATCTGGCGCGCGCCGATGCGATAGCCAAGGAAGAGTCGCGAAGCTAAATTGATGAGGCCGACGCTTTGAAAGACCGGCAGGACGGGACATGAACGAGCAGACAAAAAAGGGATTGACGAGCAAGGTGAAAGAGGAAGCCAGGGCCTTCTACCCGGTGTTCCTCTACGTGTGGTTCCTGCTCGCCGTGCTCGGTGTGCACAAATCGGTTGTTTTGTCGCAAGCGCATATCGTGCAGCATCAGGGCTTCGCCGCCGCCAAGGCGCTTGCGTTCGCGAAGGTGCTGTTTGTCGCCAACAAGTTTGGAATCTGGCGCGTCTTCGACAAAAAGCCGCTGATCGTGCCGATCCTGGCCAAGTCGCTGCTATTCGGTCTGCTGCTTATCGGCATGGACGTTATCGAACAGGCGCTGCTGGAGCATTTTTGGCCGGCCCATGCGGACCATGACCCAGTGAATCTCTACAATCTGCGCACGCTACTGTCGGTTGGACTGGTCACCTTCGCCGCGCTGATCCCGTTCTTTGGCTTCCGCGAATTCGCCAAGCTGGTCGGGGAGGCAGAGCTACGAAAGGTGCTCTTCGTGCGTCGCGAAAATTTCGTTCCGCAGCACGAAGCCGAGCCCGCAGCGTCGCCGGCGCCCGCGGAACCGATTGAGGGCTAAACGAAGCCCGGATCCATCTCGACGGCGCCATCGAGCCAGGGCGGCGTCGGCAGGTTTTGGCTGCGCAGGAAGTCGGCGTTGAAGAGCTTTGAGGCGTATCTTGCGCCGCCGTCGCACAGCACGGTCACAATCGTATTGCCGGGCCCCATATCGCGCGCCAGTCTGATGGCGCCCGCGACGTTGATTCCCGAAGAGCCCCCCAGCAACAGGCCCTCCTGCTCGGCGAGATCGAATACGATGCGCAGCGCCTCGTCATCGGGGATGCGATAGGCGACGTCGACCGGCGCGCCCTCGAGATTGGCGGTGATCCGGCCCTGGCCAATCCCTTCCGTGATGGATGAGCCCTCAGCCTTCAACTCGCCGGTCGTGTAATAGGAATAGAGCGCCGCACCAAAAGGATCGGCCAGCCCGATCTTCACATCCGGATTTCTCTCCTTGAGCGCCATGCCGACGCCGGCGAGCGTGCCGCCGGTGCCGCAGGCGCAAATGAAGGCGTCCACCGCGCCCTCCAGCGCTTCGTAGATTTCGGGCCCAGTGGTGGTGAGATGCGCGACGCGGTTGGCGACATTGTCGAATTGATTGGCCCAGACGGCGCCGTTCGGCTCTTCCCTGGCGAGGCGCTCGGCGAGGCGGCCGGAAAGCTTCACATAATTATTGGGGTTGGCGTAGGGAACCGCAGGCACTTCGACGAGCTGCGCGCCCTGCAGGCGCAGCATGTCCTTCTTTTCCTGGCTCTGAGTCTCGGGAATCACGATCACCGTGCGGAAGCCGAGCGCGTTCGCGACGAGCGCGAGCCCGATGCCGGTGTTGCCGGCGGTGCCTTCGACGATCGTTCCTCCCGGCTTCAACAACCCTTTCGCGCGCGCGTCTTCGACGATGGACAGCGCCGCGCGGTCCTTGACGGAGCCGCCCGGGTTCATGAATTCGGCCTTGCCGAGAATGCGGCAGCCGGTCGCCTTCGAGGCGCCGTGCAATTCAATGAGCGGCGTGCGCCCGATGGCTTCTATGACGCTGGAGGCGACGGTCATTGATGATTCCTGGCGAGTGGCGGTTCGTTCCTAGCCGACCGGCGGCTCCCGCTCAAAGGCGAAAATCGCGCCATGCCGCGCCTGCGCGCCCGGCGCCAAAATTCGCATCGAGGGCTTTTCGTAGAGATCGCCGTAAAAGTCGTCCGGATCGCCATGGCCTGTCCAGGGCTCTATGCACAGATAAGGGGCGGGCGGCAGCGTCCAAAATCCGACATGGGGGAAATCGTCGAGCGTGACCGAAAGACGCGCGCCTTCACCATTGTCGAACACCAGGCCGTGGCTCGCAAGATTGAGAAAGCACAGCGCGTCGCGGGTGAACATTTCTGGTTCGAGCGGCAGTCGCCGGCCGACAAGCGGCGTTTTGCGGATGGGTTTCGAGAACAGCCCGCCCGGTCCGATGATGGGAACTTCGGCGCGCTCGGCCTTCTCGAATATGATCGTATGCGGCGAGGAAGAGCCGGCGAGCGGCCAGCGAAAGGCGGGATGCAAGCCGCAGGCGTAGGGCAGGGGCCGCGAGTCGGCGTTTGTGACGATGAGAGCATTTTCGAGCGCCCCGGCGCAAAGCTGGAACTCCACTTCGAACCGGAAGGCGAAGGGATAGAGCGCGCGGGTCTCGGCGTCGTCGACGAGCGCGAGGCGCAGATAGTCGTCGCGCCGCTCGGCGACGTCGAAGCGCTTTTTCCAGGCGAAGCCATGGAGAGCAAGCGGATAGGTCTCGCCCTCGACGCGCACGCGGCCGTCGCGCGTCCAGCCGACGACAGGAAACAGCACGGGCGCGGTCTGGTCCCAGACCTTGGGGTTCTTCGCCCAGATCATGTCGACTCCCCGCGCGCGCCAGCTCGAAAGCTCCGCGCCGAACGCCAGGATCTCCGCGCCGTCGCCAGAGGAATGGGTGAGCCGAATCGCGTCGGTCATGGGTCAATTCCATCGTGAGACACAAATCCAAGCGAATGCTGACAAAATCAGCGCGACCTCCAGTGCGGCGCTTGAGCGGCGGCGCCCGCCGCAATAAGGTCGCGCCGCCACGCCGCCATACCCGCCACGCATGTTGGCGCAGCGCAACGCCAATGAGAAGGCCTTATGAACAGCAGTCTCGTCTCGGACATCGGCGCCGGAGTTTTCAGAACCGAGTTGACGCTCTTTTTCTCGACGTTCACGACGCTGCTGGCGGTCATCAATCCTTTTGAGGTGCTACCGGTCTTCCTTCTGCTTCTGCGCGATAAGAGCAACCAGGAGCGCGGTCGCGTGGCCTTCATGGCCTGTCTCTATGCGTTGCTGCTGATCCTCTTCTTCTTGTTCTTTGGCGCGGTGATCTTAAAAATCTTCGGCGTCTCGCTCAGCATGGTGCGCATCGCCGGCGGGATCGTGCTGATGAAGATCGGCTTTGAACTTTTTTTACCCTCGTCGGACGGCGACGGAACGCCGGCGTTTGCCCGATCGACGGGCAATATCGCCTTCATGCCGCTTGCGATGCCGCTCATGATCGGCCCCGGCCCGATCGCCACCGTGCTCGGGATGATGGCCACGGTGGAGCACTCGTCCCACGAGGCGTTGGCGTTCGGCGTCATCCTCGGCGCGATCTTTCTCGCCGTGGGCGTCACTTACGCGTGCCTCGCCTTCGCGACGCGGTTGACCACAACGCTGGGGCCGCTGGGGATTGACGCGGCGACCAGGATCGTCGGCTTCTTCGTCTCGGCGATGGGCGTATCGTTGATCTTCAACGGCGTCATGGACGCGCTTCGGTCGGCAGGCTTTGGCGGCTTGCATTAGCCGCTCTTCGTGCAAGGCTAGAGGCTGCGCA
The DNA here is from genome assembly GCF_013350005.1 of Methylocystis silviterrae. Classification (GTDB taxonomy): domain Bacteria; phylum Pseudomonadota; class Alphaproteobacteria; order Rhizobiales; family Beijerinckiaceae; genus Methylocystis; species Methylocystis silviterrae. The sequence continues at coordinate 47,243 of NZ_JABVWW010000008.1, forward strand.
GGGTCTCGCCGAGCCTCAGATAGATCTCCCGATGCGCGTCGCGCAGCCCGGGAACCCATGGTTTGAGCCGGGCGCCGACGACCGCGTCGAAATGGTCGAAGCGTTGTCCGATGGCTTTGTCGAGATATTCGTAATACCAGCGCCCCGGCTTGAGTCTTTGGCGTTTGAAAACGCCTTCGCCTCCCACCGGCTCTTCCCGCGCCGTGAAGGGATATCTTTGCGAGATGACGCTCACCGCGCCATCATTGGGCCGCCACTGCGGCAGCGAAAGGTCGCCGCCGCCCCAACCGACGATCGGCGCCTTGGCGAAGTTCGCCTCGCGCGCCTGGTAGAGCGCCGGCTGCCAGAGAATGGGATGGATCGTCGGGTCGGGCCGCCAGGTCTTGGTGAAAAAGCCGTATGCGCGAACATGTGTGGCGTTGGTCACCAGCGACAGATAATAGGTGCCCGGATGCGATCTGAACCGGGCGTTGGCCTTGCGGCAGCCCTGCAGCGTCATGTCGAAGGCGAGATTGTCCTCGCCGGCGACGAAGGCGCCAGCGTCCAGACGCGCCATCGCCGCTTTCGCGTCGGCTTCGCCGTCGGTCCATTGGTCGAGATGGAGATCGAAGGGCTTGCGCATGGCGCTCGGCACGCCGGCGGCCATTCCGAGAAAATTGAATGATTCCGCAATGAACCGGCTCGGCCTGCGCTTGAGCCGCCCGTCTTCACGGTCGCAGCCGAAGCCGTACGGCAGCAGTGAGCCGTTGATGGCGCCGGCGACGCTGATCACCCCTTCCACCCAGTCGGCGTTGGTTCCGCGCTCCCAGAAATCGCTTGCGAGCAGCGCCTGCAACTGCATGGCGGTCTGGGCGCCTGCGCCATGGCCGACGAGGATCACCGGGTTCTCCGCCGACCAACCGGGCGCAAAAGGGTCCGCATATTCGCGCGAATAGCGGGCGTGGCGGGCCTCATCGCTATGCCGGGCGCCATAGTCCACGCGTCCGCCGGCAATCTGAGCGAATAGCTCGCAGGCGCGATCATGGAAGGAGCTGACCGGACCTACCTTCGCTTCGTGAACCGCGAAGGGTTCGCCGAACTCATCGAGCGCGTCGCCCCAATAGGGAAGTCCGAACTCTTGAGGCCCCCAGCCGAAGAAATCATGCACGAAAATAATATGAGTGGATTTGAGCGCCATCGCCGATCCGAAATTCGATAGAAAATCAAAGTGCTTCGGCGCTCAAATGAGCGCGTCATATTCATAAATTTCGCTCACGTCGAGCGTCTCGCGCGGAGTCGCGCTGCGACCGAGCGGCGAGCTGATCGGATCGTCGATGCGGTGACCCTTGAGATCCGCGCCGGCCTCCATATCGGGAACGTAGACGCGCCCATTTCGGGACATCCAGCTCTCCCAGAGGCGATCAATGTTGCAATGATTGAGAAAGAAAACCGGATCATTGGGCGACGAGCCAAGCAACATCTCGCCGCCAATCCAGACGTGGACGAGATTGTGCATGGAGGTCGCGGAAACGCCGTCGTCGTTCATCCACCCTTCGATCCGATTGCGGAAGCTGTTCGCGTCGGCGTCCCAATCGGGCGAATCATAGGCCGGCAGCTCCAGCGCATTCGTCACATGCGCCGTTCTCGGCAGCGCGTCGGCGCTCACGCCAAAGGCGCGTCGGAGGCCGCGGTTCACCGAACGCAGCTCTCCGGAAATATTCGTGGAGATGCGCACTCTGAACGCGGACGGATCGCTTGCGCGAAACGCGAACGGGCCGGTAGCGACCGGATTTCCCTCGCCGCCCATGCAGTCGGCGCCCCAGATCGCAGCAGCGCTCTGCTCCTGTGGCGGCAGGTCGCCGTCTTCCGCCCAATCCCAATAGGGCAGACCAAAATTCGCGTCGTTCAGAACCCGCTGGAGGTTCTGCTCGAAAACCATCAGCATCACACGGTGCCATGGCGCAAAAATTGGCCCGCGGTACGCCGAGTTTCGCTGCGCGGGGTTTCTGGGCGGCGTCTCGATCATCATTGCGGTGACGTGCCAGACCACGAAAAGATCGTAGGTGCTCACTGAGCGCGCCGCGCCGGGAATGCCGAATTCATCGGTCGCTCGGCCGGACGCCTCATTTTTCAAGAGTTTGACGCCTTCAATATATTGGTCTCGAACCCCTGGGTTCGTTGAAATGTTTCTTCGGACGACGGCCATCGTCTCTCTCCTGAAAAATCAATGCTCGCCTGAAAAATCAGTGCTCGTGTCTTGCACCTTTCTTGGCGGCGGGCCTGCTTTTGCGCGCAGGAGCGGGCCGGCGCTTGCGGCTCGCTGCGGGCCGGCTCTTTGTCCGGGCCGGCTTTCGCTCGAACTCCTCGGGAAATCCGTCGATCAGCGCCCGCACCATGTCGACCGCCGACGCGGTCTGGTAGTTCGGCAATGAATGACAATGAACCTGGCCGGAGGCGTCGACGCCGAGCGGCGCGCGGATTTTCCTTCCGTCGACCAGGATGTTGTAGGTCGTGACGATTTCGATCTCGTGGCCGCGATAGCTATCCTTGCGCACTGACTGCGCGCCGCCCGCGCCATGGCCGTCGTGCGCTGGCGCTTTGTCGCGGGCGCGCGTGAGATAGTCGCTGAGTTTGCGAGGGGCGGCGCCCGTCGTGAGCTTCTTGGTCTCCATAAGCTCTCCGCACAATTCCCGTTATGCAAATCCGACGAAGCTGTAGGCGCGAAGGCTTTAAGTGCTCGAAAAATCTACAAACTTCCGTCGAACGTTCGCCTCATCAAAACGGATTGGATTGGAAATTTTCCACCAGCATTATGACGCAGCCAATGGACAGTGATATCGAGTGAATTCCCAAGGCGTTAGAATTGATGAATTATTTGCGCCGCTCGGAGAGTCCCGCGCTCATCGCGATCGGAAGAGCTTGCGTCGCTTGCCGGCGAGGCTTAGCGATTCGATTTGAGGCCTCAATGTCCGATTCGATGGTTCCCGCCTTTCTTGGGGTCGAGCGCTCCGTGCTCGGTCGACGTTGGCGCGGGCGGCTCGACGCCAGAGGCGAGGCGCAGGCGCTCGCGCTGACCCAGGCGCATGGCATCGACGATTTCCTTGCGCGGGTGATCGCCGGGCGCGGCGTTACGGTCGCCGACGCCGCTGGCTATCTCGATCCCAAGCTGCGCGACCTCCTGCCGGACCCGTCGTCGCTGCGCGACATGGACGCCGCAACGAACCGGCTCGCGGACGCGATTGAAAAGTCCGAGCAGATCGCCGTTTTTGGCGACTATGATGTCGACGGCGCCTGCTCCTCCGCTTTGCTCATCGACTTTTGGCGCGCGGCCGGCGCGCCGGAGCCCTTGCTCCATATTCCCGACCGGATCATCGAGGGCTATGGGCCGAACGTCGAGGCGATCCGCGATCTCGCGGCGCGCGGCGCGACTCTGTTGGCGACCGTCGACTGCGGGACCTCAAGTCACGAGGCGTTCGCCGTCGCGCGCGCGCTTGGCCTCGATGTGATCGTCCTCGACCATCATCAGGCACCGGAAATCCTGCCGGATGCGCTGGTCGTCAACCCCAACCGGCTTGATGATCTTTCGGGGCAGGGGGCGCTCTGCGCCGCAGGGGTCGTTTTTCTTGTCCTCGTCGGATTGTCGAGGACGCTGCGCGCGCGCGGCTGGTGGAGCGACGATCGACCGGAGCCGGATCTTCTCGCCGCGCTCGATCTCGTCGCGCTGGCGACAGTCGCCGACGTCTCGCCGCTGGCGCGGCTCAACAGGGCGCTCGTCGCCAAGGGTCTGATGGTGATGGCGGCGCGATCCCGTCCGGGGCTCGCCGCGCTGATGGACGCCGCCCGTTTGGATGGCCCGCCGCGCGCCTATCATCTTGGCTTCGCGCTCGGGCCGCGGATTAACGCCGGGGGTCGGATCGGCGACGCTGGCCTCGGCGCGAGGCTTCTCACCCTCGCTGACGGCGCGGAAGCGCGTCGCATCGCCAACGAACTGGACCGGCTGAATGGCGAACGACAGGTCGTCGAAAGGATGATTTTGGAGCAGGCGGTCGCCGAGGCGGAAGCGCAAGTGGCGGGCTCCAATCGCCTGTCCTGTCTCGTCGTGCATGGGCAGGATTGGCATCCGGGCGTTGTCGGGTTGATCGCATCACGCTTAAAGGAACGCTTTAACACTCCAGCATTTGTTATTGCTTTCAATGGAGAATATGGAACAGGTTCGGGTAGGAGTTTAAGTGGTGTCGACCTCGGAGCGGCGGTGCGCCGCGCCGTCGATCTGGGCTTGGCGGTGAAGGGTGGCGGCCATGCGATGGCCGCCGGCGTGACTTTGGCCCGCGACAAGATCGACGACTTTCGCGCCTTTCTCGACGAGGCGCTGGCGGCGTCCGTCGAAGCCGCGCGTCTCGACGACGCGCTGGTTGTCGATGCGGCAGTCGCCGGACGAGGAGTCTGTCTCGAACTGCTGCGACGGGTGGAGCGAGCCGGTCCATTCGGGCAGGGCAACCCCGAACCTCTGTTTGCTCTGCCCGAGCAGCAGGTCACATTCGCTCAGACGGTTGGGGCCGATCATGTGCGCGCCCGTTTGCGTTCACGCGACGGCGCGACCGTTGACGCCATCGCCTTTCGCGCCGTGCATTCGCCGCTGGGCGAAGCGCTCTTGAGGGGGGACGGGGCGCAGCTTCACGTCGCGGCGAAACTGTCGCGCAATGTCTTTCGCGGCATCGAGCGCGTCGAGACGCGAATCGTCGATCTCGCGCGCGTTCAATGAAGCCGAGAAGACTGTGGCGCCAGGGCCACATCTGTTTTCAATCTCGGTGCGCGCACGCTTTTAGAGGGCGAGTGTCGCATTTTGGTCTCATTCGCGACGCCTGCTGACGCCAGCGTAACTGCGTTTAACGACAACTTCACACATCAACGAGACACTCCGCGGGTTGTGCCGCGCGGCGGTTCCACGTCGCGCCGAAAATGAAGGACGCGTCGCCGCTTATGGGGCGTGCTTCAGTGCAGTCGGCGGCGGATCGAAGTTTAGTGGCAAGGACTGTCTGGATGCGATTTGTCGTCTTTAAAAGCGCTGCTCATGCGCCGCGTCCGCTGGTTCGCTCCTCAATCATCCTTTCCAAACTACTGCCTCTTGTCTGTCTCGGCGCGCTTGCCGGATGCTCTTCGACCACGGGATCGCATAGAAACGCCGGCCTCGGCGGAGTCGGGGAGATCGACCCGCGTTACGGGGTGCGTCCCAGCCCGCGGGTCATTGCCGAGGGCGAAGAAGTGCCGAAGGGCGGCGGCGCCTATATGGTCGGTAAGCCGTATAAAATCGCCGGCCGAACCTATTATCCGAGCGAGAGGCCCTATAAGGCGACAGGAACGGCTTCCTGGTATGGCTCGGACTTCCATGGGCGACGCACCGCCAATGGCGAAATATTCGACAGGGCGTCGATTTCCGCCGCCCATCCCACGATGCCGCTGCCGAGCTATGCGCGGGTCACCAATTTGCGCAATGACCGTTCGATCGTGGTGCGCGTCAACGATCGTGGACCCTATCATGGCGGACGCGTGATGGACGTCTCCCAGCGCGTGGCGCAAGCGCTTGATTTTCACGGCGTCGGCACGACGCGCGTGAAAGTGGAATGGGTCGGACGCGCCGATCTTGAGGGAGACGACGACGATAAACTCCTTGCGACCCTGCGCGACGATGGCCAACCGGCGCAGATCGACGCCCCGGCGCCGGTGATGACGGCGGCGAACGAGGGTCCGGCGCGTGCGGCGCGCTATGATGAAAGGGCGGACGCCGCCGAACTCTCGGCGCGCATCGCCTATGAGAATGGTCAAGCGTCAGATGACCAGGCGCTCGCCTATGCCAGGCAGGAGAGCGACGCGCCCCTGCCTCCCTCGCGGCAGCAAGCCAGCATCGACGAAGAACCCGTCGCTTCGACCCAGAAGGTCAGGAAAGTTGTGGCGCCGCTGCCGCCAGTGCGGCCCGCACAATTCGGCGCCCGTCAAGCTTCCGCTCGCAACGCCATCCGACAGGCGCTGAACTCCTCGGTTCGAGCGAACTGAGCCGCCCCACGCCGTGATTGCAATTTTCGGCGTCGCGCGCCATCTTCTCCCGGCTTGCCGCGCTGCGGCGTAAATAACGGGAGCGCGCCTTGCCGAAATTTCCCGGGCTGCACCTTATTCTGATCGTCTTCGCATTGTGGGCGCTTGGCGCAGCGCCGGCGCGCACCCAGAATTTTCAAACGAGCGTCCCGAGCGCGATTCTGATCGACGCCGGCACGAACACCGTCCTGTTCGAGAAAGGCGCTGACGACTACCAGAAGCCAGCTTCGACGGTGAAAATTCTCACGGCGGAACTGATCTTCCAGGCCTTGGCCGAGGACAGACTGCATCTGGACGATGAATTCACGGTTTCGGAACACGCCTGGCGCACCGGCGGAGCGCCGGCTGGCGGGTCGGCGATGTTCCTCGCGCTCAATAGCCGCGCCCGCGTCGAAGATCTCCTTCGCGGTCTCGTGATCCAGTCCGGCAATGACGCCGCGATTACGCTTGCGGAAGGTCTGGCGGGCTCGGAAGAAGCCTTTGTCATGCGGATGAACAAACGCGGGGACGAGCTTGGCCTCGTCAAATCGCGCTTCGGCAATCCCTGGGGCATGGACGGTCCCGACCAAAAAGTGACGGCGCGCGAAATGGCGAAGCTCGCGGCCCATATCATCAAGACCTATCCGCAGTTTTATGGCTATTTCGGCGAGAAGGAGTTCACCTGGAACAAGATTCGTCAGCAGAATCGCAATCCGCTGCTGACGATGAGCATCGGCGCCGACGGGCTGAAAACCGGCAATATCGACAAGATCAGCGGCTATGGACTGGTTGGCTCAGCTACGCAGGAAGGCCGACGCCTTATCGTCGCCGTTTACGGCGCAAAGACTCCGAAGGAGAGGGCCGACGAGGCGCGCAAGCTGCTGCAATGGGGATTCCGCAACTTCGAAGAGAAGGAACTGTTCAAGGCCGGCGAAAGCATCGGGCCTGCGCAGGTCTATGGCGGAACGAAGGGCTTTGTCGAGCTGACGGCGAAAGAGGACATCAAGGTGCTTCTGCCGCGCGGCGCGAACGAGCGGCTGATGGGCAAGATCGTTTACGAAGGTCCGGTGCTGGCGCCGGTCGAGGCGGGCGCGAGCGTCGGACGCCTCGAAGTGAAACGCGGAAACTCCGTCGTGCTCGAACAGCCGCTGCAGACTGCGGAATCGGTCGAGCAGGGATCGCTGCCGCGGCGCGCCTTCGACGCTATTTACGAATCCGCCGCCGCGGCCATTCACCAGAAACTCTCCGGCAAGAAATGACGTTCCAGGCGACGCCCGAAAAAGGCCGCTTCATCACCTTCGAAGGCGGCGAGGGCGTCGGCAAGTCCACGCAGCTTGCGCGGCTCGCCGAGCATTTGCGCGATTGCGGCTTCGAGGTGGTGACGACGCGCGAGCCCGGCGGCACGCCAAAGGCCGAGAAGCTGCGCGCCTTTCTGCTCTCGGGACGCGCCGCGGCGCTTGGTCCGCTCGCCGAGGCGGCGCTGTTCTCGGCGGCGCGCGCTGATCACGTCGAAACCTTGATCGCGCCCGCCTTGAAGCGCGGCGCATGGGTCCTGTGCGACCGCTTCGCCGATTCGACCCGCGCCTATCAGGGCGCCCAAGGCGGCGTCGACGCCACGACTCTGGCGCTGCTCGAAAGAGCGGCGGTGGACGATACGCGGCCGGATCTGACGATCATGCTCGATCTGCCGGCGCAAGAAGGCCTCACGCGGGCGGCGTCGCGGCGGCTTGGCGAGGAGGTCGATCGTTTCGAAAGCGAAGCGCCGGCCTTTCACGAGGAGCTGCGGCAGGCCTTCCTCGACATCGCCGAGAGCGAGCCGGAACGCTGCTGCGTGATTGACGCCGGCATGACCATCGACGACGTCGCGCAAGCGGTGCAGCGTCTCGTTCACGACCGCTTCCTTGCGCACGCCGCACAAGCCGCGCAATGAGCCGCGAAGAGGCGAACCCGGAAAGCGATCGCTACGACGACGCCCCGCATCCGCGGGAGACCCTGGGGCTTTTCGGTCATGCCGCGGCGGAGCATGAATTTCTCGACGCCTACCGCCGCAACAAGATGGCGCAGGCGTGGATCATCGGCGGGCCGGAAGGCGTCGGCAAGGCGACGCTCGCCTGGCGCCTGGCGCGGTTTCTCCTGGCGCATCTCGAACCCGCCGCAGCGGCGGTTCAGTCCGCCGAGAGCCTCGCGGTGCCCGCCGACCATCCGGCAACGCGTCGGATCGCCTCAATGGCGCTCGCCGATATTTTCCTGCTGCGCCGCGCCTGGAACGACAAGACCAAAAAGCATTTCACCGAAATTCGCATCGAGGACGTGCGGAAGGTTATCCAGGCCTTCCATCAGGCGTCAGGAACCGGCGGCTGGCGGATCGCCATCGTCGACTGCGCCGACGATCTCAATCGCGCCAGCGCCAACGCGCTTTTAAAGCTGATTGAGGAGCCCCCGCAGCGCTCGCTGTTTCTGCTCGTCGCGCATCAGCCGGGCCGCATGCTGCCGACGATCCGTTCGCGCTGTCGCAGACTGATGCTCGGCGCATTGTCGCCGGAAGACACGATCGCCGCCGTGAAAAGTCTCGGGCCGCGCTGGTCGGAGGCGCCTGAATCGGACCTGCTCGTCGCCGCCGCGCGCGCCGAAGGCTCGGTGCGGGAGGCGCTGCGGCTGCTTGGCGATGACGGCGTCGCCTTCGACGCCGCCGTGCGCCGGCTTTTCGACAGGTTGCCGCAGGTCGATTGGCTCGGCGCGCATATGCTGGCCGACAAGCTCACCGGCCGCGACAATGAAGCGGCCTATGAGACCTTCATGCGCGCGACGCAGCGCCATCTCGACTCGCGCGTCCGCGCGCTCGCGCAGACCGGCGCCGCGCCTTCGAGACTTGCCCGCTACGCGAGCGCCTGGGACGCCATTCGCGACGCCGCGAGGGAAACCGAGGTGTTCAATTTCGACAAACGCGCGCTGGTGCTGGGGATCTTCGATCGGCTCGCGAAAGCCGAAGCCGGCTAATGGCGGACGCTAGCGCGCCTCCCGGCCGCTGTTCGCCATGGCGTTTTCAAGAAGCTGCAGAACGACCGCCGGATCGCGCGGGAAGCCGGCGCGAATCCATTCGGCTTGAAGCGTTCTAAGCGCGTCGCCCAATTGCTTGCCCGGCGCGACGCCGCGCGCGATGAGATCCGCGCCCTTGATGGGGAAGGCGGGCGCGGGCGTTTCCTCGAGATAGCGCGCGGCCTCCCGCCACTCCGGATTGCCCGCCGCGGCGGCGCTTTCCGCATGCGCGAGCGCCAGCGCATCGGCCGCGGCGCGCGCGCCGCACAGGAACAGCATTTCGCGCAGATTCGACGCCGGCGGCGGAGCGTCGCGTCCATGCAAGGACGCGAGCGTTCGCGCCGCCGCCGCAAGCCGCGCGAATTCGTCGTTGGAGAGCCGCAGGCGCTCGCGCAGCCGCTCGGCGTCTTCGGCGGTCAGCACCGAAAAGGCGGCAAGCCGCAGCACCGCGTCCGCCGGTTTGCCTAAAGCCGCTTCGCGTTCGGCGAGCCGCTGCAGTCGAGCGGGATAGCCGATGCCGAGAATAACTTCGATAACGCCGGCGTGCGACATGGCGCGCAGCACGTCCGGCGCCCGGCGCGCGAGCAGCAGCTTCATCAGTTCGGCGCGGATGCGCTCGCGCGACAGGCGCGACAGATTTTCCCGCGCGACGATCGACTCGTGCAGGCCCTCGCGATCGAATGGTCCCTCCCCATGAGAGGCGTTGAAGCGAAAGAAGCGCAGGATCCGCAGATAGTCCTCGCGAATCCGCGTCGCCGCGTCGCCGATGAAGCGGATGCGCCGCGCCTCGATATCGGCGAGGCCGTCCGTGTAATCGTGAATCTCGCCATCGGAAGAGAGCGACAGCGCGTTGATGGTGAAGTCGCGCCGCTTCGCGTCCTGCTCGAAATCGCCGCCAAAGCGCACCTTGGCGAAGCGGCCGTCGGTCTCGACGTCCTCACGCAGCGTCGTGACTTCAAAGGGCGTTCCCGCGACGACGATCGTCACCGTGCCATGTTCGATGCCGGTCGGCACGCCTTTCAGTCCGGCGTCGCGCGCGGCCGCAAGGACGGCGTCGGGCAAAGCGGTCGTGGCGAGATCAATCTCGTGAGGCGGCAGACCGAGCAGAGCGTCGCGCACGGCGCCGCCGACCACGCGGGTCTCTGCGCCCGTCTTCGAGAGAGCCGCAAACAGCGTCGCGAGCCGGGGATCGTCAAGCAGTCTCTGCGCCGCATTCATTCAAAGCGGCCCGGCTGCAATTTTCCGTTCTCCATGTGGGCCGGCACATAAGCGCCCTGGTTAAGCCGCGTGAAGCCGAGCGCCACGACTCCGACGATGGCGACGAGGAGGCCCGCGATCGTCAGCAGCGACACGATCTTGCCATGCCAGAGCTCGCGCACGAAGGGCCAGCGAAGCTGCAAAGAATGGAAAAGCGCATAGGCGACGAAGGGCGTCAGGAAGAGCAGGGCGGTTTCAACGATTGCGCGCCACATGGGCGGAAACGCCTTTCGTGATGAGGATATCCGACGACTATACGCCGATGAATATACATGGCGTCCGTCGAGGGGCGTTTAATGCGGCATGCATGAACAAACTGTCACGTCCAAATTGCGGTTTTGGCGGTAAAATGCCTCTCCACCGCGCCGGTTGCGCTTGAATTGCAGCGGCGGAGAGACGAAGATTGCGCCAGGCCCTAAATCCCCCCGCTTCGCCTTTGAAAATTCATGCGGAGCCGAATGGCGCGGGGGCTTTGGATCGACTTGCGGCGAAACACGGCAGCGCCGCCACGATGCGCCCGATCCTCTTCATAGACAGGCTGCCTGAGCAAGCTGAAATGACCTCATTCGACACCAGGACGACCTCGCTCGAAACAGCAGTCGTTCAATCCGCCGAACGCGCCCTTGACCATATCGGTCGCGCCCGCGCCGCGATCGGCGCCGTCATTTTTGGCCAGGACGAGGTCGTCGAACAGGCGCTGGTGACGATCCTCGCGGGCGGCCACGGTCTCCTCGTCGGCGTGCCCGGCCTCGCCAAGACCAAGCTTGTCGAGACGCTTGGCCGCGTGCTCGGCCTGGCGGAGCAGCGCGTGCAGTTCACGCCGGATCTGCTGCCCGCCGATATTCTCGGCTCCGAGGTGCTCGAAGAGGGCGCTGACCGCTCGCGTTCGTTCCGCTTCATCAGGGGGCCGGTCTTCACCCAGCTGCTGATGGCCGACGAGATCAACCGCGCCTCGCCGCGCACGCAATCGGCGCTGCTGCAGGCGATGCAGGAGCACCATGTCAGCGTCGCCGGCAAGCGCCACGACCTGCCGCGGCCTTTCCATGTGCTTGCGACGCAAAACCCCCTGGAGCAGGAGGGCACCTATCCGCTGCCCGAGGCGCAGCTCGACCGCTTCCTGATGCAGATCGACGTGCATTATCCCGACCGCGCCAGCGAGCGGCGGGTCCTGCTGGAAACCACTGGCGAGACGATGGCCGAGGCGAGTCAGGCGCTCGACGCCGAAGAGCTGATGGCGACGCAAAGGCTCGTGCGCCGGCTTCCGATCGGCGAAAAGGTCGTCGACGCGATCCTAGATCTCGTTCGTTCAGCCCGTCCAGACGAGGGCGACGCGGAAATCGCGCCGCATGTCGCCTGGGGTCCGGGACCGCGCGCTGCGCAGGCGCTGATGCTGGCGACGCGCGCGCGGGCGCTCGTCAACGGTCGGCTTGCGCCCTCGATCGACGACGTCGCGAAACTTGCCGCGCCGGTGTTGCGTCACCGTATGGCGCTCAATTTCGCCGCGCGCCGCGAGATGACCGTTTCTGACGTGGTTCAGACGCTCGTGGCGCGGATCGGGTGACGAGCCTTCGCTCGGCTCTTCCCTCTGACGGAGAAAGATGACGATGTTTGCTGACGTCGCCACGCGCGCCTACGATCCTGCACAGCGCAAGCCCGCAGATGGCGCTACGGCGGCCGATCTCGCGAGCCGGATGCCAAGGCTCGTGGCGCGCGCTCATGAGATCGCGGCGAGCCTCGCCTATGGCGTTCATGGCCGCAAGCGCGCGGGCGTCGGCGAGACATTTTGGCAATACCGGCCATTTGCATCGGGCGAATCGGCGCATCGCATCGACTGGCGCCGCTCCGCGCGCGGCGATCAGCTCTATGTCCGCGAGCGTGAATGGGAGGCCGCGCACGACTATTTCCTCTGGATGGATTGTTCTCCCTCGATGGCGTTCGGCTCGTCTCTCGCTTCCGACGACAAGCTGTCCCGCGGCGTGACCCTGGGGCTCGCGCTCGCCGACGTGCTCGTTCGCGGCGGCGAGCGGGCGGCGGCGCTGGGGCTGACCGCGCCGATCTCGGCGCGCGACGTAATCGACCGGCTGGCGCGTGCTCTCGCGGACAACGCAACGGAGGCGGCGCGCGACGAGCTTCCGCCGCAGGCGCCGATCCGCCCCCGCGCCCGCGTCATTCTGATTTCCGACTTCCTCATCGATCCGGACGCGCTTGCTGCGCGCCTGCGGCGTTTCGCCGACAGCGGCGCCTCCGGCGCGGTCTTGATGGTGACCGATCCCAGCGAAGAAACCTTGCCGTTTTCTGGCGAAACCACTTTTCTCGACACCGACGGCGGCCCCGCCTTCTACGCTGGCGACGCGCGCAGTCTGCGCGCCGCCTATGCGCGGCGGTTCCAGGCGCATCGCGACGCCGTGCGCCGGGCGGCGCAACGCGTCGGCTTCATCTTCCTGCAGCATCGCACCGACAGGCCAGCCTCCGAAGCGGCGCTGGCGCTCGCCATGGGATTGCTCGGAGCGGATGGCGCAAGCTTTGAGGAGCGGCGCTGATGTTTTCTTTCGCCGCGCCGCTCGCGCTGTTTGGTCTCATCGGCCTGCCGATGATCTATTGGCTGCTGCGGGTCACGCCGCCGCGTCCGCGCGAGATCGTCTTTCCGCCGACGAAAATTCTGCGCGAGCTCAAGCCCGATGAAGAGACGCCGGCAAAAACCCCATGGTGGCTGATGGCGCTCCGGCTAGCGCTCGCCGCGGCGTTGATCTTTGCGATGGCGGGACCGGTCTGGGCGCCGAGCGGCGGCGTCGCGTCATCCGCGCCGACGCTCGTCATCCTCGACGACGGTTGGACGGCCGCGCCGACATGGGAACGACGCCTTGCTGGCGCCGCATCAATCATCGAGTCCGCCGCGCGCGCCGGCGGTCCGGTCGCGGTCGCACTCGCATCCGAGACTGCGGCGCCCGTTCCAGGCGACGGGCCGCGCGCGATGGAGAAATTGCGCTCGGCGCGACCCAAGCCATTTCTGCCGGACCGCAAGGCGATCGGCGAACAGGCTGCCGCCTTCGCCCGCGCCCATAGGGCGGCGCGCATCGTGTGGATCAGCGATGGCGTCGCGCAGGGCGATGCGGCAGGCTTCGTGCGCGCGCTGAAAGAGTCGGGCGCAGCCGGAGTCGAGATTTACGTCGAAGACCATGCGCCGCGCGCGCTCGCCGCGCCGACAAATGATGCGGCCGCGCTGAGCGTCGATGTGCTGCGCATCGGCGACGACGCGTCGGCGGTCGTCGACGCGCTCGACGCGAAAGGTCGGACGGTCGGCCGAACTACGGTGGATTTTGGCGGCGCGCCGCGCGTTCGGGCGAAAATCGAACTGCCGGTCGAACTTCGCAACGACGTTAGTCATCTGCGCATCGAAGGGGAAAATTCCGCCGGCGCCGTCGCGCTTCTCGACGCGCGCTCGAAAGTGAAGCGCGTGGCGCTGATCGGCGGCGGCGCCGCCGATGAGGCGCAGCCGCTGCTCTCGCCGCTCTACTACCTCGAAAAAGCGCTTGCGCCCTTCGCCCAAATCCGCACCGCGCGTCCCGGCGTTGTGGATCCCGTGCAGGCGCTGCTCGCGGAACAGCCCAATATCATGGGGCTCGCCGATGTCGGGCTCGCGCCCGGCGAGACTTTCGAGGCGTTGTCGCGCTTCGTCGAAGAAGGCGGGACGCTCGTTCGTTTCTCTGGGCCGCGTCTCGCCAACGCCGACGATGGTCTGCTGCCCGTGCGCCTGCGCCGGAACGGCCGCGTGCTCGGCGGCGCCATGTCCTGGGAGGAACCAAAGGCGCTCGCCGAGTTTGACGCCACGAGCCCCTTCTTCGGCCTGCCGGCTTCGAAGGACGTCACTGTGCAACGGCAGGTGCTCGCCGAGCCAGATCCGGGACTTGCCGACAAGACCTGGGCCCGCCTGTCCGACGGCACGCCGCTCGTGACGGCGGAACGGCGCGGTAAGGGGCTGATCGTGCTGTTTCACGTCAACGCCGACGCCAATTGGTCGAATCTGCCGATCTCGGGGCTTTTCGTTGAGATGCTGAAACGGATCAGCGCCATGGCTGGAGAGTCGGCGCCTTCGAGCAGCGAACGGTCCGGTACGATCGCCGATCCGTCGGCTTTGGCGCCGATGCGCCTTCTCGACGGGTTTGGCGCGCTCGGCGCGCCCGGCCTTTTCGCGCAAAGCATTCCGCCCGGCTTTGATGGGCCTGCAAGCGCCGAACATCCGCCCGGGCTGTATGGCTCGGGGGAGGCTTTCGTCGCGGTGCAGACCTTGCGCCCGACGGACGAGATCAGCGCTTTCGATTTCGCCGGCGCCGGACTGAACGCAAGCATGCTGCGCGCCGGCGGCCAGCTCGAGTTGCGCGGACCGCTGCTCGTCTTCGCGCTCGCCGCCTTTATCGCCGATGCGCTGATCGCTCTGGCGCTTGCCGGAAAGCTGCGCCTGCGGCCCCTCGGCGCCGCGACCGCCGCGCTTCTGGGGCTCTTTTGCGTAGCGGCGACGCTTGATGAAACACGGGCGGAGACGGCGCCGAAATCCGCCGCCACCCAGCGCGACAAGGACGCCGCGCTGACGGCGCGGCTCGCCTATGTGATCTCGGGCGACGCCCGCGTCGACGAAATCTCGCGGCTGGGCCTCGAGGCGCTCACCCAGGCGCTGAATGCGCGCACCTCTTTCTCGCCGGGAGATCCGGTCGGCGTCGATCCGGCGAAGGACGAACTCGCCTTTTATCCCTTGCTCTACTGGCCGATCGTCGCGAGCGCTCCGCAGCCGCCCGCGAAGACGGTGGCGAAAGTCACCGCCTATATGAAGCAGGGCGGCACAATCATCTTCGACACGCGCGATGCTCTGTCTCAACACGTCGGCGGCGCGCCGACTCCAGAGGCGCAATGGCTGCGCGATCTGACGAAAGGCCTGGACATTCCGCCGCTGGAAGTGACGCCGCGCGATCACGTCATCACCAAGACCTTCTATTTGCTCGACGGATTCGTCGGCCGTTACGCCAATGGCGAGACCTGGGTCGAGGCGCTGCCGCCGGAGCCGAAAGATCAGGCCGCGCGTCCGGTGCGCGCAACGGACAGCGTCTCCGCGATCGTCATCACCTCGAACGACCTCGCGAGCGCCTGGGCGCATGACAAACGCGGCCAGCCGCTGTTTCCGTTGACGCCGGGCGGCGCGCGCCAGCGCGAATTCGCGCTCCGCGGCGGCATCAATCTGGTGATGTATACGCTGACCGGGAATTATAAGTCCGATCAGGTGCATGTGCGCGACTTGCTGGAAAGGCTGGGCCAGTGAGCGACCTCACGCTCGCCTTTTCGCCGCTCGTTCCCTGGTCGGCGTTGATCCTTCTTGGCGTGCTGGGCGCCGGCGCGCTGGCGCTGATGGCGGCCAAACGTCAGCGTGGCGCGCCGCTCCGGGCGTTCGCTTTCGCCTTGCTGATTGCGGCGCTCGCCGACCCGTCGCTCGTGCGCGAAAAACGCGATCCGCAAAAGAGCGTCGTCGCGGTGGTTGTCGACAAGAGCGACAGCCAGAATTTCGGCGCGAGAAACGCGCAAACGGAAGAGGCGCGCAAGGCGCTCGACTCGGCGCTCGCAAAATTCGGCGACGTCGAGACGCGCACGATCACGGTCGCCAACGATGCTTCGGGCAATGACGGCACCAAGCTCTTCGGCGCGCTCGCCGAAGTTTTGAAAGACGTTCCGTCGGAGCGCGTCGGCGGGGCTATTCTTCTGACCGACGGCGTCGTTCACGATATTCCCGCCAAGGCGGAAGCGCTCGGCTTCAAGGCGCCCGTTCAAGCGCTCGTAACCGGACATCACGGCGAGCGCGACCGCCGCATCGAACTCGTCGAGGCGCCGCGCTTTGGCATCGTCGGCAAGGATCAGATCATCCGCGCCCGCGTCGTCGATCTTGGCGGCGACGGCGCCCGCATCCCGATTTCAGTGCGTCGCGACGGCGAAGCGCTGCCGACCTTCAGCCCTGTGCCGGGCGACATCGTCAGCATTCCGGTGCGCATCGAACATGGCGGACAAAATGTCGTCGAACTCGAAATTCCGTCCGCGCCCGGCGAGCTGACGCCGCTCGACAATAAGGCCGTGCTGTCGATCGAAGGCGTGCGCGACCGGCTCAAGGTGTTGCTTGTGTCGGGCGAGCCGCATCCCGGCGAGCGAAACTGGCGCAATCTCTTGCGCGCCGACGCCAATGTCGAACTGGTGCATTTCACCATTTTGCGGCCGCCGGAGAAGCTCGACATCACGCCGGCGAGCGAATTGTCGCTGATCGCCTTTCCGACCGCCGATCTCTTCGGGAAGAAAATCAACGAATTCGATCTCATCATCTTCGATCGCTATTCGAGCCAGACGACGCTGCCCTCGATCTATTTCGAGAACATCGCCAATTACGTCGAGAATGGCGGCGCCTTTCTCGCGGCTGTCGGCCCGGATTACGCGACGCTGCGCGGACTCTATTATTCTCCGCTCGAAAACATCCTGCCGGCGCGCCCGGACGGCGCGCTCATTGAACAGGCGTTTCGCGCCCGCATCAGCAAGGACGGCGAGAAGCATCCGGTGACGCGTGGTCTCGCCGGCGCCAAATCCGAGCCGCCGAATTGGGGCGAATGGTTCAGGCAGGTCGACGCCAATGTGGTGAAGGGCGACTCGATCATGTCCGGCGTGCGCGACAAGCCGCTGCTGGTGCTCTCGCACGAAGGAAAGGGCAGGGTGGCGCTGCTGCTCTCTGACCAGATTTGGCTCTGGGCGCGCGGCTATGAAGGCGGCGGCCCGCATGTCGATCTGACGCGCCGCCTGGCGCATTGGCTGATGAAGGAGCCGGATCTCGAAGAGGAGGCGCTGCGCGCTTCCGCGCATGGCCGCGAGGTCAGCGTCGAGCGCCAGACAATGAAGGAGCGACCGGCGCCGGTGATGGCGACGGCGCCGTCGGGCGCGCGCGACGAAATCGCGGTCGCGCAGAGCGAGCCGGGACTGTGGCGTACGCGTTTCGACGCCAAGGAAATGGGCCTGTGGCGCTTCGAGAGCGAAGGCCTCACCGCGCTTGTGAATGTCGGTCCGCCCAATCCGCGCGAGTTCCGCGAAGTGGCCTCGACGACGGAGAAACTGCAACCGCTCATGGAAGCGACCGGCGGAACGGCGCGGCGTTTATCGAACGGCGGCGCCGACACGGTCTCGATGCCACGCGTCGTCGAATTGCGCGACGCAAACCGCTATGGCGGCTCGGACTGGATCGGGATCAGACAGACCGGCGCCTCGACGCTCGTCGGCGTCGAAATCGCGCCGCTTGGTTTGGGTCTATGGGCGATGCTGGCGCTGGTCGGCGCTGTGGTGGCGGCCTGGGGCTGGGAGGGAAGAAGGTAAGTGCCCTCATTGCCGTGTTTTGGCGCTGAGCAAACCGATCGGCGGTAGACGCAAATGCGGCATCGTATCCGGCGATTCGGTCGGCCTCGCGTTTAACGCGACCGTTAAAGGGGAGGCGCGGAGTTCGCCTTTTTGCTGCTAATCTCCATCATCTCGGAGATTCGCCTTGCCCACCTACCGCTCAATTGGCCTCATGTCCGGCACGTCCATGGACGGCGTCGACGTCGCGTTGATCGAAACCGATGGCGACGCCACCGTCGTCTTCGGACCGACGGGTCACTACCCCTATAGCGACGCCGACCGCGCGCTGCTGCGCAACGCGCTCGCGGAAGCCGCGACGCTCGAAGATCGAGACGCGCGGCCCGGCGTTCTCGCCTTCGCCGAGCGCATGGTGACCGACCGCCACGCCGAGGCGGTCGAGGCGCTGTTGCGGGACAATGAGATCGACCCGGCGAGCGTCAATATCGTCGGTTTTCATGGCCAGACGGTGCTGCACCGTCCCAAGCAAAGACTCACGATCCAGATCGGCGACGGGCCGGCGCTCGCATCGCGCCTCGGCATCGACGTCGCTTATGATTTTCGCGCCGCCGACATCGCCGCCGGCGGCGAGGGCGCGCCGATCGTGCCGGTGTTCCATCGCGCGCTGGTCCTCGCCGGCGGCATGAAGGGCGAGGTGGCGCTGCTCAATATCGGCGGCGTCGCCAACGTCACTTATGTCGCGGACGGCGAGGAGCCGATCGCCTGCGACACGGGACCCGGCAATGCGCTCATCGACGATCTGATGCTTCAGCGCACCGGCGCGCCGATCGACCGGCACGGCCATATGGCGGCGCGCGGCCGCGTCAATGAAGCGACGCTGCTCAAGATGCTGGCGCATCCGTTCTTCGATCAGCCGCCGCCGAAATCGCTCGACCGCAACGCCTTCGCGCTCGATGCGGTCGCCAAGCTCTCGACCGAGGACGCCGCCGCGACGCTGACCGCCTTTACGGCGTCTTCTGTGCTACGCCTTTTTCCGCATCTGCCGACCCAGCCGCAGCTGCTGATCGTCTGCGGCGGCGGCGCGCGCAATCCGATCCTGGTGCGCGAACTCGTCATGCGCCTGCCGTGCAAGGTGACGACGGCCAACGCGGTTGGATGGTCGGCGGATTCGATGGAGGCGCAGGCCTTCGCCTATCTCGCCGCGCGCCTGCTGGAAGGGCTGCCGATCACCTTCCCGACGACGACCGGCGCGCCCGAAGCCATGTGCGGCGGCGTGCTGGCGCGAGCGGGCGCGTAAGCGCCATAGATCGCAGTGTCATTCCCGGAAGGCCGAAGGCCTGACCGGAAATCCAGGGCAGATACAGTAATGCTCTCTATGCTCTGGATTCCCGATCGCGCTTCGCGCGTCGGGAATGACAATGAAGCGTCAGTCGCCCCGCGCGGGAATGGCGATCCTCGGCGGATTGCCAAGACGCCTGTCGAGATAGGCGTCGACATGCGCGATCAGCGGCTCGATCCTGTTTTCGAAGAAATGGTTCGCGCCCTCGACCACGGCATGTTCGATGAGAATGCCCTTTTGCGTCTTGAGCTTCTCGATCAGCCCGGTCACTTCCTTGAGCGGCGCGACGCGGTCCTGGTCGCCGTGGATGAAGAGGCCCGAGGAGGGGCAGGGCGCCAGGAAGGAGAAGTCGAAACGGTTTGCCGGCGGCGCGATCGAGATAAACCCTTCGATCTCAGGGCGGCGCATCAGCAGCTGCATGCCGATCCAGGAGCCGAAGGAGACGCCCGCGATCCAGCAGGCGCGCGCTTCCGGATTGACCGCCTGCGCCCAGTCGAGCGCAGCCGCCGCATCGGAAAGCTCGCCCGAGCCGTGGTCGAAAGAGCCCTGCGAACGGCCGACGCCGCGGAAATTGAAGCGCAGCACGGAAAAACCACGCTCCGCGAAGGCGTAGTAAAGGTGATAAACGATCTGATTGTTCATCGTGCCGCCGAACTGCGGATGCGGATGCAGAATGATCGCGATCGGCGCGCCGCGCGTGGCGGACTGATGGAACCGGCCCTCGAGCCTGCCGGCCGGACCGGTGAAAATAACCTCGGGCATTCGGAATCCCTTGCGAAACGGGCAGGCGCGCCTTCTACCACGCGGGCCACTGTAAAATGCAAGGAAATTCGGCGGCCCCCGGGCCGCGGCGAAATTTCGCCGCTCCGACCCAAGGAATTCCCGATCACACCCGTCAATAGTCTCGGGATCGAATAGCGGGGGCGACTTGCCGGGCGAAGACACCGATGGCGAACTGGCGCGACGGGCGGCCGCCGGCGACGCCGCCGCGTTCGCCGTGCTGGCCGAGCGGCATTACGACCGCGTGTATGCGCTCGCCTGGCGCTGGTGCGGCGCGCGCGCAGAGGCGCAGGACATCGCCCAGGACGCAATGGTGAAGATGGCGACGGCGATGAGCGCCTTTCGCAATGACTGCGCCTTTACGACCTGGGCCTATCGCATCGCCTATACGACCGCGGTCGATCACATCCGGGCGCGGCAGAAAATTGTGGCGCTGGAACCGGCGCGAATGTCGGCGCTCGTGGACGGCGCCGACGGCGAGACCCCAGAGGATGAGATGATGGGGCAGGACCTTTGGCGCGTGGTGCGCGCCCTGCCGGAGCAGCAACGCGACGCCGTGCTGCTCGTTTATGCGCAGGACCTTTCGCATGGCGAGGCGGCGGCGCTCATGGGTTGTTCGGAGAAGACCGTGTCGTGGCATCTGCATGAGGCGCGCAAGCGTCTGAAGCACCGTTTGGAGCCCGCGCGATGATCGAGCCGGATCTTACGCGCCTCAAAGACGCGCCCGTCCCGCCGCCCGATGGCGAGGCGAAGCGCATAGCGCTCGGCGCGGCGATGGCCGCTTTTGAGAAAGGCGCGGCCGAGGCCCAAGGATCGGCCGCGCCGCAACGTCTCAGTCACGCATCCTCTCTCACGGAAGGGAAAAGAAAGATGCGTCAGACGTTCTATTTCAACCGCGCGCTCGCGGCCTCGATCGCCGTGCTGATGATCGGCGCGCCCGCCGCCTTCATGCTTTCGCGCAACTCTGCGCCGGGCGGTGGGAGCATATCCAATCTCTCGGGCGGCCCCATCTCGCCGCCGGCCGAGATCGCCGTAGCGCCGCGCATGGAGGCGCCGGCAGCGGTTCAACCGGCGCCCGTCGCGCGAGAAGAGAGAGCGAAAACGGTGGGCGCGCTTGGCGGCCGAGCCGATGGCGTCGCCGCGCCGCCTCCGCGCCTCGCCGGTTCGGTCCGAAAGGACGCCGAGCAGCGGCTGTCGGGATCTATTCGGCCCGCGAAACCGGTCGCCGCGATGGGCGCGGAAGGCGTCCGGCCGCCGATGTCGGTTGATACGAATGTCGCGCCGGAACGCGAGTTTCGCGACAGGTTCGAGTCAAAGGAGACGAACCCCGTCAAGTCAGCGGCGACGGAGCCCGTCTCGACCTTCTCGATCGACGTCGATGCCGCCTCTTACGCCTTCGCGCGCCGCGCGCTCAACGCCGGGCGCCTGCCGCCGAAAGATTCGGTGCGGATCGAGGAGTTCGTCAATTACTTTCCCTACGATTATCCGAAGCCGGAAAGCGCGCAGACGCCATTCAAGCCGACGATCACGGTGACGCCCAGCCCGTGGAGCGCCGGCAATCGCCTGGTGCATGTGGCGATACAGGGCTATGCGCTGCAAAGCGCCGAGCGCCCGCGCGCCAATCTCGTTTTTCTGATCGACGTTTCGGGCTCGATGTCGCCGCAGGATCGGCTGCCGCTCGTCAAGAACGCGCTCCGAATGCTCGTCGACGAATTGAAGCCTGAAGATACGGTCGCGGTCGTCACCTACGCTTCGGGTTCCGGCGTCGCGCTGGAGCCGACGAAACTCGCCGACAAGGCCAAAATTCTGGCAGCGATCGACGCGCTCGGCGCGGGCGGCTCGACCGCCGGCGCGCAAGGCATTCAGGACGCCTACCGCCTGGCCGAAAGCAATTTTGACAGGTCGGCGGTCAATCGCGTGATCCTCGCCACCGACGGCGATTTCAATGTCGGCGTCACCGACCAGAGCGAATTGAAAGGGCTGATCGAACGGAAGCGCGAGAAGGGCGTTTTCCTGTCGATACTCGGCGTCGGCCAAGGCAATTACAACGACGCGCTGATGCAATCGCTGGCGCAGAACGGCAATGGCGCGGCGGTCTATGTCGATACTCTAAACGAAGCGCGCAAAGCGCTCGTCGAGGAAGCGTCGTCGACGCTCTTTCCTATCGCCAAGGACGTTAAAATCCAGGTGGAGTGGAATCCGGCCCGCGTCTCCGAATATCGCCTGATCGGTTATGAAACCCGCGCGCTGCGCCGCGAGGATTTCAACAATGACAAGGTGGACGCAGGCGATGTCGGCTCCGGTCACCGCGTCACCGCGATTTACGAGATCACGCCGGTGGGATCGGAGAAGAAACTGGTCGACGATTTGCGTTACGGCAAGAACGCACCGGCGGCGGCGCAGGCGCGTGGGGAAAGCGAGCTCGGCTTCCTCAAGCTGCGCTACAAGCTGCCGAAGGAGGACGCCTCACGGCTCATCATGCAGCCGATCTCCGAATCGCCAAGCATTGAAAGTATCGCGCGCGCGCCGCAGGACGTGCGCTTCTCCATCGCCGTCGCGGCCTTCGCGCAACTGCTGAAAGGCGCGCCCTATCTTAGCGATTACAGCTATGACGATGTGATCGCGCTGGCGCAGAGCGCCAAGGGCGACGATCCGTTCGGCTACCGCGCGGAGTTCGTCAATCTGGCGCGGCTGGCGAAGTCGGCGCGGCCGTAAGCGGCGCGCAACCCTTTTCGTGAGGAGCGACGCAGGCGCGAAAACGCGCCTGCGCCGCCGCGCTCTGCTAGAATGGCGGCAACCGAAACCGAGGCCCATGTCCGCACGCGTCTATCTCGACCACAACGCAACATCGCCGCTGCGCCCGCAGGCGCGCGCGGCGATGTTCGACGCGCTGGAGACGCTCGGCAATCCTTCCTCCGTCCATGCCGAGGGCAGGGCGGCCAAGGCGCTGCTCGAAGACGCGCGCGCCGCGATCGCGCAAGCGATTGGCGCGGAGCGCCGGGGCGTCGTCTTCACCAGTGGCGCGACCGAGGCGGCAAATCTCGCGCTTTCGCCGGCGCTTCGCCGAGAGGGCGACGAAGCGCCAATAGAAGTCTTGCTGATCGGCGCCGGCGAACACCATTGCGTCCTGCAAGGGCGCCGCTTTCCGCCCGACGCGGTGGAAACCCTTCCGCTGACCTGCGAAGGCGTCATCTCCCTCGCCGCTCTGGAACACGCGCTGGCGCGGCGCTCCGGCGGCCGCGTGATGCTCGCGCTGCAGGCCGTCAACAATGAAACTGGCGTCATCCAGCCGGTCGCCGAGGCGGCGGCGTTGATCCATGCGGCGAACGGCGTCCTTGTCTGCGACGCCGTGCAATCCGTCGGCCGGTTGAAGACGACATTCGCGACGACCGGCGCGGATATAATGTTCTTTTCCTCACATAAGCTGGGCGGCCCCATGGGCGTCGGCGCGCTCGCCTTTCGCGACGAAAGCCTGCATCTGGAGGCGCCGGTGCTGCGCGGCGGCGGTCAGGAATTCGGACGCCGCGCGGGCACCGAGAATGTCGCCGGAATCGCCGGCTTTGCAGCGGCGCTGACGGCGGCGACCGCGGATTTGGCGGTAGAGGCGTCTCGACTCGCTGATTTGCGCGACGCGCTGGAGCGATGCGTCTTGAAAGTCGCGCCCGACGCCCGATTCTACGGATCACGGGCGCCGCGCGCGCCAAACGCCAGCGCTTTCTCAATCCCTGGCCTTGCCCCACGCATAATGCTGATGGCGCTTGACCTTGAGAATGTCGCGCTTTCAGCAGGCTCAGCCTGTTCATCAGGCAAAATGACGGAATCGCACGTGCTTGCGGCGATGGGCGCGGCTGAAAGGGAGGCGCTGAGGGCCAGTTTCGGTTGGTCTTCGACGCAAGAGGATGTAGAAGAGTTTGGAAAGGTTCTTGCACGTGTCGTGGATCGCATGAGGTCCCGGCATTCCGCCGCCTAGTCGACGCCAAAAGGTGCTAGGCTGAGGCGGAACGATCGGCCGGCGGGCCTTGAACCCGTCGTGACGAGGAGAAAGACAGATGGCGGCTCGTCAGGAGACCGTTGCGCGCGTCGAATCCATCGACGTCGACGCCTATAAGTACGGGTTTTCGACCGATATCGAATCGGAAAAGGCCCCCAAGGGCCTGAATGAAGACATCGTTCGTTTCATCTCGGCCAAAAAGAACGAGCCGGAGTGGCTCACCGATTGGCGCCTCGAGGCCTACCGGCGCTGGCTGACGATGCCTGAGCCGCGCTGGGCGCGCGTACACTATCCGCGCATCGACTTCCAGGACCTCTATTACTACTCGGCCCCAAAATCCACGCCGGGCCCGAAGTCGCTCGACGAGGTCGATCCCGAGCTGCTGCGCACTTACGAGAAGCTCGGCATTCCGCTGCGCGAGCAAGAGATTCTCGCCGGCGTCGAAACGCGCCGCGTCGCCGTCGACGCGGTTTTCGACAGCGTGTCGGTGGCGACGACTTTCAAGGCGGAACTGGCCAAAGCCGGCGTGATCTTCTGCCCGATTTCCGAGGCGGTGCATACGCACCCGGAGCTGGTGCGGAAATATCTCGGCTCTGTCGTGCCGGTGACCGACAATTTCTACGCGACGCTGAACAGCGCGGTCTTCTCCGACGGCTCCTTCGTCTATGTGCCGAAGGGCGTGCGCTGCCCGATGGAGCTTTCGACCTACTTCCGCATCAATGAGCAGAATACGGGACAGTTCGAGCGCACGCTGATCATCGCCGACGAAGGCTCCTATGTGAGCTACCTCGAAGGCTGCACGGCGCCCAAGCGCGACGAAAACCAGCTTCATGCGGCGGTCGTGGAGCTCGTCGCCCTCGACGACGCCGAAATCAAATATTCGACGGTGCAGAACTGGTATCCCGGCGACAGCGAGGGCAGGGGCGGAATTTACAATTTCGTCACCAAGCGCGGCGATTGCCGCGGGCGCAACTCGCATATCTCCTGGACGCAGGTCGAGACGGGCTCGGCGATCACCTGGAAATATCCGTCATGCATCCTGCGCGGCGATGGCTCGCAAGGCGAGTTCTATTCGATCGCGGTGTCGAACGGCTATCAGCAGGTCGACAGCGGCACCAAGATGCTGCATCTCGGCAAGAACACCAAAAGCCGCATCATCTCCAAGGGCATTTCCGCCGGACGTTCGCAGAACACCTATCGCGGTCAGGTTTCCGCACATCGTAAGGCCGATGGCGCGCGCAATTTTACGCAGTGCGACAGTCTGCTGATCGGGCCCAACTGCGGAGCGCATACGGTTCCCTATATCGAGTCGAAAAATCCGAGCGCGCAGTTCGAGCATGAAGCGACGACAT
Organism: Methylocystis silviterrae; assembly: GCF_013350005.1. Taxonomy (GTDB): domain Bacteria; phylum Pseudomonadota; class Alphaproteobacteria; order Rhizobiales; family Beijerinckiaceae; genus Methylocystis; species Methylocystis silviterrae. The sequence continues at coordinate 72,408 of NZ_JABVWW010000008.1, forward strand.
CTAAGATTTCCGAGGACCAGCTGTTCTACGCCATGCAGCGCGGGCTTTCGGCGGAAGAGGCGACGGCGCTGATCGTCAACGGCTTCGTGCGCGACGTGCTGCAGCAACTGCCGATGGAGTTCGCGGTCGAGGCGCAAAAGCTGATTTCGATTTCGCTCGAAGGGAGCGTGGGGTGATGCGCACGTTACACATTTCTCTTCCAGAGGAATTGGAGTCCGAGCTTGCTGCTGCGGTCGATTCCGGCGAGTTCGAGTCCGAGAATGACGCCATTCGCGCCGCAGTTGCACAATGGCGCACCGAGCGCCTTGTGGAGCGGACAGACCTTGAGGAATTGCGCCGGCTTTGGCGCGAAGGAGTCGAAAGCGGCTCCGGGCGCTTCGGCGCGATCGATGAAATCAAAGCCGAGGCGCGCCGGCGTCATTCACAGAGCTAATTCTTCATGCGCATCGCTCGAACGGCGCGCGCTGAAGAGGATCTAATCGAGATCTGGTCTTATATCGCAAAAGAGAATGAGACCGCGGCGGATCGGACGTTGGATGCGCTGGAAAGGAAAACGAGATTGTTGGGCTTACATCCGCACATCGGACGAGAGCGACCGGACATCGGGAAAAGTGTGAGAAGCGCGATAAGCGGCGCCTATCTCATCCTGTACCAGTTGCTCGAGGACCGCCTGGAAGTGGTTCGCTATGTGCATATGAGGCGACGGCTCGAGGGGCTGAATTGATGCTCGAAATCAAGGATCTTCACGTCTCCGTCGGCGAGCGGGAAATCCTCAAAGGCCTTACGCTTAGCGTCAAGGCCGGAGAAGTCGCGGCCATCATGGGTCCCAACGGCACTGGCAAATCGACGCTCTCCTACGTCATCGCCGGGCGCGAAGGCTATGAGGCGACGACGGGCGACGTGCGGCTCAACGGAGAGAACATTCTCGACCTCGACCCGTCGGAGCGCGCCGCCAAGGGCGTCTTTCTCGCCTTTCAGTATCCCGTCGAAATTCCCGGCGTCGCGACGATGACCTTTTTGAAGGCCGCGCTCAACGCGCAGCGGCGAGCCCGCGGCGAGCCGGAATTGCAGACGCCGGAGTTCATGAAGCGCGTCAAGGAGGCCGCGGCGTCGCTCGGCATCGCGCAGGACATGCTGCGCCGGCCGCTGAACGCCGGTTTTTCGGGCGGCGAGAAAAAGCGGATGGAAATCTTGCAGATGGCGCTTCTGCAGCCGCGTCTCGCTATTCTAGATGAGACCGATTCAGGGCTCGACATCGACGCGCTGCGCGTCGTCGCGGACGGCGTCAACGCGCTGCGCTCGCCCGAGCGCGCCTTCATCGTCATTACCCATTATCAGCGACTGCTTGAATATATCAGGCCAGATTCGGTGCATGTGATGGCGCAGGGGCGCATCATGCGGTCGGGCGGTCCGGAACTTGCTCTGGAGCTGGAAGAGCGCGGCTATCAGGATTACATCGCGCAAGAGGCGGCATAGGCGATGATCAAGCTGGCGAGCGAAGCGGAAGCGACGCTTTCCTCCTTTTACGAAGAGATGCGCGACAAGGGCGCGCCGCGTCTGCGCGCGGCCGGCTGGGCGGCGTTCTCCGAGTCTGGCGTGCCAAACAGGCGCGTGGAGTCATGGCATTACACGGACCTGAAAACGGCGATGGGCCGGCCGGCGCCGCTCGCCACCGCGTCTCGCGCCGCATTGTCGCTGCCGCGCGCGCATGATTCTCTGCGGCTCGTCACGCTCGATGGCGTTTTCCGGCCCGATCTCTCGGATGCCGCGCGGCTTCCTGATGGCGTCGTCGTCCAATCGCTGCGCGACGCGCTGGGGCAGGGAGAGCCGCACGTCCTGTCAGCGCTCGCCAGCGCCGATATTGGCGCGCAGGACCCGATCCTCGCGCTCAATGCGGCGCTGATGCAGGACGGCGTCGTCATTCAGATCGCGTCGGGCGCTGCAATCGACCGCGCGATCGAACTCGCGACATTAGCGTCCGCGGAAGCCGCGCAGTCGACCTATACGCGGGCGCTCGTCATGCTTGGCGCGGGCGCTCGAGCGACAGTGATCGAGACTCTTGGAGCGCTGTCGTTGGCGCCGGCGCAGGACAATAGCGCGCTCGTGCTTCGATTGGCGCCGGGCGCACGCCTCGACCTCGTCACCCATCTCTCGGGCGGCGTCGATCAGGCGATCCGCGTCGCGTCGCTGCTCACGCATCTCGATGCGGGGGCCATGATCAATTCCTTCGCGCTGATCGAGGGCGAAGGGTTGAATCGAAGGCAGATCTTCGCGCGCCTCGACGGCGAGAAAGCGAAGGCGGTCTTTAACGGCGCGACCTTGGGACGCGGCCGCTTGCACGCCGACACGACCCTCATCATCGATCATGCAATGCCATGCGGCGAAAGCCGGGAAGTTTTTCGCAATATCCTCGATGACCAAAGCGTCGGCGTGTTTCAGGGCAAGGTCATCGTCCGCCCGGGCGCGCAAAAGACGGACGGCGTCATGCAGTCGAAGGCGCTTCTGCTCTCCGAGCAGGCGGCGATGAACAACAAGCCGGAACTCGAAATCTTCGCCGACGACGTGCAATGTGGCCACGGCGCGACGTGCGGCAGGCTCGACAAGGATCAGTTGTTCTATCTCACCGCGCGCGGACTGCCGCGCCGCGAGGCCGAAGCCTTGCTCATCGAGGGCTTCGCCAATGAGGCGATGGACGCAATCGAGGATGAGCAGTTGAAGGCGTTTCTCAGCGATCGCGTCAGCGCGTGGCTTTCTAGAAGGATCAGCCGATGAACGAGATTACGCGCATTCAGACGGCTTATGACATCGAAGCGGTTCGGGCGGATTTCCCGATTCTTTCCGAGCGTCCCTATGGGAAGCCGCTTGCCTATCTCGACAACGCCGCCTCGGCGCAAAAGCCGCGCGCCGTGATTGATCGGCTGACGCAGTTCTACGAGCATGAATACGCCAATGTGCATCGCGGGCTGCATTATCTCGCCAACGCCGCGACCGAAGGCTATGAGGGCGCGCGTGAGACCGTGCGCCGCTTTCTCAACGCCGAATCGACGGACGAGATCATTTTCACCCGCGGCGCGACCGAAGCCTTGAATCTGGTGGCGGCTTCCTTCGGCCAGGCGCATATCGGCGAAGGCGACGAGATTATTCTGTCGATGATGGAGCACCACTCCAACATCGTTCCCTGGCATTTTCTGCGCGAGCGCAAGGGCGCCGTGTTGAAATGGCTCGAGGTTGACGACGACGGCCGCTTCGAGCTGGAGGCGTTCGAGAAGCTGTTCACCAAGCGCACCAAGATCGTAGCGCTCACGCATATGTCGAATGTTCTCGGCGCGCCGACCCCGATCGCCGAGGTCGCGCGCATTGCTCACGCGCATGGCGTGCCGCTGGTCGTCGACGGCTCGCAGGGCGCTGTGCATCTCGATGTCGATGTGCGTGCGCTCGACGTCGACTTTTATGTGGTGACCGGGCACAAACTTTATGCCCCGACCGGCATCGGCGCGCTTTATGGCAAGCGTAAGTGGCTGGAGACGTTGCCACCGTTCTGCGGCGGCGGCGAGATGATCGAAACGGTGACGCTCGAGGGCGTCACCTATAACGCCCCGCCGCACCGTTTCGAAGCGGGCACGCCGCCCATCGCGCAGGCGGTCGGGCTCGGCGCGGGGCTCGATTATATGGAGCGCATCGGTCGGGACGCGATCCGCGAATATGAAGCAGGGCTGACCGCTTATGCGCACCAGAGGCTGTCGCAGATCGAGGGGCTGAGAATTTATGGGCGGGCGCCGGATAAGGGGCCGATCCTGTCCTTCGACATGGCTGCGGCGCATGCGCACGACATCGCCACGGTGATCGATCGTTCCGGCATAGCCGTGCGCGCCGGGACGCATTGCGCCATGCCGCTTCTTTCGCGTTTGGGCGTCACCTCGACCTGTCGCGCATCCTTCGCGCTCTACAACACGCGCGAGGAGATCGACCGGCTGGCGGAAGCGCTCGAAAAGGCCCGCTCTCTTTTCGCCTGAGGAGAATTTCGTGTTCATGAACGATGCTCCCAATACGAGCGAAACCCAACGCTCCGCGACGCCGGATCGGACGTCTCAGGCCATTGAAAATGAGCGGCTGACGAACGACATCGTTAAGGCGCTCAAAACCGTCTACGATCCTGAAATTCCCGCCGATATTTATGAGCTTGGCCTCATTTACCGCGTCGACATCGCCGAGGAAGGCTTCGTGGAGATCGACATGACGCTGACTGCGCCGGGCTGCCCGGTCGCCGGCGAAATGCCGGTGTGGGTCAAAAATGCGGTGAGCGCTGTGCCTGGCGTCAGCGAGGTGAAGGTGAACATGGTATTCGATCCGCCTTGGGATCAAAGTCGCATGTCGGACGAAGCGCGCGTCGCGCTCGACATGTGGTGAGCGGACACGCTCCAAAGGAATGGTTTTGCGATGACTTCCATGCAGAAGATGAGCGTGATGAACGTCAGCCCCGCCGCGGCGGAGCGGGTCCGCGGCCTGCTTGCGACCGGCGCGGAAGGGAAGGGGCTGCGCGTCTCCGTGGAGAAGGGCGGCTGCGCCGGCATGTCCTACAAGATGGAGATCGCCGAACCGAAGCGGGGCGACGAGGTCATCGACGTCGAGGGCGGTCGCGTGATCGTCGACGCCGCGGCGGTGCTCTACCTGCTCGGCACGACAATGGACGTGAAAACGACGCAGTTCGCCTCGACCTTCGTGTTCGAAAACCCCAATCAGACGTCGGCCTGCGGCTGCGGCGAGAGCGTCGAGTTGAAGCCGGCCGACCCGGAAAAGGTCGGCGCCGCGTCGCAGATTGGGAGTTCCTGATCTTGTCGAGGCCGCCATGGACCGCGCGCGTATCGAGGAGCTTTTCGCGCCCTTTGCCGCTGTGTCGGTCAAGCGCATGTTTGGCGGCCACGGCGTTTACGTCGATGGCCTCTTCTTCGCCATTGAAGCCGGCGGCGAAATCTACCTGAAAGCCGATCGGCAGAGCGCCGCGCAATTTCAAGAGGCGGGCTCCCGGCCTTTCGTCTACCAAGGCAAGGACCGACCGATCACGATCTCCTATTGGAGCCTCCCTGACCAGGCGTTCGAGGATGCCGACGAACTGGTTCGGTGGGCCAAGTCAGCGGTTGAAGCCGCGCTCCGGGCAGGCCCGAAAAGGGAGATTCCGGCCGCGGGGAGGCGCAAGGCGTCATATTCTACCGAAAAAGACTGCTAACAAGCCAATAAGCGTTTGAAATTCATTGATCTTCTTAAGGCGCTCGTGCTGGCGTCGCGCGCTCGAATCGCCTATAGACATGTGAACTCGACGCTATCCTTGAACTGGCGCTCACTTGGCCGACGACGACTCCAAGAAAAACGATTCCGACAAGCCCGGCTCTGACATAAGGCCGGTTTCGATCGCCGACGAGATGAAGCGCAGCTATCTCGATTACGCGATGAGCGTGATCGTGTCGCGGGCGCTGCCGGACGTGCGTGACGGCCTGAAGCCCGTGCATCGGCGCATTCTGTTCTCAATGCACGAGAACGGCCATACGCCCGATAAGTCATATGTGAAGTCGGCGCGCATCGTCGGCGACGTGATGGGTAAATACCATCCGCACGGCGACGCGGCGATCTACGACGCGCTTGTGCGCATGGCGCAGCCCTTTTCGATGCGGCTGCCGCTCATCGACGGGCAGGGCAATTTCGGATCGGTCGACAACGATCCGCCGGCGGCGATGCGCTACACCGAGTCCCGGCTCGCAAAGCCAGCGCTCGCGCTGCTCGAAGATCTTGACGAAGGCACCGTCGACTTCCAGGCCAATTACGACGGCAAGGAGCACGAGCCGACGGTTCTGCCGGCGCGTTTTCCCAATCTGCTGGTCAACGGCGCCGGCGGCATCGCCGTCGGCATGGCGACAAACATTCCGCCGCATAATCTCGGCGAGGTCATCGACGCCTGCATCGCCATGATCGATCGGCCCGACATCACCATCGCTGAGCTGATGGACATCGTGCCCGGACCGGACTTTCCGACTGCGGCGAGCATTCTCGGGCGTGGCGGCATTCGCAACGCCTTCACGACCGGCCGCGGTTCGATCATTATGCGCGCCAAGTCAGAGATCGAGACTCTGCGCAAGGATCGCGAGGCGATCATCTTCACCGAAATTCCCTATCAGGTGAACAAGGCGACGCTGATCGAGCGCATCGCCGATCTGGTGCGGGAGAAGAAGATCGAGGGCGTCGCCGATCTGCGCGATGAGTCCGATCGCGACGGCATGCGCATCGTCGTCGAACTGAAGCGCGACGCCGTCGCCGACGTCGTTCTCAACCAGCTTTGGCGTCATACGACGCTGCAGACAAGCTTTCCCGTCAATATGATCGCGTTGAACGGCGGCCGCCCGGAGCTGATGACGCTCCATGACGTGCTGCGCGCCTTCGTCGATTTCCGCGAGACGGTCGTCACCCGCCGCACCAAATTCCGCCTCAACAAGGCGCGCGACAGCGCCCATCTGCAGGTCGGCCTCGCCATCGCGGTGGCGAATATCGACGAGGTCATCCGCCTCATCCGCACTTCGCCCGACGCCACCGCGGCGCGCGAAGCGCTGATGGGACGCGACTGGCCGGCCAAGGACATGGCGCCCCTCGTCGAGTTGATCGCCGACCCGCGGCACAGGCTCAGCGATGATGGAGCCATCCGGCTTTCGGAGGCGCAGGCGCGCGCCATCCTCGAATTGCGTCTGCAACGGCTCACGGCGCTCGGACGCGAGGAAATCTCCGAAGCCCTGAACAAACTCGCCGTCGAGATCGCCGATTACCTCGACATTCTGCGCTCGCGCGAACGCCTGTTCGGCATCGTCAAGGACGAACTCCTGGCGGTGAAGGAAGCCCACGCCACGCCGCGCCGCACTCAAATCCTTGAGTCCGACGGCGAGGTTGAGGACGAGGACCTGATCGCGCGCGAAGACATGGTCGTCACCGTCTCGCACGCCGGCTATATCAAGCGTGTGCCGCTCTCGACCTATCGCGCGCAAAGGCGCGGCGGCAAAGGCCGCTCCGGCATGCAGACGAAGGAGGAGGATTTCGTCCATCGTCTGTTCGTCGCCAATACGCATACGCCGGTGCTGTTCTTTTCCTCGCTCGGCAAGGCCTATAAGGAAAAAGTCTGGAGATTGCCGCTCTCGGCGCCGCAGGCGCGCGGCAAGGCGCTCGTCAATCTGCTGCCGCTCGAACAAAACGAGCGCATCACCTCGATCATGCCGCTACCTGAAGATGAGGGGAGCTGGGCGACGCTCGACGTCATTTTCGCGACGACGCGCGGCACGGTGAGGCGCAATAAACTCTCAGATTTCATCGACGTTCGCCGCAACGGCCTCATCGCCATGAAGCTCGATGACGGCGAAGCCATTGTCGACGTCGCGACCGCGACCGAGCGCGACGACGTGCTGCTGACCACACGCGATGGCCAATGCATCCGCTTCGCGGTGCCGGAGGTCCGCGTCTTCCAGGGCCGCACCTCGATGGGCGTGCGCGGCGTGGCGCTGGGGCGCGACGATCGGGTGATCTCGCTGTCCATCCTCAATCATTTCGACGCCGCCGGCGAAGAACGCGCCGCCTATCTGAAACGCGCCAACGCGCTGCGCCGGCGCATGGGCGAAGATGTTTCGCCCGAGGCGGGGACCGAGGCCGATGAGGCGGCGATCGCCGTGGAGCTGTCGGATACGCGCTTTTACGAGATGCAGGCGGCCGAGCAGATCATTCTGACCGTGTCCGAGAACGGTTACGGAAAGCGTACGAGCTCTTACGAATATCGTACGACAGGTCGCGGCGGCAAAGGCATCGTCGCAATGGCGGTGAACGCCAGAAACGGCAAGCTCGTCGCCTCCTTCCCCGTCGGCCATGGCGACGAAATCATGCTGGTGACGGACGGCGGCCAGCTGATCCGCTGCTCCGTCGACGGCATCCGCATCGCCGGGCGCGGCGCTCAGGGCGTGATTGTCTTCGACACGGCCGAAGACGAGCGCGTCGTTTCCGTCGAGCATATCGGCGACGTCGGCGAAGGCGAGGACGCCGAAGCCTAATCTGGACGCTCAACGATAGGGTAGGCGCATGAGCGAGGGCGGCGACGACGCAGACGGCCCCGTGCTGGTCACCGGCGCGCCGCGTCGCATCGGCCTCGCCATCGCCGAGCGCTTCGCGCGCGGGGGGAGGCCCCTCGTGCTGCACGCCTCTCCGCGTTCGGCCGAGGAGGCGGAGCTTGCCGCGCACGCGATCCGGCGACGCGGCGGGCGCGCGGCGACGGCGATCGCCGATCTTGCCGACGCGGAGTCGACGCAGCGCCTCATTGAGCAGGCCAGCGATGCCTTCGGACCGCTGCGGCTCCTCGTCAACAACGCCTCGATTTTTGAAATCGACGCGGCGCAGGACTTTTCGCTCGAGCTTTATGAGCGGCAGATGCAGGTCAATCTGCGCGCGCCGCTGCTGCTATCGCGCGATTTTGCGGCGGCGCTGCCGGCAAGCGACGATGGCGCCATCGTCAACATCCTCGATCAGCGCGTTTGGCGTCTAACGCCGCGCTATTTCTCCTACACGCTGTCGAAATCGGCGCTGTGGGCGGCGACGCGCACCATGGCGCAGGCCTTCGCGCCGCGCATTCGCGTCAATGCCGTCGGGCCGGGGCCGGTCTTTGCAAATGCCGTCCTCGGCGAGCGGGAGTTCGAGATGGAAGCCCGCGGCGTGCCGCTGCAGCGGGCCGCCGACGTCTCCGGCGTCGTCGACGCCGTCGTTTACCTCAGCCAGGCGAAAAGCGTGACGGGGCAGATGATCGCCGTCGACAGCGGCCAGCATCTGGGCTGGCGCACGCCGGACGTCGGTCCCGAATAGGCCAGGGCTGGCGGGCGAGCGCTTCCCGATCACATGGAATCATGTGATCGATAGGAAACGCTCAAAATCAAAATGCTGGAGCAGGTTCTCATCGAAAAAGTCTGTCAACTTTTTCGGAACCTGCTCTAGTCAGCGCTCGGAAGGCGGCGCATCGTGAACTCGATCCGCCCATCCTCCAGCTCGCGCCAGAACTCGATCTCGGTCATATAGGCGGCCTTGGGGAAGCGCTCGAACAACTCGCGCGCCTTCGCCCGCGCCTCGAGGCGCTCCAGCGAGAAGGTCTCACGCCGCCAGCCATTTGTGTGACCGCTCCGCTTCTCGGCGAAGCGCCGCGCAAGATCCTTCGGCGCGCTTTTGGTTACGCTCATACTCATGCTCCGAGCGATCAATTTAGCGCATCGGAGGCGGGAAGGGGAGTCGCAGATCCGCAATGACCTATTCAGTCGGCTTCCCGCCCGCGGCGACATGCGGCGCAAGGCTCTTGATTCTTGGTTCACTTCCCGGCCAGCGCTCGCTGGAGCGCCAGCAGTATTACGCGCAGCCGCGCAACGCGTTTTGGACGCTGATGGGCAGCCTGTTTGGCTTCGATGCGGGCGCTTGTTACGTTGATCGCCTCCAGAGCCTGAATGTGCGCGGCGTCGCCCTCTGGGACGTCTGCGCAAGCGCTCATCGGCCTGGCAGCCTCGACCAGCGGATCGAACTCTCGACTGTGCGAGCCAATGATTTTGAGCGCTTTTTCGAGATGCATCCGGATATCACGCTGATTTGCTTCAATGGCGCTAAAGCGGCCAGCCTGTATCAACGGCTGGTTCTGCCCAAGCTGTCAGTTCGCGCTGCGGCGATTGCTTCACGCCGACTACCCTCGACAAGTCCCGCGCATGCAACGCTGACATTCGCCCAAAAGCAGGAAAAATGGCGATCCGCACTCGCCCCATTTCTCGAATAACTTTGGGGCGCTTCCCCGCGCCCCCAAACCGCGCTAGACCCGAGCCATGCCTGAACGTCCCCCTTACATGATCTCGACGGCCATTCCCTATGCGAATGGCGCGCCGCATATCGGCCACGCCTATGAGCGTATCGCCACCGACGCCTTCGCCCGATGGAAGAGGCTTGACGGCTATGATGTGCTGTTTGTCACCGGCATGGACGAGCACGGGCAGAAGATGCAGCGCACGGCCGAGAAGGAAGGGCTGACGCCGGGGGCGCTCGCCGACCGCACGGCCGCGCAATTCGCTCGGATGGGCGAGGCGCTCAATGCCCGCGCCGACGACATCGTGCGCACGACGCAGGCGCGCCACAAAGAGACCGTGATCGAAATGTGGCGGCGGATGGAGGCGAACGGCGACCTCTATCTCTCCAAATACGCGGGCTGGTATTCGGTGCGCGACGAGGCCTATTACGACGAGGACGAACTCACCGAGCGGGACGGCAAGAAATTTGCGCCCACGGGCACGCCGGTCGAGTGGGTGGAGGAGGAGAGCTGGTTCTTCAAATTGTCGGCCTATGCCGAAAAATTGCTCGCGCATTACGCGGCGCATCCGCATTTCATCACGCCCGAACACTATAAGAACGAGATCGTCGCCTTCGTGAAGCGCGGGCTTACGGACCTCTCGGTGTCGCGCACGACATTCGACTGGGGCATCGAGATTCCGCCGAGCGCGCAGACCGCCGCGAAGCATGTGATGTATGTCTGGGTCGATGCGCTTACGAATTACATAACAGCTACGGGATATCTTACGGAAGACGGAAAAAAGGCGCATTTCTGGCCCGCCGACGCGCATGTCATCGGCAAGGACATCACCCGCTTTCACGCCATCTACTGGCCGGCGTTCCTGATGTCCGCAGGCGCGCCTTTACCCAAGCAGGTCGTCGTGCACGGCTTCCTGTTTTCCAAAGGCGAGAAGATGTCGAAGTCGGTCGGCAATGTTGTCGATCCCATCGATTTGGCCGAGCGCTATGGCGTCGACCAGCTGCGTTATTTCTTCCTGCGCGAGATTCCTTTTGGCCAGGACGGCAACTATTCGCACGAGGCGATCGTCAACCGCATCAACGCCGATCTCGCCAATGACCTCGGCAATCTCGCGCAGCGCTCGCTGTCGATGATCGCCAAGAATTGTATGGGCGCCGTACCACGTAAACATGCCCTTACGGACGCCGACAGAGACATTCTCGCGCAAGCGGCCGACGTCCTGGCGAAAGCCCGCGCCGCCATGGAGGATTACGCGCCGCACCACGCGCTGGCGGAAATTTTCCGCATCGTCGCCGAGGCCAATCGCTATTTCGCCGGTGAAGAGCCCTGGGCGAAGAAGAAGAGCGACCCTGCGCGGATGGAGACGATTCTTTACGTCACCGCCGAAACGCTGCGCCGGCTTGCGATTCCCCTGCAGCCGTTTATGCCCGAGTCCGCCGGCAAGCTTCTCGATCTCCTCGACGTCGGTCCGGACGAGCGGGACTTCGCGCACGCTGACGCGGCGAACGCCCTGCAGGAGGGCGCGCCGCTGCCGCCGCCGACGCCGGTGTTTCCGAGGTTTCTGGAGGAGGAGGCGACTTAGTCCCGCTCAAGCGGGACGGGAGAACCGATCGCCGGCTTCGACGATCGACCTTGACGCGGGCCGCCGCTTGTGGTCGCCATGCGCTGACCATAATCAGCCGTTTCAAATGGCGGCGGCGTGCAGATGACCTACGTCTTTGCGGGCTTGTCGGCCAAAGCGCGGGCGTGCAAGTATGAACGTCCGGGCTCCTTGTAAAGGGAACTCGCGCCGCTCGATCGAGCGTTCGCGCAACAACATCCGCCTTCGTTGTGTCGTATCTCGGACGGCTCTTTTCTTACAGAGGAACTCATGGAATGGCGCGTGGCATTTCAACAATTCTGACGGCGGTTATCTTCGGCGCGATCGGTTTTGGCCTCGGCATCTACGCTGCGCCGACCGAAGGCGTCGCTAATCTGAAAGCCGCGATCGAGGGCCGGTTTAAACCCGCGCCCGCCGAGGAAGCTGCGCCGGGCGAAGCCCCGGCGCCTGCAGCCGAGTCGGACGCCACGGTTGCACCCGACGCCACGGCTGCACCCGATGCAGAGGCTGCGCCAGCGCCGGAGACGCCTCCGGCTGAGCAGCCGGCGGCCGTAGAAGCGACGCCAATGGAGAGCGCGCCGGCGCCGGCGCCCGCTCCCGCGCCGTTGACCGAAGCGCCGCCGCCGCCTGAACCCGCGCCCATGGCGATGCCGGAGGCGGCTCCGGCCCCAGAGGCAGTGGTCGAGCAGCCGGTTAAGCCGAAGCCCAAGCCGAAGCCCAAGGCTAAACCCAAGCCGAAGCCCGCAGCTCCGGTCGAGGAGCCGGCTGACCAGCCTGCGCAGTAAAGCGCCAGTTGCCCCGTGACCCCGCCCCTGTTTCAGCATACGAACGGGGGCGGATCGCGCGGCAGGGGCCTGTCTCTGCTCGTTGAAGGAATGTCGCCGTGACCCGCGAAACAGCGCGCTTCGTCGGCGACATTCCCATTTTTTACGACCGTGGCCTCGGCCCGGTGATCTTTGAGGATTACGCCGCCGATATCGCCGATCGGACGGCCGCGAGCGCTCCAATGGACGTGCTCGAAATGGCGGCAGGCACGGGAATCGTCACGCGCAAGCTGCGCGACTCTCTCGATCCACAAGCGAAGCTAACGGCAACCGACCTCAATGAGCCGATGCTCGAAGTGGCGAAGACGAAGTTCGGCGCTACCGAGCAAGTGATATTCCGTTCGGCCGACGCGACGGCCCTGCCTTTTGGCGACGGCGCCTTCGACGCGATCGTCTGCCAGTTCGGGCTGATCTTCTTTCCCGATAAGCTCCGCGCGCATCGTGAGGCGCGACGGACTCTGCGGCCGGGCGGCCGATATCTCTTTAGCGTCTGGGATGCGCCACGCTACAATCCTTTCCCTCGCCTGGGGCTCGAGGTGATCGAACGATTTTTTCCCGGCGATCCGCCGCAGTTTCTTGCTTTTTCCTGCGCCGAGATCGATCCCATCAAAGAATCGCTGATCGACGCCGGCTTCACGGACATCGCCATTTCCGTGAGACCGCGCGTCAAGGATGTGCGGGACCCGATGGATTTTGCGAGAGGATTCGTCTTCGGTAGTCCGCTCTTCGAACAGCTCCGCGAGCGCGGCGGCGCGCGCCCGGAATCGCTTGTCGAGGCGCTGGCCGAGCGGCTCGCGCAAGAACTCGGCGAGAACCCCATGCGCCTGCCGATGCAGGCGATTTTCTATGAAGCCAGGGCGGCGTAGGGCGGCGCGCGCTACTGGGGCATGGTCATCAGCTCGAGCACATGGCCGTCGGGGCTTTTGAAATAGACGCCGCGGCCGCCGTTCCAGTCGTTGAGCTGGCCGTCGGTGAATCGACCCGGCGCGCTGCCATAGGCGACGCCTTCGTCCTTCACGCGCCCGAAGATTTCGTCAAATTCTTTGTCGCTGACGTGGAAGGCGTAATGGCTGGACTCGAAGCCCTCGTCTTTGTCGAACAGCAGGGTGAACTCGCTATTGACCTTCACCGGCGCGAAATGGCCCTTGGCGCCGTCGTAGCGCAGACCGAAAATCCGTGCGAACCAGCGCGCCGCGGCCTCATTGTCCCGCGCCGGCACGATGGTGTGATTGAGAATGATGGCCATCGATCAAGCTCCGCCTTTGTGCCGACGAATTTCAGATGGGGAGTCGTGGCCTCCCCGTCACGAGCGTCGCGGCGCTTATTCGCCGCCCGACCAGGAGGCTGACAGCGCGCCATCTGGTTGGCGCCGGACGCGAACGCCGAATGCCGCGCTTTCGCGATCGAGCGTTTGCGCAAGCCATTCGGCGTCGGCGGTCGACGCCCGTTCAAGGCGCAAGCGCCGCATATGCAGCGGAACCAATCGAAGTTGCGCGAGATCGCCGTTTGTATCGATATCTGCGAAATACATCAGGGATAAATCGCCGCGAAAGCTTTCGTAGCCGCTGATGCCCTCATAGTCGTTCAGGAAATCGCCGCAGCCGTAAAGAACCAAGCGGTTGCGATGGACCTCGAATCCCTTCGCGTGATGTGACGAATGTCCGTGGATGACGGACGCGCCGGCGTCTTCGATCAGCCGATGGGCGAATTGTCTTTGGGCCGTCGAAACGCCATAGCCCCAGTTCGAGCCCCAGTGGATCGAAATCACCAGAATATCTCCGCTCTGCGCCGCGTTCCGCGCCAGATTGCAGGCGAAGTCAACGCAAGCGGGAGATAGGTCGCGCAGAAGATTGACGCCGGGCGACGACGACGTCGCCGCCCACTCCAAGGGCGTTCCGCTGTCGGGCAGGGCGAAGGACAGCACGACGACCCGTCGTCCCTTGCTCGGGATCTCAATAATCGCAGGCCGCTGCGCTTCGCCGAGGGCGCGTCCAGCGCCCGTGACGGCGATGCCCAGACGCTCAAGCATATCTAGCGTCTCGAGGAGGCCGGAGGGTCCCCAATCGAGAACATGGTTGTTCGCGAGCGCGCAGCAGTCGAAGCCGGCGACGCGCAGACATTCCGCGTTCTGCGGACTGACACGGTAATTAATCGCCTTGGGTTCGGCCGTCTCGCTGCGCGTCACGCTCGTTTCGAGATTGACGATGCGCGCGTCGGGCGCTTGCGCGCGAAGCTCGGCGAGCGCGACGCCCCAGACATAGGAATAATCGACGGGCCGCGGAATTGGCCCTGACGCCGCTTCGGCCAAGCGAACATAGTTTTCGGCCGAGGAAACATATTCCTCATAGAGCTTGGGCGGGCAGGGCGACGGCAGGATCTGATCGACGCCTCGGCCGATCATCACGTCGCCGCACAGGAAGAGCCGCACGGCTGGCGCCACGTTGCTCGGCGGCGGCGCGGCGACGCTCATATGGTCGGCGGAAAATTCTCTTCGTCGTCGCCGGCGACAAGTGAGACGATTTCTCCGGCCACGTCCTTGAGCGGCGCGCCCGCGCCGAAGACGTCCTGATCGCCGGACATCCACACCGCCGCCTCCTCGACGTCAGCGATCGTCGGCCGCAGGTCCATGATCGCCGACAGCGTCGCGTCGTCGATGTCGCCGAGGACGTCCGTCACGTCCTTGATCGTCGCCAGCGGGCGGCCGTCGCCGTCCGGCGCGGAAGATTGCGTCAAGTTTTTGCTCCTCGCGCTTGCAACGTCCCGCCCGAGCTTGATCCCTGACGGTCGCGAATGATGTCGGCGATGAGAAAGGCGAATTGCATCGCAAAGAAAATATAGCGCCGCGTGTCTTAGCCGCGAAGGAGCCCCAGGCTAAATATTTGTGTTTTCCGCCGCCCGAGCCATATTGCCGCATTGGCCCAAGCGCGTCATCAAGCCCCCTAGGAGTTGCCGAGGACGAGCGCCCCCAGGCCATGCCATGTTGCTCTTTCCTGACAGAGTCTGATGCTCATCGATACCCATTGTCACCTCGACTTTCCCGATTTCGCGCCAGAACTCGCGGAGACGATCGCCCGCGCAAAGGCGCGCGGCGTCGCCAGAATGATCACGATCTCGACGCATCTGTCGCGATTCGATCGCGTGAAGGCCGTTGCTGAAACTTATCCGGAGGTCTTTTGCACGGTGGGGACGCATCCGCACCATTCGCACGAAGAGGCCGAGCCGACCGTCGAGGCGCTGGTGAGTCTATCGCGGCATCCAAAATGCGTCGGATTGGGCGAAGCCGGCCTCGATTATCACTACGATCATGCGCCCCGCGAGGTGGCGCAGCGCATCTTCCGCATTCACGTCCAAGCCGCGAGGGAAACTGGCCTGCCGCTCGTCATTCATACCCGCGACGCCGATGAAGACTGCGCCGCCATTCTGAAAGACGAAATGGGGAAGGGGGCTTTCCCCGCCCTGCTCCATTGCTTCACCAGCGGCCGCGCGCTCGCCGAAACGGCGCTGCAGCTCGGCCTCTATATTTCTTTTTCCGGGGTTGTGACCTTCAAGAACGCCGAATATCTGCGCGAAATCGCCCGCGACGTGCCGCTGGAGCGCATGCTGGTCGAAACCGACGCGCCCTTCCTTGCGCCGGCGCCCCATCGCGGCAAGCGCAACGAGCCGGCCTTCGTCGTCGACACTGCGCGCGTGCTCGCCGACGTCAAGGGAATCAGCGCCGCCGAACTTGCAATCGCCACAACTGAAAACGCGCTGCGGCTGTTTTCCAAAATGCCGCCTCTGGACGCCGCCGCGTGAGCCTGAGAATCAGGATTCTTGGGTGCGGCTCGTCCGGCGGCGTGCCGCGCGTCGGGCAGGGCTGGGGAAAGTGCGATCCGGACAATCCGAAAAATCGGCGCCGGCGCTGCTCGATTCTCGTTGCGCGCGGCCCCGCCGACGCAGCGACGCAAGTGCTTGTGGACACAGGGCCTGATCTGCGCGAGCAGCTCATCGACGCCGACGTCAAGCGGCTCGACGCGGTCTTCTATACCCATCCCCACGCCGACCACACGCACGGCGTCGACGATGTGCGCGGCTTGGTCATTCTGAGCGGACGGCGAATCCCGGCCTATATGGACGAGCCGACTTCGCGGTCATTCGCCACGAAGTTCGACTACATCTTCAAGACGCCGCCGGGCAGCTTTTATCCGCCGCTGATGACCGAACATCGGCTGCATCTGGGGCGCGCCGAGACGGTCGACGGACCCGGCGGCGCGATCGTCGCCACGCCGTTTCGGTTGGACCATGGCGACATGGACGCACTCGGCTTTCGCTTCGACAACGTGGCCTATACGCCGGATCTTCACGCCATTCCGCCTGAGAGCGCGCAATATCTCGAAGGGCTGGATCTTTGGATCATCGACGCGCTGCGCCATCAGCGGCACGGCACGCATCTGTCCGTCAGTCAGGCGCTGGACTTCATCGCGCATTTCAAGCCAAAGCGCGCCGTTCTGACGGATCTGCACGTTGATTTGGATTACGAAGCGCTCGCCGCGACGCTGCCGGAAAATGTCACGCCGGCATTTGACGGAATGGCGCTCGAAGTCTGACGCCGCGCGTATCTCCAAACAACATCATTTAGTTCCATAATATGGATTATGCGAATCTTGGATGCGGGATCCGGCCAGCGCCGTCCGCTCTTGCCTTTCGCCAAACTGAGATTTCGCGCCGATGTCTTGTCGGACGGAGCGCCGCCCCGGCTCCTCGGATGACGCCTTACGGTGACAATGTGGCGCGGGCGCAGCGCATCGCGCGTTAAGTCCACCCGCGCGGCTCATCTAAACTCCTGCAAACGCAAACATTCCCGCCGGCGCAGCATTTGGACGTCAGCTGTCAAACTATGGCGACTGTTTGGATTTTTGGATCGCCCCACGGAATTCTCTGGCTTTCGGGGGCGAAACTCTGGTAAAAGGCTCGCTGCGCGGGACTATATGGCATTCAAGAGGCACATCATCGTCGTTTCCGGGCAGGCGCGTTTTTTGAGACGCGCCAACTGGAGCGGTTGGGCGCACAAGGTTGGCATAGCGGTCTTGCCGTTTTTGGCGGAGACGAGCAGGTAGACATGAGCAAAGGTAGAGATTTTCGGGGCCCCCGCAAGCGCGGATTTGATGACGACGCTCCGTATAGCTATGATTCGCAGCGAACCAGCCGGGCGCCGCGATCACCCTTTGGCGGCGGATTTCCGGATGCGCCGCCTCCGATGTCGAACGAGCCAGCAGTCGACGCCATTGTGAAGTGGTTTAAAACTGACAAGGGCTTCGGCTTCGTTGAGCTTGCCAATGGCACCGGCGACGCCTTCCTCCATATCGGCGCCGTTCAGGCGGCCGGTTACGACACGCTGCCGCCCGGCGCGAAGTTACAGGTGCAAGTCACGAGCTCGGTGAAGGGCCAGCAAGTGGCGCGCATTCTCGAAGTCGACTTGGCTGGAGCCGCTGAGCGGGCGCCGCCGCCGCCGCCGCGCGCGGGAGGCGGTTTTGACAGCCCCCGGCCCCGTCGCCAGGCGCCCGATCCGTCGACCGCCGTTCCGGTCTCCGGCAAGGTCAAATGGTTCGACGAGACAAAGGGCTTCGGCTTCGTGCAGTCGAACGACGGCGGCAAAGACGTGTTCGTCCATATTTCGATTCTGAGTCCATCCGGCGTGAACCGGCTCGCCGAGGGGCAGCCAGTCACGATGCAGGTCGTCGATACGGCGAAAGGCAGAGAAGCGCTGTCGATCATCCTGGATTGAGCCTCGCTCCGTAGATCCGCGCGCCGCGATCCTCCTTGAGGGCCGCGGCGCTTTTCTTTTGGGGAGACCTCATGTCCGGACGACCGCACGGCGATGTCGCCAGACTGATCGAAATCATGGCGGCGCTGCGCACGCCCGGCAGCGGTTGTCCCTGGGATCTCGAGCAGGATTTCCGCTCGATCGCGCCCTATACGATCGAAGAAGCGTATGAAGTCGCCGACGCTATTGAGCGCGGCGATCTCTCCGATCTCAAAGACGAGTTAGGCGATCTCCTCTTACAGGTCGTGTTCCATGCCCGAATGGCGCAGGAGCAGGAGGCTTTCGCCTTCAAGGACGTCGTCGACGCGATCTGCGACAAGCTCATTCGCCGGCATCCGCACGTTTTCGGCGACGCCCAGCCTCTCGACGCGGGCGGCGTGACCATACAATGGAGCGCAATCAAAGCGCGCGAAAAAGCGGCGAAGCAGGGCGCGCCGCCGGCCAGTTTGCTTGACGGCGTGCCGCTCGCCCTGCCCGCGCTGACGCGCGCCCTCAAGCTGCAACAGAAGGCGTCCGGTGTCGGCTTCGATTGGGACGACGCACAGCACGTTCTCGGCAAGATTCGCGAGGAAACCGAGGAGGTCGCCGCGGAACTCGCGCGTCCCGGGGTCGACGCTTCGCCGGCGCTTGAAGAGGAGATCGGCGATCTCTTGTTCGTCGTCGTCAATCTTGCGCGCCACGCCAAGGTCGATCCCGACCAGGCGCTTCGCGGCGCCAACACGAAATTCGAGCGGCGGTTTCACCACATCGAGCGCCGCCTCGCGGAGATGGGCCGTTCGCCTGAAGCAGCGTCTCTCGACGAGATGGAAGCGCTGTGGGTCGAGGCGAAAGGCGCGGAGCGCAAGCCGCGCGGGTGACTCTCTAACGTCTGAAAATTACGCGCCGTCCGTTAGAGCGCGCTGCGAAAAAGTGGGAACCGGTTTTTCGCATAGAGCGCGCTCTATACTTTGGAATCGATCAATTTATCTGCATGTGGGCGATTCCGCCCAAATGCAGCGTGATCTAGCGCCCCGCGCCGGCTTCGCGGATCATTTCGGCCTGCGGAAAGCGCCTCGCGAGGCCCTCGGAACGTTCAGGATCGATACGCACGACGAGATGCACGCCGCCCTCCGGCAGCGCTTCGCGTTGGAGCACTTCGGTATGGGCGTGAAGCCAGGCGAGCCCCTCGCCGTCGGCGACGTCGAGGTTCATTTCAAAACGAACGCGGCCCGCCGCCAGCGTGGACTCGATCCTTGCCAGCAACTCATCGAGCCCCTGCCCGGTCAAGGCGGATACGAGCGTCGGCCGGCGTTGAGGCTCGATCCCGCTCACCGCAAGCTGAAGCGCCGAAAGCCGTTCCGGATCGAGCGCGTCGATCTTGTTCCAAACTTCCAAAATCCGCCCTTCGGCTTCGCCTTTCAGACCGAGCTCGCTCAGGATCGACTCGACGTCCTTCGCCTGCGCTTCCCAATCTTCGTGGGCGACGTCGCGAATATGGAGAACCACGTCGGCGAGCGTCACTTCTTCGAGCGTCGCACGGAAGGCCGAGACAAGCATGGTGGGCAGGTCGGAGATGAATCCCACCGTGTCGGAGAGCAGGATGCGCGCGCCATGCGGCAGTTTGATCTGGCGCAGCGTTGGATCGAGGGTCGCGAACAGCATGTCCTGCGCCAGCACCTCGGCCTTGGTCAGACGGTTGAAAAGCGTGGACTTTCCGGCGTTTGTGTAGCCGACGAGCGCGACCACCGGATAGGGAACGTCGCGCCGCGTCTTACGATGCAGCGCGCGCGTGCGCTTCACCTTGTCAAGATCGTGCTCGATGCGCCGCATCCGCTCCTCGATCAGGCGCCGGTCCGTCTCGATCTGCGTTTCACCCGGGCCGCCAAGAAAGCCGAAACCGCCGCGCTGGCGTTCAAGGTGGGTCCAGGAGCGGACGAGCCGCGACTTCTGATAGGCCAGATGCGCGAGCTCCACCTGCAGCGCGCCTTCCTTGGTTCGGGCGCGCTCCCCGAAGATTTCTAGAATGAGCCCGGTCCTGTCGATGACCTTGGCGTCCCACGCCCTTTCGAGATTGCGCTGCTGCACGGGCGAGAGCTGGCAGTCCATGCTCACGAGCGCGGCGTCCTTCGACTTGACGAGTTCGCCAATCTCCTCGACCTTGCCCTTCCCTAGGTACGTCGCCGGTCGAACCTCGTTCAGCGATATGGGCAGTTGACCGACGACATCGAGGTCGATCGCCTCGGCGAGCCCCACCGCCTCCATGAGACGCGCAGCCGTGTCGCGCGCACGCTCCGCGCCGCCTTGAGTCACATAGGGCCCAATGACCAATGCGCGGGCTCCGGCGCCATTCGGCGTCGTCCCGTTATCTGCTCCGCTGTCAGCCTTCAATCGCCTACCGTTGCTTGTCGGCCTGGCCCTCGTCCTCGCCCGGCTCAAACATTTGTATGGGGTGTCCGGGCATGATCGTCGAGATGGCGTGCTTGTAGACGAGCTGAGAATGCCCATCTCGCCGCAGCAAGAGGCAAAAATTATCGAACCAGGTGACGATTCCCTGGAGCTTGACGCCATTGACGAGGAAGATCGTGAGCGGGACTTTATTCTTCCTGACGAAATTCAAAAATGTATCTTGCAGATTCTGCGAACGCTCTGACGACATCGGCTGTCCTGTTCTGTTTTTTGAGCCGAGCGGAATGACGCCGCCCCCAGGGGATCGTTCTTCTTTTTTCGCCGCCGTGGTCATTAGAACCTTTCAAATGGCGAAGCGCAAGGCGCAAGTCGAGCGCTTTCCGCCGCCAGTTTATGGGAGGCGTCCGGCTTTGACTCCGCGCCTGCATTTGCCGCCAACATAATGCAACGCTTTAACTAGCTCATCTAAGTTAATGTTTCTATGACTCTACCGACAGCGACTTAAGTTTTCGGTGTAAGGCCGAGCGCTCCATGCCGATGAACTCCGCTGTTCGGGAAATATTCCCGGAAAAGCGATTGAGCTGGGCGACAAGGTATTCGCGTTCGAAAACTTCCCGCGCCTCTCTGAGCGGTAGGCTCATCAGTTTTTCGCCACGCACGCCCGCGGGAGTCGCCGGAACGAGTTCGCCGACATCGGCCGGAAGCATTTCGGCCGTGATCGTCCCGCTGGAATCGCCAGACGTGAGGATCATCAAGCGCTCGACATTATTTCTCAACTGGCGGATGTTGCCGGGCCAGTCGTGCAACTGCAGGACCGCGAGAGCGTCCTCCGAAATCCGTCGGCGCGGCATGCCGGACGCGAGCGACATATTCTCCATGAAATAGTTGATGAGCGCCGGGATATCCTCGCGCCGTTCCGCCAGCGAGGGAATCCGGATTGGCACCACCGCGAGGCGATGAAACAGATCCTCGCGCAGCGTGCCCTCTTCGATCGCCGACGCGAGATCGCGCGCCGAGGACGAGATGATGCGCACGTCGACCTCGACCTTGTTCGATCCGCCAACCCGCTGAAACGTCTGATCGACCAGCACGCGCAGGATTTTCGCCTGCGAATCCTTCGGCATGTCGGCGATTTCGTCGAGGAACAGCGTTCCGCCATGCGCCTCCTCAAGCGCGCCGATCTTGTGTTCGCCGTCGGCGCCTTCGCGGCCGAACAGCTCGATTTCCATGTTCTCCGGCGTGATCGTGGCCGAATTGATGACGACGAACGGCCCCCCGGCGCGACTCGACGCCTCGTGGATGCAGCGGGCGGCGAGTTCCTTGCCTGTCCCAGGGGCACCGGTGATCAGCACGCGCGAATTCACAGGGGCGACGCGGCCAATGAGCTGCTGCAGCTGATGCGCCGCCGGCGAATCGCCGACGATGCGGTCGAAGGCTCCTGCCCGCTGGCGCAGCGCCGAAAGTTCGCGCCGCAGCTGATAGGCTTCGAGCGCCCGTTCGGCGACGAGCACCAGCCGATCCGCCTTAAACGGCTTTTCAATAAAGTCGTATGCGCCGATCTTGATCGCGCTGACCGCGGTTTCAATATTGCCGTGGCCCGAGATCATGACGACGGGCAAGCCCTTGTGCTGCTTCTGCGCGAGTTCGAGCACCTGGAGGCCGTCGAGCCTAGACCCTTGCAGCCAGATGTCGAGAAAAACGAGATGCGGACGGCGGCTTGCGATCGCCGCAAGCGCTTCGTCGGAGTCTTTGGCGGTGCGGACCCCGTGCCCTTCGTCGCTCAGAATTCCGGCGACAAGCTCTCTGATGTCCTCTTCATCGTCGACAATCAAAATATCGCTTGCCATTATACCCCGCTCTGTCCCGGCTCACGTGCATACGCTGGCGCTTTTTCATCCTGTGCGCCCGCCGCGCGTGGCTCCTCTTTCGAGGATGTCTCCGCGGCCAGGGGCACGATGAGCCTGACGCAGGCCCCCCGACCCGACGGCGCGTCCAGCAGCTCCAGCCGGCCTCCGTGATCCTCGACGATCTTGGCGACGATCGGCAGGCCCAGTCCGGTGCCGTCCGATCGCGTCGTCATGTAAGGCTCAAGCAAGCGCTGCCGGTTCATCGCCGGGAAGCCCTTACCATTATCGATCACGTCGATTTCCGCCATGCGATCGCGCACATCCAACTTGATTTCGACTCGTCCCTTTTCCAGAGCGTCTTTTTCTTCGCGTGCGGCGATGCCTTCGACGGCGTTCTTCACGATATTGGTGAGCGCCTGCGACAGCAAGCGGCGATCGAACTGCGCGATGACGGGCGTTTCGGGCAAGTCTTCGACGATGTCGAGATCGGCGTTGCCGACGCGCATGAGGAACGCGACCTGCCGAATGCATTCGTTGAGATCGTCGCGCGCCGGGCGCGCCTTCGGCATACGCGCAAAGGACGAAAACTCATCGACCATACGCTTGATGTCGTCGACCTGGCGTACGATCGTATCTGTGCATTGGTCGAAAATGTCTCGATCTTCCTGGATGACCTTGCCGTATTTGCGGCGCAGCCGCTCGGCCGAAAGCTGGATCGGCGTCAAAGGATTCTTAATCTCGTGAGCGATGCGCCGTGCGACGTCCGCCCAGGCGGAGGTGCGCTGCGCCATCACGAGGTCCGTGATGTCGTCGAGCGTCACCACGTAGTTGTGTTGTCCCGCATCGGCGCGCGCCGAGGTGACTCGCACATTCAAGGTGCGCTCGGCGACGCCGCGCTTGATGATGATCTGGCTTTGAACGGCGCGCGGAAAAACTTCCGCCGCGTCCTTCAGGATGGGGACGATCTCCGGCAAGACCGACGCCACCGAGGCGCCGACGGTCGCCTGCCCCGTCGGGTCCGCCAGCGACAGTTCCTCGGCTGAGCGGTTGAGAATGGTGACGACGCTTTCCGAGTCCACGCCCATAACCGCGACCGGCACGCCGGAGAGCACGGCCTCGGTGAATTCGCGACGTTCGTCATTGATCCGATTGGCCTCGATCAGCCGGTTTTGCTGAAGATTGAGCTCGGTCGTCATATTGTTGAAGACGTCGCCGAGGCGCGCCAAATCGCCATGCTGCTTGTCGACGTTGACGCGAACGTCAAGATTGCCCGCCGACACCTCGTCGGTTGCGGCGATCAGGTCGCGGATCGGCGTCACCAGCCGGTCGGCGAAATCCAGTCCGAACCAGATGGACGACAGCAGCATGATCGTCGTCAGGAAGGCGTACATCAGCACGAAGGCCCGCTGCACGGCGGCGCGATAGGAATCGAAGGCGTCGTAGCTGCTGATCAGGCTTTGAGCCTGTTTGGGAAACTCCACCGCGATCGGGTCGATGGGCCGGGTGACGTAAAGGAAAGTATCCTGAAAGGCGTTGAGCGCGCGCAAAGCGACGAAGCTCTTGCCGTCATCGATAACGAGGCACAGCGGCTCCCCGCGCCGTGCGTCGTCGAACTCGGATTGCGGCGGGGCGATGATGATGGCGGCGGCGTTCTGCGCCACGTCGACGCGGTCGAGAATTTCGCCGTTGGATTTCACCAGGGCCGCGACAGAGAAGCCCAGGAAATACGCCCGCGACTGAAATATCTGGTGAAAATAGGGTCGGTCGGAATTGAAAAGGATGCTCGCGCGATCGAGGTCCGAGGCCGTGAGCTGCGCCTCCTGCAGGAGCGCCCGGCACTGACTCTCGCGGAACACGGCCGCGGCTTCCGCCGTGTTGTGGACGAAGACCTTGACGCTCGACATGAAGGCGGGATTGAGCACGCGCTCCAGCGTCAGCGATCCCGCTACGGCAAGCAGAATCGCCGGGATCAAAGCAATGACCGCGAAAAAGCCGACCGTGCGCACATGAAGGCGCGCCGCCGCTTCGCCGCGCCGCCAGACGCGGTAGAGGCGCCAGGCCTTGACGATCACCATCGCGAGCAGAACGGCGACAAAGACGCCGTTGACGATGAGCAACGGCAATAAACGGTCGTCCGTCGGCGATATCGCGCCGAATTCGGCCACGACCAGGAACGTAGCCAAAGCACAGCCGACGGCGCCGATCACGATGATCGGGCCGAACCAGCTGCGAAACGGCGTTCTGCCTTTCGCCTTTAGCGGAGAAGCCGAGTCTCCGGTCAGGGCCATGGCGCCTGTATAGGCTCCGCCCGCGCCGGTTGCAATTGAACGGCCAGAAGAGTCGCTATCGCGGCGAACGCATCAGACGGATGTCGAGATCGTTCACTTTCTTGCGCAGCGTGTTGCGGTTCAGTCCGAGCAATTCCGCCGCCTTGATCTGATTGCCGCGCGTCGCCGCGAGCGCCGCGGAGACAAGCGGGATCTCGATCTCGCGAATGATCCGGTGATAGAGACCGGGCGGCGGCAACTGATCTCCATAGTCGCGGAAGAGCTTGGCCAGATGAAGCTCGACGGAACTCGAAAGCGTTTGTCCGTCAAACAATTCTTGCGACGACGCGGCTGCGGCTGAGCCTTTGTCGCCGCCCGGGTCAGCCTGCCGAATCTCATGTTCGAGTTCGGCCTCGACGAGCTGGTCCGAAATGACCTCCTGCGGGTGCAGCGCGGCGAGCCTGCGGATGAGGTTTTCGAGTTCGCGGATATTGCCCGGCCAGCGATATTTCTTCATCCGGTCGAGCGCAGCCTGATCGATGTATTTCTGCGGCAGTCCTTCGCTCGCCGCCACTTTGAAGAAGTGATGCACGAGGTCGGGAATGTCCTCGGCGCGCTCGCGCAGCGGCGGCAGCCGAAGCGGCACGACGTTGAGGCGGAAGTAAAGATCCTCGCGGAACAGGCCCTGCTGGATGAGGATCCGCAGATCCTTGTTGGTGGCGGCGATGATCCGGACATTGGTCTTGATCGGCGTGCGCCCGCCAACGGTCGTGTATTCGCCCTGCTGCAGCACACGAAGCAGCCTGGTCTGCGCCTCCATCGGCATGTCGCCGATCTCGTCGAGAAACAGCGTGCCGCCCTCGGCCTGCTCGAAGCGGCCGGCCGATCGCTGGTTGGCGCCGGTGAAGGCGCCCTTCTCATGGCCGAAGAGTTCGCTTTCGATCAGATCGCGCGGAATCGCCGCCATATTGACGGCGACGAAGGGGCCCTTCTTGCGCTTTCCGTAATCGTGCAGGGCGCGGGCGACGAGTTCCTTGCCGGTTCCAGACTCGCCATTGATCATCACCGTCAGGTCGGTCTGCATCAATCGCGCGAGCGAACGATAGATTTCCTGCATCGCCGGGGAGCGGCCGACGAGCGGCATGCCCTCGATCTCATCGTGGTGGTCATCTTCGGGCCGTTTGCGGGGCTCGGCCATGGCGCGGCCGACGATGCCGACGAGCTCCTTGAGATCGAAAGGTTTCGGCAGATAGTCGTATGCGCCACGCTCGGACGCCCGAATAGCCGTCATGAACGTGTTTTGCGCGCTCATGACGATGATCGGGAGTTCGGGACGCAGCTTTTTGATGCGCGGCAGAAGCTCGAAAGCGTTCTCGTCGGGCATGACGACGTCGGTGACGACGAGATCGCCCTCGCCCGACTGCACCCAACGCCACAAGGTCGCGGCCGCGCCGGTGGTGCGCACTTCATAGCCCGCACGCGAAAGCGCCTGCGCGACGACCGTGCGAATAGAAGCATCGTCGTCGGCGACCAGAATTTCTCCTCGCGTCATTACTTCGTTCTCCCGCCTCTGCGAGATGTCATGCACGCCGTTCCTCGCGTTGCTCGGCCCGTTTTGGCCTGTACATTGGCATCAGCACCCGGAAGGTCGTGCGCCTCGGGAGGGACTCGCACTCCACGATGCCGCCGTGGTCGTTGACGATCTTCGCAACCAGTGCAAGTCCGAGGCCAGTTCCTGTCGACTTGGTCGTCACAAAGGGATCAAAGAGATGCGCGGCGATGTCTTCCGGAACGCCGGGGCCATTGTCGCGCACGCAAAATTCGAGCGGCAGGCCGATCGGGCTTTTCTCGCCAAGCGCGCGCAGGCTGACGCCGGGCCGGAAAGCGGTCGAGAGTTCGATCTCCCCATCGACGGCTTCGCCGACGGCTTCCGCCGCGTTCTTCACGAGATTGAGGAAGGCCTGCACCAGTTGATCGCGATTGGCGTAAACCGGCGGCAGCGATGGGTCGTAATTCTCGACGAAGCGAACATTGCGGGCGAATCCGCTCTGGGCGACGCGCTTCACGTGATCCAGCACCGAATGGATGTTCACCTGCTCGCGCTGCAACGGACGCGCGTCGGAAAAAACCTCCATCCGGTCGACAAGACGCACAATCCGATCGGTCTCGTCGCAAATCAGCCGCGTCAGCGCGCGGTCCTGATCGCCGAGCGCGGATTCGAGTAGTTGTGCGGCGCCGCGAATGCCGGACAGCGGATTCTTGATTTCGTGCGCCAGCATCGAGGCCAGCCCCGAAACCGAGCGAACAGCGCCGCGATGCGTCAGTTGCCTGTCTATTTTATCGGCAATTGTTCGCTCCTGCAGCATAACAAGCACAAGCCCGTCGCCCTCGGGCAGCGGCGCGCAATGAACGTCGACGCGTCGGTCGGCTTCCTGGCCAGGCCGACCGAGATCGACCTTGTATTCATTGATTGTCGCGCCACGTTCGCGAACCTGCTCGATGAGCGCGGTGAGCGGCGATCCGAAGGGCAGCAGCCGATCGAGCGACTGCCCGATGAGCAGGGGCTTGCCGAGCTCAAAGAAGGCCTCCGCGGCGGCGTTGGCGTCCTCAATGACGCCATCGCGGGCGACAGTCAGGATCGCATTGGGCAGAGCCTCGAGCATGCATGATCGGCCGGCGTCATTGATGATCTTGAGCGGCTCATAGCTACCGCAATGCGCGCTATTGCGTCGGGGGCGGTCGAAAACGCTCATGCCGCGATCCCCTGCTCTGCCGGCTGCGCCTTCAGAAAAATCAGCTCAATCAGCCGCGCCGCCTCGTCAGGCGACTGTGTCGTGACCAGCGCGTGACGCGCGTCGGCCGCGGCATGTCCCGCCAAGCGACCCACGAGGCGATCGACATAGGCGGCGAGATGTTTGCGCGCGTGCCTCAACCCAGCCGACGCGCCCATCGACGCCAGCAGACCTTCGAGGTGTTCGCGCGCGATTTCAGCGCGCTGCGCCAGCGTCGGCGGCGCCCGTCGCTCGCCGGTCTGCAGAAAATGCGCGATATCGCCGACGATCCAGGGCTGCCCCATGGCCGCCCGACCGATCATGACCCCATCGGCCCCGGAAGACTCGAGCATCTCGACGGCGTCGTCTTCGCCGGCGCAGTCGCCATTGGCGATCACCGGAATTCGCACGGCCGCTTTCGCCGCCGCGATCGCGCGCCAGTCGGCCCGGCCTGCATAAAATTGCTGGCGCGTGCGCCCGTGCACAGTGATCATCGCGGCGCCTTCGGCTTCCGCGCGGCGCGCCAACTCCGCGACGTTTTGGGTCGAATCATCCCAGCCCAACCGCATCTTGACGCTCAGCGGCACGCATATTGCCTCGCGAGCCGCAGAGATCAGCCGCTCCGCTTGATCGAGATCGCGCATCAGCGCGGCGCCCGCGAGGCCTCCGGTGACACGCTTGCAAGGACAACCCATGTTGATGTCGATCCAGTCAGCTCCAGAGGATTCGGCGCTTCGCGCGGCGGCCGCCATTTCTTCCGGCTCGCGCGCGGCGATCTGAATGACTCGCGGCCCGACGCCGGCGCATTCCAGCCGCATCGCCGTCTCGCGATCGCCGCGGGCGACGCCAGCGGCGGTCACCATCTCGCTCACCGTCGCCGACGCCCCCAGACGCGACGCGATGCGGCGCATGGTCGGGTCGGTCACGCCGGCCATCGGCGCAAGCAGCGCGCGACCCGTCAGCGTGATCCCGCCAATGCTCAGAGGCGAAGGGGCAAAGCCAACGCCTAGTTTTTTGGCAGTAGCCATCTTGCCCACATCATAAGCATTTCCCTTCGCACTTGCAACATAGCATTTCTCCCGCCCGTTGGCATTTGACGGCGTTGGCGAAAACCGACAGAGAGCGGCCATGGGCGCCGCTCACGTCAATCCATCCATCGCCATCCTGATCGTCGCCGGCGGGCGCGGCGCGCGCGCGGGCGAAGGCCCGCCCAAACAATACCGGCCGATCGCCGGCGTGACGCTGCTCGCCCGAACGCTGCATGGGCTGCATATGGCCATGCCCCAGGCCGCGCTCAAGGTCGTCATCCATAAAGACGACCTCGACCATTATGCCGCGAGCATAGCGGAGCTTTGCCCTTCCGATCGGGCGCGGCTTCTGCCGCCAGCCTTCGGCGGCGCGAGCCGGCAAGAAAGCGTCAGAAACGGCCTCGAGGCGCTCGCGGCCGAGGGCGCGCCGGACATCGTGCTGATTCACGACGCCGCGCGTCCTTTCGCGGACGCTGCGCTCATCGCGCGCGCGATCGAGGCGGCCGCGATCCATGGCGCCGCCGCCCCCGGCGTGCCGCTTGCCGATACGATAAAGCAGATCGACGACGCCGGCGTCGTCGTCGCGACGCCCGATCGCGCGAGGCTCCGCGCCGTGCAGACGCCGCAGTCCTTTCGCTTCGATCTCATAATGACCGCCCATCGCGCAGCGGCCGCGGGCGGGCGCGACTATACCGACGACGCCATGATCGCCGAGGCCGCCGGCGTGAAGGTGCATATTTTTGACGGCGACGCCGCCAATTTCAAACTCACGACGCAACAGGACTTCGCCCGCGCCATGGAGCAGTTGAAGCAACCCGCATTCGCCGATCTGCCCGACATCCGCATGGGTCAGGGCTATGACGTCCACGCCTTCGGACCCGGCGATTCCGTCTGGCTCGGCGGCGTCGCGATTCCGCATACGCATGGCCTTGCCGGCCATTCGGATGCCGATGTTGTGTCCCACGCGATCACCGACGCCATTCTTGGCGCCATCGCCGAGGGCGATATCGGCGCGCATTTCCCGCCCTCCGATCCGCAGTGGAAGGGCGCGGCGTCGTCGATCTTTCTGGCGCGCGCCTGCGAACTCGTGCGCGCGCGCGGCGGCGTAATCGCCAATGTCGACGCCACCATCATTTGCGAAGCGCCGAAGATCGGCCCGCACCGGGAGCGGATTCGCGAAAGCCTCGCGGCGACGATGGGCGTCGAGATCGGCCGCGTCGCGATCAAGGCGACGACGACGGAGAGACTCGGCTTTACCGGCAGAGGCGAAGGCATGGCGGCGCTGGCGATCGCGACGGTAAGGTTGCCGTGAGAGGCTGATCGAACCTGCGTCTGCTCCCAATCGCGATTGCTTCCCACTGCGCTTCGCGCGTGGTCGTAATGACGACCAAGGGCAGCCCAAGGACGATTGAGTGACGAATGGTTTTCCTCACCCTCATCCTGAGGAGCCGCCCGCAAGTCGGGTTTACCCGACTTGCGAATTTAATGTCGATCTCGGGCAGGCCCGAGATCGAAGGCGGCGTCTCGAAGGACGAGGGTGAGGAGAATGGCGAAAACGGGTTTCCTCGTCCTTCGAGACGGCCTCTTCGAGGCCTCCTCAGGATGAGGAAACCCTTTACCCGATCGCCCAGAGAGCAGCTCGCTGTGCAGCGTCCATTGTGCGCATGACCTGCTATAAGGCCGGTTCGCAAAGCCGAGGCCTCTCATGATCTGCGTGACCGATAGAATCGCGCTCCACGAATGGGAAATCGTGGAGGAATTTGCGCGCGCGTCGGGACCCGGCGGCCAGAATGTGCAGAAGGTCGAAACCGCCGTGCGGCTGCGCTTTGACATCCGAAATTCGCCCAGCCTCGTGGATGATGTGAAGGCGCGGCTGGCGCGCCTCGCCGGCCGGCGGTTGACGAAGGATGGCGTCATCCTCATCGAAGCGCGCCGCCATCGCACGCAGGAGCGCAACCGGGCGGATGCGCTCGAGCGCCTCATCGACCTCATCCGCATCGCGGCGGCTCCGCCGCCCCCGCCGCGAAAGAAAACCCGGCCGACGCTCGGCTCGAAGCTGAGGCGTCTCGACGGCAAGAAGCAGCGCGGCGACGTGAAGGCGCTTCGCGGCAAGCCGACGCACGAGTTATGATACGGATTCCGGCTGATCCGTCCTGTTGGGCCGTGTCATTCCCGGAGGCCGAAGGCCTGACCGGGAATCCAGGGCTGATCCAAGAACGCCGGTTTTGCTCTGGATTCCCGATCGCGCGCGTTGCGCGCGTCGGGAATGACACTTGAGCCGTTCCAAGGATTTCATATGAGATACGTAATACGAATTTACGAGATACGTAATGAGTGAACATACGACATACGTAAAAGCTAACGCGCTTCTCGACAGAGCCCGCGCCAAAGGCCTGCGTCTTGCGAGCGCCGAATCCTGCACCGGCGGGCTCGTCGCCGCAGCGCTCACCGAAATCCCAGGCTCGTCCGACGTGTTCGAGCGCGGGTTCGTCACCTATTCCAATGAGGCGAAGCGCGACATGCTCGGCGTTCCCTGGCCGCTCATCGAGCGCCATGGCGCCGTCAGCGCCGAGGTCGCGCGCGCCATGGCGCTGGGCGCCATCGAACACGCGCTGGCCGATGTCGCCGTCGCGGTGACGGGCGTCGCCGGACCCGGCGGCGGTTCGCTCGAAAAGCCTGTGGGGCTCGTTCATTTCGCCTGCGCCCGGCGCGACGGCGGCGTCGACCATGTCGAGCGGCGCTATGGACCGCTGTCGCGCGCCGAGATCCGCGCCGCCTCCGTCATGCAAGCGCTGGATATGATGATAGACGCCGTCGACGCGGCTCAGCGGCGGCCGTAAACCGCGTCGGCGCGTGCGGCGAAGGCGTCCGCATATTTGTGGAACGCGCGATCAAACATCGCGCCCATCACAAAGCCAAGCGCCGGGCTCTTGAATTCATAGGCGATGAAGAACTCGATCATCGACCGGGGCGCGCCGCCGCTCGCCGCCGGCTCGTCGCGAAACGTCCAGCGATTGTCGAGCTTTCGAAACGGTCCCTCGGCGCACTCGACCCTGATGTCTAATTTGTTGAAGTCGCAGCAGACGCGGCTCACATAGCGCTCACAGATCGCTTTGAAGCCAACCTGCATCTCGATCAGCGACACCTCGACCCCAGGCGAGACCTCCGATCGTCGCCGGATGCGAACGGCCTCGCAGAGGGGCACGAATTGCGGATAGGATTCAACGTCGCGCACCAGCGCAAACATTTCTCCTGCGCTGTGCGGCACGTGGCGACGGTTGCGAAAACTCTTCATGAGCCAAGCTTCTAGTTCATTGACGAGAGCGGCAAAAGTCGGCGCCGTCACGCGGCTGGAACAATTGCGTCGCATCGCAGTTCTATCGACGAGCTCTCGCTGGCTCCTGAGATATTCTACGGAGGAAACAATGGCCAACAAATCTGATTTCACAGCTGATGAATGGAAAAAACTGCTTGAATCGCCGCTGCTGGCCGGCTTCGCCGTCAGCGCCGGCGACCCGAGCGGCTTTATCGGAACGCTGCAGGAGGGTTTCGCGAGCGCCAAGGCTTTGGCCACCGCAAAATCGGATCCCAACGCCGACGCGCTGATCAAGGCGGTCGTCGAGGACCTTCTCACGCCCGACGGACGCACTGCGGCCCGCGATGGGGTGAAGGGCGTGGTCGACGGGGCCAAAGTGGACGAGTTCAAGGATCGGGCGCTCGTCGAGTTGCGCCGCACCGCCTCCATCCTCGATTCGAAGGCGCCCAATGAGTCGAAGGCGTTCAAGGACTGGCTCAACCATATCGCCAATCTGGTGGCGGAAGCGGGCGTCGAAGGGGGCTTTCTGGGCTTTGGCGGGGTGAAGGTCACCGACGCCGAACGCGCCACCCTGGCGGAAATCTCCACGGCGCTTGGCGCCGCGTAAGAGACTTATTTCAGGCGGCGCAGCCTCGCGCCGCTCCCGGCCCAGCACGCTCACACCACTCGGTCAGCCTCGGTCGCGTTCTAAGCGTCATGCAAATTCCGAATGGCGCAGTCCTCGTCCTTCGAGACGCCACCTTTGGCGGCTCCTCAGGATGAGGACTGCTTACTGGGGCAAGACACGATGGAATTAGCCGCTCAGCTTCTGAGGGCAGCGTTCTCCGATCAGCTCGGAGCGGCTACGGAATCAAAGGCCCCTCATCCTGAGAGCGTGCGCAGCACGCGTCTCGAAGGACGAGGGGCCGCTTCCAGCGTCGAAGGCCCCGCGTGGGTGTGATCTGAAAGGCGGCGACGCTCAACTTATCGGGCTCGCCTCGCCGAGCGCGAGCCGTCGCTGGCGCGCCGCGCGCAGCTTGGCGAAATCCTCTCCCGCATGATGCGACGAGCGGGTGAGCGGCGAGGCGGCGACGTAGAGAAAGCCCTTCGCATAGGCGAGCGTCTTATAGGACTCGAATTCCTCCGGCGTCACGAAGCGCTCGATCGCGTGGTGCTTGCGCGTCGGCTGCAGATATTGGCCGATGGTGATGAAATCGATGTCCGCCGAGCGCATGTCGTCCATCACCTGCATCACTTCGAGACGGCTTTCGCCGAGCCCGACCATGATTCCGGACTTGGTGAAAAGTGAGGGGTTCAGCTCCTTGGCGCGCTGAAGCAGCCGCAGCGAATGAAAATAGCGCGCGCCCGGCCGCACGGTGACATAGAGCGACGGCACGGTCTCGAGATTGTGATTGAAGACGTCGGGGCCCGCCGCCACCACCCGCTCCAGCGCGCCAGGCTTCCTGAGGAAGTCCGGCGTGAGCACTTCGATCGTTGTTTCGGGACACGCCGACCGGATGGCGACGATGGTCTCGGCGAAATGATCGGCGCCGCCGTCATCGAGATCGTCGCGATCGACGGACGTCACCACGACATGCGACAGGCCGAGAGCGCGCGTGGCTTTGGCGACCCTGCCCGGCTCGGTCGGGTCGAGCGGCGTCGGCAGGCCCGTGGCGACATTGCAGAACGCACAGGCGCGCGTGCAGATCTCGCCCATGATCATGAAGGTGGCGTGTTTTTTCTCCCAGCATTCGCCGATGTTGGGACAGGACGCCTCCTGGCACACGGTCGCGAGCCCGGCGTCCTTCAAGAGGCCGCTGGTTTCCGCCCAGGCCTTCGAACCCGGCGCTTTGACGCGAATCCACGGCGGCTTGCGCAGAATGGGCGCGTCGGGCCGGCCCGCCTTTTCAGGATGACGGAGAGGCGGCTCCCCCCGTTTCTTGCGGGGGTCGTCGTTCAAGAGATCAAGCACGGTCAAGAGCGGAGAGTCTCCTCTCTCACCAAGCTAGGCATATCAATGGCGGACGGCAATGTCCTCGGAAGATCTATTGGCGTCAGGGAGCGCCCGGCATCCGACGCAGAACAGCGCCGCGCCAATCGCGCCGGCGATCAGGACCGCGTCTGCGCAGCGCTGGCCCACTCCTGCCCGAACGGCGAGTTCGGCCGCCAGCCATGCCCCCGTGACCCCCGAGAGCAGCAAAGCCCCTGCTCGAACATCGGCGTGCAGAACATGCGAGAGCTTTGTCGCGCTCCAGCCGACAAGCCCGCCGATGAGCAGAAGGGCGAGGAACTGCGCGTTGGGCGCGCCAACGATCGCGGCTGCGGCGGAGAGCAACGCGTCCATGAGGGCCTCCCGGCGGGGTGAGGAAAAGGTTGCAGCTAGAGCTAACGGCCCATTAACGATCTCGACGAGCTTTTGTTCCCGGCGTCTGCTGGAAAGATTTCACCTGCGCGGGGCGCGCGGCGTCGCGATCGCCAAGCTGATTCACAACCAAGATATTTAAATACTTAATAATCATAAAGTTATAGCTTAAACTTATAGTTTAAGTTGAACTGGCGCCTACAGATATTCGACCTCCAGAACGCCCGGAATGGCGCGCAGCGCGCCAGCGACGTCCGGAGTGATCGGATAGCTTCCGGGCAGTCGGATTTCGATTTCCTCCCGTCCCGCATCGCGCTTCAGAAGAATCGACACCTCGCCGTCGCCACGGCCGGCGAGCCGAGTCTTGATCCCGTCGAGCGGCCCCTCGTCGCCGACCACGACGCGCAGTCCCTTCTGCGCGCGCGCCGCCGCCGCGGCCAAAGGTTCGACAGCAACGATGCGCGCCCGGACGTCCTCGCCCTCGACAGCCGCGGAGAGGGTCACGAGCACCGCCGCGCCCTTCTCCAAAAGGTCGCGATATTGCGTCAGCCCCTCCTGGAAGAGGATCGCCTCATAGTGTCCGCTGACGTCCGAGAGCTGCAAGATGCCCATCTTGGACCCGGATTTGGTGCGCCTCTCGGTCCTGTCCAGAACCACGGCGGCGAGTCGGCCGGCGGTCGCGCCGCGCTTGACCGAGGCGGCGAATTCGCTCCAACGCGACACGCGGATTTTCGGCAAGAGGCCGGCGTAAGCGTCGAGCGGATGGCCCGAGAGGAAAAAGCCGGCGGCTTCATATTCGCGTCGCAGCGTCTCGGCCGCTGGCCAGGGCGGCGTCTTTGGAACCGCGAGATCCGCAGGCTCGGCTTCGCCAAAGAGCGCATTTTGTCCGGCCTTGCGGTCCTCGGCGTGCCTGTTCGCGGCGGCGAGCATCGGTTCGATCGCGGCGAAAGCCCTGGCGCGATTGGGCTCGATTTCGTCGAAGGCGCCGCAGGCCGTAAGGCTCTCCAGCGTCTTCTTGTTCACTTCGCGCGGGTTCAGCCGTCTCGCGACGTCGGCGAGACTCGCAAATTGGCGCGCCCCTCGGGAGCGCACGAGAGACTCGGCCTGCGCTTCTCCGACGCCCTTGATCGCCGAAAATGCGTAGCGGATCGCGAGTCTGCCTTCGGCGTCCTGCGCGACGTCGAAGTCGACGCCCGACTCATTGATCGACGGCGGTTCGACCGCGATGCCCATGCGCCGCGCCTCGTCGCGGAACTCGGCGAGCTTGTCGGTCTGGCTCTTGTCGAAGGTCATTGAGGCGGCGAGGAACTCCGCCGGATAATGCGTCTTGAACCAGGCCGTCTGATAGGCGATCAGCGCATAGGCCGCCGCATGGCTCTTGTTGAAGCCATAATCGGCGAATTTCGCCAGGAGGTCGAAGATGAAATTGGCGAGGTCCGCCTTTACCTCGCGTTCGATCGCCCCCTTCACGAAGCGCTCGCGCTGGGCGTCCATCTCGGACTTGATTTTTTTGCCCATGGCGCGGCGGAGCATATCGGCTTCGCCCAGCGTATAGCCGGAGAGCACCTGGGCGATCTGCATCACCTGCTCCTGGTAGATGATGACGCCGAAGGTCTCCTTCAGTATGGGCTCGATCTTGGGATGGTAATAATCCGCCTCCTCATCGCCGAGCTTCACCGCGCAATAAGTGGGGATATTCGCCATCGGTCCCGGGCGATACAGCGCCACGAGCGCGATGATGTCCTCGAAGCGATCCGCGTGCATTTCGACCAGCGCCTTGCGCATGCCCGCGCTTTCCAGCTGGAATATCCCGACTGTCTCGCCGCGGCCGAGCAGCGCATAAGTCGCCGGATCATCGAGCGGAACCTTGGCGAGGTCGAAACCAGGGTCGCGGCGGCGCGCCAAACTGCTCGCCGTTGCGAGCACCGTCAGCGTCTTCAGACCGAGAAAATCGAATTTGATCAATCCCGCCGGCTCGACCCACTTCATATTGAACTGGGTCGCCGGCATGTCGGACTTTGGATCGCGGTAAAGCGGCGTCACCTCGTGCAGCGGGCGGTCGCCGATGACGACGCCCGCGGCGTGGGTGGAGGCGTTGGAATAAAGCCCTTCGAGCGAGCCGGCGATTTTAAAGAGCCGCCTGACGCGCTCGTCCTCCTCCACGGCCTCGCGCAACTTCTGCTCGCTCGCCAGCGCCTCGGCGAGCGTGACGGGCTTGGCCGGATTCTGCGGCACCAGCTTGGCGAGCTTGTCGACCTGTCCGAGCGGCATTTCGAGCACGCGACCGACGCTGCGCAAAACGCCGCGCGCCAGGAACGAGCCAAAGGTGATGATCTGCGCCACCCGGTCGGCGCCATAGCGGCGTCTGACATAGTCGATCACCTCGCCGCGCCGCGTCTGGCAGAAGTCGATGTCGAAGTCCGGCATCGAATTGCGCTCAGGGTTGAGGAAGCGTTCGAAGAAGAGTCCGAAGCGAACCGGATCCAGATCGGTGATGGTCAGCGCATAGGCGACGAGCGAACCCGCACCGGAGCCGCGTCCCGGTCCGACCGGAATTCCCTGGGATTTGGCGAATTTGATGAAGTCGGAGACGATGAGGAAATAGCCGGGAAAGCGCATCTTCTCGATGACGGAAAGTTCAAAATCGAGTCGCGCGGCGTATTCTTCCCGCGTTCGGCCCGGCGCCGGCCCATGCGCGGCGAGGCGCTGCTCCAGCCCTTCGATCGCTTGACGGCGCAGCTCCTGCGCCTCGATTTCGTCGAGAGCATGCCCATCGCGCGCCTCCTGGACGAAGCGCGGCATGATCGGCTTGCGCGTTTGGGGCCGGAAGCTGACGCGACGGGCGATCTCCAGCGTGTTGGCGGTCGCCTCTTGGAGATCGGCGAAAAGCGCGTACATTTGGGCGCGAGTCTTGAAGTAGTGCTCGGGCGAGACCCGCCTCCGATCGTCGACGCTGGTCACCGCGCCTTCGGCGATACAGAGCAGCGCGTCATGCGCTTCAAAATCGGCGGGCTGAGCGAAATAGGGTTCATTCGTCGCCACGAGCGGCAAGCCGCGACGATAGGCGAGGTCCAGTAGCTGCGGCTCCACGTCGCGTTGAGAACGCAAACTGTGGCGCTGGACCTCGATATAGAGCCGATCGCCGTAGAGACGCTCGAGCGTTGCGAGGCGCGCACGCGCCTGCTCCGGCCTGCCCTGCGCCAGGGCGCGGTCCAACGCGCCATCCGGCCCGCCGGTCAGCGCGATCAGCTCCCCGGCGTCAGCAGCCAGCGCGTCGAGCGTCAGACGCGGCTCGTCGCCCTGCTCGACATCGAGAAAGGCGCGCGAGGCGAGCCGCATCAAATTGCGATAGCCGGCCTCGGTCTTGGCCAGCAGCACGATATTGGCGATACGATCGTCTCGCGCCGCGACTGCGCCGCCCTTGCCGTCGCCGAAGTCGACGCGGAGCTGTGCGCCCGCGATCGGTTGGAGGCCAGCCTTGGCCGCCTTCTCGGAAAATTCCAGGGCCGCGAAGAGATTATTGGTGTCGGTGACAGCGAGCGCGGGCTGGAGGTCGCGCACCGCGAGATCAAGCAGCTTGCCAAGCGAAAGCGCGCCCTCGCGCAGCGAATAGGCGGTGTGGACGTGAAGATGCACGAAGCCGGCTTCGGCGGCAGGCATGGTCGGAGGCCTTGAGGACGCGGACGGATTCGGGCCGAATTCTACAATTTCGCGCCGCGTCCCGGAACTCCGCGCGCGCCGCCGTCCCCAGATAGCGTGAAAAGCGGCGTCCGCCCCAACGTTTTCACGTTTGGGGCGGAGCGCAGACTAACGCTGCAAAACGGCGAAGCGGTGAACGTTCACGCCATATTCGTTGAGGAGCCTGTGCATCGCGGGAGAGAGGCGAACCACACGAGACGCGCTCAGATTAGAACTGCAGTCGTTCCTGAGGCCAACATATTTGGCGTGAAGGGCGTTCGCCTCGCTTTCGCCAACAGTTGAGCGGACCTGCTCAAGGACGGCGCTCACTTCCGCGCCGCCATATTGCTGGACGAGGGAACAGCCAATGCGCACATCCTGCGCCGTCGCGGGAGACAATGCGGCGCTCAGAAGAAACGCGCCAAACAAGGCGCCGGCGGAGATCGCCGGCTTTCCATGACTCATGTGGTACTCCTAGGCTAAAGACCGCCGTTCCGCGAAGCTGCGCGAACGGCGCTCGGTCCAAAGCCCGGCGGAGGCGACCGCCTCCCCGGGGCTCATGTGTCCTAGCCGCGTTTTGGACGAACGTGTTTAGCGCCTATTACTCGGCAGGGCTATAGGCTTTCGCCGCAGACTCGATCGGCTTGAACGCTTCCTTGGCGATCGAGGCGTAGAGCTCGCCGAGCTTGGTCGCTTCGGCAAGGAAATCCTCGTAGGCGCTCTTGGCGAAATCGGACTGAAGCTGAAACGCTTCGTCGATCTTCTTGACCGTAATCAGCTTTTCCGCCAGAACGCGGCTCTTTTCGAAGGATTTCTTGGAATAATCGGTGGTCTCGGCGGCGATGCTCTGCCAGCCCTTGGTCACCGCAGCCGCAGCGGCGGACACGGCTTCAAACTGCTCTTTGCCGAGCTTCTGAACGCTGTCGAAATTAGCTGCCATCGGTTCGTCCTCATGATTTTGGCGCAAAGGCGCCCTATGCGGCGCTATGCGCCCGCTCACGACTTATTTATATGCATTGCACAAAATAAAGTCAATGAAAATGTTGCGGCGCAAAATAGGCGCGGAGCCGGGCTAGCGCTTAACCCGCGGGTAACCGCGAGCGCTTAGTCTGCCAAATCGTCACTTTTGGCGCGGCTGGGCGGTTGCGCGAACAACAGTGAAGTCAAGGGGCGCGTTTATGCTGAGATCGAGTATGTCGGACCGCCTGCCGCGGACCCGCTTCCTCGCGGTAAGCTTTGCCACGATCACAATCCTCGTCACAATGTCGGTCTCCGCGGAGGCGCGCGGCAGACATTCTTTCCATCACCGCAGCGCTTCCGACGACCGCAATTCGGCCGTTCGGGCGCGCGCCAACGCCAATAGCGATCCTGTCATCGGCGAGCATCGCGGCTTTTCGGCCATCGTCGTCGACGCCAACAGCGGCCGCGCGCTGTATTCCCGCGCCGAGCATGAGTTGCGCCACCCCGCCTCCGTCACCAAGGTGATGACGCTCTATCTTCTGTTCGAGCAGCTTGAAAAAGGGCGGCTGCGACTCGACTCGCCGCTGATGATTTCGCAACACGCGGCGGCGCAGGCGCCATCCAAGCTTGGCCTGCGTCCTGGCCAGACGATCAGCGTCGACAATGCGATCAAGGCGGTCGTCACCAAATCCGCCAATGACATCGCCTGCGCGATCGCCGAAAACGTCGCGGGCGACGAGCATAGTTTCGCGCAGATGATGACGCGCAAGGCCCATGCGCTGGGGATGCGCAACACCAATTATGAGAACGCGTCGGGGCTCCCCGACCCAAATCAGGTGACGACCGCCTATGATCTCGCGCTGCTCGGACGCGCCATCCAGGAGCGCTTCCCGCGCTATTATCGCTATTTCTCGACGCCGAGCTTCGCCTACAACGGTGCCCTGCACCGAAACCACAATCATCTCCTCGGCCAGGTCGAAGGCATGGACGGCATCAAGACCGGCTACACGCGCGCGTCCGGCTTCAATCTACTGACCTCGGTGCGCCGTCGCGGACATCACATTGTCGCGGTGGTGATGGGCGGTAAGACCGCCTACACGCGGGATCGCATCATGGCGGGGCTGATCGAGGAAAACATCGACGGCGGCTCTTCGGTAAGAACTGCGGCGGCGGTGAGCGAAGATCCGCGCGCCGCCAAGGCGCAGGAGCAGTTGGCGCAGGAGCGCACGCAGCGCGCCGAACGCGCCGCCGAGCGCGCCCAACAGATCGCCGCGGAGCGCTTGGCTTATGCCGAGCCTCAGGAAGAGCCCGCCGGGCAGCCCGAACCATTTGGCCGCCGGCTGAACGCTCCGGTTCCGGCGGCGGCCATACCGCCGCAGGAGAGCGCTGAGCGGCCAGCAGTTCGTCCCGCTTTCGTTTCCGGCGGTCAGAAGCGAACGGCCGACGACCGGGATGCGGAACGCAAGGGCGCGTCTCCAAGCGCCAAGGCCCGCGCGGGCGCTACGACAGTGGCCGCGCGCGACGGCTCCACCACGAACGGCGCGCGTAAGATCGAGGTTACGCCCGTGTCCACGACGCCTTCAGCCGTTCGCGCCGGCGCCGCGAAATCACAGCTCGCAAAGGCGGACGCCGCGCGTCCGGGGCGGCCAGGCTGGATGATTCAGATCGGCGCGACCGACGATCAGGAAAAGGCCAATCAGCTGCTCGTGCGCGCGCGCAGCCAGCTTCAAGGCTTTCCCGCGACCGCCAAGGCCTTCACCGAGAAGGTGCAGCGGGGAACTGAAACGCTCTATCGCGCGCGTTTCGCCGGGCTCGAGGAAGACACGGCGCAGTCGGCCTGCAAGGCGCTCAAGCGCTCCGGTTTCGCCTGCTTCACGACAAAGAACTGATCATGTCCACGACTTGGGACCACGACTACGGCGCTCAACGCGCGTCAGTGCTGGTGACGCCGCATCAGGACGTCCTTGGCCTCATTCACCCGGGCCGCAAGATCAGTCGTTCCGCCAAGGTCTGGATGAAGCTTCTTCATCAGATCTCGATGGGCGCGCGCAATGTCCGCCGCGGGCGCGCCGCGCTTGAGGCCGAGAATTTCATAAGCCTCGTCTTCCGTAATCGCGCCTGCATGACGCGCGCCGCCCTCGCCCGGACGAAAACCCCCCGA
The DNA here is from genome assembly GCF_013350005.1 of Methylocystis silviterrae. Classification (GTDB taxonomy): domain Bacteria; phylum Pseudomonadota; class Alphaproteobacteria; order Rhizobiales; family Beijerinckiaceae; genus Methylocystis; species Methylocystis silviterrae. The sequence continues at coordinate 113,230 of NZ_JABVWW010000008.1, forward strand.
GTTTGCGTGCGTATCGCTTGCCGAACGCCAGCCGGAAAATCTGCGGTCCAGATAAGCCTCTAAAAGCCTGGCGCCGTCAGGATCGTCCCGGCGGCAAATGCCGTAGAGTTCGAGGAGAGCTGGCCGCGCCAGCGAATCAAGATGCACGCCTTCATGCTGACCGGCCAGAACCACGCCCCGTATGGCGCCCGTGGAGTGGTCGAGCTCCATTTCGATCATCGCCGATCGAACCCGCGATACGCCGCCGGCGCCTGCGCCCGCTTTGCGAAAGCCGCGCAGGGCGCCCCCGCTGAGGCCCATCAGCCAAACGCCAAAGCCCAAGAGCGCCATGCCGAGGTCGAGGCGTCCCCGCACCAAAAGCAAGGCGCCCAGCGCTAGCGCGAGGAAGCCGCCTCCGCGCTTGAAAATCACTGCCAATAACGCCGGCGACGTCTTCGTATAGGCGTTTAGCGCCACAATCGTCAGGAGCAGGGCGATGAGTCCGATCAGAATGGGCATCCGTTTATCCTCAACCGATCTGAGACAGAAGCAGGCGCGCTGCGTCCCCGCCTTCTTCGGCGCGCCGCTCCAGCTCGCGTCTGCCCCCTGCCGCATAGGCCGCCGCGGCGGCGAGAAGCTCCGCTAAACGCCCTGGAGCCGTGGCGTCAAACGCCGCATAGGCGCCGCCCGTCAGGCGCGCGATCTCACGATAGGCATGCTGTGCGGCCGAGTCGTGCCCCTCAAGGAACATGAAGGCCTTGACGCCGAGCAGCCCAAGTTCGCCTGCCGTCGCCGCGAGGGCGTCGAGCCGCTCCTCCATAGCGTCGCCGATGTAAACGAGCGCGCCCACGCGTCCTGCGTGCGATTCGTCGAGAGCGTGGCGTAGAACCTTGCCGATCTGCGTGCGGCCGCCGCGACAGGCGATGCGCGACATCAGCGCGCCGAGCCCCTCGCCTCCCGAGACGAAGCGCGAGGCGCGGCATTCCCCGAAGCCGCGGAAGTAGACGAGTTGAACATCCAGTCCGCCCTGCGCGGCGGTCGTGCGGAACATTTCGCCCTGAATTGACTGGGCCATGTCCCAGGTCGGCTGTCTGCTCATTGTGGCGTCCAGCGCGAAAATCAGGCGTCCGCGCGACGCGCTCGCCGCGACGTTCTTTGCCTTGTCCAGGAAGGCGTCTATCGGCCCCGATTGCACAGAGCCTTGAGCTGCCGGCGGTTTAGGTGAATGTTCGCCCACTGCGGTTCACGTCGTTTTATCTGACGCTCTCTATCAAATCGGCCCTGCTCTCTGATAAACAAGAGGCTGGCGCGCAACCTGAAACATAGGCTCTTTCAGCGCGCCCGGCGAGGATTCGATGTCGGTCCCCAGCGAAGAATCTCATGTCCTGAACGGATCCGCGCTGACGGCCGCGACCGGATGGACACGCATTGCGGCCCTGCCCGCTGAAGATAGCGTTCGGATCCAGTCCCTGATGCAGTCCTTCGCCGAAGAGCTGATGCGGGATGGCGTGCGGGTCGGCGGCGTGACGCAGACGCGCGTCGCGGATTCATCGGGCCGCTCGGGCATCGTACTGCGCGATGTCGCCACGGGCGCCTTTTATCCGATCTCGCAAGACCTTGGCCCCGGTTCGGTCGCCTGCAATCTCGATACGAGCGAGCTGGCCCTCGCCTGCGCGGCGATTGAGCGCGCGGCGCGCGACGGCGCGCAACTGATCGTGATCAGCAAGTTCTCCAAACAGGAAGCGGCGCGGGGCGGGCTCTGCGACGCCTTCCGAGCGGCGATGACCGCGCGCGTTCCGGTGATCGCGGCGGTCTCTCCGCACTATCGCGACGAATGGCGCGCCTTCGCCGGGCCGCTGGCGGAAGACATCGCGCCCGAGCGCCAGGCGCTCGCGGATTGGTGGGCGAAGCTTTGCGCCGGCTCGCCGGAAAGGACCTCTATCTGACCGGCGGCGCATACATCAGGCCGCCCTTGTTCCACAAAGCGTTCAGCCTGCGCTCCATGCCGTAGGGCGCGCCCTGCCCGAGATTGCGCTCAAAAACGTCGGCGTAATTGCCGACATGTTTGACGATGCGGTAGGCCCAATCCTGTGAGAGGCCGAGATCGTCGCCATGGGCGCCGTCAACGCCGAGCAGCCGCCGTATCTGCGGATTCTCCGACGACAAAGCGGCGTCGGCGTTCGCCTTCGACACCTCCAGCTCCTCTGCGTCGATCATCGCGAACAGCGTCCAGCGGACGATGTTCAGCCACTGATCGTCGCCTTGGCGGACAAGCGGGCCGCGCGGCGACTTCGAAAGAATGTCCGGCAGAACCGCGTGATCCGCAGGCGCGGTCAAGCCGATGCGGACGCGATGCAGCGTGGAAACGTCAGCCGTCAGCGCTTCACATTTTTCCTCGTCATAGGCCTTGGCCGCGTCCTCGAGGCTCGGGAACAGCTTTGGATCATATTTCGCCTTGCGGGCCCGGAAAAAGTCGGCGACCGCGAGTTCATAGGGCGTGCCTTGCTCGATGCAGATCGACGCGCCGTCGAGATCCTGGACGGAAGCTAAGTTGCGTTGCCGGCGGACCAAGAACCCCTGCCCGTCATGGAGAAAGACGCCGGCATAGATCAGCTTTTGACCGGCGTCGCGCGCTTGGGTCCATGGCGAGGCGCTGACGAGCAGATCGACGGCGCCGGCCTGCAATGCGCCAGCGCGCTCTTTCTGCGAGAGCTCAACGAATCGCGCCTTGGCGGGGTCGTCGAGGACGGCGCCGGCGACGGCCCGGCAGAAATCGACGTCGAAGCCACGCCATTCGCCCGCGCCGTCGCGTTGAGCAAAGCCGGGCGTGTCGGTGACGCCGCAGGTCAGGTAGCCGCGCTTCATGATCTGCGCGAGCGTGGGACCGACATCCGTTTGCGCGTCGGCGCTAAGAGCGAAAAGCGCTCCGGCGAAGGCCGCAAGGAAGGCGAAAGCTGTGCGGCGGATCATGGCGGGCTCGGCATCCGGCGGAGGATATACTACGGTCGCGCGGCGTTCACGCAAAGACGAGTTGTCAGAGGCGGCATGTCCGAAGAAAAGCGAAAAGCAAGGCGCAAATTAAAGCCCGCCACTCTGGTGACGCAAGCCGGCCGCGCGCCGTTCGATCATTTTGGCTTCGTCAATCCCCCTATTTATCGCGGTTCGACGGTGCTGTTCCCGACGGTCGCCGCTCTCGAGGCGTTACGGCAACCGTACACCTACGGCACCAAGGGGACGCCCACGACTCGCGCGCTCGAGCAGGGCTGGAGCGAGATCGCCGGCGCCGCGGACACGGTGTTGACCCCCTCCGGCCTTGCGGCGATCGGACTGGCGCTCCTCACCGCCACACATGCGGGCGCGCATGCGCTCATCGTGGATTCCGCCTATCAGCCGACGCGGACCTTCTGCGACGCTCTTCTCGCGCGCTTCGGAGTCAAAGTCGACTATTACGATCCCTTGATCGGCGGCGGCATCGCCGCGATGATGAAGCCCGAAACGACCGCCGTGCTCGTCGAGTCGCCCGGTTCCCAGAGCATGGAAGTTCAAGACATTCCTGCAATCGCCGCGGCCGCCCACGCCCACGGGGCCTGTGTCATCGCGGACAACACCTGGGCGACCCCTCTTCTCTTCCCGCCGCATGAGCGCGGCTGCGACCTCGCCGTCGACGCCGGCACCAAATATCTCTCGGGCCACGCCGACCTCCTCATGGGGCTTGTTTCGGCCAATTCGGAGTGGGCGAAGCGCCTGCGCGCGACCTTCAACGCCTTCAGCATGGGGTCCAGTCCCGACGACGCCGCGCTCGCCTTGCGCGGGCTGCGCACCATGGCGCTACGGCTGCGCGAACAGGAGCGCGCCGCGCTCGACATCGCGCAGTGGCTGGAGAACCGGCCGGAAGTTTCGCGTGTGCTGCATCCCGGCCTTGCGACGCATCCCGGCCACGCGCTGTGGAAACGAGACTTTACCGGCGCCTCCGGCGTTTTTTCCATTATCCTCAAAGAGACTTCAACAAAGGCGGTCGCCGCTTTCGTCGATGGATTGGAATTGTTCGGTATCGGATTCTCATGGGGCGGCTATGAAAGCCTTGTCCTGCCTTTCGACTGCTCTTCTTACAGGACGGCGACGTGCTGGACTCCGGAAGGGCCGGCGCTGCGCTTCTCCATCGGACTGGAGGATGTCGCGGATCTGAAGTCTGATCTCGAGGCGGGGCTCGCGCGCCTCAACGGCCATTGAAGGCGGCGCGCCGCGGTGTATTCCAGGTTTTCGCATTCCTTATCGTGAAAAGATGTCTTGAAGAGGAGAAGCAATATGGTGGCCGTTTCCCGGGTTGCTGCTTATGTGGCCGTCTGCGGTTTTTTGATTGCGGGCGTCGCGCCGGCGCGGGCGGCCAGCGGTCAGGACTTTCCGAACTCCACATGCGCCTGCAAGTCATGTGGCCAGAACAAGTCCGACGTCATCGGCAAATGCCCCGACGTCTGCAAGGACAAGACGGTCTACGACAAAGGCGACAAGGATGCTCCCCCAGCAGGAGCCAAGAGCCGCTCGGGCAGAAAAGACAAGACCGCCAAAGTCTCCGAACCTACGGTGTTTTGTAAGGCTGCCCGCATGAAGCTTCCGAAAGGCTGGATGCGCGCCGATCCGCCGCCGGCGAAAACGCGCTAATCCAACGCATCTCCAAGTAGGTCCTCATTGCGGCGCGAGGGTCGCGCGCCTTAGCGATCGCCTAATCGCCATGCAAAATGCCCGCCCAAGAACTTGGGCGGGCAAGGTTTTGTTGCGCGCTCGCAGCGAGCGCGCAACAACGCTTGGAGGATTAGAGCGTGGCTCCCGCCTGGAACTTCGGAATAACCGGACCGCCGATTTCAGCTCTCTGACGCTCGCCAGAGGGGCTGAAGAAGAACAGCAGTCCGCCAAACTGGCTATCGGTGTCATAGGCGAGATCAGACAGGCGTTCGATGTCGAAGCGGGCGTCCTGAACGATCACTTCCAGGTCGCGAGTCTCGCCGGGCGCGATCGGGTTGGGATCGCTCACGGAAAGGCCACGGTCGGCAAGCAGATAGTCAGGGAAATCCGGCCGCGTCGTGAAGACTTCCGGATTGAGGAAGCGCAGACCCGCGGCAGTGAATTCGCCGAGCCGGATCGGCTCCTTGCCATTGTTGGTCACCTTCGCCCTGATCCGCAATTCGCGGCCCGGCACCGTATAGGAGCCGCCCTTGAATTGAACGGCGACGGTCGACCGCGGCTCGTCGATCGGCGAGATGCCGGTCAGCAAGCCCGCCTGCATCGGCAGCGTGCGCGGGAACTCCCGGTTGGCGGCGGCATAGAAGACGAGCACAGCCAAGAGAACCGCGGCAAGGGTGATCGCTCCGATCCGCTTTTCGCTTTGACCGATCAGCTCGCGGCCCTTGCCGGCCTTGACCTGCCAATATCGGACGATGATCCCCTTGGTCATGAACCAATAGAGAATCCAGGCGGCGGCGGCAGCCATCCAGAAGAAGTGATAGATATAGGTCCAGGTGATCCCATAGGTTTCGAGATCGATCGTCGAACCTTCGAGCAGCGTCACGGGATTGGTGAAATCCTTCATGTCGCCCTTGATGGTGATCCACTGGCCCGGACCGACGATCGGGCCGCCGTCCTTGACGTTGATCTGGACATGGACGTGATAGCGGCCTTGTCGGCGCGCTTTCAGGACGATCTTGTATTCATAGTCCTTGCCGACATCCATCGAGAAGGTGCGCGGCACCGGCACTTCGCCGACGAAGGCGCTCTTGCGGATGAGCACCGGTCCCGGCTCGCCGACGTTGAGAAATGATTCGCCGGGCCTGGCGACGGCTTGCGGCCAGCCGGAAAACACATGCACCTTTCCGGTGAGCTCCATCTCGTCATTCACATTGAGCTCGGTCTTCGACCATTTGACGTCATACCAGTTGAGCGTGCGCATGCGCAGGAAGGCCTGCTGCGAACGTTCGCCATGCGCGGCGGCGGGCGTGGCCGCCGGCAAGGTCGTTAGCGCGCCTGCAACGGCCAATCCGAGGATCCAAAGGCGGACGACGCGGGCCGTCGCGCATTTGGCCATCGATTGCAAATTCAAGCTTTTCATCTGGAGTTACTCCCTTGCATTTTTTGCCGCCGGAGCCGTCGCCGGCTCCGGTGAAATTGCGCGTCGCGTCCTAGACCTCTTCGATCTCGAGATATTTCGTCGTCGAGAACCATTTGCCCACGTTCCACCACAGGAAGTAGACGAGCATCGAAATGAAGCCGGAGAAGAAGGCGGCGACCGGAACCACGTCCTTGCCGAAGGTGCGCAGCGTGCCGCGCTCGACCATGCGGATGTATTCCGGGGTGCCAGTGCGGACGTAGTTGAAGCCGATGAGGTCGGCGAGCGTGAGCAGCACGCCGTCGATTTCAGTGGCCTGATGATATTGCGCCAACACAGGCCAGTTGATCGGATAGAACAGGAGGCCCCAGCCAAGGCCGCCGAGGAGCGCCGTGACCAGCCAGCTGCCCGAGATCATCAGCACGATGTCGAGCCAGAAGCCCATTGGAATGAGCGCCGACGGAAACACCAGATTGATCGGGAAGAAGGTCCAACCCCAGAAGTTGTCATAGCGGTTGATCCACTCGCCAATCAGCAGGGCGAGCACGACGGTCGTGGCGCCGATCGGCAGTCGGAACCTCGTCCAGAAGAAGGACTGCGAGGCCGCAGCGAAGCACATGGCGACGATCGGCGTCACCGTCGGCCACATGCGTCGATCTTTGAAGTCGATCCAGAAATCCCAGTCGCCGGCGAGCAGCATGTAATGGATGTGGAAGGAGCCGAGCAGCACGGCAAACAGGATCACCAGCAGGATCCAATCCGTCAGAATGACGCAGCCGAGAAACTCTTCTTTCGATTTCCAGGTCTTACCGGCTGGCAAGCCTGATTCAGTTGATGCCGACATGTTTTCCTCTCTCGAATTGATCTTGCTGAAGGAAAGCGGCGGCCCCGCCCGGCCTTCGCCCTTGGTCGACGGCCGCTTTCCGTTTTCGATGAATTTGTGCGCGCGAGTTGACGCGCGTTAGAGCGCGAGAGCGTCCTTCTCGTATTCCTTGCTGAGTTCGATCACGCGATCGAGCACCTGGCGCGCAACGCCGAAAACGGCGAGCGCGAACCAGCCGAAGAACACGAAGCCCCAGTGCAGCGGGGCGGTGAACAGCTCTTCCATGAACCAGAAAGTGTGGCCCCACTCGTTCAGGCCGATGTTCGGGAAAATCATGAACGGCCCGGCGAAGAACATCAGGAAGGCGAGCGAGATTCGCTTGGAGAATTGCGGGATGCGCGTATGCGCATACATGAAGGCGCCCCAGCCGCAGATGATGTAGATCGGATAGCTGAGGTAGAACTCGAGGATATGGCTTGGCGTGAAATCGGTGTCGCGAATGACCGTCTGATGCCAGGTGCCATCCTGTTCGGTGAAGTAAGAGGCGCCCCAGTAGACCGAGAAGGCGTAAACCGCGAGCCAGCCGATGAGGGTCAGGATGCGGCGCATCTCCTCGCGCGGCGCGACGGCGTCGATGTTGCGGTCGCGCGTCTTCCAGAGATAACCGCCGATGGCGCAGAAGGCGACGAACTCGAGCGGCAGCTCGGTCCACATCAAATTCATCCAGTAGGTCTGGAATTCCGGCGCGAAGGAATCGAGGCCGGCCTTCCATCCGAAATATTGCTCATAGATTCGGATGCCGACGTAAAACACCAGCATCACGCCCATGGTGATGTAGGCGGGCTTGAAGTTCACGATCGTATCGGTCACGTCGGCTTGTGCGGCGCTCACGGCTTTTTCTGTCGTTTGATTCATCATTGCCTCTCCTCTTTCGGGCTCGAGACGCAAGTGCGGTCCCGATTGGCGCTGGGCCTCCCATTGCTGCGATGTGCGCCGCGCAAGGCGCCCGTCTCGCCGCGTGAAGTGGTCAAAAGAGCGCTTGCGCGATGACCGCTCGCGGCGTGCGCAAACCCGCAGCGGGTTTCACAGCTGGGGGAAGCCTATCACGTCGAACACTGTCGCCGTCAAGCAAAGTATAGTATTCAGCATGCGACAATTTGCACCATATGCTGTTTAAAATCTCATTTTATTGCTATAAATATTGAGACTTAAGTTTTGTATATAATTGATACCTGAGTTTGTTGGCGCGGTTAACCAGCTTTTGATGTATTATAATATGAAACAGCGCCATCTTAGAATGATTTAAGACTAGATTATAGTCAAACTTGCGACATGTTGCCGCAAGTTAAACCTATTGTGCGTCGAGTTGAATCGTTGAAAATCGAAACAGCGCTGATCGACAGCGTCCGCCGCAGTCTATGGAGAGGAAACGGATGAAGACTTTGCACTCGTTTAATGAACTTGGCTGGGTCGCCTTTTGGGTCGCCTTTTGCGTGTTCCTCTTCGCAATCTTCATTCCGACCGTGAACCGAGCCCTCAACCTTTAACCGCCCTCCCCGGCGCGAACGATCGTCCCAACTTGATCTCCCTCGAGTTGGGACGATCCCTGTCCGCGGGGCCGAGGAGAGAGCGAAGACGCAGGGGCCGAATTGCATGCGCGTCGCCAAAATGTCGCGCCTCACAGGCAAGATATTTCGATACGAACCAATGTCTTTGACCTGAACGATCACGCCGGATAGGAGCCAAGACAAAGCAGGAAGGATCTGATGCAAAGCAAAATTACAAGGTGGCCCGAAGAGTATAAAAAGAGAAAAATAAATGAGCGGAAACTCTGAAGAAGACCATCAGCTGAATTATCGCAAGCGACGGGAAGATTCTCTGCGTGAGCTACTGAGCGGCATCGTGGACAAGCCCTCAAAGGAGATCGTCGAGGAGCTCAAAAAGGATTTGGGCGTCAGCCGCGCGACCGCCTATCGCATGATGAAAACATTTCGCACCTGCGGGGCCATCACGGCGCCGTGGACGCGTCCGGTAGGCCGCCCGAAAGGCGCGCGCTGTCTCGATCCGCGCCGCGAGCAGCTCATCCAGGAGGCGATCAAAGCCCATTATTCGCACGCGCTTCGGCCGAGATTCAGAGCGCTGGTGCAGGACATTCACCAGCGCTGCAGCGAAGAACTGCTGGCGCCGCCGAATTGGCGCACCATTCGCAAGCGTCTGCGCGACTTCGAGGGTCGCGGTCGCGGCGCGTCCGGCGTCGGGAACTGGACACCTCCAATAACCGGGCTTTTCGTGGACTGGCTGTTGGGCGTGAGGCGGCTCGAGGCCATCCTTCCGGGAA
>NZ_JABVWW010000009.1 GCF_013350005.1 Methylocystis silviterrae
TCATTGGCGCTTCCTTTCGGAAGCTGTGAATCACGACATCGCGCCCAAGCCAACAACTTTATGGGTCCGAGCCCTAAGCTCTACGCCGCATGCGCCGTGTCGAGGCCGCGGAAGATGGCGCAGCGGCGGAAGACGGCGAGGCTCGGCGGCACATTCTTCTGGTGGCAGAACTTCGCCGTGAGCTTCGCCAACCCCTTTATATCGCGGCCCGTGGCGGCGGGGAAAATCTCGACGAGTTCGTCGATGAGCGCGTCATCGACTTTGAGCGCGAATTGCTCGGTCATCACGCGCCAGATCCGGCGTTTCGCGTCAGCGTCTGGCGGGTTGTATTTGATCAGCGCGATGCAGCGCGAGACGATCGCCTCGTCGATGTCGTCGACGCGGTTCGTCGTCAGGAAGAGCAGACCATTGAAATATTCGAGCACGCGCAGGAAAACGCCGACGACGGCGTTCATCGCGATGTTGTCGTCGCGGCGCTTGATGTAGACGTCGGCCTCGTCGATCAGCATCACCGCTCCCCAGCGCTGGGCCCGGGTTAAAATCTCCTTCAGCGCCGTCTCCATTGTGCCGACGTTGAGGCCTAACTGCCCGGAATGCACGCGGTACAAGGGACGCTGGATGATTTCCGAATAGACTTCCGCCGTCAGCGTTTTGCCAACGCCGGGCGGGCCGGCGCAAAGCACCGTGGTGCCGCCGGATTTGCCTTGGACAATGTCATCCATCAGCACGTCCATTTCGGCGGTCAGAATGTCGATGAGATCCGTCTGCTCCTCCGGCAGCACCAGCTTGCTCTTCAACTCGGGCTGATAGCGATAGAGTCGCATTTCATCGACATGCACCCAGACGTGATGATGCAGATCAAGATGGAACATTAGAATATAGGGATGCACGGGAACTTGCGTGAAGAGTCCCGGTGGAATCTGTTCGCGCAGCTCGGCGATTTCGTCCTCGCCGGAGAAATTGTTGCTCTTGCCCGCCTTGCGCAGAAAATGCCCGAGCACGTCGCCCGGCGCCTCCAGCGTCAGATTGCGCGCCGAAAGCACCGCCTCGTCGTTGACGAGTCGCGCCTCGCCGCCGCTCGTCGAGAGCACGATGACGTCCTTGCGCGTCCAGTCCGTGTCGCGATGCGTCGAGTTGGGGTCTTCGGCGTGAAAGCCGGAGCCCTTGCCCGAAAATTGCGCGCCGTAGCGGCCGCGCCAATCGAAATAGGTCTCGCTGGCCGCGTCGAAGGCCTCGATCAAAGCCGGCGTCTCGCGCAAGAAGCCCTTGGCGGCGAGGATTTCGCTGATCGTTCGGCCGACGACGTCAGGCGCCATGATGCGCATGAGATTGGTTTGCAGCGTGCCCTTGGCGTTGGCCTTCAGTTCCACCAGGATCTTGCCGGCCTCGTCGTTGGAGGCCGGCACATAGTCGAAACGCGTCACGACATAGGGGAGCGCTTTTGCGGCGACGCTGGCCGTGAACAGCCAGCCGCGCAACCCGTCGGTCGTCAGATATTTGACCAGCGCCGGCAACACGTCTTCGAGATCGCCGGCTTCGAAGCGCTTGCCCTGCGACTCGAGCGCCGAGCGCAGCGTCGCGAGCTGCGCGGCTCTGGCGCGCAATTCGGGACCCGATTGCTGATAGAGCTCCTCGAGGAAATCGAATTCGGCGCCGGAGAGATGCGCAAGATCGAGTTCGACTCTGTCGCCGAAGCGCAGTTGCGACGAGAGTCCCGAATGGGCGGGAAAGCGCGCAATCAGCGCTTCGACATGCGGCCTTTCGATTTGGATGTTCATGTTCGCTCGCGCATCTCTTCAGGGTAGGCGGGGAGCGTCAGCATGCGCGGGTCTTCCAGCGCGGCGCCGACGGTGAAGTGGTAGACGTCCTGAAAGGCGTATTGCTCTGGCGACAGACCGAGCATCGCGTGGATCTCGTCGTCGAAGAAGCAACCAATCCCTGTGCCGGAGAGGCCAATGGCGCTGGACCAGAGATAGAGCGCCTGGCCGATCGCGCCGGCCTCCCAGTGCAGCCGGCGATAGCCGAAGCCGCCGTCCTCTTGAAGCGTGCGGTCGAAATCGGCGATCATCGCGACGGCGAAACAGCCCTTGCCGGCGATCGCCTGGCGGCAGGCGTTCATGCTCGCCTCGCGTTCGACGGAGCCTTGCCGCAGGCGAAAGAGTTTAAGCGGTCCGATCTCGATCGGCGTCCAAAGCAACGCCAGCGCCGACATCTCGCGCAGCCGCGCCGTGGTTTCGGCGTCGCGCTGCAGCAGATAGAGACCCGGCTCCACGCCATCGACGCGATGCACGAAAAGCAGCAGATTTAGCCGTGGCGGCCAGGGGAAGGGCGCCAGGCAGGGCTCGGCGCCGGGAAGCGTCGACGTCAGCATGGCGCAAAACGCCTCCTGCGAGAGGCGGGCGACGCCGTCCATGCGCTGCGCGCTGCGCCGCCGCCGCACCACGCGCCCGATGTCGGGCAGCGGAAAGGGGAAGGCGGGTTTCGGCGCAACGCGTGACAAAGGCTCCAATGTCGGCGTGCGGGGCTTGACGCAGAACCGCGCCGCCCGGTCGACAAGCGGCCAGCCGTCGTGGTCGTCGCTCAAGCGATTTGCGGCGCCCGACCACGTTCGCGGCGCGCGCGCAAGGCTGGAGACGTCAATGGCGGGGGGCGCGTTCCCATCCGAGGCGATCCACAAGAGCGCATCGGGATGTTCTTCCTCGCGCCGATGTGAAGCGTCGGGCCGATCGAGGCCGAGCAGCGCCGCGACGTCGGCGTCGCTGGGTTCGCACAAGAGATGCGCGCGCCAGCCCAGCGCGGCGGCGGCCTGCGCGGCGGCGCCGATCGCATGGCCGACGTCGAGTTGGCAATAGCGAAACGCCCGCTCGCCATATTTCCAGCTCTCGCGCCAGGGGACGGAACTCAATCCGAGCAGAAAGCCGCCCTCAGGCAGAACGACCGGCGTTTCAAAAATAGCGCGAAGCTCCAGCGCATGATCTTCCTGCGCATAGTGATAAAGCGCGGCGGTCTCGCCGAGCCCCTCGGCGGCGTTGGCGAGGAGATAGGTTTCGGTCGGATGCAGATTGCCGGAAGAGGGATTGTTGCGCAGCGCCCACGTCGAGCCTTCGTAACTTTTCCAGGCGCTGATCCCGAAGCCGAGCTCCAGGAACAGGCCGAGCGCCATGCGGTCGAGCGGCGCGGAGCGCAGCGCAGGGCCGGGGAAAGGCGCGGTCTCTTCGCGATCGCGTAGCGGCAGTTCGACGCGCGGCGCGCCCTCGAAGCGCCGGAAGGGCGAGGGCTGCGAGGTCCAATCGAGAAAGGCTGGCCCAAGCGCATAGCGCGTCGGCGCATGTTTCGTGCGCTGGTGATAGCCGCGGATGTCGCTCGGCAGTGCGTCGGCGTCTCGCATTCGGTCGTTCAAAGTCTGGAGTTCGATCTCGGCTTCAGCCATACGGCCTCCTCTTCGACCTCTTAATTCAAGAAGCGCGCCCAGTTTGGCTGGCTCACGATCACAAACAAGATCAATGACTTTCGCCGACCTGCGGAGGAGCGCGCGGAGATGGCGACGAAGAATGTCGCACAAGACCGCCACAGCGGAGACGCAACCCTGGGCTTTTGGCCGATAGGTGACATTGTCGGTTCACCGCGGCTCTCGCCTGCGGCGACCCCAAGGGTATGCTTCTTGCTACTTTCTGCGCTCTGTTCCGCATCTTGATCGGACGACGCGATGGACGATACTCTGCGTGAAGTCACTGTGGCCAAGAAGACGGACGAGGCCCACAATATGGCCTCGTTCGAACTGGTCGATCCCACCGGCGCTGAACTGCCGACCTTCTCGCCTGGCGCGCATGTCGACGTCACGCTTCCCGGCGGTTTGGTGCGGCAATATTCCTTGTGCAACAGCGCCACGGAACGCCATCGCTACGTCATTGGCGTGTGGAACGACGCCAACAGCCGCGGCGGCTCCAAGGCGCTGCATACGCAAGTGAATGTCGGCGACAAATTGCAGGTGGGCTTGCCGAGAAACCGGTTTCGCGTGCCGCGGCAAACGAAGCGCGCGATCCTGATGGCGCGAGGCATCGGCGTGACGCCGATCCTGAGCATCGCGGACCATCTCAAGCGCCAGGACATTCCCTTCGACTTGCACTACGTCTACGCAATGATGTCGCCGGGTTCATTCAGCGAGATGATCGCGACATCGAATTTCGCGGAGAATACGAAATATTATTATGAGGCGAGCGAACTCAATCAGCTGCTCAATCCGGTGACCCTTCTGCAGGATCAACCGGAAGAGACGCAGCTCTTCATCTGTGGCGTGGATTGGTGGCAGGATCCGATCATTCACCTCGCCGAGCAGAAAGGTTGGGCGAAGGAGCGAATCCACGTCGAAAGATTCACCGCGAAAGTGCCGCCAGCCGTGCTCGACAAGGTCTTCGAAGTCAAGATCGCCAGCACGGGAGCCGTTTATAAAGTCCCCGGCGACAAGACCGTCACGGCTTTCCTCGAGGAGCAGGGCGTAAAGATTCCGACGTCCTGCGAACAGGGCATGTGCGGAACCTGCAAGATCCAGGTCATTGAAGGCGAGGCGGACCATCGCGACAAGCGTCTCTCCGATCAGGAAAAGGCCGAAGGCTTTTTCCTGGCCTGCGTCTCGCGCGCCAAGAGCGACCTGCTGGTGCTGAATCTGTAAACGCTGCGCGCGGCTGTCGTCGCGGCGCGGACGCAGACAGTCGCGCACCATTGATCGTTCCGCTTGGCCGGCACGCTTCCCGGCGCCGGACTGCGGGGCGTTCTGTCGATCGTTTAGGGCCGCTCAGCGACAGCCCGAAGGCGAATTGCGGCCCTGTCATCAGCGCGTGAGCAAACTGCTTTACGGTCAGAGTAAGTTGAAGGACTTCCCCGAGCTCGGCGGCAAGGCCGCGCCCTGACCATCGGATTTTCGCCCGGCCGACGGTCAGGTCGGCCGGGCGCTTTTTAGCCATTTTTGACAAGGATGGTCGCGCACGTCTCAATGCAGGCAGTTTGGAGCTTTGCTTTCGTTTCGCTGGGCGCAAAGCAGGGAGGATGACGCCGTGTGCACAGTGGAAAGCGCGCTTCAAGATGATTGCGTCAGCGTCGTTCAAAGGCAAGACGACGAAGGCGCTTATATGATTCGGATCGGAACGCTCGAGACCGTCGTCACCATTCGATTACGCCGGACATGGGGATCGCGGACAGCGTTTCGCCTGAGCCACGCGATTAAAACGCCGCGCCAGCCGAGCCCCTTTTGGAGCTGCGCGTCGGAGGCGGATTCGCCAGGCGACGCTTTACGGAAAGCGATCAGCGGCTTCACGATGCATTATAGGAAGGCGGTCGGCGAGGGTTATGCGCCAGCCGAAGACTGGCTCGTTCCGGCCGGAAGCTAGGCGCGCCGGCATTGCGAGGAGCGCAAGCGACGAAGCAATCCAGGGAAGAGCGGCTCATGCGCGCTCCCGCCTCGCGCGAAATCTCGGCGGCTTTCGCTTTGCCGAGTTGGTTGATGGCCGAATTTTCCGTCGGGGGAGGAGATGACGTCATCCATTCGAGCCCCGTCGCGCCCCAGGGATTCGCCGACGCGCGTTCGCCATAAAGCAGCGACCGGGTGAGATAGCCCAGCGGCAGCAGATAGCCTATCGCGAGCACCATCGCGCCGGCGGAAGACAGCAGGTTTAGCGGTTCGAAGTGTGGCGGGTAGGCGAAATAACGTCTCGGCATGCCGAGATAGCCCAGCACGAACTGGGGAAAAAAGGTGAAGCGGCAAATCCCACGGCCTTTGGCGAATGTTGCGCTCTGGCCGAAAGCAGTGTGAAGAACGGCGCAACGAAATGCGTAAGCACGATAAGCCCGGCGATGACGTTCCAGCCCTGACGCCAGCGCGGGAGATACCAAGCGACCTCATGCGGCAGGTCGGACTGCCAGACGATGATGAGTTGCATGAGCGCCAGATAGCTCCACAGAATGACGAGGGCGAGAAGCAGGCGCGCAAGCTGGCGCAAGGCCTCGGGGTCTGGCGAGGACGAACATATGAGGGCGAGCGTCGCGGCGGAGAGAGCGAGCGCGCCAATCTCGCTGATGAAGCCGAGACCGAATAGGCTCGAGGCGAAAGTCGGATCAAGCGACATGACGGCGTCAATGACGGCGAAGCTCGTCGTCAGCGCGAGAAGAATGAGCCCTGCTGGCGCGAGCCACGCGAGCTCATTGGCGTCCGCGTCCGCGCGCGTGATGAGCACGGCGAGAATGAGCCAGATCCAGCAGATAGATCACGCCGCGAAGCACAAAGGCGGGACCGTTCAGATAGAGCGCGTTGTCGAACTGCGCCGCGCCGCTTTGAAGCCACGGATAGACGCGGTTGGCTGTCAGCGCGTAAGGAACGACGAACAGCGGAGCGAGAAACACGCTGCGCACGCCGGCGGCGAGGACGCCGTGAACGGCCTTTCCCCAGCGACCGCCTGTCAGCGCGTGGATCAGCGTCAGCGCCATGGCGCCGAGCGGCCAGGCGATCCATACGCTGAGCGCCGTCAGCCAAGCGAATCCAAAACTCCCGGGCGCCAACGCCCATCCGAGAAAGGCTCCGGCATAGCCCACGGCGCACGCCAGGATAAGGATGATTTGGCTCATGGCGCGGTCTCCGCTTTTGCGGCTGCGAGATCGGTCGCCGACGCATTCTGGCTTTTTTGCAAGGCGCGAATATAGGCGGCGATCGCCCACCGATCGGTGGGCGGCACGCGCCCCGCATAGGCGTACATGGCGCCGTGGCCTTGAGCGATCACATCGACGAAATGGCGCGTCGGCGCTTGGAGCAGTCGTTCGCTGTCGAAGGTGGGCGGCGCTGCGCTTACGCGGCGCGTCGGCCTTGTTGCGCATCGTCGCAAGGTCGGGAACGAGGCCGAAATACCAGAAGAGAATCGAGGAGACGACGTAGGTGAGGATCGCCACAAAATCCCAAAGCAGAGGGCTTCGGAACTGCGGCCGGACGGTCATCACGTTCGGATAGGGAAACAGCCAGTAGAACAGCCAAGGCCGGCCGAGGTGCAAAATCGGATAGATGGCCGCGCAGGCGGCGGCGAAGATGGTGATGGTCTCGGCGATCCTGTTGAGCGCGTTGCGCCACTCGACCTCGGCCAGATAGAAGAGCGCCGAGATGAAGGTTCCGCCCGAAGCGATGGCGATCCACCACACGTAATTGATGATTACGAAACCCCAGACCACCGGCCAGTCGATGCCCCAGATGCCGACGCCTGCATAAAACAACCAGCCGATGGCGATGACGAGGATAACGACCAAGAGCAGCGCCGCGGCCAGACTGAGCTTCCACCATAGCGGCCATTTTTCCCGCAGCGGCGGCGCGCATATTGTCGTCGTCATCGTCGATATGGTCTGCTCCGGCGCGACGATCGGATCGTTCGCTCGCAACCGTCTGTCGTCCGCGAAGACTCCAAGCGTCGACCGGGCCTGGAACAACGTCATTTCTGCGTCTCTTTAGGTTTATCGATATTGAAAATATGCGCTTCATAGGTGACGCGCGGCTTCGTATTCTGTTCCGCCAGCAGCGCGTAAGACAGTGGTCCGGCGCGACGCGCGGCGACCTCGCTCCCCTTTGCGTTGCAGGCAGAACGTGCACTTCTCCATGACGCCGCGGGCGCGCACGGTGACCTCGGGATTTCGTGATTGGATTGCGCGGCGCTCTTCACCCGCGAAGTCGATATAATTGAAGCGACGAACCTTGTAGGGGCAATTGTTCGAGCAGAAGCGCGTGCCGATGCAACGATTGTAGACCATCACATTGAGCCCTTCGGCGTCATGCATCGTCGCGCCGACCGGGCAGACCGGCTCGCATGGCGCTTCCTCGCAATGCATGCAGAGAACGGGCTGGAAGTTGAATTTCGCGGACTCCGGCGGGCCGTCGTAATAGCGGTCGATGCGCAGCCAGTACATCTCGCGCTCGCGCAGCATCTCGGTCTTGCCGACGACGGGAATATTGTTTTCCGCCTGGCAGGCGACCACACAGGCGTTGCAGCCGATGCAGGCGTTGAGGTCGATGCTCATGCCCCAGGCGGCTGGGCCTTGAGGCTTCCATTCATAAAAGGACGGCTTAGACACATCGCTTCGTCGAACGAATTCAGGATCTGCGAGGAACTGCGACAGCGCGCCGTTTCGCGCATAGCCCCCCCTTCGTCGAACATCGTAGCGTGGTGCTGCGTGCTTGCGAGTTCTTCTGTGGCGTCGGTTTTTTGTATGTCCAGCGCGCCACACGAGCGCCCCGTAAGATTGAAGAAATCGACGCCGACATTCTGCCCCGCCGGGCCCGCGTGGCGTCTGCCGAATCCGAGAAGCGCGACCACGCATTCATCCGACTGGCCCGGGGCGATGGCGATCGGCGTTGTCATGTGCACGCCGTCGACCGTGATCTTGACGACGTCGCCATTCGCCAGCGACAGCTCACGGGCGCGCCGGGGCGATATCAAGAGCGGATTGCCCCAGCTTATTTTGCTTAGCGGCCGCGGCAATTCCTGGAGCCATGGATTGTCGGCATAGCGGCCGTCGAGAGTCTTGCGCAAGCTCCTCGAGGCTACGCCATTGCGCATTCACCTGTGACATATCGAACAGTCCGTCAGGCTTCTCTGCGGCACGCCGTATTGGGCGAGCAGGACCTCAGGCGCAGGCGTCGTCGCGTCGCGCGTCCAGCTGGTGTCGT
This sequence comes from Methylocystis silviterrae, assembly GCF_013350005.1. GTDB lineage: Bacteria > Pseudomonadota > Alphaproteobacteria > Rhizobiales > Beijerinckiaceae > Methylocystis > Methylocystis silviterrae. The sequence goes on from NZ_JABVWW010000009.1 coordinate 8,693, forward strand.
AGATTTTGTCTTTTGGCCTGAGGCGCGGACCAGGATCGCGGTGACAGTCGAGGCAAAACTGCATCGTCAAGGATTTGGCCTTGTAGGTTAGCGCCATATTGGCCATGTCGCCGTGACAGATCGAACAGCCGACGCCTTTGGCGATATGAATGCTGTGATCGAAGTAGACGAAATCCGGAACATCGGTCACACGGCGCCAGACCAGCGGCCGGTCGTCCCTCAGACTGTTGCGTACCGGCTCAAGCAAGGCGGCGCTGGTCCAGATCTGCGAATGGCAGTCATGCAGGTATAAGTGGGCGGCATGCCTGCATTGGCGGAAACTTCGACGGCGTTATGACAATACCGGCAGTCGATCCCCAATCCGCTGACGTGATGTTGATGGCTGAAGGGGACCGGCTGCGCGGGAGCTCAATTCACGCGTCGCGCAGAATCGCTGTGCGGCCAAAGCCAAACCACGAGCGAAAACGCCACAACAGCGAGCGCCAACAGAAGAAGCGCCAGCGAAGCCCAGAAATTCACGGCGGGTCGAAAGACTGAGCCCATGAATCGCCCCAAGAATCGCTCCGCTTCCGCCAGGCGCGCCCTTCGGCGGCGCGGCTAGATCCAAGCCTACAGGTGGTTCAGCACGCGCCTGCGGCAAGCGCCGGGGCTCAAGGGGCGTCGATAGAGCAGCTGGCCGCATTCCAGAAGGGATGTCGCTTCAAGTCATCGACGCAGCCCGAGTCATTCGTGCGACAGCCTCGTCGAGTATGAGCGCGGCAGATCTGCGTGCTTCGGGCGGTTTAGCGGTTCACAGGCCGGTCTGAAGTTGGGTGCGTCGCGCGAAAATGTAGCTGGCGATGAGGCCGAGCATCGCGAATAGGGTGACGACCGAGAACAGGTAATTGTGCCCGGCGGTCCCCGGCCACTGGTCGAGCAGATAGCCCATGAGCGGCCCCATAAATATATCCGGCGCGTAGCCGATCACCGATACCAAGCCAACTGCGCTCCCTGTGAACTCCATAGGAATTTTGCCATCTTGCATGATTGCGAAATACAGGCCACGCAGCGCGAAGACGCCGATGCTGGTGAAGATTATCGTTAAAACAAACGTCCATACCATGCCCGCGCCAATAGCGCCGGAGGCCAGCACGGAGCTCCCGGCTGCGAGAAGCACGAAACAGCCGACGATCATGAGGGGCGCGCCAAGCCGCTCAGCCAGGTAGCCGGCGCCAATGGCCGCAAATGGTCGTATCCAGAGCGATGCGACGCCGGCCCGTGCCGCCTCTACCTGATTCAGGCCAATGACCTGATTCGCGTACAGCGAAAAGTCGTCGATCGCCTTGAAGCCCACATACGCGCACAGGATCACCGCAGCCTGCAGCCAGACTGACGGCATGGCGAACACGCGGGCGATGTTGCTTATCGACGCCGCTCGCTGCGCCGGCGTTTTGCGCTCCGGCACCGCCAGCCAGATGAGCAAGGCGGCTCCGCAGGTCATCGCGGACAACAGCAGTATGATCCATCGCAATGATTCCGTGCGCTGCGCGAGACTGGCCGTCTCGCTGTCTTCTGGCAACAGCGCGGCGAATAGAACCACCATGATCGACGCCATGACGGCTGACAGCGCGCCTCTGCCGCCCTCGAGCAATCCGAACGCGCGGCCTTGGGAAAAGTTGAGTCCCCACTCACGCGTGGCGCGAATCAACGGCGCCCAGAACAGCGCGATCGTGGTGATTCCCCAGTACCCATATAAGATCGCCAGCGTCGACGGGGATGGAATTGCCACCATCACAAGGCCGCCGACGGCGGTGGACGTCAACGCGGCAGTCAACATTTTGCGTGCGGGGTATCTGTCGGCGAGCGGCCCGCCGAACAAATACGCGGCCATTGCAACCACCCCATAAACCGCATAGGCGGCGCCGAGTTCGAGATTGGTGACGCCGAACACATCGAGGAGCGTCGGCCGGAATACGCGAGCCAAGACGAAAGGCAGCAAAAAGACGGATTCCCCGGCGACGATCAGCGCCGCGATCGCCAGTCCTCGCCGTGGCCCCTGATGGGTGGGTTTTTGCGTCATCTTTCCTTGGTTGCGTGTGTGTGGCTCCGGCCGTTTCGCGGCGGCGCGCGGGTGTATCAAGGGCAGGCTCTGCGTATGAGTTGAACCGGCACCCCTCGATAATTCGGCTTTTCGTCCGACCATAGGGTTCTCATCTCCGCGCTGGGATGTAATTAAGTCGGTGTCTTGGGCTGGAGCCGGCGCACATCGAGTTTCTTTATAGCAGGCGCTCTGCTGCGAGCGTCCGGTGTGTGAGGGCGGTCGGTCGATCCATCCATCCAGCGAAGAAGGAGATGGGAATACGTTCTCTTCCAATGGCGCTTGCGACAGCCGGCCTCTTTGGTTTGTTGCCAAGCGCGTTGCCTGCGAACGGTCCAGCCATTCGCGATGCGGCGGCAGCCACGTCTTTTGTCCAGGAGGCGAGGCGCCGCGTGTGACGACGATGCTGGCGCGGCCCTTACGGCGGCCGTCGATGCCGTGTGTGGCGACGGTGCTGGCGAGGATGATTCGTTGACGCGCGATCTAGCGGTGCCGCTTCGCTTCGAGGCTGGGCGCTCGCGCCTTTTAGATGGATGAGGCGGCCTTAAGGGACTCGGCCCGTCGGTGTTGCTTGCAAGGCGCTTATCGTAAACTGCCGTGCGATGGTTGCACGACGCGCATCTGTGCGCCGCGTAACGCTGGCTTCGCGTGGATTAGATGTTCACGGTCGTAGCTTCATGCCCGCGACCGTATTCTCCAGAAGTTGATGGAAGGGGACGCCGAAATATGTCTTGAGGCGCTGCAGTGCGTCACTGCAGCAAGCTCATGGCAAATTGCGGGACGCGCGTCTGACTCTGAAAATCCCTTGCGGTCCGAGCTAGGCGCGCGTCACGCGCGAGGTGGCGTCGGCGTTACGATTCGTCATGCGCCTCCTGATATGACGTCATCCTCGGTGCGCGTGTTGCGCGTCGCATGCCCGCCTTTTTTGCCAGCTTGTGACGCGAGCTGTCGATCGACGGAAAAACTGCGCTTTGACGCGCTGACTGCGAGTCCGCCTTTGCGTCCCGCCGTCGACGCAAGGTCGGGGTTTTTGGCGAAACTGCGTTGTTCGCCCGGCACGCTCTTGCCGCCCTTGCGCGCAATTTCACGTTGCCGCTCCGGCGTCATCGACGCGAAACCCCTCCGGGACTTGGTGGTCGCCGAAACCGTATCCATCCGTCGCGCTCCAATTCTGCGTCGAAGACTCCTCCGCAACAACCGAAGCGGCAGAGGCCGCTCAGCAAACCAGGCAAACGACGCCGGCGCTGTTTACCTTTCGAAAAGGCGGCTGAGCGATGTCCATTTTCGCTAAGACTAAGCGGCTGCCAAGCTGGTAATCTTACGTAGAAATGGCATTTTTCGAGCCATCAGAGTCTGTCAGTGTTCCTGGGCCTTTCGCGAGGTCTTGGGGGCGGGCTCATGAGTTGAGAACGGCTTTGACGGTGAGGCTTCGTTAACGGCTCGCTCTGGTCGGTCTGATACTGCGTAACGGAGTCTTTCCCGTCCCAGACCAATCTGTTCTCTTGCTTCGGTCGACGTGCGCCGTGTCTATTCTTGAATACAACAAAATGGTTGATGCAATATTCCACTTACGTAAGTCTACCAATTTTGCCTCGCGCGCGAGCGTGCTCTTATGCGATCTCTCCAAGTAAATGCCGCCGCAAGAGCGGCAACAGCGCCTTGAGTAGAGCACGAGAACACGACGGGAGCGTCCAATGTTGTCGGCGTCGAGGTATAGAAAGCAGTCGGGCCTTACGTCACGCGAAGTGGTTGCGATGCTTTCACTCAAGTAAAAACAGTTGTTTGCGAGCTACCAGCTGAACCTGCAAAAGGGCGAGGGGTTCGTATTTGAATTGATGGTGTCGGATATTCAGGGACTTGTGGATCTCGGCGCACAGGCGCTTGCGACAGACGTGCTCGTTGTCCTCTATATTTTCACGCGGGACCGTCCGCAATTCAACGCCTATGTGCGGCGTACCCCCGCGTTTAAAGGCTTGTACGGGAATCGATCGGCGCGGCGGACGCTCGACTCGCTTGTTGCGGCGAGCGGGGCGAGGCAAACTCAGTCTGCAATCCGCGCTGAGCGGGACAAACAATCACTGGCGTGAGTTCTGCCGCCGCCACCTTGGCTGGTCTTGCTGCTCAGTCCGGAACAGCGCGATCTCACTGGAGGGGCGGACGCGCCGCAAAAGCAATGACGACGGGGTCTGTGCGTTGCCACACTTACGGCGTCATAGATCGTAGGCTTTAGGAGTTCGCACTTGCCGAACATGCGGCGTATGGCGGCGAGTGCGACGGAATTTATGATTGAATCAGGCCAATAGGATCGCTTCGGTGGATGATGCTGGTCCCAATGTATTTGGCGTTAGTCGTAAAGAGCTCGAACGCCTGAGAGCCATTAGCAGATTGGCTGCGACTTTCGCCCACAATATCAATCAACCGCTGACTGCGGCGAGCGCCTATCTCAGGGCGGCGCAGCGCCTCGCAGGAGGGCTTCCGAAGGAGTCGGTCACGCCGATCGTTGGAGCGCTCGACAAGGCTGTCATGCAGATCATGCGCGCCGGGCAGGTCGTCCGCAGTCTGAGCGAGCTTGTTGCGCAGGGCGAGCCAGACAAGACGCTCTTTAGCGTTAATTCGCTGATCGAGGAGACGCTTTCACTCGTCGCTGCGGAGGCCGCCGAGGCCGGGGTCTCGATCAGCAAGCGGCTGACCAAAGACGACGATTTCATCGTCGCCGACCGTGTCCAGATCAGACATGTTCTGGCGAATCTTATACGAAACGCCATTGAAGCGATGCAGGATTTGCCGCGACGCGAGCTGTTGGTTTCCACAGCGACGCAAGCTGCAAAGGCCATACGCGTTGAAGTTCAAGACACCGGCTGCGAACCAGCCGGAAAGGAAAAAGCCGATCTGCTGGATCTTTTTGCGATGCGGAAAGATGGAATGGGCATTGGGCTGTCGATTTCCCGCGCAATCGTCGAAGCGCACGATGGCCGACTATGGGCTAAGGTCAACCCCGAAGGCGGCGCTATATTCTCCTGTGATCTTCCATTGCGAGGACGAGATTTCAGCGGATGAACTCTGGAACGGTTTTTGTCGTGGACGACGATGCGGCGGTGCGCGACGCGCTTCAGCTTCTACTCGAATCCGAAGGGTTCGCCGTATCGAGTTTTCCGTCGGCTCCAGCTATGCTTTCGTCCATCGGGCCGGAAAGCGCTGGGTGCGTCATCGCTGATGTTCGCATGCCGGAAGTGAGCGGACTCGACCTGATCCTCGAGATGAAGAACCGAAATCTTCATCTGCCGATCATTATCATCACGGGCCATGGCGACGTGCCTCTCGCCGTCGAGGCCATGAAGCGCGGCGCTGTCGATTTTCTCGAGAAGCCGTTCGATGACGATGCGCTCTTTGCAGCCGTCAGGGGTGCGCTATCGAAGCACGAAGCTGTGCAGTCGCGCTATGCGGAAGAGCGGCAGATCTCTGAAAGATTTATGTCGTTGACCAAGCGGGAGCGCGAAATTCTCGAAAGGCTCGCGCAAGGCCGCTCGAACAAGGTCATTGCTCATGATCTCGGCATCAGTGTGCGCACGGTGGAAGCGCATCGCGCCAATGTCATGGCGAAAATGCGCGTCAAGAACCTCGCGGAGCTGGTCCGAATGTTTCTTAACGGTCGGAATATCAGCTTTGGCGCGTGACGTCGCCAAGCGTCATTCGCGAACATCCGCGTCATCGACCTTCGCAGGCAATTTGGATGCGCCGAGGGAGCCTTGCCAAAATGCGTGCGCTAAGTATTCAAGGGAAACCGCCGAGCGCAAGAGGAGCGAATTGGTCATGCGAGCGCCAATCTCCCCGGCAGACGCTGTCCAATTGAACGAGTTCTCCGTTTCGACGCCCTCGGCGCGGCGTGTTCTCGTCATCGACGACGATAGGGACGTCGCCGACAGCCTGGCGATGCTGCTGGACGTCCTGGGATGCGACGTGAGAACGGCCTATAGCGGCGCGGTGGGCGTCTCGCTCGTGTCAGATTTCAAGCCGAGGATTGTGTTCCTAGACATCGGCATGCCCGAGATGAACGGCTACGAAACCGCGCGGCGTATTCGCAACGAGCCAGCCGGTCGGCAGGCGCAGCTGATTGCGGTCACCGGCTGGGGGCAGGATTTGGACAAGAAGCGCACCAGCGAAGCGGGATTCGACCGCCATCTGGTCAAGCCGGCCGATATCGACATTTTGGAAGAAATCCTTGCCGCCTGCGGCGAGGAATCACAGCAAATTTAGGCGACAATCGGCGCACGCGTCTTGAATGCCGTCTCTTAGCGAGCCTTTCGTCTGGACTCCCCCGGTCACGCCGCTTGGCCCTTTATATGCCGCTCTGACGCCATTGCGGGAGGCCACTGCCGCCCATCAGGCCGGCTCATGCGACGCGCAGCCGCAGCTGGAGCGCGCCGCTAGCGCCGCGCCTCAGCTGGATTTTCCAGGGACGCCGGCGTTAGTAGGAGTGCCGCGGCGGGGACACTCCCGACGTAATTCTTGGCGGGAACGTCGTGAGGACTGAGCGCCCCAGGCGCGGCCGCGCAAGTAATGGGCCGAGGTCTTGCGCGCAAGCAGGGCGCGCTTACGCTTGCGTTTAAGCTTCGCATGACGGCGATTTCCAACAGAAGCGTCAGGATTGCGCCGGCGGACGCAGGACCAACAGCGCGGGAGTGTTTCTGTTCGGTGTCTTACCCAATTCTGTCCGTTGGATAGCAAATGACCTTTTCGAATATGGACGCGTTCTGGGTTGTAAATTGGACAACGGATGTCGCTGGACAATGCGATTATATCGATCGGCAATGGCCAAGAATCACAGGCCAAACAGCCGAAGCCGCAATGGGCGGAGGGTGGCTCAACGCCATCCACCGGGACGATCTGGAGCAGGTGAAGGTCGAGCTAGGTCTAGCGAGTGGATCAGAGCGCCCGTTTCAGATCATGGCAAGGCTGAGACGCCAGGACGGTCAGTTTCGCTGGGCGTTGGCGGTTGGCGCGCCGCGCTATGATGCGCAAGACGTATTCATTGGCTACAGCGGCTCCATCATCGATTTCCATGATCGGATAGATATAACCGAGCGCAAAGAGCGCTTGGACGCGTTGCGGGCAAGCGAAGAGCGCTATCGTCCGCTTTTTGAGACGAGTCGCGACGGCATCGTCACCGTCGATATGAGCGGCCATATTCTCGAAGCCAACCCTGCTTACCAGAAGATGCTCGGCTACACGCTCGAAGAGCTGAAGCGACTGACTTATCAAGAACTGACCCCAGAAGTCTGGCATGACATGGAAGCGGCGGTCGTGCGGGAGCACATTCTTCCGCGCGGCGAATCCGCCGAATATGAGAAGGAATATATCCGCAAGGATGGAACCGTATTTCCGATAAGTCTGCGAACGTGGACCGTTGTCGACGAAAGAGGCCATATTGTCGGCATGCGCGCCTTCGTGCGCGACATCACCGAACGCAAGCAGGCGGAAGCGGCGCTGCGCGACAGTGAGGAACGCTTCCGCGTATCCTTCGCCAACGCCTCGATCGGCTTTGCGATGAACGGGCCGGACGATACGCACCTGGACGCCAACAGCGCTTATTGTGCGATCACCGGCTACACGCGCGAGGAACTTCTTGCCCTCAAGGGGTCGGAGCTGATCCATCCTGATGATTGGCCCGCCAACAGGGCCCTATCCGAACGGATGCTCGCCGGCGAGATCCCGGGCTTCGTTGTCGAAAACCGCTACATTCGGAAGAACGGCGAAAGCATTTGGGTCCGCAAGAGCGTCTCGCTCATTCGCCGCGCCGATGGCGCACCACGGTGGATCATCACGCTCGTCGAGGACGTCACCGAGCGCAGGCTAGCCGAAGAGGCGTTGCAGCAAAGCCGCAACGATCTCGACCGCGCCCAGGAGGTCGGAAAGATCGGCTGGTGGCGGCTCGATGTGCGCCGGAATGTTTTGACCTGGTCGGACGAGAACCATCGGATCTTCGGCGTGCCGAGGGGGACGCCGCTGACCTACGATAGTTTTCTTTCCATCGTGCACCCGGACGACCGGGCCGATGTTGACGCAAAATGGCAGGCCGGTCTGCGCGGCGAACCCTACGACATCGAGCACCGCATAGTGTCGGGGGACGAGGTCAAATGGGTGCGTGAGAAAGCCTATCTGGAATTTGACGCGGCGGGCGCGCTTCTAGGCGGCTTCGGCATTACACAGGACATCACCGAGCGAAAGCAGGCGGAGGAGGCGCTCCGCGAGAGCGAGGCTCGGCTGCGGTTGGCGACCGAGGCTGCGAAGATCGGCGCGTTCGACTGGCGCATTCCGACGGACGTGAACATCTGGACGCCGGAATTAGAGGCGATGTATGGGCTGGGGCCGGGCGAGTTCGGCCGAAGGCGGTCGGCATGGGAGCAGTTGGTGCACCCAGACGATCGCGCGGGCGCGGTCGCCAAGGTTAACGAAACGCTGGCGTCGGGCGAGCCCGTCGAGCATGAGTGGCGGGTCGTATGGCCCGACGGCAGCGTGCACTGGATTGCCGGGTGGTTTCAGGGTTTCAAGGACGCAGCCGGCAAGCCAGTGCGCCTCACCGGCGTGAATATCGACGTTTCCGAGCGCAAGCGGGTCGAGAAGGCGCTGCGCGACAGCGAGTTGCGCTATCGCTCTTTCGTGGAAGCGGCGAGCGCGATCACATGGAGCTGTCCGCCATCCGGACTGCATGAACAGCCGCAACAGGAATGGATGGCCTTCACGGGTCAGACCGCCGAGGAAATGCTGGGCGACGGCTGGACCAAGGTCGTTCACCCTGATGACCTCGAGGCAGTGGCGGCGCAGTGGCGAGCAGCCGTCGCGCGCGGCGAGCCGTTTTGGAGCGAGCACCGCATCCGCCGACATAATGGCGAGTGGCGCTGGATGCGCGTTCAGGCGGCGCCCATTCGCGACGCAACCGGCGAGATCGTCGAGTGGTTCGGCAGCAATGCCGATATCGACGATCTCAAGCAGGCCGAACTGGCGCTCCGGGAAAGCCAGCAGCAGCTCGCGCTGGCGCTGGAAGCCGGCCAGCTGGGGTTCTGGGACTGGCACGTGCCCAGCGGCCGGGTCCAGTTTGGCGGTCATTGGGCATCGATGCTCGGCTATGATCTTAGCGAGATTGAACCTGATGTCCGAGCCTGGGAGAGGCTGATTCATCCTGACGAGAGGGAGGAGGTCGCCGCCAGACTGACTGACCATCTGGAGGGTCGCTCTGATTTCTACGAATGCGAGCACCGCCTGCATCACAAGGATGGGTCTTGGCGCTGGATTCTGGACCGCGGACGGGTCGTGGAGCGGGACGCAGCTGGCCTGCCGCTAAGGGCCATCGGCACTCATGCCGACGTGACGGCGCGTCATGAGGCCGAAGCCGCGCTGCAAGACGCCGACCGCCGCAAGGACGAGTTCCTCGCCACTCTGGCGCATGAATTACGTAACCCGCTCACTCCGATCCGGAACGCCGTGCATGTCTTGAAAAAGAAATATGGTCCCCAATTTCCCGACACTCCGCTGCTCGCTATGGTTCAGCGACAGGTCGATCACCTTGTTCGCCTCGTCGACGACCTTCTTGAAGTGTCACGGATCAGCCGAGGCAAAGTCGACTTGCGCAAGGAAAACGTTGCTGTGTCGGATTTCTTGCGGCACGCCTTGGAATCCTGTCAGCCGCTCATCGAAAGCAAGAGCCACCGCGTAACCGTGAAGGTCGCGGATGAGCCGCTACGGGTTTTCGGCGACTCTGTCCGTCTGGCGCAGATTGCGGCCAATATCATCAACAACGCGGCGAAATACACGCCGCCGGGCGGTCGCATCGAAATCGACGCCGCGCGCGGGGGCGATGAAGTCGTTCTGCGGGTTCGCGACAATGGCGTCGGCATCAGCGCCGACATGATGCCGCGCGTCTTCGATCTCTTCGCGCAGACGGACGATCAGATTCGGCTTTCCGAAGGAGGGCTCGGCATCGGCCTCGCGCTTGTCCGCAGCCTCGTGGAAATCCACGGCGGCCGGGTGGAGGCGCGCAGCGAGGGCGTCGGCCGGGGCAGCGAATTCATCGTCAGTCTGCCGCTCGCGGACTGCGGCCACCTCGGCCTTCGCTGAACTGCTCCGCCCCGAGGCATGTGCGGCGCGTCGACAAGAGATGCCATCCGGACATAGAGAGGACGGCGAGCATACGAACGGCGTCGCCCTCGCCCGAAGGCCGCCGTCCCGTATGTCTTGCAGATCAATCCTATTCTGCGGCAGTCGGCGGCGCATAGTTTGGATTGGATTCGGTGAGAACCGCGTCGAAGCCTTCGAACTCGGGACCGCCCAGATAGAGATCGCGGTTCTGACCAGCGTTTTTGTGAGCCTCGCGGAAATGTTCGGAATGCGTCCAATCGATGAAGTGCTGCCGAGTTTCCCACAGCGCATGCGACGCATAGAGAATATGGTCCTCCCGCTCTGGCCCTTTGAGCAGATGGAAGACGATGAAGCCGGGCCTTTCCTGAAGCCGCGACTGACGCGAGCGCCAGACGTCCTCGAACGCCTGTTCCTTTCCCTTGACGATTTTGAAGCGGTTCATTGCGACAAACATGACTCGGCTCCTGTCAGTGGTCTCGGCGGGTCCCGCCAGCGATCTTAGCTAATCGTCCTTAAGGCGAAAGGCAAAGAACATGGTTGAAGCGCTGCAGCCGCCTAGCCGCAGCGACGGCTTGGACTCGAGGGACGCCCGATGCGAGAACAAAGTTCTGTGAAAGGAGGCCGGCGACAGGCTCTGTTGCGCGGTAGCGACTCCGCTATGACCACAACGCATTGTGGACCGGGGCGCGCCAAACTAAGTTAGGAGCGAAATCTAGCGGCTGCGTGAAGGCAGAGTCCGGAGATCGCCGCCTCGCAAGCATTTCCGAGATACGCTATTGAGGAAAGGCCTCCTCGCTGACCATGGCGCACGTAGAAATTGTCCATGAGTTAGACAAGCGTCTCCGGTTGCGGCTTTTGTCGGACGTGGACGATTTTGCGCAGACGGAAGTTGCGCTGCGACAGCTTCCCGGCGTCGCCTCTGTGCGCGCCAATCGCGCCTGCGCATCTTTGACGCTGGCGTACGACGGACAGCCCGAGGTCCGTGACTCCATTCTCGAAACCGCACGTCGAACGCCATCAATGGCCGCGGATGGCTGGCGACCTCCGCCAGCCGCTAACGCCAAGCGCGTGACTCTCGCGGCCGGCGCGATCGCCGCCGCGCTCCTCCTTCCCGCGCCGTTCGCCGCAGCGATCACTTGGCTCAACATCGCGGGCGTCCTCGCGCGCGGCGTCCTTGCGGCGTCGCGCGGCACGCTGAAGACCGACGTTCTTGATGCGCTCGCCATCGGCGTGCCGGCGGCGCGCCATGAATATGTCACCGCCAGCGTGACCCGTTTCCTTCTCGCGCTGGCGGAGCATATCGAGGCCACCACCGTCCAGCAGTCAGACGAATTGCTGCGTTCGCTTCTGCGACAGGCGCCTGGCGACGTCTGGGTGGAATGCCATGACGGCGAACTCGCGCGCATGCCTTTCATGCAGCTTAAAGGCGGCGAGCGCGTCGTCATCGGCGCGGGCGAGACCATTCCGGTCGACGGCCAAGTGGTGGCCGGCGACGCCTATGTCGATCAGTCCTTAGTGACCGGCGAAAGCCTTCCCATGCCGCGCGCGGTCGGAGATCAGGCGCTCGCAGGCAGCGTTGTCACCGACGGACGGCTCGTGGTCCAGGCTGCGCGCGTGGGCGAGGACACAACGACGGGACGCATTTCGCGCTACATTCAGGACGCTCTTGACCGCCCGGCCGACATCCAGACTATGTCCAGTGTCTTTGCGGATCGGCGCGTCGGCATTACGCTGGCCACAGCTGCGGTGGTGTTCGCGCTCACGCGCGACTGGCGCCGGATCGAATCCGTCTTCATGGTCGACTATTCCTGCGCCGTGAAGCTCGGCACGCCGATCGCGATCAAGTCGGCGATGTATCGAGCCGCGCGCGAAGGCTGTCTGGTCAAGAGCGGAACGGCGATCGAAACGCTTGCCGGGGTCGACACGATCGTTTTCGATAAGACCGGCACTCTGACCCACAACACGCTCGAGGTCACGGACATTTGTCCGCTGGACCCCGGGATCGACGAAGAACGGGCGGCGGCCATGGTCGCGTCGCTCGGCGAGCACACGAGCCATCCCATCGCGCGCGCCGTTGTCGGGCTCGCGCGGCAGCGCCGGCTCGCCCATATCCCGCATGAGGCCGTCAATTTCATTGTCGGCCACGGCGTGGAAGCGAATGTCGATGGACGTCGCATTCGGTTTGGCAGCCGGCATTATCTCGAAGACGACGAGCACATTTCATTCGCGGACGCCCGCAAGACCGTGCGAGCGCTTCAAGAGCAAGGCAAATCGCTTCTCTATGTCGCCGCCGATGAGCGCCCGATTGCGGTCTTTGCATTGCGTGATCGATGGCGACCGGAGAGCGCGCGCACGCTTGCGCAGTTGCGCGCGTTAGGAGTCAAGCGCCTCGTGATGATCACGGGCGATCGCCAGGCGCCGGCGCTGGCTTTCGCAGAGACGCTTGGCATAGATGCTGTGCATTATGAACAGCAGCCGGAGGACAAGGCCAACATCATAGGGGCGCTCAAGCAGGAGGGCCGCCGCGTCGCTTATATCGGCGATGGCGTGAACGACGGTCCCGCATTGATGACGGCGGATGTCGGCATCTCAATGCCGCGCGCCGCCGACATTGCCCGAGCCACCGCCGACATTGTGTTGCTGGACGACAGACTGGATTCCTTCGCCACGATACTCGCGGTCGCTCAAGAAGCGATGCGCTTGATCCACTCGAACTTCCGATTTGCGGTTGGCGTGAATTCGGCGATTCTGGCCGCGGCGGCGTTCGGGCGTCTTTCTCCTCTCGCCGCCGCCACGCTGCACAATGGGACGACGATCGCCGTCCTGCTGCGCGCCCTGCTGAGCGGACGAGCGCACAGTTCCGTCACGGAGAAATTCCCACGCGATTCAGTCGCACTCGAGCACAGCCGGGCGCAAGAACAATAGCAGAGCTCCTTCAGCTCGGCGGCGTAAGCGCCCGCCGGGTGAAGCGTTGCGCCCAACCACGAGATCCTGAAGCTTGGTGTGGCTGGCGAGATCTGACGCAACAAGACCACCGCCCTTGCGCTCTCTTCGAACGGTCCGCCGCGTGATCGAATTCTGTTGGCTTCGGCGCCGCACGGTGACTGCGTGCGAGTCGCTTTGTTTACAACTTAAGCAATAAAGTACTAGCTACTTTGGAATGAGAATAAATACAAGTAATATATGGTACATATGTCACATTGCGCTTAAAATACTTCCGAAATGACGGCTACATAATTGATGAAAAAAAATATTCGAGCTATGTGCAGCATACAAAGCGTGGCGTCGCACTGCACAATAGTAGAGGCGGAAGAATGACCAAGAAACATTCCAGATTTGCCTGCCTGGACATCTCGGTAATCGGGAAAAAATCCCTGCTTGTATGTAGTCTCGGCGCGCCGGTCGTGATCGCGCTCGAAGTCGCGTCGGCCCTGGCGCAGAACGCCTCTCAAACATTGCCTCCGGTGACCGTGGATGCGCCGCGCGAAAAGCCGCAAACAAAACCGCGGCAACAAACGCAACGCCCAGTCGCATCGAGCGCGCGGGCGAGCAGCGTTCATCCGAGCGGCCCGAGACCGCACGTGGCTTCGACGCCGCACGGCGCGACTTCCGCCGCTCCGCAGGTCGGTCCTGCGCTGCTCTCCGGCGCAAGCGGCGTTGCGCCGTCTCCGCCAACGGGCGAAATCGGCAATCTTCCGCCCGCGTATGCCGGAGGCGAGGTCGCTCGCGGCGCCCGCCTCGGCATGCTCGGCAATCGCGATTTCATGGATACGCCGTTCAATGTGACGAGCTACACGTCGGCGCTGATCGAAAACCAGCAAGCGCGCACCTTGCAGCAGGTCTTGGAGAACGATCCGTCGGTCCGCATGACCACGTCGGCCGGGCACATTCGCGAGAATTTCAGAATTCGCGGCTTCCCCGTGCTGGGCAGCGAACTCGCGCTCAACGGCATGTATGGTCTCGCGCCCGACGGCCATGTGCCGACCGAATTCCTGGAGCGCGTCGAAGTGCTCAAGGGACCCGGTGCGCTGCTCAACGGCATGGCGCCTTTCGGCGCGGTCGGCGGCTCGATTAATCTCGTCACCAAACATGCCGGCGACGCGCCGATCACCAGCGTCAGCACGGATTACACATCCAGTTCTCAGTTCGGCACGCATATCGATGTCGGGCGACGCGGCGGCGATCACAATCAATTCGGCGTTCGCTACAACGGCGTTTACCGAAGCGGAGGCACTGCGCTCGACGAGCAGTGGAAGGTGCGGGGCCTGAACGCGCTGGCGCTCGATTTCCGGGAGGAGCGCATCAGGCTGTCGATTGACGCTTATCACAGTCAGGAAATCTTCAAGAACGGCAGCGCGCTCATGGCGAGCTTCTCCGGCATTGGCGTGGCCGCGGCGCCAAGCGCAACCAAGAATCTGTTTGTCGGCTCCAACGCGCGGTTCGAGAACAAGGCGATTGAAGCGCGCGCCGAGCTGGACATCGCCGAGAATGTCACGGTTTTTGGCGGAATCGGCTTTTTGGACAGCCGGAACTTCGGCTTCACCAACGGAACTCAGGCGACAGGCGTAAACCTGCTCGGCAACTACTCCGGAGCCCGAATCGTCAATCTGCGCGGCTATACCAATTCGCTGTCGACGCAGGGCGGCATTCGCGGCCAGTTGGACACGGGACCGCTGCGCCATCAATTCGTGCTGAGCGCCTCGGCGCTAAAATTCAGCCAAAGCTCCGAATTCGGATTTATCTCGCCTTACAGCTCCAACATTTACGTGCCCGTCGTGCCGCCTCAGGCGCCTCCTCCGCCGGTCGTTCCGAATACGCCGTTCCGTCTCGGACAAGCCTATTTCGCGACCGATCCGAGAAAGACCGGAGAAACCTATCTGGCGAGCCTCGCCTTCGCCGACACGATTTCGGCTTTCGACGAACGCATCCAGCTCATCGGCGGTCTGCGCAGCCAGCGGGTGATGACCAAGACGTTCCAGGCCAATACGGGCATCGAGACGAACGCCTATGACAGCCATCGTCTCTCGCCGGCCTTTGCCCTGATCGTCAAGCCATTCGACAAGCGCCTCTCGCTTTACGCCAATTATATCGAAGGGCTCACGCAAGGTTTGCGCGTCACCAACCCACTGTCGACCAATTACAACGAGTCGTTTGCACCCTTCGTCTCCAAGCAGATCGAGACCGGCGCGAAGCTCGATTTGGGCATTCTCGCCAATACGCTGAGCTTTTACGAAATCACCCAACCGACGCTTGCGACCGTGACCACGGGAGGCCGCGTATCTTACAAACCCGTCCAGCAGCGCAACCAGGGCATCGAGTGGAACGTCTTCGGCGAGCCGATCCCGGGCGTCCGTGTGCTCGGCGGCGTCTCTTATATGATCGGCGTCATCACGCAGAGCGCGGACGGAAAGACCACCGGTAAAAACGCCTTCGGCATACCAAGATGGCAGGCGAACTTCTACGGCGAATGGGACCTTCCCTATCTGGTCGGGGTGACCGTGGAAGGCCGCGTCATCTATACGAGCGCCCTCTATGTCGACTCGTTGAACTACTACCGAATTCCTGAATGGGCGCGCTTCGACGCAGGCGCTCGCTACACCACGAAGATCTACGGCACAGACATGACGCTGCGGGCGAATGTGAACAATCTGTTCAACCACAGCTACTGGTCTGGAGCGTTTAACGACGGTTTCGCCACGCTCGATGCGCCGCGCACCGTCCTGCTGTCGGCAACCTTCAACTTCTAAGGATAGGAGCGGACGTTGAACCTCTCGCCCGCAGCTATTCAATTCGCCGCCTGCGTGGCCATCGCGATGGGCGCCGCCAGCCTCTATCTCGGCGCGCAGAACCAGCGCTGGCTGTCGCGGCCGCTGCCTGGGTTGTGGAGCGGCGTCGCTGGCGCGGCGCTGCTGCTTCTTGGCGTCTTTCTGTGGAGTCAGACGGTTCAGCTTTCAACTGCGATTTTCGGGACGCTCGCCCTGGTCATGCTTCTGTTCATCGCTTTCCCGTGTCTGGGGGCGCTGCGAACCTTCGTCAGGAACGCGCCATGAGTCAGATCCGACGCGATTGGGTCAGCAAAACCTCGGCCGGCGCCATTCTGGGCTTCAGCCTTGCGATCGCGCTTGCGGGCCTCTTTGCGTGGCTCAGTCCCGGCGGACTGGCGACTCCAAATAAATTTCAGCTCGTGATGTGGCTGATCGCGCCGATCTGGCTGACGACGCTGAGCATGTGTTTCTTCTTTTCGAGCGGCATGCGCGCCTGGCTCTGGCTGGGCGGCGTAAATCTACTGGCATACGCCGGCCTATTCGCCTGCCGCCTTCTCCTTCTCTAACCGGGACAACGCACGATGCGCAGCGACGTTGTTCGACTCTATAAGGTTGTTCATACGTGGACAGGCATCACCGCCGGGATGTTTCTGTTCATCGCCTTCTACGCCGGCTCCATCACGGTGTTTGCCGAGCCGCTCGCGCGCTGGGTTTCATCCCCCGCTCCGGTCCGCCTCACCGCCCTTGCCCGATCGGATGAATTGATCGCGCACACGCTTGCCGCACGGCCTGACGCAGCCAAGGAATTCACGCTCCATTTGGGCGAAACCGAAGATCTTTGGGCGCGCCTCACATGGCGGAAAGGCAAGGACGACAGGACGCCCTGGTCGGCGGAGCTCTCTCCCGAAGGCGACTTGCGCCTGGCGCAGTCATATCGCTCGAGTCTTGCCGACTTCGTCGACAACATTCACCGAACCGCGGGCATTCCAGGCGCCAATGACATCGGCGAGACCATCATGGGCGTCGTGAGCGCCGTTTATGCCGTCGCGCTTGTGTCGGGCCTGATCATCGTTCTGCCTTCGCTCGTTAAGGATCTATTCGCCCTGCGGATAACCCCCAATCTCAAGCGCATGTGGCTCGACGCGCATAATGTCGTGGGCGTCGTCAGCCTGCCGTTCCACATCGTCATCGCGCTGAGCGCGGTCGTTTTCTGCCTGCACGAGCCCTTGTACGACGCGCTCGACTACGTCGTCTATGACGGCCGTCTGAAGTCGATCATGGCCGCGAGCAACCCCTTCAACTCTATCAAGAAGGACGAGCGACCCGCGCCAATGCTGCCCGTCAACACGCTCCTTGAGCGGGTGAAGGCGGCGTCGCCGAGTTTCGTCCCCACCGAGATGCGTTACCGAAGCGCTGGGCTTCGTGGCGCCTCGGTTCAGGTTTGGGGCTATGACACTCGCTATATGACGAGAGGAAAGGGGTTTGCGGTCATCAGTCCGGTCACCGGCGAGATTGCCAACACGGACTATCTGCCCGGCAGAGAGGGGACTTGGACGGGCGTCGTGGCGACGTTCTTCGCCCTGCATTTCGCCACCTTCGGCGGCGATGTCGTGCGTGTCTGCTATTTTCTGCTCGGCATCGCGGGCGCCTTCCTCTTCTACTCGGGCAATTTGCTTTGGATTGAGTCTCGCCGGCGAACTGAACGGCGAAACGGCGGGCCCGTAAATCAGAAGACATCGACGCGGCTGATGTCCGCCGCCACGGTCGGCGTTTGTTTCGGCGCGATCTGCGCGATCTCCATCACGATCGTGGCGGCGAAATGGTTGAACGGCCGCGTCGCGAACATCGATGTGTGGCACAATGGCGTTTATTACGCCGTCTTCCTTGCGAGCGTCCTTTGGTCGTTTCTCAGGGGAGCGGCCGCGGCTGGCGTTGAGCTTCTCTGGCTTGCCGCGATAGCCGCCGCAGCAATTCCTTTCACCTCACTGTTCAGTTGGGCATCGCCTGCGCTCGGCATGCAAGGCTCGGCGAGCATGGCCGCGCTCGGCGTCGACCTCGTCGCGCTTTCCGCCGCCCTATGCTTCGTCTGGATGGCGCGCTCCGCAGCTCATCGCGTGCAATATGGGCCTGCAGACAGTGTTTGGGCCGCGTCTCACCGGCAATTGCAGGAGGCGGCGCGATGACGACGCCTTGCCAGCAATTGTTGAAAGGCCGTTTCGGCCGAGACGTGGGTTCCGATCGCTGGTGGCGTCGGGTCGCCATCGAAGGCTGTCCAATTGTCCAGGCGATAGGCGGGGACCGGGCGCGCGTCTTGTTCTTGTGGCGTGATCCTGAAGGCGATGCGACGACCTCTAGGACTCGACGCGTCTATATCGATATCTGCTCAGTCACCGATCATCATAGCAATGAACCCGCCTCTTTGGAGCGGATCGCCGGAACGGATGTCTGGCATTGGTCCTTCGAGGTAGAGGCTGAATGGCGCGGAAGCTATTGCTTCATTCCTCTCGACGACAACCATCTCCATGGCGCCCGCGGCCCTGACACCGAAATTGCGCCGAAGGATTGGTGGCGCGCAGCGCTGAAGTTCGCGCAGACCGATTCGTTGAACCCCAACCTTTGCCATGTCGGCCTGCGCGGACAGCCGTTATCCGGAGCACATCTTCCACAGGCGCCGTTGCAAACGGCATGGCGAGACGTCGACCGCAACAGCCGACCCGCGGCCGATCAGAGCCGCCTGCATCGAATGGAATGGAACAGCGCTCGGCTGCGCAACAGCCGCCGTGTTTGGATTTATCGCACGGGCGCGACGCCTAAAGAAAGCAAGCTTCCTCTCGTCGTGCTCCTGGACGGCCAATATTGGGCCGAAGCCATGCCGGTCTTCGCAGCCCTGGACCATGCCACGCACGCCGACTTGCTCCCGCCCAGCCTCTATGTGCTCATCGATTCGCTCAACGCAGACATGCGAAGTCGCGAACTCGCGTGTGACGAGGCCTTTCTGGAGGCGGTTCAGCGGGAGCTTTTGCCAATCGTGGCAGGTCTCGCGCCGTATGGCCACGATCCGAGCAAGACTGTCATCGCTGGACAGAGCTTTGGCGGACTTGCGGCGCTTTTCGCCGGCCTTCGCTCGCCAGAGTGTTTTGGTTGCGTGCTCAGCCAATCTGGCTCGTTTTGGTGGCCGGGAGGTTATGCGCGGGAGGATCTGCGGCCGCACGTTCCTGATACTCTCGGCGATGCGCGAGACGTCGTCGCCGATTTGATCGAGAGCAGCAAAAGCGGCGCTTCCCGTCTTCGCGTCTTCCTTGAGGCTGGAAGCTTCGAGAAAATCATTCGCGTCGCCAGCGACCGCGTTCATCGGACTCTCATCGACGCAGGGCACGACGCCCACTATCGCGTCTATTCGGGCGGGCACGATCCGCTTTGCTGGCGTGGCGGATTGCTCGACGGACTGTCCTTTCTGCTCGCCGACCATCGTGCCGCGCCAGCTGGCGCTCCGGCGTCTCGCTCGGACGCCTCAAGATTAGCAATTACAAACGCGACGGAGTGAATGTGTGAATGACGCGCAGCCAAACCCATTCGACGACGAAAGCCTTACGTTCCTCGTTCTGGTCAATTCCCAGGGCCAGCACAGTCTGTGGCCGACATTCGCCCCACAGCCCGCGGGCTGGCGACGGCTCTTCGGTCCCAGCGATCGGAACGACTGCGTAAATTTCGTCGATGAATATTGGACCGACATGCGCCCGCAGTCGCTTCGTGACGCTTCTCGTCCGCGCTAACCGAATGACTTCCTAGTCAGCCTTTCTTTCGAGGGGAACGACAAGTGCTTCTTGCTCCGCCTTTGCGACCTTCCTCGCCGATCGCGCTTGAGCTGCCGCTCATTGCCGCGCAGCCGGGCATCTGGATGGGGGACCAAGTTTCCCCGACGCGAAACGCCTTCATCGTCGCGCAATACGTAGAGTTGAAGGGCGCCGTGGATGTCGAATCTTTCCGCCTGGCCATTCGCATCGGACTTTCCGAGGCTGATACAGTTCATGCCCGGTTTATCGAGGCAGAGGGCCGGCTCTCGCAAATCATTCCTCAACGCAGAAACGCTGCGGAGTCGCCCGATCTGGATGTCGTTGACGTCAGCGAAGAACCTGATCCGGAGGCTGCAGCGCTTGCCTTCATGCGCGCCGATCTGGCGGCGGATCTGCCATTGAATGGCGACGCGTTGCTTTACCGGCACGTTCTGATTCGCCTCGGTGAAACATCGATTGGCGAGCGCTGGTTTTGGTACCAGCGATACCACCATATGATGGTCGACGGTTTCAGCTTTACGGCCATCGCGCGGCGAATCGCTGAGATCTATACAACGCTAAGGCGCCGAAAGCCGTTAGGGGATTCGCCTTTCACTTCCTTCTCTGAGGTGGTCGAAGAATACCAATCGTACGAGGGCTCGAAGGCGCAGGAAGCAGACCGACGTTTTTGGCTGGACCACGCCCAAAATCTGCCGACCCCGATCGCATTGTCGCAGCCGAGCGCGAGGACCCCGCAGGCCGGGGCTGTGTCCTTGCCGCTGCGGCGAAGAATATCTCTTCCGCCAGACGTTATGACGGTGTTCGAGACGCAAGGCGCCGCGGTTCGCGTCTCCGGCGTCGAAGTGGCGATGGCGGCCGTCTTTGCGTATCTGCATCGGATGAGCGGCGCGACGCGATTGACGGTCGGCATGCCCTTCATGCGACGCATGGGATCCATTGCGCTCTTCGCCGCAGGTCCTGTCGTCAACGTCCTGCCTGTGCAGCTGAGCATCGAGCCCTCGATGTTACTGTCGGAGGCGGCGACAGCGCTTGCCTTGGAACTGAGGGCGGTGCGGCGGCGCCAACGATACGAAGCCGAACAGCTGCGGCGAGATCTTGGGTTGGTCGGTTCGGATCGATCTCTCTACGGGCCGATGCTCAATCTCAAGATGTTCGATTATCGGCTTGATTTCGATGGCGTCGTGGGCGTAACGCATCAGTTGGCGTCAGGCCCCGTCGAAGACGTGGAAATCGATCTTTATGTCGACGACGGCAGACTGACGATCGATCTCGTCGCGAATTGCGATCGCTACGACAAGCAAGATCTGGAACTGCACGCGAAGAGGCTCGCCTGTCTCGTGGAGCGCCTCGCGGAAGATCCCGAGCTTGCGATCGGGGCGGCGCCGCTCTTGACCGAAGGCGAGCGCGCGTTGATCGCGGCGGCGAACGACACCGCAAAAGATGTTCCACGGCTAACATTATGCGACATGCTCGCCGCCCAGGCGGCAAAGACGCCAGACGCTATAGCGCTCGTTGATGCAGACCATACGTTCACTTATCAAGAGGTTCGGCGGCAGGTCTCTCGACGTGCGCAAATGCTTGCAGACGCGGGGGTGGTCGCCGAGGACCATGTCGCCGTGGCGCTTCCCCGTTCCGTTCATTTGAGCCTTGCGATCATGGCGGTGCTTGAAGCGGGCGCCGCATACCTACCTCTCGACATCAATTATCCAGACGAGCGACTGGCCTTTATGGTCGAGGACGCAGCGCCGCGCTTGATCATCACCTGTGAGAATCTGCGAAGCCGCTTCGAAAAGATGGGGCGGGTTCTGATTTTCGATGAACTCACGCCCGACATCGAAGAACATTCGTTCGCGCCCAACACGGCGCTCACAACCGGCCACCCGGCCTATATCATCTACACGTCAGGCAGCACCGGGAAGCCGAAGGGCGTCGTTGTCTCTCACGGCGCGATCGTCAATCTCCTGTACTGGCTTCAAGACGAATACTCGCTGACCGCCGATGACGTTATGTTGCAGAAGACGCCCTGCAGCTTCGATGTCTCGGTCGGCGAGTTCTTCGGGCCGCTGACGTGCGGCGCGCGTCTCGTGATGGCGCCGGAAGAAGTCGATCGTGATCCGGAAGCGCTGCTTCAGGTCATCCGCGACTATCGAATCACGACCATGAATTTCGTCCCGTCGCTGCTTGCCGCCTTTGTCGCCGGCGTTCGGGCGACGGCGAACGCCGCGCGTGACGCTATGAGCCTGCGTGCGGTGTTTTGCATTGGCGAGGCCCTGTCGAAGGAACTCGCTGAAGCTTTCGAGAACCTGATTCACGCGCCCCTACATAATGTTTATGGACCGACCGAAGCGACGGTCGAGGTGTCCTATCAACCTGCATTCGGTCAGGCGCTCGCGTCGGCGCGGGGACCGGGCGTGCCGATCGGGCGCCCGTTGTGGAACACAGGCTTGCGCATATTGGACGCGCGCTTGCGTCATGCGCCGATCGGCGTCGCCGGCGATCTCTATCTGACGGGCGCGCAACTCGCGCAAGGCTATTGGCGCCGCGCTTCGCTGACCGCCAGCCGATTCGTCGCCGACCCGGAGGCCAACGGCGAACGCATGTATCGCACCGGCGACATCGCGCGCTGGCTGCCTGACGGATCCGTCGATTATCTTGGTCGTAGCGACGATCAGCTGAAAATTCGCGGCCAGCGAATCGAGCTCGGCGAAATCGAAAGCGCTTTGCGGGACCGCCCTAGCGTCGGGCAGGCGGCCGTCGTCGCGCGAATTCTTGGCGGCGGAGAGGCGGCGGCGCTCGCGTCCGATGCGCGCCAGTTGATCGGCTATGTCACGCCCGCAATGCCCGGCGACGCGCTCGACGGCGAAGCGCTTCGCGCGGGGCTGGGGAAGCGCCTTCCGGCCTATATGACGCCGGTTGCGATCATGGTTTTGGAAGAATTTCCGCTGAGCGCCAACGGCAAACTCGATCGGAAGGCTTTGCCCGATCCGTCCGAGGCGGCTCAATCAAAAAGTCGTCAGCCGCTTCCCGGACGCGAAACGATGCTGGCCGAACTTATCGCGGGCATCTTGCGCGTGGACCACGTCGGCGCCGATGATGATTTTTTTCTTCTGGGCGGCGACAGCATTTCCGCGATAGGCCTTTGCGCGGCGCTGCGTCGGCGCGGCGCTCTGTTGCGCCCGCGAGACATCTTCGAATGCCGAAGCGTCGCCCGCATGGCTCAGGCGCTCGAGTCGCAGGCGCCCACGCCGTCCGTAGCAACTCTTGAGTCCAACGAAATCAGCGAGGCGGAGCTAGATGCGTTGCGGGAGCGTTACGGTCCAATCGCCGCCGTATTGCCTGCATTGCCGTTGCAAGAAGGACTGCTGTTCCATGCCCGGCTCGGCGATCAAGCCAGCCGCTACAACGCAATCTCGCGCTTTGACATCGCAGGTCCGCTTGACGTCGAAAGACTTAAGGATGCGCTGGAGACGCTGCTCCGCCGCCACCCTCAGCTGGCCGCCATCTTCGACGTTCAAGGCGGCGCGGCGCTGCAAATCCTTCCGCTGCTCGATGAGGGTTCCAGTCTACGTCACTGGCCATGGAAGCGTTGCAGTCTAGACGCATGCGATGAAGAGCAGCAGTTCGCCGAACTCGATCGTATCGAGCGGGAAGAGCTGGATCGAGAGTTTCTTGGCGCCGAGGCGCAGGAGCGGATGATGGCGCAGGCGACGCTCGTGCGCCTTGCCGCCGACAGGCATGTTCTGCTCATCTGCTCGCATCATTTGATCGGCGACGGCTGGTCTTCAACGATTATGCTGCGAGAGCTGCTCGGCGCATATGCGGGTGATGCGCTGCCGCCGCTCACGCCCGATTATCCGACAGTGGTTCGTCGGCTAGCGAGCCGCGACCCGGCCCCGGCGCGTCTCGCGTGGCGAGAAGCGCTGCAGGGTGTTGCGCCGACATTGCTGTTTGAAGACACGAAGCGCTTCGGCGCCATTCATGAGCTGCTGCTTAAATTTCGGCCCGGGTTCCTGGAAGAGCTGGAGGCGCTGCGCCGCAGCCGCGGGCTGACGCTCAACACGTTGATGCAAGGCGTGTGGGGCGCATTCCTTGCAACAATGACGGGTCGCAACGATGTCGTCTTCGGATCGCCAATGTCGGGCCGTTCCGAGGCGATCGAAGGCGTCGAAGCGCACATCGGACTTTTCACCAACACGCTGCCGGTCCGCTTGCGGCTGCGGCCGGACCAGCCGCTGCTCGAGCAGCTTGCCAATATCCAGCAGCGCCAAATTCGCTTGCTGGAGCATGACGGCGTTGGCCTTGGCGAAATCCAGCGGCTGTGCGGCGTTTCCAACTTGTTCGACACATTGCTCGTAGTTGAGAATTATCCGGAAGACGCGAAGCTGTTCGCTGCGGACTTCGGCGGTCTGCGATGCGTCAGCGCCCGCAACCGCGGCTATACGCATTATCCTTTGACGCTGATGGTTCTGCCGGGCCGCGAATTGGAGCTGCGGCTCGAATATCGCGAAGGCGTCAAGGAACCGGAGCGCATTGCCCGCCGTGTGACGAGACTGCTGGAACAGATCGTCGACCGACCCGACGTGCCGCTCTCCGCGATGGACTTTTTGCTGCCCGAGGAGCGAGATCTGCTCGTGCGCGTCAACACGACGAAGGTGGAGAACCATCCGAGCACCCTGTGCGAGCTGCTGGCGGATCAGGCGCAATGCACGCCGGACGCTATAGCGCTGGTCGACGGCGATTATGCGCTGTCCTACCGAGAGGTTCGGTGGCAAGTGACAGCGCTCGCGCGCAACTTCGCGGCTGCCGGCGTCACGACCGGCGACATCGTTGCGATTGCGCTGCCGCGTTCGGTTCGACTCGTCATCGCGCTGATGGCCGCGCAAGAAGCGGGCGCCGCCTATTTGCCACTCGACACCAGCTATCCGGAAGAGCGTCTTGCGTACATGGTGCAAGACGCTCGACCTCGCCTCATTGTCACGACGCGTGATCTGCAGGAGCGCTTCGAGCAATTGGGCGCATCGCTCGTCTATGATGAGCTATCGGATGGACCGAACGAAGACAGCTTGAAGAGCGTCATCCGCCCAAGCCCCGAAGATGCGGCCTATGTGATCTACACCTCCGGCTCGACAGGCCGCCCTAAGGGCGTGACGGTCTCTCACAAGGCGATCGTCAATCGTTTGCGCTGGATGCAGCATGAGTACCGACTGAGCGCTGACGACGTCATTTTGCAGAAGACCCCAAGCAGCTTCGATGTTTCGGTATGGGAGTTCTTTTGGCCGCTGATTACAGGCGCGCGTCTCGTCGTCGCGCCGCCCGAAGCGCATCGCGACTCACGCGAGCTGCTGCGGCTCATTCAGGACCACCGGGTTAGCGTGATCCATTTCGTTCCATCAATGCTCGCGACCTTCGTCGCGACGGCTAAATCTCAGTCCGGCCATGCGGCGGACTCCAGCAGTTTGCGTCTCGTCTTCTGCAGCGGCGAAGCGCTGTCAAAAGAATTGGCCCGGTCCTATGAGACGCTGTTCGGCGCGCCGTTGCATAACCTCTACGGACCGACAGAGGCGGCTGTCGACGTCACCTTTCAACAGGCCTGCGGAGTCGGCGTAGACGACGCTGCTGAGGCGGCCAGCGTTCCCATCGGCAGGCCAGTGTGGAACACAGGCCTGCGGGTTCTCGACGGGTGGCTGCGGCCGACGCCGGTCGGAGTCGCTGGCGAACTTTATCTTTCGGGCGTGCAACTTGCCGATGGTTACCTCGGCCGCCCGTCGCTCACGGCCGGTCGGTTCGTCGCCGATCCTTTTGCGGACGGCGAGAAAATGTATCGCACAGGCGATATCGTCCGCTGGCTCGCGAACGGAACCGTCGAATATCTTGGTCGAGGCGACGACCAGATCAAGATCCGCGGTCAGCGGATCGAACTCGGCGAAATCGAAAGCGTGCTGCTGGAGCAGCCCGGCGTGGCGCAGGCCGCAGTCATAGCAAGAGCGACGGGCGAACGAGTCGGCGGCGGCGCCGATGAGCGTCAGTTGATCGGCTATGTCATTCCATCAAGCGATACGGAGCTTGATGGCGAGGCGTTGCGCAGCGCGCTTTTGCGTCGTCTCCCAGGCCATATGACTCCAACGGCTGTCGTCTGCCTGAAGGAATTTCCACTGAACGCCAGCGGCAAATTGGACAGGAAGGCGCTGCCAGCGCCTGGAAACGCGCTTCATCGCCAAGGCCGCAAGCCGCTTCCGGGAATTGAAACGACTCTTTCAGAAATATTCGCGCGTGTTCTTGGAATCGACGAGGTCAACGCCGACGATGACTTCTTCGCGCTCGGCGGACATTCCTTGCTCGCCATGCAACTCGCCGCGGAGTTGGAGACGGTGTTCAAAACGCCTGTCTCCGTCGGCGAAGTCATCGTCAGTTCGAGCGTCGAGCGGCTTGCACGCACGCTCTTCGACGAACAGGCGGGCGAAGAGCGCAAGGCCGGCTTCGGCGAAGTGCTGCACCTGCGATCGGGCGCGGAAGCGCCGCTGTTCTGCATTCATCCCGCGTCTGGCTTTTCGTGGCAGTTCAGCGTCCTCACCCGCTATCTCCAAAGCGACTGCCCGGTGATCGGACTCCAGTCGCCGCGCCCCAATGGCGTTATCGCGATCTGTGATTCAATGGATGAGGTTTGCAGGAGACATCTGGAGACGATCCGAAAAATTCAGCCTTGCGGGCCTTATCGGCTGCTCGGCTATTCGCTGGGCGGCGTGGTGGCGCAGGCGATCGCCGCGCGCCTGGTTGAAGAAGGCGACGTGGTCGACTTTCTCGGATTGCTCGACACCTATCCGCCAGAAATTCAAGACTGGAGCAGGCCGCCAACGGAAGACGAAGAGAGAGAGATAGAGAAGGAGCGCGCGCTGTTCATGAACGCCTCCAAGGATGCCCTCGACTCGGCCTTGGCGAAGGAGAAGGCCGAGATGTTCGGCAATATCATGCGGAATTACGAAGATTCAGTTCGTCTTCTCTCCACCGCGAAGACAGCGCGCTATCCCGGTGCGGCAACGCTATTCGTAGCGACGCGGACCTTGCCGCCGGGAATGGACGTCCAGGAGACCTGGCGTCCCTATGTGGGCCAGCTCAACGTCGTCGACCTGGACTGCGCCCACACGGACATTGTCTCTCCGCACTCCTTGCAGGCTTTGGGGCCAATCCTCAATGGCTTGCTGCGCGACAGAGAGGCGAGGAGCTAGAGATGGACACTCAGCCCTCCCCAGAAGCGTCGGAAGAGACGCGCAACGAAGGCCATGCCGTGTCGTCGGGTTCATCTCGTGATCCGGCGGGCGCCGTCGCCAAGAACATCGCCAAGAAGAAATCTACTCTGCTGTTGGACCTTAGCCTGCTGCGCGACAATGCAGCGTTTCGTACCGTCGTCATCGCTCGAACCCTGTCGGTGTTTTCGCTGGGCATGCTGACAGTGGCGGTCCCAGTTCAAATCCAGGAATTGACCGGCTCGCCCATGCAAGTCGGAATTTCCATGGCGCTTGGCGGCGGCGGCGCCTTCGCCGGGCTGTTGGGGGGCGGCGTGCTTGCGGACCGGTGGGATAGGCGCAAGCTCATCCTCTTTGCGCGATCTGTTTGCGGCCTTGGCTTCGCGGCGCTCGCCGTCAATGGCTTCAGCTCGTCGCCCTCAGTGCTGGCGATCTATGCGCTGGCGCTGTGGGACGGATTTTTCAGCGCGCTCGGCGTTACTGCGCTGCTCGCCGCAACGCCTTTTCTCGTCGGCCGCGAAAATCTTGGCGCTGCCGGCCAGTTCAACATGCTGACGGTTCGCATGGGTGGAATCCTCTCTCCGGCAATCGGCGGGATGGTGATCGCGTCTTTCGGCGTGGGGTGGAATTACCTTGCAGCCGCGATCGGCGCGCTGCTGACCGTCGCTCAGCTCATGCGGCTTCCGCCGATGCCTCCCGCCAGACGCGAACCGCAGCACCCGCTGCGGGCGCTTGGGGCGGGCATAGGCTATCTTTTCGTTAACAGGCTTGTCGGCGCCGTGGTGGCGGTGGGGGCGCTTGTTAGTCTCGGCGGCGGCGTTCGCATTCTCATGCCGGCGCTTGCCGAGGACGTGTACCGCGTCGGGCCGTCGGCGGTGGGGATGATGTATGCCGCTGCGCCGCTGGGTGCGACGGTGGCGGCCTTAACGGGCGGTTGGCTCGGCGGCTTTGCTCGTTCCGGAGCGCTGCTGCTTGCGAGCGGCGCGGCAGCTTTCGTCGCGCTCGGTTCGCTCGGATTTATCAGCGATCCTGTCGTCGCTTTTGTGGCTCTCGCGAGCTTTGGCTATTTGAGCTCGATCGCCTCGCTGCTGCAGTTCACTCTCGTCCAACGCCACACGCCGGAACATTTGTTGGGCCGGGTCAATGGTCTATGGGCCGCCCAGGCGGTCACCGGCGACGCTTTTGGCGCGCTCGCGCTTGGCGGCGTCAGTCGCGTTTTTCCGCTGACGTCAGCCATTCTCATTTTCAGCCTTGTCGCGCTTCTTTCAAGCGGGGCGATGGCGATGGGATTTCGTTCGCTTCGTTTCGCCTCGTCAAAGAAAAGCGAGGATTCGCCTTCGACCGCCGCCGACAAGAGCGAATGGCCGCAGCCTCAACTCTTGAAGAGCAAGAAGGCTTGATCCGGAGGCCGCGCATGGAACGCCTTTGATGATGAAATTCTATAGCAAAAGAGGTGCGACAATGAATGCAGTTAGTCTTCCTCCATCACATTCAAGCGTTGAAGCGAACCCCACCTTCTTGTTCTCCTCGCCGCACCGCAGCATCAATGCGTTCGGCGTCGCCGAGAAAATTTGTCTTTCGGCGTGCGGCGCGGCGCATTCGGATAGTTTCCTGCAGACGGCCGTGCAGGGCGCAATCAATCGGGCGCGGCAGGCCGGACAGGCGAATCCCATCGTCGCGGGCGCCATTCCCTTCGACATTCGGCAGCCCTGCTCATTGTTCGTGCCAATGAGCTATACGGCTTTCGCGAGAGAGACGCTGATAGTCGAAGAGCGACGCTCGGAGCACGCGCCCACAGTGCTCGGCATGCGCAGCCTCCCCGACAAGGACGCCTTTAAAGACGCCGTCACGCGCGCGATCACAAGCTTTCGCGCCGGGAAAATGTCGAAAGCGGTTCTATCCCGCATCCTCGAAATCGAACTCGCGCAACCGGTCGACGTCGCAGCGATCTTGAACGCCTTGGTGAAGCAAAATCCCAGCGGCTATCATTTCAAGGCGCCTTTGGGCGATGGCGCGATATTGCTTGGCGCAAGTCCAGAGCTCCTGATCCGAAAGGACGGAGCCGCCATTCGCTCTAATCCCCTGGCCGGTTCGGCCAAACGCAGATCGGACCCGGAAGAGGATCAGCTGGCGAGCCGCACGCTGTTGCAGTCGAACAAGGATAATTTCGAGCACAGGCTCGTCGTGGATGAAATACAGGAAGCGCTGGAGCCCGTATGCAAAGCTCTAACGACGCCCACTGAGCCAGCGCTCATGAACACGTCGACGATGTGGCATCTCTCGACATTGATCACCGGCGAGCTGGCGAACCACCACACGTCGGCGCTTCAACTTGCCTGCCGGCTGCATCCAACGCCAGCGGTCTGCGGTTATCCAACCGCTGAGTCGCGGTCGCTGATTAGCGCTCTGGAGCCATTCGACCGCGGGGTGTTCAGCGGCGCCGTCGGATGGTGCGATTCAGCGGGCGATGGCGAATGGGCGGTGGCGATAAGGTGCGGAACGGTTCACGACAAAGCCATTCGACTCTTTGCCGGCGCCGGCATCGTCGAAGCTTCCGATCCGGAATCAGAATGGGCGGAAACTGAAGCCAAGCTTGGCACGATGCTGCGCGCCTTCGGAATAGAAACCGAGGAGCGCCCCGCATGCCGATAGAGTTCACGCCCTGGCCCAAAGCTTTTGCCCGCAGATATCACGACAAAGGCTATTGGCGCGGCGAGCCGCTGACAGAGATTTTGCAATACGTTTGTCGTCGTCGTCCCGACGGCGTCGCGCTGATTTGCGGTGACCGACATCTCACTTACGCTCAGCTCGACGCCAAATCGTCGCGACTGGCGTCGAGCCTTGCACGCCGCGGAATCGCGCAAGGCGATACGGCGCTGGTTCAACTCCCGAACATCGCCGAGTTTTACATCGTCTTTTTTGCGCTGCTGGAAATGGGAGTGGCGCCGGTCAACGCGCTGTTCAGCCACGACAGGCAGGAGATGACCGCCTATGCGCAGCAGCTTCGGCCCAAACTTCTCATCGCGTCCGCCGAACATCGTCTCTTCGCGGATGGCGTCTATGTCACCGACTTGCGGAGCTTCGCGCCGACATTGAGCGTCATCGCCATCCACGGACGAACTGAATATGCTGAAAATCTTGAGTCGCTGTGGGAATGTGACTCAGACGGCGCGGAGGACGAACCGCGCCCTTCCGCGGCTGATCAGGTGGCGTTCTTCCAGTTGTCGGGCGGCAGCACCGGCGTTCCCAAGCTCATTCCGCGCACCCATGACGATTACTACTACAGCGTGCGGCGAAGCGCGGAAATCTGCCGCCTCACATCCGAGAGCCGCTATCTGTGCGCGCTTCCAGCCCCCCATAATTTTCCACTGAGTTCGCCCGGCGCGCTCGGCGTCTTTCACGCCGGTGGAACGGTGGTGATGGCGCGAAATCCGAGCGCGGATCTCTGCTTCGATCTCATTCGTCGTCACAAGGTGAACTTCACGGCCATCGTGCCGACGGTTGCTTCGTTATGGCTTGACGCCGCCGCCAACGACTCTCGCGAAGCGCCGAATCTCACAGTGATGCAGGTCGGCGGCGCGCGACTCAGCGAGACGGTCGCCCGCCAAATTGTCACGACCTTCGGTTGTCGGCTGCAGCAGGTTTTTGGCATGGCGGAAGGCTTGGTGAACTACACGGGTCTTGACGACGATCCCGAGCGCATTTTTACGACTCAAGGGCGGCCAATGAGTCCCGATGATGAGCTGAAAGTCGTCGATGCAGATGGCGAAGAGGTCGCCGCAGGCGAAGTCGGAGAGCTGCTGGCTCGTGGTCCATACACGATCCGGGGCTATTATCGCTCGCCAGAACATAACGCTCGCGCCTTCGATGAAGACGGATTCTATCACACGGGCGATCTCGTCGAGATGACGGCGGACGGATATGTGAAAGTCGTAGGTCGCAAGAAGGATCAGATCAACCGCGGCGGCGAGAAGATTCCTGCCGAAGAGATCGAAAATTTGCTGCTGCAGCACCGGGCGGTCGTGCACGCGGCGCTCATTTCCATGCCCGATTCCCTGATGGGAGAGAGAAGCTGCGCTTATATTGTCGCGAACGATGCCGCGTTAAGGCCGATCGCTTTGCGAAAGCATCTGCGCAGCCAGGGAATTGCGGAATTCAAGCTCCCCGATCGTTTTGAATTCATCGATCAGATGCCGCTTACCGCCTTCGGTAAGGTCGACAAGCAAACGCTGCGCGATGACATCCAGGCAAAGCTCAACGTCTAAAAGCAAACAGGAATTGACCATGGCCATACAATCCCTTGCATCCTACGCAATGCCGGGCCCGGATTCCTTCCGATTAAACAAAGTCAGTTGGAGTTTTGCGCCCGAGCGCGCAGCGCTGCTGATCCACGACATGCAAGACTATTTCGTCGGCTTCTACGGCGAGGAAAGTCCGCTCGTCGATCAGCTCATCTCAAATATTCGAAGGCTGCGCGCCTTTTTCAGGGCCCACGGCGCCCCGGTGATCTATACGGCCCAGCCCATTGAACAGAGCGACGAAGATCGCGGCTTGCTGAATGATATGTGGGGATCTGGTCTGAACGCGCAACCGCACCGACGCAAAATTGTTGAGCCTCTATTGCCGGACGCTGGGGATACAGTGCTGACGAAGTGGCGTTATAGCGCGTTCAAGCGCTCGCGATTGGCCGAGATGATGAAGGACATGGGCAGAGATCAACTGACGATCTGCGGCGTCTATGGCCACATCGGTTGTCTGACGACGGCGCTCGACGCGTTCATGCATGACATCAAGCCTTTCATGATCGCCGACGCCATCGGCGATTTTTCGCTCGAGGATCATCTCATGACTCTGAACTATGTCGCCGGACGCTGCGGCATGGTGGTCGGCGTTGACGACATGATCGCCACCCGAAACGCACATTCTGCTCCGCTGACCAGAGAAGACCTCAAGAAACAGCTCTTGCCGGCGCTCGATGTCGAGGAATCAGAATTCGACCCCAACGAAAACCTTATCGATTACGGCCTCGACTCGGTGCGAGTCATGATGCTGGTCACCAAATGGCGCAAGCTCGGCATAGATGTGGGTTTTGACGAGCTGGCGAAAAAGCCGACCTTGAATGGCTGGTGGGAGATCATCGATCGCCGGCTCGCCGCGGTCGTCTCCGCGTGACATCTCGGCGGCTGCGCATGGATTTTTCAGGAAAGCGGATCTTGGTCACGGGCGCCGGCCAGGGAATTGGCTATGCGACAGCCGCCCAATTTGCAGCGCTCGGCGGCGACGTTGTCGGGCTGGACAAGACATTTGCGGCCTCGAGCTATCCTTTCGCGACCGTGCGCCTCGACGTCAGCGAGCGCGATCAGGTGCAAGAGACCTGCCGAGCCTTGCTGAAAGAGCGTCCGAGATTGGATGTGCTGGTCAGCGCCGCGGGCGTGCTGCGTCTCGGTCTGACGGAAGAGTTGAGCCTTGATGATTGGGCCGCGTGTATGAACGTCAATGCGTCGGGCCCTTTCCACCTGTTTCAGCAGACCATCCCGCAGTTCAAACGGCAGCGCTCGGGCGCGATCGTCAGCGTCGGCTCCAACGCCGCGCATACGCCGCGCATGCTGATGAGCGCCTATTGCGCCTCGAAGGCGGCGCTGACCAGTCTGACCCACTGCGTGGGCTTGGAGCTCGCGCCTTATGGCGTGAGGTGCAATCTCGTCTCCCCAGGCTCCACGGACACCGCCATGCAGCGGTCCATGTGGCGTTCGGCAGACGCAGAGAAGCAAGTGATCGCCGGAGACCTTGGGGCCTTCAAATTGGGAATTCCGCTGGGAAAAATCGCTGCCCCAGAGGAGATCGCAAGCGCCGTCGTGTTTCTTGCGTCGGATCTCGCCAGCCATATCACGCTTCAGGACCTTGTCGTGGACGGCGGCGCGACGCTTGCAGCTTAACGGCTGATCGGCGCGGGCCGCTGGCCTTCCGACATGCCTGCCGGGCGTCCGGGCCGTCTCCATGCCGTCCCAGCTCTCTCCGGACCAGTTCGAGCCCGAATTCCGGCTGAGAGCGCACGAAACGCGTGGCGCAATTGCGAATTAGGAGATAGCGTGTCGCCGATAACTACAGGAGAAGTTATGGCACACTTTCGGATTTTGGTGACTGCGGCTACACTAGGTCTTGGTTTTGCTTTCGCGCCCACAGCATCGAACGCCATGCCGGCGGCCTCGGTGAATAATGCGGTTCAGGCTCCAATCGAGAAAGTTTATGGGGGATGTGGCGTTTACGGACACCGTGGCCCATATGGCGGTTGCCGGGCTGGCGGGCAGGCTAGTGGAAGGCGCTATCGCCGATAAGTGAATCTCTCTTCTTTAGCCAATGCAAAGCACCCCGAGGACTTAGCTCCTCCGGGTGACAGGCTTGAGACCTGGTTGGCGGTATTCAGACGGGCTCTCAAGAGTGAATTCTAAAGGAGGGCACGGGCTGCTGCGCCCTTAGCTCTTTGAGTTTTTAGGAGTGGGCCTTGGGGCGCGACGGTCAGAAACCCTCGTCGCCCAGAGTTTGAAGCCGCAGAATTTGCGGCGCAAGTAGAACGGCGCCTATCGACGCGGAAGCAATGTCCGCGTATCGAGGGGGGTGCGACCGCTTCGAGGAATTTCCGTGACATCAGATATAGACCAGCCGAATACGACCGAGCTCGCCGCCGAAATCGTGGCGGCCTTCGTCTCTCGCAATTCGCTTCCCGTATCGGAGCTTCCCGCTCTGATTTTGTCCGTGGATGCGACGTTGCGCCGCCTCGCGACGGGCGTTCCGGCGACGCCGGCTTTGCCAGCCGAGCAACCCACGCCCGCCGTCTCCATCCGCAAGTCGGTTACGGCGGACCATCTGATCTGTCTGGATGACGGCAAGCGGTTCAAATCGCTCAAGCGGCATCTCGCGACGCTGGGGATGACGCCGGAGGAGTATCGCGCCAAGTGGGGCTTGCCCGCCGACTATCCCATGGTCGCGGCGAACTATGCGGCGCGGCGCTCTGACTTGGCGAAGAGCATGGGGCTTGGTCAATCGCGCGACAAGGCTGCCCCGGCGAAGCGCGGGCGCAAGCCGAAGGCGAGCGCTTGAGTTAGTGGAGCGGGTGGTGATCTGAGACGCATTCCCCGTCCTAAACGCTCCTAATCGACCTTATGTCCCGTTGTCTCCTATGAAACCGCTTCTTCCGTGCAGCGGCATTCAGCGCATGGGTCTTTGCACCATGCGTCGCGAATCAGCCTTTTGGCTGCTTTGATCGCGAGGGCAGGGTCACTTCGATGTAAATCGAGTTTGATATGGACCCGTAGGAAATCGGCCCAGCGAAATTCGGCGAAAGGCGCATGATCCTTCGGGCATCCGCAGTCCCGGCGCAGGCGGGCGATCATCCGCCGTCGGCGTTCCGCTGGCTTCAGCGTAACTTTCTTGGGGGACGCTTTGCTATGACGGGGCTTCTGACGCCCGTTTTTGAGCTTGTCTCATGGACCTTCACATTGCTGTTCTGGTTGGGAGGATCGCGCTATTTGAGCATCCGAAATCGGGATGTGAGAATCTCGGATATTGCGTTAGGCCAGCCGGCATGGCCTCGTCGTCTGACTCAGATTGATCGCGCCTATCACAACCAGTTTGAGCTTCCCCTCCTATTTTATGCGCTCGTGTGCCTCGTCATCGTAACCGGCGCGCAACCCGCGGGCTTCTTGACGCCGCTGCGGCGTCCAGGAGGGGCAATCGACACAGGCCGGAAGCCGCCAAGGCGGGACGATCTTGTGCCGGTCGATGGCGAACTCGGCAGCGCCGGAGGCGAGGCGCCGGGGAAGGGCGGGCGGAACCTAGATCACTTCTGTTTCCGTGTTGAACCCTTTGATGAGCCTGGCATCCGCAGACATCTTGACGCCAACGGCATCGAAGCCGGCCCGACCCGCTTCCGTTACGGCGCCGAAGGCGACGGACCCTCTATCTATGTCACGGACCCCGAGCGAAATGTTGTCGAACTCAAGGGTCCCCAAGGACGCTAACTGTTCGGGGACACATCGACGAGCACGGGGCGGCTTATGATTGCTGTGCTTGGCGGGCCGGCGGAGGTCGAGCGTGATTTAATCCGCACGCGTACCGGCGAAGGACGTGCCCGCGCTAAATTGCGCGGTCAGCATATGGGGCGACCGTCGAAAATGACGGCGGCGCTGAAGCAGAAAGCGCGGCGCCGAGGGAAAGATCGCGAATCCGTCGCCGATCTTGCGCGCTCCTATGGCGAAAGCCCCACTGCGATCTACCGAACAACGGCCTAAGGCGAGGTGGCTCGACGGAAATCGGATAGCGCGACAGTCATCTGGCGTATGAGTTTGGGCTTCGAATTATTTTAGGAAAGGCGAATGGAACAGCGTAAGCGGTTCACCCGCCGTCGACAAAAGATCGAGCTGTCACCGCCGCTCCTACCTCGAGCGGTGTCGGGTCCGACCAAAAGCGCAACGAAAACTTTTGCGCATCGACACGGTAGGGGCGATCCCAAAGAAACCGCATCTCAGTCATTTCCCGCAATAGAGGGAAGCCCAGCCCAAGGACCGGAAGGGATGCGAGCGGCAAGGCAAAAATACGTGGTGCACGCTCGAGCGCCTGGGCGCCAAGAGTTAGAATTTCACGCGGCGTGCGCGTGGGCGCGCAGGGGAGGTGCCAAGCGTGGCCGTAAGCGTCGTCCGGCGCGTCGAGCAGTGTGACGACCCCACGCGCGACGTCGGGAACATAAGCAAAATCATGCTGCGCATCTGGCGGCGACAGCAACAAGGCGCGCTTGCTTTTGGCGATTGCGCCGAAGGCGTTCGCGCCCAAATGAGATAAGGTGACGCCGGGTCCATAAAAATCTGAGGTGCGTAGAGCCGTCGCCCGGATTCGTCCAGCTTCCGCCGCCGCCATCCAGATACGGGTCGCCTCGACGCGAACGGCCGGCTTCACGCCAAAAGGAACAAGGGGCATGTCCTCCCGCAAGGGCGCGTTTTGCGGACCATACATGTAAAGATTATCGACAAACACCATGCGGGCGCGCGTCGCCTCGCAGGCGCTAACAAAATTCATCATTGCGCGTGGCCAGGCGACGCGCCAGACGTCGCCTGCATAGGGAAATCCGACCGCTACCACGATTTGCTGCGCACACTCAGTTGTCCGACGGACAGCCTCAGCGTCCAGGACGTCGCAAGCGATGAAACGCGCGCCTTGAGGTAAATCCTTTGGCGTGTGGCGTTGCGCGACGCGAACGGAGACGCCTTGCGCGAGAAGCCGCCGCGTCGTCTCCCGTCCGACCGGGCCGAAGCCGAAGACCGTAACATCAGTGCTCATCTGCCTCTGCTTCGAATCTCGTTAAATTTGTGAGCGGCCTCTCCAACCCTCATGCGGGCGAGGCCGCCTTGTGCGCATGAGCATATCGCGGCGCTTTGTATATAGAAAATGCATTGTTATGATATCGACTATGCATGAAACACATTTATCTGGCGTTGATCTCAATCTCTTGCCGCCGCTCAACGCCTTGCTGCGGCGGCGCAATGTCACGCGCGCCGCCGAAGACGTCGGGCTGAGCCAGCCGGCTATGAGTCGCGCGCTCGCGCGGTTGCGGGACCTGCTTGGCGACCCACTCCTCGTTCGCACGCGCGAAGGCTTCGTGTTGACTCCGAAGGCGCAAACGCTGGCGCCGCAGGTCGTCGCTGCGCTCGATGGTCTAAAGCCGGTATTTGCGCCGACGCCATTCGACCCCGCGAAAGAACGCCGAGTCTTGCGCGTCGCGGCGGCCGACGTTCAGTCGATTTTGCTCGGACCGCCAATCATGAGCCGTCTGTCGCGTGAGGCGCCGCTGGTCGATCTTCGCTTCGAACCTTATGGCGGCGACGTTCTTAGTCGATTGGAGAGCGGCGCGCTCGACCTCGCCTTCGCGTTGACGACCACGCCTCTCCCGCCAGGGGTCGTGAGCCAGACGGTCGCCTGCGACGAGCTTGCGCTCATTCTGCGCCGAGGCCATCGGGCGGCAAAGCGCCGGTGGAAACTCGAGGATTACAGTCGTTTCGATCATGTCGGCGTCGCGCTGCTCGGCGATGGCGCGTCCGAGATCGACGCCATGCTCGCGGCGTCAGGCGTGTCCCGCCGCATGGCCTTCATCGCCCCCCATTTTACGACCGCGCTCGCCTGCGTCGCGGCGACGGATATGGTGACGACTCTCTCGGCCACATTTGCGCGCCGCTTCGCGGATCACTTCGGACTTATTTTGCTGAAGCCTCCTTTCCAGAATATCTCACTGCCGATGACCCTTGTTTCCTCCCAGCTTCGGGCCATGGACCCTTTGGTAAAATGGTTCTGCGCGCTCGTGCGAGACGAGGCGAAGAAAGTTTATGAAGGAGAACTCCCCTCTCGAAAGCGGCAGAGAACGCTCCGTTAAACCGCCGGACCAGCTTCGATTCGGTCACGCCAAGTCAACGCCAAGACTGTCACGCCGTTGGCGGACGTCGTCTCCGGTCGCGTCCAGATCGCGGCACGGGGAGACGATTTCGCTGCGGAGTTCATCTGCGGCGCATTCGCAATGCGCGCGCCGCCGCTCAATCGGCGCTTCCGGCGGCGAGTGCCTCAAGGAATTTCATGCCGCTCGTCGCGATATCGCGCCGAACACGTCATCATGTCATGGCGCGACAGCGGAGCCCAAGCGCCTGCCTTTCCATTTGACGGGCGATTCACTTGAACGGGCTCTCGACGCCTGGCGGCAATGCGACGTGGAAACCCTGGTTGATCGCCGAAAACATCTGATAAAAACCGGACAGGACGACGAGTTCGATAAACCCTTCGACGCCAAACACCTTGATGGCTTCGTCCTGAACGTTCTGCGGAATATTTCGCCAGGACAATGTCGACGCCAACACCGCGGCGACAAGATCATAGGGCGACGAAGCGACGGAGCTTAAGTCTTCGCCTTTCTCCAGGGCGCTGATCAGCGAGGATGGAACGCCTGCCGCTTCGGCGTGCTGAACATGATCAGCCCATTCGAAGGCGGCGCCGGTCCGGCGTGCGACGAACAGCACAACGAACTGATAGATCTCGCGGGGCAGATGGCCCTGGAACTTTAAATAATAGCCGAGGTCCTCGATCTTTTCGCAAAGCTGCGGATGGTTCATCAGGGCGGCGTAAGGACCGCCGAAGCCTGCGCCTTGCGCCTTCCGCCGTTCGACCATGCGGTCATAGCGGGCACGATCCGCCGGCGACAGCGTTGAAGGATCAAAAGGCAACTGAGCCATCGGCGCTTCCCCTTGTCACTCGTGGTAGGAATAGGCGGCAATGGCCTCGGCCCAGTCCTTCACCGGGGTCGTGAAGGCCTTGTCGGCTTTGACGTCGATGAGGCATGGGCCTTCTCCCTGCAACGCTCTCTCGAATGCGCCGGCAAGATCGTCCGGAGAGCGCACGGTTTCGGCGCGAGAGCCCAAGGCCCGCGCAAAACCTGCCCAGTCGTGATCCGGCAATCGCGTCATTTCGTCGGGCGTTGGACCGAGTCCATGCGCGCGCAACCAGACATTGCCGAGCGCGGCATTGTTGATGACGACGTAGATCACCGGCAGCTGGTAGCGCGCCGCGGTGGCGATTTCCATGCCGCCCATGCGCATGCATCCATCGCCCGTGACGACCGCCACGCGGCGGCGCGGCTGTGCGCATTGCACGCCGATCGCAGCGCCGATCGCCCAGCCCATCGGCCCGAGATTTGTGGCGGATACATAGGTTTTGGGTTCGTAAGCTTCCCAGTAATGACCGGCGAAGGCTCGATGGGCGCCGGAATCCACCACCAGAATGCCGTCGCGCGGGAACGCCTTTCTCAGCTCGCTGACGACGCGCGCCGGATGAATCGGAACCGCGTCGCTCTCGCAGTTTTCCGGGTCCTGCAGGCGCGGCTGGGAGCGGATCTGCGACATCCAAGCCGCGCGCGCGGAGAGCGTCGGCTCGAGAGCCGCGCGCAATCTGTCGCTCTGGTCGAGCAGATAGCGAAGATAGGCGCCGCAGCTGCCAACGATCCCGCCGTCCTGGACATGCGTCCCGATCGCGGAGGGCAGCAAGTTCACGCAGATCGTCCTATTGGGTTTGACTTGGAGCGCCCAATGCATCGTGTCGCGCTCGTTCAGTCCCGACCCCAAGATGATCAGGAGATCGAGCGAGGGGTCCATCAATGCCGCGCGGGAATGGTGCGTCCCCGCATAGCCGAAAACGCCGAGCGAAAGCGGATGGTCCTCTGGGAAGACGCCCTTTCCGCGCAGTGTCGTCGCGACGGGAATACGCCAAGTCTCGGCGAATTCCTTCAACGCATTGGCGGCTTTCGAGTGCTCGACGCCAGCGCCGGCCAGTATGGCGATCTTGACGGGCGGCTTGCCGCCGGCGCCGCCATAAAAATGCTGCAGCGACGACTCGGCGGCCGCCATCGAGAGCGCGTTGTAATTGATCAAGGCCGGATCAATCGGCGTATGGCTGACGGAAAGCTCTGCGGCCAGGCAGTCGCCTGGCAAGGAGAGATGTACGGGCGCAGCGGGACGGGTACGAAGCTGTAGCAGGGCGTGCTCAAGCAGATGCGGCATATTCTTCGGATTGTCGATCGAAGAGGAATAGCGGGTCAGCGGCTTCATGATCGCGACGTCGTCGAGCGTCTGGGGGCTTGCGTCCTGAAATACGCCCAAGCCCTCGAGGACGGTCGCCACTTCGCCGCTCATCAGAAGTAGCGGCGAGCCGTCGGACTGCGCGGTTGCCACCGCGGTGACCGTATTGGTGAGGCCGGGGCCGCCGATGCAAAGCGCGGCGCCAAAATTTCCGCTCGCCCGCGCGTAGCCGTCCGCCATATAGGCGGCGCCGCCTTCTTGCGCGGCGACGATCGGCGTCAGCGCTTCCTGTCGTCCGAAAGCAGGCAGAAAAGGATCGACGAGGCCGCCGGGCACCATGAACACATGGTCGAGTCCTTCGCGCGCCAGCGCTTCGAGGATAAAATCGACCCCTAGGTGCATTCCCAGCTCCCATTCACGATTGACGCGCCAGGCGCGTATCGAAAAAGCGCAATTGCCAGCACTTCATATAGTCGAGCGCAAGCTAGAGGATCAATGGACGATTTTGACCGCCACAGGCGCAGCGGAAGCAAGCGGCGTCTCGCGGCGCATCGCGAACTCGGCCGTCGTCGCCTGAGTGAATCCGTGCGACCAAGTTCCTATTTATGCTGTCGGCGCTACTCCAAGGGCCGCGCCGACGCGCTTTTCATATCTTCGGCTAGATGACCAAGGATCTGATCGTTCCCGCCGCGGAGGGCCTCTACTGCCCTCCTGGAAAATTCCACATCGACCCCTGGCGCCCGGCGGCTCTGGCGGTGATTACGCACGGCCATTCTGATCACGCGCGATGGGGCAGCGGCGCCTATCTCTGTCACGAGGATTGCGCGCCGATCCTGCGCAGACGACTCGGCGACGTTCGCATCGAGACGCTGCGTTATGGCGAGAGCCGAAACATCGGCGAGGTGCGGCTCTCGCTGCATCCCGCCGGCCATGTCATCGGCTCGGCGCAGGTGCGCATCGAGCGCGGGGGCGAGGTCTGGGTCGCCTCCGGCGACTACAAGCTCGAAGCGGACGGCGTCAGTGCGCCTTTTGAGCCCGTCCAGTGCGATGTCTTCATCACCGAATCGACCTTCGGTCTGCCGATCTATCGCTGGCGCCCGCAAGCCGAAGTGATGGGCGACATCAATTCATGGTGGGCGGAAAATGCGCGCGCGGGACGCGCCAGCGTCATGCAAGCCTACGGGCTCGGCAAAGCGCAGCGCCTGCTCAGACATCTTGACGCCAATATCGGCCCGATCGTCTGCCACGGCGCGATCGAACCGCTCAATCAGATTCATCGCGATCTCGGCATCTCGCTGCCGCCGACGCTCAACGTCGGCGCGCTCGACAAGGCGGGGCTTTCGCGCTGCTTTGCGCTGGCGCCGTCCCACGCCGTGCAAAGCGGGTGGATTCGACGCTTTGGCGATCATTCAGACGCCTTCGCCAGCGGATGGATGCGGCTGCGCGGCAATCGGCGACGCCGCGGCGTCGATCAAGGCTTCGCGCTTTCCGATCATGCCGACTGGCCGGGTCTGTTGCAGGCGATCGCCGGAACCGGCGCAGAGCGTATCCTTGTCACGCATGGAAGCGGGGAGGCGCTTTCGCGCTATCTGCGCGAAAAAGGATATGACGCGCGGCCGATGGCGACCGAATATGGCGACGAAGAGGGCGAGGCGGAGCCGAACGCCGAGGCCGACACAGACGGCGCATGAAGACCTTCGCCACGCTCTACCGGCGCATCGACGCCGCGACGTCGACGCAGCACAAGAGACAGGCGCTGATCGACTATCTGCGCCTTGCGGTCGGCGATCCGGAGCAATATGCCAGCGCCGCCTGGACGGTCTATTTTCTCGCCGGCGGCAAGCCGCGCCAGATGATCTCGACCAAGCTCCTGCGCCAGTTCGCCTTGGAGGCGACCGAGCTGCCCGAGTGGCTCCTTGACGAGTGCTATCACAGCGTCGGCGACCTTGCAGAGACTCTGGCGCTTCTGCTGCCGCCGCCGACCCGCGTGGAAGACGCGCCGCTCGATCTTTGGATGAACGAACGGCTACTGCCCTTGCGCGAGCGCGATGACGCAGCGCGGCTCGCGGCGCTACGCGACTGGCTCGACGCCATGCCGTCCGACGACCGCTTGCCATTCTTCAAGCTCGTCACCGGCGAATTGCGCATCGGCGTCTCGAAGCTGCAAATGACCCAAGCGATCGCCCAGGCGACGGAGCTTGACGCCAAGCTCGTCGCGCAGCGGATGATGGGCTACACGCAGGCAAACCGCACGCCTCAGGCGCAAGATTTTATCGCGCTCGTCGCGCCGGCCGAAGCGGGCGAAGACGGGCGGCCTCTGCGCGGCCAGCCTTATCCGTTCTTTCTCGCGCACCCGCTTCAGACGCCGCTTTCGGCTTTTCCAGAACTGCTCGGCCCAGTCGACGACTGGCTCGTTGAATGGAAATTCGATGGTATACGCGCGCAGTTCATCCATCGCGCCGGAGAGTGGTGGCTGTGGTCGCGCGGCGAGGAGCTTGTCAGCGACAGTTTTCCGGAGCTTGCCGCGCTCGTCGATTTTCTCCCCGACGATATTGTCCTCGACGGCGAGCTTATCGTCGTCGCGCCCCGTTCGGACGCGCGTTCCGCTGTGGACGATCTTAGCGACCTGCGCTCCTTTTCCGAACTGCAGCAGCGTCTCGGACGCAAGCTTCTCACGCCCAAAATGCTGCGCGACAGGCCGGTGGCGCTGATCGCTTATGATCTGCTCGAGAAAGACGGCCACGATCTGCGCGAAAAGCCGCAGCGGGAGCGACGTGCGCTTCTCGAAGAGGTCGTGTCGCGCGCGCATTCCTGCGCGATGCAGGTCGGCGCCGATTTACCCCTGCGGCTCAGCCCGGCGCTGACGCAACCCGATTGGGAGTCCTTTGCAAGACAGCGCGAAGAGGCGCGGGCGCGCGGCGCTGAAGGCATGATGCTGAAGGCGATGAACGCGCCTTATGGCGTCGGACGCCAGAAGAGCGGCGCCGATCTCTGGTGGAAATGGAAACTCGATCCGATGAGCGTCGACGCCGTGCTGATCTACGCTGCGCGGGGCCATGGGCGCCGTTCGGGCGTTTACAGCGACTACACATTCGGGGTGTGGAGCGGCCCGCCGGAGCAGACGGACCGCACGCTGCTGCCCTTCGCCAAGGCCTATTCCGGGCTTTCGGACGAGGAGATGCGCAAGGTCGACGCGATGATCAGAAGGACGACGATCGAGAATTTCGGGCCGGTGCGCAGCGTGCGCCCGACGATGGTTTTCGAACTCGGCTTCGAGGGAATCGGCGCCAGCAACCGCCACAAAAGCGGCATCGCGGTTCGCTTTCCCCGCATGTTGCGCTGGCGACAGGATAAGCCCGTGGAGGACGCCGACACGATCGAGGCGCTACACGCGCTATTGCCCGGCGGCGGCGCATGATCGGACGACGCGCCAAATAGTCCGCCGTGAAGACCTTACTCACGGAGCGCGGCTGGGAGCCGTTTCGCTTCCAGCGGGACGTTTGGCGCGAAATGGCGAAGGGACGCTCAAATTGGGATCTGCCTGACGCCCGGGTTCCGCTACGGGTGGAACCCAGCTAACTCTTGGCGTCGATCGCGCGCAGTTCTCCCGATGGAAGCGTATCGGCTTCGTCTTTGAGGTCGACGCCGGTCAGCTGGCGTCGGCGCGCCTCATGGCAAAGATAAACCAGCTTGCGCGCGGCGTCGGCATAGGGAAGGCCCTGCGGGCGGATATTCGAGAGGCAGTTACGCTCGGCGTCGGTGCGGCCGACGCGCGGCGCAAATGTGAGATAGACGCCCATGCTGTCGGGCGAGGAAAGGCCCGGTCGTTCGCCGATGAAAACCGCCACAAGCCTTGCCCCAAGCGTTTCGCCAATATCGTCGCCGAGGGCCACGCGCCCCTGTTCGGCGAGAACGATCGGCGCGATTTTCCACGATGTTCGATCGAGAGATTGCAGCGCTCTTTCGAGCACTGGAATTGCATGCCGGGCGATTGCGCGGGCGGATAGTCCTTCGGCGATGACAAATGAAAGGTCGTAATCGCCCGCGAGGGCTTTGAGATGCTGGCGGGAATCGTCGTCGAGTTTTCGGCCAAGGTCGGGACGCAGCAGAAAGCTTCGCCGATCGCGGGCGGCACTCTTCACGCGGACGGCCGTCAGCCCGCGCGAGGTCAACTCGTCGAAGAGCCGGTCGGCGTCGAGTCGCTCTTCCACCGCATCCCGCGCTTCGGCATGCGCCAGCTGGAAATCGAGAGTAGCGCGCGTCGTCAGCGCTGCTCCGGCGCGTGGCAGGAAAATTCTTGCCGGCGTCGCCGAACGCAGCATCGACATCTTATCAAGAGGCGTCGGGCGATCGTCGGCCATCCTCAGGCTCTTTCGAGAAGCGGCGCAAAGGATGCAGGCAGCGCCGGCGCCTGCAATTCGCCACGCGCGTCCGTCAAACCGACATCCGCGAGCCATTGCGCAAACTCCGGAGCGGGCGCCAGATTCAGCATACGCCGAACGGCAAGCACGTCATGATAGGAGGTGCTTTGATAATTCAGCATCACGTCGTCCGCGCCAGGGACACCCATGACGTAATTAACGCCGGCGACCGCGAGCAGCGTCAGTAGATCATCCATATCGTTCTGGTCGGCTTCGGCATGGTTCGTGTAACATACGTCGCAGCCCATCGGCAGTCCGAGCAGCTTGCCGCAGAAATGGTCTTCGAGCGCCGCCCGCGTGATCTGCTTGCCGTCGAAGAGATATTCGGGGCCGATAAACCCGACGACCGTATTGATCAGCAGAGGATCGAACATCCGCGCGACGCCATAGGCGCGGGCTTCCAGCGTCTGCTGATCGCAATTCCAGTGGGCATTGGCCGAAAGCGCGCTGCCCTGGCCGGTTTCGAAATACATGACATTGTCGCCGATCGTTCCGCGCCTGAGCGCAAGCGCGGCCTCGTGGGACTCGCGCAATAGGGCGAGGTCGATCCCGAAGCTTGAATTGGCGGCCTGCGTGCCCCCGATCGACTGAAACACCAGATCGACGGGCGCATGTCGCTCCATCAGCTGCAGCGTCGTCGTGACATGCGCGAGCACGCAGGATTGCGTCGGAATGTTCAGCGTCTCGCGCAGTTCATCGAGAAGGCTTAGGAGTTCGTAGCACTGTTCCGGACTGTCGGACGCCGGATTGACGCCGATGACCGCATCGCCATTGCCCAGCAGAAGTCCGTCGATGGCGCTTGCGAGGACGCCGCGAGCATCATCGGTCGGATGGTTGGGCTGAATGCGTGATGACAGCCGTCCGCGCAGGCCGAGCGTGTTACGAAATTTCGTGACGACGCGCCGCTTGGCGGCGATCAGGATC
The DNA here is from genome assembly GCF_013350005.1 of Methylocystis silviterrae. Taxonomy (GTDB): domain Bacteria; phylum Pseudomonadota; class Alphaproteobacteria; order Rhizobiales; family Beijerinckiaceae; genus Methylocystis; species Methylocystis silviterrae. Next base: position 53,650 of record NZ_JABVWW010000009.1, read on the forward strand.
AGGTCCTGGTTGCGGCAGATCTTCGAGACCGCTGCGGCCATTTCGGGGGTGATCCCAAAGGTCAAGGCGGCAAGCGCGTCCTCATCGACGGCGTCGGAGAGAAGCCAGTCGCGAAATTCTCCGACGGTCAGCGAGGCGATCGGCGCAAAGGCGTTTCGGTCGTGGCCGTCGAGGATCAGTCGCGTGACCTCGTCCTCTTCGTAGGGAACGAGCGCTTCGTTCAAAAACACGCTCAAGGGCAGATCGGCGAGGGCCATCTGCGCAGCGACGCGTTCCGCGGCGCTCATTGCCGCAATTCCGGCGAGGCAGTCGCCGGAACGCAATGGGGTCGCCTTCGCCATCAGCGTTTTAAGGTCTGGGAACCTGTAGCTCGTTCCACGTATCGTCGTCGCATACATGGCCAGACCTCGAAAGACCTTCTCACAGGCTATGGCGCCCCAGCGGACATGTCACTGCCCGCTCTTAGGGTTTTCCCCAAGGCCCCGCGTAGCCCATGGCCTTTGCGCGCCAGCCGCATATATTAGCTCAGTCAGAGTTTGTTTTATTGCCCCGCCGGAGCCGATGTCAGCCCATACCGCAGATCCCGAAGCCCTGATACGCGCGCTACCGCTCTGGCGCGGCCCGGTCGAGATCGCGCCGTTGCTCGGCGGCATCACCAACAAAAATTATATCGTCAAGGATGGCGATCGATCCGTCGTCGTTCGCCTTGGCGGCGACATTCCGGTTCATGGCGTCATGCGCTTTAACGAGTTGGCGGCGAGCAGGGCCGCGGGCGCCTCCGGCATATCGCCGAAAGTTCTGTATGCCGCGCCGATGGCGATGGCGCTCGAATATATCTCGGGCCGCACCTATGAGCCGGAAGACATGCGGGCGAACCGCAGACGCTGCGTCGATCTCATCAAGCGCGTTCATCGTGAGGTTGCGCTGCATTTGCGCGGGCCGACCCTGGCGTTCAACGTCTTCCATATCATTCGCGACTACGCCCATACGCTCGCCGAGGACAAAAGCCGGATGTCGGCGAAATTGCCGCGCTTGCTTGCCGCGAGCGAGATTTTGGAAAAGGCGACGGGCGCGATCGACCTTGTCTTCGGCCATAATGATCTCCTTGCCGCGAATTTCATCGACGACGGGCGTCGGCTTTGGCTCGTCGACTGGGACTATGCCGGATGGAATACGCCGCTGTTCGATCTTGGCGGACTCTCGTCGAATAATGGCTTTGACGCCACGGACGACGACGCGATGCTCGAGGAATATTTCGAGGCGGCGCCGACCGATGCATTGCGGCGCCGCTTCAAGGCGATGCTTTGCGCCTCGCTGTTGCGCGAAGCGTTGTGGAGCCTTGTCTCGGAGAGTCGGTCCACGATTGATTTCGATTACGTCGCTTACTCAGAACAAAATCTGACGCGCTTCGATGACGCCTGGGCGGCGTTCCAGCAGATGGAAAGAGCATGACGGATCTCCCGCGAAGCGCCCAGATCGTCGTCGTCGGCGGCGGCATCGTTGGCTGCTCCGTCGCTTACCACCTCGCCAAGCGCGGCGTGGAGACGCTGCTGCTTGAACGCCATCAACTGTCCTCGGGTTCGACCTGGCATGCGGCGGGACTGATCGGTCAGTTGCGGACCAACGCCAATATCACCAAGCTCCTCGGTTATTCGGTGGAGCTCTACGATCGGCTCGAAGCAGAGACAGGCTATGCGACGGGCTGGCGACGCAATGGCGGTCTTCGTCTCGCCTGCAACGCCGACCGATGGATCGAAGTCAAGCGGCAGGCGACGTCCGCGAGGAGCTTCGGTCTGGAGATGCAGCTCCTGAGCGCCAAGGAGGCGCAGGCGCTCTGGCCGCTGATGAATGTCGATGACGTCATCGGCGCGGCTTTCCTGCCGACGGACGGACAAGCGAATCCTTCTGACATCACCCAGGCGCTGGCTAAGGGAGCGCGGCTTGCGGGCGCAAAGCTTGTCGAGGGCGTCGCCGTCACGGACTTCATCATCGAGAACGATTGCGTGCGCGGCGTCGTCACGAATCGCGGCGCCATCGCCTGCGAGAAGCTCGTGCTCTGCGCCGGCCTCTGGACCCAGCCGCTCGCGGCGCGCGCCGGCGTCACCGTTCCGCTCTCGGCGGTGCAACACCAATATCTCGTGACCGAAAAGATCAACGGCGTAACGAGCGATCTGCCGACTCTGCGCGATCCGGATCGGCTCACCTATTACAAGGAGGAGGTCGGCGGCCTCGTTATGGGCGGCTATGAGCCAAATCCCGTGCCTTGGTCATCCGGCACCGTGCCCGAGGATTTCGCCTTTCGGCTTCTCCAAGACGATTGGGATCATTTCGAGCCGATCATGGATCTCGCGCTCGGCCGCGTGCCGGCGCTCGCCGAGGCCGGCGTCAAGCAGATGATCAACGGCCTCGAAAGCTTCACGCCCGACGGCAATTGGATGATCGGCGAAGCGCCGGAGGTGCGCAATTTCTTCGTCGGCGCCGGCTTCAACGCCTTCGGCATCGCGTCGGCGGGCGGCGCCGGCATGGCGCTGGCGGAATGGGCGGCGGACGGCGAACAGCCGTTCGATCTTTGGCCGGTCGACATCCGTCGCTTCGGCGCGCCACACAGGGATCCGTCCTGGGTGCGCGTGCGGACGCTCGAAGCCTATGCGCGTCACTACAGCATCGCCTGGCCCTTCGAAGAATTTACGTCGGGCCGGCCGCTGCGGCGCTCGCCGCTCTACGACCGCCTCAAGGCGAAGGGCGCGTGCTTCGGCGAAAAAATGGGTTTCGAACGGCCCAATTGGTTCGCGGATGTGAGCGTGGGCGAAGCGCCGCGCGATCGCTATTCATTCGGCAGGCCGGGCTGGTTCGATGCGGTCGGACGAGAGCATCGCGCATGCCGGGAGGCGGCGGCGCTTTTCGATCAGACAAGCTTCGCCAAGGCGCTCATTGTCGGCAAAGACGCCGAAGCGGCGCTGTCCTGGATCGCCGCCAACACTGTCGCCAAGCCGCCGGGCGCGGTCACCTATACGCAGTTGTTGAACCGCAAGGGCGGGATTGAATGCGACCTGACGATCACGCGATTGTCGATGGACCGCTTCTATGTCGTGACGGGGACGGCCTTCGGCACGCACGACTTCGACTGGATCAGGCGATCGATTCCCGAGGGCATGGACGCGCAAGTGATCGACGTCACCTCGGCGAATTCGGTGCTCGCATTGATGGGTCCGCGCGCGAGAGAGATTCTGCAATCGTGCTGCGACTATGATCTTTCGAATGTCGCCTTTCCTTTCATGAGCGCCCGTGAAATTCGCTTGGCGGGCGCGCCGGTGCTGGCGATCCGCGTCACTTATGTGGGCGAACTCGGCTGGGAGCTTCACATCCCTGTCGATTTCGCTGTCTCGGTCTATGACGCGCTCATCGAGGCGGGCGCGCCGTTTTGCCTTGTCGACGCGGGCTATCGAGCGATCGAATCTCTGCGTCTGGAGAAGGGCTACCGCGCGTGGGGCTCGGATATCGGTCCGGATCACACGCCGCCGATGGCGGGTCTCGGCTGGGCCGTCAAGATGAAGTTCGGCGCGCCTTTTCAGGGAAGAGACGCGCTCATTGAAGTCGGCGCGAATCCGTTGCCGCGTCTTCTCGCCGGATTCGTCGTCGACGATCCTGAGATCGCGCTGCTCGGGCGTGAAACGATCTATCGCAACGGCCTGCGCGTCGGTTGGCTGTCGAGCGGCGGCTACGGCTATTCGATCGGCAAGGCGATCGGCTACGGCTATGTTCGAAATTCCGAGGGGGTCGATCCGGCTTTTGTGCTCTCTGGCGAATATCAACTCGAAATCGCCGGCGAGCGCCGGCCGGCGACCGTCTCTCTTTCGCCGTTCTATGATCCGAAAGGCGAACGCCTACGCGCTTAGCCGCTTCGCCTACGCTTCAAGTGAATGGCCGACGTCGGCGGCGCCATGGAGAGTGCGCGGCGCGTGAAATTTCGAGATCGCTTCCTCGACGGCGTCGAGCGCGAGATCGAGATCCTCTTGAGAAATGACGAAGGGCGGCGCCAAGCGCACGACCGTGTGATGCGTCGCGGTTGTCAGCACGCCTTTGGCGAGCAGGCCCTCGCAGATTTCCCGCGCGCTCGCGTAGCGCGGATCGATCTCGACGCCTGCCCAGAGGCCGCGCCCGCGAACTTCGCTGATCGCTGGGGCGCGCATCGCGTGCAGCCGTTGCAGCATTCTCGCGCCAAGCGCTTGGCTGCGTTCGACCAGCCGTTCGTCGCGAATGACATGCAGCGCCTCTAAACCAACGGCGGCGGCGAGAGCGTTGCCGCCGAAAGTCGATCCGTGCGAGCCGGGCGTGAAGACATCCATCACCTCGCGTTTCGCTACAAAAGCGGAGACGGGCAGAACGCCGCCGCCGAGCGCCTTTCCCAGCATCACGCCGTCGGGAAGGACATTCTCATGCTCAAAGGCGAACCAGGCGCCGCTGCGCCCCAAACCCGATTGAATTTCGTCCAGCAGCAGCAAAACGCCGCGTTCGTCGCACAGTCGGCGCAACCCCGTGAGCCAGCCGTCCGGCGGCACGATGATCCCCGCCTCGCCTTGGATAGGCTCGACGAGAATGGCGGCGGTCTGCGGGGTGATGGCGGCTTCGAAGGCGGAGAGATCGCCAAACGGCGCGGCGCGAAAGCCTGGCATGAACGGACCAAACCCGTCTCGATACTCGCGTTCCGAGGAGAAGCTGATGATCGTGGTGGTGCGGCCATGGAAGTTGCCTGCGGCGACGATAATCTCGGGATTGGCAACGCCCTTCACGCGATTGGCCCAGCGGCGCGCCGCTTTAATCGCCGTCTCAACCGCCTCCGCGCCGGTGTTCATCGGCAGAGCGACGTCGAGTCCTGTCAGGGTGCAGAGCTCCTCGAGAAAGGGCGCGAGCCGGTCATTGTAAAAGGCGCGGGACGGCACCGCGAGCCGTTGCGCCTGCTCAGCGAGCTTTGCAAGGATTCGGGGATGCGCGTGACCGAGGCTGACAGCAGAATAGGCGCTCATCATGTCGATGTAGCGCCGGCCTTCCACATCCCACAGATACGCGCCCTGTCCCCGCGTGAGTACGACGGGCAGCGGGTCGTAGTTTCTGGCGACGTGGGGGTTCCTGAACTCCGAGTTGTCCATATCCGAGAGCTTTTGGCGCGCATTCGCTTTGGATAAATGCGTGCGAATGTTCAATGTGCTGACTACATTACATGGGCACATGCAGGGCGCGGCGCCAGCCGCGCAGCCGCCGCGGACATCGGGAGGTGAAATGGAGGCGCGCGCTTTGGATCCAGGCGTCGCCGCGGAAGCCGCGGCCCTCCTGCGCAAGATGGGGGTCAATTCAGAGTCCTTCGAGCGAGGCTCGGTGACAGCCCGTTCGCCGATTACTGGCGAGATCATTGCACGCGTCGAGAGCGCGGATTCGGCGGCCGTGCATGGCGCCATTGCTAGAGCGGCGCATGCCTTTCGCATCTGGCGCAACGTCCCGGCGCCCCGCCGAGGCGAGTTCGTGCGCTTGCTCGGTGAAGAGCTGAGAGCGGTCAAGACCGAGCTGGGGCGTCTTGTCACGATCGAGGCCGGCAAAATCACGACGGAGGGTCTCGGCGAAGTTCAGGAGATGATCGACATCTGCGACTTTGCCGTGGGCCTCTCGCGTCAGCTCCACGGCTTGACCATCGCCACCGAGCGCCGCGGCCATCGGATGATGGAAACCTGGCGCCCGCTCGGCGTCGTCGGAATCATCACCAGTTTCAACTTTCCGGTCGCCGTCTGGGCCTGGAACGCGGCGCTCGCGCTGGTCTGCGGAAATACGCTGGTCTGGAAGCCCTCTGAAAAGACTCCGCTTGTGGCGCTGGCGACCCAAGCGCTATTCGAGCGCGCCGCGGCGCGTTTCGGCGATGCGCCGGACGGGCTTTCAACCGTGCTTGTCGGCGGGCGCGACGTCGGTGAAACGCTTGTCGAAGACGCGCGGGTTCAACTCGTTTCCGCGACGGGTTCGACGGCGATGGGGCGCGCCATCGCGCCGCGCCTCGCGGGTCGTTTCGCGAAGTCTATTCTGGAACTCGGCGGCAACAACGCCGCCGTCGTTTGCGCCTCTGCGCCGCTTGATTTGGCCGTTCGCGCAATTGCGTTCGCGGCCATGGGCACGGCGGGCCAGCGATGCACGACGCTGCGGCGGCTGATCGTTCATGAAGACGTTTATGACGAACTTCTCGGTCGCTTGCGGCGCGCCTACACATCAGTCTCGGTCGGCGATCCCCGAGACGGCGCCGCGCTTGTCGGCCCGCTCATCGATCAGAACGCCTATGCGGCGATGCGCGCCGCGCTCGAAGATGCGCGCGCGGCAGGTGGCGTCATCCTCGGCGGAGAGCGCGTGCTGACGGAGACATTCCCCGACGCGTTCTACGTCCGCCCGGCGCTCGTCGAAATGCCGGGGCAGACGGAGGTCGTTCGGCGGGAGACATTCGCGCCCATCCTTTATGTGATGAGGTTCCGCAGCCTCGACGAAGCGATAGCACTCAATAACGATGTCGCACATGGTCTTGCGTCATCGATCTTTACCGCGCGCCTGGACGAAGCCGAGCGCTTCATGGCCGCCGACGGATCGGACTGCGGCATCGTCAATGTGAACATCGGACCTTCCGGCGCCGAAATCGGCGGAGCCTTCGGCGGCGAGAAGGACACGGGCGGCGGCCGCGAAGCGGGCTCTGACTGTTGGAAATTCTATATGCGCCGGGCCACCAACACGATTAACTATTCAGGCGAACTGCCGCTGGCGCAGGGCGTCAAATTTGATCTTAGCGCATGACGCTACGCTCATGATTTCCGCCGCTTGTGGATTACATACCCGAGGGTAGCGAAGGTCACAAAAGATGAATGACGCTTCCGCTGATTCGATTCGGACAATGTTCGCATCGGCGATCTCGGACATGTATCAGGCCGAAGCGCCGCAGTATCGCACGATGCAGGCGCTCGTCGCCGACGTAAACCGGCAGACGCTCGCCGACGAGCCGCAACTCAAGCGGCGCCTGGCGGAAAACAATGAGCTTGAGCGACTCGACGTTGAGCGCCATGGCGCGATTCGCGTCGGAACCGCCGAGGAACTGTCGATGCTGCGCCGGCTCTTTGCGATCATGGGAATGGCTCCCGTCGGCTATTACGATCTGTCGATCGCCGGAATTCCAGTGCATTCGACGGCATTCCGTCCGATCGGCGAGAACGCATTGCGCGCTAATCCCTTTCGCATCTTCACTTCCCTTCTCAGGCTGGATCTCATCGCCGACGCGCAGGCGCGTGAGATCGCCGCCAAGGTTCTGGCGCAGCGCGACATTTTTACGCCGCGCTGCCGAGCGCTGATCGATCTCTTCGAAAGACGTGGGTTTGACGACGGAGAGGTGCGAGAATTTGTCCGGGAGGCGGCGAAGATTTTTCGCTGGAACCGGCAGGCGACGGTCTCATCGGCGGTCTATCGGACGCTCCATGCGACGCATCCGCTGCTCGCCGACGTCGTCTGTTTCAAAGGACCGCACATCAATCATCTTACCGTGCACGCGCTCGATATCGATGCCGCGCACAGCGCCATGGCGGCGCGCGGGATGACTCCGAAAGCGATTGTCGAGGGGCCCCCGCGTCGCCGCTGCCCGATCCTGTTGCGCCAGACGAGCTTCAAGGCGCGCCCCGAGCCCGTCGAATTCATCGAGGAAGACGGCCGGCGCGTGACGGGCGCCCATGCCGCGCGCTTCGGCGAGATCGAGCAGAGAGGCGCGGCGCTGACCGCCAAGGGGCGCGCGCTCTACGACAGGCTTCTCGCTGAAGCTCAGGCTGCGGTTCCGCTCGCGACAGACGGCGCCAATGCGCGCGTCTTTAACGAGGAGCTGGCGCGGCGCTTCGCGGCGTTTCCCGATGATTACGAAGCGCTGCGAAGGGAGAAGCTCGCCTTCTTCCGCTATTCGGCCGTTCCGCGCGCGCGTGCGGGGCAGTCTTCGTCTCCCGTTTCATTGGATGATCTCCTGCGCTCCGGCGTTCTGCGCGCCGAACCGATCACTTACGAGGATTTCCTGCCGGTGAGCGCCGCTGGCATTTTTCGCTCGAATCTTGGTGAGCGGGGTGAAGAGGAATTGACCGAGCGCGCGGACCGACGCGCCTTCGAGGCCGCGATCGGTGCGCCGGTTTTGGATGAACTCGCGCTCTATGAGGAAGCGGAGACGCGCTCCTTAGGGGACAGCCTGCAGGCGCTTGGCGTCGATCGCGCCGGTTCTGTGCAATTGGCAAAAACGGGCGCCGCGCATATTGGCGCGGCGGAAAGCAGCCATAACTGAGGAGTAGGGCGCTCGACGCATGGGCGGAGGCGCCGCGGTATTGGAAGGCGCATGCGACGCATCCTGGTTACGGGCGCCCTCGGCCAGATCGGCGCCGAACTGACGCCGGCCCTGCGAAAGCGATATGGCGCGGCGCGCGTCATCGCTTCAGACCTCGCAGAGGCGCGGCCATCTGACGATCCTTATGAACGCCTCGACTGCACGCAGGCGGAAGCGGTCGCCGATCTGATGCGCCGGCGTGACATCGACGTCGTCTACCACCTCGCAGCGCTGCTCTCGGCTGTCGCCGAGGACAGGCCGCAAGACGCCTGGAGCGTCAATATGAGCGGGCTCTACAATGTGCTGGAGGCGGCCCGCCGCTTCGGTTGCCAGGTGTTTTTCCCAAGCTCGATTGCGGCGTTCGGCCCGTCGACGCCACGCCGTCGCACGCCGCAGATCACGATCCAGCGGCCAACGACCATCTACGGCGTCACCAAAGTCGCGGGCGAATTGCTCTGCGACTATTACGCGACGCGCTTTGGCGTCGATGCGCGCGGATTGCGCCTGCCGGGTCTCGTTTCTTCCGCGGCGCCGCCGGGCGGCGGCACGACCGACTACGCCGTCGAAATGTTTCGCGCCGCTGCTCGGCGCAAGCGCTATTCCTGCTTCCTTGCTGCAGAGACCCGTCTCGACATGATGTATATGCCGGACGCGACGCGCGCGATCATGGACCTCATGGAGGCTGATCCCGAGCGCCTGAGGTTTCGCAACGCGTATAACGTCACCGGCATGAGCGTTACGCCGGGCGAGATCGCCGCGGAAATTCGCAAACACGCGCCCTCCTTCGCCGTGGACTACCGCATCGACCCGTTACGCCAAGCGATCGCCGACTCCTGGCCGCAGTCGCTTGACGCCAACGCGGCGCGCGAAGATTGGGGGTTTGCGCCGCGCTTCGATCTCGCCGCCATGACGCGGGAAATGCTCGCGCGTCTTGGCGCGGCGACAGATCCATTTGACGATCCGAATTCTGACGAGGTCCCCAATGCCAATGCAGGGTTTGGCTAAGGCGCTCGCCGCGCAGCTCGGCGAACTTTCGCAGGCAGGGCTGCTCAAGGGCGCGGAAAGCGTGCTCTGTGGCGTCATTGCACCGCGTGACGGCCACGGTCCGCGCCTTCTCATCGAAGGCGAAGGCGACAAGCCGTTCCTGCGCATGAACGCCAACAATTATCTTGGCATGTCGCTGCGCGAAGAGGTGATTGACGCCGAAGATGCGGCGGCGACGAACTATGGCGCCGGGCCCGGCGCGGTGCGCTTTATCAGCGGCACCTGGTCGCCTCATGTCGCCTTGGAGCGTCGGCTCGCCGCCTTTCATTCGCGGCCGTCGGCGATCATCTTTTCGTCGGCCTATGCGGCGATCATGGGCCTCATTCCGCAGATCGTCAGCAAGAAGACCGCAGTCATCAGCGACGAACTCAACCACAATTGCATCATCAACGCGATCTCACTTGCGGCGCCTGCGGAGAAGCGGATCTACAAACATCTCGATATGGGCGAACTCGAGCGATGTCTCGACGAGACCGCGAGGTCATGCACCCGCGCCATCATCGTGACCGACGGCGTGTTCAGCATGCGCGGCGATCACGCGCCGCTCGACCGCATCATGACGCTGGCGCGCAGCCGCGATAACGCCTTCGTGGAGGGCGCGATCGTCGTCGTCGACGATTCACATGGCGTTGGCGCGCTCGGCGCAACTGGGCGCGGCGCGGAGGAATATACGCGGTCAGCTCCGGTCGACATTCTCGTGGCGACGCTCGGCAAGGCCTTCGGCGTCAATGGCGGCTATGTCGTCGGCGATGAAATTCTCATCCGCTACCTGCGCGAGCGCTCGCCCTTCTACGTTTACTCCAATCCCATCACGCCGGCGGAAGCCGCCGCCGCGCATAAGGCCATCGACATCCTGGACAGTCCGGACGGCCTGTCGTTGCTGGAGCATCTGCGCGCCATGACCGCACGCTTCAAGGCGGGGCTCGTCAGGCTTGGCTTCGAGACGCTGCCCGGCGAGCATCCGGTCGCGCCGCTCGTGACCCGCGACAGCGCCCGCACCGTAGCGCTTGTCGAGCATCTGCGGCGGCGAGGCGTTCTGGTTACGGGGCTGACCTATCCGGTCGTGCCGAGGGGCGACGAGGAGATCCGCTTTCAGATCAGCGCGGATCACACGGCCGCCGACATCGATGCGGCGTTGGCGGCGCTGGCGGAAATGGCGGAGGCGAATGTTCCGCTGGCGCGGGCGAAGCAGCTTTAGCGCGCTATTTACCGTGGCGGCGCCGCCTGATTTTCGAGCGCGGCGACAGCCGAGGAAGCATCCATGGACAGTGCGCGTTACCACAAGGCGAGCATCGGAAACCGCTTGCTTCAGCCGGAAACGCTCATGCTGGGCTACGGCTACGATCCGACGCTGTCGGAAGGCGCGGTTAAGCCGCCGGTATTTCTAACGTCGACCTTCGTGTTTCGAACGGCCGAAGAGGGGCGCGACTTCTTCGACTATATGGCCGGCCGTCGTGCGCCGCCGGAAGGCGAAGAATCCGGACTGGTCTATTCACGGTTCAACCATCCCAATCTCGAGATCGTCGAGGACCGCTTGGCGATCTACGAGCACGCCGAATGCGGTCTCGTCTTTTCCTCGGGCATGTCGGCGATCGTCACCACGATACTTGCCTTCGCGCGCCCAGGAGAAACGATCCTGCGCAGCCGCCCGCTCTATGGCGGCACGGAAGTTCTCATCGACAAGACGCTGGCGCCGTTCGGATTGACCGGCGTCGGCTTCACCAACGGGCTCGACGAAGACAATATCCGCGCCGCGGCCGCGCGCGCGATGGACGTCGGACGCATCGCGATGATCTTCATCGAGACGCCGTCCAATCCGATGAACAGCCTGGTTGATATCGCGCTGGTGCGACGTATCGCCGAAGACATCGCGGAAAAACAGGGCTCGAGGCCGGTCATTTGCTGCGACAACACGCTGCTCGGCCCTGTTTTCCAATCGCCGCTTCGGCATGGCGCCGATTTGTCGCTCTATTCGCTGACGAAATATGTCGGCGGGCACAGCGATCTCATCGGCGGCGCGGTCGTCGGATCCTGCGCGCATCTGAAGACCATTCGCGCGATGCGCAGCGCCATCGGCACGCAGCTTGACGCGCATTCCTGCTGGATGCTTGGCCGCTCGCTCGAGACATTGTCTTTGCGCATGAACCGGGCGGCGGAGAACGCGGCGATCGTCGCGGATTTTCTCGCCGGTCATCCCAAGGTGGCCCGCGTTCACTATCCGCCGCTGCTGCCGGCTGATCATCCCGAAAGGTTGTTGATGGCGCGCCAGTCGAGTTCCGCCGGCTCGACCTTTTCTTTCGAGGTCGTGGGCGGACAAGCCGAAGCCTTCGCCTTCCTCAACCGGCTGCAGATCTTCAAGCTCGCCGTCAGCCTCGGCGGCACCGAATCGTTGATATGTCATCCGACGACCACCGTGCATTCCGGGCTCACCGAAGAGGCCCGCCGCGAAATCGGCATTACGCCTTCGCTGGTTCGCGCATCGATCGGCATCGAACATCCGGACGATCTGATCGCCGATCTGGCGCAGGCGTTCGATTGATTAACCTTCGTCGTAGCGTTCGCTGCCGCAAGCTGGGCGCTAAGCCCTGTTAATCGGGCGCCGCAGACATATCTATTCCCGAGAGACCTTTGTGGCCATAAATCGAGCTGAGACTGGACAATGAGAGTAACGAAGGAAGTGCGAGACGACCGAACCGTTCTGAGCATCCAGGAGGATCGCATCGATGCGCACAACTCGGGCGAGCTCAAGGACTTGGTGCTAAAGACGCTCGAAGGCGGCGCACAAAACGTCGTTATCGATTTGGCGAGAGTTCAATTCATCGACAGCTCAGGGCTGGGGGCGCTGCTCTCAGGCTACAAGAATGCGAGTTTGCGCTCGATCGGGTTCGCTTTGGCGGGTTTGCAGCCGCGTGTCAGGTCGATGTTCGAACTGACGCGACTGCACCGTGTTTTCGATATCTATCCAAGCTTGCAGCTGGCGCTGAGCGCGTGAGTCCGCGAATGGGGTGGGCGGGAATCGAGATGTGCGAGACAGTCGTCAATCTGGACATCGTCGTTCCCAATCAGACACGTTATCTGCGTTTCGTTGGCGCAATCGCCGAGCAGCTTGCGAAAGAGCTGGACGTTCCGGAGGACACACGCGACACTCTCGCTTTTCACCTCAATCTTGCGCTAACCGAGGCCGTCGCCAACGCCATTCAGTATAGCTCCGCGGCAAATTCGCCTGACTCCGTTCGGATCTCTTTTTCGGTGGAGGACGCCAATCTTTCCGTCCGGGTTTTCGATCACGGCGAAGGTTTCGACCTTGCTGCTCTGCCGACGCCCGAGATCGACGAACTTCGCGAACGCGGCCGCGGCATATTCTTCATTCGCTCTGTGATGGACTCTGTTCAATATCACAAGACGGAGTCGGGCAATGTTCTCGAAATGCGCAAGAAGATCGCCTAGCTAATGGTTGCCCGTGCTTCGCTCTCCGGACACATTGACGTCTGAGACGCCCCGCGTTGCGGACTGGGATTCTGCGGTGCGGGATTTCCTCCGCCGCGCCGGTCGCCGTTCTGGGCTGAATCTTTCCGGCGAGGCGCTCGACGCGCTGCCCAAATCCTATCGCTATCTCGTGCCGGCGCGGCGCGCCGCACGCGATCTCGCGCTGATTGCGGCCAACCAAAACGAGAGCGAGATCGTCGAATTGCGTCAGCTGCGCGGCCCCGGAGCCGATGTCGCCCGATACGAAGTTCGCCTGATTGGCGCCAAAGTCCATGCGCTCGACGAACTTCTGCCGATGCTGCAGAACCTCGGACTACGCGTCGCAGATCAAATTCAGTTCGCACTCAATCTCAGCACCGGGCCGCGTTTCATTCGAAGTTTCATCGTCGAGTCCTCGATGCGCAGCGGCGCGAGCATCGCACGATCGCACGGTCGACTGTTGGAGGCGCTCAAAGCCGTGCTCTCAGCCGAAGTTGAGAGCGACGCCTTGAACGGGTTGGTCTTGGTCACCGCGCTTGACTGGCGGCAGATCGATCTCTTTCGCGCCTATAGCAACTATTATCAGCAGCTCGGCCTGCGGATCGAGCGCGCCCGCATCTATCGCGCGCTTTTGCACAGTCCGGCGGTCGTCCAACTCCTCTATCGTTACTTCGAAGCGCGGTTCGAACCGGATCGCGGCGGACGCGACTCCTTTGAGATCGAGTTGGAGTCGCTCACGCCGATCAGGGCTCAGCTTGTCGACGTATTGGACAAGGTCACAGACGGTGGCGACGATCGCATTCTTCGCGACCTCTTCAATCTCATTGACGCGACGGTGCGCACCAACTTCTATTTTTGCGGCGAATGGGCGCGGAAGTTCATTGCTCTAAAGATCAGCAGTCTCGGCGTGTTCAACATGCCGGCTCCAAAGCCTATGGCGGAGATCTACGTTCATTCCCCTTCAATGGAAGGCGTGCATCTGCGGGGCGCGAAAGTCGCGCGCGGCGGCATACGCTGGTCGGACCGAGCCGAGGACTTCCGCGGAGAAGTCCTGGCGCTGATGCAGACTCAGATGATCAAGAACGCCCTCATCGTGCCGCAGGGCGCCAAGGGCGGCTTTGTTCTGAAGCTTCCCTTTGAAGACGCGACGGAGCGGCAGCGCCTCGGGAAGGAGGCATATTCGCAGTTCTTGCGCGGGCTTCTCGATCTTACCGACAATCTGAAGGATTCGCAGATTGTCCGGCCGCCGGCGCTCGTCGCCTATGACGGCCCCGACCCTTATCTCGTCGTTGCAGCCGACAAGGGCACCGCCACCTGGGCTGACGTCGCGAATGAGATTTCGAAATCCTACGGATTCTGGCTCGGCGACGCCTTCGCGAGCGGCGGCGCGCATGGCTATCATCATAAGCGACTGGGCATTACTGCGCGCGGCGCCTGGGTCTGTGTAAGACGGCACTTCCATGAACTCGGTCGCAACGTCGATGCGGAGCCGATTACGGTCGTCGGAGTCGGCTCGATGGATGGCGACGTCTTCGGCAACGGCATGCTGCACACGCCGAACATTCGGCTGCGCGGCGCGTTCGACGGTCAGTACATCTTTATCGACCCCAACCCGGACCCGCTCACTTCCTTCGCCGAGCGACGCCGTCTGTTCCAACTGCCGCAGTCGACGTGGCGCGACTATAGCCCGGCGCTGCTCTCACAAGGCGGAGGCGTCTATCGGCGCGACGCCAAGGATATCCCGCTGAACTCGGAGGTGCGTGCGTGGCTTGGCGTGCGGCATAGCGCGGTCGATGGCGAAGCGCTGGTCCGCTGGCTCTTGATCGCGCCTGTGGATCTGTTGTGGATGGGCGGGGTCGGCACTTATGTCAAGGCAAGCTCGGAGACGAATGAGAGCGTCGGCGATCGCGTCAACGACGGCGCGCGCGTCGACGCGCTGCAGCTTCGCGCCAAGGTCGTCGGCGAGGGCGCCAACCTCGCCTTTACGCAGCGGGGGCGCATTGAATACGCCCTGAGAGGCGGCCGGATTAATACCGACGCGGTCGATAATTCGGCGGGCGTTGATCTCTCCGATCACGAAGTCAATTTGAAGACTCTGCTGCACACGCGGCCGGACCAAAACGCGCCAGACGTCGGAGATCCCAATCGTTTGCTCGAATCCCTCACCGAGGAGGTTTGCGCGTCCGTATTGCAGGACAATGACCAACAGAGTCTTTGCCTGTCATTGGATCGCGCGCGGTGCCGCATCAATCTCGATCCATTCATGGACCTCGCGGAGCAACTTGAAAACGCCGGCTATATCAATCCTGCGGCCGAGGCCTTCCCGACACGAAAGGATGTCTCGGCGCGCGAAACGAAAGAGCTGACGCGACCGGAGCTCGCCTTGCTGATGGCCAGTTCGAAGCTGGCGCTGAAGCAGAGGCTGCTGGAGGACGAGGCCTTTCTGCAGGGTTCCTGGTCGTATGAATTTCTGGCGAGCTATTTCCCAGAATTTTTGCGGTCTCATTTTTCGGAGCGGATCAGGAGTCATTCCCTCGCGCGGGAAATCGCGGTCACGATGATCTGCAACAAAGTCGTCGATCAGGCAGGAGTTTGCTTCCTGTTGCTGGGCGAGGGATTGGTTCCAACTCTGCTGAGCTATGCCGTTAAGCTCTATCTTTCCTTCGATCGAATCTTCGAGGGCGATCGATGGCGCGCCAGTTTTGGCGAAAGCCGCGAATTGGACGCCGCGCGCCAGTACGGGCTGATTCTCCAGCTTGAAGAGGCTTTGGCATATATGTGTCACTGGGCCATGCGGCGTGGACATCGGCTGAGCCCCGACGACGAAGACATCGAGCGCTGGCGTTCCGATCTGCGCGCCTATCGTGAACGCGTGGGTGTCAGCGAAACGCAGGGCGACCCGTCTGTGGCGGCGCCTTATTTTAATCGGCTGCGGAATTTTCCTTTCCTTGTCGCGCTTACCCGCGAATCGGGAGAGAACATGCGAGTCGCTGGCGGATATTTCGATAAGGCCGCCAATCTGTTCGGATTGGAAAAGCTTACCGCCCTTCTGGCAGAGGTGAAGCCAAGAGACCTCTGGGAGCAGCAGTTGCAGGCTGCGCTCGACGCGCGAATGCGGGATGCGTCCGCGCGCATCGCGTCCATGCAGTTGCTGAGCGGAATCGCCGACGCGCGGGCTTTGTTTCGAAACGTCGGCCTGGAGTTTCGTCTCGCCGGGCTCGAGCGGCTGGCGTTCAAACTCGAGGCTTCGCTCTTTACGACGCTGACGCCTTTCGCAGCTTTCGTCGCCGAGCTGAACGCCTTGGTCGACGCGTGCGACGCCGCTTATCGCAGCCGCTCGGCGGAGGGCGTGGAGAGGGCGCGAAAGCCAAGGCGCGCGTCCTTGGAAGCAGGAGCTTCGTAGCGCATGGAAACGGTCGCGGCCGATCGCGCCATTCTCGACGCTTTCGATGAAGCTCTTTGCATCCTCGAATCGTCTGGCGCGCTGCGATCGATGAACCGAGCCGCCGAGCGTCTCACGGGCTATCGCGAAGGGGAGCTTCGCGGGGAGCAGTTCTTTTCGCGGCTTGTCGCGCCAGACGCGGACGATTGTGAGCCGAGCTTGGCGGCGTTTAGCGCTCGCGAGCGGTTGTCCCTGCGGATTCGGCGCAAGGACAAAACGACGATCGAGATTCGCTGCGAGGTCGACCCGCTTTCCGGAGACGGGGATGGCGGTTCGCTGCTGAAGCTTCGTCCCATCGGCGGGTCCAGTAAGTCGGACGCGCTCGACGAGACAAAGAAAATGCTCGAAACGATCTTCGGCGGCATGGCCGACGGTCTCGTCGTGATCAACGAATTTGGCGACATACTGCTCTTCAGCAAAGGCGCGGAGAAGCTTTTCGGCTACCGCGCCGAGGAGTCGCTCGGAAGAAACGTCAAGATGTTGATGCCGTCGCCTTATAGCGATGCGCATGACAGTTATCTTGCCGCCTACAGGCGAACCGGCGTCAAGAAGATCATTGGCATTGGCCAAGAGGTCGTCGGGCGACGCAAGAACGGCACCACCTTCCCTATGTATCTGTCGATTGGCGAAATCTGGCTCGAAGGAACGCGCTACTTCGTCGGCGTCACGCATGATCTTACGCGGCTCAAGCGCGCTGAGGATAGGTTGCTGACGCTTTCCGCCGCCGTCGAGCAAAGTCCGATCGCGGTGATGATCACCAATAAGCACGGTGAAATTGAATATGTGAACAGCCGCTTCGCCAGCCTGACCGGCTACCCGCCGCATGAGCTCATCGGCCGGAACCCGCGGATGCTTCAATCGAAGCGGACCGAGGGGGATCAATATCGGCGGCTCTGGGAGAGCATTCGCGCCGGCGTTGAATGGCGCGGTCAGATCCAGGACAAGAGAAAGGACGGCAAGCTCTATTGGGCCTCCGAAATCATCACGCCGCTGCACAACGCGAAGGGCGAGATCACCCATTATCTCGCCATGCAGCAGGACATCACCGAACAGAAGCGCGACAAGGAGGCGCTGTTCGAGAGCGAACAGCGTTTCCGGCAGATCGCCGACATGGCCGGCGATTGGCTGTGGGAGCAGGACCCGGACGGCCGCTACACTTATAGCAGCGGCGCCGTCGAGGACGTGCTCGGCATGACGCCCGAAGAGGTCGTGGGCAAGTCCTATCTCGATCTCTTCGCCAAGGAGAGCGCAGAAGACGCCGCTCTCAAGACGGCGCCGAGCTCGTTCGCGCTGCGCCGGGCTTTCCATCGCGTCGTCAACCACTACCGGCACAAGAACGACGGCGACGTCTTCACCGAGTCGACCGGCGCGCCGATCTTCGACGAAGCCGGCCGACTGGTAAAATGGCGCGGCGTCGACCACGACATCACTTCGCGCAAGACATTCGAAGACGCGCTGCGCGTGCGCAACCGCGCGATCGAAGCGGTGCCGATCGGCATTGCGGTCTGGGACGCGCAGGCGCCCCGCGTTCCGAACATCTACGTCAATCCGGCGCTGAGCCGGATCACCGGCTTCACCCGCGAAGAGCTGCTCGGGCACAGCTTGCATCTGTTGCGCGGGCCGGAGACGGACCCTGCGGCGCTTGAAGCCATCCGCAACGCGATCGTGCATCGCACCAGCTGCCAGGTGGTGGTGAAATTCTACCGCAAGGACGGCGTCTCCTTCTGGGACGAACTCTCGATCTCGCCGGTTGCCAACGAAGCGGGGCGCATCACCCATTTCGTCAGCGTTCACGCCGATATTTCCGACCGGCGGCGCGTCGAAGAGAATCGCCACGAACTGGAAATCGCCAAGCAGATCCAGCTGTCGCTGCTGCCGAACGCGCCGCTGCGCACCCCGCATATGGAGATCGCCGGAATCTGCGTGCCGGCGACCCATGTCGGCGGCGATTATTTCGACTATTTCGAAAATTCCGGCGTGGTCGACATCGTCATCGCCGACGTTTCCGGCCATAGCGTCGGCGCCGCGCTGATCATGACCGAAGTGCGCAGCACGCTGCGCGCCGAAACGCGAAAGGCGACCAACGCTTTGAGCGGGCCGGCGGAGCTGTTGCGCGACCTCAATGAGCTCCTGCACGAGGACCTGACCGCCGCGGACCTCTTCATCACCATGTTCTATTGCCGCTTCCTGCCGCGCACGCGCACGCTGCAATACGCCAACGCCGGCCAAAATCCGCCGCTGCTGCTGCGCGCGGACGGCGCGGTGTGCGTGCAGCTCGACGCCGACGGCCTGGTGCTCGGCGTCGTGCGCGCGGTCGATTTCAAGGAGGGGAGCCTCGAACTCGCCGCCGGCGACAAGCTGCTGTTCTACACCGATGGAATCACCGAGGCGCAAAACCGCCAGGGCGATTTCTTTGGACTCGAACGCCTGTCCGCCGCGTTCATGCAGCATCGCAGCCTCTCGCCGCGCGACCTCATCAAGGCGGTGCTCGCCGATGTGCGCGCCTTCCGCGGGCAGGCGCCGGCGTCGGACGACGTCGCCATGGTGGTGGCGCAAGTGTGCTGATGTCTGGCGCGGCCAAGCGCGCCAAGAATCGGGCGCGCAGCGGGCGCGCGAAGACGTCCCGCCGCCGTTAAGGCGCGGGGGGCGAGCGGTCCGGGACGCCCCGGCCGTCGCTGGCCGCAGCGCAAAGAAGTGTCTTCGACGGCCGGTTTCTCCCGGACACGGATCGCGTCGTCTCGCCGCCTCCGGGCTGAGGGAGCCGCTCCCCATCGTTCGGGTAACCGACGCCTGCGCCATCCTCGGATATTGTGGTCCGGGCTTTCAAAGCCTGCACATGAGTTTTGGCAAGCCTTGCGGCTCTACGAAGTTCTCATGCGTCTCCGCGCAAAGGAGAGAAGCCCAGACCGGCGACGCGCCGCCGGACCAGGGAACGAGGGTCGTTCGTCCCGCCGGATCCGTCCCTCGCCGGCGCCGCTCGACCCTGAGCCGCGCCCTCGCTTGACGAAGGCGAGCAGAGGATAGGAATTTATTCCAGGAATGTCAAGAGGAATCCAGCAACCGCCTTCAGCCGAACCGCTTACAAATAGCCGACGTTACCCGCCCTCATCAGGCTGCTAACATTCATGCATGACGCGAATGATTCTCCCTTTGCCATCTCAGCTCAATGGGGCGTCCTTGTGCCGGTTTGCCCATGACTTCTCCGTTAAATGCGGCACTACATTGCCAGGAGAAATTGGGATAGATTTCGCACCTTTAAGGTTCATAGATCCGGCAGGCGTTACATTTCTAAGTAATTTTATTCAGTGGTTACATGTAAAATCTGTAAAATGTTTTTTCTATAATCATGACAAACCCAGTCAGGCGTTGCAGTTTTTAGACGACTCTCTGTTTTTTCAAAGTCACCTTGGAATTAAGAACAACTTATACTCTGAGCCACGATCTACGACGCGTCCTATTCAGCGAGTCGCTAGCGATCATAGCCATTCATGGATTCGAACAAACTTGATGCCATGGTTGTCAACGAGCATAAACATCAACCAAGCATCCGTTCATGGATTTCATGTATGCGTTTCGGAAATATTTAATAATATTAAAGACCATTCAACTCGCGATATTGGCAGTGTTTTCGCGCAACATTTTCCGAATAAGAGGGAAATAACAATAGCTATAGCTGATTGGCGCCGGCATACCTGCTGTTGTCAGGTCTGCGCTACCTCTGCTGTCTGACAGCCAAGCCATCATCAAGGCTGTTGAGAACGGGTTTACGACAAGGAGTACGCCGCGGAATGGGGGCGCTGGGCTGGACTATCTGCTTAAAACGGTTGTCGTGGCCAATAAAGGCCGGGTCTGCATCTTCTCGTCAACTAGCTATGTCCTATTCTACCCATCTAAGAACGGGGTTGGCATTCATCCGGTGCCAAATGCCGGGTTTTGCCCCGGGACAACTTTGGAAATCACGTTCAGAACGGACACGATCGTTCATGTTCCAGACGAGACAGAGGAACTAGAATGGTGATCATCGTTGCCGACATAATCGTCGCGGCTGATACGGAAGAGCAAGGGACACGACTATACGCAAGCCTTATCAAGGCTCTCGGTAGTCACGACGTAGCGACCGTATCGTTCGCTGGATTGGATACCGCGACGTCGTCTTTCGTTAACGCGAGTTTCGTTCCGTTGCTCGACGCTATGCCGTTTGTTGATTTGAAGCGTCGCCTGCGAATCGTGGCGTCAACGCGCCAGATCAACGAAATGATAAAATCGCGCCTTTCTGCAGAAGCGGTCAGGGGCGAGCCTCCTAAGCCTTTCCCTTCTTCTTTTTCATTTTACGCCGGCGGATAAGTCGCCCGGCCTTAAACCGCCGAGCGGGGGCAGTCGGGCGTCGATAGTTTAGCCGCTTGCCTTCCGCGCCTTTTGCGGCGGATGCGCGCGTTCAACGCTTGGAGCTATGACTTGCCGCGCTGCTTGGTGACGGTCTCTTTCACGCCGAGTGGGAATCCAAAGCAAATCGCAAATGATGGGCTTTTCTGGATTCCCGATCGCGCGCGATGCGCGCGTCGGGAATGACATCGCGGAATGTGCCCAAGCGCGCGCGTTGGAACGACAGGTTGGCCTGTGCTTCCAAACGACAGCGACGGTCCCGCTATCCCTCTTGACGCGCCGCTTGCGCAACCAATTTCACACAGATGCGCCCAGCGTTAGCGAGGGTAAGACAATGGCGATCTATCGCGTTCGTGAAGTCAAATTCATTGAGACCGAAGGCGGCCATGTGAAGCTGAAGCCGCTGCGTGAATATGAGCGGGAATCCTCCGATGCGGCGAGCGTCATCGCCGAAGTGAGCCGCTTCTTCGAGATGGAGCTCTCCAGTCCCAAGGCGCTCGACGTCGTCGATTTCGACGAGGTGATCGTTCTCGACGAAAAAGGCGCGGTCATCGCGCGCTTCGGCGTCGCCGACTTCTGGGAAAAGGAGTGGAACGCCGTCGCCGCGAGAGCAGGCTCCGAAAAAGGCGACAGACTTTTTCGATGAGAAGCTGCGCCAATGTTTTGATTATGAGCGCCTGTGTCATTCCCGACAGGCCGAAGGCCTGATCGGGAATCCAGAGCAAATTCGTGAATGATCGGCATTTCTGGATTCCCGATCGCGCGCAAAGCGCGCGTCGGGAATGACATCGGGTTCAATCCGAAGCGCGCGTGTCGCAGTGACGCTTCCTATCGATCACATGAGTCATGCGATCGGGAAGCGCTCCAAGGGCGACGCCGCTCCGATTGCGCGCTCGGCTTAAGCGGAATCGCCGCGAAACGCCGCCTCGAGCGCGGCGATGTCGATCTTCACCATGCCGAGCATCGCCTGAAAGGCGCGGCCCGCCGCGGCGCGATCGTCATCCATGAACATGCGCGGCAAGGCTTCCGGCACGATCTGCCAGCAGATTCCGTAGCGGTCTTTGAGCCAGCTGCAT
Organism: Methylocystis silviterrae; assembly: GCF_013350005.1. Taxonomy (GTDB): domain Bacteria; phylum Pseudomonadota; class Alphaproteobacteria; order Rhizobiales; family Beijerinckiaceae; genus Methylocystis; species Methylocystis silviterrae. The sequence continues at coordinate 75,425 of NZ_JABVWW010000009.1, forward strand.
TGGATCTCGGCGCCGCCGCCTTCGAGCAGCTTTTCCCAAATCTCGTCGGTCTCGCGCTGATCCTTGGTCGTCACCGAGATCGAAAAGGCTTCGTTGTGGCTCGTCTCGCGGCCCATGTTCAGCGCCTGATAGGGCGTGCCGGCGAGGGTGAAGGAGACCAGCACCGCCGGCCCGTCCGGCTCGCGGCGGAAGGCGCTTTCGAACGCCGAATTCGGAATGACCGAGACATAGAAGCGCGCCGCTTCCTCCGCCTGATCCTTGAAGGCGATACAGGTTCTGACTTTCGACGGCATGGCTGCTCCTTGCGATTGGTTCCTCACTGTCATTCCCGACGCGCGCTTTGCGCGCGATTGGGAATCCAGAGCTTCACCCAGAGTGCTCGTTGGGACTCTGGATTCCCGATCAGGCCTGCGGCCTGTCGGGAATGACACCCGAGATCTGTGCGCCTCAAACGAAAAACTGGACAAAAGTGATATAAGTTGATATCAACATAATGACGCCATGTCAAAGAAGCTGCCGATCGAGGTCGTTCATGAGGTTCGCGACTGCTGTCTCTGCCTTGCGACGCAGCGCGCGGCGCGCAGGCTCGCGCGGCGCTTCGACCGCGCCTTCGCGCCGCTTGGACTCACCAATGGCCAGTTCTCGCTGATGATGTCGCTCAACGCCCCGCAGGCGCCGACCCTGGGGAGACTTGCGAGCGCGCTCGCCATGGATCGCACGACGCTCACCGCCGCGCTGAAATCCTTGGAGCGGCGCGGTCTCGTCGAGACGCGTCTCGATGAAAAGGACCGCCGCGCCCGCAGGCTCTTTTTGACCCACGCGGGCGGCGATCTGCTCGCGGCGGCGCTGCCGATCTGGCGCAAAGAACATGCGGCGCTCGACGCCGGATTTTCACAAAGCGAGGGACAAAAGCTTCGCAAAGCGCTGCGCACATTAGGGGCTGAAACTCAAACCGAAGGAAAGGACGTTAAAGCATGAACGCCAATGTCGAGAAAAATCCCTCCTGCATGCGATCGATAACGCCGCATCTCATTTGCGCCGGCGCCGCCGACGCGATCGAATTTTATAAGAAGGCCTTTGGCGCAGAGGAGATGATGCGCCTGCCCGGTCCTAACGGGCGGCTGATGCATGGCTCCGTGCGGATCGGCGATTCGATGGTGATGCTCGTTGACGAAGTGCCGGAATGGGGCACGCTCGGGCCGAAGGCGCTCAAGGGATCGCCCGTGACCATTCATCTCATGGTCGACGATGTCGATGCCGTCTTCGCGCAGGCCGTCGCCGCCGGCGCGACGGTCAAAATGCCGGTCGCCGACATGTTCTGGGGCGACCGCTACGGCCTGGTCGTCGATCCCTTCGGCCATGTTTGGTCCATCGCGACGCATATGCGCGATTTGACGCCGGAAGAGATTCTCGAGGCGGGCCGCGAGGCGATGGCGAAGGGCTGCGCCGAGGCGTCGGCCTGAGGAACGGGCTTCCTCGTCCTTCGAGACGCGTGCTGCGCACGCTCATCAGGATGAGGAAGCCCTTCACCCGATCGCCTTGCCTGAGGAAGGAAGCGGGCCGGGACGCCGGCCTGTTCACGCCAGGCGCTTAGTTAGGGGCTCCGCGCGCTAGCCCTTTCGGCGTAACTCGTGTAGGCCATCCCGTGAATGAGCCAGGAAACAGAAGGCAAAAAGCGCGGCATGTTCTCCCGCCTGTTTGGCGGCGGCCAGAGCGCGCCCGCGCCCGAAGCGGCGCCCCAGCCGGCGCCGGAGGAAGAGGCGCCGGAGCAAGCGGCGCCAGAGGAAAAAAAGCGCTCCTGGTGGTCGCGCCTGTCCGGCGGCCTCTCGCGCACCTCGCAAGCGATCACCCAGGGCGTCGCCGACGTTTTCACCAAGCGTAAGCTCGACGCGCTGACGCTCGAGGAGCTCGAAGACGTACTGCTGCGGGCCGATCTGGGGGTTAGCGCCGCGACGCGGATCACCGAGGCGGTCGGCAAGGCGCGCTATGAACGGGACATCGAGCCCGAGGAAGTGCGCGAAATCCTGGCGCGCGAAGTCGAGCGCGTGCTGGCGCCGGTCGCGCAGCCGCTCGTCGTCGACGACAGCAAAAGCCCCTTCATCATCCTCGTCGTCGGCGTCAATGGCTCGGGCAAGACGACGACCATCGCCAAGCTCGCCTCGAGATGGACCGGCGAGGGCAAGACGGTCGTGCTCGCGGCGGGCGACACGTTCCGCGCCGCGGCGGTCGAGCAGCTCAAGGTCTGGGGCGCGCGGCTCGGCGCCGAAGTCGTTTCGGGCGCGGAAGGCGCCGACGCGGCGGCGCTCGCCTTCGACGCGATCAAGCGCGCGAAAGAGCAGGGCGCCGACATTTTGCTCATGGACACGGCCGGCCGACTGCAAAATCGCGCCGAGTTGATGGCCGAGCTTGAAAAAATCGTCCGCGTGATGAAAAAGGCGGAAGCCGAGGCGCCGCATGCGGTGCTGCTCGTTCTCGACGCCACCGTCGGACAGAACGCGCTGCAGCAGGTGGATGTTTTCGAGCGGATCGCCGGCGTCACCGGCCTCGTGATGACCAAGCTCGACGGCACCGCGCGAGGCGGCATTCTGGTCGCAATCGCCGAGACTTACGGCCTGCCGATCCACTTCATCGGGGTGGGCGAAAGCGCCGACGATCTGGAGCCGTTTGCGGCGCGCGACTTCGCACGGGCGATCGCGGGGCTTGAAGAAACGTCAGAGGCGGAAAGCTAAGAGAGATGACGCAGGAAACGGCCATCGCGGCAAAACGAAAGCTCAATCCCTGGCTGAAGCTGGCGCTGGAACTCGGACCGCTGCTGCTGTTCTTCGTCATCAACTCCAAATACGGCATTTTCGCCGCGACCGGCGTGCTGATGGCCGGCGTCGTCCTGACGCTCGCCGTCTCATGGGCGATCACCCGACATCTGCCGGCGATGCCGGTGGTCACCGCCGTGCTGGTGCTGGTGTTCGGCTCGCTCACCTATTTTCTGCACGACGAAACCTTCATCAAGCTGAAGGTGACGATCCTTTACACGCTGTTTGGCGCCGGCCTCATCGGCGCGCTCTATTTCGGCAAATTGCTGCTGCCGATCGTCTTCGACATGGCGATCCACATTGACGACGCCGGCTGGCGCAAGCTCACCATACGCTGGGGCCTGTTCTTTTTCGCGCTGGCGGGGCTCAATGAAGTCCTTCGCCGTATACTGACGACCGACGACTGGGTGAATTTCAAGGTTTTCGGCATATTGCCGCTGACGCTCGTCTTCGCGCTGGCGCAGGCGCCGCTCATCATGCGCCATGAAATTCGCCCCGAGGACGAAGACCCCGAAACGCATTTCTGATTTCGGCGCGCGCCTCTGAACTTGATCGCAGCGCCGCACGCGCATTTGCGCGCGAATCGCTCAGACGCGATTCCGCTCCAACATGAACTCCTCGTCATGATTGGCCGCGCTCCTACGCCGATGATTTCGAGCGCATCGGCGCTGTCCATCGCGCGCGGGTTGCAATCGACGCGCGTTCGGGCGAAGAGAGTCTTCAGGTTTATGGGGGCTGAGTCGAATCCTTGCCGAGTCTCATCCGCTTTCTGATCATCGTCGGCGCCATCGTCGCGATCGTCTACGGCGTCATGGTCGCGCTCGTCGCTTATGTGACGCCGCAACCGCGCCAGATGACCTATACGATCCCGGCGCAGCGGTTGAACAAGTGACGGCTGTCATTCGTGACGCCTGTACGGAATGATGCTGGGGAGTTAAGCGCATGAAAGCCGGCGCAGCGCGCCAGCTCGACGCCTTTCTCGACATGCTGGCTGCGGAGCGCGGCGCGGCGCGCAACACGCAAGACGCCTATCGGCGCGATCTTTCCGATTATATCGCGCATCTTTCCGCAAACGGCCGCGATCCCGGCGCGGCGTCCACGGAAGACATTCGCGCCTATCTCGCCTCATTGGAGCCGCGCGGCATGTCGGCGGCGACCGTGGCGCGGCGCCTTTCGGCGATTCGCCAGTTCCACAAATTTCTCTACGTCGACCGTCATCGCGACGACGACCCTGCGTCCGGGCTCGACGGACCGCGGATGCGGCGCAGCGCGCCCGGCGTATTCTCCACCGCGGAAATCGATCGGCTGCTTGCGGTCGCGAGCGAAGGGCTCGATGACGAAACGCGGCCGGTTCGCGAGCGGCTGCGGGCGGCGCGGCTCTATGGGCTGCTCGAAACGCTCTACGCCACCGGCCTGCGCGTCTCCGAACTTGTCTCGCTGCCAAAAACCGCCGCGCGTTCGCGCGATCCTTTCATCGCCATTCGCGGCAAGGGCGGGCGCGAGCGCCTGGCGCCGCTGACCGATCGGGCGCGTCGCGCGCTTCTTTCCTACCGCAAGCTGCTTGAGGAGATGGCGCCAGAGCGCGCCGGCTCGAGCTTTCTGTTCCCGGCCGACAGCGACAGCGGTCATCTCACGCGCCAGGCCTTCGCGCGCGATCTCAAGGCGCTGGCGAGCGCCGCCGGCCTGCCGGCCGCCGACATGCATCCACATGCGCTGCGCCACGCCTTTGCGAGCCATCTGCTGCAGAACGGCGCCGATCTGCGGGTGGTGCAGGAACTGCTCGGCCACGCGGACATCTCGACGACGCAGATCTATACGCATGTGCTCGACGAGCGCATGCGGGCGATGGTGCGCGATCTGCATCCGCTGTCGGAGACGACGGAAAAGCCGGGTTGAGCCGCCCTGGGCGCATTTTCCGTTGAATGTTGAGGCGCGCTCAACGTAAGCTTTTCCGCGCATTTGCGCGACCGAGGAGCTTGGCGATGGCGAAGAACGCGATGGACTTTCGGCCCGAAGAAGAGAATGTCGCCTATATTGGCGCCGGCGTGACGCTCAAGGGCGAAATCTCGGCCTCGGATCTCATCATCGTCGACGGCGCGATCGAGGGCGACGTCTCCGCGCGCGTCATTCAGGTCGGGCAGGGCGGCGTCATACGCGGCAACGTCAGCGCCACGGAAGCCGACGTCAGCGGCTGGATTTCCGATCATATCGAGATCAAGCAGCTTCTGGTCGTGCGCGCCACCGGGCGCGTCGAGGGTAAAATCACCTATGGCGAGATCGAATTGGAAAAGGGCGCCGTCATCGCCGGCGAACTGACCGCGATCGAGGATTATCGCGCCGCGAAGCCGGCGCAGGCGGCCAAGGCCGCCGCTGAACGCCTGGAGGTCGCGGGCGCGCCGCCGAAACCCTCTTCGATCGATCGCATCAATGAGGCGGTGCGCGGCGCCAAAGGGGCCAAGGGCGCCCTCTATCTTGCCGCCGAGGGCGAGGCGAAGCGTGTCGCGACGCGGACGCTGCTCGGCCGCAAGACTTCGGCGGGCGGGTGAGGCTGATCCTTGCGTGACAGCTTGCCCGGCGGGCGGCGGCGGTCTATAGAACGCTCCTTCCCGCTCCCTTCGTCTAGCGGTCTAGGACGTCGCCCTCTCACGGCGAAAACAGGGGTTCGAGTCCCCTAGGGAGCGCCATTCGCGTATAAGACCGCGAACACCCTTGCCGATTTGTTCTGCGGCGATGACGGCCGTTTCCAGGCTGGCCCTTGAGCCGAGGATGCGTATCACTTTGTCGTCGACCTCGATGGCGTCGACGATCGAACGCGAATAGGCCTTCCGGAATGTGGTCTCGCCGCTGGTTGTGCGCTCCCGCATGAAAGCGCCGAAGCGCTCGACTTGATCCGGCTCCAACGTGACTTCAGGCGTAAGCTGAACCTTGATGCCCGCCGTCCCTTCCGCCGTCTGGTCGATCCATTGATAGATAACCAGCGATTTAGCACAAGGAAGGGTGCAGCTATGGCACTGTCTTTCGAATCGAGAAGCCTTGCCCTTGCGTACCCAATGCTCGAGCATTGCGTGCGCTGTTTGCGGAGAAATATCGAAATGGGCGGCGACGTCTCGGACGCACGCCCAGCCATGCGACGCTAAATAATCCCTAAGCTCCAAGAGCATCAGGCTTTAGCCCCCACGTCGCGCGCAGCGATCGTCCTCGGCCTTGCGCCGACGTAGAAACTTATCGCGCCGAGAGCGACGAAGTACGTCACGAGGCCCACGATCCAAGCGGCCGATGCGTACGGATGCAAGACGAAAGTTCCAGTCTGGTAGAACAGCACTGCCGCGCCGTAGCCGATGCTGATTGTCCAAAACACCATGAATCCGGTCCATCGCCGGTTGGTTTCGCGCACGGTCGCGGCGGTGGTGGCTATGCAGGGGTAGCACAGAATCAAGATGAGATAGGCGAGCGCGCCGACTTGGCCATCGAATTTGGTCGCCAAGGCCGGAGCGAGACCCGCGGCCGCTTTATGCAAACGCACCGGCTTGCCCATTCCCACCATCGCTTTGAGATTTTGCGGAACAGTCATAACCGCTCGACTTAGCCTTTCCAGCAAGCCGAAGCCTTGTCCCTCCTTGGGCGGTGCGCGCTGCAGGCCTTGGCTTGGGGGGCCGCCCTGCTGAACGTCGTGCTTCGGCGCTTGGCCGGCATGCTCGGAGACGATTGGCGGCGCCCGCTTCGCCGCAGCCGGCGGAACATGTTGGGAAGCTGTACGCGCCTGTTCAGCGGCGACGGCGGCGCGGACTTGCGCCTGCTGCGCCTCACGAACGTTCGGCAAGCTCATGCGGTCGAGCCGGGCCATGCGCTTGCGGATAATCTTCGCGCTGACGCCCTCGATGCTACGGCCAATCGGATGCGCTCCGCCTTTAGGGTCGATCAAAACGAGGTCGCGCCGCTCGCCTCGGGCGAGAATCCATCCGGCCTCGGTGACGGCGGCGGCAAACGCCCGCGCCGTGGCCGCGCTTCTCCATAACGGAGCGATCTTCGCTTTCATGTCCTCCTGAGTCACAACGCCGCTCGCGCCCGTTTCTGCGTCGGCCCGGTCGCTGCGCTGAACATCGCCGCTTGGCGTTTGGCCTGAGCGTTCGGCGCTCACCGGCTTTCCGTCTTTCGAGCCGGCGCCGCCGCTCTGCTGGATCTCATGGCTGGGACTGGGGGCGGCGTCTGGAAGTTCCGCGATTGCTTTTGTTTCCGGCGAAGCGGCGGCCCCCTTGTGCTGAGCTTCAGCAGGGACCGGCGGCTCCACCGCTGCCGGCGCCGTCTGCTGAGCCTGCTCCATATAGATCGAGCTGAGCGTGGTCACGATCACCACCTTATGCAAAGCCCCGGTAAAGAGCGCCACGGTGGCCGGCCAATTGTCTTGCAAGACGCCCATTGGAGCCAGGACGGGAGTAATTGCGCGTCCTCCCGCCGCCAGCATTGATTGATCGACGGGCTGCTGATTGAAGGAGCCATCAGTCCCCCATGCGCTCAGAATCTTCACGAGAAACACCAAGGGGATGATGTATTTGCCAACCCGAAAGATGAACATCTTCAGGCGTATCCAGGCGTTGATCAGCACATTGCGCAGCTTGGGCCAGTGATAGGACGGCAATGTCAGCACATGCAACGAGCGCTCTTCGGGCAGCAGGCTGAACTTCATCAGCAGAGACGTCATCACCGCGAAGACGATGCCGAGGAGATAGAAACCGAAGATCACATATTGACCGTGCTCCGGAAAAAAGGCGGCCGCGAAGACGGTGTAAACGGCCAGCCGTCCGCCGCAGCTCATGAACGGACTCATCAGCACGGCGACGATCCGGTCTCGTGGACGCTCCATCGTCCGCGTCGCCATGATGGCGGGCACATTGCATCCAAAGCCCACCACCATCGGGATGAAGGCGTTCCCCGGAAGGCCCAAGGATTTCATGACCCGGTCCATGACGAAATTGGCGCGCGTCATGTAGCCCGATTCCTCGAGCATCGAAACGAAGAGATAGAGGAAGCCAATGATAGGAATGAAGGTCACGACCTGCAGGAGACCGTTGCCGAGCCCGTCCGCGATGAGGGCGGTGAGCCACGCGGGCGTATCGATCGCTCCAAGGAGATAGCGGGGACCGTCGATGAACAGCGTCTCGGAAAGCAACCAGAAGAATGGCCTGAACGCGCGACTGAGCTCAATCGTGAACCAGAACAGGCAGTACATAACGGCGAGGAAGATTGGAATGCCGAGAAACCGGTTCAGCACAATTCGATCGAGTCGCTCGGATGCGCGGGAGCCGGCTGCAGCGAAGCGCTCGGGCAGCGTCTCGTCGGCGACCATATGTGCGAACTGATAACGGCTGTTGGCGATTATCGTGTCGGCCTCATCGCCGCTCTCGCGCAAAATTCGGCCGGCGAGCCGCAGATAGGCGTCTTTCGTCGCGGGCGTGGCCAAACGAGTTGCGAAACCGTCGCCTTCCAACAGGCGCAAAGCCAGCCAGCGATCGTCCAGCCGACTCGTGGTCGACGTTTCCCGGATCAAGAGAGAGAGCTCTGAGATCGCCGTTTCGATCAATGGCGGATAATCGATGGAAAAATCCGAGAACTCGCGCTCCTGAACCCATTGCTGAATGTGTGCTTTGAGGCTTTCAATTTCTTTTCGCCGCGTGCCGACGATTGCGGCGACGGGACATCCCAAGCGACGCCGGACGGCGTCGACGTCGAGCTCCGCTTCTCGGTCGTCGGCGTCATCCATAACGTTGAGCACGACGGCCACGGGCGCAGACATTTCGAGCAACTGCGTCGTCAGATACAGGCTGTGTTCGAGATGGGAAGCGTCGATAATGTTGATGATGAGGTCAGCTTCGCCGGAGAGAACATAATCTCGCGCGATCCTCTCATCGACGGACGTCGCTTCATCGTAAGCGTCCAAAGAATGGATCCCCGGCATATCCACGACACAAAAGCGCTGAGCCGCAAACTCAAATTCTCCAACCTTCTTCTCTACCGTGACGCCGCCCCAGTTGCCGACGCGCTGATGCGTGCCCGTCAACCCGTTGAACAACGTGGTCTTGCCGCAGTTCGGGTTGCCGACGATGGCGATCGTCGTCGTCGCCTTCCGATAGGGTTGCACTTCGGCGGCGACGCGCTCTATCAGCAGAGCCGACGCCTCATCCCTGTGCAAGCTAAGGGACGCGCCGCGCACCCGCACCTCAACTGGATCGCCGAGCGGAGCGACCCGCATGACGGAGAATTCGGCGCCTGGGGTGAGTCCCAAGGACAATAGTTTTTGTCGATGGGCCGTGTCGCCTGGCTCAAAGCCTGTCACGCGGCCCCGTTCTCCGACGTTCAGATCGCCCAATTTCATTGTCATTGTCGAGACTCTCGCTATTTCGAGCTTGCCGTGCAGGCCGAGAGGTTGGGCGGAGAACTCCGCTTCCGCCGCCGAGAAAGCGCATCAGAAGCCGAGATTCTCATCGGGCGTTTGCAGCGCCCATCCAGACGCTTGTGGTCTATTCCATAGCTAGGCTTGGACAGTGCAAAAAAACCTCTCGTCGATCGGATGATCGTCGTCGCAGGCGCGCGCGATCATGCGCTGGAATTCCAACGGCTCGGCCACTTCACAGCCGATCTCTTTCTGGGCGCGCGTCGTGACGTCGATGCTGACTTGGTCAAGGCGTCGCCCCACGGGCGCTTTGGCATCTCGGTATGGTGCGGCGGGCATGACTCTGACAGTCAAAACCAAATCGTGTCGAACGGATCGCGCAGAGCGCGTGTAAAGGTATCGAACATTCAATGTATAAGTTTCAGTCAGTCGCGACGTCCGCCCACGAATGACGGACACATCGCCGCATATGCGAACAGCGTTTACGAAGATATAGCGTTCGAACTTCGAGGCATATCGAGAGGCATCTTCGTTGCAAGACGCCGATGCGGCTTGATGCTTTCTTCGATCAATCAACGATCATTCAAGGCGCACAGAGCGACGATGAAGGCTTGCGTCCTTGTCGCGCGCGGGTTTGCCGAAGCTGGGGTTCGAAAATGCGGACAGCCTTTATGAAAATGCTCCACAGCAGAGTTATCAGATTGACGTTGGCCGCTCTGGCTGTCCAGGCGCTCGTTGCGACGATTTTTGTCGAGGCGACATTCGATCGCGGGATCGCTTCGCCCAACGCGCCGTTGCGCCCGAACTTTCGTTTGCAGTCTTCGGAGGGCTCTATCGTTGACAGCCATTTGCTGCGCGGGCGCCCCTATTTGCTGTTTTTTGGTTTCGCCAACTGCCCTGCGATCTGTCCGACAACGCTTATGGAAACGCAGGCGCTTTTGCGTGAAGCGGGCGCGGCGACGCACACATTTCCCATTTACTTCGTGTCGGTCGATCCCGCGAGAGACACGCCAGAGGCGTTGAGGAACTTCGTCAGAGGCTTTGGCGATAATGTCCTCGGCCTTACGGGCTCTGACGAAGATGTTGCAGCCGCCGCCAAATCGGTGCGAGTCTATTTTTCCAAAAGCACGAATGCGTCGGTCGAGAGCCTCGATCACAGCGCTCTCGTCTATCTTGTGAGCAGCGGCGGTGAGGTGGTCAGCACGTTTTCTGTTGATGAACCGAAGGCGAGCGCACTGTATAAAATTCGAACACTTTCCGTGTTTGGAAGATTATAGACCGGCCGCAACTGCTCGTGCGTCATATTGACGCCGCGCCTATTTAAGTCACGTGAATGTTTGACGCATTGTGGGAACCGTCTTAGCGTTCCTGTTACTCAGAAATCGCGAGCGAACTGTGATCCAAGCGGGGGACCAGAACACGGCGGCACTGCGCGGCGCCCTACATTGGGCGGCGGCATTTGTTCTGTTCTTCAATGCTGTCGCGTTCGGATTTGCCAGCGGCGCGATGGCGGATATCGGCGGGAGCGGCGTCCTGAGCGTCGTGTGCGGCTCCAGCGTCGATCTGGCGCAGGACGACGCCGGGTCGAAAGCGCCCAGCAAAGCGCATTGCGTCGCTTGTGCGATCCTTCACGCCAGCTCCGCAGTTGAAAATGCCTTGGCGGAGATTCCCGCGAAGACGGCGCCTGACGAAGCGCCGCCGGTCTTGCTTGTTTCTATTTTCAATCCCGACGCAATTCAGGCTGCGCCTGAATTGCGTCCTCTGTGCTCGCGCGCGCCTCCTTCGCGCACTGTCTGACGCCGAAAAGCATGTCCGGGCGGCTGGCGAGAAGCCATCGTCCGCTGGATATGGGTTTCTTTCAGACGTGGCCACGCTTTCCGTGCGCCTTCAGGAGGACTGCTTAATGAGCGCTGCATCTAATCGCGCAATATACAACGATGCCCTTTGCGCCGCTGTCGTCGGCATCGCCGCAGGAGCGCTGGCGTTTCTGGCGCTGGGCCCCACCTCTCCCTTTGGACTGCAGGTCTGGGCTCTTCTGACCGGATGGGCTTCCTTTCTCCTCCTTGGAGGCGGGCTCGACGGCCTTCGTAAATCGGCGATCCATTCACTCTTCGGCGCCTCTCTCGCACTCGGCGCGTTGGTCTTTGCAACGCATCAACCCGAAGCGCTCGGCGTCGACTTCGCCGTCTGGGCCGCGCTCGGCGTCGCTGTGACGGTGGCGCTGGTTACGCTCGCGGCGCGCTTGCCGTTGCTCGGCAGCGTTCCTGCGTCACTGCTGGGCTACGTCAGTGTGCTTGTCGCGACTTTGCCGGATTACCGTGCCGAGAGGATTTTGTCTCCGAGTGTCGGCAATCCGGTGTTCGGCGCCGTCGCGTCGCTGATCATCGGCGCCTTATTCGCCTATGCAGCGGAAGAGATTGTGCAGCGGCTTCGTTCGCGCGTCAGCGAGTCGATCGCCAAGGCATAGCGGCGATCGCATCGAATATCGCTACGGGGTGCGCGACGTCGGGCGCATCGCGCGCCAAGTTTCGCGCCGAGCACGGCCGCGATCGCTCACAAACTATAATCGCGAAAGACTATCATGGGTCATATGATGCGTGGGAGCGCCGTTGCGGCATTCGCCCGCGACGGCGAAAAGCCCCCTCCGGAAGTTTTCGAACTCGAGAGACCGAGCGCCGCGTGGGACTGGATGCGCCAGACCGGTCAGGCTCCTCAGGGGGCGGACTGGGTACGACCACAGGTGCTTGAAGCTTGGGCGCGCTGCATCGACGAATACGATCTGCCGCCGGGTTCAGATTTCGGGCCACGAATGGCGATGCACGCGCAGCTTTGCCGCATTGACCACGCCAAGCAGAGTTTATGCGACGCTTTCGCCGCGGGCCTGCCGCTCATGGTCTACAATCTGCGTCCATTCCTCGATGAAGGGAATGTGACGATCCTTCTGGCCGACACTCAAGGTCATGTGGTGCACCTGCTCGATGCTGGTCTGCGCATCATGTCCGCTGGCCAAAATCTCGCCCGCATCGGCGTTGGCTGGCACGAGGCCAGCATCGGCAACAATGGCCTGGGAACCGCGTGCCTTCTCGATGAGCCGGCGGCATTTGAGGGCAAGGAACATTTCTCGCGCGCACTTCACCCATTCGCGACCGCGGGGTGTCCAATCCTTGGCTCCGACGGCCGCGCCTGCGCGACGATCGGCATGGTGACCGACAGACGAGATACCGCGAAACTGATGCTCGGTTTTTTGCGGATCACGTGTCAGCTCCTTGAGGCGCGGCTTTTCGAACGCTTCGCGACCGAGGGCTATCTCTTACGTCTGCGCCATCGCAACGGCGCCGACACTCTCGCGGAACAGTCGACGCTCATCGACGGCAAGCTTCTCGTTTCGGCCGAAGGCGTCATCGAAGGCGCAAATCGTTCGACCGTTGACCTCCTTGGCGTGGATAGCGTTGCTTCTATGATTGGCAAGCCGTTCCGCGATGTCCTTGGCGTCGATTTGTTCGACCTCGTCGGCGAGAGCGAGGCCGCAGGCGTCCGGCATTTGACCGTCAGCAAAACCCAGCGGCGCATCCGTCTCGAAGCGCTTCGTCTGGATGCCGTCGCTGACGGGCGTCATGCGCGCGTGAAGCTCAAAGCGGCGCAGCGAGAAGAGCCGTGGCGAGATCATGTGTCGGAGGCCGCGCTGCAAAAGGCTTCCGCGGTGCTGCAACGGGATATCTCACTTCTGATCACCGGTGAATCGGGTGTCGGCAAGGATCATCTGATCAGGCGGCTGCATGCAAGCGGGCCACGAAGGGATCGACCGCTCGTCGCGATCAATTGTGCGGCCATACCGCGGGAACTCATTGAAAGCGAACTCTTCGGCTATGAGGGTGGCAGCTTTACCGGCGCTCGAGCCAAGGGAAAGAAAGGAAAATTTGTCGAGGCCGACGGCGGCGTGCTGTTTCTCGACGAGATCGGCGACATGGCGCTCGATCTGCAGGCGACTCTGTTGCGTGTTCTCGATTCTTCAGAGGTGGTTCCAATTGGCTCTCACCGGCCAATCAAAGTCGACGTGCGCGTAGTTGCGGCGACCAACTGTCAGCTGCGGGAAATGGTCAAGGACGGAAAATTTCGCCGCGACCTTTATTACCGGCTCAACGGAGTGCAAATCTGGCTGCCGCCGCTACGCGAGCGCCCGGACCGCCTCCAGCTTCTCGATCATCTGCTTGCATGCGAACAGGAAGGGCAAAGCGACCGTAAGCGTTTATGCGACGAGGTGCGCGCTTTGTTTTTTCGTCATCCATGGCCCGGCAACATTCGTGAGGCGCGTAACGTCATACGGTCTTCGCTGGCGGTTGCACGTGACGGCGTGATCCGTTTTGAGGATCTGCCGCATGATTTTGTCGAGGAGGACGAGACGGAGGCTTCCGATAAATTTGCTGATATGCGCGCGTCTGTCGCGCCAGCCAACTGGCCGACAACTGTCCGTAAAACGGCTCTTTCCGACTGGGAGGAGCAGGCTGTGCGCGCGGCGTTGACGGAGTGCGAAGGCAATATCGCCAAGGCGGCGCGTCGCCTCGGGATCACGCGCGCAACGCTCTATCACAAAATGGATCGCTATGGCATGCGCAGCGTGCGCCGCATCGCCGCCCCCGAGGTAAGCAGATGAATTCCGACGATCGTGAATTCATTGAGGAGGCGGCAAAGCGTCTCGACGCAACGCTCGAGCAACTCGAGGCCGAGGAGATACGCCTCCGCGGGATCGTTGGAGATGAGCGTGCGAACGAGCTTCGCGCCTTCTGGCTCGCCGAGTTTGACGAAGTCGACATGGAGGAAATCCGCCGCGGGCTGGATTTCGACGACCGCTCGCTCTTGTGGATCTGGAATCGCCTGCATCGGAATCGCGATCGTCGCGCGCGCGCAGGCAGAAGCGCCATGATCATGAATGCCGGACGCGACGATCTCGACGCAACGCCGCCGAAAAAGAAAATTGAATAGCTGAAAAACAACAGAACAAGGCAAGGCAGGAAACCCATGGCTAAGGACATTCAATTCGGCGATGGAGTCCGTCGGGACATTCTCGTAGGCGTCCGTACGCTCGCCGACTCGGTCGGCGTCACGCTTGGGCCGCGTGGACGAAACGTCATCATCGAGCACCGCGCTCACGGACTGCCGCCGGTCGCGACGAAGGACGGGGTCACCGTCGCACAAGCCATCGAACTGCCGGGAAGACGCGAAAGTATCGGCGTGTCGATGGTTCGTTCCATGGCGACGACGGTCTCGCGAGAGGCCGGTGACGGCACGACGACCGCAGTCGTTTTGACGCGCCGCATCGCCGAGGACACCCGTAAGGCGCTGGCGTCGGGAATGAACCCACGCGAATTGACCCTCGGGATCGAACGCGCGATGAGGGCTGTCGACGAGGAACTCGTTCGTCAGGCAAGGCCCTGTACGGAGCGGAACAGGCTTTCGCACGTCGCGACCATCGCGTCGGGGGGCGAGGAAGATATTGGCGAGATCGTCGCCGACGCGCTTGAGCAAGCCGGCGCGGGCGGCGTGATCTCCGCCGAACTCGGCGAAGGCGTCTGCGACGAAATCGAATGCGTCGACGGCATGCGCTGGGAGCAGGGCTATCGGTCGCCCTATTTCATGACCGACAGCAAGCGCCAGCTGGCGGAATTGCAAGACGCCTATGTGCTGATCTACGACCGGGTGATCAACGATTTTTCCGAGCTCATCCCGACGCTGGAGATCGTGCGTGAAACCGGCGGCAGTCTCCTTGTCGTCGCAGAGAATTTCGAGGAATCCGCGCTCCCCGGTCTGCTCCTCAACCACGTTCGCAAAAACCTGCTTTCCATTGCGGTCAAGGGGCCAGGCTTCGGCGACAGTCGCTACGACTATCTGCTCGATCTTGCGGCGTTGACCGGCGCGCGGCCGATCATGGAGTCCTTTGGCGAAGATCTCAGCAGCGTGACGCGGACGCATCTCGGCAAAGCGCGTCGTGTCGTCGCGAGCGAGGATGCGACGATCGTCATCGGCGCGGGCGGCGATCCGGAAGCAATCGCGGATCGTCTGGCGCGCGCGCGGCGAGAACTCGACTGGATCGTTAATGGAGATCGCTCCAAAGGCTCGCCTTCGGGAAAGCGCCGCGAGGTCGAAAAGCTCGAAGAGCGCATCAGCGCGCTTACCGGCAAGATGATGACGATTAAGGTCGGCGGATATTCGGACGTGCTCATCAAGGAACGCCTTCAACGCGTCGACAATGCGCTCAATTCGGCGCGTATGGCGCGCAAGCAGGGCGTCGTCGCAGGAGGCGGCGTCGCGCTCTATCGGGCGCGGCGCGCTCTCGAACATTTGACGGGCGAGGGTCTCGACCAAAACCATGGCGTCGCGATCGTTCGCGATGCGCTTGACGAACCGTTGCGCCGGATCGCCGCCAATGCGGGGCTAGACGCCAATGAACTTCTGTTCGAACTGCGCCGCGGCGACAGCGATTTCTTCGGCTTCGACGTGCGCAGAGGGCAATGGGGCGATATGTACGAGATGGGCGTCATCGATCCTGTTGGGGTTACGCGTCTTGCCTTGCGCAATGCGGTCGGGACGGCGACTTCGTTAATGATGGTGGAATGCGCGGTCACGATTCTTCCGCCCGACGATCCGACATTCGGCTTTAACGGCGGAGCGGCGGCGGCGACGCGAGAAGATCCGCGTTGCTGATGACCAATCGCCTAACGAAAACATCAAGGCGGCGTATCGTGGATGCGCCGCCTTTACATTTGGTCCTCGTCGCGAAGGCTGCGTCGTCCGATGCGTATAAGTCTTAAACGCCTGTATAAATGTTTTACTTGCGCATGCATTTCGACATCGTCTGCGTCGTATCTAAAAGCCTTTAAAAACCAATGCATTCTAGCAATTGAATCCATTGGCATACGCTTTGCGATTATGAAAGTAACGTCGTTCCTTGAAATCATCATCTTGGCGCGGCGTAGGGTCGTTCGGTCTTTTGCGGCCTCGCAAGACTCCGGCGCCGAAGGGGCTCAGTCATCGCATTCGTCTCGCACGGACGGGATGTTGGGCCCAAAAACATTCGAAGAAATCTTTGAGGAGGAAGCATGGCTATCAGTCTCGCGACAAAAGCGGCGACCGACGCGCTAAAAGTTAATCGCGCGCCGGTGGGAGTCGAGCCGCAGGAGGTCCACAAGTGGCTGCAAAGCTTCAATTGGGACTTCAAGAACAACCGCACCAAATACGCCACCAAGTATCACATGGCGAACCAGACCAAGGAGCAGTTCAAGGTCATCGCCAAGGAATACGCCCGTATGGAAGCGGCGAAGGACGAACGCCAGTTTGGCACGCTGCTCGACGGTCTGACGCGCCTTGGCGCGGGCAATCGTGTGCATCCGCGCTGGGGCGAGACCATGAAGGTCATCTCCAACTTCCTCGAGGTTGGCGAATACAACGCGATCGCCGCTTCGGCGATGTTGTGGGATTCCGCCACGGCGGCCGAGCAGAAGAACGGCTATCTCGCG
This sequence comes from Methylocystis silviterrae, assembly GCF_013350005.1. Classification (GTDB taxonomy): domain Bacteria; phylum Pseudomonadota; class Alphaproteobacteria; order Rhizobiales; family Beijerinckiaceae; genus Methylocystis; species Methylocystis silviterrae. The sequence goes on from NZ_JABVWW010000009.1 coordinate 92,134, forward strand.
CAGGTGCTCGACGAAATTCGTCATACGCATCAGTGCGCCTTCATCAACCACTATTATTCAAAGCATTATCACGATCCGGCTGGCCACAATGACGCGCGTCGCACCCGCGCCATCGGGCCGCTCTGGAAGGGCATGAAGCGCGTCTTCGCGGACGGCTTTATTTCCGGCGACGCGGTCGAATGCTCGGTCAACTTGCAGCTTGTCGGCGAGGCCTGCTTCACCAATCCGCTGATCGTCGCGGTCACCGAATGGGCGTCGGCCAATGGCGACGAGATCACGCCGACCGTGTTCCTCTCGGTCGAGACGGACGAGCTTCGTCACATGGCGAACGGCTATCAGACGGTGGTCTCGATCGCCAATGATCCGGCGGCGGCGAAATATCTGAACACCGACCTGAACAACGCCTTCTGGACGCAGCAGAAATACTTCACGCCAGCGCTTGGCTATCTCTTCGAGTATGGCTCGAAGTTCAAGGTCGAGCCGTGGGTGAAGACCTGGAACCGCTGGGTCTACGAGGATTGGGGTGGAATCTGGATTGGTCGTCTTGGCAAGTATGGCGTGGAGAGCCCGCGCTCGCTGCGCGACGCCAAGGTCGACGCCTATTGGGCGCACCACGATCTCGCGCTTGCGGCTTACGCGCTGTGGCCGCTCGGCTTCTCGCGTCTGTCGCTGCCGGACGAAGAGGATCAGGCGTGGTTCGAGGCCAACTATCCCGGTTGGGCCGATCACTACGGCAAGATCTACAACGAGTGGAAGAAGCTCGGCTACGAAGACCCCAAGAGCGGGTTCATTCCATACGCCTGGCTGGTCCAGAACGGCCACGAGGTCTACATCGACCGCGTTTCGCAGGTGCCGTTCATTCCGTCCCTCGCCAAGGGTTCAGGCTCGCTGCGCGTTCACGAGTTCAATGGCCAGAAGCACTCGCTCACGGATGAGTGGGGCGAGCGTATGTGGCTCACCGAGCCGGAGCGTTATGAGTGCCACTCGATCTTCGAGCAGTACGAAGGTCGCGAGCTCTCGGAAGTGATCGCCGAAGGTCATGGCGTTCGCTCGGACGGCAAGACGCTGATCGCCCAGCCGCATGTGCGTGGCGACAATCTCTGGACGCTCGAGGACATCAAGCGCGCCGGTTGCGTCTTCCATGATCCGCTCGCGAAGTTCAACTGATCTCTCCAAGCGTAACTCCCAAAAGTGTGACTCCCGAAATGTTCGCCGGACGCATCTGCGCCCGGCGAACCAATCACGAATCACTAAAATCCGAGGAAATATGAGATGTCTCAACCGCAAAGCTCGGCCGTCACCAAGCGCGGCCTGATTGATCCCGAACGCGCCGCGATCATTCTCAAGGCGATCCCTGACCATCCGCTCGATACGCAGCGCAAATATCACTACTTCATTCAGCCCCGCTGGAAGCGCCTGTGCGAATACGAGCAGCTCTCCGTCTATGCGCAGCCCAATCCGGACTGGATCGCCGGCGGCCTCGACTGGGGTGACTGGACGCAGAAATTCCACGGCGGCCGTCCGTCCTGGGGCAATGAAAGCACAGAGCTCCGCACCACCGACTGGTATCGCCATCGCGATCCGGCGCGCCGCTGGCATGCGCCCTATGTGAAGGACAAATCGGAAGAAGCGCGCTATACGCAGCGCTTTCTCGCGGCCTATTCAGCCGAAGGCTCGATCCGCACGATCGACCCCTACTGGCGCGACGAGATCCTCAACAAATATTACGGCGCGCTGCTCTACAATGAATACGGGTTGTTCAACTCGCATTCGTCGGTTGGCCGAGATTGTCTCTCGGACACCATTCGTCAGTCGGCGACCTTCGCCGGTCTCGACAAGGTCGACAATGCGCAGATGATCCAGATGGAGCGTCTATTCATCGCCAAGCTCGTTCCTGGCTTCGACGCATCGACCGACATACCGAAGAAAATCTGGACGACCGATCCTATCTATGCCGGCGCTCGCGCGGCGGTCGAAGAGATCTGGCAGGGCATTCAGGACTGGAATGAGATCCTGTGGGCCGGCCATTGCGTCTATGACGCGCTGTTCGGTCAATTCGTCCGTCGCGAATTCTTCCAGCGGCTCGCGACGGTTTATGGCGACACGCTCACGCCCTTCTTCACGGCGCAGTCGCAGACCTACTTCCAGATCACACGCGGCGCGATGGAGGATCTCTTCGTCTATTGTCTCGCCAATGATCCGGAATTTGGCGCGCATAATCGCACCTTCCTTCACGCTTGGACCGATCAGTATCTCGACAAGTCGGTCGTGGCGCTCAGGGACTTCGTCGGTCTCTACGCCAAGGTCGAAAAGGTCGCCGGCGCGACGGATCGCGCTGGCGTGTCGGAAGCGCTGCATCGCGTCTTCGGCGACTGGAACGCCGATTACGCCGACAAGATTGGCTACAAGGTCAATGTCGACCAGAGGGTCGACGCCGTGCTGGCCGGCCTCAAGAAGTAAGGAAACGTCGAAATGACAACTTCCCATAACGCTTACAATGCCGGCATCATGCAGAAATCCGGCAAGGCCTTCGCCGACGAGTTTTTCGCCGAAGAAAATCAGGTCGTGCATGAGTCCAACGCCGTGGTGCTCGTACTCATGAAGAGCGATGAAATCGACGCGATCGTCGAGGACATCATCCTCAAGGACGGCAAGGCCAAGAATCCGACGATCGTCGTCGAGGACAAGGCCGGCTTCTGGTGGATCAAGGCCGACGGCGCGATCGAGATCGACGCGGCTGAAGCCTCCGATCTGCTCGGTAAGACGTTCTCGGTTTATGACCTTCTCGTGAATGTGTCGTCGACCGTGGGGCGGGCCTATACGCTCGGCTCCAAATTCACCATCACCTCGAAACTCATGGGCCTCGATCGCGCCCTCACCGACATCTGATCGTCGGCTGAACGATAAGGAATGCACCAATGGGGAAGAAAGAACCCATCCATGACAACGCCACGCGCGCGACTTGGGAAGACAAGATCTCCAAGCTGACGAGCGTCGATGCGGCGACGAAGTTCATTCAGGAATTCCGTCTCGCCTATTCGTCGCCCTGGCGCAAGAGCTACGCCCTCGACACCGACTATCAGTACATCGAACGCAAAATCGAGGAAAAGCTCTCGCAGCTCAAAGTCAGCCACCTGCCCGTCAGCGCGCTGATGACGAAAACATCGGCCGGCGAGGACGCCGCCGCCGTCGAGGCGACCTGGATCGGCAAGATGAAGGCGGCGAAGAACAAGTATGACGCCGAGCGCATCCATGTCGAATTCCGGCAGCTCTACAAGCCGCCGGTGATGCCGGTGAACGTCTTCCTGCGCACTGACGCGGCGCTCGGCACTTTGCTCATGGAAATGCGCAACACCGACTACTATGCGACGCCGCTGGAAGGCTTGCGCAAGGAGCGCGGCGTGAAAGTCCTGCATCTGCAGAAGGCGTCCTGATCGCATCGGCGATCGATGGATTTTGTGGGCTCGGGCGGAAGCGCCCGGGCTCCTATCCATGACTGCAATGGAGGCGCCAATGTTTAGCTTGGATTTTGAATCTCGCGGCGAGGGTCGCGATCCGGCTGCGGACCCGAACGCGATGCTGCTTCACGCATCGACGCGCTATGCCGCGTATGGCCGAGATCTCGAATATATGTGGCACTGGGAAATCCTGCGTGACGGCGAGTTCGTGCAGGAGGGGTGTTCATTGTCGGAGCGCTCCGCGCACGAAGCCGTGGCGCTCGTCGTCCGATTTTTCGAGCGTCAGGATGGCGCGAGCGCATCCGGCGTGAACGTAGACGGAATCCGGAACTTGCTCAGAGACGCTGGTCTCGGCGCGCCCGAAGTCGTGCGCGGCGCCGAATCCGTGCAACGAGGCAAAGATCATCCTCAGGGCGACTGAAATGTACCAGATCACTATCGAAACCGAGGAAGGGGAAACCTGTTCCTTCGAATGCGGGCCCAACGAAGACGTGATTTCCGCCGGACTCCGCCAAAGCGTCATCCTCATGTCCTCGTGCCGGGCGGGCGGTTGCGCGACATGCAAGGGCGAATGTACGGATGGCGACTACGAACTCTTCGACGTCAGCGTTCAAGCCCTGCCGCCCGACGAAGAGGAAGACGGCATGGTGCTGCTTTGCCGCACCTTTCCGCGAAGCGACCTGCACATCATGGTTCCCTATACCTTTGATCGCATTTCCTTCGAGGCGATCCAGACCAACTGGGTCGGCGAGATCAAGACCTGCGACAAGGTGTCGTCCAATGTCATTCGACTGGTCGTGCAGGTCCTGACGTCCGACGGCACATCGCCGATTTCGCTCAACTTTATGCCGGGTCAGTTCGTCGACATTGAAATTCCCGGCACGCACACGCGGCGCTCCTATTCGATGGCGTCGCTTTCCGGCGACGGCGCACTCGAATTCTTCATCCGCATTTTGCCTGAGGGCGCCTTTTCGAAGTTCCTGACGAATGACGCCAAAGTGGGCATGAAGCTGAACCTGCGCGGACCGACGGGCGCGTTCAATTTGCGCGATAGCGGCGCGCGACCCCGCTATTTCGTCGGCGGCGGCACCGGATTGTCGCCTGTATTGTCGATGGTCCGGCACATGAAGAGCAGCGGCGATCAGACGCCGGCGAAGCTTTTCTTCGGCGTAACGCGGCGCGATGAGCTCTTCTATGTCGACGAACTCAAGACGCTTCAGAGCGCGATGCCCAATCTGGAATTGCGAGTCGCCGTGGTTGAAGGCGGCGATGGCAATGGCGTTGCGGGCGGGACGGTGATTGATCTGCTTCAAGCCGAACTGGCGAAAGATGACGCGCGGCCGGACATCTATCTGTGCGGACCGCCCGCCATGATCGACGCCGCCTTCGCCGCGGCCGAGACGGCCGGCGTGCCGAAGCAACAGGTCTATCAGGAGAAATTCCTCGCTTCAGGTTAGACGCGCCTCTGTGGACATGGGGTTATCGGGTCATCGTGCGTTTGTGACGCCGATATGTCTGCTCAACCTCTTATCTCGCTTCCCCCGCGGGCTCGGCCTGCGCCTTGACGGCGGCCACGCCCTCCACCAGCGACTCGAGCGACGCGCCGGAGAGGCCCAACTCCTTCATCAGGCCGTCGATCACCGGAGCCTGCGCGCGATAGGCTAGCGCTGCGGTAACTGCGTCATGGGCGAGATTGCCCGAGCCGTTGCTGACGCCGCCGTTGCCAGCCTGCGACGGTCCGCGCGGCGTGATGCCGTCGACCTGCACGATCTTGATCGAGTCGATCGCTTCCAAAGGCCGGACGGACTCGCGCACGATCTCGGGCAGAACCTTCAGCAGCGCGAGCTTCGTCTGCAGGGACACCTGATTGGACGAGAGCAGGTTGGCCGCCTCATTGACGGCCCGCTGGCCCGCCGCCTCGACTTCGAAGCGGACCCGGGCGGCTTCCGCCCGCAACTTCTCGGCCTCCGCCTCGCCTTCCGCCGCGAGCCTCGTCGCGGCGGCGCGATTGGCGGCGGCGTCCTTCTCCGCCTCCGCCTCCACCTTGATCGAGATCGCCTGACGTTCGGCTTCCTTCGCGGCTTCGATGAGTTCGATCCGCTTGGCGCGTTCGGCCACTTCGGTCGCGCGACTCGTGACGACCTGCTCCTCCGCCGCCACCGCCTTGGCGCGCGCGGCGTCGGCCTCGGCTTTGGCCTGGCTTTCCTCACGGCTTTTGTTCTGAACCGCGATCTGCTGTTCCTGGCGGGCGAGCTCGACCGCCTGCTGCTGCGCGATCTTGGCTTCCTGGATCGTGCGGTCAGCCTCGATCTGTTTAGCGTCGACCTGCTGCTTGGCGAGAATGCGCGCTTCGTCCGCCTCGCGGTTGCGTTGCGCCTGTTCGCGCGCAATCTCGGCCGCCTGCTCGGCCCGGCGAATCTCGATCTCTCTTGTCTGCTCCAGCAACGCAAATTCCGCTTCGCGTTTGATCTGCAGCGACTGCCGCTCGGCCTCGAGATTCTTCGTTTCGATCTGAACGCGCGTGTCCTGTTCGATATCGTTTCGCGCCTTCTTGCGCAGTTCGATCTGCTCAGTGAGCTTGGTGAGGCCCTCCGCGTCGAAAGCGTTGTTGGCATTGAAATGTTCGATCGAGGTCTGGTCTAGTCCCGTCAGCGAGACCGATTCAAGTTCGAGGCCGTTCATCGCAAGGTCTGACGACGAAACTTGCTGCACCTTCTGTACGAAGTCGGCGCGCTGTTCGTGCAGCTGGTTCATCGTCATGCCGGCCGCCACGGAACGCAGTGCGTCAACGAACTTGCCTTCGACGAGATCCTTGAGCGCCTCGGGTTGCATGGTGCGCGCGCCGAGCGTTTGCGCCGCCATCGCGATCGCCGCCGAGTCAGGCCGCACGCGCACATAGAACTCCGCCTTCACGTCGATGCGAAGGCGGTCGAGCGTGATCAACGCGTCGCTGTTCTTGCGCTCGACGGCGAGGCGCACGGTGTTCATGTTCACCGGCATGGTCTCATGCAGCACAGGCAGAACCAGCGCGCCGCCGTTCATCACGACCTTCTCGCCGCCGAATCCGGTTCGGACAAATCCAATCTGCTTCGAGGCCCGCTTGTACAAGCGGGTGATGATCACCCCGAATGTCAGCAGCAGGAAGAGAAGGATGACGGCGTAAACGCCGATCTGGATCAGATGAGCATCCATCTTATCGCTTTGAATTTGCAAGGCGGGCAGTTCGGCCAGGGTGATGGCTTCTTGCGTTGTTTTAATGACGTTGAAGGGAATCATGTTCGCCGCTCCAAATACAGGGAATCCGAGACGGCCTGACGCCCGCAGATTCCGCCATGTTTTGCCCCAACTCAGTCGAGCTGAGGCAAGTATGTGTCGCCGCGCGTGATCGCGCGGAAGTTTTCGCCTTCCTGTCGGACAAGAAGGATACGTTCGCCCTCGCCGAAGGTCTGCCCGTCATTGTCCGGCTCGACCATGACATGATGCGTCTGCCCAAAATGATCGACGACGCGCGCGCGCGCTGGACTGCCCTTCGCGGCTCTGCCGATCACAATCTCCGCTTCTCGTCCGACCAGCGCCACCAGGTCGATCGCGGTGGTTTCGTCGCGCGGCATAATGGCGGCGAGCGGACGTGCGAGCGCTCCCGTGACCGGGACTGCGGCCAGCGCCGCGAGGGGGCCGGCAAGCCATGCCGACAGCGTGTGTCCGGTCAACGCGGCGAGCGCCTGCTGGCCGGCGAGGCCGATCAGTCCGAAGGCCGTCAGCAGCAGCATCGCCCACATCAGAAATGGCAAGCGCCGTAGCCCCATCAGGGACAGAAGCCCCGCATCGATCGTCAGGCTCCCCGGCGTATCGATCTCGGCGTCGCCGTCAATCACGTCGCCGAGGCCAAGGACCTGCACGAGCCCCAGCAACACCATCAGCGCGATGGCGACGCTGAACGGCAGATTCTCTGGCAGAAGGAACGACTCGACCATTCTCGCTGCGCCTCACTCAAGCGCGTCGAGCAATCCGCCGGCGCGCATGCCGGGCGACTGCGCCTCGATCTGGCCTTGCGCGTGAGCAATACAGGCCTTCGATCTGTCGACCTCGCTTTCCAAAGCCGCGACCGTCTGCTTCATGTTCTCCAGCGCCTGCGCTTTGAAGGAATCGATGCTGTCCATCGTGTCGTAGATATTCTGGAAGGCGCGGCGGAGCGTTTCGAGGGGGATCGTGGCGCTGGACGCCTGTTCATGGATTCGCGAGGTATTATCGCGCAGCATCTGACCCGTGCTGTCGATGATATTCGCGGTCGTGGCGTTGAGCGCGCCAATCTGGTCGAGCACCAGCTTCTCGTTCGTCAGCGCCTGCGCGACCGTTACGGCGGTGCGCAGCGCGCCAACCGTCGTGGTGGACGCGCGGTCGACGCCCTTGATAAGCTCGATGTTGTTTTTCTTCACGAGATCAAGGGCGAGATAGCCCTGCACGCTGACCGCCATTTGAGTCAGCAAATCCTGAGTCCTCTGACGCAGATAGAACAAGGCGCTTTCGCGTAACGCTTTCGCCTTGGCCGGATCAGTCGCATCGAGATCCGCCGCACGGGACTCGAGTTCGAGGTCGAGCGCCTTCGACATAAAGATCATCTGCTCGAGCCGACCGAGCGCGACCCACAAATTCTGCCGCTCCACATCAATCGCGGTGTTGTCCTTCAGCAATTCGTCCTTGCCGCTCTTCAGGCGGGCAAGGATCGTCGCGATATGGCTTTGCGCGCTCTTGTAAGCGTCGAAATAGCCGCGGAGCCGGTTGCCGAACGGGATGACGCCAAACAGTCTGCGCGGGGCGAAGAGGTCGCCCTGACGGAGCGGATCGAGATCCTCGACGGTGCGGCGCAACTCGGCAATGTCGGCGCCGAGGCTCGTCGTCTCATCCATCGCGCGGACCGGCCGATTCAGGAAACGGTTTGAGTGGTTCGCAGCTTCGGAAATTTCGCGACGGCCCAAATTGGTGACCTGGTCGACGCGCCGGCCGAATTCGGGCGAATGACAATCCTGCGCGACGAGGTCGTCCACGAATTCGACGACACGCCCCTTCAGTTTCGACTTTTGCTCTTCGTCGACCGGGACCAGGCCAATCGCCTTCTCGGGCGGCACGGCTGGCGCAGGTTCAGGCGGCGCCAGTTTAAATCCATCGCTCACAGCGAGAGTCGTCCATTCCAATATGGCCAAACGGAATCGTTTTCGGAGGCAAATTTGTGCCGTCGGCTGGGTCTTGGCAAGCCGGGGCTCCACGAAGCGGGCGGTCGAGGGTTCTTCGTTCGCCAGATTTGCAGATATGCGGCGTCTCGTCCATTCTATTTCACGACATACGACTGTAAGACGAATTACGTCATTATTTCAATAATAATTACGTGCTTATTTCAATCATATAAGTGTTCGCAGATAGATCCTGACAGCGCGCACCAGATAGGCGTTGGCGAAGCTGCCGATTTTTGATCGCTCGCATTTTTGAAACATTGCAGACGAAAGCATGGGCCTCAGTCCACCGGCGGATAATAAGCCGTCCGGAACAGCACGCGCGCTGCGTCCCTCGACTCTCGTACGACGGTTTCAGGCGGCAGTTCGCGCAGTTCGTCGGCTGAAAAATTCGCTGGCAATCCCACAGCGACGGCAATCCCCGAATGGATCGCCTTCTGGATGAGCGGCAGCGGATTTGGCGAAAAATCCTGCCAGCCGAAGCGCGCTTTCGTGAAGTAGTCCGGTCCTCCCCAGGGCGGGTCGATATTCAGCGCATCGAATGAGAGCTTGGGATAGGCCTCCATGACGTCGGCATGAATGAATTCGATGCGCTCTGCGACGCCGTAGATTTCAGCGTTACGCCTCGCCATGGACAGCCTGTCGCGATCGACGTCGACGGCGATGACGCGCTTTCCGCATCTGGCGAATCCGATCGCCGAGCCGCCGATGCCGCAAAAGGCGTCCAATACGACGGCGCCGCTCAGGAGATTGCCGATCTCCAGCGCAAAGCGCTCCGGCTTGACGGAGAACAGCCCCACCTCATCGGTTTCGACGCCCTCATCCCATTTCGCAAACAGATCGTAGCGACGATCCCAGTATTTTTGGGCGCGTTCGCCGAAGGGATTATCGATGTTGGTCATCACGCGCGCATTGGGCTGAGCTTTTCGCACTCGATCACATCAAGGCCATAAAACGCATCGTATGAACTTATTGATCTTAGTGTGACCTATTGGTCACAAAAAGAAAAGCCCAGCCATTTCTGACCTGGCATTTCGTCCATCCTTGTGATTACTGATTAGAACTCTGCGACTACTGGCGATGAAGCAAAGTTGAAGTGGTAGTTCACGCCAGCACGGATGATGTTTCCATCGATAGTATTCGTGCCTGCCCTTGCTTGTACAAGGCCTACTATAGTGCCAGGTACAATATCTGGTACGGGATATATTCCAGCTTGATGAACTCTTGTAAAGTAACCACCGTTGCTTGTGCTTAAGCTACCCAGATTATAGTAAAGATATTCAGCTTTCAGAGTCCAGTTAGGAGCAAGTATCCATTCTACTCCACCACCAGCTGTCCAACCTACCAATATTTTTGAAGCAGAAATATTACCTGGATCGAGTTCGTCGGTTTGATCTACTTTTTCCTGACTGGCATAATAGCTAATCTTTGCACCGCCATAAGCTAGGCCGCCAGTTCCATAAAAAAGAAGGTTAGGAGTAACGATATATCCGACGCGCCCACGAACTGTTCCTAAATAGGATACGGATTTGGATGCCTGCATAGTAGTGTAAGTAGTTGTTGTTATATCTCCATAGATGGCTGACTTCACAGTTGAAGGCGTAGATGTGAAGTGAAACTGTCCAGGCCCATTATCACCAGCGAATCCTTGGAAATCGGTTTCAGCCCCAACAACAAAACTTTTATAAACTTCGAAATTATATCCAACTTGCACGCCTCCAAGAAAACCGCTGCTGCTGTTTGTCGCAAGTGAGCGTGTTAGGCCGATTGCAGCAGCGTTTGTTCCTGGTAAATACGTATTACCGAATATGTTAGAACGATCGATAGTATATAGAGGAATACCCTGGGAGTAGGCGCCAGTGTTATTCGCCCACGTCCCACCAGCATTGATACCAGCATAGAAGCCTGTCCACATCAGCGTAGGTGCAGCGACTGGCGCTGATTTAACTGAAGGCAGATCGGCTGCAAAAGCTGATACGCTGCTCATTAGAAACAGAGCTGACGCTATTTTAATTGTCTTCATGGCTCTCCTCCTCTGAGTGTTCAGCTGAGACGCAGATTAATCAGCAGAGTTGATATGCATCAATGCGGAATATTCGGTCATTCTACTAATTTTGTTAAGTGTGATTTATTTGTCTCTGTTCAAAAGAAAAAGCCGCCAGACCTGGGAGCTGACGTGGATCCATCCCAGGCAAGGGAGGGAAGCCCTCAGCTAATCCCGCCAATGCCTCGGCTCAAGAAAAAGCGCCCGGCCAGTTTGACCGAGCGCCAAGTCGAGGGGGGAGAGGGGATCTCCGTGCGGATTGAACCCGGCGGGCTAAGAATTGTTCCAGCGGCGCGGTGTCGGAATGCGCGCTTTATTGTCGAAGCTTTAGGTTTTGCTAACGAAGTTTCAGTTGAGGCTCATGTACCTGGAGGACAAGCGCGGCGCGCTTCTAAAAAGCCGTCGCAGCTTGCGTCGCCTCTCTCCCGCGTCCTCCCGCCGCCTTGACGAAACGGCTCCGCCTATGCCCATTGAGCGCGATTTTTTCGCCGCGCCGGCGCGCCATTGCGCCAGGGAGACATAGCCCATGAACATCCACGAATATCAGGCCAAGGCCGTTCTGCGCGACTTCGGCGCGCCCGTCGCCGACGGCGTCGCCGTGCTGCGCGCCGAAGATTCGCGCGCGGCGGCCGAAAAGCTTCCCGGCCCGGTCTATGTGGTGAAGGCGCAGATCCACGCCGGCGGGCGCGGCAAGGGCAAGTTCAAGGAGGCGAGCGCGGGCGACAAGGGCGGCGTGCGCATCGCCAAGTCGATCGACGAGGCGGAAGCCTTCGCCAAGCAGATGCTGGGCGCGACGCTCGTCACGCAGCAGACCGGCGAGGCCGGCAAGCAGGTCAACCGCCTCTATATCGAAGACGGCGCCGACATCGACAAGGAATTCTATCTCTCGATGCTGATCGACCGCGCGACCTCGCGCATCGCCTATGTGGTCTCGACCGAAGGCGGCATGGACATCGAGAAGGTGGCGCATGACACGCCCGAGAAGATCGTGACCTTCTCGGTCGATCCGGCGACGGGTCTGATGCCGCATCACGGCCGCCAGGTCGCCGCGGCGCTCGGCCTCACCGGCGATCTCGCCAAACAGGCGGGCGCGCTGACCGAAAAGCTCTACGCCGCCTTCGTCGCCAAGGACATGGAGCTCTTGGAGATCAATCCGCTGATCGTCACCAAGGACGGCAAGCTGCGCTGCCTCGACGCCAAGGTCAGCTTCGAGAACAACGCCCTCTATCGCCATCCCGACATGGTCGAGCTGCGCGACAAGAGCGAAGAGGACGAGAAGGAGATCGAGGCGTCGAAATACGACCTCGCTTATATCTCGCTGCCCGGCAATATCGGCTGCATGGTCAATGGCGCCGGCCTCGCCATGGCGACGATGGACATCATCAAGCTCTATGGCGAGTTTCCGGCGAACTTCCTCGACGTCGGCGGCGGCGCCACCACGGAGAAGGTGACGGCCGCGTTCAAGATCATCACCGCCGATCCGAATGTGAAGGGCATTCTCGTCAATATCTTCGGCGGCATCATGCGCTGCGACACCATCGCCGAAGGCGTGATCGCGGCCGTGAAGGAGGTGGGCCTCAAAGTGCCGCTGGTCGTGCGGCTTGAGGGCACCAATGTCGATCTTGGCAAGAAGATCATCAATGAGTCGGGTCTGAACGTCATTCCCGCCGACGACCTCGACGACGCGGCGCAAAAGATCGTCGCCGCGATCCGACAGGCGTAAGCTTTCCCTTGAGCTTCTCCCACAACGGGAGAAGCTCGCCGGGATTTCGGTGGTGTCCTAATTTGAAAATGAACGCTGTACAAATTACCGCCTAGGAGATATCGTTTTCCTATGCCCAACCAGTTGTCACGCTGGCGTGGTGGGCAGCGCTGGAGCATACTCCCAGAAAAATAAACCGGGAGGGAAGTCAATGGGCGCACTTTGGGCAGTTAGAGTTTTTCGTAGAATCCCGCACACCGCCGGATTCGACAAGCATCTAGACGATTGCGCTGCGCTGGCGGTGCTAATGCCGCTGTTTGAACCTAGCGTTCCGCCGTTGCGCCTCGCGCATGTCATGCGGCTTGTTCCGCTCCCATGCTTCGACCCAAGCTTCGCCGATGCGATGAACGGCGGGGTCGAGGTTCCCGTGCTGCCCGAAAACGTCGTTAGGCTTAGGGGCCGCCATAATCCAAAAGTTCTCGACAGAGTCGAGAATGCCTATGACCGGGCGTAGGCGCTCCCCAATTTCCTGGACAGATTCTTCGGTCGTGATCAGCAACGCGACCATGCGCTTCCCATGCATGCCGCGCTTACACCAACGTCCGATTGATTTCTGGATTACCGCAAGGTCTCTTCCGCAGTCCTCAAGTTCATACTTCATCGATAGATGCAGGAGTACAACGCCGTAACGCTTATCGCCCTGTTGCATTCAGCACCTCATAGGAAGAATCGATTAACCAATAGCAGAAACAAATAGACGGCGGAGTCAATGGCTCCGCCATCTTATGCCTGTGCATTTCATTCCGTTGTCGCTTCGACCAACTCATGCATTGACCAGAGGCGGCTTTCGACGCCCGAGGCCATGGCGGGCGTGACGCGCAAAGTCTTATGCGTGCGCACAAGATTGTAATGCGCAAAGTGAAGGTCGACCGCCGCTTGAAGGTTCTCAAGCTTCTTTGAGAAGGCATTCGTGAGGCGCGTGAAGCGACGCATTGACATGCGCATGGTCAGGTTCTGGCGCTCAATAAGGCTGGTCGAGATATGCGCGCGGTCGGGCGCCCCGGCAATGGAGTTGCGCTCGACGCGCGCAACGCTTGGCGGGCTGTAGCGGCCAGCGCCAGCGGGTTCAGCGTCATAAAATTTTACTGCTTGCCCGTAGTCGACTTCGCAACCGAAAGCTTGCTCAACAGCGTCGACATAAGCTCCAAGGGCGTCGGTCGAAAGCTGGACCCGGTTCGAAAGACGCGAGGCCACGTCATTCATGAACTTCGTGGCGGTCGGAAGGTCGCGCTTGCCGATAAGGAACGAGGGGACAAGCTTCGTGTCTGCGTCCATTGCCACGAAGGTCCATTGATCGCCAACGCGGGACTTGTCGTCATCCTTCGTCACCTGCTTCTGCTTCTTGGCGACGTAAGCCCAGATTTCATCGCACTGGAGGCGCTGGCAGGACAGGTCGCGCATAAGCTCGTCCTGAAGCTTCGCGCAGCCCGCGCCGACCTCAACCAAAAGGCGCATAATCGTGTCGCGATGCACGCCAGTCATGCGCTCGATTGAGCGGATGCTGTTGCCCTCGACAAGGGCGGAAACGATTTGGGTACGGCGCTCAAGAGATAGGCGGTTCATCGGCTTGCTCCAAACTCCGGAATATTGACTTTTTGATTTCCGGAGTTTATCACACGAACATCCGGAAGCAAGAGAAAAGAAATGTCCGAATCTCAGATAAATATGTTTTCGCCTGAACTTCCGACGGTTGAGATCGATGAGCAGCAGGCGGACTTGGTAACAAGGATTGAGGAAGGCCAATTCTTGGATGTTAAGTCGACGGCGATAGCCCCAGCGAAACTGAGCCACACGATTTCGGCATTCGCCAACTCCGATGGCGGCGAGCTTTACATCGGCATCTCCGAGCAAATCCTTGGCGGCAGCGTTAAACAAAGAGAATGGGACGGATTCAAAGACATAGAATCAGCTAATGGTCATATGCAGGCGTTTGAAAGGTATTTTCCTCTCGGAAAGGATTTTCAGTATGAGTTTTTGCGCTGCCCAAAGCGCAATGGCGTGATTTTACACACTACCGTATCTCGGACTCAGGCAATAATTACCGCTACAGATGGTAGGGCATATGTCCGACGCGGGGCTCAAAACCTTCCTCTTATAAAGAATGATGAATTGCGCAGGCTTGAATACACAAAAGGAGTTATATCATTTGAGGGCCATACAACAAATGCCCCAAAAGATTTAATTATTGATTCTCCAGTAACGCACGACTACTTAAAGTATGTAGTACCAAGCGCGTTGCCAGAAGCATGGCTTAAGAAGCAGTCGCTTATCGTGAATGACTCGCCAACTGTGGCAGGACTCCTCCTATTCTCAGAAGAGCCCCAAGCACAGCTACCGAAGCGATGTGGAATAAAAGTTTATAGATATGAGACTAACGAATCCGATGGTTACCGCGACGTACTTACATTTATCCCAATCACCGTCGAAGGAAACCTATACAAGCAAATTCAGGACGCAGTTGACGTAACTGTCGAAGAGGTAGAGAAAATCAAAAGAATGGGGCCGAGTGGATTACAGGATATCATATACCCTCGTGAAACGCTTCACGAAATAATTACTAATGCAGTAATCCATAGAGATTATAGTATTGCTGACGATGTACACGTCAGAATTTTTGACAACAGAATCGAAGTTCAAAGCCCCGGCCGCCTACCCGCTCATATAACGCCGGAGAATATCTTGAATGAAAGATTCGCGCGGAATGGGGCGATTGTCAGACTGCTAAACAAGTTCCCAAACCCTCCAAACAGGGACGTAGGCGAGGGGCTCAACACCGCATTTGAAAAGATGAACCAGCTTGGGCTGAAGGAGCCTAGCATCGAAGAACGAGACTCCGATGTGCTAGTGACGATACGCCATGAGCCGCTCGCATCTCCTGAGCAAACAATCATGAACTATCTGGAAGAACACGCCACAATCCGAAATAAGGAAGCGCGAGAGATCACACACATCAAAGACAGCGACAAAATGAAGCGCATCCTAAGCACGATGGCCGACAAAGGAGAGATAGAGGGCGTTCCAGGCGCGAAATTTGGCGGGATGAAATACAGAAAGAAGCAAAAATAATGGATGCTTCTGACCTAAAAGGCGCTGTTGAATCGCAACACGGCGGCATCGCAACGCATGTCGAATCCGCCCCCGTCAAAGAAACATTCCAAGGCCAGACCGTATGGGAAGGCGTGGTCGATGTTTTCGACCTAGAGGGAAATGCGAAATCAACCCGCGCCTATGCGTGGTCGTCGCCTATTGAAGGAAGCGACAGGAGGCGTATCTTTGCTGTGCTACACTTGGGCGCGATACGGTCACCACAGGATGCGGTAAGAGCGGCTATCGTGGCGGAGCACAAGAGCAAAACTCAAGACTGAGAGTCGATCGATGATAGACCACACAGCTAGGGCTCGGACCTATAAAGTTGTTGGCTTGGGCGCGATGTCGTGATTCACAGCTTCCGAAAGGAAGCGCCAATGAT